>QCCH01000030.1 GCA_003281315.1 Prochlorococcus sp. AG-347-K20 | reverse complement strand
CCCAAATAAAATTCTTTTTTCTTTTTCATATTGTTTGAGAATTTCTACAGTTGATGTAAATTGTTTTTTCTCCAATTTTGATAGGTTTTCGGAAATAATTGGATTACTTCCGTAAAAACTTACTATGTATTTTTTTAATTTTTCTATAAAAATATTTTCAATTTCTTTATCTACAAAGATATGATTCGGAGCCATGCAGGATTGACCAGAATTAAAAAATTTACCCCAAACAATTCTTTTTGCAGCCACTTCTAAATTTGCATTCTTGAAAACAATTACAGGATTTGTTCCGCTTAACTCAAGAGTTAAGGGAGTTAAGTTTTTTGAAGCTAATTTCATTATAGATTTTCCAGTTTCAGTACTTCCTGTAAAAAAAATGTGGTCAAAATTTTGTTCAATTAATTTTATGGATTGTTTATTATCACCCTCTACTGTCATTAGGACATCTTTACGGAAATATTTGGAAGTAAGCTTTTTAATAAGTTTTGAGGTCGCAGGACATTTCTCTGATGGTTTTATAACTGCAGTATTTCCTGCTGAGAAAATATTTACCAATGGCTTTAAAATATAAAGCAATGGATAATTATAAGGACCAAGAATTAAGACACACCCAAGAGGTTCATAAATAACTTTGGAGGATGATGGAAAAAGATAAAAAGGTGTATCAATCTTTTTTGGTCGCATCCAAGAATTGAGTTTCTTTTTTATAAGTGAAATTTCTTCTTTCACTAAAAGTATTTCTGAAAGTCCTTCAATTTCAGATTTGCCGAGATCAACAAAAAGTGAATTAATTATCTCTTTTTTATTTTCATCCAAAAGTTTAGAAACTATATTGATATGATGGATTCGCCATTTTATATCTTCAGTTTTACCAGTGAGAACTGTATTTTTTAATTTATAGATGTCTTCTAAATGAAATTTATCAGAAATTTTCATTTTTTACCTTTGAATAGTATTAAATATATCAGAGGATAAATTGTAAATAACTAAGGTTTTTAGGCAGTTCAATCAAAGCGAATGATTTATGAGAAATAATCAAATTTATTAATATTGCTATTAAAAATTCAAATTTTTCTTAGTTAGTATATTTCTATGAGGGAAAATTTTTCAATTAGATTGATATCTATAAATGAAATACCAGAAGTCACAAACTGGGCAAGGTTAGAAGGATTTTCTCCTGGAATGGATGATTTATCAATTTATAGAAATACAGATAAACAAGGGGTATGGGTAGCTTGTCTAGACAATAATCCTATAGGCTCTATTGCATGTATAAAATATAATTCCTCTTATAGTTTTATAGGTTTATTTATCGTTAAAAAAGAATTCCGGAATAATGGATTTGGAGTGAGATTATGGAAACATGCCCTCGAATATTTGAAAAATGTTGATTGTATTGGTCTTGAGGCTGCCCCAGATAGATTAAATGATTACGCAAAGTGGGGGTTTAGAAAATCTTCCATTACAAATCGATGGAAATTAAAGGGTTCTCAAGATTTGCCATTGAGAAATTTCTATAAAGATCAATTTCATTCTTTTAAAGTTGTACCGGGTAATAAAATTTCTTCTGAAGCAGTCTTAATTTATGATGATCAAAGAGAACCTAGTCCCAGACCACATTTTCTAAATGACTGGTTGAAAAATTCTCATGGTAATGTCAGTGCAATTGTCGATAATAATGGGATGTGCCATGGATTTGGCAGGATAAGACCTTGTGTATTGGAGGATAATGAGCAAGGCTGGAGAATTGGCCCACTTTTAGCGGATACTCCACCACTTGCTGAATTATTAATAAGGGAGTTAGTTGGTGATTTAGATGCTCAAATCTTATTAGATTGCTCTAATCTGAACCCTTATGCAAATTATCTTTTATCAAGTTTGGGATTTGAGGAAATATCAAAAACTTACAGAATGTATAAAGGTATTCAACCTCCCTGCCCTATGAATCAAGTATATGGACTTGCCTGCTTGGAACTGGGATGATTTCCTTTAAAACGTTCATTTCCCCTTTTGTTTCTTTAATACTGAAAGAAGTTTGTTTGATTAAGATTAACTTCCAGAAGGTTTCAAAATTTTTTCTACAATATCGGCGTTGATTATAGTGATCTCTCCATTGTCAATATTGGCAACCTGAAACAAGGTCCATGAATTTGGATTTCTAGCTCCTCCAATACAGTCGATAACTTGACCGACCCAATAATTTTCATTCTTTTCCTTAGTATCTTCGCAATTTTCTTTTTTAATTGCGACATAATCACCAGGCCTAACGAAAAGAAACTCAGGAGTTGCTGAGCTCACAATAAATAACTAATAGTATATACGTACTATAGTA
>QCCH01000029.1 GCA_003281315.1 Prochlorococcus sp. AG-347-K20 | reverse complement strand
CTTAGCGAAATTATAGTATGTATAGTTTTTTAAAGAGTATATATACACCAATAATGGACATATTGCTCCGCTCAAATAGTAAAGGATTGAATAAAAGGAAATATCATTAATATTTAGTGAATACAAATTTAACCATTGTTTTTGTACAAATGGAAGAATAAGTAAAAATGAAAGTGTAACTAATAACTTCGTTGTATTGTTTTTAATTATCAAGAAAATATTTTTTTTAATTTAAAGCAATTAAATCAAACTTTCAACAATTTAGAAGTTGTTAATTTAAAAACTTTTTTATCTATAGTTTCTTGATTTAAAAGTATATCAACTAATTTATCTAGTAAAACTCTATTTTTTTTCAATATTTTTATTGAATTATTTAATGAAATTTTAGAAATATTTATGATTTCATTATCTATTCTAGAACTGGTATTTTCTGCTATGAGAGGCTTTCTTCTAAATAATCCATCTCCTAAATACATTTCATTATTGTCAGAATCCATTGAAATTGGACCAATAATTGAAAATCCATATTTTGTAACCATTTCCTTTACGATATTAGTCGCATAAGAGATATCATTCATGGAACATTGTGTAATTTCACCTTCACCAAAAACTATCGTTTCTGCTGCTCTTCCAGCTAAAGCAATTTCAATTTTTGAAAATAATAATTTTTTTGAAATCAATCCACTAGAAATTACATCTTCGTCAGGGCATATTTTTGTATATCCTCCTATAGATCCAGATCTAGGTAAAATCGTAATCTTTTCAACTGATTCAATTCCATTTCTTACAGCAGATACAATTGCTCTACCTACTTCGTTATAAGCAATAATTTTTTTCATATTAGGAGAAGTTATTAATGAGCTTCTCAGGCCAATGGTAATTTTATCAAGAGCATTTTCTATATGAAAATCACTGATTAATTTAGATTCATCTCTTGCGCAGTGAATAGCACTCTCGTTCATCAAGTTTGCAAGATCTGCCCCCGAAAATCCAACTGTTCTAGAAGCCCAATATCCTAAGTCAACTTCGCTTGAAAGTGGTTTGGAAAGTGAGTGAACTGAAAGTATTTTTTTTCTTCCATCTAAATCTGGAAGCATTACTTCAATTTTTCTATCAAATCTACCTGGTCTTAATAATGCTGCATCCAAAATATCTGGTCTATTTGTTGCTGCTAAAACAATAATCCCAGAATTATCAGCAAAACCATCTAATTCAGTTAGAAGCTGATTAAGGGTTTGTTCTCTTTCATCATTTCCACCTCCGATCCCAGACCCTCTTTGCCTACCAATGGAATCAATTTCATCAATGAAAATTATACAAGGAGATTTTTCCTTAGCTTTAGAGAATAGATCACGAACTCGGCTAGCTCCAACGCCAACAAAAAGTTCTACGAACTCTGATGCCGATATTGAAAGAAAAGGCACTCCTGATTCACCAGCAATTGCTTTAGCTAATAATGTTTTACCTGTTCCAGGTGGGCCGATTAGAAGAACTCCCTTAGGAACTTTTGCTCCAAGATTTTCAAATTTCTTTGGTTCTTTCAAAAATGTTATTACCTCTTTTAATTCCTCAGCGGCTTCAGGGACGCCAGCTACATCATCGAATCTCGTTTCTACATCATCAATAGTTACAAATTTAGCTTGATTTTTGGTAAAACCAAAAGCTCTGGAAGCCAATTTTGAGGTACTTCTCAAGATTAAGACTATAGCTAAGATGAAAATCAGGAAAAGACTTATTGAAGCAAATAAATTAGCAGCTGAGGCTTCTTTTCTACTATTGTTAATAGTTAGATCTACCTTATTTTCAGTAGCCTTTTCTAGGATTAATTGATCGTTGTAAAGGATAGGTATTTTAAATTTATCGCCATTTTTATACAGAACATCAATTTCTCTCTGCCTTGGATAGAAAAATATTGATTCTATTTTCCCCGTCTCTATATCTTCTAGAAGATCCGAATAACTTGATTTAGAATCTGAATATGAGAATTTTGATCTAAACACTAATCTTTATAAGTGATTAATAAAGCATATATGCTTATTTAATAAATTGACGTATATAAACAAAATATACTCAAAAGTTTTGGAGATAACCAGTTAAAGGTTATATTATTATATGGAAATAAAGAAACAGAATGGCTGTACCAAAGAAGAAAAAATCAAAGAGCAAAAGGAACCAAAGGCACGCTGTTTGGAAAGGAAAAGCAGCAATAGCAGCTCAAAAAGCTATATCTCTAGGTAAATCAGTTTTAACTGGGAAGGCTCAAGGATTTGTTTATCCTATTGAGGAAGAAGAAGAAGAGGAGTAGCTTTTAAGATCCTAATTTAAATGCTTCGAGTATAACGGCATAAATTGCACCAATTCTTAATTTATCAACTACGGTCCAT
>QCCH01000028.1 GCA_003281315.1 Prochlorococcus sp. AG-347-K20 | reverse complement strand
GTCAGCAGCACCAACAAGGAAATCTGCGCTGAAAGATGCTGTTGTTGTTTCAGAGAATCCTCCAATAGTTTCGGAAGTTTCAATAGTATCAACTAAACCCTCTCCGCCTGAAAGTAAGCCATTATCTTGAAATTGTTTTTTAAATGAGTTTTCGTCTATCTCAAAATTATCATTAGAGTAATTAGAAATAGCGTCAAGATTAACTTCGGAAGCACTAACAGATAGAGGTGCTAAAAGACCAAGAGCTGCTGGAGCTACCAGCAATTGCTGGAATAACTTCATAAAAATTCCTCACACAGAATTAAATTTATTCTTATATGTTAGTTCAAAATAAATTTATTGCAAAATCATTAAGCCATTTTTCTAATCGTACGTTGGAAATAGCTCACTAACAGGTTTTAATAAATTCTTATATTTTTTCCAATAACCTGAAGAGTTGGAGTTAATTTTTTTTCTTACTTGAGCACTACTTGCTGTGAATACACTTCTATTACTTTTTTGAGGGGAGAGATATTTATCACTCCATTCCCAATCAAGCCAATTTATTAATTCTTTAATAGTTTCTCTTGGATTTCGAACCACCATATCATGGTCATAACTAAATATAGTTGATCCAAATCTGCTTTTGTATTCATCCATAAGTTTTGAATGATACAAATACAAATCAGTAACATCCTTCAGTGAACTTGAAAAACTTTGATTTAAAAAATTAGTTCTATAAATAGAAAGAATATTATCAAGTGGATTTCTTGTACAATGAATAATTCTCGCATTTGGAAAATAATTATAAATAACTGGACAATATAAAAAGTTGAATAAATTTTTATCTGTAAAAACTTTCTTTTCCGAGTTTATTCGTATGACTTTTTTTGCATAAAAATCTTGTACTTTAACCAAATCATCAGTTTCCTGAAGAGATTCTTCTAAAAAGAAAACCTCTCCAAGATCATTAACTTCATTATTAAGACTTAAAATACTTTCAAGTAAAGTACTTCCGCACCTTGGCATCCCAACAATAAATAGATATCGATTAATATCAGTCGTTTTATTCTTATTCAAAGTCTTTTCTATTTTTAAATTTCTATAGTATTCTCCAGTATCCAATTTTCTTTTTATGTCAGAAGGTTGAATCTTTAGTTTTTCTTCATTTGCAATTTTGAGAAAATATGCACTTTTTTCATAATCTTTAAGCATATGATAGATATTAGCTTTTGAATAACTGAAGTATATTTTTTCCTTATGAGGGAGATTTGCTACCTCAATATTTAAAAGAGTTTTTAATTTTTCATTATGGTTTGAAAAATCATACATAGTTGATAATTCATAATAACTATTTGAATTAAATTGATCGTCCTCTAAGATTTCTGTATGCGTTTTGATAGATAATTCTATTAAACCTAAATTTCTGTACATAACCGCTAAATTAAATCTCAATGGAATAAATTTTGGAAAATTATTAATACCATCCTTCAAAATTAAAATACCCTTTTCTAATTCTTTTTTTTTGAAATAAAGATCACTTAGATTAAGATATAAAGCTCTTTCCTTACTAAATAAATTTCTTAATTTTAAAAGCAAATCTTCAGCTAATGTATATTTTTTTTGATTAATAAACATCTTCGAGATTAAAATCTCTTTCTGAAAATACAAGAAGCTATCTTTTGGTAATTTAAAATTAAGCAATATTTCTTTCGCCTCTTCATTTTGAAAAGATTCAATAAGTATATCGGCTTTTAAAATTTTATAAATTTGATTTTCAGGCTTTTCCTTTATGGCAGAGTTAATAGAAATTATTGCTTCTCGAAACGATTTAAAAGTTTTATATAAAATTGATAAATTATAATCAATTTCAGAATTAGATTTTTCAATTTTTTTTGCTGCATGTAATGTCTTTAAAGCGTCACTAAAGTTGTTCTCAGTCCTTAAAATTTCAGCTAAAAATATATATGAATTAATTTTTAATGGATATTTCCTAATTGATAAGACAAATAAGTTTTTTGCAATTTTTAGATTATTAATATCTTTATTAAATAATCCATATGCAAGGAGTAAATCATATGTATAGATCTTCTTTTCGATTAATTTCCTATAAATTTCATTTGCTTGATATATATTTCCTTCTTTATGGTTTTCTCTCGCTAAGTTAATGTATTTACTTATTTCTAATGAATTTTCTTTCATTTGCATTCAAAAGAATAAATACTTTTTAATCAATGATACATTCTTTTTCACTTTCACTGATTTTCTATAAAAAAAGACCCACCTTAATGGCAGGTCTTTTTAAGTGTGTAGTTTTAATTAATAACTAAACTAATTTAATTAGAAACTAAATGAAGTCTTAACAGCGAAACCAGTTTGGTCAGTTGCACCTTCTCTAATGTAAACACCAGGAGTGATTGTCATCCCATC
>QCCH01000027.1 GCA_003281315.1 Prochlorococcus sp. AG-347-K20 | reverse complement strand
TTATTTTGTTCTGAATACAAACATTAGAGATCTTTTAAAGTTTTCAAGAATTATTTTTTATATTTTTTTCTTCCTAATATTCCTTACCAATATTACTGGAATTACAGTTAACGGATCTTCAAGATGGCTAGTACTAGGAAATTTACGTCTACAACCATCTGAATTAATTAAGCCTGTTCTAATTCTAGAAGCTTCTAACCTTTTCGCTCATTGGAATCTGATTAAGAATGATAAAAAATTAATTTCAATATTTTCTTTTGGATTATTAATTTTATTAATTCTAAAGCAGCCTAATTTAAGTACTGCATCGTTAACTGGAATTCTTTTTTGGGTGATGGGTTTATGTGGAGGCGTAAAACTAAGTTCTCTCTTCTCATTTGCCTCTTTAGGATTTATTACTGGATGTATTAGTATCCTCAATAACGAATATCAAAAACTTAGAGTTACTTCATTTATTAATCCTTGGGAAGATCAACAGGAAAGTGGATTTCAATTAGTTCAAAGTTTATTAGCTATAGGTTCAGGCGGTATATTCGGTCAAGGTTTTGGCTTGTCTATACAAAAATTACAGTACCTACCTTTTATGTACACAGATTTTATTTTTGCCATTTTTGCTGAAGAATTTGGTTTGTTAGGTTGTACTTTATTCCTAGGTTTCCTAACAATTTTCTCTTATATAACTTTAAGAATTTCTCTAAAGTGCAGGAACAACTATACAAAATTAGTTTCTATTGGATGTGGTGTATTGTTGATAGGTCAATCAATAATGCATATTGCTGTAGCAACAGGCTCTATGCCTACCACCGGCTTACCACTACCTTTTATTAGTTACGGTGGGAATTCATTAATCGCATCATTTTTTATTGCAGGTATGTTATTGAGATGTTCATTAGAATCTACAGGCTTCATAGGTATGATAAGTACACGAAAGAATCTTAATTAGTTAGAATTCATAAGATTTAAATCAAACTATCGAATCATTTAATTTAGTTATTTCAGAATTATCTCAAAAGGGTAATCTGCTTATGCAGAATGGCCTTAATAATCCTGGCCCATTTACTATATTTTTGGTTTTCAGCGCAGGACTTTTAACGAGTCTTGGCCCATGCTCATTATCATTACTACCAATCACTATTGCTTATATAGGAGGAACAGAGAAAAATAAATTTAAACTTATTAGTTTTTCAGGAGGAGTCGTTTTTTCACTCGTTGCGCTTGGAGCTGCCAGTGGATTCTTAGGTAGGATATATGGGCAAATCCCATCTTATTACACTTCGATCGTTGCCTTGATAGCAATAATAATGGGTTTAAATTTACTAGGGATTCTAAAGTTTCAGTTCCCGAATGGACCTGATATGAAAATAATTGAAGATAAAATACCAACATTTATAGCACCTTTTGCCATAGGGACTACTTTCGGACTAGCTTCTTCACCTTGCATTACTCCAGTTTTAGCAACTCTTCTGGCTTGGGTATCGCAAGCTAAAAATCCATCAATATCTATTATTTTTTTATTTTTCTTTGGGATAGGGCAAGTAACCCCATTAATCGTTGCAGGAGCTACTGCAGAAAACTTAAAACAATTTTTAGCGCTTAGAAAATTTAGTCAAATAATTCCTACTTTAAGTGGGATATTTTTAGTTTCCCTAGGGTTATTAAATTTATTATCAAATTGGATATAAATGATTATTTTTAAGAATCTAATATTAAAAATATCAAGTTTAAGATTCGCCATATCACTGATAATTTTCATAGCTGTTACAAGCGGTATAGGTACTTTTATACCTCAAGGTAGTAGTAATAAATTTTATATTGATAATTTCGATAGAGCTCCCATTTTTGGATTTTTAGATGGAGAAAAAGTCTTAAAACTTCAATTGGATCATATATATACAAGCTTTTGGTTTTTATTTACATTAATTCTTCTTTGCATTTCTCTGGCAGCTTGTAGTTTCAGGAGGCAAATCCCTTCATTAAAAGCTTCATTAAAATGGATTGAATACAAGAGCGAAAAAAAATTTAGCAAACTGCAACTAACTACAAGTCATATAATCAATCAAGATGGAGAACATATATCAAAAGTAGATATATTGCTAAAAAAAAGAGGATGGAAAACATACAAATTTAAAAGTCATATTTCTGCAAGAAGGGGTTTAATTGGAAAAATCGGTCCTTTAGTTGTACATATCGGATTAATAGTCTTACTTATAGGTTCAGCATATGGAAGTTTTACAAGTCAATCAAAAGAACAATATTTACTCCCTGGAGAAACTTTGGATCTTGTTAATGAGAGCACAAACTCAAAAGCCAATGTAAAATTAGTCGATTTTTCTATAGAACGAGAAAGTGATGGTGTACCCAAACAATTTATTTCAAAATTAAATTTTTCTTCTGAAGATTTAAATTTAAATGAAATAAAAACCACCAAAGTTAATCACCCAATCAGGTTTAAAGGATTAACTATTTATCAAGCAGATTGGGCAATATCAAATGTTGTTTTAGAAATAGATAATATCCTTTATCAATTACAATTAAAGGAGATTCCCGAAATCGGTAATCAAGTTTGGGGAGTTTTAATTGAATTAGGATCGGAGACTAAAAAAAATTTCCTTTTAACAATAGATAATGAAAATGGTCCACTTAAGATTTCTAATATAGAAAATTTTTCCGGGAATAATCTCTATATTAATGACAATCCTTTAGAAATTAATTCTTCAAATGTATCTCTGAAAAAAATA
>QCCH01000026.1 GCA_003281315.1 Prochlorococcus sp. AG-347-K20 | reverse complement strand
TTTTAGAATTTTTCGAGACTAAATCAAGTCAAGATGATATTGGTGGTTTAAATGTTTTAAAAGTTTGGCTTAATCAAAGATACAGGGCCTTTTCTAAAGAAGCTAGAGATTATGGATTACCTATTCCCAAGGGCGTCTTACTCGTCGGAGCACAAGGAACAGGGAAATCGCTTACCGCAAAATCAATTTCTAAGAGTTGGTCGATGCCGCTACTTAGGTTAGATGTTGGAAGACTGTTTTCTAGCCTCGTTGGTTCAAGCGAAGCAAGAACTAGAGAAACAATTTCAAGAGCTGAGGCCATGTCTCCGTGTATCCTGTGGATCGATGAAATTGACAAGGGCTTTGGTGGCGATGCTAGAAGCGATGGAGGTACAAGTCAGAGGGTTTTGGCAAGTTTGCTAACTTGGATGGCTGAAAAAGAATCCGCCGTATTTGTTATTGCTACCGCTAATGCTATAGATAAGCTTCCTGCTGAATTATTAAGGAAAGGTAGGTTTGATGAGATATTTTTCCTTGATTTGCCAAATTCCGAAGAAAGATTAAGTATTCTGGATTTACACCTAAAAAAAAGAAGACCAAGTTACAGTTTTCCTCTATCTACTATCATCGATAGAACAGATGGATTTTCAGGTGCAGAACTTGAACAAGCAGTAATAGAGGGGATGCATATTTCATTCTCTGAAAATCGAGAGCTTATGGAGAAAGATTTAATAAAGGCAGTTTCTGATTTAGTCCCTTTATCAAGAACCGCTAAAGAGCAAATTGATTTCCTAAAAGAATGGTCATCCACAGGACGGGCCCGCTCTGCATCTTGAATAAAATTTAATTTTTAAAATATCTCATAAGTCAGGAATCATTAATTTAGTTAATTTTTAATCAAAAAACCCAAATAATGAATAGAGATTAACTATATTAATGTATAAAAAAAAGAGTGTTAGATCAAAAATTAATAAGAGAAAATCCAACATCTGTTGAAGAAAATTTATCCTTGAGAGGAAAAGTTTATAATATATCCCACATACACGAATTAACTGTTAAGAAAAAAGATATTGATATAGAAATATCCAGTCTTCAATCTCAGAGCAAAAAGTTAAGCAAATTAATTGGTCAAGAAATCGGTAAATCCAAAAACAATGATTCTCCAGAACTAAATTCTTTAAAAAAGAAGGGAAACGAATACAGAATTAAAATTTCTGAACTCGAAGAGAAACAAAAAATATTAGATAACGAAGTAGATGAGGAGATTTATAATTTGCCAAATTTTCCTAGCAAAGATGCGCCTATTGGGAAAGATGAAAGGGATAATTTACAAATAAAAACTTGGGGAGATCCTTTAATAAAAGAGAATATAAAATCACACTGGGAAATAGGAGAAAGTCTTAATATTTTTGACTCTGTAAAATCAACAAAAATATCAAAAAGTCGCTTTATCACTCTCATAGGCAATGGTGCGAGATTAGAGAGGGCATTAATTAATTTTATGCTTGATATGCATACTAAAAATGGTTACTTGGAGTTAATGCCGCCAGCTTTAGTAAATTCAGAGAGTCTTACAGGATCTGGACAATTACCTAAATTTTCAAATGAAAGTTTTAAGTGTTCTAATGACGATTTATGGCTTTCTCCAACAGCTGAAGTTCCACTAACTGCTTTTCATAGAAACGAGCTTATTGATCCCAAGCAGTTACCTATTAAGTATGTTGCATATAGTCCATGTTTTAGGAGAGAAGCTGGAAGCTATGGGAGGGATACTAAAGGTTTAATAAGACTTCATCAATTTAATAAGGTTGAACTTTATTGGTTTTCTGATCCAAGTAAATCTTTAGAAGCTCATAAAAAGATTACTTCTGATGCAGAAAGCATTTTAAAAAAGCTCAACTTACCCTACAGATTAGTAGATATTTGTACTGGAGACTTAGGCTTTTCTTCTAGTAGAACTTTTGATCTTGAAGTTTGGCTTCCCAGTAGTAAATGTTATAGAGAAATTTCAAGTTGCAGTAATTGCCTTGACTTTCAAGCACGTAGATCATCAATAAGATCAAAAATTGATAAAAAAAATACCTATATACATACCTTAAATGGCAGTGGTCTTGCTATTGGAAGAACGATGGCAGCGATTCTTGAGAATGGCCAACAAAAAGATGGTAGCGTTAAGATTCCAGATGCTCTGGTTCCATATTTTGGATCAAATTTTTTAAAAACTGCTTAATATAAAAAAATGAATGTTTTAACCTCAATAACAGTTCTGGGATTTCTCATTTTTTTTCATGAGATGGGACATTTTCTTGCGGCAATTTTGCAAGGTATCTATGTTGATGGATTTTCAATTGGTTTTGGACCATCAATAATTCAGAAAAAATATAAAGATATAACCTATTCACTTAGAGCCTTTCCCTTAGGGGGATTTGTTTCTTTCCCTGATGAAGAAATAAATAATATTGATCCAAAAGATCCAAATCTTTTAAAAAATAGGCCAGTTATACAAAGAGTAATTGTTATATCCGCTGGGGTATTTGCTAACTTAATTCTTGCCTATACCATCTTAATCCTAAATGTGACAACTATTGGTATTCCGTTTGATCCTGAGCCAGGTATTTTAGTTTTAGCTACTCAGCCGGAAAAAGCTGCTTCTATTGCTGGATTACAAGCAGGGGATAAAATCTTAAAAATTGAAAGCAGTACTTTAGGAGTTGGCGATCAAGCAGTTTCTTCTTTAGTAAAAGAGATTCAAAATTCATCAGAGAACCCAATTTCTATAACAATTGATAGAGATGGGGTTTTGAAAGATTTAACTTTGGTCCCAAAAAATATAGATGGGAAGGGTACAATAGGAGCCCAATTACAACCTAATATAAAAAAAGAAACTAAAAAGACAAAAAACATATTTGAACTTTTTAAATACACCAATAATGAGTTTTCATCACTTTTGGTAAAAACAATACAAGGTTATAAAGGATTAATAACAAATTTCTCTTCAACAGCTCAACAATTAAGTGGGCCCGTTAAAATCGTTGAAATTGGCGCTCAACTATCACAAC
>QCCH01000025.1 GCA_003281315.1 Prochlorococcus sp. AG-347-K20 | reverse complement strand
TCTCAAAATTGGTTGAAAAATTTAGTTGAAATTACTTCTACTCCTGAAGATCTCTCTGAGAAATTGTCTATTGGTGGATTTGAGGTTGAATCATTAGAAGATTGTTCAAAAAATGTAAATGGTGTTGTTTTAGGTAAGGTATTATCTGTTTTAAAACACAAAGGATCTGACAAACTTTCAATTTGTCAAGTCGATATTGGTAATTCAAAGAATTTACAAATTATCTGTGGTGCGCGCAATATTAAACCAAATATTTATGTTTATGTTGCGACTGTCGGCGCGAAATTAAATGCTGTTGATTTAACTATTAAAAGTAGTGAAATTAGAGGTGTCATGAGTGAAGGAATGATATGTTCACTGCAGGAACTGGGTTTAGAGGACTCTAGCGAAGGGATAGAGATCATTGATGAGGATTTAGCCTTAAAACATGAATTAGGCACTCCAGGGTCTGACTTGCTCCAATTAAATGATTTTATATATGATTTAGCCATTACAGCTAATAGACCTGACGGAATGTCTGTTATAGGTATAGCCCGTGAAATTTCTGCCCTTTTAGAATCCACCTTAAATTTTCCAGAATTAAACCATAAATACAATATTCATTTACTTAAGGGAATTAAACTTTGTCCAGAGTCGATAGAATCTAATTGCATTTATACAATAAGCTGCATTGATGGAGTAAATGGTGAGAAATTATCGCCAAATTGGCTTAAAGACCGTATAGAAAAATCAGGTATAAAATCTATTAACCTTCTAGTTGATTTGACAAATTATATTCTTTTAGAACAAGGTCAACCTTTGCATGCGTTTGACAAAGATAAATTGTCAAACTTAATTGGTAAGGAAGTTTCTCCAGAAGATTTCTCTGTAAGAAAAGGTAAGGATAACGAAAGTCTTATTTGCTTAGATGGTAAAGAATATGACTTAAATGACAATATCACGGTTATTACTTGTTGTGATAAACCAGTAGCTATTGCTGGGCTGATAGGCGGTTTAGAGACTTCTGTAACTAATACTACCTCATCTATTTACCTTGAAGGCGCAGTTTTTAATCCAGTTACTATAAGAAAATCTTCAAAGGCTGTTGGCATAAGAACAGAATCTAGCAGCAGATATGAAAAAGGGATTTCATCAAAAAATACAATAAGTGCAGTAACGAGGGCAATTAATCTTTTAGAAGAATATTTTTCTATTAATTCACCAACCATCAATACTTCCAATTTAATTAGTAATGAGGATATATTTGTTAAACTTCGAAGAAATCGAATACATAAAATTCTGGGTCCATTAATAATTAACGATCAATTTCAAAAAAGAAATTTATCTGATAATGAAATAGTTGATAAATTAAAACTCATAGGTTGTACTTTAAAGAAAAAAGAATATGGCTGGGATGTAGCAGTAATTCCTAATAGATCACATGATTTAATAAGAGAAATTGATTTAATTGAAGAAATTGCGAGATTAATAGGGTATGACAGATTCGACTTAAAACTTCCTAATCCAATTAAACCTGGAAAATTGTCATCAGAACAGTTAGCATTGAGAAAAGTAAAAAATGGTTTTATTGAAAATGGTTTTAACGAGGTACTAAGCTACTCTCTTGTTCCTGAAGATAATGAAAAACTTATAAAGATTTCTAATCCCTTATTATTAGAAACAAGCTGTCTTAGAGATAATATCTGGAAAGAACATTTGGAGATAGTGAACCGTAATATAAAAGCTGGACAAGCAAGTTGTTATATATTTGAAATTGGAAATGTTTTTCAAAAGAAAACTGAGTTTATTCAAAAAGAAGTTCTGAATGGTGCGATTTATGGAAATAAAAATTTTGGAAAATGGATAAATTCGAGTAAGGATAACGATCTTAATTATTACCAGGCCAGAGGAAAGTTAAAGGAGGCTTTATTATCTTTGAACATAAAAATTGAGGATAAACCTATTGATTCAATTGATTTTCTTCATCCCGGAAGAACAGCGAAATTAGTTATTGAAGGGAAAGATGCAGGTTATTTTGGTGAAATACATCCTAAACTAATATTAGAAAAGAAGTCATTAAAAAAAGTATATTTATTTAACATAAATGTTTCTAACCTATTGGGAGCTAGTACAAGAAAAAATAAATGGATTCCAATATATAAACAATACCCAATTGTTCCGAAAATGGAAAGGGATATAAGTTTTGTTTTCAGTAAGAAATTTTTAATTAGCGAAATAACATCACAGATAAGAAAAACAGGAAAAAATCTCTTAGAGGATGTAAATTTAATTGATGTTTTTGAAGATGCTAAATTTGGAGATGATCATATAAGTTATACATTTAGATTATCTTATAGAGATAAAGATAAAACATTATTGGACTCGGATATTTCATCAATACATTCAAATATCATTTCTAATATTGAAAAATGTTTTAATACTAAATTGAGAGATTAATTGTATCGTTAATCTCATATAAGACTATAAACTAGTCTATATATAATTCTAGTATAAGACACGTAATAATACTATAAAACTAATTAATGTTGTATGATAAGTATCATGATCAATTTGCTATCTCTACTTCTATCTTCAGTGCTGTGGGTACAAGTCCCTCAGTGGTCAGATGATTGGTCAAAATGCGCTGTTGACATACCAGATGCTTCATGTCATTGGTATATAACTGCACCAGATAATACTTTTGGTGAAGGATTTGATTGGGCTAGCGCTCCATGGTTTGATGCTAACGGATTAAGTGATGTCCCTAGTATTGATAAACAAACTGCCATTGAAAAGCTTCAATCTAAGTAGTACTGTCTTTAAGGCAGTACGGGAAACCATAAAAACCTTTGATATCAAGACTTTTTAAGCGTTATTAATTTCTTGGACATTGAAAGGACATAATTTGTTGATTTATTATTCAATTTTTTATTTTTACAGGTAATATACAGCTTGGGTATTAATCATCCAAATTTATAAATTAAATTATCTTACATATCTTTTTTGAGACTATAGAGTAGACTTATAATAAGTCTCATATAAGAAGTACTATACAACAAATTGTTATTCAAAAATTATATTCTATTTTGATTTCATTTATACATAATTATTGTTTCCATATATTTGAATAATAATAATTGACAAAAATTAGAAATTTTCAAATTAGCGGCTATCTTATATGAGACTATTAAATAGACTTAAAATTAGTCTTATTTGAGAATTAGTTTACTAATTTCTGTATAGATTTTTTAGCAATTGATACGCTTCATTTAATTTTCTCATTTGATCTGTTGATCCTCCAGCATCTGGATGCGTCTCTAACGCTATTGATTTATAGGCCTCCCTAATTTTACGGAACGTATGAGCGGATCCTGCGGATGTTGATAAATTCAATAATTTAAGTGCTCCATGTACTGTCATTGTTGAGTCTAAAGTTTCAAATGAATTTGATCTATTATTTCGCTTAAATCTACTTATAAACCTTCTCATAAGCGTTGGTATTCTATTTATCAGGTCTGATGTAGCAAAAGGGTCTTCTAAAACGCCAATCATTAATAAAACAATTTCAAGGGATGGGTTTTTCTTTATCCAGAATGGGCATAATTCTGACATTAATTTATTGGCTGCACTCCACGTAAAGGGTAGATTTTCAGTTCCATCAAGATTTGGCCATATATCCCTTTCAAACCAATCCATCGAAGCTTCTACTACATGATCATTAGGAACTGATCCATATAAGGTTTTCCAA
>QCCH01000024.1 GCA_003281315.1 Prochlorococcus sp. AG-347-K20 | reverse complement strand
TGATTGAACGTTTTTGCTTTCTTTATTCTTATTTCTTAACTAAGTATTTGTAGAGTTATAAAAAATAACTTGATTCATAAATTTATTTTCTTAAGAAGAGTTTTAAACTCTTTTTTACCAATAATTTTTTCAGCTGCGTAAGCGCCACTTGCTGAAACAGCAGGAATTCCAATACCTGGAAATGTACTTGCGCCGCAAGTAAATAAATTTTTCACTGGAGTTTTGCAGCCTGGAAAAAGACCTTTTGCTGCAGATAATGCAGGGCCGTAACTACCGCAATAGGTATTGGTGAATTTTTTATGAGTGATTGGGGTTCCTAGCATCTTTAAATCAATCCTTTCATCTATATCAGGGATGAATTTTCGCACTGCATTAAGGAATATTGAACATCTTTCTTCTTTTAAATTTCTATATTCTAATTCCTTTGGATTTAGGTTTTCCCAAATTTCCCAAGGTTCATTTGCGGGAGTATATCCATGAAGAACATGTTTTCCTTCAGGGGCCATATTTTTATCTAAAACAGATGGGATTGAAAATACGACTATATTTCTTTCTGCGGTTATACCTTTTTCCCACTCATCAACATGTATTGCATGTATTGGCAAATTTTCAAGACCATCAGCATCAAAACCTAGATGTATATGAAGGAAAGAATCACATTTACTAGGGTTCAAAACTTTTGTATTCCATTTTTTTGAAATTTCATTTGGAATTAACTTTTTTAAATTCCAAACATCAGTATTCGTGACAACAGTTTCACAACTATAACTAGAACCATTATTCAGAGTTATACCTGTGGCTAAATTTTTATTGAAGTTAATTGTCTTTACTCTCGAAGAAAGAATTAATTCTCCTCCATTTTTTTTAAATCCATTAATTAAAGCTTTTACGATAGATTCACTACCTCCTTTGGGGTATTCAAGGTATGAATTTGGTTCAAACCATTCGTTAAATAAAGTGGCCATCGCAGCTGTATTCGTATCATGCATTGACATGCCACTTATCAAAAAGCTCAATAAATCAACCCAATTCCTGAGAAAAGGATCCTCTAGATGATTATTTACTAAATTCCCAAAGCCTTTATTAATTTTTGGTATTTGATTGATATTAGGTAAAAATTTTGAGGTTAAATTTATTAAATCTAAGAAATTCATTGATTCGGGAGAAAATAAGAGTAAAGGTATTTCATTTATTATTTGGCTAAGAGGTTTTATTCCGGAAATAAATGATTCCCATTCTTTAACAGATTTCTCACCTCTTAAAGTTTTAATAGTATGTTTAAAAGGTTCTTCCCCCACATCAAGATTAAAATTGCCTTCTGGGACAATTACTTGCCAACCTTTGTATTGAAATAGTTCAACTTCTTCATCAAGTAATTTAAGAATTTGCCCTAGGGGATTAGTTGTCGGCCATTTACCTATTCCACTCCACAATGAAGGACCTGATTCGAAAGTGTAACCATTTCTTCTGAAACTGTGGGCAACACCTCCTGGTTGGCTATGAGCTTCACATATAAGTACTTTTTTGCCTGATAAAGCAAGAATGGAACCGCAACACAGTCCCCCTATTCCACTACCTACTATTACAACATCGTATTTTTCCATTAAATATTTACTTTACTCTTCTCTCAAAACTAATTAGTTTTAAACAAATGTATTAGTTGAAGTTGTAATGCTTAGTACAACAGCTAAGAAAAATATGTAAGGGACTGCTTTTAGAGGAATGTATCCTTGACTTTTAGAAATGAAATCCATTGATTCAGTTACTTTATGTAAACATAATAACGAGATATTGTTCCTTATGTGTGCCATAAAATTATTTTTTTGGAAATATTTTGAAATAAAGAAATCTTTTTGGAGATATTTTTTACTAAGAACATTTTTTATAGAGTTATCTTAGTATTTGATTCTTAGATTAAAATCTATTATGAAACAATTTCCTGATATTAATGAGATAAAACTTTTAGAAAAAAATTCTCAAAAAAATGGTAGCGGAATTTTATATGAGGAATTGTTAGGAATATGGAAGTTTAAGTATGTATGGGGAAAGGAGTCAGATGAAATCAAAAATATACCCAGTTCTATTCTCCAAGTATTGTCTGCAAGACTCGAATTAAAAAGTAAAAATAAAGAGGATCAAATAAATTATGAAATAAAAAATTCAATTAGTTTCGGATTATTAAATATTACTTTTATAGGCAGTGCAGAATTAAAAGGGCTTAGACCTTTATTGGCTTTTTATTTTGAAAAATTGAAAATTAGTATTAGTAGTTTTACAGTATTTAATAAGGAATTAAAAAAACCAGAAGAAAAAAAAATGCCTTTTTTCTCTCTTGTAGGAATTAGCACTAAAGATAATTGGTTATGTGCTCGAGGAAGGGGCGGAGGGCTTGCAATATGGGTTAAGTCTTAATTTAGTGATATTCTCCTGGATGATCTACCTTTCTTACGGTAACTTTATCAACTTTTTGTCCATTAAATCTTAAGAGATCATCTCCGGAAAAGTCATAACCTAAGCGTTGACCAATTAGGGCTACATCATCCGCTGTAGAGGATGTTGTAACCTGCTTTTTTAAGTCTTCATCAGATTGCATCTTGATTAAAAATTTTCTTATTTCAGAAAAACTCATTACTAGAATTTGATTGATTGATGTAAAAGAAATTTATAAAATCTTTTTCTTAGTAAGAACAAGATAAATAGATAATCATTATACTATTTTTATGACTTACTTATTCCTATATATAGTTGGCATAATTTTAATATGGTGGATATATCGTGTTGGTTGGCTTGAGGCGCTCAAAACAGTAGTTAAAGTTATAGTCCCCTCAGCGCTTATTATTTTATTTAACATAAAAGCAGGAAGATTACTTTTTAAAAGTCCTGTAGTCGGATTATTAAGCGCTTTGCCTACCTCTATTTTTATTTTTAGAGGTTCATTGCCTTTAGTTAGTTATATAAATAACTGGATTGAAAATAAAATAAATAAGTATGATGATGCGGAAGTTATAGATACTGATTCTGTGCCTTTAGATGATTAATTTAATTTAATTCAATCAAAGCCAAGAAATAATTCTTTGTGTACAACAAGAACATCAAATAAAGTTGTTCCATGAATAGGACTTAATGGGATTTTGTCTATATTTAATGCTTCTGCACAAATTAAATGAGCATCCCATTTTGTATTGTGATCACTTATTTCAATTGACCAATCAATTACTTTTTTGAAATGATCTGGCATCTCCGAACCAATTTTTCTGCAAATTTGACATAGAACTGACAAAAGAGGAGGTTTTGATGGCCTTTTTAAATCTTTAATAAGACTAGGTTGTGTAAAAACACTTGTATAGCGGATGTAGTCTATCAATTCATATTCTTCTTTAGTAAGAGCTGCTTTATCTAATGCTCTTTCAAATTCGTCTATGGGGGTTATGGGCCTATCCAAGATATTATTTTTTGCTGTTTTCTGAATCTATTTTTTCTTGATTAATTTCGTTGGTTTGATTGCTTTCTATAGATTTAGGAGATTCATCTTTATCTTCTTCGTTCATAACTTGGTCGATTTCATTTTGAAATTCATTCGATGCTTTTTTAAGACTTTTCAAAGTTTTACCAAGCTGTTTCCCTAATTCTGGAAGCTTTTTTGGACCAAAAATTAAAAGAGCTAAGATAAGTATTACAGTAACTTCAGGCAAACCTACACCAAAAATATTCATAACTGATAGCTATTTAACTAATTAG
>QCCH01000023.1 GCA_003281315.1 Prochlorococcus sp. AG-347-K20 | reverse complement strand
CTGATAAAATAAACCCACTATAAATATTACCTAGTAATTTTTCTGCTTTTCTTACTTTTTTTATATTTATCATATTAGATTTATATTGGTTAACTTTGTACTTGAATTCATTAAGTTTATCTATCACAAACTTGTTAAATAATATTTCTAGATTTTTTGAAATTGATGAATTAAATATATCCCAATTTACTAGGTCTAATGAATTACTTTCCGATATATTAATATCATCTATATTATTTTTCTTTGATTTTTTACCATTTATTATCATATTAAAAATACAGTACTGGTTAATAAGATTAGTAAAGTCAAATCCAGGAATTGTCCATGGAGAAATAAATAATTTTTCTGATTCATAATTATCAGGATCTTTAGATATCAACCTTATTTCATTGTCCTTAAATTCATTAATTAGAAGTTTATGTAAGATTCTTTTTTTATTATCATCGCCACATAATTTAATTACTTGACTAAATGTCAAATTGCCATCTTCATTAAGCTCTATATCATTATCAATAAATTCTGAATATTTGATGATTTCATTTGCATTAACATAATCTATTCCATTTGAAAGATGTCCGGCGCTTTTTAAGCCATATTGATTTGAATGTTTGAACCATATTAAATTAGCTTCATATAGTATTGGTGAAAGGTAAGTTTGGCAATCTTCTTTATTTAATGATTCAAAATATCCTTTTGAATATTCAGCTGGATTGTGAATAAAAAATTCTTCAAGTGACTTAATTTTATTAAGTGGTGCAGGAATCTCAACCTTACCCTCCAAAAGATGTTTTTGTCTGAATGAACATGAAATTTCAAGTATTTTATCTAAATCGTCGATATATTCCTTTATAGGTTTTAATACCCGAGAGGTTATTCTTGATTTACTTTTTCTAGATAGAAGAGCTTCAGTATGATCACTTCCAACATTAAGAGTGCATTTTACTAAAGTAAGATGGAATGACCAATCAATTATTTCATTATCACTATTTAAATGCACACAGAGGCTTATCGCTTCATTCTTTTCACCAACTTTAAATTCAGAATCATTTCTTATGGCTTCACTAAGGTAGTTTTGCCAATCATTTAATAACGGTAATGATTCAAACCCTATAAATAATATTTCTAAAGATTTTTTACTATTTAGGTCTATTCTTTCTGCAAGGTTATTTGTATGTATCCATAATTTAGTACTTTTATTTTTCCCCTTATCTATTTGAATCATTGGGAGCATTGGAGAATTATTAGAATTCCAACTTTTGAATAAATAAGAGTTTTTATCTGTAAGGTCTATCCTCTCCCTTTGTTCTATTTTTTTTGATTCAATATGATTTAAATTATATGAATTAACTATATTGCTTTTAGATAAAACAAAGTCTGTATCATATTCCTCATTATTGTTAAGTTTTAATTCTTGTATCACATGACCTAGTCCTTCTTCTTGACCTATTGGAAATCTATCAATCTCAACTTTTACTATATTCTTATTGTCTGGTTTGAAGGTGTATTTTTTATTCTCTTTTGGAAGTTTAATTTTAGAAAGGATCCTATCGTCTATTGGGATTGCATATACATCATTGTTTATTATTTCTACTTTAGAAAGAAGTATTTGATTTGATCTTTCAAGAATACAATCAACTATTCCTTCAGGTGATCTTCTTCTATATCCCTCTTTTATTATCCTTACTAAAACTTTATCTCCATTCCATGCATAGTTAAGTAGATTTTCTTTAATGTAGATATCTTCTTTGTCTTTTCCTCTTACAGCAAAGCAATAGCCTTTGCTACTACATCTTATTTTGGCGACAAGATGATCATTATCATTTATGCAAGTATATTCATCGTTTTCATTTTTATTAATTATTTCAAGTTTTTCTAGAGCTGTTAAAGCAATATCTAATTTATCCTTATCAGATTTCTTTGTTATTTTTAATAATCTGCATAATTTTTTATATTCTAACCCTTCCGACTGATTAAGATTATCAATTATTGAAGATGATGTGAACATGATCTAAATGAAATTATAAATTAATTTAGGGTATACACTTCATTATTACACCTTATTATCCAAGCTTAAAACTAATTATTTTCTTTCTCTTCTTTTTCTTCTTGTTCGATGGTGAAAGAGTTGATAAAAAGCCTTATACCAATGATGAAAAATGTAATGGAAGCTATTGACTTAAGAACTACTTCGGGTAAAAAACTTGAAATAGAACCACCTGTTAAAGCTCCTAGTAAACTTGCAAAAACAAGTGCTGAAGAAGATCCTAGAAAAACTGCTAATGGTTTATTTGAAGTGCCACTTATAGTTAAAGTAGCTAGTTGAGTTTTATCACCTAATTCAGCTATGAAAACGGTTAGAAATGTTGATAGTAATAAACTTAAAATCATTTATAAATAATTTTTGAATGTTTCATAAGCTAAAAATATACTTATCAATATCATTAAAGCACCAGTAGATAAAGCAAATTTGCTTGGAGATATTTTTTTTGATACCCATTTACCAATAAGAACTCCTACTATGCTAGAGCTTATTAATGCAAGAGAACTTCCAAGAAAAACAACTATTGGCCTGCCCGATTCAGCAGAAAGCATTAATGTGGCTATCTGAGTTTTATCGCCTAGTTCAGCAATAAAAATTGTTGTAAAAGTCGTTATAAATATTGAAAAAAAACTTTTTTCTAGATTGTTTTCTTTTTTTTCTAATTTACTATTCATTTTCCTGACACAGCAATTCTAAAAGTTTTCATCTCTTTACTTTGGTATCCATAATTTGATGAAATATGTTGTTTGCAGCAATCTATTAAAAATTTATCACCAGATTTCAAATATCCTTTAAATGAAGTTGAAAATTCACTTACCCGGCAAAAATGTGGTCTGGTTTCATAAATTAAGCATTTTTTATTTTCTCTGTCCAGGTTTTTACACCAACCGTCTTTAGCCGTCATCGAATTTATCAAAGCTATATCTTCTTTGTTAAGTTTGTTAGCCAAATCGCTTCTTTCGTTCAAGTCGAATTTACAACAAGCTCCACAATTTTCTATACATGTCCATGATTTCATAATTTAATTCAATCTTGTAACGTATCAGTACAGTTTCGTCATTTATTTGTAAAAATAGTATCACAAAACATATTCATTAATCATGGCAACACTTATTCCTTTGGCTGTAGTTGCGTTAGCAGGACCAGCAATAATTGCTCTTGTATTTTACCGTAAATAAAAGAAATTCTTTTTGGTGAGTTATCTGGAGGGTGTTTATTGGGATTTAGATGGTACCATCGCAAATACTGAATTAGAGGCCCATTTACCTGCTTTTAATAATGCTTTTAATGACCTTGGTATTGATTGGGATTGGGATACTAATACATATATAAATCTTCTGAAGATAAATGGGGGCAAAAACAGGATTGCTTATTACGCTAAATCTAATAATGATAATTTCTCAGAAGATTTAATTCTCAAAATTCATGAAACAAAGCAGTTTCATTATTTAGAAATTATAAAAAAAAATTGTGTCAGTTTAAAAACTGGTGTTTTTAGATTAATAAATGAATTACATAGAAAAAAAGTAAGACAATTTATTGTTACTTCAAGTTCGAGAATTCAAGTAAATCTACTTGTTGATTATCTTTTTAATGGCTTCAACCCTTTTGAGTTCATTATTTCAAGCGAAGACGTTGAATTAAAGAAGCCAAATCCATTACCATATTTGAAGGCAATCCAATTAAGTGGTATAAACAAGAACAACTCAATTGTTTTTGAAGACTCCAATCCAGGATTGAAATCTTCCTTGGCAGCTAACTTGCCAACAATTTTTGTTCCTTCAAATATCCCAATTCTTCTTGAGGAAAATATTAAATTAGATTGTATTTTAGACAGTCTTGGTGATCAGAATAATGTGGCAAATGTAATTAAAGGCCCTAAACTAAAAAAATCATATGTTGACTATAACTTTCTAATT
>QCCH01000022.1 GCA_003281315.1 Prochlorococcus sp. AG-347-K20 | reverse complement strand
TTTAACTCCAAAAGATTCAGCAAGTTTTACAAAATCAGGTTCACCACAACTCATATCAGATGAGGAATATCTTTCATCGTAGAAACTTTCCTGCCATTGTCTTACCATCCCTTGCCAGCGATTATTTATAATAATCAATTTCACCTTTAGACCATATTGAGATAAAGTTCCTAATTCTTGAATATTCATTAAGACACTTGCATCTCCTGCAATACAAATTACATCTGAATTAGGTAAGGCTGCTTTTACTCCAATTGCTGCTGGCAATCCAAAACCCATAGTTCCTAAGCCTGCACTACTAATCCATTTCCTTGGAGAATTCCTAAGATATTGAGCAGCCCACATCTGATGTTGTCCTACATCTGTAGTTACATAAGCTTCGGGTGAAAGTTCCCTCACTTTTAAGAGAACCTCCTGAGGATAAATTTCTCCTTCTTTGGGTGGGTCATATAAAGGGTGTTTATTTTTCCAAAAATCAATTTTTTCTAACCAGTTTTTCGTCTGACAAGTAAATTTGTTATTTAGAGATTGTTCATTAATTTTGTGAACAGCTTTTAAAACATCAGAAACAATTGCAACATCTACACGTCTATTTTTATTAACTTCTGCCGGGTCAATATCTATGTGAATTACCTTTGCATTAGATGCAAAAGTATCCAATTTTCCTGTTACCCTATCATCGAATCTAGCTCCAATAGCAATTAAAAGATCACATTCTGTAACAGCGAAATTTGCGTAAGCAGTTCCATGCATTCCTAACATCCCTACTGATAAATTGTCTTTTTCATCAAAAACGCCCTTCCCCATTAAGGTTGTGGTAACTGGTATTTGATAATTCTTAGCCAAAGTTTTTATTTCATCATGAGCCCCTGAAGATATTGCCCCACCTCCTACATATAAAAGAGGTCTTTCAGACTCTTCTATTAATTTAATTGCTCTATTGATATCGCAATCATTAATTTCTCCATTCCTTTTAAATCCCTTAGGAATAATCTCACCTGGCAAAACTCTTTGGTAATTAAAAAACTCCTGACCTACATCTTTGGGTACATCAATTAAGACAGGGCCAGGTCTTCCAGATGAGGCTATAAAAAAAGCTTCAGAAACTACTTTCGCGATATCTGAAGGATCTCTTATTACCCATGAATGTTTTACTATTGGAAGAGTTATCCCGAAAATATCAGTTTCTTGAAAAGCATCTGTCCCTATAGCAGGTCTTGGGACTTGACCTGTAACTACAACTAGAGGGACTGAATCCATTTGAGCAGTGGCAATTCCAGTTACCAAATTTGTTGCCCCTGGGCCTGAGGTCCCAAAACATACTCCTACTTCACCAGTAGATCTTGCATATCCATCAGCCGCATGTGAACCACCTTGTTCATGCCTAACCATATAATGCTTTAACCAACCTTCTTGTTCTGCCTTATGAACAGCATCATATATTGGAAGTATGGCTCCTCCAGGATATCCAAATATAACTTTTACCCCATGAATTTTTAAAGAATCCATTAGTGCATCTGCACCAGTTATCCAAACTGGATTTTCATGTTTTGAACTACCCTTTGAAAAGGATCTCGAAGTAAGAGTCACTAAAGAAATTCAATATTTACTATAAATATTAAACTTAATTAAATACTTTTGCCTCATTTAGAAATGTAATGTCAGAAATGTATTCAAAAAGATCTTTCAATTAATTTAAAATTTTCAAATAAATTTCACTTGTTCTTTATAAAATTCCTAATTTATGTAGAGGTCCAGAGCCTGAAATAAGTTCAATAAAAAGTACAAGAAAAATAATCATTGCGACCCTTCCGTTCCAAACTTCTGAACTATTATTCCAACCCCATTGCCACTTCTCTTGGGGATAAAGTTTAACTTTTTCAGGCAACTGAGAAGCCTCCTCTATATTAACAAGAGGTCCTTCCAAACAGGAAATCACTAGATCACAAAGGCCTTCAATAAAAGTAGGATGAGTATTTAAAGCCTTAACTCTACGAAAGTTTTTAATACCAGCCTTTTTAGCAATTTCTTTATATTCAATATCAATTTCTTGCAATGTTTCGATATGCTCTCCAACGAAACTTATAGGGACCACAATCAGATCATTAACATTTGATCTTCCAAGATCAACTAACACTTCTTCTGTATAAGGCTTTAACCATTCAACAGGACCAACTCTACTTTGATAAGAAAGTGTATGAGGGTTACTATGCCCTAAACATTTTTCCAGCTCATTTATAATTAACAAAGAACAATCTTCAATTTGTTGTTTATATGGGTCTCCAGCTTCCTCTACGTAACTCTTAGGGACTCCATGAGCAGTAAAAAATATATGGGCTTTTGAAGGTGATTCACAAAGTGAAATTTGTTCAGAAATTAATTCGACCATAGACTTTAAATAACCTGATTGACTGAACCAACTTCTTACACATCTCATTGGAACCTTCTTAAATTCATCATCAGAATCTCGCAATTTTTTTAATTCCCTAAAGCTCGAACCACTAGTACTTATCGAAAAATGTGGATACAAGGGTATTACAACAACTTGATCTATGCCATCTGCTTTCATATCAGCAATTGCTGATTCAGTAAAAGGATGCCAATACCTCATAGCGATATAGGTAGTAGCATTAAATCCTTTGTCTCTTAATTTAGATTGTAATTCTCTTGCTTGTTGTTCAGTTATCCTTCTGATAGGTGAACCTCCACCTATAGAAAGGTAGGCCTGTTGAGAAGTAGTACTCCTAAGCGTACTAATCAACCAAGCCAGGGGCTTTTGAAAAACAGGGAATGGAGTCCTGATTATTTCTGGATCGGAAAAGAGATTGTATAAGAATGGGCCAACATCAGTAATGCGTTCAGGCCCTCCTAAATTCATTAGTAAGACGCCTATTTTATCCATTTAAAATTTATGAAGATTGAAAATCAACATTTAAAACGTCATTATAAGGTCAATTATATAAGTAAATGAACGTAATTCAGGAAATTAATAATGTCAATGATAAATTTGCTACTCAAGGAAGCAAGCTTAAAATTGAGAAAAGGGGAGAGAAATTAAATATTCGTGGTTCACTACCCTCTAAAGAAGATAAAAATAATTTTAAAATTCAAAGAATATCTCTTGGTTTAAAGGCTGATATTTCTGGATTAGAGGAGGCCAAAAAAAAATTACAATTAATCAATTTGCAATTGGAATTGAATCAATTTGATTGGATTAATTGGATAGGTAAACCTTATAAAAAGGAAATAAAAGATGGTTTTGAATTCCCAAATAGATTAAATCAATTTGAGGAATTTTTTTTTAAAGAAAATAAAAGTGATTTTCGAACCAGCACAAGAAAAACTACTTGGAGAAGTTCTTACAAACCATATATGAAAAGAATCCTAAATATTTACCATGATTATGAGAATGAAGCTTTAGAAAAAATATTTCAAAAAACACTTGAAAGTTATGAGGAAGGTACTAGAAGTAGGAAACAATGTGCTACTTCTTTAAGTGTTTTGGCTAAGTTTTTGGACATTAAATTACCAGAAGATTGGAAATTAAATTCTAGAGGATATGGTCTGAATAAAGCAGGATTTAGGGATCTCCCTAAAGACGAGTTAATAGAAGAACTGTGGGAGAAGATACCAAACAAGTCTTGGAAATTTGTTTTTGGTTTGATGGCTACATATGGATTGAGGAATCATGAAGTATTTTTTTGTGATTTAAGTTCTCTTTCTAATTTTGGGGACAAAATTATTAGAGTTTTACCTACCACTAAAACTGGGGAACATCAAGTTTGGCCATTTCATCCTGAATGGGTGGAAAAGTTCGAATTATCAAAACTTGGTGAAAATCCAGAACTTCTACCAAATATCAATAGAGACCTTAAAATTACAACCTTACAAAATATTGGAAAAAAAATTACAGATCAGTTTAAGCGTTACTCTTTAAAAATAAAACCTTATGATCTAAGGCATGCTTGGGCAGTAAGAACAATTTTTTATGATTTACCTGATACTGTGGCTGCCAGAATGATGGGA
>QCCH01000021.1 GCA_003281315.1 Prochlorococcus sp. AG-347-K20 | reverse complement strand
TCAAGAATTTATTCATCGCATTAGCTTTTGCATTAATGCTTATCAATCCAAGCATTTCTATAGCTGCAGAATCTCCTGTTGATGTACAAGAGATCTTCACCTCTTCAGAAAACATTGATGGAGATAATTTTAAGTATCCAAAAGGAAAAGCTGAAATGCGTTTGATTAGAGTAGAAGTTGAAAATGGAGCAACGATACCAATGCACTCTCATCCTGTACCTTTACTTGGACATATTGAAAGTGGTGAATTAACTCTTGCGGAAAAGACAGGTATTAGTAAAACCTTTAAGGAGGGTGATTCATTTGTTCTCTCAGCAAATACTCCTGCTCATACAATGGCTAATAGTGGTAATTCTTCAGCAGTTATGTGGGTTGCTGTAGCTTCAGCAGAAGGTGTACCTACTTTAAACCCTGAAGAATAAATCGACCTGATTGACAGTCAATCTAAACTAGGGAGCAATTAGCTCCTTTTTTAATAGCAAAGTACGCTATCCGCTTTAATTGATTCTTCAACTAGAACATCTGGCATAACAAACTCTGCAGTATATCCATCTAGAAGCTTCTCATCGTAACCCCTAGATTTAGCAGACATTCCTGACACATATATTGTAATTTTTGAATTCTTTAAATTTTGAAGATGTTCGTATAAATCTCCAGTACCTTGACCAACTATTTCACCAGCTTTTTTGCAATTTAATATTTTTACTCCGTCTCCTGCTAGAAAAAGTGTTACTTTATGATCGTTTTTTTCTGCAGTAAGGGCAACCAATAAACCTAAAGTTATTTTATTTTTGGATTCTAAACCGCTGTAAATATGTACTAACACAGTATTGTCGGTAATGATAGACATTTAATCCTCCCTAAATTTTGTTTTTATATCCTAAATAAAATCTATTTTCATTAGCTGTTTTTTTATGAAACGCTTACTACTTACATAGCTAAAAGCTAGTAATTGATTGTGGATCTACATTAGAGAATATACAATCCTCTTTTTTTAACTTTTTCTTACCGTTATTCTGCTTCTTTAACTTCACTGTCGTTTAACTCTTCCGCTTTTAGCTCCTCTTTCTCAACTTCAACTACTTTTACCTTTGGCTCTTCGGCTTTAACTTCAACTACTTTTGCTGCTATAGATTCAAACTTACCTTTAACAAAATTTACTATGAAGATTAATATTGGAACATGAGCTAGACCACCCATTATCACTTTAGTTTCTGAATAATACATTTGTAAGTTAATGAGAACTAAAACATTAAAGCATAAAATTAATTTGATAATTACTTATATTAAGTTGATATTAGGAGAAATAATCAATTGACACTCGATCCAACCTCGACCCTACTTTTTTAGATAAAGTACCTATATTTTCTTATTGATTTAAAAGTTATTATTTTTGCAAATAACAGGATTAAAAAAATGATGAAACTTGCGATCATTTTCTTACCAATTGTCTTTGCACTTATATGGGCTCTGTTTATTGGGTTAAGAATAAATAGAGTAGAAACTAGAGATGGAAAGAAAAAATTAGTTAATTATTAATTGATTGACAGTCGATCTAACATAGAAGGATAAAACCCTCTTTTTTTATGAACACACTCATCATTTCAACTTTTAGCTGTACATTTGAAGAATTTAAAAATGATGTAACGACATTATTTCTTGAAGAAATGTGCAAAGAGTTTGTAACTGATTATGAGTTTGTAAAAGTCAATGACCACAAATCTCATTTATTAATGAACTGTACTGACTTAGAAAGATTAGGTGAAGAGATGGAATCACCTTTTGCAAAGGAATGGGATAAAAAAAATAATTGTAAGGATACCGTCTATTCGATTGAGCTTGTTGGATGATATGGTCCCAGGATTAAAGATTTAATTAATCATGATTAAATCAATATTAAGGATTCATGCAAAATATTTGAGACCGATTACTTTATTCATACGACAGTTCTGGTGATCGACTCGACCAAGGTTGACCAACTAGATCTTCACTAACCAATGGTCTGCAACACCAAGGTAAATTAACTTTTCTAACCTTTACGGAAAGTAAGTTAAGTGATCAGAAATTAAACTTTCGAGATTAATTTTGAACTATCTTAAAAATAAAGTCGTTTGTAAAGCATGAAGAAGTGAGTAATCACTTTTACTTTCAAAACTAATTTCTAAGAAAATTCTTAATCTGATTATTAAATAGATCTCCTTTCTGTCGTCACCATTTAAAAAGACCTGAAAAAGGGTCTTTTTTATGTCTTAAATTTTTTTTATTGACTGTTAATCCAAAAATAACTAAATAATTTATCTCGCTCTTTCGCGATCAGTTAATGCTTTTTCAAAAGTAGAAAAGAAAGTAAAAATGCTATTTAATGCAATCAACAAAAAAAATACTGATCTTCCATGTTGATTTAATTGAAGTAATTTTTGAGTCATATTCTTAATAATCGTCGTTATAATCGGATGGACTACCAGTTAAAGAACAAACAACTGATTCCTCTTTTTTCATTTCTTTTATTTCCATTATTGGTCTGCCCATTTTCTTAAGAACATCTATATCTTCTTTAGTCTGACAGCGAGCAATTATGTTTCCTTTTTGATCAAAGCAACTGTAGTAAGTCATTTTATTAAATGCAATTTAAAGTTTATGGTTGATTTCAGTTGTAGCAATGCAACCGACTCATGACAACCATATTTCTAATTTAGGTCAGCCATAGATTTAAATGGCTAAAAAAACATACCTCTTTCCGTACCTAAATGTTCCTCAAACCGCACACATTAAATACGCAGTGTTTTAATCAAATCAATTAGAACAAAGAGATACTTAAACAAATATTCAAAGGAGAATTTATGAGTGGAGATTTTGAGACTCTTGAAATTAATCAACCAAAAATTAAATATTTAAAACCAGAAGACAATACAGAATGGTTAGACAAATTAATTAATAATATTGAGGACATGAAGAACAAGATATCAAAAGATTCTTAGAAATTTAAGAAAGAAACTTTTTTATTTGATCTATAGTTTGAATGAGAAGCAATTCAAAAAAGAATTTAAATTTTGTATTTAAGGTAACCGCTTTTTTGTGAGCATTATTCAGAATAAGAGTCCGACTATTTTTTTATGAAAAAAAATTTAGATGAAAATTCTTATGAAAAAAGAATTGAAAATATAGAAAAAGGAAAATCTTATTTAAAAAGTAATGGATTTTTTAAATCAAAATCTAATCTATTCGAAGACATACAAAAATTTATTTATAAAAGGTAATTTAAAAAAGATTTTTTACTTTTGATTAATTAAATCTCTCCATAAGCAAGCCATCACATAAAAGAAAGAAAGACTTGAAAAGGTTAGGAGAAAAAAAGAATGGGTCAATTTTCTATAACTAAATTAATCCCAATAATCCTGCAGTAAAACCAACAGCAGTAAAGAATACGAACTCGATTAAATCTCTTGGGGCAGAGTTCATAAAAAAACTGATTTGAGTCATAATTTTATGACTTGAGAGAATCTCTTAAATCAAACTTTTCAGCTTTTTCAATTTGACACTCAGTATCATCTTCAGCACATTTGATTTCAGCTTTTTTGTTCATGTGGCTACTACAACCGCCCGCTATAACTGGTAAACCGGTCGTAGCCGTAAAACCAGTTAAACATGCAAAAGCTATATAAGGGAAAAGTCTTTTCATTTAATTGTTACTTTATGTAAACTTATTATGTTACATAAAAAGCTCAAGTGTGAGTAGCTGATAATTCGCGTGCACCATATACCAATCATCTAAAGTGATTTAGCAAACCTATGAGTTTTATTCTCTGAGTATTTTTACTTATATGTTGAGTTGAAGACTTTAAATAATTAATGTTTGTTTTGGGTTTATATATAAGTCATGGATAAAGAACATTTAATTGATTTAATATCTAATAGCATTATTTCTGAGATTAAAGATCTCGAAATTAATGAGGAAAAATTGATTGCAAATAATTATTTAAATAATCTGAATTTAAATCAGCTTAGAATAATTTCTAAAGAATTTATTTTGTAATTTTTATTGAATATTTATTTTAATAAATGAGATTTTCTTTACTATCATTTGAATTTTAATAAGTTAATACCTTTTAATATGAATGATTCAGAAGAATTTAAACCTAGCCTTAAACAAATAAATGAGGATATCAGACCTACATGGGAAGATATCAAAAAACAATCAGAGGTTTTAGTTAACAAACTTGGTTGCCCTAGATCATTTGTAGGAGGGATGCTTCATGCAATAGCAAGCGACTTCTCTGATATGAAAACTTGGGAATAAATGAAAAACTTATTACTTACACCACTTTTCAAACTATTCAAAAAAAGCACTTTCCTCTTATCACTAAATCAAAACTCGTGCCCTGTTTTAGATGCTGAAGACATAAAAAAGCAAGAACATAAAGAAGCTATTGAAAGGTTGTTCCCGTAAACTTTTAACAGAAATGTATCAGATCATATATACGATGCAGCACGGTCCTATGCACCACCATGCCACCCATTACTTTCATAAATTGTGACTTTGATGGATAATAAACATATAAAAAAAAATCTGATTCTAGCAAAATTCTAGCAGATAAATTCCTCCAATTCCCTTGATATGACTTAAGAAAAGTTTTGGCTAATGAAAAGTGAGCGCGACTAGCTATTACTGGGATCTCAAGGAATCGATATTTTTTACTCAAACTTTACTCAAACTTTTAGAGATTGACAGTCGATCTAACATGGAGGGATAAAACACTCTTTTTTATGAATACATTAATAGTTTCTACTTTCGATTGTTCTTTTGAAAATTTCGATAAATTTGTAGCCAATTTCCATGAAAAGGAGGGTCATAAATATGTCGAAGAATATGAACTCATCAAGGTAAATGAACATAAAAGTCACTTAATACTTCAAGTTAAAGATTTAGAAGGATTTGCTGCTGCTACAAGTACTCCAGAGATGAAAGAGTGGGATAAAGAAAATGGTTATAAAGATATTTGTTATTCATTAACTCCAGTTGAATAAGGAGCAATTAGCCTGATTTAGATAAGAAAAAATCGATGCCTAATCAATACACTGAAAACACTATTAAAAAGAAATGTAAACAACTTAAAATTCCTTAGGCAAGGACCATAAAAAGAATAGAAGCCGGTATGACGGAGGATGAAATATTCTTCCCAGGTGATTTAAGAAAGCTAAGGAAGACAAATCCAATAACTGTAAATGAAATATCTTATCCAAATTTAAAAGAGGCAGAAGATGCAGAACAAGATGTTCCAGAACCTCCAGATTGGTTTTTATAGTAACTGGAATGGAGAAAGCGTCGACTGAAACTCAAAACATAAGATCGAAGCAAAATTTATTGAGTACATATATAGTAAGCGGTAAAATAAATTTAGTTTTTAAAAGTATTGCCTAATTGAAAAAGCAGATTGTCTTTGAAAATTCATATTTATCAACGATTCCATCAATAAATTTTTTAGCGTCCATACAAATAGTTAATGAAAAATTAAATTCATTTTTTAATGATAAAGAGCGATATCAAAAAATAATTAATCAGACATATGAAAATGTTGATGATGCAGGGATTGATTCATTAGTTAGTCAAATTTTCAATGACTCTAAAGTTATAAAAGTTGAACTATTAAGTAACGAGATTTTAGGAGAAATTAATGGCGCATATACCAGTTCTGGAACAGGTAGGGAAGAGACCATATACCTTAATGAAAATTTTCTTGCATCAGCAGATACTGAACAAATCGTAGAGGTTCTACTAGAAGAATTTGGACATTCAATCGATTACAAGATCAACGGAAATAATGATACTTATGGAGATGAAGGCGCGATTTTTTCAGCTTTAGTTCGTGGGGTTGAAGTTTCTGATATTGAAAAGAATCAAAACGATAATCATTCTTTAAATATTAATGGTCAACTAATTGCAATAGAAGCTGCAGCTCCCACCCTTGATGTATCTGCAAGTCCAGCACTAACAATAACTACTTCTAATATAGGTGTTCCCTCTGGCGCCGTTGGAACATTAGTTTCCGATCTGATTGATTCTGGAGGTACTCTAAATAACTTCAGCGATACTGATGGAGATTCTGCAGCGATCGCAATTATTGGAACTAATCTCGGCGGCGGAACTCTCTACTACTCAACAGATAACGGCACTTCATGGAGTGATGTCGGAACTGTTTCAGAAAGTTCGGCACGTGTTCTATATGCCGACAGTAACACCCGTTTGGCATTTGATTCAGCTGCCTCTTTCGATGGCACAATTAGTGATCTGATCACTTTCAAAGCCTGGGATCGTAATGGCGTGAAATCGATCAGCAGCTCACCAACTCTTACCGGCAACATCAACACTTCAGGATCTGCCTTGAGCGTGAC
>QCCH01000020.1 GCA_003281315.1 Prochlorococcus sp. AG-347-K20 | reverse complement strand
GGCAGAAAATGGATGGGAAGTAAGCCTGCAATAGAAGAATTCGAAAATAATTTAATAAATGATTTGTGTTAAAACTTTAATTAATATGTGTGAATAATTTGTCTAAGAATATTAATGATGAGTTATTCTACAAAAAGTTAAATTAATAGTAATGGCTATTTCAAGAGGAGATCTCGTAAGAGTAAAAAGACCAGAATCATATTGGTATAATGAAATCGGTAAAGTTGCTTCAGTTGATACCTCAGGCATTAAATATAACTGTGTAGTCAGATTCGATAAAGTAAATTACGCTGGTATAAGCGGAACTGATGGTGGAGCAAATACAAATAATTTCGCTGAAAGTGAATTAGAGAAAGCTTAAATAATTGCCTGAATTACCAGAAGTAGAGACAGTTCGAAGAGGTTTAGAGCAAAAACTTAATAACTTTATTATTAAAAAAGTAGAAGTCTGTAGGCATTCAACTGTTGCATTCCCAATCAACAAGGAAGAATTTATTAAAGGACTTCTGAACTCACTTATTTACAAATGGGATAGAAGAGGAAAATATTTAATAGCTCAATTAAAAGAAGTTCAAAATGAGAATGCCCAATTTCTTGTAGAAAATTCAAAAAATAACGGATTTCTTGTAATTCATCTAAGAATGACTGGATATTTTAAATTTATTGAAAACTCAAGTCATCCTTGTAAACATACAAGAATAAGATTTTTCGATAAAAATAATAATGAGCTTAGGTATATTGACGTAAGAAGTTTTGGGCAAATGTGGTGGATTAATAAAGGTCTATCGCCTAACAAAATAATTAAAGGATTAGGTTCATTAGGACCAGAACCATTTTCTAAAGACTTTGATGCAAATTATCTTAAGAAAGTTATTTCAAAAAGAACAAAATCTATAAAAGCTATTTTACTAGATCAAACAATAGTGGCAGGCATAGGTAATATTTATGCTGATGAAAGTTTATACTCTGCTGGCATCTCACCTTTTAGGGAAGCTCGAACAATAAAAAAGAATGAGTTAATCAAGCTCAAAGAATCAATCGTAACTGTATTAAAAAAAAGTATAGGTTCTGGAGGTACTACATTTAGCGATTTTAGGGACTTGGAAGGAGAGAATGGGAATTTTGGTTTACAGACAAATGTCTACAGGAGAACTGGTAAAGAATGTCGTAAATGTGGAAATTTAATTGAAAGACAAAAAATTACTGGAAGAAGTACCCATTGGTGTCCAAAATGCCAAAAATAAAAAAGGGCTTACTCATGAGGAGTAAACCCTTTTAAATATTTTTACCTGGCATTGAGCTATTTTCTCAAGGGGCTACCCCCTAAATATTTTCGCCGCTGATGCGTTTCACAACCGAGTTCGAGATGGATCGGAGTGGTTCCACATCGCCATGAACACCAGGATAGTGTGAACCTTGAGAACTGCATAGAAAATTATATATTAAAAACAATAAATTAAGTTTATTTGGTCAAGCCCTCGGTCTATTAGTACTCCTCCGCTGCACTTGTTACCAAGCTTCCACGTAGAGCCTATCAACGGGTGTTCTTCCCGTGACCTTACTGGCTTAAGCCATGGCAATACTCATCTTGAGGTGGGCTTCCCACTTAGATGCTTTCAGCGGTTATCCACTCCGCACATGGCTACCCAGCGTTTACCGTTGGCACGATAACTGGCACACCAGAGGTGCGTTCCTCCCGGTCCTCTCGTACTAGGGAGAAATCCTCTCAATATTCCTGCGCATACACCGGATATGGACCGAACTGTCTCACGACGTTCTGAACCCAGCTCGCGTACCGCTTTAATGGGCGAACAGCCCAACCCTTGGGACCGACTTCAGCCCCAGGTTGCGATGAGCCGACATCGAGGTGCCAAACCTCCCCGTCGATGTGAACTCTTGGGGGAGATCAGCCTGTTATCCCTAGAGTAACTTTTATCCGTTGAGCGACGGCCCTTCCACGCAGAACCGTCGGATCACTAAAACCGACTTTCGTCCCTGTTCGACTTGTAGGTCTCACAGTCAAGCTCCCTTCTGCTTTTGCACTCAACGACTGATTTCCAACCAGCCTGAGGGAACCTTTGTGCGCCTCCGTTACCTTTTAGGAGGCGACCGCCCCAGTCAAACTGCCCATCAGATACTGTCCGCTTCCCGGATAACGGGCAAGCGTTAGAACCCTAGCTCTAAAAGAGTGGTATCTCACCGATGACTCAATAGTACCCACAAGCACTATTTCAACGTCTCCCACCTATTCTGCGCATTCAGAGCCCGAGCACAATATCAAACTACAGTAAAGCTTCATAGGGTCTTTCTGTCCGGGTGTATGTAGTCCGCATCTTCACAGACAATTCTATTTCGCCGAGCCTCTCTCCGAGACAGCGCGCAAATCGTTACACCTTTCGTGCGGGTCGGAACTTACCCGACAAGGAATTTCGCTACCTTAGGACCGTTATAGTTACGGCCGCCGTTCACCGGGGCTTCAGTCGCCAGCTTCACTAAAAGCTAACCAGCTTCCTTAACCTTCCGGCACTGGGCAGGTGTCAGCCCCCATACATCGTCTTGCGACTTAGCGGAGACCTGTGTTTTTGGTAAACAGTCGCTTGCGCCTCTTCACTGCGACCAGCTCTCGCTGGCACCCCTTCTCCCGAAGTTACGGGGCCATTTTGCCGAGTTCCTTAGAGAGAGTTATCTCGCGCCCCTCGGTATTCTCTACCACCCCACCTGTGTCGGTTTCGGGTACTGGCATTTGTGTCTTAACGAGTATAGGGCTTTTCTTGGAAGCATGACATCACCAACTTCGCTGCCGTAGCAGCTCGTACTCACGCCTCAGCTCAAGATGTTTTCTCCATCTCTCAAAGCCTCGAACGCTTGAACCAGTAACCAACATCTGGCCTGGTTAGCCTTCTCCGTCCCCCTTCTCAAAACACATCTGGTACAGGAATATTGACCTGTTATCCATCGACTACGCCTTTCGGCCTCGCCTTAGGTCCAGACTAACCCTCCGCGGACGAGCCTGCCGGAGGAACCCTTAGGGTTTCGGGGCATGGGATTCTCACCCATGTTTTCGCTACTCAAGCCGACATTCTCACTTCTATGCCGTCCACGTCCGCTTACGCTAACGCTTCACCCTACATAGAACGCTCCCCTACCATAAATAAATTTATCCGCAGCTTCGGTATAACGCTTAGCCCCGTTCATTTTCGGCGCAGGATCGCTCGACCAGTGAGCTATTACGCACTCCTTTGAGGATGGCTGCTTCTAGGCAAACCTCCTGGTTGTCTGGGCAATCCCACCTCCTTTATCACTTAGCGTTAATTTTGGGACCTTAGCTGGCGGTCTGGGCTGTTTCCCTCTTGACTATGGAGCTTATCCCCCACAGTCTGACTGCCTAGTTACACACAGGGTATTCAGAGTTCATATCGATTTGGTACCGCTTTCGCAGCCCGCACCGAAATGGTTGCTTTACCCCCCTGCTGGAGCACTAGACGCTACGCCTCAACGTATTTCGGGGAGAACCAGCTAGCTCCTGGTTCGATTGGCATTTCACCCCTAACCACAGCTCATCCGCTGAATTTTCAACTTCAGTCGGTTCGGACCTCCACTTGGTATCACCCAAGCTTCATCCTGGCCATGGTTAGATCACCAGGGTTCGGGTCTATAAACACTGACAAACGCCCTATTAAGACTCGCTTTCGCTGTGGCTCCACCATTTCCGGTTTAACCCGCCAGTGCCTATAAGTCGCCGGCTCATTCTTCAACAGGCACACGGTCACCCGATTAGTCGGGCTCCCATTGCTTGTAAGCTCACGGTTTCATGTTCTATTTCACTCCCCTCCCGGGGTTCTTTTCACCTTTCCCTCGCGGTACTGTTTCACTATCGGTCACACAGTAGTACTTAGCCTTACGAGGTGGTCCTCGCAGATTCACACGGAATTCCACGTGCTCCGTGCTACTCGGGATACAGCTAGGTCAACTTATCTTTCGATTACGGGGCTTTCACCCTCTGTGGCACGCCATTCAAACGTTTCTTCTAGACTTATTGATCCATATTGCTGTCCCACAACCCCGATAGTCAAGACTATCGGTTTGGGCTGTTCCCCGTTCGCTCGCCGCTACTGAGGGAGTCGTTATTTACTTTCTCTTCCTCCAGCTACTAAGATGTTTCAGTTCGCTGGGTTAGCTCGCACCAACCTATATATTCAGTTGGCCGTACATGGGGTTGCCCCATTCGGAAATTCCCGGATCAAAGTGTGCTTCCAACTCCCCGAGACTTATCGCAGGTAACCACGTCCTTCATCGCCTCTGTGTGCCTAGGTATCCTCCGTGAGCCCTTTGTAGCTTGACCAATAACTTCAAAAATTGAAGCATCAGCTTAATAGAATTGTTATTAATGCATTTGCACAAATAATAAATCTGCATCATTAAAAGATGCTTATTGTCTTTAAAAATAATCTATGCAGTTGTCAAGGTTCTCTGAAAACAATGAAATTAATTCAATGAGTCCAGCATCTTAATCATTTCATTAGGATGCTAGATTCGTTCAGAAAAATGATCACAACTCAAAACTTTTCCTTTCTTCAGAATTATGGAAGAGGTGGAAATCAGTGGAGGTAAGCGGACTCGAACCGCTGACATCCTGCTTGCAAAGCAGGCGCTCTACCAACTGAGCTATACCCCCAACATAGAGATATGGGCCATCCTGGACTTGAACCAGGGACCTCACCCTTATCAGGGGTGCGCTCTAACCACCTGAGCTAATGGCCCAGGAAAAATAATGGGTGTGACCTAGAAAAACTTAGGAAATGAAATTCTTAATAAATTAAGAAGTGAGATACCGATCGACCTAAGGTGACAAAATAATAATATTAAACATTTTGTTGTCTCCCTGTTAGGAGGTGATCCAGCCGCACCTTCCGGTACGGCTACCTTGTTACGACTTCACCCCAGTCATTAGCCCCACCTTCGGCGTCCTCCTCCACAAGGGTTGGAGTAACGACTTCGGGCATGGCCAACTTCCATGGTGTGACGGGCGGTGTGTACAAGGCCCGGGAACGTATTCACCGCAGTATGCTGACCTGCGATTACTAGCGATTCCTACTTCACGTAGGCGAGTTGCAGCCTACGATCTGAACTGAGCCACGGTTTATGGGATTTGCTAGCTCTCGCGAGTTTGCTGCCCTTTGTCCGTAGCATTGTAGTACGTGTGTAGCCCAGGGTGTAAGGGGCATGATGACTTGACGTCATCCACACCTTCCTCCGGTTTATCACCGGCGGTCTTTCTAGAGTGCCCAACTAAATGCTGGCAACTAAAAACGTGGGTTGCGCTCGTTGCGGGACTTAACCCAACATCTCACGACACGAGCTGACGACAGCCATGCACCACCTGTCACTGCATTCCCGAAGGCACCCTCAAATTTCTAAGAGGTTCGCAGGATGTCAAACCCTGGTAAGGTTCTTCGCGTTGCATCGAATTAAACCACATACTCCACCGCTTGTGCGGGCCCCCGTCAATTCCTTTGAGTTTCACACTTGCGTGCGTACTCCCCAGGCGGAACACTTAACGCGTTAGCTACGACACCGAAGGGGTCGATTCCCCCGACACCTAGTGTTCATCGTTTACGGCCAGGACTACAGGGGTATCTAATCCCTTTCGCTCCCCTGGCTTTCGTCCATGAGCGTCAGTAATGGCCCAGCAGAGCGCCTTCGCCACTGGTGTTCTTCCCGATATCTACGCATTTCACCGCTACACCGGGAATTCCCTCTGCCCCTACCATACTCAAGCCTTTCAGTTTCCACTGCCATGATGGAGTTAAGCTCCACGCTTTAACAGCAGACTTGAAAAGCCGCCTGCGGACGCTTTACGCCCAATAATTCCGGATAACGCTTGCCACTCCCGTATTACCGCGGCTGCTGGCACGGAATTAGCCGTGGCTTATTCCTCAAGTACCGTCATATCTTCTTCCTTGAGAAAAGAGGTTTACAGCCCAGAGGCCTTCGTCCCTCACGCGGCGTTGCTCCGTCAGGCTTTCGCCCATTGCGGAAAATTCCCCACTGCTGCCTCCCGTAGGAGTCTGGGCCGTGTCTCAGTCCCAGTGTGGCTGATCATCCTCTCAGACCAGCTACTGATCGAAGCCTTGGTGAGCCATTACCTCACCAACTAGCTAATCAGACGCGAGCTCATCCTCAGGCGAAATTCATTTCACCAGTAGGCATATGGGGTATTAGCGGTCGTTTCCAACCGTTATCCCCCTCCTGAGGGCAGATTCTCACGCGTTACTCACCCGTCCGCCACTAACCCGAAGGTTCGTTCGACTTGCATGTGTTAAGCACGCCGCCAGCGTTCATCCTGAGCCAGGATCAAACTCTCCGTTGTGTTCAAATCCTTTTGTAGATAAATCTACTCAATTTGAATTGCCTTATCCAAATAAAAACTTCAGTATTTATATTTAGTTTCAGCCTCCTTAAAATTTTAAGGATTACATTGAGTGCACATTAAATATTTCTAAAGTGACTTTCCAAGATCTCAGATCCGTTTGCATCAAAGCCATAAGTTAGCGATTGATGACATTTTTATTTATTCTTGACGGGACCTCACACCTTTATTGCATGTACATCTTTAGATAACAAAAAAAATTTAGTTATTCTTGACGCAATAAAAGCATCAGTTCCTAAGTTTTTAAATTTTCTAGGTGCAGAGTTAAACAACAAGTGAGTAACTCATTTCGAAGGTAAAACCCTTCTTCTGGCTGAAAATAATGATCGAAATCAGATCTTCAAAAAATTCA
>QCCH01000019.1 GCA_003281315.1 Prochlorococcus sp. AG-347-K20 | reverse complement strand
TGGAACTAATATACCTCTAAAACATTTAATACGTCCAGGAAAAGATTTTTGCGTTATTGAGGGGATATTTTCTTCTTCTTCCCAAATTAATAATTGGTTAATTGGTAATGGTTTTGAAATAACTTCTTCAGAACTACAAATTAAAAGAAAATCTTATAAAAAAAATAAAAAAATCATATCCAAATATACCCTTAATGATCTACCAATTAATAGACAATCATTAGAAAAACTTGGACGATTTCTAATAGATTTTGCAGGTCAATCCGACACTTTTATCTTTGATTCTTTAGATAAGAGAAGACTAATTATTGATGACTTATGTTCTCAAGAATCAATAGATACTAGCGAAAGGATTAAAAGTATATGGGGACAAAGTAAAGTTCTAAAAGGCTTAATGGATGAAAAAATAGAATTTTCTAAGAATCAAGAAGAAAAAAACTTGGCAGTTAAAAATATGTTGAAGATTTTAGAAGAAGCTGATTTAAATTCCAGTGAAGAAATTTCAGAATTAGAGATACTAGAAAATAAACTTGTAAATAATATTGTAATTAATAATTCAATTAAATCATCCTTAGATAATTTAAATAATTTCAGTCATGATGAACTGTCAGTAATATCTTTGATAAAGCAATCAATAAAGATTTTAAATAAAACCGCAGATTTCGATGTAAAGATTCAAAAATTTAGAGAGAAGTTATTAAATATCTATGCTGATGTTGAAGATTTAATTTTTGCTCTAAACTCATATTTGCAAGATATGGAAAATTATGAATCCAATCTTCCAGAAATACAAAGAAGATTATTTTTTTTAAAAAACTTAGAGAGAACTTTTTCATTGGATCTATTTCAACTCATTGGAAAGCGTGATCAATTAAAGACCTATTTTCAACAAAATGATCAAGGTAATGAGATTTCCATGATTAAAGCTCAAATTGATAATTTACACAGTAATCTAAATTCTTTATTTGTTATTAAATCTACTGAAAGAAAAAAAATTGCTAAACAGTTACAAAATTCAGTAATGTCGATTTTAAGCAATCTAGGTTTAGAAAATGCAAATTTTTCAATTCAATTTTCTGAGTGCAAGCCTTCTGGCGATGGAATTGACGATATAAATTTTTTGTTTTCAGCTAATCCTGATCAGAAGCTTGCTCCATTATCAAATGTTATTTCTGGCGGAGAAATGTCAAGATTCTTGTTAGCTATTAAATCTAGTATTTCTAAAAAACCTAATACTTTCTTTTTAGATGAAATTGATAGTGGTTTAAGTGGTAAATCTCTATTTTCTTTGGCGGAGCTTATAAAAGAAATTGCTAAAAATCAACAAGTCTTATGTATTACACATCAGCCATCCCTCGCTGCTAGGGGATCAGCTCATTTCAAAGTTAATAAAAACGTAATTAATGGAATAACTTATACTTCAATCGCAAAACTAACTACAAAAAATCAAAGAAAAAATGAACTTATAGAACTTATAGGTGGAGATTCATGCGAGGTAAACGAATATGCTTCTAGACTTATTGATCGCTCAGCTGCGTAAAATAAAAAAATTTCTACTATAATAACCTTTTTAAATCATAACTCAGATTTAAACATGGTTAATAAAGTTGATAGTAGTTTTGGAGAAGATAACTCAATTAATATTAGGGGAGCTCGTCAGCATAATTTAAAAAATATTGATCTTTCTCTACCTAGGAATAAATTTATAGTTTTTACAGGTGTGAGTGGCAGTGGTAAAAGTTCTCTGGCCTTTGATACTATTTTTGCTGAAGGTCAAAGAAGATATGTTGAGAGTCTTTCTGCATACGCAAGGCAATTTTTGGGTCAGGTAGATAAACCAGATGTTGACAATATTGAAGGTTTATCACCTGCTATTTCAATTGATCAAAAATCTACAAGTCATAATCCTCGATCAACAGTTGGAACAGTAACGGAAATACAAGATTATTTAAGATTATTGTTTGGTCGTGCTGGTGAGCCGCATTGTCACCATTGTGGGATTCCAATTTCGCCTCAAACAATTGATGAAATGGTGGATCAAATTCTTCTTTTACCAGAAGGAACAAGGTACCAATTGTTAGCTCCTGTTGTAAGAGGTAAGAAAGGAACACATACAAAATTAATAAGCGGACTAGCTGCTGAAGGTTTTGCTAGAGTAAGAATCAATGGAGAGGTAAGAGAACTTGCTGATAGTATTGAATTAGATAAAAATCAAATTCATAATATTGAGGTAGTAGTCGATAGATTAATTGCAAGAGAGGGCATACAAGAAAGATTAAATGATTCTCTACAAACTTGTCTCAAAAGAGGGGATGGCTTAGCAATAGTAGAAGTTGTTCCAAAAAAAGGAGAAAACTTACCTTCTAACTTAGAAAGAGAAAAACTTTACTCAGAAAATTATGCATGTCCTGTACATGGATCTATTGTTGAAGAACTTTCTCCTAGATTATTTTCTTTTAATAGCCCATATGGGGCCTGTCCAGATTGTCATGGGATTGGTTATTTAAAAAAATTTACTGCGGATAGAGTTATACCTGATAAAACATTACCTGTTTATGCTGCAATAGCTCCTTGGAGTGAAAAAGATAATACTTATTACTTCTCTTTGCTTTATTCTGTAGGACAAGCTTATGGTTTTGAATTAAAAACCCCTTGGAAAGATTTAAGTGATTTGCAAAAAAAAGTTTTACTTTTGGGATCAGATAAACCAATATTAATTCAAGCTGATAGTCGTTTTAAAACTTCTAGTGGTTTTGAAAGACCTTTTGAGGGGATTTTGCCAATATTAGAAAGGCAATTGAATGAAGCCAATGGAGAATCAGTTAAACAAAAATTAGAAAAGTATCTAGAATTAGTTCCCTGTAAGACATGTTCTGGAAAAAGATTAAGACCTGAGGCTTTGGCAGTTAAACTTGGTCCATACAACATTACTGATTTAACTTCTATAAGCGTTTCTGAAACCCTAAATCACGTAGAGCGTATCATGGGCTTAGGTAAGACAAAGAAAGAAAGTATATCTTTATCAGAAAAACAAAAGCAGATAGGTGAATTGGTTTTAAAAGAGATTCGTTTACGTTTGAAGTTTTTAATTAATGTTGGTTTAGATTATTTGACTTTAGATAGACCAGCTATGACTTTGTCTGGTGGAGAAGCTCAGCGTATTAGATTAGCTACGCAAATTGGTGCAGGCCTTACTGGCGTTTTATATGTATTAGATGAACCAAGTATTGGTTTGCATCAGAGAGACAATGACAGATTATTAGAAACATTAAAAAGCTTAAGAGACTTGGGAAATACTTTGGTTGTGGTTGAACATGATGAAGATACTATGAAATCCGCAGATTATTTAGTAGATATTGGTCCAGGGGCAGGTGTTTATGGTGGGGAAATTATTGCTAAAGGATCTTATCAAGATGTCTTAAATTCAGAAAAGTCATTAACTGGAGCTTATCTTAGTGGTAGGAAATCGATTCCTACTCCAAAAGAACGTAGATCATCTGTAAAAAAAAGTTTAATTTTAAATAATTGCTCTAAAAATAATTTAAAAAATATTTCTGTTGAATTTCCTTTAGGAAGATTAGTTTCTGTAACTGGTGTGAGTGGAAGTGGGAAGAGCACTTTGATAAATGAATTACTTCATCCTGCATTATGTCATTCTCTAGGATTAAAAGTCCCTTTTCCTCAAGGTGTAAAAGAGTTAAAGGGTATAAAGGCAATTGATAAAGTTATCGTTATTGATCAATCTCCAATCGGAAGAACTCCAAGATCAAATCCTGCTACATATACTGGTGCTTTTGATCCTATAAGGCAGATATTTACTGCCACAGTAGAAGCAAAAGCAAGAGGTTATCAGGCTGGTCAATTTAGCTTTAATGTGAAAGGAGGAAGATGCGAAGCTTGTAAAGGTCAGGGAGTCAATGTAATTGAAATGAATTTTCTACCTGATGTGTATGTTCAATGTGAAGTATGTAAAGGAGCTCGTTTTAATAGGGAAACTCTTCAGGTGAAATATAAAGGTTTTAATATATCTGATGTTTTAGAGATGACTGTTGAACAAGCTGCAGAAACTTTCTCTGCTATACCTCAAGCTGCCGATAGATTATCTACATTGGTTGATGTTGGCTTAGGATATGTCAAATTAGGCCAACCAGCTCCTACATTATCTGGTGGAGAGGCTCAAAGAGTTAAGTTAGCCACGGAACTGTCAAAAAGGGCTACTGGAAAAACTTTATATTTGATTGATGAACCAACTACAGGGTTAAGTTTTTATGATGTTCATAAATTAATGGATGTGATACAACGTTTGGTAGATAAAGGTAATTCAGTAATTGTTATTGAACATAATTTAGATGTTATTAGATGTTCAGATTGGATTATCGATTTAGGACCTGACGGAGGAGATAAAGGAGGAGAAATTATTGCAGAAGGTATTCCCGAGGATGTAGCTAATAATCCTACAAGTCATACAGCAAAATATCTTAAAAAGGTTTTGAAATAAGAAAATCCTTGTTGTATTTCTTTTTATTTTAATTATTTCAGCAATACGGAATTCTTTTTTTAAGGGGTTTAAGACTCCTGTATAACTGCTTTTTGGAAAAATTTCATATTAAAAAAATTTTAAATCATAATGCTTTCTTAATATTTCCTTAGAAAATTCAGCTTATTTGTATTAAAGGTCGTTGATCGGAGGTTTTACTGAATGAGGTTGAAATTTTTACATCTACATTTACATGGTCTTATACGTTCTAAAAATCTTGAGTTAGGCAGGGATGCAGATACAGGAGGGCAAACACAATACGTTTTAGAGTTAATTAAAAGCTTGGCTAATACTTCAGAAGTTGATCAAGTAGATTTAGTTACTCGTTTAATAAACGACCCTAAAGTAGACGATGAATATTCTCAAGAAGAAGAATTTGTAGAACCTGGAGTGAGAATTTTAAGATTCAAATTTGGACCTAATAAATATTTAAGAAAGGAATTGCTTTGGCCTTATTTAGATCATTTAACTGAAAGATTAATTTCTTACTATAAAAAAAACAAAAAGCCTAATTTCATTCATGCACATTATGCAGATGCTGGATATGTAGGAGTTAAACTAAGTAAATCCTTAAACGTTCCTCTTATTTTTACTGGTCATTCTTTAGGAAGAGAGAAAAAAAGGAAATTGCTTGATACTGGTTTAAAAAATAATCAAATAGAAAAACTTTATTCTATAAGTAAAAGAATTGAGGCAGAAGAAAAAGCATTGAAGTCTGCAGATATTGTCGTTACAAGCACTAAACAAGAATCAGTGTATCAATATTCCCAATATTCTTCTTTTTCACCTCACAAAGCTAAAGTTATTCCTCCTGGTGTTGATCATAATAAATTTCACCATATTCACTCCACAAGCGAGACAGCCGAAATTGATAATATGATGAAACCTTTTTTAAAGGATTCTACTAAACCTCCATTTTTGACTATTTCTAGAGCTGTACGAAGAAAAAATATTCCATCTTTGATTGAAGCATATGGAAGATCTGAAAAATTAAAAAGAAAAACTAATTTAATTTTGATTTTAGGTTGTAGAGAGAATACTTCAAAACTTGACCCTCAACAAAAAGATGTTTTCAATAATATTTTTGAAACAATTGATAAATATAATTTGTATGGAAAGGTAGCTTATCCAAAAAAACATCTTCCAAGTCAGATTCCTTCTTTATATAGGTGGGCCGCTAGCAGAGGTGGTGTATTTGTAAATCCAGCTTTAACAGAGCCTTTTGGTTTAACTCTTCTTGAAGCTTCTTCATGTGGATTGCCAATAATCTCAACAAATGATGGAGGGCCAAAAGAAATTCGTTCAAAATGTGAAAATGGACTTCTAGTAGATGTTAATGATATTAATGAGTTGAAAGTTATTCTTGAAAAAGGAATATCAAATAATAATCAGTGGAAATTATGGAGCAGAAATGGAATTGAGGGCGTTAACAGACACTTTAGTTGGAGCACTCATGTACGCAATTATTTATCAGTACTTAATAAAGAATTTTCAAATTCAAATAGTTATTCTTCATCTGACATTAAACAAAGTTGTTTAAAAGGGACTTCCTCACTTATAAAACCCCATTGATCAAAAACCTCAGGATCAGGGTGAAGAATTAGTTGATTATTTTGAGTTTTCTTTAGTTGAAAGCCCTTCTTAGAAAGTTTTTTCATTAAGTTAGCAGTTTCTTCAAATCTTGATGCCATTGCATCAAGGCTTGAGCAGTCACTTGTTAGTCCATTATCTTTCCATGTAAAAAACCTCATAACAAAAATTTTTAAAGATTGATTTTTAAAACTATACCTAAAATTACAAGTAAAATGTTGATTTTCCAAAAATGTTCAACTATTTTTTGTTCCTTAACTCCTTTAAGTTCAAAATGGTGGTGCAGTGGAGCCATTAAAAAAATGCGTTTACCTCTATGAAATAATTTTTTTGTAATTTTAAAAAACCCTACTTGAATCATTACTGATAATGATTCAATAATAAATATTCCTGAGAAAATAAATAGAGTAAAAATGCTATTAGTTAATAACGCTATAGAACCCAGAATTGCACCAATAGTTAAAGATCCTGTGTCACCCATAAAAATTTTTGCAGGATAACTATTGTATTTAAGAAATCCTAAGCATATCCCGGACATTGAATAACATAAAATACTAAAAACAAAAAGCTCTTGCTGTCCTTTCATTAATATTTCTGTTCCTAATCCATAAAAGACAACTCCACTGCAACCAGCTGCTAATCCATCTAGCCCATCAGTCAAATTTACAGAATTACTCATCCCAACAAGTA
>QCCH01000018.1 GCA_003281315.1 Prochlorococcus sp. AG-347-K20 | reverse complement strand
AAAGAGGTTTATTTTAAAAATTTTTTTTCTTAAGATGATTAATTTGACACATTAAATTTAATTAAATATCTCTTAAAAGAAATTTTTTATGTTCAAGCATGCAATCATCTTAAAATATTGGTTATATTATTTAAAGAGTATAAGAAATGATTTCAAACTTAACCAGTAAGAATACAACGAAAAATACTAATTCTTCAAAAACACTTAATTGGCAAAAAGAGATTAAAAATTACGTAGATCCGCCAAGTTTTTGGAATCCAACATTAGGATTATTTTTCGGCGGTTATTTGCTTGCTTTTCTTAGCATATGGCAATGGTATAGGGGTGTTTGGCCTTTACCTTTACTAGTAGCAACTGCGTTTTTAGCTTTGCATATTGAAGGTACTGTAATTCATGATGCCTGTCATAAAGCTGCTCATCCAGTTCCTTGGATAAATCAAGCAATGGGTCATGGCTCAGCAATTTTGTTAGGTTTTAGCTTCCCAGTTTTTACGAGAGTTCATTTACAACATCATATTCACGTCAATGACCCCAAAAATGATCCAGATCATATTGTAAGTACTTTTGGTCCAATTTGGCTTATTGCTCCAAGATTTTTTTATCATGAGGTATTTTTCTTTCAAAGAAAACTTTGGAGAAGATATGAATTACTACAATGGGGAATTGAAAGATCGATATTCATAACAATTATCTTGGCAGGTTTGAAATTTGACTTTATGAATTTAATTTATAATTTATGGTTTGGCCCAGCATTAATGGTAGGAGTCACTTTAGGAATATTTTTTGATTATTTACCCCATAGACCATTTCGATCAAGAAATAAATGGATAAATTCTCGAGTTTATCCAAGCAAATTTATGAATTTATTAATAATGGGACAAAATTACCATCTCATTCATCATCTTTGGCCTTCGATTCCTTGGTTTGAATACAAAGTAGCTTATGAAAAAACTAAGCCATTATTGGATAAAAAAGGGTCCCCTCAAAGGGTTGGGATATTTGAAAGTAAAGAAGACATTTTTAACTTTATTTATGATTTATTAATAGGTGTAAGGAGTCACAGCAAAAAGAGGGGGAAAATAAGAAAAATCATAAATTTATATCCAGGCTTTAAAATAAAAAAATTTTTATTAAAGATAGTCAATAAAACATTTATTGGAAGCAACTAACTCATTCATTAATAATTTTAGGTACTTTAAAATATTTATCTTCTCTCAATGGTCCCAATTCTAGGAGCTCTTCATTGCAATCAGAATTTTTCTTTTCGTCTTTTCTAAATACATTTATTACCTCTATAGCTCTCGTTGTACAGGAGACATCATCTGTATCAATTTTTTCAAGTTGCCTTATATAATCCAATATCTTTTCTAATTGTTCTGCATGATTATTAATTTCACTCTCGTTAAGTTCTAATCTCGCCAAATGAGCAACTTTTTTTACTTCCTCTTTAGTTATTTTTGGCATACCTTTAATATCTTTCTTATTAAATAATAGTTTATTAAGAACATCTTATTTATATATCCTTTGAATTTTAAATAATTTATAAAAAAATCACATCTTATTGAAAATCAATATCAATTTATAGCCTTAATTATTTTTCTCAGCTTAATATGTTACTAGATTAATATCGAAAAATAGTAGAAGAATTATTTCCAAAAAATTTTTTTTATCGGCACGCTAAACTTGTTGCCCCTGATTTAATAGGCTGTCATCTCATAAAAAAAAATAAGGAGATAGATCAAGTTAAGGGGGTTATTGTTGAAACTGAAGCTTATTCTCAGGAAGAAGAGGCCTGTCATGGCTACCGCAGAATGACTGAATCTAACAAATCATTATTTGGCAAGCCTGGCACATTTTATATTTACAAATCCTATGGCATTCATAATTGTTTAAATATAGTAACTGATAAAGAAAATTTTGCGAGTGGTGTATTGATTAGATCAGTTTTTATCTCTAAGAAGAACGAAAGATTAGCTTCTGGGCCTGGCCTAGTAACTAAAACATTCAGTGTAGACATTTCATTTAACTCACTTGAAGTTCTTAATAACAGATTTTTATGGATTACTCCAAGAGACTCCACTCTAGAAGAAAAAGATCTTATTCAAACTACGAGAATTGGCATATCAAAGGCAAAAAATATAAAATGGCGTTGGTATCTCAAAAATAGTAGGAGTGTAAGTAAAAGATTAAAAGGTGACAGAACACCTAAATTTCAATAATCATTTATCTTTTTAAGCGTAATGCAAATTTGGCCTCATAAACATATCCACACACTAGCTAATTTTTCAATTAAAGATTATGAGTCAGTATTTGAATTAGCTAATAGATTTGATGCACTAAAGAATGCAGGAACAAAAAAGATACCGGCCTTACAAGGGACTTTGGTAACGTCTTTATTTTTTGAAGCTAGTACAAGAACAAAAAATAGTTTTGAGCTTGCAGCAAAAAGACTTTCTGCAGATGTCCAAACGTTTGCACCATCCTCTAGCTCTTTAACAAAAGGCGAAACAATAATTGATACAGCCATAACTTATTCAGCTATGGGGGCGGATACATTAGTTATAAGACATTCATCAAGTTACATAACCTTTGAGATCGCTAAAAAACTTGATGCAATAAATTCCAAGACTTCAGTCCTTAATGCGGGAGATGGATTACATAGCCACCCCAGCCAAGGATTGCTTGACATCTATACATTAATAAAATTCTTTTCCCAAAAAACACTGAATCCAGAGGTTTTAAACTCCAAAAAAATTTTAATAGTTGGAGACGTTAATCATTCAAGGGTTGCCAGGTCAAATCTTTGGGCTTTGAGTGCATTCGGCGCGGATATAATCTTATGTGGTCCTAAGACATTAATACCTGATGAATTTATCAATTTTTTAAAAACCCCCGCGCCAAATCAAACAGAAGATCCTGTTAAATCAAGAGGTTCCATAACAATTTCTAGATCATTGGAAGAATCAATAAAAATTGCAGATGCGATTATTGTTTTAAGACTCCAGAAAGAGAGAATGATGGAAAATTTACTTAGTAACATTGATTCATATAGTTTTGATTATGGCCTAACCCCAGAGAAATTATCCTTGAACAATAAAGAAATTCCAATTCTCCATCCTGGTCCCATAAATAGAGATATTGAAATAAGCAGCACAGTAGTAGATAGATATCCTAATTGCTTAATTAATAAACAAGTCGCAAATGGTATCCCTATAAGAATGGCTTTGCTTTATTTATTACAGAAATACAACAAGTAAATTTATAGCAACTTAAGACTTTCAGTAAAGAAACCATAAAATAATCCCAATCTTAAAGAATCTAACAAAAGTACTAGAAATTTCTTTTTCCTTTCAAATCTAAAATTTCTTCTTAGAACTATTAAAAACTCAATAAAAACTACTGATAAGAAAGCAGCTACAGGGTCCATGAGTTCAACAACGGCACTTACCATACCAAGAGAACTTCCAAAAAAGTAGCCTATTAAAAGTGTAATCATTGATATTGAATATCTTCGCCATGGATTATTAGCCCAAATACTTAGTGTCTGAATATTTTCTACAATTTTTAGCTGAAATTTTGTCTTTTGTGGTTTAACAGCCATTTTGCATTAAACTAAGCTGCTTCAGATTTTAATTGAATTTTAGTATTTCCTTCTATTAATTCAAGTAATGCTTCCAACTGAGCCATTAAACCTCTTAATTCGCTTGGTTCAGGGAAAAGGTCATCTTCTTTTATTCCTAGATAAATTTCTCTGAGCTCTTGCCTTAAATAGCGTATGTGACTAATGACTTGCTCTCTTTTGGTTTGCGACATGATATAAATTCTGACAAGAACATTTTAAGAAAGAATATTTTTGAAAAGGAGAGTTTGCATATTTATGACTGAGAATGAAGATAAATCACCTGAAAACAATTTGAAAAGATTATGAAAATTGAAAATTTTCATATCCTTGAAAATATGTACTTAATACTTTTATTAATTCTAAATAATTACTTGAGGCTTTATTATAGGAGTATATTGACTTAACTCAATATGAAATTCATTTCTGAAAATAAAATAAGTGAGGAACTAGTAAATTCTTTTGATGAAGAAATGACCCTTGAGCTCGCAAAAAGGCTAGAGGAAGATAACTATAATACTCCCTTTGATGGTTTAAAAGACTGGCACTTACTGAGGGCTCTTGCAATCAATAGACCTGAATTAACAACTAATTATATCCATCTTCTCGATCAGGAACCTTTCGATGAAAACTAAAAGTACGAACTCCAAAATAAAGGTTCTTTTATTAATAACGGGAAGTATTGCAGCTGTAAGAATTCCATTATTAGTTAGCCAATTAGCGAAAGAAAATTATGAAATAAAATGCGTTTTATCCAAAAATGCAGAAAAATTAATAAAGCCGCTTTCTCTTTCTATTTTAAGTAGAAACCCGTGCATTTTAGAAAATGATCAATGGTCAAATAATCAATCAACACCTCTTCATATAGAACTAAGCAATTGGGCTGATATTTTAATCATTGCACCTTTAACAGCAACAACATTATCAAAATGGATAACTGGAAATGCAGAAGGATTGATCCCAAGCATTTTAATAGCAAATATAAAGCCAATTATTGTAGCCCCTGCAATGAATACACAAATGTGGCTAAATAAAGCTGTCCAAAAAAATTATGATAATTTACAAAATTACAAAAATGTTTTATCTTTGCAGCCAAGTGAAGGCCTCTTAGCGTGTGATGCTATTGGCATTGGTAAGATAGCTTCAAATGATCTAATTCAATTAGCTCTAGAATTTATAGCTTCGCATAAACAAAATGAATATCGCAAAGATTTACTTAATAAAGAAATTTTAATAACTGGAGGTTGCACCTCAGAGAAAATTGACGCCGCAAGGCACATTACTAACAAAAGTTCTGGAGCTATGGGCCTACTTCTTTCTCAAGTAGCAAGGTTCAGAGGAGCACAAGTTAAATATGTTCATGGGCCTCTGAAAATAGATAAGAATCTTACTGATGGAATAAAAAGATATGAAATCGAAAATAGTGTTGATTTGATTAGGGCACTTAATAATGAAATATCAAATTGCGATTATTTTTTCATGAATTCAGCAGTATCTGATTTCAAGATAACCTCTGATACTTCAGCTAAAATTCCAAAAAATCAAATTAATGCTCATTTGAATCAAAACTTTGAGCTAGTCCCAGATATTTTAAAAACAATTAGTAAATCAAAAAAAGATAACCAAGTTTTTGTAGGCTTCTGTGCTTTTACAGGATCTATCGAAGAAGCACGAATGAAAATTAAAGAAAAGATTATACAAAAGGGTTGTGATTATCTATTCGCAAATCCAATTGATATTGAAGGCCAAGGATTTGGGTTTTTGGCACAAAATGAAGGTTGGCTATTCGATACCAACAATATGGAACACTACATTAACAAAACATCAAAAATTGATTTAGCAAATAAATTAATAACCCAAATTATTTCATTAAGAAAATAAAAAAAAAATTTTTAATTTGTATTTTTTTGTAATCTTAATCATTAAAAATAATGTAATAGCTTAAAATAATTCAAGTTTTTTAAAATCTAAAAAGCTACGGGTTGTTTCGAGGATTTAATAGTCCTATCTTTTATGGTCCTTTCCCTTGTAACATCCGTACTGAACTTATTAGATGACCTTTAATCTATCGTCACAGAACTTTACTGCAACTTTAATTATGAGAATTCGTTCTTTCTTAGCTTTTGTTATTTCAATTTGTATAACTTTTGCTTTCGTACCTGTTAAAACATTTGCTTTTTCTGAAAGAGGAAATGCACAATTCACAGATGTTGTTAACACAGGAAAAGCTAATGATTGCCCTACCTTAGACTCATCTCTTGTCGGATCAATATCTCTAGGGAATGGCGATAGCCTTAAAGGAATATGCATGCATCCAACAGAAGTGTATGTAAAAGTGCCAGGGACAAAACGAAAAGCTGCAGAATTTGTTTCTACAAAAATTATTAGTCCTAGAAATAACACCACAGTGACAGAAGTTTATGGAGATATAGATTCAGGAACTTTCACTGAAAAGGGTGGTATTGATTTTCAACTTATTACTGTATTAACTCCTGGTGGTTTAGAGGTGCCATTTGCATTCTCAGCAAAAGATCTTAAAGCTGATTTACCTTCATCTATTGAGCCAGGCACTGAGGTTAGTGGTTCAACATTCACACCTAACTACAGAACTGGTGACTTTCTAGATCCTAAAGCAAGAGCTAAAAATACTGGTGTTGAATATGCTCAAGGTTTAGTTGCATTAGGAGGAGATGACGAAGAACTTGCAAAAGAAAATATTAAAGTTGATGTAAACGGTACTGGGGTTATTACTCTTTCAATCAACAATGTAGATTCTGATACCGACGAATTTGCTGGTACTTTCGAAGCTATCCAACCTTCAGATACAGATATGGGTTCAAAGGACCCACTTGATGTAAAAATAATTGGGGAGCTTTACGGAAGAAAGGCATAAATCCTACTTAAGATAAAAAGGGGGTTAAACCCCTCTTTTTTTTTCAAAATTTTTCTTTATCAATTTAAAAAATGGAATTAAAACAAAAAACTAAAACAGATACTAATGGACTAATACCGGCTTATGGAGGGGAACTAAAAAATTTAATTATCAAAGATAAAAACCTTCAAAATGATCTTATCTCTAAAGCTACTTATGAGTTTGAATGTAGTGAGAGAAATGCATGCGATGTAGAACTTTTGATGGTTGGAGCTTTTTCTCCATTAGAAGGTTTTATGGATGAAAGTAACTACAATTCGGTAATTAAAAATAATAGAAATACAAACGGGTTGCTTTTTGGCTTGCCTATTGTATTCGATTTAAATAATGAAAAAGTAAAAGCTGGTGAGACAATATTACTTACTTATAAAAAACAAAAAATAGCAGTTTTAGAAGTTAGCTCTAAATGGGAGCCAGACAAATCCTTAGAAGCTGAACTTTGTTATGGTACTAATTCTTTAGATCATCCTGCTGTTAAGATGATTTTTAACGAGAGAGGGAGATTTTATATAGGAGGAAGAGTTTATGGTTTCGAACTACCAATAAGAGAATTTCCATGCAAAACCCCAGAAGAAGTTAGATCTACACTGCCATCAAATCATGATGTAGTTGCATTTCAATGCAGAAATCCAATTCATAGAGCACATTATGAATTATTTACTAATGCCTTACTTTCAGATAATGTATCCTCTAACTCAGTTGTTTTAGTTCATCCAACTTGTGGGCCAACTCAACAAGATGATATCCCTGGAAAAGTTAGATATTTGACCTACAAAGAATTAGAAGAGGAAATATCTGATGAAAGAATAAAATGGGCTTTTTTACCTTATTCAATGCATATGGCAGGGCCAAGAGAAGCTCTTCAACATATGATAATCAGGAGAAATTATGGCTGCACCCATTTTATTATCGGTAGAGATATGGCTGGCTGTAAGTCATCAGCAACTGGTGAAGATTTTTATGGCCCATATGACGCCCAGAATTTTGCGAATAAATGTGCAGACGAATTGATGATGAAGACTGTTCCTTCAAAAAATTTAGTTTATACGAAGGAAAAGGGATATATTACAGCTGAAGAAGCTAAAGAATTTAATTATGAAATTATGAAACTTAGTGGTACTGAATTTAGAAAGAAATTAAGGAATGGTGAACCAATTCCTGAATGGTTTGCATTCAAAAGTGTAGTAGATGTTCTAAGACGCTCTTAATAATGTTTTATTATTAGTATTATATAAATATTAAAAATAATTTATCGTGAACAAACGCTGGAGAAACGTAGGACTTTATGTTCTAGCTGTTATTACTGTAATTTTCATTGGTACTTCTGTATTTGATAAACCTAGTACAGAAAATGCTACTAAGACCTTAAGGTATAGTGATTTTATAGAGGCAGTTCAAGATAAAGAAATCAGTAGAGTACTAATATCTCCAGATAATGCCACAGCTCAAGTTGTTGAAAATGATGGAAGTAGGTCTGAGGTCAATTTAGCCCCTGACAAAGATTTATTAAAAATACTGACTGAGAATAATGTTGATATAGCTGTAACCCCCACAAAATTAGCCAATCCATGGCAACAGGCTGTAAGCAGCTTGATTTTCCCAGTACTTTTGATTGGAGGCCTCTTTTTTCTTTTCAGAAGATCCCAAAGCGGGAATGCTGGAGGTGGTAACCCTGCCATGAGTTTTGGCAAGAGCAAAGCTAGATTGCAAATGGAACCATCCACACAAGTAACTTTTTCAGATGTTGCTGGTGTTGAAGGTGCAAAATTAGAACTTACAGAAGTTGTAGATTTCCTTAAGAGCCCAGATAGATTTACCGCAGTCGGAGCAAAAATTCCAAAAGGAGTTCTTCTTGTTGGCCCTCCTGGTACTGGAAAAACATTACTTGCAAAAGCAGTAGCTGGAGAAGCAGGTGTACCTTTTTTCTCAATTTCTGGTTCAGAATTTGTAGAGATGTTTGTAGGTGTTGGAGCTAGCAGAGTTAGAGATCTTTTTGAACAAGCTAAAAAGAATGCTCCTTGTATTGTTTTTATTGACGAAATAGATGCGGTTGGAAGACAAAGAGGCGCTGGTATGGGCGGAGGAAATGATGAAAGAGAACAAACATTAAATCAACTCTTAACCGAAATGGATGGTTTCGAAGGTAATTCAGGAATAATAATAGTTGCTGCTACCAACAGACCAGATGTCTTAGATTCAGCTTTAATGCGCCCTGGAAGATTTGATAGACAAGTAACAGTAGATAGACCAGATTATGCTGGCAGATTGCAGATATTAAATGTTCACGCGAAAGATAAAACCCTTTCAAAAGATGTTGATTTAGATAAAGTTGCTAGAAGAACACCAGGATTTACTGGTGCAGATTTAGCAAATCTTTTAAATGAAGCAGCAATACTAGCAGCTAGAAAAGATTTAGATAAAGTCAGTAACGATGAAGTTGGTGATGCCATAGAAAGAGTTATGGCTGGCCCAGAAAAGAAAGATAGAGTCATCAGTGATAAGAAAAAAGAATTAGTCGCTTATCACGAAGCTGGTCATGCACTCGTTGGAGCATTAATGCCTGATTATGATCCAGTAGCAAAAGTTTCAATCATTCCAAGGGGTCAAGCTGGAGGTCTAACCTTCTTTACTCCAAGTGAAGAAAGAATGGAATCTGGTCTTTACTCTCGTTCTTACCTTCAAAATCAAATGGCTGTAGCTCTTGGTGGAAGAGTTGCTGAAGAAATAGTCTATGGTGAAGAAGAGGTAACAACCGGAGCTTCGAATGATTTACAACAAGTTGCCAATGTAGCAAGACAAATGATAACTAAATTCGGTATGAGTGACAAAATAGGTCCAGTCGCTCTAGGTCAATCTCAAGGTGGAATGTTTCTCGGAAGAGATATGAGTTCTACAAGAGATTTTTCTGAAGACACAGCCGCAACAATCGATGTAGAGGTTTCAGAACTTGTTGATGTTGCCTATAAGAGAGCTACAAAAGTTTTAACAGATAATAGAACTGTTCTTGACGAAATGGCTCAAATGCTAATCGAAAGAGAAACTATAGATACTGAAGATATCCAAGACTTGCTCAACCGATCAGAAGTAAAAGTTGCAAACTATATTTAATGGAGAAATTTTAAATTTTTAATGAATAATAAAGAAGATTCTTTTTCGGATTTCCTGAAAACAGAGTCTTTTTTTTTACTCATAAAACCAGAAGATAATATTTACTCAAATACCTCTATAAGAAATTCATTTTTTGAAGAATTAGAAAGTTTAGTAAAATTAGGATTAAGGAATATTGAAATAAGTTGGTCAAACAACGAAAATTGGTCGGATTTTGTTTCCGATATCAAAATTAAATATCCAAGAATTAATTTAGGCTCTGCCTCCATAGTTAATAAGCAATCAATAGAGGATTCTTTAAAAATTGGATTAAATTTTTCGATGATGAAAAGGTATCAATAGAAATGATCGAGAGAATTAAGGAATTAAAGCGTCTAGGAGACTCTTGTGGCGGTGTTATTGAATGTCTAGTAAGAAATGTTCCCTCTGGTCTTGGAATGCCTGTTTTTGATAAATTAGAAGCTGATTTAGCAAAGGCTTTGATGTCTTTGCCCGCTACGAAAGGCTTTGAAATAGGTTCAGGTTTCTCTGGAACTTATTTAAAAGGAAGCGAACATAATGATTCGTTCATTAAGTCTGATGATTCTAGTAAATTAAGAACAATATCTAACAATTCAGGAGGTATACAGGGAGGCATAAGTAATGGTGAAAATATTGAGATGAAGATAGCTTTTAAACCTACAGCAACCATCGGGAAAGAACAGAAAACAGTGAATGCTGAAGGTAACGAGGTTTTGATGAAAGCAAAAGGGAGACATGATCCATGCGTTCTTCCAAGAGCAGTGCCTATGGTAGATGCTATGGTCGCTTTAGTACTCGCTGATCATTTACTTCTAAATCATGCACAATGTGACTTAATAAATAAGTAGTTGTTTTGTTGAATAAAT
>QCCH01000017.1 GCA_003281315.1 Prochlorococcus sp. AG-347-K20 | reverse complement strand
CCCTTACATCAACTACATAAGAATTATCTTTATTGCTGTCTGTAGGTGACTCATAATCTGGCGCGCTATTAAAAGTTAGAGCTCCAGTGGATGAATCAATAGAAAATAGATCTTTATCAACGCCACCAGATAATGACCAGGTGACAAATTCATTAGCTGTAAAAGTATAGATAGAAGTAGCATTTTCTTGGATTGCTTTGCTAGAGGAGTTATCTCCAGGATCACCAGAGGGACCTTTTATTGTGAAAGGTTTTTCTTGGACGTCTTTTATAGTTACAGTTAGCGGTTGCAATGATATGTTGCCAGCTGTATCAGTAGCTCTTACGACGACAACATAATCATTATTTATATCTGAGTCGTTTGGGGATTCAAAGTCAGGTGAGACTTTAAAATTTAATACGCCTGTATTTGAATCAATGGTGAATTGAGAAACATCTGATCCTCCAGTTCCGTAAAGGGCAGAATCATCAAAATCCCATTTTACGGTTTCATTGGCAGTAAAAGTATGGACAAATGAGGTGTTCTCATTAATGGAAGGCGTCGCAGAGCTTAAGCCGACTCCATTCCCTGAAGTTTGGTGATTTGATGGGCCGGTAATTATAGGTGCAGTTGAATCATTATTTGTGTCATCATCGGTAATTATGACTGATGCATTACCATCACCTATTTGTGCAGGAACGTTATCAGAATTTGATGCAGCAATAGTTAATAAAAAAGTTTCATCCCCTTCAGCAGTTGTATCCTCTATTGATGAAATAGAAATAGTTTTAGAAGTTTCCCCAGCTGCAAATGAAATGGTTTGACTTATAGAAGAATAGTCAACACCGGCAGTGGCAGAACCGTTACTTGAGGTCAAGGTAAGATTTTGAACAGTGCTTGTTCCTCCAGTACGACTAATAGTTACATTCCCGCTCTCCCCCTCTGTAATTGTGAGGTCAGAAATAGAAAAATATGAGAGAGGTACTTCTGCTATTCCTCGTAATTGATTAGCTATTCTACTATCGTTGATATCTCCATCATTCCATTTGCCATCCGTATAACCAGGATTGCCCCAATATTCGCCCCAGGTAATGATAAATGCAGCATCTTCATCTCCACCATCATCTCCAGAAGTATTGTTAGGCTCCCCTGTTTGCCAGTTGGTATATCCTACAGATTCCCCATTAGTCCAACTCCAATTCCCTTCTTGATTAATATCGTTAAGTCCAATCCAAAAACCAGTTTTTCCAGAATCTTTGGGAATATTGTTCATTACCCAGTCATTTTCAACAGAATTATTGATAGTAATCAGATTTCCCCCTAGATTTAATGCATTCGCCTCTGCTTCACTCCACGTTGGACCATCTACTAATTTATAAAAACTTGTCCCATTTACAATCCCATCATCATCATTAATTGTTATCAATGAAATGGCGTCAATAAATTGAGCAGGTACTGAGTCATTTGAAGACCCCTCTATTGAAAGACTGTATGTCTCATTTGTTTCAGAAGTTGTATCCTCTATTGATGAAATAGAAATAGTTTTAGAAGTTTCCCCAGCTGCAAATGAAATGGTTTGACTTATAGAAGAATAGTCAACACCGGCAGTGGCAGAACCGTTACTTGAGGTCAAGGTAAGATTTTGAACAGTGCTTGTTCCTCCAGTACGACTAATAGTTACATTCCCGCTCTCCCCCTCTGTAATTGTGAGGTCAGAAATAGAAAAATATGAGAGAGGTACTTCTGCTATTCCATAATGAGGATTTAATGCGGATTCATCATTCCAATTGCCAGCAGTTTGAGCCCAATCAGGACTTTTAGTTATAAGAGATATTTCTCCATAAGATCCATTGTAGGCTGGTTCTCCAGTTCCAAAGTTTGAGTAGTCCCATGTTGTTCCATCTACCCAAGAGAATGTTGTGCCACTTCTTGTAAACCCTATCCAATACGAATCTCTATAGAAATCTGTTCCATAGTTATCGAGATAAAAATAATCAAAGCCAGATAAATTATCCACTAACCACTGGTTTTCAGTAGCGTCATTAATTGTTACAAGGTGACCTCCAAGAGCAACAGCATTTGCTTCCGCATCATTCCAAGTTGGTCCTTTGACGTGTTTATACCAACTTGTTCCATTTATAATTCCATCATTATCGCTAATAGTAACTGTGTTTGAAAGAGCAGAACCGCTATTTGATAGTTGAGGAGGAATATCATCCGTGCCAGATGCAGCAATAGTTAATAAAAAAGTTTCATCCCCTTCAGCAGTTGTATCCTCTATTGATGAAATAGAAATAGTTTTAGAAGTTTCCCCAGCTGCAAATGAAATGGTTTGACTTATAGAAGAATAGTCAACACCGGCAGTGGCAGAACCGTTACTTGAGGTCAAGGTAAGATTTTGAACAGTGCTTGTTCCTCCAGTACGACTAATAGTTACATTCCCGCTCTCCCCCTCTGTAATTGTTAGGTCAGAAATAGAAAAATATGAGAGAGGTACTTCTGCTATTCCATAATGAGGATTCCCAGCTGTCTCGTCATTCCATTTGCCTGCCGTACTGGCCCATCCACTATATTTAGCTCTTAACGTGATTTCTCCATAATTCCCATTATAAGCGGGTTCTCCAGTTCCAAAGTTTGAGTAGTCCCATGCTGTCCCATCTGCCCAAGAAAAAGTTGTTCCGCTAAGAGTAAAACCAATCCAATATGCATCGCGAAAATAATCTGATCCATAAGTATCAAGATAGTAATAATTTTGACCCGCAAGATTATCAACTAACCACTGGTTTTCACTAGAGTCATCTATCGTTACAAGATGTCCTCCAAGGGCAATAGCATTTGTTTCTGCCTCATCCCATGTAGGACCTTCAACATATGTATAAAAACTATTATTTCGTATTGTCATTATTGTTTTATTTTTAAATTTTACGTAATTAATTACTAAAAATATTTTAATCGCTTGATGTGATTATTTTTTTGGGAATTAAGTTTTATTAAGTCAATAATAAAACTCATATCTTTATTAAAAACTTATTAGCCCATAGCTCTATTTTAGCTCTATTAGTACGTTTGAGATACTTCAGGCAATAAAAAAGCAAGGCCTTGGTCCCTTGCTATTACGAGAGTTGGAACGACAGGATTCGAACCTGAGAACTAGTGCTTGCCTCGCACCCTTACTTATAAACCCTTGTCGCTAACTGTTGCTAAATACTTTTAAATAATTTATCAATTTCTTTTCTTTTCAATACTTCTCGGTTGTTATTTTGTCTGCTCCCAAAACACCTGAGCTTCGTGATTATTCAAATAAATAGACCAATTCATCTTCAAATGCTGGGAGATAATATTTTTTCCCTTTATAAATGGTTCTACTTAGAATTATTTATTTCCTAGCTGTACTTAAGAAAGAATTTCCGCAATAACTGAATAATCTCCATTAGCAGCCAAATATTCACTCATCTGATCTTCACTCTGGTAGTTAGCATATCTAATATTCCCATCAGCATGCATCAGTGATCTTAGATATGCAGTTCCATCTGCTGTCTTCCAATAAACTTCATGGATACCATCTCCGTCATAATCTCCTGAATGTTTAGCTTCTAAATTATCAATTTCTAAATCATTCTGGAATCTTACCTGACTGTTGAGCGCTAAACGATCAATTAATTCTCCGTTAACTATTATGAATCTTTTTTGTTGAGGGGTTCCAAAGTTCGCAGGAGCTGGTGTTACTCCATCCGATAAATATCCTCCATTATTTTCTCCCTCTGCGATTAGTGGATCTTCATAAATCCCAACAACTCTTGTCCCGCCTCCAGCACCATTATCATTAAAATCTATTTGACCTGTTGCTGAATCAACTTTTGCAGTTACCCATCTTTTTGATATTTTATTAGTGAAGATTGTTTCAAAGACACCATCTCCATTAACATCCAACATTCCCTGGTATTTATAGGATGACGGAGTTGCCGCTAAGTTATCTCCAGCATGTAAATTGCCGCCATAGTCTTTTATTGAATTAAGAGTTGTTTCTTTTCCTATTTCGTAACTGGTAACGGTAACTGGACTAGAACCACTGATACTGGAAAAACCTTTAGAATCTGCAACATAAGATGAATTGACATCCGCTACTTTTATTTTTGTTGAGGATGATGAAGAGTCAGAACTTGATGATGAAGAACCAGAGCTTGATGAAGAATCAGAACCTGAGGATGAAGAACCAGAGCTTGAGGACCCTCTTGATGATCTAGTTGAATTTGAACTTGAGGAGCCTGATGATGATCTGTTTGAATCAGAACCTGAGGATGATGAAGAGTCAGAACTTGATGATGAAGAACCAGAGCTTGATGAAGAATCAGAACCTGAGGATGAAGAACCAGAGCTTGATGAAGAATCAGAGCTTGATGATGAACCAGAACTTGATGATGAACCAGAACCTGAGGATGAAGAACCAGAGCTTGATGAAGAATCAGAACTTGATGATGAACCAGAACTTGAGGACCCTGATGAGGTAGCATTTGTAAAAATGGAATCAGGGAGTGCTTCTAGGATTAAATATGATTCATTAGTATTGTTATATCCCTCGGTAATATCGCTTTTTACAGTTAAACTTTCTTCAACATCAGGTGGAGAAATTGAATATTCTGCAGTAATGCTTCCTAGATTATTTGATGAGGTTCCCGAATAAATAGTTCCAGAATTAGCAGTCTGAACCCCACTATCGTTGTAGTAAAGTTCTACTTCACCTTCAATATCAATGCCCCTAAAAAAATTTCGTGGATCAGCAAGTCCATAATTAGTTGATCCAGAACTACTTGCTCGCCCCAGATCTATTTTGGCTGCATATTTTTCATCTGAACTTATAACTATTAGAGCATCCGGAAAAACAGAAGAATAAGGTTTATGATTCCAAAAAACAGATTCATGTAAGGTTCCACCTACACTTTCTGCATAAAGTAAGTCATATATCTCTTTAGCTGTCTTTGTCATTATTAATTAGATTATTAATAATAAAATTTATTAGAAATATTATAAATCATATTATTAAAAATTATTTGTCAAAAAGTAATCAATAATTTTTTTCTTCAATTTAAGTGATAGGAATTAAAAACAATATTGCGGTTAAGTACAAATTGAATAGGAAAAATATTTATTTAAGCTTTTCATTAACCTCCTCAAGATAAATGCTGTATGGCACAAATGTCTTCTTCCTTTAGATATTTCTGCTAAACAACCTTTATTAAATGTTCAGGACACATTAAAAAAATTATTCTTGATTCTTTATTCTCCTCAAAAACCAAACATTAGATAACTTCCCAACAAAAAGGAGCTAATTTCTCATTGATTTAGATCAATCGTTAATAAAGTAATTTTGGCAAGCTAAGATTAAGATCATAAATTCAAATCCGAAGGCATCTTTAAGATATTTGGATTTTTAATACAGCGGTCATAAATTAATAAAAAATGTAGGTTTGTAAATCTGAGGTGAATTGTCTTATTAGACTCTGGCCAAAAAGATTTGAATCTATGATTTTAAAGTTGTCTTCTTGAGAGTTAAACAAATTATTTTATTAATAGGATTTAGAAAAAAAATTCCTTTTAGCTAAAATAAAAAAATTCATAAATAATTTAACTAACTACTAGAAATTAAAGAGAATGAAAAGTCTTGATGGATTGATTGATACATATAAAGATTATCCTAAAAAAGGAATCGAGTTCAAAGATGTTCTAGGAATTGTTCAAGAACCAATGATATTCAAGGAACTTATTTTAAAAATGTCATCTAGTAAAATAATAGAAAATGCAGAGGCAATAATTTCTATAGATGCTAGAGGATTTATTTTTGGCTCAGCAATCTCTTTGCAAGCTTCTAAGCCAATGATTGTAGCAAGAAAACCAGGTAAGCTCCCCGGAGAACTTTTAGAAAAAAAATATAATTTAGAGTATGGAAAAAATTCACTTTCAATTCAAAAGAAAGCACTAGAGAAATATAACTCTTATGCCATTGTTGATGATTTATTGGCTACGGGTGGAACAGTTAATTGTGTATCAGATATACTTAAGAACAACGATAAGAAAGTTTTAGGACTCCTAGTTGTTGTTGAATTGATAAAGTTGCAAGGAAGATCTAAACTTAATTTCCCTGTTGAATCATCTGTATTTTTTTAAAATAAAATTTATTTTATATATTATTTTTTGATGTTTAATTGAACTAACTATTTATTAAATTTAGAACTCTTTATAAATTTAATTCACTTAATCGATAATTACTTTGAATTTAATTACTTAAAGAAAAAAAAATCTATTAGCAAACAATAATTTTTTAAAGTGAAAGTTTAGTTTATGTAAAGAATTATGATATCTTATGAAGGATTTAAAATTCTTTTTTATTAAGATGATTTCCTCAAGAAAGTTTCTAAGGTTATTTATTTTAATTTTAACAGCTTCTACCTTTTTCAATTCTGCTATTGCGATTACAGGTAATGGGAAAAGACAAGAAAAGTTGGATAAATATAAAACTCCTCAATTAGTATATTTTGTAAATACTGTCGTAGATTATCTAGAAAAAAACCAAGATAAAAATCCTAGACATTTGACACTTTTAAAAAAATGTAAGACTACTTTAGATAGCAATAAAAAAAGGCTTATAGGGATTGAGGTAATTAACATAAAACAGTGTAAAAATTTATCAACTTCAGGTTTATATAATGTAAAAAAAGTTGCTTTAGATTCTAATAGTGTAAATATCTTGGTTGATAATAATGCTAAGGTTAGAAATCCTGAAAAACAAATAATTATAAAAAGGGATAGTAATTCCTCATTAAGTCAAGTCGCTCAGAAACCTCAGTCAAAAAATAAATCAAAACCTTTTGAAAGCTTTAATGAAGAAAATACAATAAATCTAAGTGTTTCTTTTAAAGAGGCTCAAAAAGAATTAGATGATGTACAAGCTTCAATTGATATGTATATTGCTATTTCCAAGTCTGTTAAGAAACAAAAACCTGAGGTGGTGCGAAGAATTTTAAAGTCTGTCGAGGGCAAAATTTCCGCATTAAATAGAAAAAAAGATAGATTACAAGCCAAGTTTTCTAGAAAGTTTTCAACTCCGATAAGACCAACTAATGAAAAATTAAATAGAACTTCTTTTAGAGCTTCTCAAATTTTTCCCAAAATACCTTTCTATATTCCTGGATCAAGTGAGATAGGGGAAATGCTAACTATACCCAGAGTAACTGAAAAGGGTGATCTTGTTTACAGACTTGATTTTTTAGATCCTACTTCAACTTATGAAAAGGTTAGGGATAGTATTGCTATTCCTCATGAAAATATTAATGGCGTCATTAATGCTTTATTAAAGATTGATAAATGGACAGAAACTGCACAGGAAAATAACGTAACCCGCAATTTGAGTAAGACAGCTTTATGCATTCCAAATGGTAAGTGTCAGACAAAAAAAAGAGGGACAGTCTCTACGGAAATTTTATTTCAACTTTATGAGGACGGCAGCACTGCTGGAAGAATTCAAAGAAACAAAGGTACATTTGCCACCGGATACAATATGTCAGTTGAATCATCTTTGCTGATGGCAGCGTACTTAACTTATATGAGAGACATTGGGGCTAGGGAATTTAATCTGGGTAATATGACGGATGATGAAGTTAAATCACTATTCAATTAATCTAGATTAAACCTATAGAACCCGCCGTAAAACCTACAATTAAGAAGAATGAAAATTCTAATAAATCCCTTGGGAAAGAATTAATAAGAAGATTGATTTGAGTCATTTAACCTTGTGCTCCTCAGGTATTAATTTTTGATAACTTAGCTAATTTTTCAGGTTCATGAGAGATGATTTAAGTATTTTTCTTTTTTCTAAAGATTTCACTTCAAATCATCAATAAGTTTGATCTGAAATATCTAAAGTTACTCACTTTCTATTAAGTTGTTATGATGTTTTGATAAAATAGGTTTATGGATTATTTAAAAAAGTCTTTAAAAAGTCTTGATTTGAAAAAAGATTACGAAGAAATTGATACAAGATTAGCTTCTGGTTGGTACGTAGATGATATTACTACTCCAAAAAAAAGAATTTATAAAACAAAGGGAACCGCCTTCAAGATATCAAAAAAGGTGAAAAGCTAGGCATTGATATCTTTTTGTAATTAATTTCTAATAAAAAATATATATAAATTTAATACTTCAAAGTAAATTCAGCTTAGATGGTTCTTCTGTTCAATAATCAAAATACTTAATCCATTTATCAAGATATTTATGAGAATTCTTAAAATACTTCTCGTAATTCCTCCACTTTTCTATTGATGTTTTATAGAGCGGTTGAACAACTTGTGAAGAAGATGGGGTATTTATTTTAACTCTTTTGTAGGCTGTATCTCTATAATTTTTAATACTTTCGTTCCAACTGACATCAAGGAAATTTAAGATTTTTAAAATTTGATTGTCAAAATTCTCTATTAAATCTTCATATTTAGAAGTAAGAAATTTTATGTTTAGTTTGGTCTTGTAGTCAGACCACATATTCATGGTCAAATTATAAATTTCCGAAGCTGATTCGATACTTCGGAAATTAGACATGGCATTATTAGGTTCAAATGATTGTTGAAAACAAGACAAAACGGTATCATAAGGATTTCTATGAGTAAATATAATTTTTGAATTTGGAAATAATAAATTAATTAGAGGCAAGCTAACAGTTTGAAATGGAAATTTATCGATTAAAATTTTCGCATTTTTATCTTTATCAGAATTATTTTTTAAAATTTGAAGGTAATGCTTTCGTAGAAATTCAATCTCTTTTTCATTAAGCTTATCTAATTCATCAAGAGAGTAATTGTATTTTGTTTTAATAATTTGTTCTACAGAATTTATTAAGGGTTTTTCTTCTAAAACATCAATTTCTGGATGGCTTCTTAAAATTGTATCAAGTAATGTAGTGCCTGATCTTGGGAAACCTATTAGAAAAATTGGCGAACTTTGAAATGAATTTATAGATTTGTTTTTATTAATATATTCTTCATTATCAAGATTTTTTCTATATGTTTTAATGTAGTCTTGAAATATTTTTGGATCGTAATCATTATATTTTAAATTAAGTTGACTTTTCTCAAAACATTCAAAAGCTTGATCATAATTTTTATTTTTTTCCTCAATAAATGCTTTAAAAGACCAGAAAAGAATATTGGTATGATGATCAGTTTTACTTATCCATTCATAAGAAACTTTGTCAATTGATTTTTTCGCTGAAATGTAATCTTTCTCTCTAAAAGCAATTCTTGCTTTGTACATTAATATTTCATTTATAATGTGTGAGTTATTATTTAATGAATCTATTGTTCTTTTTAATTTATTTATATTATTGGTCTTTTCGTAAAGTCTAAATAGATTTGTGTAGGCATAATTGTAATTTTTTTTAATTTCGATTGCATTTAAGAATAATTCTTCTGCTTCAGATAACTTATCGAGATCAATTTTTATAGATCCTAAATTAACATAAGCCAACTCAAATTTAGGATTATAATTTATTGCTTCTTTTGTAAATTTCTCTGCTTCAAAAAGAATACCTTTTTTAGATAGAAGTGAACCAAGATTATTGTAAGCAAGTGAAAAGTCTGGTTTTATTTGAATTGCTTTTCGATAACAAAGTTCCGCTTCCTTAATTTTATTTTTCTTTGTCAAAATATTACCTAAATTATTAATTGCAATTGGTGAATTTGGATTAATTTTAAGAGCTTTCTTTAAATAATGTTCTCCTTCATCTATCTGCCCTAATTCATTTAAGACTGCTCCTAAATTAATTAAAGCAAAATCATATTCTGGATTAATTTCAAGCGCATTTTTTAAGAATATTTCTGCTTGCTTAGGATTATCTAAATCTCTCAAAACACAGGCTAGATTTACTAAAGAATTAATATCTTTTGGATTTATTTCTAGACTTTTTCTTAAATATAGTTCTGCTTTTTTGAAATTCCTTTCTCCAACATATATTCCTGCTAAATTTGAATATGCTCTTAAATATTTAGGATTTAATTCAATTGCATTATTTAAAATTTTTTTTGCAATATCCTTCTTACCTTTTTTGTAAAGTAGATTCGCTAGATTAGAGTAAGATTCCATACTGTTTGGAAACTTTTTGATTGATTCCTCAAATAGTAGTATCGCCTTATTAAACTGTTTTAGTTGCAAATAAATGTTTCCTAGATTATTAAAAATCCTTGGATCATAAATCTTATTTTTAATCAAAAAATTATAAATTTCTTCTGCCTCTCTGAATTTTCCATTAGAAATTAAAATATATGCATTAGATAATAATTTATCTTTTTCTATATTCTTAGAAGCTTTCCGGGTTGATTTTTCAGTGATCTTTTCTTTATTCCCAAACCCTTTCATATCTTTTGGACTTAATGATTTAGAACTTACACAAGATTAACTTAACTTTTAATATTAAGATTGTTTATTTTTATTTAATAAAAATTATGAATCTCAACAAAAAACCTGTTTAGGGACACAAATATTACCGTCACATCTAAATTGAAAGGTATTTTAAATTTTTTATCATTCCCTCAAAACCTCCTAATACCAACATTTCTTGGGCTTTTTATTTAATTCTTTTTTTTTGTTTTAATGAAAATTTAAAAATCCACTAAAAATGTATCGGTCGCTACTTGAAATTATTATAAATTTTACAGTATTCTGAAGTGTCCTTTAAATTTCGTGTGAGGAAATTTATGAAGCTTTTTAAGAGCTTGCTAGTAGCTCCTGCAACATTAGGCCTTCTTGCGCCTTTTGCTGCTAGTGCTAACGAAGTCACTATTAATGATTTCAACGCTGCAGAAGAAATTGCAGTTACAAATAGCCGCATAGACGGTTTAGAAGCTAGATTCAATAACCTTGAAGCTGGTTCATTCTCTGAAACAACAACAGCATCTTTCAGCGCAGATTTTCTTGTCGGTGCTGTTGATGGAGCAACATCTGAAGCTGCAACTTTTGATTACCAAATGGGTATCGGCTTAGAAACTAGTTTTACTGGTGAAGATTCACTAAGCGCAACTATTGACATAGGTAATGCTGGATCTGCTGTTGGTGGCGCTGATGGTTTGAATTTTGATTCAACTGGTGATGGACTATTCCTTGATGGTCTTACATACACATTCCCATTAGGCGGTTCAACTGTAATGGTTGGTGATAACACTGACATCAGTGGCGTATACACAGGAGCTTGTGCTTACAGTGCATTTACTGACTACATGGGTAACTGTGGTACAGGAAGTACTGTTGGTGTAGGTGGTAACGGTGTTACTGCAGCAATGTCATATGCTTTTGATAGCGGATTCTCATTAGCTGGTGGTGTTTCATCTACTCCTACTTCAATTTTGACAGAAGAAGGTGCTGATACTTTCGGTGTTGAAGCTGCATATACTGCAGATTCTTACGGAGTGGCAGTTGCTTATTCTGATGCTGAAGGAACAACTGGATGGGGAATTAACGGCATGTATGCCTTTGATTTCGCTACTTTAAGTGCTGGAATTGAATCTGTTGATGATGGCGA
>QCCH01000016.1 GCA_003281315.1 Prochlorococcus sp. AG-347-K20 | reverse complement strand
AGTAGAACTTAAAGTTGTGACATCATTACCAGAAGAATCCTGTATGGCATTAGTATCATCACTACCGGAAGGATCTGTATAGGCAACGGTAACAGCCTCATCATTTTTAACAGCTGTAGTAAGAGTAAGTTCTACAGTAGACCCAGAAACAGTTGCAGCGGTGACGCTATTACTGGTACCACCAGTTGATACAGCAAAAGCAGAAGTTGCTGCAGTTGTTGCAGATAAAGTCTCGTTATAAGTGAGTATTACTTTTGTACCAGCTGTATTTGTTGCAGCAGAAGATAATGTAGGGGCAGTTGTATCAGCGTTTTGAATTGTAATTAACGAACTATTATCAGTGAATTGAGCAGGGATATCATCGGAACCTGATCCTGAAATTGTAATTGTTAAAGTCTCATCTGATTCGCTTACAGTATCTGTAGATGCAGCAAAGTTAAATGTCTTTGATGTTTCACCCGCTGCAAAAGAAATTGTTTGACTTATAGCGGCATAGTCAGAACCGGCTGAAGCCGTGCCATTAGATGAAGTTAATAAAATATTCTGAGTAGAATTGGTCCCACCGGTTCTACTAATAGTTATTGAAGAGGTATCTCCTTCAGAAAGGGTTAGATCACTTATTGAATAATAGGATAAGGGGACCTCTGCAATTCCATACCTGTAAGCCCATTGACTCTCAATTATTGAGTAAGTTGTAAGTGGATCTTGGGGCTCTATCCACCATGTGCTTTGATTACTTCCACTGGCTTTCATTAAAAGCAAATATCCCCCGTCCCATGGAACTGAAGCCTTATCTTGATCTGACCCGTAATTTGTATAGCTAATGGTTGTTCCATCTACCCACGCTCTATCTGTATTTGTTCTGACTTGATGGAGGCCTATCCATGCCCCTCCTCGATCACCTCCTGCATCAAAACTACTAATTACAACTTCACTACGAAAATTATCTAAAAGAAAATTATTTTCGGTGACGTCATTTATAACTACTAAATCTCCCCCTAGATTTTGTGCATTAGACCTCGCGGTAGTCCATTCATATCCGTTAACTACTAAATAATAATTTTGACCTAATATAGCGCCCATGAAGGAATGGGAAAATTCTTTTAAACTCTAAAATATATCATAAAAAAAGTTCCTTATTCATAATTTTTTTCTACTTTTTATGGATTTTTAGTTTGATGTGCAGTTTTATACTATTTGGATAGCGAGGCGCTTCAAGGTATAGCAAATGATCGCCCAGAGATCGCCCAGAGAGTATTTAAGAATCGTGAGAAGTCAATCGGGGCGACAGGATTCGAACCTGCGACCTAGTGCTCCCAAAGCACTAGTGCTATAAAATGAGAAATCTATAAGACTTTAGTTATAGCTTTAATAAATGGTAGGTATAAGCATTATTTTGAGACGAGTTTTTGATACTTCTGATCACTTTTAATTAGAACTAAATAGTCCTTAGCGCTACCTCTAGCGCTATTTAAGAAATGATTTCAGTAATAGAATCACTTAAGCCGTTATTAGTTAAATAATCAGTCATCTGAGATTCGCTTTGGTAATTTGCATATCTGATATTTCCATCAGCATGCATTAATGCTCTTAAATAAGCAGTCCCATCTGAGGTTTTCCAATAAACTTCTCTAATTCCATCAGAATCAAAATCGTTGGATTTTTTGGCGATTAAATTATCTATTTTTAAATCGTTCTGAAATCTTACCTGACTATTTAGAGCTAAACGGTCAACAGTTTCTCCGTTGTATTGGACATATCTATCTGTATCAGAAACTCCAAAATTAGCCGGTGCTGGAGTAACACCATCTGATAGATAACCATTATTTTGAGCACCTTCTGCAATTAATGGATCATCATAAATTCCCACAACTCTGGTGGTACCATCTTGACCATAATCAGAATAATCAACCTTCCCTGTTAATGGATTAATTGATGCTGTAACCCACCTGCCGCTTTTCATATTTGTATAGATAGCTTCCAGTGTTCCATCACCATTTACATCTAATGCATGCTGATATTTATAAGAACTGCTTACATCCTCATCAGCAGAATTTGCATGAAGATTTCCGTCATAATCTCTTATGTTATTGAGTGTATAATTCTGACCTTTAACAAGTTGAGAAACAACTTGTTTTACTCCATTTAAGTCCTCTACAATTTCTGCAATTTGCTCTTCTATTGCAGCATCTCTAATCAAAATTGATTCGGTCTCTCCAACTTGCGTTGTTCTTTCTGAATCAGAGAATAATTTGATATCAATAGTTTCATAACCCTCTGTTTCTCCGTCATTTGCAATTGAATGTTTAAAAGAAAAAGTACCGTCGCTGCCAACAGTTCCAGAACCAGTAAGTGATCCACTCGCAAAATCTGTTATTGAGATATCAGTGCCACTCAATGACCAATAAAGAGTGGAACCTTCTGTAATATTTTCTGTGCTGGCAGTTGTTGTAAGTTCATATCCCTCCTGAGGAGAGTTGATTGTTGTTGATAAAGAATATGTTTTACTGTTTATTGCTATTGAAGATGTGGTGACAGATTCTGAGAACCCCTGTCCATCTGTATAAGAAATAATTACTCTTACTTTTTTACCTTCTTCTGATGAGGTAATTGTATAAGTTGAATCAGTGCCTATCTGACTCCAGGTCGCTTCATCAGAAGATGACTGCCAGACATAAGATAAAGTACCAATTCCATCAGGATCTGCAGAGGATTCTGTAATACTTAAGTTATCTCCTGCCAACTTATTACCTGAAGAATTTATTGTAAAAGTTGCATCGCCATCATCAATTAAATCGACAGAAGATGTGGTTAGGGATTCTGCAAAACCCTGCTCATCGGTGTAAGAAAGAATTGCTCTTATTTTTTTACCTTCTTCTGATGATGTAAGTGTATAAGTTGAGTTTGTACCGATTTGTGTCCAGGTGGTTTCATCAGATGATGACTGCCAGACATAAGATAGAGTTCCAGTTCCATCTGGATCTGCTGTTGATTCTGTAATACTTAATGCTTGACCAAGTTGGGTGGTCCCCGATATCTCAAAAACAGCATCCCCACTGTCTATAAAAGGGATAGATGATGTGGATGAAGTAGTTACAGATTCTGCAAACCCTTGTCCATCAGTATATGAGAGAATTGCTCTTACTTTTTTACCTTCTTCTGATGTTGTAAGTGTATAAGTAGAATCTGTCCCGATTTGACTCCAAGTTGTTTCATCAGAAGATGATTGCCAGACATAAGATAACGTTCCAGTCCCATCAGGATCTGCGGTTGATTCTGTGATACTTAATGCTTGACCAACTTCAGTGGTCCCTGATATTACAAAAACAGCATCACCATCATCTGTTTTTATCTCAACTGCTGTAGCTGTAACAGATTCTGAGAACCCCTGATCATCAGTGTAAGAAAGAATTGCTCTTATTTTTTTACCTTCTTCTGATGATGTAAGTGTATAAGTTGAGTTTGTACCGATTTGTGTCCAGGTGGTTTCATCAGAAGATGATTGCCATACATAAGATAGAGTTCCAGTTCCATCTGGGTCGGCTGTTGATTCTGTAATACTTAATGATTGCCCAACTTGAGTCGTACCTGATATCGCAAAACTTGCATCACCATCATCTGAAGCTTGAATATTTAAGGAATTTGAGGCACTTAAAGTACCTCCATCTCCGTCAGTTATTGAATAGGAAATAGTTATAGAACCAGTTGTTCCTGAGGTAGGGGTGTAAGTGTAATTATCTCCAGATTGAGATGAAGATCCTGAACTAAAAGCCAGGCCAGATATCGATAAAGTATCAAATTCTGCATCACTATAACCTGTTAGAAGGTCTGTTTTAGTAATTAAATAATTTGTATCTTCTGTTCCATCGGAAAATGATTTTTTACTACCAGAAAGTGTTGGTGAGGCATTAGTTGGAACATCTGCAGGAAGTGAAACAGAATATGCAGATCCAGCATAACCGCTTACTTCAATTGTTTTGTATTCAAAATTCTCTGCCCCATCATCTGCTAAATCAGCAGATTTAGAAGTTGAATCAAAATAATTCGTTCCTAATGATATTGCAGTTCCAAGATTGCTCGTATCTCTGGTATGAAAAACTGATGTGCCTGAGAAACTCGTAATATTGTTTCCTGAAAAAGAAGTATTAGCATTGGCATTTTTAATTACGTAATTTGATGTATTGGCAAATGAATTAGAACTTGCAGTTACAGCAAGTCCTTTTAAATCTGTTCCTATCCCGACTGAATCAAAAACATTTCCTGTAAGAGAGAAATGTGGCCCTGTTCCAAAATTCTGATCATTTCCGTAAGAAAGTGAGGTGCCATTATTTTTAAAGTGATTTTCATTGATTTGAATATTATTTGTAGAAAAGCTATCCGCATGACCAAAAGCTATTCCTGTTCCTGTGCCTGAAATATAGTTTTTGTTAATTTTTAGACCAGGAGTATCATCGTTAACCCAACTGTAAGCATCAATACTAATTCCACTGGTAGATTTTATTTCATTATTGGATATTTCTACATCTCCTATATGACTTCCATATCCTCCTCCGCCAACTTGAAAACCTAAAGAATGACTATCAGCAACAAGATTATTTGTAATAGTTAAATCATCTACATTTCTTTGATTTGGCCAGATAGCTGCGGCTGTACCACCCCCTAAGAATTGATTATCAATTATTTCAATATTATTAAAGGTTCCGCCTCCTTCATAAGGTGTATCAATACATCCGTTGGTATCTTTAAAAGTTGATTGAGTTATTTTTACGCTATCTGCATTAGTAAGATATATTGATTTTGCATTATTTTCAAAAACACAGCCATCAATAAGTAATCCTTGCCCCTCTACTTCAACGCCATATGTTGCATTGGATATTGTTAGTCCAACTAAGTTTGATCCACTAGACGAATTACTACTTGTGTTATTTGTAAATTGAATTCCTTGCCAATCATCTGTGCCACTACCATCAGAACCAATTTTAGTATATAGATCTGAGGGGTTATCTACTTTTAAGAAACCAGTTGAATCTATCCAAATTTTATAGTCCCCACCTGATTGAACTGTGATTTGAGTCCCTGCACTTATTGTTAAAGTTGCTCCATTAGTTACCTTTACACTGCCAGTAACCAAAATATTCCCTGACCAAGTTTGATCAGAATTAATTATCCCAGACTTTTCAGTAGACACGACTTGAGAAACTTTTATAGGATTTTATATGATTTTGTTCGGAATTTCTATCATAGTTAGTTCCTAGCGCTACTCTTAGCGCTATTTGTTTATATGAGATCAATAAGACAATAAAAAAGAGAGGTTGGGATTCCTCTCTATAACTTGGATTCTAAGAGTCGGGGCGACAGGATTCGAACCTGCAACCTAGTGCTCCCAAAGGACTCGGTTGTTCAAATAAGATTTCCTTGAGATTCTAGTTATAGAAAGAAGTGGAGCTAGATATAGTAATGAGTTTGAGTCTCACTCTAGCATTGTCTTCGAAGATCATCTAAGCTTATATTAGATTCTAGATCCCCCTGTAGATCCCCCTGTAGATCCCCCTGTAGATCCCCCTTACGACCGAGTCCCTTCTTATGTTAAAGATAATATAGAAATAATTGACTGTCGGTCTAAAGTAATAGGAAATCGGCTACTTTTTTGTGAAAAGATTTTTATAAACTTTAATTATCTCACCGTTGAGCTAAACAAAAATGACCTCATCTTTTTTTACTCAAATCGGAAGTGATATAGATGGAGAAGCTGCTCATGATCAATCAGGTTTTTCAGTCAGCCTTTCCTCTGATGGTTCAGTAGTAGCGATTGGTGCTCCTTTTAATGATGACATTAGCCATCGTAGTGGTCATGTAAGGATATATAAAAACGTAAATGATACTTGGACGCAAGTAGGTAGTGATATAGATGGCGAAGGTCATGTTGATGATTTAGGTTATTCAGTAAGTCTTTCCTCTGATGGTTCAGTAGTAGCGATTGGTGCTCCTGAAGGTGATGGGTATAGCAATGGGCTTGTACGGATATATAAAAATATAAATAACACATGGACGAAAGTAGGGGCTGATATAAATGGAGAAGCTTCTGATGATAATTTTGGCACTTCTGTAAGTCTTTCCTCTGATGGTTCAGTAGTAGCGATTGGTGCTCCTGAAGCTGATGGGTATAGCAATGGATATGTACGGATATACAAAAACATTAATGATACTTGGACTCAATTAGGTAGTGATATAGATGGAGAAGCTTCTGGTGATTATTTTGGCATTTCTGTAAGTCTTTCTTCTGATGGTTCAGTAGTCGCGATTGGTGCTAGTGAAAATAACGACAATGGACGTTTAAGTGGTCATGTACGGATATATAAAAGTATTAATGATACTTGGACTCAAGTAGGTAGTGATATAGATGGAGAAGCTGCTTATGATTATTCTGGCACTTCTGTAAGTCTTTCTTCTGATGGTTCAGTAGTCGCGATTGGTGCTTATGGAAATACGGGTAATAACCATAGTGGGCATGTTCGGATATATAAAAACGTTAATGATACTTGGACTCAAGTAGGTAGTGATATAGATGGAGAATTTTCTTCTGGCTATTCTGTAAGTCTTTCTGCTGATGGTTCACTAGTCGCAATTGGTGCTCCATTTAATGGTAGTTTGCATCATATTCGGATATATAAATACATAAATAACCTTTGGATAAAGGTAGGGGCTGATATTGATGGTGAGGATTATGGGGATCAATCAGGTAAGTCAGTCAGCCTTTCCGCTGATGGTTCTACAGTCGCGATTGGTGCTCCATTTAATGAAGCCAATGGGACTAATAGTGGACATACGAGAGTTTATCAAATTGATTTAGACAATTTAGACACCACAGCACCAAGTGCACCAATCTCATTAACAGCAACAACAACCCGGACAAATGATAATACCCCAATAATTACTGGTATTGCAGAAGCTGGAAGTACAGTAAAACTTTATAACGGATCTATACTTTTAGGTTCTGCTACAGCTGGTACTGATGGTGCTTTTTCAATAACAACATCTGCCCTCAATTACGCAACTTATTCCTTAACAGCTACTGCAACAGACGCTACAGGAAATACATCTCCGTTATCTTCAGTATTATCAATAGAAGTAAATCAAATTGTAGATTCAGGAAATGCAAGCTTTTCAATAGTCGGTACTAAAAGTGTTGGTAACTACTTATCGATTAAAAGAGATTCACAGGATCCAGATGGGACTGGAAAATTAAGTTATCAATGGCAATCTTCTTCTGATGGAAGTACATGGTCCAATGTAAGTACAAACTCCACTTATCGCCTAAAGTACACCGACTCAGACAAATACTATAAAGCAACTATTTCTTATACAGATGATGATGGCTTTAGCGAAAGCATCACAACAGATACTTTTCAAATTGATAAACATTCCATACATACTTCTCTTGAAAGCTTAAAAAGTCAACTTTCTAATCTGACATATTCAACAAGTTTTGATTACACGAGTTTGGGTTATAGCGAAGAGTTTGGTAGTTCTGGTGGGGAAACACTTTATGCCGGAGAGAATGAAATAGTTTGGGGGTTAGCTGGCGATGATTCACTAAAAACTTCATATAGTTATAATTTCTATGATCATTATTTAATAGGAGGATCAGGTAATGATACTTACACAATAAGAGGAGATGTTGTTGCAATTATCTATGAAGCACCAAATCATGGAAATAACGATTCTCTTTATTTAAGTAGTAACTATTATTATTATGGATTTGCAGCAAGTATTGATAATAAACATCTTTTTGCTATCTATGATGACCAAGTTGTTTTTGTTATTGATGCATGGGAAAACAAAGGAATTGAAAATATATACTTAGGCAACCTTGCTTTCTCATCAAGTTATTTTCTTAACCTTTTACCAAGTCTTCCTGGTTATTTAGGTAATGTCAGCTGGGATGAAATAAAGCCTTATACAGGAGATCTCACAGTTAATACTGTAAAAAATGTGATTAATGAGATCAAGTCATCTACTACAACTGTCGAAAGTGATTTTGAATCCTTACAAAGCAGTCTCAATAGCCAAATCTCTTCATTGGAAAGTCAAGCTAGTGATTTAAATCGATCTACTGAAGAAGTTTTATTTATAAATCAAAGTGTAGGTACTTCCTATCATTTAACCGCAATTAGAGATTACGACGGCAACTTTCATGCAAATACTGGTAGTGTTTCTGATGCTACTAAAACCTCTTATAAATACCAAGGTTTAATTGATGTAAATGCAGATGGTATAGAAGAAGCTATCTACACCAATAAAGAATCAGGAAGATGGGTAACTGCTTCTATAAATTCTTCTACAGGAGAAATAGATTACTCTGATCACGGATCAGATGGTACTACAAGAGTGGTTGGCATTTATGAGGATCCACTTGTAGCTTCAGGAGATGTAATTTCTGGAAGTGATCACGATAGCCAAAGAAGATTTCAGAATGACCTTTATATAGATAATTTAATAGTCAAAACTTCAGGAGATTTTGATTCTGATGGAGATCAAGAAGTGTATTGGAAAACTACCGATGGAACAGCATATCTAAGAGCATTAATGCATGCAGACGGCAATATTCAATATGCAAACTATCAAAGTGAAGAACAGATGAGTGAATATTTAACTGCTCAAGGACATGAGGGTGTTATTGCCGAAATTATTTAGATTTTGAACCTTTGCTAATATTACCTCTCCTGTTCATTAAGCACCTATTGGGGATCTTCGAAGATTCTAGATCCCCCTACAGATCCCTTTTGGCTTATGAGACTGAAAGACAATAAAAAAGCGAGTTGGGAGACTCGCTACTATAACTTGGTTTTTAAGAGTCGGGGCGACAGGATTCGAACCTGCGACCTAGTGCTCCCAAAGCACCCGCCCTCCAATTTGAGACAGTAGGTTAAATAAACAAGTGAGGCTATAGCTTGTTAGTTGCTATATCTACAAAATTACGAGTCTTAAAAATAGGCCAAAGTTATACAAAATTATCCTTAGATATACAATTAATCGCTAAATAATCGCTAACCAAAGCCCTAGTGCTTTAGGAGCTGTAAAATATCATTGATTGACAGTCGATCCAACATAGAGGGATAAAACCCTCTTTTTTATGCAAGTAATAAGCGTTTAAAAAGAGCGAACAGGTCGTATATATCAATAATTATTGATTATATCAAAATATTTTGATGTATTTCTTAATCTTTGTATTTCGCTTTTTGTTTGATGCTATAAATAAATTGTCTTCAATCTAAGTGGCTAATGAGTATTTTCAAAAAAACTCTCATTTTATCTTCTGCAATTTCATTAATACTTTCTCCATCTGCGATGGCATCAAAAAGATTGAGTGGTGCTGGTGCATCATTTCCTTCAAAAATGTATACTAGATGGTTTTTTGACTTAGCTAAATCTGGAGGCCCTAGAGTTAATTATCAAGCAGTAGGTTCTGGATCTGGAAGAAAAGCTTTTATAGACGAAACTGTAAATTTTGGTGCATCAGATGATCCTATGAAAGAGTCTGATATAGAGAAAGTTAAAAGAGGACTTGTTCAAATACCGATGGTAGGTGGAACAATTGCGTTTGGATATAACTACGATTGCGACTTGAAACTAACACAAGAACAAGCTGTTCAAGTAGCAATGGGAATGATTAAAAATTGGAAGGAATTAGGATGTAAGTCAGGTAAATTAACATGGGCCCATCGTTCTGACGGTTCAGGCACGACTAAAGCTTTTACAAATTCTATGGAGGCTTTCTCTAAAACCTGGAATCTAGGTACTGGTAAATCTGTTAAATGGCCTTCGGGAGTTGGAGCAAAAGGTAATTCTGGTGTTGCAGGTGTAATTCAAAACACTCCTGGCGCAATTGGTTATGTAAACCAGTCATATATTAAGGGTAATGTTAAGGCTGCTGCACTTCAAAACCTATCTGGTGAATTCGTTACACCTAATACTAAATCAGGCGCGATAGCTTTAAATGGAATAAATCTTGATGAAAACTTGGCTGGTAAAAATCCAAACCCCACTGCTAAAGGAGCTTATCCAATAGCAACCTTAACTTGGATACTTGCTTATGAAACAGGTAATGGAAGGAATACTAAGGCAATTCAAGATACATTCTATAAATTGCTCAGCGATGAATACCAAGATAAAGCTCCTGCCTTGGGTTTCGTTCCCTTGAAAGGTGAAATTTTAAAAAAATCAATTGAAGCTGTTGGAAGAATAGGAAGGTAATTTAGAACTAGTAAGCCAAGCAATAAAAATCAAAATAGATGAAGTATATAAACAATACTGCATACCAATAGTGGCATTTTTACCGAGCATAAATAATAAGCCCGATAGTAGGGTTCCAAATAATCTTCCCGCTGCATTAGCCATATAGTAATAACCAACATTTAAACTTACTTTCTCATTATCTGAATAAGCCAAAATCAAGTAGGAATGAGTAGATGAATTCATTGCAAAAATAAAGCCGAATATTATTAATCCAATAACAATTACAGGACCTAATGATTTATCACCGTTTAATGCTCCTGCAATAAATAAAGGAATAACCGTCAAGATAAGTCCCCAAAATTGAACGGTAGTTTTTGTTGGGCTATTATTTTTCCCCCATACTTTTCTAAGTAATGGAGCTAATACTTGAAAGAAACCATAGATTATTATCCATCCACCCAAGAACAGCCCTATTTCTAAATAATCCCATCCAAAAGAAATGTCTAAAAATACTGGAAGAGCTACTACAAACCAGACATCTCTTGCTCCAAATAAGAAAAACCTTGCACTTGAAAGAATATTAATACCTTTAGACTTTGAATAAAGGTCTTTAAAAATTGGCTTTCTTTTCATTTTCCCTGAATCTTTAGGAAGACATAAAGTTAAAAAGAATGCGAAGCATAGACCTAAACCCATTATTCCAACTGCATTATTAAAGCCCAATAGCTTGTATAAGAGACCCCCTAGGAAGAAACCAACACCCTTAAGTGCATTTTTAGATCCTGTTAAAATTGAAACCCACTTAAATAATTGTTTTTGACTATTTTGATTATTCTCTTCTGAATCTGGAACTATTGATTTAATGGCACTTTTTGCACTCATTTTATTTAAATCTTTTGCTACCCCACTAAGTGCTTGGGCTAACATAACGTATGAGACGCTAAAGATTATTGACCAATTCTCTTGGACTGGAATCAGCATGAAAAGAGCAAGAATTTGCAGAATCGTTCCTATCCATAAAGTAAGTCTCAACCCATATCTTGCCCCTATCCATCCTCCAAAAAGATTTGTAATTATTCCAAAAAATTCATAGAAAAGAAAAAGTAAAGCAATTTGCAGAGTTGAATAACCAAGTTCATGAAAATGACCAACAACTAGTATTCTCAATGCACCGTCAGTAAGAGTAAATGCCCAATAGTTTGCGGTAACGACACTATATTGTTGAAGGCTAGATAACTTCATAAAAACTAAAATTTATTTTCTTTCTCAATTACATAAGAAGTAAGATCTGCAAGCCTGCAACTATAACCCCACTCATTGTCATACCAGGCATAAATCTTTAATAAATTAGAATTTACAACCATCGTTGAAAGTCCATCAATTATTGAACTTCTACAGTCATTTAAGTAATCAGCGGATACTAAGGGTCTCTCCTCGTATCCAAGAATACCTTTTAAGTATGTTTCAGATGCTTTTTTAAATTCATTATTTACTTGCTCTTCAGTTACTTCCTTATTTAATTCAAAAACTATATCGGTTAATGAGGCGTTTAGAAGTGGAACCCTTACTGCATGACCATTTAGTTTTCCTTCTAATTCAGGGAAAATTTCAGCAATCGCATTAGCTGATCCAGTTGTAGTAGGTATTAAGCTTTGCATGCATCCTCTTGCTCTTCTTAAGTCACTTTTGTAAAAATCTACTGGAGATTGTGTATTTGTAACGTCATGAATAGTTGTTATAACCCCATGTTTAATTGAGAAATTTTCATTAACAACTTTTACGATGGGAGCCAAGCAATTTGTAGTACAGGATGCTGCTGTAATTAATTTATGTTTTTCAGGTTTATAAAGGGCTTGATTAATTCCATAAACAATATTAAGTGCTTGTTCCCCTCCCACAATTCCTTTCACAGGACAAGCAACTATTACTTTTTTTATTCCAAGAGAATCAAAGTATGGATTTAATTCTTTAGGAGCTTTATTTTTTCCTGTACATTCCAAAACAAGATCAACCGAAGATTTATTCCATGGAACATCAAGATAGTTCTTTATTGATGTAAAGGAAATTTTTTTATCTTCAATTATTATTTCGTTGTCATTCGAAGCTATTTTTTTATTCCATTTACCATGAACAGAATCAAACTCTAGTAAATGAGATGCAGTTAAAGAATCCCCATTAATTTCATTTATATGAGTTATTTCAATATCTTTTCTTTCCCATAAAATTCTTAAAACTAACCTACCAATTCTTCCAAATCCGTTAATTCCAATTTTCATAGAAATATCAAAACCTAATATAATATATATCAAAAATAATTGATATATCAATAATTCTTGATATGTGTAATTAAATTTTTTTAGGTTATTATTTAAAAAGTTAATGATCTTTTGATTTTGTTAGAACAACTTAAAAAGATTGATAGTGATCAATTTATTGGGATAATGGAGTCCCTCTCAGATCCGATTAGAATAAATATTCTTGAATTAATGATGGGTGGAGAGATATGTGTTTGCGACATAGTTAAAGTAACTGGATTATCTCAATCTAAAATTTCCTATCATATAAAAATCCTTAAAGATTCAGGTCTTATCTCTGATAGACAAGAAGGTAGATGGGTTTACTACAAATTAGATTTGGAAGTATTATCAGATATTAAAAATTGGATGGGTAATTTAATTCAGTCATCATCAAGTAAAAGGTCTTGTGAATAAATGGTTTTTAAACTATTTAGGTTTTTTACTCATTACATATAAATAATTTTTAAATTGAAAATTAATTCTCAGGGTTGGAGTTTAATTTTCAGTATTGGTACTTTATTGATTATTTTATTTATTTAGAGGTTTAATGAACCTAGTGATGGTTAGCGATTAACTGGACAAAGTTATACAAGGCTATACAAATAATCGCTATTTAATCGCTATTTAAATTATTGAGACTTCTGAGAAATAAAAAAGCGAGTTGGGAGACTCGCTAGTATGACTTGGTTTTTAAATGGTCGGGGCGACAGGATTCGAACCTGCGACCTAGTGCTCCCAAAGCACCCGCGCTACCAAGCTGCGCCACGCCCCGCTCATAAGATATTAGTTCATAACAGTCATCTATAAAAGAGCAAATTGGTAAATACTTTATAAAATTCTTTTTTGAGGCTAAAAAAATGAGTTTTGACTCTATTTTGTCGCTAAGTGTCACTAACTTTTGTCGCTAAAAAAACAAAACATTTTGAAAATTCTAGCGACAAGCAATCAGCACCCGCGCTTTTAATATTATTTTAAAAATTTGACTAATTTATCTTCAAATGATGAGAGACAATATTTTTATAATATATCAATAATTTTATAT
>QCCH01000015.1 GCA_003281315.1 Prochlorococcus sp. AG-347-K20 | reverse complement strand
CTCTAGTTCTGATTCCTCAACTCAAATAAAAGTAGCGGATGTCAATGCATCATATATTGAAGATTCCAAAGGTTTTGCCAGTATCAGTGGTTCTACTCCAGTTACAGTTACCAGTTACGAAATAGGTAAAGAAACAACTCTTGATTCAATAAAAGATTATGACGGTAATTTACATGCTGGAGATAATTTAGCTGCAACTGCATCTTCTTATAAATATCAGGGAATGTTGGATGTTAATGGTGACGGTGTATTTGAAACAATCTTCACTAATAAATCATCAAAAAGGTGGGTTACTGCAAAAGTTGACTCAACAACAGGACAGATTGATTTTGATGACAATGGTGCAGGTGGCGGAACAAGAGTTGTTGGAATTTATGCAGATCCATTAATTGCAGAAGGAGAAAATAATGGTGGGTATTTATCTGATGGAGTAACACCGGCACCAGCAAACTTTGGTGTTTCTGATGCGGATAGATATGTTGTAGTTAATGGAGAAACTATTGATCGTTTAGCACTAAATAGTCAAGTAAGATTCCAGAACGATTTGGAAATAGATAACCTACAGGCTAAACATTCTGGAGATTATGATTCTGATGGAATCCATGAAGTTTATTGGAAGACAGCAGATGGAACTGCATATTTAAGATCACTGATGCATGCAGATGGAAATATCAGATATGCCAATTATCAGAGCGAAGCTCAGATGAAGGAATATTTGACTGCTAATGGAGATGATTCTGTTATTACGGACATAACTTCTTAAGTTTTAGTGTCTATTAGACACTAGGTCGTAAGCGGGCGATCCTCGGGCGATCATTTGCACACCTATGCTATACCCTGCAACATTAGATTGCAATATTGAGACTCATATCAATCCTAGTCATACCAACTAATAAGCTATAGCCTCACTTCGTTCTCATGGGTGCTGTCGCAATTTGCTGATCGAGTGCTTTGGGAGCACTAGGTCGCAGGTTCGAATCCTGTCGCCCCGACTCTTAAAAACCAAGTTATACTAGCGAGTCTCCCAACTCGCTTTTTTATTGTCTGTCAGTCTCATAAGCCAAAAGGGATCTGTAGGGGGATCTAGAATCTTCGAAGATCCCCAATAGGTGCTTAATGAACAGGAGAGGTAATATTAGCAAAGGTTCAAAATCTAAATAATTTCGGCAATAACACCCTCATGTCCTTGAGCAGTTAAATATTCAATCATTTGAGCTTCACTTTGATAATTTGCATATCTGATATTCCCATCGTCATGCATCAAAGATCTTAAGTAGGCAGTCCCATCTGCTGTCTTCCAATAGACTTCATAGATTCCATCAGAGTCATAATCTCCAGAATGTTTAGCCTGCAAGTTATCTATTCCTAAATCATTCTGGAACCTTACTTGACTATTTAGAGCTAAACGATCAACAGTTTCACCATTATATTGGACATATCTATCTGCATCAGAAACTCCAAAGTTAGCTGGTGCTGGAGTAACTCCATCTGATAAATATCCACCATTATTTTCTCCTTCTGCGATTAGAGGATCTGCATAAATCCCAACAACTCTTGTCCCGCCACCTGCACCGTTATCATCAAAATCAACCTGACCCGTGACTGAATCAATCTTTGCAGTAACCCAACGTTTAGAAACTTTATTAGTGAAGATGGTTTCAAAAACTCCATCTCCATTTACATCTAACATTCCCTGGTATTTATAGGAAGAAGGAGTTTCATCTAAAGAATCTCCAGCATGTAAATTACCGTCATAATCTTTTATTGAATCAAGAGAGGTTTCTTTACCAACTTCATAAGCAGTGATTTTTATGGGTCCCTCACTAGAAACACTTGAGAATCCGTTACTATCTGGAATATATGAATCATTGACTGCTGCAATAGTTATGCCTGTATTCAAATGGAATGGATTATCAAGCCAACCTTTTTGCACGAACTGACTAAAGCCACTCCTCTCAAGAACAGACCTATCATTGCTAATGGGAAAGTTTCCCAGTTTTTCTCCGCCCCAAGTCGTGGTAGGGTCGTTCGAATAGCTAAAAGAGACTCCGCTAGCTACATCATCAGAATATCCTCCACTTAAATTAAAAGGTATCCCTTCTCCAAATTCTCCAAATTTGTACCCATATGCGGTCTCTTTTAAACTTCCATCCTGTTGGCGTGAGTTATAAATTTGTGCCGTTTCAAAGAGAGTACTATTATTAGAGTCAAGAATATCACCTTTGTAGAAAAAGTTTCCCTTAAATATAGTTTTGTTCGAGTGCTCTGCCATCCAACCAACACCACCTGAAGTCTCGAAATTTTGTTCTGGTCTGTACCAGGTATAAACTAGAAACTTATCACCGAGCACCCACTGTGAATGAAACTGGATATCTTCCTCTATATAAACTGTTCCGCTATTTAGTCCATTATTGTTTCTAGTCATTTCTTTTTTTCTAGTTTATTTTCACTATTAATTAAAGTTAAAGCTAATCTTCAGCATTGTTTTTGATAGGCACTCGGTCGTAAGGGGGGATCTGGAGGGGGATCTGTGATCTATAAATACCTAAAATGAACATCGAAGATTTTTCGATACTGAGACTTAATCATATTACAATCTCTAGCTCCACTTCTTTCTATAACTAGAATTTCAAGGAAATCTTATTTGAACAACCGAGTCCTTTGGGAGCACTAGGTCGCAGGTTCGAATCCTGTCGCCCAGAACATTTAAAACCAAGTCATTCAAGAGAGTTCCCCATACTCTCTTTTTTATTGCCTGTCAGTCTCATAAGCCAAAAGGGATCTGTAGGGGGATCCAGAATCTTCGAAGATTTTAAAAAGTTGCTTAATTCACAGAAGTATTAAAAGAATTAAGCGTTTCATTTAGAAAAATTATTTATAAAGTTAGAGATCAAAAATTCAAAATAATCAGAAGTGGGGATGAAATTTTTTTGTTAAGACAATTTTTCTATAATGATTTAATTTATTTAAATGCCTAAATTATTTATGATTTTCATTTAAAAAGGTCTATTTTTTAATTTTTAGCTTCATCTGAAATTCTTCAATCAAATTATTATAAATTTTTGATTTCTCTAAAAGCAAACTCACATTAACTTCTTTATTCGGATACATCTTAAACCAAGCTTCCCCTGGTTTAATGTTTGTTCCTATTAATTCAATATCTATATTTAGATACAAACCAAGGGGAGAATTTGAAAATCGCTTCTTTTCACATTCGTAATTAAAAGTTTTAGAAAAAAGCCGCAATGATTCTGGAGTAACAACTCTAATGTGAGTTGGATCATTAAAGAAAAAATCATGTCTAAAATGTGGAACGACTATATATAAGAGAGCTTTATCTACAGAAATCCTATAAATTTCCTTAAAAATATTAAAGTAAGTTTCTGTATCTTTTCCCAAATGTTCTAGGACATGAATAATTCTTATTTCATCAACGCTATTATCTTCCCATGGCCAGGGAAATTTTTCTAAATCCCATTTAATATCTGGTTCTCCAAATTTGTCTACGTTTAAAAATCCATCACATTTATTATTTCCGCATCCTAAATTCAATTTTAAATAACTCATAACAGCAAATAAAATGTGATGCTTCCAATTTAAAAATACTTTGGACTAAAAAGTAATAAATGAATATTAATCTGGATTAACTTGCTAAAAATATCAGATTTAAACTCCTTTTTTGGGTACTAATTTTTAATTAGTTGAGTATCTCTGACAAAAGTTCTTCAGGCTCATACAGATCAACTACTTCGATTAGCTTTTTCATAGGGGGGCTCTAAGTTCTATAAATATATTGCATAATCTTCGAAGATTTAGCAATAAGCTGTCTCAAACTCGTTCCACCATCTACAGTTAGCCTAAGCTATAACTAAAGTCTCAAGGTTTTCTTAAAAATAACGCCCACTGCTTTGGGAGCACTAGGTCGCAGGTTCGAATCCTGTCGCCCCGACTCTTAAAAACCAAGTTATACTAGCGAGTCTCCCAACTCGCTTTTTTATTGCCTGTCAGTCTCATAAGCCAAAAGGGATCTGTAGGGGGATCTAGAATCTTCGAAGATCCCCTGTAGGTGCTTAAAAATAGGAAAGATTATATTAGCAAGAGTTCAAAATCTAAATAATTTCGGCCATAACACCCTCATATCCCTGTGCAGTCAAATATTCTTTCATTTGAGCTTCGCTCTGATAATTGGCATATCTAATATTCCCATCGGCATGCATCAGTGATCTTAAGTAAGCAGTACCATCTGCGGTCTTCCAATAAACTTCATGTATACCATCTTCGTCATAATCTCCTGAATGTTTGGCTTCTAAATTATCTATTTTCAAATCATTCTGGAATCTTACCTGACTGTTAAGTGCTAGTCGATCAATAGTTTCTCCATTAACTACAACATATCTATCTGCATCAGAAACTCCAAAGTTTGCAGGAGCTGGAGTAACTCCATCAGATAAATATCCCCCATTATTTTCTCCTTCTGCGATTAGTGGATCTGCATAAATACCAACAACTCTTGTCCCGCCACCAACACCATTATCATCAAAATCAACCTGACCCGTGACTGAATCAATCTTCGCAGTAACCCAGCGTTTAGAAACTTTATTAGTGAAGATGGCTTCAAATACACCATCTCCATTTACATCTAACATTCCCTGGTATTTATAGGAAGAAGGTGTTTCATCTAAAGTATCTCCAGCATGTAAATTACCGTCATAATCTTTTATTGAATCAAGAGTGGTTTCTTTACCAACTTCATAAGCAGTGATTGTTACGGGTGTCTCACTAGAAAGACTTGAGAATCCATTACTATCTGGAATATATGAATCATTGATTGCTGCAATAGTTATGCCTGTATTCAAGTGGAATGGATTATCAAGCCACCCTTCTTGTACGAACTGACTAAAGCCACTCCTATCAAGAACAGACCTATCATTACTTATCGGAAAGTTTCCCAGTGTAGGGAGTTCAATGGGGTCCCAGTTTTGAGTTAGGTCATTCGAATAGCTAAAAGAGACTCCAATAGCTAAATCATCAGCATCTCCACCTGTAAAATAAGATAATTCTTCAAATTTATAACCATAGCCTGTCTCCTCTATACTTCCATCCTTCATTCTTTGGATACTAATAACTGCTAATTCAGAGTAAGTACTATTAAATAAATCAAGAGTATCGCCTTTGTAGATAAAGTTTCCCTTCCATATAGATTTGTTTGAGTATTCTGCTCTCCAACTAGATCCGCCATCTGAAGTTTCAGTTAGTAATCCTGGTCTGTACCATGTATAAACCAAAAATTTATCAGCGAGTACCCACTGGTGATGAAACTGGATATCTTCCTCTATATAAACTGTTCCACTATTTAGTGCATTGTATTTTCTTGGCATTTCTTTTTTTCTAGTTTATTTTCACTATTAATTAAAGTTAAAGCCAATCCTCAGCTTGGTTTTTGATAGGCACTCGGTCGTATGGGAGATCTACAGGGGGATCTGTGATCTATAAATACCTCAAATAAACATCGAAGATTTTTCGATACTGAGACTCTATGATATTACAATATCTAGCTCCACTTCTTTCTATAACAAGAATCTCAAGGAAATCTTATTTGAAAAACCGAGTCCTTTGGGAGCACTAGGTCGCAGGTTCGAATCCTGTCGCCCCGATTGACTTCTCAGGAAATAGACAATAAGACTTAGCGATTAAATAGCGATTATTTGCTATACCTTGCATATTTTAAAAAATTCTAGCTACTCAAAAAGTTATGAATGTATTTAGCTGAAAACTTTTAGATATAAAATTCAAATTTTAAATATATTAAATATAATTGAGTTGAAATTGGAAAAATTAAATTTTGACTACTATTGATGCTTCATTAATGAGAGGAGATGCAACCTTAGCAATAGGAGATCCAGGAAATATTGACTCTTTATTTTTAGATGTTTCAAGTTTATCAATAACTAATTACCTCATTGACAGTAATAGATATTATTTTGCTTTTAGTAGTGGTTCATTAAGTGGGTCATTTTATATTTACGGAAAAAATCTTCCTGATATTAACGATTTAGCGTCACTAACATCTTTAAATAACATAAGAGGAGATGTTACTGGATTTGATTTTTATATATATTCAAATGGTAATTCTCTAGGTGGTTATAAAGTTTCTTCACTTGATATAAGTTTAAAAAATATGCTAAATCTTGCTCCCAATGAATTTGAAGAAGCGATTTTAAAATATAACGACGATATACTAGGTAGTTCTAATGCAGATATAATTTTTTCTCAATCAGGTTCAGACAGCATTACTGGTTCTGGAGGAGATGACAGGATTGATGGCGGGGCAGGCAATGATAAAGCTATTTTTTCAGGAAACTTAGGCTCTTACAAGATTTCTGTAGATAATGTTACTTATACGGTAAAAGACCTTAGAAAAAACTCTCCAGATGGTACGGATAAAATTGAATATGTTGAATATCTTGTATTCAACGATCAAACTATCACTCCATCTGAAGCTGTTAAAATCGACAGCAAAAGATATATAAATAATGGATTAACAAGCGGAGAAAACTATCGATTAGAAAACATAAGAGACTTCGATGGCAATCTTCACGGAGGTGGGGATTATTCAAATTTCATGTATTCTTATAAATTTCAAGGAAAATTCGATGTTAATAATGATGGACTTTATGAAAATGTTTTTACAAATAAAGAAAGTGGCCGTTGGGTTACAGGTTCTACTAATTCTTCTACAGGAGAGCTTGATTACTCAGATTTTGGCACTGGAGGAATAACTAGAGTTGTAGGAATTTATGTTGATCCATTAGTTGATTCTGGACAAGTAGAGAAATTTGGACCACATGATAGTCAGCAAAGATTTCAGAATGACTTGAATATAGATAACTTATCAGTCAAAACTTCTGGTGATTATGACGGTGATGGTTTCCAGGAAGTTTACTGGAAAACTAATGATGGAACTGCTTATTTAAGAGCTTTGATGCATGCTGATGGAAACATACAATATGCAAACTATCAAAGTGAAGAACAGATGAGTGATTATTTAACTAGCAAGGGATTTGAATCAGAAATTAGCTCTATTATTTAAGTAAGTGTTTCTTACACAGCACGAGGTTGTAAGCTAGCGATTATTTAGCGATTAAATGAATATCTATGCAACACTTTGCTGCATCTTGAGACTCAACTAAATCCTAGTACTACCATCTAATAAGCTATAGCCTCACTTCGTTCTCATGGGTACTGTCGCAAATTGCGTACTGGGTGCTTTGGGAGCACTAGGTCGCAGGTTCGAATCCTGTCGCCCCGATCAGTTATTGCAGTAGGTTTGAGATATTCACTAATAGTCTTAATATAAGATTTGCCCCTCTAGTAGTCCCTCCTGAGCTATAGCTTGCTATTACTTGCACCCATTAGGCTCCTTTTGCCCCTCTAGTCGTATTTTTTCTCCTGGTCTAATATCTCCCTCTTATAACCCTCAGCAAGCTCATCATTATATCTGCACTCTTCAATTATTTTTACAATCTCGGAGATAGCCATATTTTTTCGATCTTGCATCACTTAATAGTTATTTTTAAGCAGCATCATATTCGTCCCTATCTTCAAGCTCTCTCATAAATCTTTTATCTAATAAGTAATTGTCTATAAGCTCAGCTGCCATCACTATCTCAGCAGCATTTTCAGATAGTTCTTGTGGATCTTTATCTAATAAGTAATTGTCTATAAGCTCTAGATTGTACTCGTTTTCTTTAATTGGTTTATCGCTGTCTAATAGCTTTCTTATTTGTGTAAATACAAGCTCTTGATCGTATCCACTTTCTCTAATTTCTTTCAACATTTCGTCAGGAATTTCCATAATCGTCAACCCCTTAAAAACTTCTCTATATATATAGAAACGTATTTCAAATAAAAATCAAATATTATTTATAGAATTAATTAGATGAAAAATAATCTTTGATATTTAATGTTGCGACTTCTTCCGTTACCAATTTTTATTTGCATTTATCTATTCTCTTGGTGGAGATGCAAAAAAAATATTATCGCTAGTGATAAGCAACTAAAACCTTGCATTGATTGGGCATATATAAAAAATTTATCTCTCCCACCAAAACCTTCATTTGTCGAGTTTTATATTGTTTATGTTTCTTCTTTTTTTAAATTTCCTTTTGGGATAATTATTCAACAACTACCTTTTGCAAAGAAAGTAAGATATTACGAAAGAGAAATGAAATTAATATTTGATAAATGGAATTTAGAAAAAATTAAAAAAATAATTAACTAAATATCTATCAAATCAGAAGAGCCCCTCAGAGAGCCCCTCTCGACTGATATCATGCTATTTCAAACAATATCAGTGCTGTTTTTTCTGTCTCAAAAATGATTAATTATTAGATATTTAATCAGTAATATCAATAGTTCTTAGAAATCTCTTAAAAAACATCTCTAGTGCTTTGGGAGCACTAGGTCGCAGGTTCGAATCCTGTCGCCCCGACTCAATCAAAACCAAGTCATACTAGCGAGTTACCCAGACTCGCTTTTTTATTGGATAAATCTGTCCATAAGCAAAATGGACAAATTATGGACAGTTTTTTGTTTCTATTTAGAATTTAAAATAGTTTATTTCAATTTAGGATTTTGGTTTATATACCCAAATGGCATGAATATATGAGACCTCTATTAGAGGTTTTAAAGGAAAACGGTGAAATGTATAGACATGATGCTATTGATGCTGTTGTAAAAAAAATGAATCTTACTCAAGAACAACTAGCAGAAAAACAAATAAGTAACGGCAGAAGCATTGCTAAAGGCAGAGTAGGTTGGGCTTCTTCTTACTTAAGAGTGGCAGGAGCATTGATTGGACCACGCCGTAGCTATTTCGCTTTAGGACCAAATGCAGAGAAATTACTAAGTTTAAATAGGGTCCTTACAAAGAGTGACCTACTAGTTTTTAAAGAGTACCAAGACCATCAAGAAAGAAAGAAAATTAATAGAGGAAAAAATAATGATCCTGAAGTTGATCAAATCAATGATGATACTCCTCAAGATTTAATTGACAGAGGAATCAAAATAATTAGAGAGCAACTTATTGATGAACTTTTAGATCACATAAAAAATATAAGTCCTTCCGCCTTTGAGAATTTAATTTTACAAGTACTTGCAAAGATGGGATATGGAGGAGGAGATAAGAAAAGGATAAAAGGGGTGTCTCCAGGCCCTGATGGCGGAATTGATGGAACTATTGACGAAGATAAACTAGGCTTAGATCAGATTTATATTCAAGCAAAGAGATATTCTGAGAATACTGTTGGTCGCCCAAAAATACAGGGTTTTTTGGGAGCTATGACTGGAGGAGGTTGCAAAAAAGGAGTTTTCGTCACCAGCAGTACATTTACGAACGATGCAAAAAAATTTGCAGAAAACCTTAGTGATGTTCGTTTAGTACTTATTGATGGCGTTGATTTAGCAGAATATATGATTGAATATAACGTTGGAGTACAAGTTAAAGAAACGATAAAAGTAGCAAAAATTGATCAAGATTTTTTTAGCGGAGAGGAATAATTTGATTAATGGATACACAAATTGAGATTAAGCTGTACTATTCAATGCATAAAATTTCCCTGTATTTCCAAACCAGATTGAGTTTCTTTTTCAAAAGAAAGCACCTTCATCAACAGTAAAAAATGAAACGCTCAAAACTTACAAGGCTTAACTAAAAAATATGTATTTAGTTTTATTATTTATGTTTTCCCTCGCAGTTTTTTTTACTTGGGCATTAATAGAATCTGTTTTTTTAAAACCATACAGAATTAAAGAAGAAAAACTTAGAAAAGAAAGTTTAATTAGTAAACCTAAAAGAAAAAAGAATAAAACAAGACAAAAATTATCTGCCAAAGAAAATATTGAGAGACAAAAATCAAACATTAAACAAGTTGAAATTCTTACTGATGTTTCATTAAAAAGCAGCTCTTCATTAAAGAAATCTTTAGAAAATTCTGAAGAGAATTTTAATTTAAAGAAAAAGGACTCAAAGAGGTTTAAAAGAAATAATAATCTTCAAAAAAATAGGGTAAATATAAAAAACGCAAAAATTCTTGAATTAATTAAAAAAGAATCAAGAGAACTCACAAAAAAAACTTGTTTAAAGACAATAAAAGCAACATCACTTTTTGAAAGTGGCCCAGCTATGTACGGAGGAACATTACCAAATTATGTTTATGAACCATTAATTAATGGAGAGGTAAGAGTAAATTGTTTAACTGATGGAGATATTTTCCTTAGAAATGATGGAGCGTTATTTCATATCCAACCAAACTGGGGCTTTATGCCGGAACATGTCCATCCTGACGATAAAGAAAAGGAGAGAATTATTGATGACTTAAATTTTAAGTATCAAGGTTGCGAGTATGTCTTAGATGATTTCTGCCCAGATATAAAAAATATTTGGCGAGTCATAATTGCCGTTAAAAGAACTGGTCGTTGTTGTTATGGGAACAAGAAAAATGAATTAAAAAAAGCAATGATCGAAGGAAATGCTAATTGGGTTTATTGGAAATTTCTTGATCAATTCACTCCAGAATCAGAAATTAGATTTAGACAAAAGCTTAAAAATGCACAAAAAAGAAAAAAAGAAAGAGAAAAATGGGAAAGGGAAAATCCCCCACAACAAATTAACTTTGAGTTTGATGAAGAGTTTTGGAGAAATTATTTTAAAAATCAAGCAGAAATAGAATCGTATGGAAATATAGATTGTTTTAAAATACTTGGAGTCAGTAAAGATGTAAGTCTTTCAGATTTAAAAAAAGCATATTGGAATTTAGCCAAGCAATATCATCCTGATTTAAATCCTAATAATGAGGATGCAAAGAGAAGGTTTATAGAAATAAACGATGCTTATCAAATCTTATCTGATCCTGAGAAGAGAAGTTATTTATAAAAATAGAGTCCTAGGAATGACTCATTGAAATATGGACAAATTATGGACAAATGTTGCTTTATTTAACTACACAAATTACGCAACACTACGCAAGAAATTAGATATAGCTTAAAAACCTAGTGCTTGCAATGGGGTGGGAAGTGCTTTGGGAGCACTAGGTTTCAGGTTCGAATCCTGTCGCCCCTACTCTAGTAATTGCAAGGGGGCCAAGCCCTTGCTTTTTTATTGTCTGAAGTGTCTCAAAGATGCAAATAGAGCTAAGAATAGAGCTAGAAACTTATTAAAACTAATTAGCTCTAAATTTGGTGCTCTATTTTTCTCTATATTTAAGAAATAAAATAGACTTCAATAAATTAAAAATGGTTAAGTTCATCAAAGAAACCATCATATCCAACTGTTAGCGAAAAAAAATAATAGATAGTAAATGCCATACATAATTAAAAAAATTTTTTTTACATGAAACTGTATTTATAACTTTTGCCTAAAGATTATTTAAAGTATTAAGATTTTACTTGGACTTAATAAAACTTCACTTTAAAAAAGCAATGAGGGCAATAGTTTAGTATGAATATATTAAATAAAAATATTTTTAAAAACTACTTAAAATCTAATTTAAATATTTTTAGAAATGACTACAAGAAACAATAGTTTTTACAAAATTGTTGATGCTTCAACTTGGGACATAGCAGAGGCAAATTCTATTGCATTGGGAGGGCACTTAGTAACTATTAATGATGCCGATGAAAATGCCTTCATTCGCCAAATTCTTGAAGATAACAATAAGGTTAGTTCATGGATAGGTTATAAATATGATTCAACTAGTGATAGTTGGAGCTGGCAGGATGGTTCAAGCTCCACATACACCAATTGGGACAGTGTTTATTCTCAACCTGATATTTCTATCAATTCAACTTATGGTCTTGAGTATTATGGCAGTTTAATTACAGGAATAAGTTCTCATCCTTATTATTCTAGTTGGGGAGGAAATGGAGGTACTTGGCATGATACGTTTAACAGCGGCAATGATTTCTCACTCTCAGTAGGAATAGCAGAAGTCCCTCTTTCATATTTCTCTATTTCAGACCTAACAATTTCAGAAGGAGAGAGTGGGAATGTAACTATTAGTCGTACTGGAGGAACAAGTACTGTTCAAAATCTTACTTTGACTTCAAGTAACGGATCTGCTTCTGCGGGATCTGATTTTTCTTCTATAAGTCAAACAATTTCATTTGCAGCAGGAGAAACTTCTAAAACTATTTCTATTTCATCAATAGAGGATTCTACATTTGAAGAGAATGAAACTTTTACATTAACCATTGCGGGATCAGATTCCGATAATGTTCCTGCTCAGATTACTGACAGTAGTTCATTAGTTACTATTAACGATAATGATGGAATCATCAATGGAAGCAGTCTTTACATAATTGTTGAGGGGCCAACTTGGGAAGAAGCAGAAGCAAATTCTGTTTCTTTAGGAGGTCATTTGGTCTCTATTAACGATTCAAGTGAAAATGCTTGGATTGCCTCCGAATTTTCTAAAGAAAAATATTATTATGATGGAGATTCAAATTCCAGCGACCCTTCTACCTGGAGTCATTTTTGGTTGGGGGGGACAGATAAAAATATAGAAGGATCATGGGAATGGATTTCAGGCGAAACATGGTTCGACGGATGGTCTTCTGGATATCCTAATAATGGGGGTGATGGAGATTATGATTTTCTTTTCGGTGGGTTTAATAATCCTTCACTTGGTGATTTATATTGGGATGACAGCAAGAGTCCTGCCGGAACAGCAAATTTCAGAGGCATAGCTGAGATACCATTATCGTATTTTTCTATTTCGGATCTCACAATTACAGAAGGAGAGAGTGGGAATGTAACTATTAGTCGCACTGGAGGATCAAGTACTGTTCAAAATCTTACTTTGACTTCAAGTAACGGATCTGCTTCTGCGGGATCTGATTTTTCTTCTATAAGTCAAACAATTTCATTTGCAGCAGGAGAAACTTCTAAAACTATTTCTATTTCAACAATTGAGGATACAGCTTCTGAAGGTGCAGAAAATTTTACTATTTCTATTGCATCTTCAGGAACAGATAATATTCCAGCTCTATTTACAGATAGTTCCGCAACAGTAACTATTAATGACGATGATGGGATTATTAATGGATCAAGCTTTTATAAAGTTGTTTTAGGGGAGACATGGAACGAAGCCGAATCTAATGCCGTTTCTTTAGGAGGAAATTTAATTTCTATCAATGATAGTGATGAAAATTCTTGGTTATTGTCTAATTTTAGTATCGATGGACTATATCCCATAAATCCATGGATAAGAGATCAACCCGCAAATGGGGAGTATGGTTATTGGATAGGTTTTACGGATAAAGATTCAGAGGGTATTTGGCAATGGACAAATGAAAGCTCTAATTTATATACAAATTGGATAGATGATACTTCTTACGGAGGGAATGGAGCTCCAAATGGAAGCACAGGAGAAAACTATGCATATATTGGAGGATATATTGATGGGACTTGGGATGACCAACCTAACAGCTCTTCTGTTCCAACATTGAATTATGGTATTGCTGAAGTTCCACTATCTTATTTTTCAATTTCTGATTTAACAATTACAGAAGGAAATAGTGGGAATATAACGATAAGTCGTACTGGTGGATCAAATACTGCACAAAATTTAACTTTATCTTCTAGTGATATATCAGCTACAGGTGGTTCAGACTATACAGCTATCAATCAAAATGTTTCGTTTGCTTCAGGAGAAACTTCCAAAACTATATCAATAAATTCTTTAGATGATTCTTCCTCTGAATCCGCTGAAACATTTAAACTTACAATTTCGGCATCAAGCAATGATGAAGTAACTGCACAAATATCTGACAGCACTGCAATAATCACAATAAATGACGACAATGACGATGATCTTTCACCGCTAATTACTGGACCATCTGGACATATCACCTCTGGAATAGATGCAGGATTAACTGGGAGTTCTATTTCCATAGATGAGAATACATCCAACGTTTTCACTTTCACCGCTAACGAAGACGTAACCTGGGATTTTGACGATTCTGCTCTGTATGGCTATGGAGGAAGAGATGTTTCTAAATTTTCAATTAATTCAAGTTCTGGTGCACTAAGTTTTTTAAGTTCCCCAGACTACGAAAATCCAACTGATTATGACGCCAATAATGATTATGTGGTCGTTGTAAGAGCTACTGATGTGGCTGGAAATAAATCTGTTCAGACAGTAACCATTTCGATTGATGATGTAAACGAGAATGTATTAGAGGGATCGCCCTTAACAGGTTCAATATCTCAAGGATTACTGTATGACATTTATAAAGGTGAAGGAGGTGCTAATGCAATTAAAGATTTAAATCTGTTTGATTCAAATGGTGACAATAACATAAGTGCTATAAATGAAATTGACGATAATTTATATTATTATTCTTTTGCGATTGATAATTCTGATATTGAAACAGGTTTAGGTGATGATATTTTTAATATTAAAAACTATAGAGGTTATTATGCTATCGGATTAAAAGATTCAGAAATCAAAAGTGGAGATGGAGCAGACAAAATAAATATTGATTTATTAGAAGATAATTTTTATTATGGAGCTTTTGCTATTGAAGATAGTTCTATTGATAGTGGATCAGGGAATGATGAGGTAAATATAAATCTTACAAGTAGTCGAAATGACGCATTTACTTCTTATGCTTTAAAAAATTCTTCAATAGACTTGGGTTCAGGTGATGATATCCTTGAAATTAGCCAAAAAAATTCTTCAGATAATCTTGACATTGCAATTTCTGGAGATGTAAGTACATCCGTTCGATATGACTTCGGTTCAGGGAACGATATAGGTTCCTTTACTTCTCAAGGCTACGGTCTCAAAGGAAGTGATAATAATTTCCATAAAGTAATACTTGGATCAGGAGATGATACTTTTACAATAGATTCTGTATATTCAGCATTTTATAAGTCAAATCTTTTTGCAAATGAAGGCAATGATCAAATTAAACTTATTTCTTCTAATCAATTAAATTTCGGAATAGAAGATAGTAATATTTATTTAGGAGAAGGGGATGATGTTATTTCTATTGATAGCTCAAAGAATACAACAATTGACGGTGGAGATGGATTCGATGAAGTTAAGCTTTTAGATAACTATGAGCAGTATCAAGTAGAAAGTAAAAAATCTAATACTGCAACAATAACAAAATCTAATGATGGTTTTTTTAAATTAGACGTCACAAATCTTGAACGTATAACATTTAATGATAAATCCATTTTCATTGGAGAATCAGCGGATGAAACAGCACCTTCAATTAATGGACCATCTGGACATATTACCTCTGGAATAGATGCAGGATTAACTGGGAGTTCTATTTCCTTAAATGAGAATACATCCAACGTTTTCACTTTCACCGCTAACGAAGACGTAACCTGGGATTTTGACGATTCTGCTCTGTATGGCTATGGAGGAAGAGATGTTTCTAAATTTTCAATTAATTCAAGTTCTGGTGCACTAAGTTTTTTAAGTTCCCCAGACTACGAAAATCCAACTGATTATGACGCCAATAATGATTATGTGGTCGTTGTAAGAGCTACTGATGCGGCTGGAAATAAATCTGTTCAGACAGTAACCATATCAATTGATGACGTCAATGAAAATACACTTATGATACTAGGTCCCTCTGGCATTGCAGGAGATACATCAACGAGTAAAGCAATTCTTGAAAATACTACAGAGGTTCATACTTTTTTAGCTAATGATTTTGTTACTTGGTCAATATCTGGAGGAATAGATAAAGATTTATTTTCTATTAATTCATCTACTGGCACATTAACTTTTGATAATGCTCCTGATTACGAGTCACCCTCGGACAGCAATAAAGATAATTCTTATATTGTCGATATAAGGG
>QCCH01000014.1 GCA_003281315.1 Prochlorococcus sp. AG-347-K20 | reverse complement strand
TTAATAATATCTGTTTTGAATATGTCTTTTTTTAATAAAGAATTTAATATAGAAGATTTTCCTACACCTGATTTACCATATGCGCCAATTCTTAATTTTTTTTCTTTGAGTCTTAAAAGTTGTTGATTAAAAGAAATTATTTCTCTATTAAGAAAACTTTTTTCATAATTGGTAAGATCAATAGTCTCCCACCATTTTTTTAACAATAAATAATTTTCTTTAATTTTAAAATGTTTCATGATTTATTTTTCCACCAACCGGCTAATACAGATAACACAGCTTCTGCACCAATAATTCCCACGAATCCCCCGAATTCATCTACTACTACTTTCACTCCTTTATGATTCTTGTCAAATTTAGTTAATAATTGATCTGCTTTAATCATTTCGGGAATGTAGTCCACAGCTTCGCAAATTTCTGATAATAATTTTTTATTTTCCCCATTAATTAACTCTTCCAACATTTTCTCACGCTTTAATACCCCTTGTATTTTGTCAACTTTATCTCCCAAAATAACCCACCATGGAGAGCTGTCTGACATAATGAGTTTTGAAATTTCATTAAGATTTGATGACCCATCAAGACAAGGTGCCGATACCCTAGGGGTCATTAAGTCTTTTGCTTTTAAGTCATTTAATTGAAAAACCTTAAATATCATTGCGGCCTCATCAGCCTCTATCAAACCTTTCTGACTTCCAATTTTTGCCATCTGTCTAATTTCTTCTTCATCAGTTGAAATTTCGTTTTCTTCTGTAATAACTGGAAATATCTGTTCAATTAATATTATGAACGGCCTCATTAAAGTATTTAATATTCGCAAGATAGGAACAGATAATAAGGCTATTTGAACTGAAAATCTTGTGCCAAGAGCTTTTGGTAGTACTTCTCCTACTAAAACAACAAGTATGTAAAAAGCTACTGAAAAAAGGGTTAAACCAAAACTGTTATTAATTACTAATGCTCCGTATACTCCTAAAATAAGACTGCCAATTATATTAAATCCATTATTAGTAATAGTAATTACAGTTAGTGTCCGTCCAAGATGTTTTCTAAGTTTTAGAAGTTGATTTGCAGAACTTTTTGGCTTTTGTCTAGAGGCAATTTCTAAAATTCTAATTGAATTTACAGCTAAAAAAGCTGCTTCTACTCCCGAACAACATGCTGATCCAATTAAAATAATTATTATAAGTAAAAATAATCCGTAAACACTTGGTTCCATTAAGGTAGATTAGTTACTAAATCTGTTTTAATTCATTCTTCCATTTTTTTTTAAAACACGCCAATATAGAATTTATGTTTCAACCTGACCATAAAGTTTTTGAAGAAAGAAGAGAAATTTTCTTGAAAAAATTAGATGGAAAAGCTGCCATTATTCCAGGAGCTAATCTAGTAAAGCATCATGCCGATTGTGAATACCCTTTTAGACAAGATAGCAATTTTTGGTATTTAACTGGTTTCGATGAGCCGGATGCTATTGCTCTTTTCTTATCGCATAAGCCAAAGGGAGAGAGATTTATTATGTTTGTCGCTCCTAAAGATGTTATAAGTGAAGTCTGGCATGGCTTTAGATGGGGTTTAGAAGGCGCAGAAAAAGAGTTTAAGGCTGATAAGGCTCACTCAATAACCGAACTAAGAGATTTACTTCCAGGTTATATAAATGGCTCCGATGAACTTGTTTTTTCAATAGGTAAGTATCCATTATTTGAGAAAATAGTACTAGAGATGTTTTCACAACAACTTGAAAATCGATCAAGATCAGGAATTGGTGCAAACTCTATAAAATCTCCAGAGATTTATTTAAATGAGATGAGATTAATTAAAAGTGAATTTGAAATTAATAGAATGAGAGAGGCTATACAAATTTCAGCAGAAGCTCATGAACTAGTAAGAGAATCTATCTCATCAAAGAAAAATGAAAGGCAAATTCAGGGTCTTCTAGAGGGATTCTTTTTGGAAAAAGGGGCCAGAGGACCTGCATATAATTCTATCGTTGCTTCAGGAGATAATGCCTGTATTTTGCATTACACATCAAATAACTCACCATTGAAGAAGGAAGATTTATTATTGGTGGATGCCGGCTGTTCACTTATTGATTATTACAATGGAGACATAACAAGAACTATTCCGATAGGTGGTAAATTTTCTAGTGAGCAAAAAGTTATCTATGAAATTGTATTAAGTGCGCAGAAAAATGCAATTAAAAATGCTGTAAAGGGATCTAATTCTAGTGCTGTTCATAATGCTGCTTTAACTATTCTTATAGAGGGATTAAAGGAAATTGGTTTATTATCTGGCAGTACTGAGCAGATAATTGAGAATCAATCCTATAAACATCTTTACATGCATAGAACTGGACATTGGCTCGGCTTAGATGTTCATGATGTTGGAGCATACAGAATGGGGGATTATGAAGTGCCATTACAGAATGGAATGATTCTTACGGTAGAACCTGGGATTTATATAAGTGATAGGATACCAGTACCTGAGGGACAACCCCCTATAGATGAGAAATGGAAAGGCATAGGGATAAGAATAGAAGATGATGTCCTAGTTACAGATACAAATCCAGATGTTTTAAGTATTGATGCATTAAAAGAAATTTCTGATTTAGAATTTTGAAATTTGACTTATCAAGTTAATAGATTTATTTTTTATTAAGTTTAAAGCTCAAAAATGAATAAGTCCGATTCATATGATTCAAAACTTTCTCAAGCAAGAGGCTTAGCCAGTCAGCTTGGCATGTTCGCAGAAGAAAACGATATTCCAAAAGATCTTTGGGATTCATTGGAAGCTACTATTTATGATTTTTATGAAGTATCTCATGATAGATAAAAATTCTTTTTTGAAGTTATCAATAACTAAAATCAAGAAATTCTGAATAAATCAATCAAAATGTGACCATAAACTGATAAATTATTTATTAAATATAAATAAGTGAATGACCTCATCAGATAAGTTAAATCAAAATTCAACAGAAAAAAAGGAAAAAAACAGTGATGCGCCAAACTCTAAAAATTCTTCTCCTAATTCAGGAATGATGGGTGCCACAGCTGTATTAGCATCTGCCACAATTGATGAAGATGGGGTGCCTACTGGTTATACCCCTAAACCTGATGAAGGAAGATTCATAATTAAAGTATTGTGGTTACTTGATAATGTGGCTTTAGCAGTGGATCAAATAGTAGGTGGCGGTCCAAGCCCTCTTACTGCTTATTATTTTTGGCCAAGAGATGATGCTTGGGAAAAATTAAAAAGCGAACTTGAAAATAAAGGTTGGATTACAGATAACGAAAGAGTAGAGATATTGAATAAAGCTACTGAAGTAATTAATTATTGGCAAGAAGAAGGTAAGACAAAAAAATTAGAAGAAGCCAAATTAAAGTTTCCCGAAGTAACTTTTTGTGGAACCGCTTAAATATTAGTTCTTTGCAGCTTGAATCCTAGCCTCAGCTTTTGAAACCTCTTTCAAGGCTTTAATTTTCTCTGGATTTTTTTCATTTTCAGAAAATTTGCTAATTGCTAATTTTGCTTCTTTAAGAGCTTGTTCAGCATTTTGAACATTAATTTCAGAACCAATTTCAGCATTATTTACTAGAACTATAACTTCATCTGATTCAATTTCAGCGAAGCCTCCCATGAGGGCTATCGATTTCCACTGGGAATTCATTCTTAGCCTTAAAACGCCAATATCTATAGCAGTTACTAAAGAGATGTGTCCTGGTAGTACACCAATTTGACCAGTAGTACTAGGAAGGATTACTTCTTCAGCTTCGCCTTGGTAAACATTTTTATTAGGAGCTAAAACTTTTAGAGAAATTGCCATTAATTTAAAATTATTGAAGGTTAAATATATATATTTAAATATTTATTTTTCTGATTTTATTTTTTCAGCCTTTGCTTTAACTTCATCAATATTACCAACTAGGTAAAAAGCCTGCTCTGGTAAATCATCCAATTCACCTGACAAAATCATATTGAAACCAGCAATGGTATCTTCTAATTTTACATATTTACCAGACATTCCTGTAAATATTTCTGCTACGAAGAAAGGCTGTGAGAGAAATTTTTCGATTTTTCTGGCCCTGTCGACTGTTAATCTATCTTCTTCAGAAAGCTCATCTAAACCAAGAATTGCAATGATATCTTGAAGTTCTTTGTATCTTTGTAAAGTTGATTGAACAGCTCTGGCTGTTTTGTAATGCTCATCGCCAACAACTGATGGTTGTAGCATAGTGCTCGTTGAGTCTAATGGATCAACTGCTGGATAAATTCCCTTAGCTGCAAGAGCTCTAGCAAGCACGGTAGTTGCATCTAAATGGGCAAAGGTTGTAGCTGGAGCAGGGTCTGTTAGGTCATCAGCAGGTACGTACACAGCCTGGATAGATGTTATTGAACCTTCTAATGTAGATGTAATTCTTTCTTGCAATTCACCAACATCAGTTCCAAGAGTCGGTTGGTATCCAACAGCTGAAGGCATTCTTCCAAGTAATGCAGATACTTCAGAACCAGCTTGAACGAATCTAAAAATGTTATCAACAAAAAGTAGGACGTCTTGCTTATTCACATCTCTAAAATGTTCGGCCATTGTAAGTGCTGATAAACCTACTCTCATTCTTGCACCAGGTGGCTCATTCATCTGTCCAAAACACAAGGCGACTTTTGATTGAGTTAGATCATCTGCATTGATAACTCCAGATTCTTTAAATTCTTCATATAAATCGTTCCCTTCTCTAGTTCTTTCTCCTACACCGCCAAAAACGGAAACCCCACCATGCTCCTTTGCGATGTTATTAATTAATTCTTGAATAAGAACTGTCTTACCAACACCAGCGCCTCCGAATAATCCAACTTTTCCTCCTTGTCTGTAAGGAGCCAAAAGGTCGATAACTTTAATACCAGTTTCAAAAACTTTTGGCTTAGTTTCTAGGTCAGTTAACTTTGGTGCGGCTCTATGGATTGGAGCAGTATCTTTAGTATTTACTGGACCTTGTTCATCTACTGGTTCTCCTAAAACATTAAATATTCTTCCTAAAGTTGCTTCTCCTACAGGTACAGATATTGGCGCTCCTGTATCGATTGCCTCCATACCTCTTACAAGGCCGTCTGTGCCACTCATTGCCACTGCTCTAACTCTATGGTCACCTAGGAGCTGTTGGACTTCTGCAGTGAGCGCTATGTCTTGTCCAGCTGGATTTTTAGCTTCAATTCTTAAAGCATTTAAAATTTTAGGCAATTTCCCGGCTGGAAATTCCACATCTAGCACTGGACCAATTACTTGACGTACTACGCCTTTTGTTTGTGAAGAAGTTGATGGAGTTGCTACCATTTTTTATTGATTGGTGATGAATAGCTGATTTAAACAGCTCATAATCCGAAAATACTACCACCTCATGGGTGGATTCGTTAAATGGGTTCGGCCACCCGCACAGTTTAAGTATGGTTTAATTGCCGCTTTGCAGATTATGTTGTTGATGATACGGATGGAAAAATTCTCTTTCCATTTTTTATGCCGCAAGGCGTCCCAATCATGATCCTCCATTAATCTATGTCAGCTGTTTCACTTACAGTCTCTACAGTAAAACCACTGGGAGATAGAATATTTATTAAAGTTTCCGCATCTGAGGAAAAAACTGCTGGGGGCATCCTTTTGCCTGATTCAGCTAAAGAAAAACCACAGGTTGGTGAAGTTGCTCAGGTGGGTCCTGGCAAACTTAATGAAGATGGTTCTCGACAAACTCCAGAAGTGAGTATTGGCGATAAAGTTTTGTACAGCAAATATGCTGGCACAGACATTAAATTGGGAGGAGATGAATATGTCTTACTCTCAGAAAAGGATATTTTGGCTGTAGTAAGCTAGGATATTTGTTTCAAAAATTATTAAAACTTATTACTAAATCACTGCCTAAATATGGCTAAAAGAATTATTTACAATGAGCAAGCTCGTAGAGCGCTCGAAAGAGGAATCGATATCCTTGCTGAGTCTGTGGCTGTAACGCTTGGACCAAAAGGAAGAAATGTTGTGCTAGAGAAAAAGTTTGGTGCTCCACAAATTATTAATGATGGTGTCACAATCGCTAAAGAGATTGAATTAGAGGACCACATTGAAAATACAGGTGTTGCTTTAATCAGACAAGCTGCTTCAAAAACTAATGATGCAGCCGGAGATGGTACCACAACAGCCACTGTTTTAGCTCATGCAATGGTTAAAGCAGGTTTGAGAAACGTTGCTGCAGGAGCTAATGCAATTACCTTGAAAAAAGGAATTGATAAAGCGACTGAATTTCTAGTTGGTAAAATTCAGGAGAATTCCAAACCTATTAGTGATAGCAATGCTATAGCTCAATGTGGAACTATTGCAGCTGGAAACGACGAAGAAGTTGGCCAAATGATAGCCAATGCTATGGATAAAGTTGGTAAAGAAGGCGTTATCTCCTTAGAAGAAGGAAAATCAATGACTACTGAATTAGAAGTTACTGAGGGGATGCGCTTTGATAAAGGCTATATCTCACCTTACTTCGCAACAGATACAGAGAGAATGGAGGCTGTTTTAGATGAACCATATATCCTTCTGACTGATAAAAAAATTGCCTTAGTTCAAGATTTAGTTCCAGTTTTGGAACAAATAGCTAAAACTGGCAAACCATTAGTCATCATTGCAGAAGATATTGAAAAAGAGGCTTTAGCAACTCTTGTTGTCAATAGATTACGAGGTGTGTTAAATGTTGCTGCAGTAAAAGCTCCTGGATTTGGTGATAGAAGAAAAGCCATGCTTGAAGATATGGCCGTTTTAACTAATGGACAACTAATTACTGAAGATGCAGGCTTGAAATTAGAGAATGCTACCATAGATATGCTTGGAACTGGTAGAAGAATAACTATTAATAAAGAGACTACAACTATCGTAGCTGAAGGCAATGAGCAAGCAGTTAAAGCTAGATGTGATCAAATTAAGAAGCAAATGGATGAAACAGATTCCTCATACGATAAAGAAAAGCTTCAAGAACGTCTGGCTAAATTGGCTGGAGGTGTCGCAGTGATTAAGGTTGGAGCTGCTACTGAAACTGAGATGAAGGATAAAAAACTTCGTCTTGAGGATGCTATTAATGCAACAAAAGCAGCTGTTGAAGAAGGTATTGTACCTGGAGGAGGAACAACTCTCGCTCATTTATCTCCTATCCTAAAGGAATGGGCTGATAAAAATTTAGAAGGAGAAGAATTAATTGGAGCTAATATTGTTGAAGCTTCACTTACTGCTCCTCTTATGAGAATCGCTGAGAATGCAGGTTCTAATGGAGCAGTGATTGCTGAAAATGTAAAAACTAAACCATTCAATGATGGTTTCAATGCTGCCACTGGAGAATATGTAGATATGTCCTCTGCTGGTATAGTTGATCCTGCAAAAGTTACACGTTCAGGATTACAAAATGCAGCTTCAATAGCAGGAATGGTTCTAACCACCGAATGCATAGTTGCAGATTTACCTGAGAAAAAAGATTCAGCGGCTCCAGCAGGTGCCCCAGGTATGGGCGGTGACTTCGATTACTAACTAAACAATAGTTTTTAATTAAATTTTTAAAAGGGATCATTCAAAATGGTCCCTTTTTTATTCAACTTTTATGAAATCCAACCAGCGCTAAGAATAATTGCGAGAGACAAAAATATCACTAAAAAAGTCCAAGTTATTTTATTTAGAGAAGCTTCTGCACTACTTGCGCTGTTGAACATAGAGCTTCCACTAGCGGCTATTCCTCCCATTCCATCACCTTTGGGACTATGAAGTAAAACTAGGAGAATGAGAAGAACTCCAGAAAATACCCAAATCCAACTAATAATTTGAATCATTGCTTAAAGCTTTTAATAACTTTAGACGTGTTGAACGACCTTATTATAACCTTTTAATTCAATTTCTTGAATTAGAGATTTGCCTGTCATTTCTCTTGGTGTTGGAAGATTTAATAATTGCAATAAAGTGGGAGCAATATCTGCTAAGCCCGCGTTTTCTCTTAAATTAATTTCATTTCCCATATTTGGTATTTTTCTTTTTTCACCTTCAATCAAAATTAATGGAACTTTATTTATTGTGTGTGCTGTCCATGGTTCTCCTTCAGATCCTTTCATTAACTCTGCGTTACCATGATCGGCTGTAATAACAATGCTTCCGCCCATTTCTCCAGTAGCATTAACTATTTGACCTACACATTTATCTACTTTTTCTATAGCTTTAATTGTTGCATCCATGTTGCCTGTATGACCAACCATATCAGGATTGGCAAAATTGATTACAACAAAAGCATAATTCCCACTTTTAATTGCTTTAGAGCAACTAATAGTTAATTCCTCCGCAGACATTTCGGGTTCCATATCATAAGTTGCAACTCTTGGAGATGGAATTAAATGTCTCTCTTCTCCAGGTAAAGGAATTTCAACTCCTCCATTGAAAAAGTATGTTACGTGAGGATATTTTTCAGTTTCCGCGGTTCTATATTGTTTAAGTCCATTTTCTGACACTATTTGGCCTATAAAATTATTGAGTGATTCAGGAGGAAATGCAACTTTAACGGGAAAGTTCGGATCATATTGAGTAAAAGTGACAAAATCTAAATTTGGAAAATTTTTTCTATCAAAGTCTGAGAATTCCTTGATAGAAAGGGATTTAACTATTTGCCTTGCTCTGTCAGGACGAAAATTAAAGCAAATCAAACTATCCCCATCTTTAAGATAGTTTTCAGACATTCGTATGGGCTCTATAAATTCATCGGTTATGTTTTTGGCATAACTTTTTTCTATATAATCTTGAGGAGAAATATTTGTTATTTGAATATCTGGATCAGTCAAATTAGAATACGCTTTTTCTGTTCTATCCCATAAAAGATTTCTATCCATTATCCAGTATCTGCCGCATATGGAAGCTATTTCGCCTAAGTTAAATTGTTTTATACATGATTCTATTTGATTCAGGTATTTCGAGGCACTTTTTGCAGGAGTATCTCTTCCATCAGTAATAATATGAATTGCAACTTTTTTAATTTCATTATCAGATGCCCATTTTATTAAACCTAATAAATGATCAATATGACTATGAACTCCTCCATCAGAACATAATCCTGTGATATGCAAAGTAGAATTATTTTTCTTTAGTGAATCAGCCATCTCTTTTAACTCATTGACCAAGCCTAATTGATTATTTTTTACAACATTTGAAATCCTCACAAGTTCTTGTTGTATTATTCTTCCCGAACCTATGGTAAGGTGCCCTACCTCTGAATTGCCCATTTGACCATCTGGGAGCCCTACATCAGATCCACTAGCACTTATTAGTGTGTGAGGGTATGCATGCCACAGTGAGTCCATTATTGGTGTACTGGCAGTTTTAATAGCATTATCTGATTTTTCTTTTCGATATCCCCATCCATCAAGTATCGCAAGGACTACAGGGCTCTGAGGAACGCTTAATCTTTTTATATTTTTGCTGCTAAGCTTTGCCATATTTAGATCAAATTCATTTTTTAACTGATCCAACCTTAAATTTAGCTTCAAACGTTACTCTTTAACAATTTATAATTAACATAGTTAGCTTTTGCTAATTTATGAAAATATTAGATGAATTTTATTTCTTGATAAATCATGTCCAAGAAGACAAAAAAGATCGTAATACTTACTGAAGTTGAGCTTAGAAAAACTATTTCGCGTTTAACTTCCGAAATTATCGAAAAAGTAAAAAAACTGGATAACCTTCTATTGGTTGGTATACCCACTAGAGGAGTTGAGCTGGCCGAAGTGCTAGAAAAGGAATTATTTTCTAGAACAGGTTTAAGAGTTAGAAAAGGAACAATTGATCCAACTTTTTATAGAGATGACCAAAATAGAGTTGGAACTCGCCTAATACAAGCTGCAGATATTCCAACTCCAATTGAGAAACAAGAAATTCTTTTAATAGATGATGTAATTTACACAGGTAGAACAATTAGAGCTGCAATTGATGCTTTATATTCATGGGGAAGACCTCAAAGAGTGATGTTATTAGTAATGGTAGATAGAGGTCATAGAGAATTACCCATTCAACCAGATTTTTGCGGTAAAAAAGTGCCAACTAGTAAAATTGAAAGTATTAATTTACGTTTAAATAATGTTGATAATGAAGAAGGAGTTTTTCTTGAATAGCTAGCTTTTAGAAGATATTTCCTAAATTATATTCTCCAAAAAATTCATCTTTTAAATCAAAACACTGCACTAATAAATCAGCATTTTTCGTAATTTTAAAAAAAAGTTTTAAGTTGTCTTCTCCAATATTAGATTTATTTTTTAATACTATTTTGAGAGGTTTTTTGTCCCATTTTATAATTTCTTCTTCATTTTGAATCTCTGATAACTTTGGTAATCCATTTTCGAAAATAACATCATATGCTCTTTCTTTTTGTGTCTCTCCAATTATTATTTCGAAAATTTTCTGATTATTTTGACTGGGTTGAAGGATCAGTTTAAAGGGGGTTTCTGTTGGCCATGTTTGACCTTTGCAAAAAATAGGATGCCAAAAGTGTTTTTGCTCTCTTTTATTAAATAATCTTATAGATAATCCTTTGTTTAATATGTCTTTAATTTTTACACCTGGGGTCATTGCTAAAGCTCCTAAAGCTATTGATTCAATAGGAGGAGGTGACTTTATTTGAATTTTTGAAATCTTTTTTGTTAACCATTCTTTAATTAATGGTATTTGAGTTCCTCCACCAACGAAAACAATTGCATTTAAGTCTTCAACCGTGCAAAATTTGCCTCTTGCTTGATTTAATAAATCTTTGAGTAAAGAGTTAAGGTGATTAAGAAGATTATTTTCAATAAGTATTTTCTCAAATATTTCTTTACTAAGGTAAAATTCATTTTTTTTATTTTGTTCAGTAAATAATTTTATTGGATACTTATTTTCATATTTGATTACAGATGAGCTGAGTTTACATTTTATTTCTTCTGCCTTTAAAAGATTATTAATATTATTATTACCTGGAATAAAATAATCAACTATCCATTGATCAATATCTTTCCCTCCAAATTTTGAGCCTGTTTTCCCAATTATTTCAGCACACCTTATTTTTTGTTTTGAAATTGAGCTTACATCATTGCCTTTAAATTTTAATAGTTCAGCTATTGGACCAGATTTTCCTTCTCCTCCTTCTATTTTGACTATATTCATATCGACTGTACTTCCTCCAATATCTAATGTCATAATTTTTGAGCCAAATGGAATATTTATTCCTAAGCTTGCCGCAGTAGGCTCATCAACTAGGGCTATTTCATCTACAGATATTTCCTCACAAAGATTAACTAACCATTTTCTGTAACCTTTATATGTATCTATTGGAGCAGTTAAAACAAGTCTTTTGATCTCATACTTGTGCGGAATGTTCGCCCATAAAATTTGAAAAAATTTTTCGCCACATTCATTAGGGTTTAAAATATTTTTTTGATTAATTTTTTCAATAGAATTTCCAATTAATCTTTTAAAGTTCGAATGAAAAAATAAATCGGAATTTGAGTTCTCCCTCATTTTTAGAGCACTGATCCCAATTTTAGGAATCTTTGAAGGTTCCTCAAACCAAATTGCTGTAGGAATAACTCCTGGAGACGATGTAATATTAGGTATCTCAACCAAAACAGAATTTATATTTTTTTGATCTTGAAAAGCTACAACAGTATTAGTGTTCCCTAAATCAATAGCAAGTGTTCCAGATAAACTTTCTTCCATATAAAATTATTTGAATCAATTTAGTTCTTTTTTAAAATTTATGCTTTGAAATGGTCGAATAAACTGTAAGATATATTTTATAGTAAAAAATTTTTTTTAATGAACATATCAAATAATACAGGGATCGATTCTAATGATCTTGCAAAGAGAGGTGAGAGCTTGATAAGAAAATCCACTAATAGATATTTAACTACTGTGAAAATTGCTTTCAGAGCTAAGCAGAGACGTTTTGATGATTTTGATGGCTTATTAGAGGAGTCAACTATTAAACCCGTTCAAAGGTCAATTATTGAACTAAGCGATGAACAAGATCAACCAGATTTACTTCCAGGCTAATTTTGGTAGAAGACCAAAAAAGATGGAGATTACTTAGAGATTTTAAAAAGGGCAAATTTTGCTTTTTGATTGGTGTTGATAATTGGTCAATTGAGTTACAAAAAAGTGAATTCCATTCACTTTACCTTCTACTCTTAAGAATTAATGGACAATTACTACTTATCAAGGATGAACTAATGGATGAAGAATCTATAACTTTAGAATTAGAACAACTTCCTTGGTATATTAAGCTTGAGGGGAAAAAGAATGAATGGAGTTTAAGGTTTGTTTTTGAAAGCCAAGACCAAACTAGATCCTTTGAAATGTATTGGCCGATACCAATAGCACAAAATTTATTTTATGAAATAAAAAACATGTGGGAATCAATGGATTGAAAGATAAATAAAATTGGAAATTTTAGAAAATATTTCCCCCTCCAAAAAAAAATTTTTCACAATTTTTCCACAGTATTTTTTAAAAAAATATCTGATGATCTTAAGCATGTGGAAAACTTTTGATTTTATATAAATCTTTAAATTAAAGTAAGATTTAATTTTACAAAATTATTTTTCATGATCCTCCGCTTTATTACTGAATTCTTATTATTCTATATCCTGAGACTGTCTCTTAATAATGCTTGTTGACGATTTAGTAATTTTGCAGAAAACTAGATCTTGTAAATAAATTTCAAAAAATCTTAAATATGCAAGAGTTAAATTACAACCAAAATTCAAAAGTATTAAATCATAAAGATGAAGTAATAAGTTTCAAATGTGAACTTCAAGAAAATCTTCAAAAGGCTATGAAAGAATTCGTTGAAGATCATCCTAACTGGGATCAATACAGGATACTACAAGCCGCTATTGCGGGATTTTTGATGCAAAAAGGATTTCAAAATAGGGATTTAACGAGACTTTATATTGGCAATATGTTTTCAATGAATTTTAAGGATTAAAATTCTTTATATTTTTTCTAGTAGTATTTTTGCAATATCATTTCTGACAGGTAATATAGATAGCCTATTTCCTTTTTTTACGACTAATAACTCATCCTCATTAAATAAAATCTTTAATTCAGGTAAACTTAAAATCTTATTTGATTTAGAAATGTATTTTACTTTTACGCAATCCCATCTAGGATTATCAGGTTTCGATTTTGGATCAAAATATTTTGAATCTTGATCAAATTGAGTAGGGTCAACAATATTTAGATCTATTACCTCCATAAGTCCCACAATACCTGGGGGTTTACAATTCGAATGATAGAAAAAAACTTTATCTCCTTTATTCATTTTTCTCATAAAATTTCGAGCCTGATAATTTCTTATTCCATCCCATAAAGTTACATCGTCATTTTTTAAAGTATCTATACTGTAAGCATCAGGCTCACTTTTCATTAGCCAGTAGTTTATTTCAGTCATATCAATAATTTAGAAGAAAATTACAATGTGTGAACGGTGTGTGAACAGAATATTAAAAACGTTCAAATCTAGGTTAATTATCCATCAAATTATCTATTTAGGAAAGTGATGGTTGGTATGGAGTAATTAATTCTCTAAATATTAATGTTTTTATCACTTAAATCAAAAAATAAATATTTAAAATCGAAAACAGAAATGATTTTCATTTTCATATTGGTGTAAATTTTATACATTAGGTAGTATTTTTTTATGAGTCAAGTCTGTTTAATATCAGGTTCGCCAGGATGCGGTAAGACAAATTGGATACTAAATACTTTTAAGAATTATTCTGGTAATTGTGGTTACTTACGTCTAGGAGGATATTCCGAAATTAATTTAGAGCAAGCAATAAATTCAAAAATTGATTTTGCTTTTTTGAAAGATCAAATTCCTAACTTATTAGACTTATCTATTTCAAACTCAATATCAGAGAAAGATAAAGAAAACATTTTAATTATTATTGAATTTCCACAATTTTTTACACCTAAATCTCAGGGTATTAATGGAGTTGATCTGAGAATTATTAATGAACTTGAAAAATATAATCTCCAGCCAAATAGATATCTTCATTTTGGTAGAGATCCAGAATTATCAATTAAAGATACTTTAGATTTTAGAGAAATTGAATCAATAAGCCTTGATCTTCAAAAGCATATTTGGGATCCTGCAAGCTTGAATACTTTTTGGTTTGAATTAGTTAATGGTGCTTATGGGGATGTATATAGAGCAAAAGCATTAATGAACTTACCTGATGGGCGTTACATCTTGTTTAATTGGATAGTCAGTCAGCAAGGATCTCAATATCAAACATTAAACCAAGTTGCCCCTCTTAATGGAAGACCAGAAAGATGTTCTGAAATTGTTATACAAGGGAAAAATTTAAACTTCGAGTCAATAAAAGCAACGATTCATAATTGCCTTCTTAATGATGCTGTACTAGATCATCATCAAACTTCACTTAGAAATTCACAATTACAAACTGCTCGCCGTTAACTTAAAAATGAATCAAGCTGTCATCTCATGTTTACATGCAAATCTACCTGCAGTAGAGGCTGTCTTAAAAGATATTGAACTCCAAGGAATTACAAATATTACCTGTCTTGGAGATCTAGTGGGTTATGGTCCTCAACCTAATGAGGTTATTGAGTTAATAAGAGATAAAGAAATTCCTACTTGTCAGGGATGTTGGGACGAAGACGTTGTTGATGGATTAGATGCTTGCGATTGTAGTTATCCTTCTCAGCTTGCTGAAAAAAGAGGTCATTTTGCTCATCAATGGACTACAGATAAATTAACTACAGAAAATAAGGATTATCTAGCTAATCTACCCTACTCAATACGTAAAGATAAGTGTCTTTTTGTTCATGGTAGTCCTAATAGTCAACATGAATATCTTCTACCCGATATGGATGCATTCGCAGCTCTTGAGAGAGTTGAAAATGCCAGAGCAGAGATTTTATTTTGTGGTCATACTCACCAACCTTATATTCGCGAATTAGCAGATGGTTCAATTGCTGTAAAGATCAAAAATGCTGTTCCCAAAGATACTCAAGAAAAAGAAATTCAATTGCCGATGCGAAGAATAGTAAATGCAGGTTCAGTTGGAGAGCCAAGACATGGAGGAACTAAAGCTACTTATGTTGTTTATAACGATGTCACTAATGAAGTAAAAATTAGAGAAGTGGAATATGATATTGAACTTACTTGTAAAGCAATAATAGATGCCGGTCTTCCTCCGATTTTTGCATGGCGTTTAAAAAATGGATTCGAATTTGCAGAACAAGCTGAAGATGCATCTCATGTTTGTGAAAGATGATAGAACGCTGGGCACTCGTAAGTGGTCTTAAAGGGGATCTAGATACTTATGAACTTATTCAAAAAGACTTAAAAAAAATTCCTGGTAATATAACTCTTTTTGTTTTGGGGGATATGATAGGTCCTGAAAAAAACTGTAATAGGCTTCTCCATAGGTTAATTAATCCAAAAAGTAATGATTTACAACCATGGTGCATATATGGTTGGTGGGAAGAACAAATCCTCTTGGAAAGTGGTTACCGTGGTGATCAAAGAGCTGAAGCTTTGAGAATAAATAAGGGTGAAGAAGTAGTTAAGTCTCTTACGAATGCTGTAGACAAATCATTTCTTGATTGGATAGCAGCACTTCAATTTGGATTTGTTGAACTTGATTGTGGTTTGATTCACGGAAGCTCAAAAGATGTTGGCGAAAATTTAACACTAGATACGCCGCCACTGACACTCCTTGATAGACTTACACGTCTTCAGGTAAACAGATTATTTACTGCAAGAAGTAAACAACAGTTTCACTTGGAATTGACAGAGGGGATTGTTAATTCTGAAGTAGAAGATTTAAATGGAAATCGTAAGAAAGAGCAGAAAGTTCCTCAAAAAGCTGTTATTGGTATTGGGGCAGGAAAAAATTATACTCTTTATGATGTCGGGACTGATAATACTCAATTCGTACAAGCAGGATATAAAACAGAAAAAAGAATTAAGGGATTTGGAAGGCTTTAGTTTTTAGCATCAAGTACCCACTTCATTAGCCAGTAGCTAGGTTCCTGTTGTACCATAGGATCTCGGCGAATATATAGGGTTTGAGTAAAGTTTGGGTAACTTCTTTGAATATGAATTTATTATCCATCAAAGTTTCTATTTAGGAAAGTGTACCCCTTTCCTCTATATATCATGACGGTACCCCTTTATAAATTACGCTTATCTGTTGGAAATATTGAAGGAAAAATCTTTAATCGAGAATTTATTAAATAATGACTTACCTATTTGTGAACCCACACCGTTGTTCTTGAGTTCTTTTTGATATGCCTCTTTGCTTGAGAGAATGATATCTTTAATCGAAAATTTATTAAATAATGACCTTCCTATTTGTGAACCCACACCGTTGTTCTTGAGTTCCTTTTGATATGCCTCTTTGCTTGAGAGAATGATATCTTTAATCGAGAATTTATTTAAGAATGACATTCTTATTTGGGAAAATTGCTTTGTAGATGATCACATCATCTCGTAATTATCAAATTTAGTTTTTAACTTTGCTGCTTTATGTATTAGTCCAACTGCTTCTTTTCTTCCAGTAGCTTGTTGCGCCTGATGCATTAATTCAGCATATTTTTTTACGATTTTCTTTTGCATGGTTTAGATTAAATAAAGACCGTTTTTTAATCTAAAGCTGCAAGGAACAACTTTCAAAAGATAAGGAATCAACGGTAAAACCTCAGAGTCAACAAATTGGAACGGGTTAACTCGTGTGTTAAATATATAATCAATTAGCTAAATACCTGTTGGTATCTATGATTACATTGTTTTCAAATCCTGATTTATTTTAGTTTTATCTAAAGTGGAGAAGATTTCTTTTTAAATAATGAGTGTGTTTTAAATCTTGAATTGATCTCTGATAATTTATGGTTGGCTTCAGTTGTATCCCTGCAACTGCCTCATGACAACCATGTATTAATTTTAGGACTGCTTTAGTATTTTTTGATTCAAAATATATACCTCTTCCCGTACCTAATAGTTCCTCAAACCGACCTATAAATTTCAAGGCTATAGGAGGACAATATAAGTATAGATCTAGGAGGTCTAAATGAAACTATTCAATCAATTCACAATCCTTCCAAGATACCTAAAAGCATTTAATTATGCTGGAAACAGAATGGAAGAAATAACAAGAAATCTTGATAGAGATAACCATTTATTTGAAGACTATTGGAAGAGGGAATGTAGAGAACATCCAACTAATCAGCATTGTTTAGTCTATTGCGACTGAGAATTTTAATCTTAAGGGTTGACAACTGAGTATAAATACTCTATAAATAAAGTGTAGTAAATGCTACCAAATCGTCCGATCTACTATTAGATAGACCGCAGTACGAATCAAGCCATAGGACGGGGACTTGATCAAGACCAGGAGCTGCATAATGGTAAACATGTATTTTAACGGCAAATCTTTCGTATATTGCAAGAGACAAGAAGAGAAAACAATAAAGCTTACTTATAGAGGATCTAGTTACTTGAGATAAATAAAATCTCATATCTATTAAATATTCAATAAACTATTTTTTTTAGAGGTGTTATGCCATGAAATTTACTAATTCTCCTTTTGCCATACTCGATAAGAACATGAACGCATTAGATTATCAAAAAAGAAATTTAAAATATGAGGACTATTGGAGAAGGGAAGGAATTAGCAACAGTAAAGGTCTATCTTAATACTGGAATAATTGCTGGATTAGTTGGTGTTGGATTTGTTGCCTCTACTTTAATTTTTGGAGTATTAATTCTAGTTTTAAAGTAAAAAAGGTAGTTTAACTAAGCTTTTGATTAAAGTATTTAATACCTGCCATTAGAAATTAAGAAAAAGGTTTGGTTGAATTAGATGGAACTTCTACTGGAACCAATGACTCACCATAATGTGATATAGCTGATTTTATTAGTAACCAGTAAAAGAAGTTAACTAAAGCTTTCTCCACGAGGATTTAGTAACTAATCTAGATAACCTTATTAGTTTTGTAATAGCAATATACAAAAAATATTTATCAAGTAATCAATATATTTATCAAAACTAGCAGAAAGTTACTTTAATTAGGATAGATTCACCTTTCGGCAGCGGACTAAATCCTCGTGGAGCATTGGACTTTAGCCCGCTCTATCTTTTTAGCAAATGAAAAATTGAACTGCAATTCAGCTCTTAGATGTGACATCCAAGATAATTTCAAAAATATTTTTTTCTAAAAAAAGAATTAAGTATTTTTTCGGAATGCTTTGAAAAGAAATATGTGTTTAATTTTGTTTAAGTTTTATCTCGTAAAACTAATAGGGAATTTTATTTATGAAAAACATTCTGTATAAAATTTTTGAATTCCTAAAGGATCTTTTCCAAAAAATTTCTGAATTTTTAAAAAGAAGATTTTCTGAAGAAGAAGAGAAACCAGTTGAAGAAGAGAAGCCAGTTGAAGAAGAGAAACCAGTTGAAGAAGAGATGCCAGTTGAAGAAGAGAAGCCAGTTGAAGAAGAGAAGCCAGTTGAAGAAGAGAAGCCAGAATTATAAGCAGAAATTTATTAAATAATTTACCTTCCTTTTCATTAGTTTTTGGCTAGTGAATCAAGTTACCTAAACTTGTTATGAATATATTTTATCGGTATAAGTGGTCTAAGGACTTGTCCTTTTCGTAAGGACTTGAGCCTAGCGGTTTCAAGGTTAACCCCGCACTCCTACACACGAGTACAAAAACCTTTTTAATTAATGCAGATTACTTCCAAGACACTTAGCTTGCTACTTAATGTAGTTTTTGTGCTTTGTGTCTTTGTCATTTGAAGACTATTCATCAAAAGAGATTAATAGTTTCAGGGTTTTCTTACTTCGAACCGAACTCAATATCGGTTAGTTTTTTAGTCTTTAAAAGTTTGAGTAAAGTTTGAGTAAAAAATTACGATTCCCTGAAATCCCAGTAATAGCTAGACGCGCTCACTTTTCATTGGCCAGTAGTTAATTTCAGTCATATCAATTAGTTTAGAGAAATTAGAGTTGCTAGTATGGTGCTGGTATGACATTTTGTTAACTTTTTCATGATCCAGCCAAAATCCAAAGCATTCGATTCAGTTTATCGAAAATAATCAGCCGAAGAAAGTTTAGAAAAAAATATAGAAACAGATCACTAGAGACAGGTTTTTTTATTATTTCGAGCTGAAATCAAGAAATCTAGTATTTGCAATGCTTTTCAATAGATGAGTGTGTTTTCTATACCAGCAGAATTGATTATCTATACCAGCTGAATATATAGAACTCAGTTATAGAATAGGTTGGACACTCTCCCATTGGAACTAAGAGCCTGAAGCTTAAGCTGCTTCTGGAGCGAATATTCTGCTGTTCTCTCTCCAGTATCTACACCCCTTAATTAGATGATCTCCTTGAGGAATAAGCTTTTGATGAAACGGACAGGTAAGGATGGTGACACAAGAACTTGTCGTGCTGTACCTGAAGTGATTGCAAGTAATACATATCTTCCGTCGTTTTCTTGTTAATGTCTCTTCCTCTAAATAGTCCCATTCCTGCCAGTCCTCCATAACAATATAGTACAAGTGTACTAATATTTATAGCAATTAAATTAGCTATTGGTCAACAATTAGCTTTCGAGGGGTTATGGGGGGATAAGTCCTTATTAGAAGGTATATATAATTGCCTCAGACATTTTTGTTATTTTTTATAGGTTGACTAATTTATTAAATAGGGATTGGATGCGGGCTGTTATGGCTGGACAGCAGATCCCTTATTAATTACAAATTGGCTTATTATTTTCTAAGTTTTAGTTTCACTCATATGCATACTTATTTAATGAGTATTAATTTAAGCTTTTATATCGTCTTTATTTAGAATCTTGTTGTCGATGAATCTTAAATAATGTCAGCAATAACATTCTCATGTCCCTGAGCAGTTAAGTATTCACTCATCTGATCTACACTTTGATAATTGGCATATCTGATATTCCCATCGGCATGCATCAGAGATCTCAAGTAGGCAGTCCCATCTGCTGTCTTCCAATAGACCTCATGGATTCCATCAGAATCATAATCTCCAGAATGTTTAGCCTCTAGATTATCTATTTCCAAATCATTCTGGAATCTTACCTGACTGTTAAGTGCTAAACGATCAATAGTTTCTCCATTAACTACAACATATCTATCTGCATCAGAAACTCCAAAGTTCGCAGGTGCTGGTGTTACTCCATCAGATAAATATCCACCATTATTTTCTCCTTCTGCAATTAATGGATCTGCATAAATCCCAACAACTCTTGTTCCACCTCCAGCACCATTGTCATCAAAATCTATTTGACCAGTATTTGAATCAACTTTCGCAGTTACCCATCTTTTGGATGATTTATTAGTGAAGATAGTTTCAAAAACACCATCTCCATTTACATCTAACATCCCCTGATATTTATAAGATGATGCAGTTGCAGCTAATTTATCACCTGCATGTAAATTACCGTCATAATCTTTTATTGAATCAAGAGTATATTCTATTCCCACTTCATAGGCAGTAACTATAACTGGAGCGGGAGCATTTATGCTTGCAAAGCCTTTTTCATTGGGTGTGTAGTCTGTATTTACGTTGGCGACTTTTATCCCATTTGTAATTTGTGTTGACGTAGATGAAGAATCAGAACTAGAAGAATCAGAATTGGAAGAGTCAGAACTAGAAGAATCAGAATTGGAAGAGTCAGAAGATGATTCTTCAACATCACTTACAGAAACAGTAAGAGTTTGATCAGAAGTGTTGCTTGCGGTATCTGTTGCTCTAACAACAACTACATAATCATTACCACTATCAGTATCTCCAGGGGATTCATAATCCGGAGCAGAAGAAAAACTTAAAGCACCACTAGAATTAATAGAGAATAATGAAGCATCTGCACCACCATTTAAGGACCAGGTAACAGTTTCGCTGGCTTCAAAAGTATTAACAGCTGTTCCATTTTCATTAAAAGATACGCTACTCGTAGATGCACCTGCTTTACTACCGGATGGACCGGTAATTATTGGAGATGTTGTATCAACAGTGATTGATAACGCAGAAGATGAAGATGAGGTATTTCTTGCAATATCAGTTGCCGTTAATGTTAATGAATAACTTCCATCACTCAGAGTTGAAGAATTAATAGAAAAAACACCATCACTATCTGCTGTAGCAGTACCTAAGTTTGTTCTAAAGCTGTCACCCATTAACCCATGGTTAGTGCATTGGTAATATAAAGTTTCTGGTGTACTTGTGGTTATCTGTATCTGTGTATATGCCCCATCAGAACCTGGGGTTCCACTAGTGGTTACATTATCCGTGTAAGAAGTGGCCTTATTTGAATCTAGGTAAAAAGCTAAAGGATGATTTGCATTTGTTGAGTCAGACTGGTCAAATTTATAAGTGTTTCCAGGAGTTAAAGATAAATATGGAGTAAAACTACTGTCAATTTTATAACCATAACTTGACCCAGAACCATAAGAATTATGATCTGAGGTTTTAGCTTCTACACTTACTTGATAAGTGATTGTTTCGTTATCAGAAACAGATCCGTTATATAAAATTACAGTACTACCAGCTTCTGCACTTCCAGAGATTGTCGGAGTCGAATCATTTGTTGTCGTGGATGTAGTTGTAAGTGTTGATGGTGCGCTTGGAGCTGTTTCATCTGCGGTGGTGAAATTGTAAGTTGTATTATCTGTTATTCCTGTATAAGAATTACCATAAAGATCATCGAAAGCAGTTGATGCTATCTGTATGTAATAAGAAGTCTGCTCAGCTAAATCACTTGTAGGATTTATGGTGATTGTATTTGTTCCAGTCCCTGTAACTAAGGTGCTTGATGCAACATCAAAAGTTTCTAAAGCAGAATCATCGGAGGATTTATAGATAACAATATTTCCAGTTCCTTTAGCTACTGCTTCTGAGAAATTTAAAACTATATTGCTGCTTGTAGTTATAGAACTAGCATCATCAACTGGAGATGAAGAAAGTAATGTAGGTGGTGTTCCTGCAACAGTTGAATTATTAGTGACACTTGTAGAACTTAAAGTTGCGACATCATTACCATCAGCATCCTGTATGGCATTTGCATCATTACTTACAGATGGATCTGTATAGGCAACAGTAACAGCCTCATCATTTTTAACTGTTGTTGTAAGAGTTAGTTCTACCGTAGAACCAGAAACAGTTGCAGCGGTGACACTATTACTGGTACCACCGGATGTGACGTCAAAAGCAGTAGTTGCTGCAGTTGTTGCAGATAAAGCTTCGTTATAAGTAAGTATTACTTTTGTACCTGCAGTATTTGTTGCAGCAGAAGAAAATGTGGGTGATGTACCTGCAACGGTTGAATTATTAGTGACACTTGTAGAACTTAAAGTTGCGACATCATTACCTAAAGCATCCTGTATGGCATTTGCATCATTACTTACAGATGGATCTGTATAGGCAACAGTAACAGCCTCATCATTTTTAACTGTTGTTGTAAGAGTTAGTTCTACCGTAGAACCAGAAACAGTTGCAGCGGTGACACTATTACTGGTACTACCGGATGTGACGTCAAAAGCAGTAGTTGCTGCAGTTGTTGCAGATAAAGCTTCGTTATAAGTAAGTATTACTTTTGTACCTGCAGTATTTGTTGCAGCAGAAGAAAATGTGGGTGATGTACCTGCAACGGTTGAATTGTTAGTAACACTTGTAATAGCTAAATCTACTGCATCATTACCAGCAGAATCCTGTATGGCATTAGCATCATCACTACCGGAAGGATCTGTATAGGCAACAGTAACAGTCTCATCATTTTTAACTGTTGTTGTGAGGGTAAGTTCTACCGTAGAACCAGAAACAGTTGCGTCAGTAACGCTATTACTTGTCCCACCAGTGGTTACGGCAAAAGCAGTAGCTGCTGCAGTTGTTGCAGATAAAGCCTCGTTATAAGTAAGTATTACTTTTGTACCGGCAGTATTGGTTGCAGCGGAAGAAAATATTGGAGCAGTACCTGCAATAGTTGAATTATTAGTGACAGTTGTACTGGCTAAATCTACGA
>QCCH01000013.1 GCA_003281315.1 Prochlorococcus sp. AG-347-K20 | reverse complement strand
TTCTTTTCGTATAGGTTCAACTTTAGCCTTTTCTCTAAGCTCTCCCTCTACAGAGTTAGTTATAGATCTAACCTGTACATCAGATAATCCTTCTGCAATCAAAATCCATTCACTTATAAATGATACTTTGTCAATTTTTATAAGTTTTATATCTCTTGCCTTTTTTTCATCACATGCTTTGGCTGCTATTAAAACCAAACTTTTATTGTCCATAAACATTTTCACTTGAAACTGATTTTTCTGAGCCTTCTTGCTGAGATAATTCTGATCTTGCTTTTTCTGCACTTTTTCTTAAGGCATCTAATCTATCTTCAAAGAAACTTCTTTTTTTCTTTTTTCGAGTCTTATCTATTAACTCCTTTAATGCTCCTCCAAGACTTTTATAAGCATTTGGAATGCTGTATCCAAATCTACAAGCAAGATCTATAGCTCTTTCATCTGCATAAATAGCATCTTGAAGCTTTTTTTCAGAATTATTTTTTAAATATAATCTATATCCTGCAAAACTTGATAAACCAAGAGCAAGTAATAAAAGTAACCCATCTTGTACCCACAACTCTCCTATCGCCCCTCCAAGTCCTATGGCAAGTGCTGCCATTTCCCATCCATCTCTGGGAATTGCGTCATTTTGGATTTTCCCAACCTCGTGCCAAAATAATAAATTTCTATGGTCAATAGCAAAGTTGTCCCATTCATCTAAATCTATTTGAATTTCTACTTCGTCACGACCGATTTCCTCAAGTGTTATTAAAGGTGGATCTATAGCCGCAGCAGATTCAACAAATACCCAACTTTCATTCTCTGGAGGCAACAAACTTTTAAGTCGCTGAAGTTCGCTCATAAAAAATTAATTTCTTTCAATACTATAGAAACAAATGTTGCTTTTCAAGTAACTTGATTAACATCTGATGATTTATAAGTAGCATGAGATAAATGAAAGTTTAAATTATGCCTCAAAGAGGTGATCTCAAAAAAATTCTTATTCTAGGTTCGGGACCGATTGTTATAGGGCAAGCATGCGAATTTGATTACTCTGGGACTCAAGCTTGCAAAGCATTAAGAAATGCTGGTTATGAAATTGTCTTGATAAATTCAAATCCAGCATCAATAATGACTGATCCTGATATCGCAAGCAAAACATATATTGAACCTTTGACTCCTGAAATAGTTTCTCAGATCATTCTTAGAGAAAAACCTGATGCGATTCTTCCCACTATGGGAGGTCAAACCGCTTTGAATCTTGCGGTTAAATTATCAGAATCAGATTTTTTAAAACAAAATAATATTGAATTAATTGGAGCTGATTTAAGAGCTATTAATAAAGCTGAGGATAGGAAATTATTTAAAGAATCGATGGAGAAAATAAACGTAAATGTTTGTCCATCTGGTATTGCCTCTAACCTAGATGAAGCTATGGAAGTATCAAAAAAAATAAGTTCCTATCCTCTTATAATAAGGCCTGCGTTTACTTTAGGTGGAGTAGGGGGTGGGATTGCTTTTAACCTTGAAGAATTTGTCGAATTGTGTAAATCAGGTTTAGAGGAAAGTCCAAGTAATCAAATATTAATTGAAAAATCACTTATTGGATGGAAGGAGTTTGAACTAGAGGTAATGAGAGATACTGCTGACAATGTGGTAATAGTTTGCAGCATTGAAAATTTAGACCCAATGGGTGTCCACACTGGAGATTCGATTACTGTAGCTCCTGCACAGACCCTTACAGATAAGGAGTATCAGAGATTGCGGGATCTGTCATTGAAGATTATTAGAGAGGTTGGAGTTGAAACAGGAGGGAGTAATATTCAATTTGCAATAAATCCATCTAATGGAGAAGTAATTGTTATAGAAATGAATCCTCGTGTAAGTAGATCCTCCGCTTTGGCAAGTAAAGCAACAGGATTCCCAATAGCTAAGATTGCAGCTTTATTATCTGTTGGCTATACACTTGATGAGATTATTAATGACATTACAAAAAAAACTCCTGCATGTTTTGAGCCATCAATTGATTATGTAGTTACTAAGATCCCAAGATTTGCTTTTGAAAAGTTTAAAGGCTCATCTAATACCTTAAGCACTGCTATGAAATCTGTTGGTGAATCAATGGCAATAGGTCGTTCTTTTGAAGAATCATTTCAGAAAGCATTAAGGTCATTAGAAGTAGGTGTTTATGGTTGGGAATGTGATTCACAAGATGAATTTAAAGATGAGAGTCAAATTAAAAATAGTTTAAGAAACCCTACATCTGAAAGAATTCTCCTTATTAAAAAAGCTATGCAGCTTGGGAAAACTAATAATTATATTCAAGAAGTTACAAATATAGATTTTTGGTTTATTGAAAAATTACGTAATATCTTTAATTTTGAAAATGATTTTTTGAAAGATAAGGAACTTTATACTTTAGATAGGGATTTGATGTTACATGCTAAACAATTAGGCTTTTCAGATCAACAGATTGCAAAGTTAACTAATTCTGAGTTTTATGAAGTAAGAAGATATAGAAAAAAACTTAATATAATTCCAATTTATAAAACTGTTGATACTTGTTCAGCAGAATTCTCATCCTCAACTCCGTATCATTATTCAACTTACGAAGAACCTTTCATTAATTTTAATTCTCAAATTTTTGATAGCGAGATTTCAGAAAATAGTAAATCAAAAAAAATTATGATTTTAGGAGGAGGTCCAAACAGAATTGGTCAGGGAATAGAATTTGATTACTGTTGTTGTCATGCATCATATCAAGCTTCTACAAATGGCTATAAAACAATAATGGTTAATAGTAATCCTGAAACTGTATCAACAGATTATGATACTAGCGATATTTTATATTTTGAGCCTGTAACTTTGGAGGATGTGCTTAACATAATTGAGGCCGAAAATCCTTATGGTTTGATTGTTCAATTTGGAGGTCAAACTCCACTGAAATTATCATTACCTTTATTTGAATGGCTTAAATCTAATGATGGGATTAGAACTGGATCAAAAATTCTTGGGACTTCTCCAATATCTATCGATTTAGCAGAAGATAGAGAGGAATTTACCAAAATTCTTGAAGAATTAAGAATTAGACAACCTTTAAACGGTATTGCACGTAATCAAAATGAAGCAGAAATAGTAGCAAAAAATATAGGATTCCCCTTGGTTGTAAGACCTTCTTATGTTTTAGGTGGAAGGGCAATGGAAATTGTTAAAGATGAGAATGAATTATCGAGATACATTTCTGAAGCAGTTAAGGTATCACCTGATCATCCAATCCTTCTTGATCAATATTTAAATAATGCAATTGAGATAGATGTTGATGCTTTATGCGATTCTGAGGGTTCGGTTGTAATTGCTGGTCTAATGGAACATGTGGAACCTGCAGGAATTCATTCAGGAGATTCAGCTTGTTGCTTACCATCCATTTCTCTTTCAACATCCACAATAGAAAATGTGAGGAACTGGACTAAATTAATTGCACAAAGATTAAATGTTGTTGGTTTAATTAATTTGCAATTTGCAGTAATAAATACAAATAATAAAGAAAATAAATTATTTATTCTCGAAGCAAATCCAAGAGCATCTAGGACAGTTCCATTTGTTTCAAAAGCGATAGGTAAACCAGTTGCAAAATTAGCTACTCAGTTAATGCATGGTTTTACATTAGAAGATCTTAATTTCACAGAAGAATTTTCTCCAAAATTTCAAGCAGTAAAGGAGGCCGTTTTACCTTTTAAAAGATTTCCTGGGTCTGATACATTACTTGGCCCTGAAATGAAATCTACTGGTGAAGTCATGGGTTTAGCAAAAGATTTTGGAATTGCTTATGCCAAGTCGGAATTGGCAGCAGGTAATGGTGTTCCTTCAGAAGGAGTTGCTTTTTTATCTACAAATGATTTAGATAAAAAAAATCTTGAGGAGGTTGCTAGAGAACTTTTGAACTTAGGATTTAAATTAATCGCAACAAAAGGTACAGCTTCATATTTGATGAACTTAGGAATTCAAGTTGAAGAAGTGCTAAAAGTTCATGAAGGAAGACCAAATATTGAGGACCTAATTCGTTCGGGACTTGTTCAATTAATAATTAATACTCCAATTGGCTCACAGGCTCTTCATGATGATGCTTATTTAAGACGTGCCGCTTTAGAATATAATATTCCTATTTTTACAACTATTCCTGGAGCAAAGGCAGCCATTAAGGCGATCAAAGCTTTGCAATGCTATAAAATTAATACTTACTCTCTACAGGAAATCCATAATTATTAAAATTTTTATTCTAAGTTTTTTAGTTTTTCTCTTAATTGATTAACTAAAGAGTTTCGACTAATTGAAAGTAATTTGAGAGTATCTTGATGCATCTTAAGTTGTGTCTCAGCTATTTGTAGTACTTTTATAGATTCTTTTATTTCATTAGAAAGTTCATTTATTAAATATTTTTTCCCTTCAAAGGTTAAAACTGGATTTGTAGAGTCATTTGTTTTTTCGCTCATCGATTTACTTTTTTAATAAATAAAATAGAACTATAATTTTTTAATCAATTGTTTTTCACATAATTCTTTATAAATTCCAGGTTTATTTATTAAATCAATGTGTTTCCCAACTTCAATAATTTCACCTTTATCGAAAACAACTATTTTATTGGCCTCTTGAGTAGTGGCTAATCTATGAGCTATTACAATAACTGTTCTATTTTTCATAGCTCTATTAAGTCCTTTTTGTACTTCAGATTCTGATTCTGCATCTAACGCGCTTGTGGCTTCATCTAAAAGAAGAATTGAGGGGTTCCCGAGTATTGCTCTTGCAATTGCTATCCTCTGGATCTGACCACCAGAGAAATTTGATCCTCTTTCAGTTATCTCAGTTTCATATTTCTTAGGAAGCTTTTGAATGAAGTTGTGAGCGTTTGCTTTTCTTGCTGATTCTATGACTTCTTCTTTGGTGAAATTTCTGCCCATTCTTATTACATCAATTATTGTTCCTGAAAATAAAAATGGCTGTTGTTGTACTAATGCAATATTTTTTCTAATTTCTTTTGTATTTATTATTTTGAGATTTTTATCATCTATAAAAATGTCTCCATTTTTTGGAGTTATAAACTTTAATATCAAAGCCAACATTGTACTTTTACCAGCGCCAGAAGCTCCAACAAATGCTGTGACTTCCCCTCTTTTAATTTCTAAATTGATATTTTTAAGTACTTGATTATCTTTTTTGTAAGCGAAATTTACATTCTTGAAACTTATTTTGCCTTCAAAATTGGATATCCTTCGTAAATTTTCTTTATCATCTTCGACAGGTTCTTGATTAATATTATTTAACCTTTTTATTGAGGCTTCTGCCTGTTTATAGTCGTTAAAATTTGTACTTACATGACTTATTGGATCAATAAGCATTAATATTGCTGCAAAAAAACTACTAAATTCTTCGCTAGTTAGAAGGCCTAGATTGATTCTTGCGGCTCCTAAACCTAATATTGCTAATATTCCAAATGCTTCAACAAATCCTACAACTGGATGTTGAAATGCAAGTAGTTTTAATGTTTTATATTTTGCTTTTTTATTTGTACTTAATCTTTTAAAAAATCTTTTCTCAATCCAGTTTTCTGCAGCAAAAGCTCTTATCGTGGACATTCCATTTATAGATTCACCTATTAAAGCTGCTAAATTACTTGTTGATTCTTGACTTTTTTCGGATGCTATTAAAACCCTTCTTCCAAAACTGTTAACTGAAAGAATAATCAATGGTGCTAAAACGAATGTTGATACTGTAAGTGACCAGTCTAAATAAAACATGTAGATTATTACCGCTAACAACTGTAAGGTGCATGGAATAGTATCTTGAGCTGTTTTATAAATAACTTCGCTTACCCTGTCTGCATCTTCTGTAAGTCTATATGTTATGTCCCCGGCTGAAATATTTTCAACAGAATTCATCTTTATTTTTTGAATTCTTCTAAATAAATTTCCTCTCATCACTTCACTAATTTCTAAAGATGGTTTTGCTATGAATACATCCTGTCCAAATTGAGCAGTTTTCTGAACTAAAAATACAAATAAAGAATTAATTATTATGCTAAAAACTTTTGAGAGATCACCTGACCCAATTGCTGGGATTAAGTTTCCAGCTAAATATGCTAATAAAGGCCAACAAGCTACGTAAATAAGCATGCATATAAAACCCTTGATAAACCTATTTGAATATGGTCTGACTGGTGGTATTAATCTCAAGATATTATATATTTAATTGTTTATCCTACTTTATCAATATCTTTGGGTATAAAAAACAATGAAATTGGATCAATTCTTAAAATGGAAAAATTTGGTATCTTCTGGTGGCGAAGCAAAAATTTTTATTAAATCAGGTTCTGTTAAGGTTAATGGTGTAATTGAGACTAGGAGAGGAAGGAAGTTAAACAAGGGAGATAAAGTAATATTTCTAAAAAATGAATTAATTTTTGAATAGTTAGCTTATTCAACTCACTTTGTATTAGTATATTTTTCTTGGTGATAGTATTTTGAGAAAATCTGTAATTGCTGGTAATTGGAAAATGCACATGACATGTGCTGAAGCAAAGTCCTATTTAGAAGAGTTTATTCCCTTAATAAAAAACATTAAAGACGATCGTAAAGTTATTATTGCTCCCCCTTTTACAGCCATTTCAACCTTTTCTGATCATTCTGATTTTGATTATTTAGATATTTCTAGTCAAAATATTCATTGGGAAGATCAAGGAGCATTTACTGCAGAAATATCTCCAAAAATGCTTCTTGAACATGGTGTCTCATATGCAATTGTTGGACATAGTGAACCAAGAAAATATTTTAGTGAAAGTGATGAACAAATTAATAAAAGAGCAGTTTTTGCTCAATCTAGTGGACTTACTCCAATAGTTTGTGTAGGAGAAACATTAGAACAAAGAGAGAGAGGTGAAGCTGATAGAGTTATTACTAGACAGGTTGAACAAGGATTAGAAAATACAGATCCATCTAATTTAATTGTTGCCTATGAACCAATATGGGCTATTGGCACTGGTAAAACATGTGAGGCAGAAGACGCTAATAAGATATGTTCTTTGATTCGGAAATTAATAGGTTTTGATGATGTAATTATTCAATATGGAGGATCAGTCAAACCTAATAATATTGACGAAATCATGTCAATGAGTGATATAGATGGGGTGTTAGTTGGAGGGGCTTCATTAGATCCGAATAGTTTTGCTAGAATTGCAAATTATCAATAAGAAAAATCCATGGCCAAAAGGCTGGGGCCAAAAAACTTCAATTATGGGAGTTATTAATTTAACTCCTGATTCATTTAGTGATGGCGGGGAATTAAACTCTTCAAAAAAAGTTTTAGATCAAGTAAATCATTTCTTGAGCAATGGTGTTGATGTAATTGATCTTGGTGCTCAAAGTACGAGACCCGGGGCTGAAGAAGTTGGATCTAGTATAGAAATAAAAAGATTGATCCCATATCTAAAATTAATAAAATCTGAATTTCCAGATGTTTTAATTTCTATTGATACTTTTAATTCTGAAGTGGCCTACGAAGCTCTTTTAAATGGTGCTAATTGGATAAATGATGTAACAGGAGGAAGAAGAGATATAAAAATTTTGGATGTTGTATCAAAATTCAACTGTCCATTCGTCATAACTCATAGTCGTGGTAATAGTCAAAATATGAATCAACTCTCTAATTACCAGAATGTATTGAGTGATGTTAAGTGCTCGCTAGATAATTTAATAAAGAATGCTTTAGAAAAAAATATATCTCAAAGAAATATAATAGTGGATCCTGGAATTGGTTTTTCAAAGGATATTATTCAAAATTTGGAAATCTTGAGAAACTTAGATGTATTTAAAAAATGGAATTTGCCAATTTTGATAGGTGCATCTAGAAAGAGGTTTATAGGAGAAATTTTGAATGAGAAAAATCCAAAAGAAAGGGATATAGGAACACTTGCAATAAGTTGTCTTTGTTCTCAATTTAATATTGATATTGTGAGAGTTCACAACGTCAAACTAAATTATCAAATTCTTAAAGTAGCAGATAGGATTTACAGAAAATAATAAATTTATTATTCTTTAACTCCTTCGATTTTATCCTCTACCTCTTGGTATAGTTCTTTCAACTGTTCTATATTCTCATCTGAAGTTTCCCAATATCCTCTACCATTGACTTCTAGCAATGTTCCAACAATTCTTCTGAAACTATTAGGATTAAGATCCATTAATCTTTTCCTCATATCTTCGTCATTTATAAATGTTTCATTAGTTTCTTCATATACAAAATTATCTACTTGACCACTTGTCGCACTCCAACCAAGAGTGTAATTAAGTCTGTTAGAAAGTTCTCTAACTCCTTCGTAGCCAGATTTGAGCATACCTTCATACCACTTAGGATTTAAAAGTTTTGTTCTTGAGTCTAATCTGATAGTTTCTCCAAGTGTTCTAACTTGAGCATTAGAAGTGGTTGTATCTGCTATGTAGCTACTTGGTTCTTTTCCGTCATCTCTTAATGTCTTGATCAATTTTGTTGGATCCGAATCAAAATAATGACTTACATCTGTTAATGAAATCTCTGAAGAATCAAGGTTTTGAAATGTAACATCTGCTGTTTTCATTACTGACTCAAATACCTCTCTTTTTTGATTCATCTCACCTGGATTGTCGGCATTAAAAGCATATGTTTTGCGAGATAAATACATTTCTTGTAATTCATTTTCTTCCTCCCATGTTGAATTTTCTACGGCTAAATTAACATTTGAACTGTAACTTCCACTTGCATTAGAGAATACTCTCGCTGAAGCTTCTCTGATAGAAGTGCCTTCTTTTTCTGCTTGTTCCAGTGAATGTTTCCTTACAAAATTAGATTCCAATGGTTCATCAGCTTCAGCTGCTAATTTGACTGCCTGATCTATTAATGCCATTTGATTAATAAATAGATCTCTAAAAACTCCTGAACAGTTAACTACTACATCTATTCTTGGCCTACCTAATTCTTCTAAAGAGATTAATTCTAGTTTGTTAATTCTTCCAACAGAATCTGGTTTTGGTTTTACCCCAACAAACCATAAGATTTGTGCCAGTGATTCTCCGTAAGTTTTAATGTTATCAGTACCCCATAAAACACAAGCTATTGTTTCAGGCCAAGTACCTTGCTCTTCTTTTTGTCTTTTAATTAATTTGTCAACAACAGATTTCGCTGCAGCTACTGCTGCTGTAGTTGGGATTGATTGAGGATCAAGTGCATGGATATTTTTACCACTGGGCAAAACACCTGGATTTCTTATGGGATCTCCACCTGGTCCAGGTAAAACATAATTCCCATCTAATGCTTTAATGAGGCTATCCATTTCTTTGTCTGCGCAGACCTGTTCCAGACAGAAAAGTAAGTAATCAAATAATTTATTTAATTCCTTCTGATTAACTTCATTAAATCCATTTAATCTGCAGACTCTTAGCCAGGGGGTAGGTAGATTTAGACCAAAAACTTTAAGTAAATCGAAAAGTTTGGAAAGAAGTGATTTTTCTAAATAGACTCTGCCATCAACAATTTTTAAAGAGTTGACCATCGCAAAAATAGACTCTCTCGCTGTCTTTATGATTTTTTCATTTAACTCTACAAATTTAAGTTCACCTTTATTATTACCATCATAAATTTGCTCAATAGTTAGACCGATGGATTCTGCAAGTAATCCAGGAAGAGATCTTAATCCTTCTTGTTCTCTTTCTAAAGATGCAATATTTACAAGTGTTGCAACAGCTTCTTCTGCTGTTGGAGCTTCTCCAATAGTATGAAGACCGCAAGGTAACAATCTACTTTCAATTTCCATCAATTGTTTATATACATTACCAACAAATAGATCTCTTTCATCAATTGAAAGTTCTTCTACGTCTTTTGATGGAAGCTCTACATCTTTGTCAAGGTTACATTGTTTAGAGGTCTCAACTATTGCATTAACAATTTGAATACCCCTGCTATTTTCTCTTAATTGTTGATAAGAACCAACTAGTTCACTTAGTTCTTTAAGTCCTTTGTAGAGTCCTGCATTTTCTGCTGGAGGAGTCAGATAACTAATAGTTGAAGCATATCCCCTTCTCTTCGCAATTGTTGCTTCAGATGGATTATTCGCGGCATAGTAATACAAATTAGGCAATGATCCAATGAGAGAATCAGGATAGCAAGTTTCACTCATGCCCATCTGCTTCCCAGGCATAAATTCAAGTGAGCCGTGAGTTCCAAAATGAAGAACGGCATCAGCCCCCCAGATTTTTTCTACATAAGTGTAATAAGCAGCAAAACCATGATGAGGACTAGCACTTCTTGAATAGAGCAATCTCATGGGATCACCTTCATAACCGAATGTAGGTTGAACTCCTATGAAAACATTTCCAAAATGTTTTCCATAGATAAGAAGGTTTTGTCCGTCACTATTAAGGTTCCCAGGAGGTTTACCCCAATTTTCTTCAAGTCTTTGTGAATATGGTGTGAACTCTTCGTATTCTTTTACTGACATCTTATGAGCAATATTTAACTCTGGAGAGCCATCCATCGCTTCAGGATTGTTAATTACTTTTTCCATTAATTCTTTTGAATTACTTGGAAGTTCATCTATTAGATATCCTTTCGATTTCATTTCAAGAAGCACTCTATAAATTGAACCGAAAACATTTAAGTATGCTGCCGTACCAACATTTCCTTTGTCTGGTGGAAAACTAAATACTGTGATGGCTAATTTTTTATCCTTTCTTTGTTTAACTCTTAAGGTTGACCATTTTATTGCTCTTTCAGCTATTACATCAACTCGATCTTGGAGCGTATGCGCCTTACCTGTAGCATCATCACGACCTGAGAGAATAATAGGTTCAATAGCACCATCAAGCTCTGGAATCGCAATCTGAAGTGCTACCTGAACAGGGTGTAAACCTAGATCACTATCTTCCCATTCTTGTGTGGTTTGGAAGACTAACGGAAGTGCAACCATATAGGGTCTGTTTAATCTTTTTAGGGCTTCAATAGCTTTAGGATGATCTTGTCTTGCTGGCCCACCGACTAGTGCAAATCCTGTTAGCGAAACAACTCCATCTACTATAGGTTGATCCTTATTTATCGAATCATAATAAAATTCATTAACTGGTTTAGAAAAATCTAGACCTCCACAGAAAATTGGTAATACTCTCGCACCTCTGTATTCCAATTCTTGAATAACAGCAACGTAATGCGCATCATCTCCCGTAACGATATGACTCCTTTGAAGAACTAAGCCTATTATTGGAGTTTTGTCATCTTTAGGATTTATATCTTTCCTATTATTTTCCCAATTTTGATATTCTTTAAGACTTTCAAACATGCAAGGAGCAAGAGGATGCCAAATCCCTAAATCTGGGAATGTTTCAGGGTCTTGAATTTTGAATTCCTCTATTTGATCTTTTATGATCTCTGAAACAGCATACTTTTCAGAAATCATTAACAAGAAATTTTTTAAGTTCTCAGTGGTACCACCTAACCAGTACTGAAAACTCAGAATAAATGTTCTAGCATCTTGAGCTTTTTCTACTGGTAAATATTTAAGTATTGAAGGTAGTGTATTTAATAACTTCAACATTGAATCTTGGAAACTTGCTCCATCAGATTCTTTTTTCTTTTTTATTAAATCTCCAATAATACTTTTAGATTGACCAAGTTGGGCCATACTAAATGAACCTAGCTTATTTAATCTCATAACCTCTGGCATGGAGGGGAAAACAATTGAAGCTTTAAGTTTGTCTTTAAATGGAGATACTGCATCGACCACTTTTTGAGCAAGGTCTTCAATGAAAATTAGTGAAGCAACGAATATATCTGCATTAGCTATATCTTCTTTAAAATCTTCAAAATTACTATCATTTCTAAGTTCTTCGATAAGATAGCCACTAAGGTCCATACCTATTGGCCCATTCATATTATTTATTGACTTTGCAGCTTCCGTTAAGGAATTTTGGTATTGTGGCTCAAGGACAACATAAACTGCTTTTATTACAACTTTGTGTTTGTTATCCTCAACAGGAGATACTCTGCGGTTTGCTGAGCGGACCTGCGTAAACATTGATTTTCTTTAAGTATTTCTACCAGCCTACGAATGAAAAGACGTTATTGTGTGCAATATAAATAGCGTGTAACAACCTTTAAAAAAAAATTTTTTAAAAAAATGATTGAAGATTCCAAAAAACCCATACCAGTACTAGTATCTGGAGCTTTAGGCAGAATGGGTAGCGAAGTTGTTAATACTGTATTAAATTCTACAGATTGTGAACTTGTTGCAGCAATCGACATAAACAAAAAGAACAATGGCTCAAATATTTCTGAATTATTGAAGGTAAAAAATTGTGATGTTTTTGTTTCAAATGATTTCGAAGGAACTCTATGTTCCGTTAGTCAAAATTATAGAAATGAAAAAATTAAACCTGTGCTGGTTGATTTTACTCATCCTGACTCTGTATATGAAAATACCAGATCATCCATTGCATATGGTGTATCACCAGTAGTAGGAACTACAGGTCTAAGCGCTTCGGAAATTCAAGATTTGTCTGTTTTTGCTCAGAAAGCATCGGTTGGTTGTGCAATAATTCCTAATTTTTCAGTAGGTATGGTTCTCCTTCAGCAGGCGGCATCGGTAGCGGCAAGGTTTTATGACAATATTGAATTAATAGAGATGCATCATAATCAAAAAGCTGATTCGCCTAGTGGGACATGTATAAAAACTGCAGAAATGATTGAAGAATATCCAAAGAAATTTAATCATAATTTAGTAAAAGAGTCTGAGTCATTGAAAGGTGTGCGGGGTGGGCTCAGAGATTCAGGAATTAATATACATTCTGTACGATTACCAGGATTACTCGCTCATCAGTTAGTAATTATGGGGTCTCCAGGTGAAACTTACACAATTAAGCATGACACTATTGATAGAAAGGCATATATGCCAGGAGTTTTACAGGCTATTAAAAAAATTGGTAATTATGAAACTTTAGTTTACGGACTTGAAAAATTGATTTTTTAAAATGTTAATTCCAATTAATTCAAGTCAAATTTCAAAACTTATTCCTGCAGTTGGCACAGGAAGTCAATTTAAGTACGCGTTGGGGAATCCTAGAAAAATTCTTCAAAGAGTAATAGTTTCTTCAATTGGTGGATTTATTTCATTAATTATTAGTTCGACAGGAGATCAAACTAATAATTTCTGGTTATTCCTATGTGTAGGTTTCTTTTTGTATATCATCTGGGGACCAATTCTTGAATCAAGTAGAAAAAATTTGCAATTAAGAAAATATAAATTTTTTTCTATATTTGATGGCTATATATCAGATATTTATAAAACAGAAAAGATTGAAAGTGCAAGAGAACAATCTAATAGGCAAGGTCGATTAGAAGTTATTGAAAACAAAAGGACTTGGTTAGTACTTGAATTAGAAGATGAAGATGGTTATTTGGAAAAATTAAGTTTTCCTATGGAAAATAAGCACAGTCAAATTAGGGTGGGTTCGAGTATTAGATGTTTAATAACATCTGATAACCGTAATTTTGACAGAGATTTTTATTTGACCGATGCTTGGCTTCCTGAAATTAACTTATGGGTTGGTGAGTACCCCTATTTATTAAGACCAGCATTTGAGGAAATTTGCTATATTTATTTGAATAGATAGTTGATGCTCATATAATACTATGAAAAATAAATTCAATTTTAAAATTGTTGGATCAGGTCCAACAGGTCTATTACTTTCAATTGCACTTTCAAAATTTGATTGCAATATTTTTTTAACTGACTTATTAACAAAAGATAAATTAATTGATAAAGATAAAACTTATGCAATTACTCATTCAACAAGAAAAATCTTATCTAAATTCAGAATATGGGAAAAATTAGAACCATTTTTATTTGGCTTTGATACCCTTTCAATTTCAGATAGCGTAACTTCTGCTTATACAAATTTATCAACCTCTGACTTAGATGATGATATAAGTTCTGCTGAAAATATTGGCTGGGTAGTTAAACATTCGGATCTCATGAACGTATTTTTTCAAGAGATTGATAATTATGAAAATATTTTTTTTATGAAACCACAGAGATTGTTACGTAAAAAAATATTATTTGATTATCAATTCTTTTCAACAGGAGCAAACTCACTTGATAAAAAATCCTTAGATTTTGTCGATATAAAAAAATCTTATAGTCAGTCATGTTTAACTTTTAAGGTTTCTCTTAGAGGTCATTGTGAAAAGCGTGCTTATGAAATTTTTAGAAAAGAAGGCCCACTTGCATTATTACCTTTAGAAAAAAACTTATATCAAGTAATATGGACTTCCAGTACATTAAAGGCAATTGAAAGAATAAATTCTGACAAGAATTTTTTAATGGATAATTTATCAACAATCTTGCCAGATAAATTTAAATTGGACCAAATAATTGGCGAATTTAATATTTTTCCTGTTTCATTATCTTTAAATTTACCAGTTTTAAATTTAAAAAAATTAGTTTTTGTAGGAGATGCATTTCATACATTTCATCCTGTTGGTGGTCAGGGTCTAAATACTTGTTGGAGAGATGTTAATACTATTTATGATCTTTTTAATAAAAATACTGCTATTACTAAAATGCAATTGATATTATTTAAATTTAAATATTTTTCAAGCAGGATTTTAGATATTATCTTCACTATTTTTATAACTGACTCATTGATATCAATTTTTGCTAATAGAAACGTTTTTTTATTTCCAATTAGAAAATTTTCATTTTTACTTTTAAATAAATTTATTTTCACAAGAAAATTAGTCCTAAACCAAATGACTAAATCTCTCATTTACTCAAGTATTAAATAGAATTCATGAATAGTTATGTATCTAAAGAAATAATAATTTATTTAATAAATGTATTAGGTTTAGATGAATCTACTATTGAACTTGGTATAAAATTATCTATAAAAAATAACACTCCATTGCCAATATTATTATGGAGTTATGGAATGCTAACTATTGAAGAACTTGATAAGTTATATTCATTTTTATATCAAAAAACGGATTAATAATTCTGTTATAATGATTCCAATTTCTATTAAAGTACAATTACAGTTTTAAATAGAGGAAATCAGGTATCAAGAAAATCTATAGAGAAGCTTGATTTATTATTATTAATATTAGAAACTATTGACTTAAATGGTATCCAGTCCCTTTACGCTTTATCAAATAGACTTAATCTAAAAAATGTTCTACCAAATAAAGTAACTATTTGGAAATTAAGGAACAATAATCCATTGAGAAAATCTTATGTCACTAACAATCTTAAACTTAACGAATTCGATGCCTTAATTAGAATTACAGTTGAAATGTCTAAATATTTATATCCTTATATTAGAGAGCTACTGAAATCTAAAGAAGAAATTGGAGAGAATTCAGTTATTTGGAATGATTTTAATAAGAGATTTATTGAGTTGATTAAAGAGAGATTTAATATAGATAGTATGAGGGTAAAAAAGCTTTTAAATCAAGCTGAAAATGATGAGATTATCACAAAATCTTTGCTTATTTTATCTTTTTGCATTTCAAATCAGGGTTATCAAAAGTTGAAGAATTTTTTATACGATTTTTAATATGATGCAAAATAAATTGTCATTTCATCAATCTTCAGCAAGTATCGAAATAATCGGATTGCCAGATTATTCCAATAATGAAAATAAAGATCAAATATCTATAATTTCTCAATGGAAATTAACCATAGTTGATAAACCACTTATTGAAGGGAAAATTGAACATTTAAAGCCTATTATGGATGCTTTTTATACTTATTCAAATCTTTTAATCAAAAACGAAATACCAATATATGAGTCTAAATTAATCGATATAAAAGCCGATAATCTCTACATACATAATATTGTTCTCAAGAGCTCTAAGCCAAATGTAAAGCCTTTAGTTTTAAAGATTGGTAATTCATTGCTTTCGGATACTATAAATTGTTTTGATCAGTTAAATGAATCGCCAAAAGTAAGAATAAAAAAAACTGATATAGCTACTAAAATGCCTAAAAAATTAAGATTTCGGTTAAATAAAAAAGTTAAATTTTTCAATTTCTTTATTCCACCTTTTATTGCAATTTGCTCATTAGTTCTTTTCTCTTCTTCTTTTATTTATTTTTATAGTCCTTTTGAAAATATAGAAATAAAAGAACTAATAAATCCTGAATAAAAAGCAATTAGCATCTTAAATGCAAACACGATAATATAGGTTAATTTCTTTTCAGAGTTATTCAAATTTATTCTTTGAGCTTTGATTTATGGCAGATTTAAACATCCCAAATTTGAATATTAAATCTGATAAATATATTTTTAAAAAAAAATTAAATTTAAGGAGAAAATCTAAAAGAAGACTATTTACTGAATCTTTATTTTTGTTTATTTTAAGTGTTTTATTAGTATGTATAAATTATTTAATTCCTAATAAAAATTTGCTGTTAAAAAATCTACCTTCGACATTTAATAAATCTTTTTTATTATTAATTGACCTATTTTCATATCTCTATGAAATATTTTTGGTGATTTTTATTTTTGTATCTACTATTACTGCTCTTATCTTTATGGTAGGTTCTTTTAATAGGTTATTAAGAGTATCTAAGAGAAAGTCAAAACAAATTGTTTATAAATAATTCAAATAGGTTGCATTAGGCCACCACTTCCTGAATCAGAATCATCATCATCATTTTCTGTTTCTTCTCCAAATAATGCAAATATTCCGAGTACAATTGACGAAAGAATAATTGATAAGGGTAAAACCGAAGTTTGGATTCCAACGTCTATGTATTCACCCATGTAAATAAATAAATTTTTATAAACCTAACCGATATCAAACTGATTCGCGGATTTTAAATAATTATTTAATAATTTATTCTCTTTTAATGAGATCTTTATCGAAATTCTTTATTTCTCTTTCAAAAGACCCGAACCACAAAATTAGTTGATCTATTTGATTTTGAATTTCTGTTGCACCTAAACCCCTTATAGTGATGATTGATAATTGTTCGCCTTCATTAAAATTAAATTTATTTTGAACATTATTTGCCAATGAATTTTTAAGAATTTTAAAAGTAGAATTTTTTAATTTTGTCTCTATCAAGATGTTTGGTTTTTTGAGCTTGATCTTATTAAAACCACATTTTTTAGCTAGTAATTTTAGTCTCATTATCATAATTAAAGATTCAACAGGTTTGGGTAAGTTTCCATATCTATTCAACCAGTCTGTAGCTAATTCTGTTAATTCATCATTATTTGAACATTCAGTAGCAGATTTGTAAGCCTCAAGCTTCTCTTCTCTATTTAATATCCATGTTGCAGGTATAAATGCATTTATTGGTAGATCAATTTGAGTGTCGTTAACTTCAGGTATTTCTTGCCCACTGATTTCTGAAATAGCCTCATGAAGCATTTCTATATATAAATCATATCCAATAGCATTAACCTTTCCACTTTGTTCTTCCCCTAGTAAACTACCAATACCTCTTATTTCCATATCTTTCATTGCAAGTTGGTATCCACTTCCTAGTTCTGAAAAGTCTTTTATAGCTTTCAGCCTTTGTTTCGCAGCGTCATTTATTTTATTTATATTTGGATAAAATAACCAAGCATGTGCTTGTACACCGCTTCTACCAACTCTTCCTCTAAGTTGATAAAGTTGTGAAAGGCCAAATTTATGAGAATCTTCAATAATGATTGTATTTACTTTAGGTATGTCTAATCCACTTTCAATTATTGTTGTGCATATCATTAGATCTACTTCTCCATTATTAAAAGCAATCATTGCATTTTCAAGTTCTGTTTCGTTCATTTGCCCATGAGCAACAATTGATTTTAAGCTTGGAAACATATTTTTTAATTTGTTTACAGCTTGATCAATATCAGAAATTCTTGGAAGAACATAAAAAATTTGTCCACCCCTATCAAGTTCTTGATTAATGGCAGTTCTTATAACATCCATATCTATTTCAGATAAATATGTTTTTATTGATCTTCTTGATGGAGGAGGAGTATTTAGTAAGCTCATTTGTCTTAGTCCAGATAAGCTCATATAAAGAGTCCTTGGAATTGGAGTTGCCGAGAGAGTTAAAACGTCTATGTTGGTTTTGATTTTTTTAATTTTCTCCTTTTGCCTTACTCCAAATCTTTGTTCTTCATCAATAACAAGTAGTCCTAAGTTTTTAATTTCTGTTTCTTTTCCTAAAATTTGGTGAGTTGCTACAACTAAATCAATTTTGTTATTTTTCAAACCTGCATAGATTTCCTTTCTTTCATTAACGGTTTTGAATCTATTGAGTAATGATACTTTTATTGGGTAAGGTGAAAATCTATTGTTTATTGTTCTCCAATGTTGCTGAGCAAGGATTGTTGTAGGGGCTAGTAATATCACCTGTTTGCCTGATGTAATAGCCTTAAAAATAGCCCGAACAGCGACTTCTGTTTTGCCAAATCCTACATCTCCACAAACTAGCCTGTCCATTGGCTTATCACTTTCCATATCAGATTTTATTTCTTCTACAGCAGTAATTTGATCAGGTGTTGGTTGATAAGGGAATGATTCCTCTAATTCATCTTGCCAAGGACCATCTTCTGGGTAAATGTAACCCTTTAATTTTTCTCTCTTTGCATAAAGTTTTAAAATATCCACAGCGACTTTTTTGATTTGTTTCCTATTTTTATCTTTTATTCTTTCCCATTCTGTCCCTCCTAATTTATTTATTTTTGGCTTTATTTTCCCGCTTGATCTATATCTGTTAACACTACCAAGTTGATCAGCGGCAACACTTATCTTCCCATCTTGATACTGTATGACTAAATAATCTCTTGAATCTCCAGTTATATTTATTTTTTCTATTTTTAAAAATTTTCCTATTCCATGATTTTTATGAACTATAAAATCACCTGGACTAATCTTATTTAAATTTATATTTGAATTGACACTTCTTTTTTTTCTTCTTATGAATACATTGTTAAAAAGAGATTGTTGTGAAAATAATTCTTTATCTGTTATTAGGACAACTTTCCATATCGGAAGATAAAAACCTTCGATTTCGTAGTTGTTCTTATTTTTTAAAATTAAAGGGGTTGAATTATTAATTGACTTAAATGCTTCATCATTATCATTAGGATTGTTTAAGAAATTTGTATTACATTCGTGCTCAAAAAGTAAAGTCCTAGTTCTGACTGGCTGTGCTGATAATATCCATACTTTTTCATTATTTTTTATATTTTTATTTATATCATTGGATAATTTTCCTATATTTTTAGAGTATGAATTTAATCTTTTGTCGTTTAACAAAAACCTATTATCAAGATTGACTTTAGATTCAAATTCATAAAATTTTATTAAATTAAAATTTCCTATTGAATTTAATATTTTGTCAAACTTTAAATGCAAATTGGGTTTAGCCTCTAAATCAATCCCATTATTTTTAAGGTTCTCATTTAATTCATACGCACAATTATCAAAATTACTTTCTGAATCAAGATACCAATTATTTGCAAATTTTTTACAATCTTCTAATTCATCAATTACAATAATTGATTCCCTATTTATAAAATCTATTATATTTGAGGGTTCTTTTTCAATTATTCCTAAATAACGATCAAGATTATTTTTATTTATATCTTCTGAATTAAAAATACTGTTCTTAGATAAATTATTTAACTTATCTTTTATTAGCAAATCAAATCCAGCCTGTATTATTTCAATATTATTGATACTTTCTAATGTTTTCTGTGTGTATGGATCATATTCTCTTATTTTCTCAATTACATTATCAAAAAATTCTAATCTTATAGGAAACTCATTATTGACAGGATAAATATCTATAATTTCCCCTCTTCTACTCCAGAATCCTTCTGTTGAAGTTACATTATCCTTCGTATAACCTAGCAAAGTAAGTTTATTTGCTAATTCTTGAATCTCGATTTGAACCCCTTTTTGCAAATGTAACTTGTTTTCCGTTAACAAGTTTTTATTTATTAGATGAGGTTGAAGTGATCTCTCTGTTGATATAACAATATTAAATTCATTTTTCTCTTTTTTTATTAATTTGGATAAAACAGTAAGCTGACTAAATTCAACCTCTTTGGATTTATTAATTGATGCGTATGGTAGATGTTCTGTTGGAGGATAATATAAAACTGCTTTATCATTTATACTTTCAAAATAACCAATCCATTTGTAGGCAATTTCTACATTAGGACAAATTAATAATATATTTTTTTCCTCTTTCTTTGCGATGCTATCTATGATTATTGATTTTGCATATCTACTTGAACCAACAATATTTAATTCATTATTTTTTGAAATTCTTTTTATTAATTCAGAAGTAATTTGTGAGTTCGAAATATAATCAACTAAAGTATTTAAACTCATTTATATTAATCAATCTTGATTACAAATATCCGATCTATTATATTAGATTTTATAATGTTTGTGAATAATATTTGATGGATTCAGTTGCAATAAATTCTTTTATACCCACGCTAGATCAGGTAGACAGTTGGTACGAAATCTTTACACTTTTACCAATATTAATTGCTCTAGAATTATTATTATCGGCAGATAATGCCGTCGCACTAGCTTCTCTTACTAAATCACTAGACAGTTCAGAATTAAGGTCAAGAGCCTTAAATATTGGTATAACAATATCTTTATTATTTAGAATTATTCTCATCATATTATCTAATGTTCTTCTAAAGTTTATTCTTATTAGAGTTTTTGCTGGTTTTTATTTAATATACTTATTCTTCTCTAATGTTTTTTTAAATTCAGATATAGAAAACGCTGAGAATGGGACAGATAATAAAAAAAATAATTTTAGGTTCTTAAGAGTTGTGGCGCTTCTTTCAATTACTGATTTTGCTTTTTCCATAGACAGTATCACTACTGCAGTAGCTATCAGCGATCAATACATATTAATAATATTTGGAGCAGTGATTGGAGTATTAGCATTAAGATTTACATCGGGGATTTTTCTAAAACTTCTGGATATATTTTCTAGATTAGAAACAGCGGGTTACGTAGCAATTTTAATAGTTGGGATTAAACTTTTACTAAATACGTTAATTAAAGAATCTATTCTTCCAGACTATTATTTTTATTTATTGATTCTTTTTGCCTTCACTTGGGGATTCTCTAAAAAAGAATCTAAAACTTAATCTGAGAAATATTCACCTACTGATGGCTTTAATTGTTGTATCAATTGCTTTTTGCTAGAAATGTTTTTGCCTTCAAGTTTTGCTTCTAACAAAATAATCGGATCAGTTTTAGTTGAAATTATTATTCCATCATTTTCTATTACAGCAAGAATAATACCTGGTCCTGAATAATTACTAGTGAATAGGTTTTTTTTATTTTTAATTTCATCAATACTCAAAACTTTGATTTTAAGTATTTTTAGGTTCTTACCTCTATAAGTTGTATTTGCTCGTGGGTATAATCCTTTTATTTTTTGAGAAATTTTAATTGCCTCATTACCCCAGTCAACTCTAAAGTCTGATTTTTTAATCATTCTTGCGTAAGTAATTTCTCTTCCAAGAGTATTTTGTTTTGTTAATTGATAATTAGTATTTTTATAAATATTTTCTTCGAGTAGTGATGTGGCATTTAAAAATAATTTTGCAGATAAAATACTAAGATTTTCCGATAGTGTATATAAATTATCTTCATTACCAATTTTAATTTTTTCTTCCAATAATAAGTCGCCAGTATCTAGTCCCTCATTCATTTTCATAATTCCTACACCAGTAAATTCATCGCCATTTATTAGGGACCATTGAATTGGGGCTGCACCACGCCATCTTGGGAGTAATGAAGCATGTGCGTTCCAACATCCAAATTTTGGGATTTCCAATATCTCTTTGGGTAATATTTTCCCGTAAGCTATAACAATAAATAAATCACAAGATAGTGATTTAAGTTCATTTATAAAATGTATGTTGTCCCTGATTTTTGCTGGAGTATAAATTTTTATAGATTCTTTCTCGGCAAAGCTTTTAACAGGTGAGGATATTAATTTATTTCCTCTAGATCTTTTCTTATCGGGTTGGCTAACTACTCCAATTACCTCGTGCTTAGATTTAATAAAAATATCAAGGCTCGCAATTGAATATTCAGGTGTTCCCCAGAATATAATTCTCACGCGTCACCAGTTATTGATAAATCATCTACCCATACATGTGGAGAAATTCCACTTGTTGTTACTTCCTGGTTTGTTTCAATATTTACTATATTTTTCAAAAGATATTTGATATCCCCTGCTACAGTTGCAGATTCTATTGAGATTTTTTTACCGTTTTTATAGAGCCATCCATCAAATGGAAGAGAGAATGAACCTTGACTTGCTCTGACACCTGCATGGATTGCATTTAATTCTTCAATATAAACAAATTCTCCCTCATAAGTAGAGTGATCTAATGATGTTTTTAGATCTGAGTTTTCATCTGATTTCTCAACTACTATCCAATCAGGAGATACTGAGACTTTTGATCCTAGTCCAGCGTGGCCTGTGGGGATTGTTTTAAATATTCTTGCAGTTGATTCAGAATGTATAAAATTTTCAAGTCTCCCTTTGTTAATTAAACATAGTCTTTTGGTAGGAGTTCCCTCTCCATCAAATGGTGATGATGAAATATTCTTTTCATGAAGACCATCATCATAAATATTAAGTGCTTCTGTAGATAGTTTCTGTCCAATAGAATTTTTATTAGATAAGCTAACTCCATCTAAAATGCTTCTAGCATTAAACATTGAACTAAAGGCATTAATGATCGTTAAAAAAGACTCTGGGGAAAAACATATTAAATATTTATCAGTTTTAATAGATGAATAATTTAAATGAGAAATTGTTTTACTAGAAGCGTCTTTAATGCACGACTCTATATCTATATCTTCAACCCCATATCCAAGTTTTACAGAACCTGAGCTACGAGGTTTCTTATTATTTTCTTCTGCTCTTGCATATAAATAAAGTGCAGCTTGACTTTTGGTATAACTCCTAAAGGCACCATCACTATTTGCATAAACTCTCTCATAAAAACTCTCAGATAGACCATTATACGGAACAGATTTTATGGATTCATGGCTTTCTAATAGTTTCACTTCCGCTTCTCTTAAAAGAGTAAGTAATTTTTTTATTCCAACAGGTTTTCTTTTTTTTGTGTACTTAACTTCAATAGGATCCTTGGCTAGTGGTGAGAATTCTGTTCTTTCATTCTTGTTACCAAAATCAGATGCAATATTTGCTTGATTTAGAGCTTTTTCAATACCAGATTGACTGATATCACTAGTTGTTGTAATACCAACTAAATTAGATTCGTTCCAAACTCTTATAGTTAAAATTTGCTTTTGTGATGCCTTAAGTTGTTTAGCCTCACCTTTATCTACTTGCACAGAATAATCATTAGAAAAGCTTGCACCATAATCCCATTTTTTAAGATTTAGAGAATCTGCAGCTTTTGAGATTTGAGTTGTTATTTCTTTTGAATTCATATCCTATCTTCCGCCAACAGTGATTGAATCAACCTTAATATGAGGTTGGCCAACAGTTACGTTGACACTTCCACTGATGGATCCACAGAATCCAGGAGCCAATTCGAGATCATTTCCGCACATAGATATTTTTGGCATAACTTCTTTAGCCTCACCGATTAATGTTGCTCCCTTTACTGGACTAGTTAATTTTCCATTTTTAATAAGATATCCTTCTTCTACCGCAAAATTAAATTGTCCTGTAGCACCTACACTGCCACCGCCCATTGATTTGCAGTAAAGACCTTCACTAATACTATTGATTAAATCCTCTTTCGAGTGCTCACCTTTAGCTATATAAGTATTTCTCATTCTTGAAGCTGCAGCAAAAGAATAATTTTGTCTTCTTCCACTTCCTGTTCTTTTGTGGCCAGTTCTTAATTCACCTGCTCTATCGGATATGAATTTTTTTAAAATTCCATCTTTAATAAGAACTGATTTTTCAGGTTCCATACCTTCATCATCTACTGATAATGAACCGAAGTATCCTTCTGATATCCCTTCATCTATTGCCGTTACAGATTCATGTGCAATTTTTTCATTCAATTTATTCTCAAATGGTGTTGTACCTCTCTCTATTTGAGTAGTTTCAAGTAAATGACCACAGGCTTCATGAAATATAACGCCACCAAATTTATTAGCTAATACAACAGGCATTTGTCCTGCATCAACATAATCTGCATACAACATGTTCATTGAACTTTCAAACACATCATTAGCTGCTTTTTCGTGATCCCATAATCTAAATTCATTAGGCATTCCTGACGATCCAAATCTTCTACTTCCACTAGATCTATATTGGGCATCACTTGCAATTACGTTGAGACCAACTGTTTGATGCAATCTAATATCTGAGACATAGGTTCCGTCACTGGAGGCTATAATTACTTCTTGAAGATTTCTTGAGTAACTTCCTTTTCTAGTTATTATTTTATTATTTTTTTTTAAAGACTTTGTGCTAACTAGTAGTTTTTCACTTATCTCATGAATAGATGGGACTTCATTAATCCATTTTTTCTTGGATAAACAATAGTCCCTATGTTTATTTAAACCTTTAAATACTTCTATTTTATTGTCTGTTATGTCTAACATCTCAATAGCCTGAGATACCGATCTCATCAAGCCATGCTTTGTTAAATCATTTGTACTTACAAATCCATCCTTTTTTCCCTTGAAGATTCTAATGCCAGCTCCCCTTCCAAATGATGGACTTACACTTGTAATAAAATCTTCTTCTGCTAACACGCTTGAGTTGTTAGTATTCTCTATAAATATTTCTACAAAATCAGCACCAAGTCCAATTCCATAGAAAATGATTTCTTCTAATAAATCTTTATTACAACTACCAAAAACGATTTCATTTGATTTGGTTTGTGACGAAAGCATATGAGTCTATAAATCTTATCTGTATTAAAGATTATCTAATCGAAGGTTGGAAATCTTTACTATCAAGAGGTTTTAATAAGTATAGTCTTAATAACTGGTAACTGTTTGATAAATATTTAGGTAATTTTTTAAATGTTTTAGATACTTTATTGCTATCACTGTTTGCAATATCGGAAAGAACTTTATTATTCTCAACTATTTTATCTAATCTTCCATAAAAGGATTTATCATAAACGTCCATTACTACAGGGAAAACTCTAGCTGCAGTTTCATTTGTTTTATTAATAACAAACTGGTCGTAATCTCTGGCATCTAAACCTAAAGAGCTGTAGAAATCTTTTTTAATTCCCAAATCCCTTGCATACATAGTTGCAAATACAGCTAATAGAAAGAACCTAGACCATAACTTGGATGTTAATGGAAGATTATTCAAAAAATATCTAAACCTATGGAAGTAGTCAAATAATGGGTGTGTAAAAGTAGAGCCGCCAATGGTAATTTTTTGGCTTAATGATTTAACAGTACGTGGCTGTGCTTTCATTAATGCGTCAAAGAAATCACCATGTCTATTTTCATCTTGACACCAATTTTCAAAGTAATTAAATAGTGGAAAAATTTTGCTATCAGGGTTCTTTTCGAGATGCCTATAAATTGCTATGTATCTCCAATAACCTATTTTTTCGGATAAATAGGTAGCGTAAAAAATACTTCTTGGAGGGAAATAAGTGTAATCTTTATTGGCTGTTAAAAAACCTAAATCTAACTGAAGTCCAAAGTCACTCATAGATTTATTTAAAAAACCTGCATGTCTTGCTTCATCTCTGGCCATATGAGCAAAACATTCAGCAAGTAGAGGGTTTTTGACTTTAATTCTCTTACTAAGTTCCTTATAAAGTAAAAAACCTGAAAATTCTGATGTACAACTTCCCTCGAGAAAATCAACAAAAAGCTCTCTTGTCTCAGGATCTAATTTTTCTGCAGCGCCTTCAAATTCACTATTTCTTACAAAATGATGTCTATTGTAATCTTTCCTAAATTCTTCACAAATAGCTTCCAATTCCTCCTCGTTTATTGACAAATCCATATTTTCCATAGCCTCAAAGTCTGTTGTATAGAATCTTGGGGACAAAATTGTTTCTTTTGCTGGTATCTTTCCATTATTAATATCTTTTTTATTTTTTGATTCAACAGTTGATTGAGCCATTTTTATTCGGTTTATTAATACTATTATTTACTATGATTTGTATTTTCGAGGGAAAAGTTAACTTGGTGTTATTGTTTTTCTAATTAACTCCTATTAACTTTTGCCCATTCAATCTTTGAAGTACTCTTGAAATTATTAATTTTAGGGTAATTCTTTTTTCGTCAATAAGAAAGGATTCAATAATACTGGGTTGTTGATTAGGTTTTGATAAAGAAATACTTTTTAATGAACTGATGTCATCCTTCTCAAAGGATAACCAAAAGTTACATGTATCTTTAATTTCACAATTTATTACCCAACATTTATCTCCAGCAATAGGTCTATTTGTGTTAGTGAGGTTAATATTGTTTATTTCTAATCCTCTTTGATTAATTTCCTCAGTAAGTGAAGGAATTAGGTGAATGTTAATAAATTCTTGGAAAGGCTTTTTCTCTACTGGGAGTTCTTTTTTTGGTTTTGTTATAGGTTTTTCGGGAGTATTAATCTCATTTTTTTTAACAACTTTATTAGTAGAATCGC
>QCCH01000012.1 GCA_003281315.1 Prochlorococcus sp. AG-347-K20 | reverse complement strand
AGAGCCTGATAATAAGGAACACCAGATAAAATCAATGCTGGCAATTGTAGTAATCCTGATCCTCCTCCAGAGATTGCTGAAAAAGTATTAGAAAAAAAGGATATCAAAAAGATATAAATATTTTTAAATAATGAATGATCAGAAATACCTAAAAATGTTGTTAATAAATAAAGCATTAACTATAAATAGCCTATGTTTCATAAGTCAAGATTATTATTTTCATAAAAAACACATGACTTTAAAAGTCTCATCTTATCTTTTTCAATCATAGTTTAAAAAAAACTGTTATTATCAAAAAAATCATCAAGAATATTATGCATAGTCAAGATGCAATTTACCTTGATCAGTTTTGTCCCAAGATAAGTCATAAAAATTGGAGAGATTCACTTAATAAACTTACAAACTATAAATGTATTTATTGCGGTAAACCATCAGAATCACTTGACCACCTTCACCCAATGTCAAAGGGTGGTATAAGCAGCACAAGTAACTGCGTGCCATGTTGTTTGTCATGTAATGGGAAGAAATCAGATTCAGAAGTTCTTAGTTGGTACAGAAAACAAAATTTTTATGATCCTCGAAGGGCTATGGCGATAAGAGCATGGTTTAATGATGATTTAAAACTAGCATCAGTTCTTTTGAACTACTTAAAACAAAAATGAAATAATAAATTTATTGAGATTCGGAAAATATTTTGTATGTAGTTGAATAGGATCTTCCTATTTTGGTAAATAATGAATATTTATTTAAATTATTCTTTTTAATTCTGAATTTATTTTATCTCTCCTGAAAAGCACAATATTAGAAAAGTCATCTTTCCACATCATTGGCGAATCTATAACCTTTCTCTCTGGTGACTTTACTGAAAAAATCAATCCAAATACAAAAAGAATAGTAATCAGTATTATTGTCATTACTAATTTGTCTGAAATATTATTCATTAACCTAATTTATCTAGAAAAATTTTTGTCAGGAGTAGTTTTTTCGTAAATTTCTAGAAAATATGATTTAAAATAATTAACTCCATCCTTTCCAACTAATCCAAATGACTGTCCACAATTATTTACTACCTGCAATGAAATTTGATTAGCTAAGTCACTTTTCTCAATCCATTTTTTCTGTGGATTATAAGAAAAAGATATAATGTTTTCAGTTTTCACAATAGCTGATTTCATTGCTTCATCTTTAGAAAAACCATTTTGAATAGCATTGCAATATTTCTTGGAGAAATTATTAGAGATCCTATTTTGTAGCATCCTAACACTAGGATCGGAAGTATCAAAAGCTAAGCCTATTGAAGGTTTTAATTGAAAAATTATAAATAAAACTAAGCCAAAAAAGAATTTTAACAATAGCTATTAACCAATACTTTATAAATAATATATTAGTATTTTAAAATTGTCTTTTCAATAAAATCTGATAATTATTAAAAGCATATTAAATTTCAATTTATTAAAAATTAAAAGTATTGCGATAAGTTCAGTAATAATAGTCAGAGGTTTATTTGACTACTTATATGTACGAATCATTGATGACATTGCTATTTTTTCCTGACTGGACAAATGGACTACCTTCTGATTTCTTAATTCTTCATTTTTTTGTAGGGGCTGTGATTTTTCCATTCAACATGATTCATGCTAAAGCAAGAAAAATTGACAGTCAAAATCCACAGGAAGCGGCCAATGGGTATAAAAATTCAGACAATTCTACATTTTTTGGATACGAAGAAATCAATTAGATTTCCATAAAAATTTGTTTAAGGAATTAGTTTATTGATGATAATTTTCCTAAATACAGCTTTAGATCTCAACATTTTCAGCCCAAGTGAACCTATAGGAATATTGATTATTTTTGTAGGTTTAATATTCACTGGTATGATTTTTTATATTATTTATGCGGTAAGTACTAATAAAGAATCACTAGAAGATAAAAAAATAAGAAATAAAAAGGAGGACTTACAAAAGGTAAAAATAGGAAAATTATTTCCTAAGAAAAAATAAATTTAATTGTTTTTTTACTAAGGAGGTATTTATTTATATTATTAATGATCAAATCAGTAGGATCCAAAAACATGAGTTTTAGTTCTTTTAAATCAAACATTCTACAAAATTTCATTTTAACAACTAAATTTTATTTACGAGGAGTACATATTGTTAATTTCACAGCATAATTATTTTCAAATCAATCAAAAAAATGTTAGACATGGAAAAAAGATTTTAAATCTTGGCAGATTCACCCCAATATCTATTTCTTGCTAGTGGATTAAATAATGGAGAAGGGTTTTGGATTGTGGGAATAAAAAACTGCGATGAAAATATCCTTGAGGATGAAAATCTTTTAGATTGCCATAGAAAAGAATTAATAGGTAATGAATCAGCAAAAGATATTCTTTTGGCTATTAATTTAAACATAAATAATTTATTAAATGAATTAAGAAACAAAAATTATTTAGTTAAAAGACCTTCAATGGGAATTTCATTTGATATCCCTTTAGAGATCCTGGAAAATATTTTTGATTTTTGGTTAGATATTTATAAAGATCAAGAAGCCTGGGAGGCATGCTTAGGACTTCTTAAAGTTAGAAAAAGGATTCCCCTAACGAACCTTATTGAAAGCGAAAGTTTAAAAGGCAACTCTAAAAAATGGGCTATAAGAATTGAAACTTTACATACTTATGTTCCTTCTTCACTTAGAGTTGAAAAATTAAATGATCCCATGTGGGAATAACTTTGTCTTTAAATACTCAAAATATGTACTTCATTGGATATTTAAGTAAAAATAAAATTATCTAATTTAAAAAAAAATGAATGAGCCATATTCTTTTAATATCGATCAAATGAATGGGATCGTAGAGGATACTTACACTAACATAATAGAAGAATGTGAAAATTTAAGAAAGAATACTAATTGTCCAAATGAGCAAGTAGTAGCACTTTTAAGTGTAATTGCTTCAAATTACGCTACTAAAACAGAAAAAAACGATAATTAAGATGATAAGTTATTTTACTTGGAGCGAATTTGACAAGAGCGTAGAACAAATAGCTAATAAATGTATGTTTAAGAAGTTTTCTGGAATATATGGAGTTCCACGTGGTGGATTATGTCTTGCTGTAGCACTAAGCCATAAATTAAAAATTGAATTAATTTCAGAACCAATAAAAAATTCACTTATAGTAGATGATGTTTATGAAACTGGTCTTACATTAACGACATTCAAGGATATTGAAGGAGCAATGTTTTTTGTATTATTTAGTAAAATCAAACCTACATGGTGGAATACACTTTACATATCTAAAAAAAGCCAATGGATAGTTTTCCCCTGGGAAAATGATTTAAATTCAAATTGTGACCGCGAAGAGTACATCAAAAAAAGGGGGTAAATTTGAGAAAGAAATTATATTTGGCAAATCCATATGGATTTTCAAAACAAATTAAAACTCTCCTACATGAATTTATTGAAATATTCAATGATCTAAATGTAGAAGTATTTGAACCTTTTGAGAGAGCAAAACCATTAATAAAACAAGAAAGTGAGTGGGCATATCAGGTTGCAAGAAGTAATTTCCATGATTTAAAAAAATGTGATTGTATTTTTGCGATTGTTAATGGAAATCCACCAGATGAAGGGGTAATGATTGAATTAGGTATCGCAATTGCTTTAAAAAAGGAAATCTTTTTATTCAGGGATGATTTTAGAAATTGTGCTGATAGCAATCAATACCCATTAAATTTAATGTTATTTCTTGGGCTGCCTAAAGATAATTGGGAAAAATATTATTTTGAATCATTACAAGATATAAAAAGTAATAAAAAAAGATTTGTGGAGTGGGCTAAAAATTAGCAAAATAAACAATCCAGCAACAAGTAGAAATTTTAAATTTAAATATGTCTGTTAAAGTGCTAGAATAAGTTTTATTTAGAAAATTTTGACACAGGTTACAGTTGGAGAGAACGAGGGAATTGAATCTGCCCTAAGAAGATTTAAGAGACAGGTATCTAAATCTGGAATCTTTGCAGATTTAAAAAGACTTAGGCATCATGAAACCCCTATTGAAAAATACAAAAGAAAACTACAACAGAGAAGAAAAGCAAGAAGAAGATAATCTGTTACAACTTATAAAGTTTTTTCAAATCTTTAATATCATTAAATTTCAGGAAGATTTATAAATAAAAAATTTTACTATTTAAGCTTTTTAAGCTTCTTAACAAGATTTATTCCAACTCCTGATACAGCAAGAAGATCTTTTTCATCAGCAGCAATAACTGCCTTTGTTGTTTTAAATCCAGCTTCATACAAAGCTTTTGCGCTTTTTGCTCCAACGCCTGGAAGTGTGGTTAAAGTTTCAATATTTTTCTTAGAAGTAACCGTTTTGGTTTTGGTTTTGGTTTTGGTTTTTGCAGACTTAGCTACTTTTTTTTCTTTCTTTAAAGGAATTTCAGTAGAAGCTGCACTTTTAAATAGAATTGATTTTAGTTTGCTTAGAAATTTAGAAATCATTGCAATATATAAGTAATAAAATTAGCTGTTCAGATTAATATATTATCAAATTCCAGAAGGAAATAATAATAAACAAAAGCCAATTGAATAGAAATAATTTATTTACAATTATATAAAGACACAAATTTAATATTTATGCAAGCTTATGAGCCATTGCAATGTGTTTTAAATTAGTGTAATAACAATAAAAAAAATATACTTCAAAAAATTAAAAGTATTTATCATTAGTAAAGTTAAAATTTTAATAAGGAGCAAATCATAAAAATGAAGCTTATCTTTATAAGTGGACCTTCTGGAAGCGGTAAAACAACTTTATCAAATCAAATAATTAAAAAGAATAAAAATGGTATTGTTTTAAGTACCGACAACTACTATAAGACTGGGTTAATAAGTAAATTACTCTCAAAATACGTAGAAGGTTTTTTTGATAAAAGTATTAGTTTTAATAACAAACTATTAAAAAAAGATTTTGAATTTATTTATGAGAATGGAATTTCAATTCGTGATCGTTATTATAATTTCGAAAAGAAAAAAATTAAAATTATTTTAAACGAAACAAATAATGTTAGTTTTTTAATTATTGAAGGTATTTTTGCTAAAGAATTCTGCAGCAATTTAAATATTCAAGATTATTATTTTTTAGAAATAAAAACTAAAAAAAATGAGTGCATGAAAAGAGTTGTCCAAAGGGATATAAAAGAAAGGGGGAAGGATAAAAAACAAGCTGAAAATGATTTCTTAAAATCCTGGGACATTTATTACAAAAAATGGAAACCCAATAGCATAAAAAATAATACAAATAGATTCATTATTGAAAAAAACTCTGATGTAGATAACATTATGAAAAAATTATTTAATTAAATCATTAATTTTTTTTTCTAATATTAAAGCACTTAATATTGAGCCTTCAATTCTGCCAAATCCTTCTCCTTCAAACCAGTCGCCGCAAAATCCAATTCTACATTTTCTACTAACTTGTAAAGATAATGGAATGGCAATGCCAGAAGGTTGGGAAGCTCTCCATTTCATAATAGAAATTTTTTCATCAAAAGTTAATTTATTTACTACGTAATTATCTTCAAAGAGTTTATTAAAATTTGCAATTATTTTTTTTTTTAAAACTTCTTCATCTTTTGCATTTAAATAAAAATTGATTAACTCTATATTTTTTGAATGTATTACGATACCTAACTTATTATTATATTGCTTCTGAAAAATAACTCTTTCAAATCTAAATTTTTTTTCTAAATTTTTTTATAAATAAAAATACCTTTGTTTTTTAGAATAAAAATCTTTATAACTATAATTTTCATTTGTATAAATTAAAAAAGTTAACCTAGGAATAAATGTTTGTTCTTCTAATAAATTTAATAGTAAATCTATTTTTTTATCATAATTTGTAGGAATAGCTTTTCTTAATGGAATTTGATTTGTGTTTAATATATTCAATGACCTTTTATGTAACAACAAATTAGTTGAACAAATAAGATATTTAGATGTAAATTTATCTCCATTTTTTGATGTAAGTAACCATTCATTATAATTAAAGTTCAAATCAACTATTAAAGTTTCAAAGTAAAAATCAATTTTACCCTTTAAATTACTAGACTCAATTATTTTTTGCGATAATTGACTCATAGAATCTAAAGATAGATAATTAACCCCGCAAGAAAATTGAGATATTTTTTGTGTTTCTGGATTTAAATCTTGATTTAGACAAAATGAATCAGAGTCGTCAATTTTAATAAATTTATTTTCCAATAATTCATCAATATAACTTTTTAATAGAAGATTATTTTTACTGTTAGATATATTAAAATTTGGAGCCCCATGGTTTAGTTTCCATCCTTTAAATCTTTTGCTTATTCTTGTACTTGATCTCCCTCCAAGTCCACGACCAATTTCAACTAATGCAATTTTTTTTTTAATATTATTTTTCAGATACTGCGAAGCGAAGACACACGCAGATATTCCTCCACCTATTATTACTAAGTCATATGTAAAGTTACTTTTCATAATTACCTATTTACATAGATTATCTTACATTTTCTAAAAAACTATAAACAGAATCAAGTTTCTCTGGTGATGAAAAATCAGATTCAATTACAGGTGTAATATTATTTTTTTTATAAAAACTAACTAAATCATTTGTGAAATCAAAAAAATTCTCCAAGGAATATAAACAATTTTCAGATATATATACCTCTTTCCAAGGACGAAATTTAAACCTTGCTATAAATTGTTTCGAAGGAATAAACAAACTTCCAAATAAATTTAATTTTTCTTCTTTTGCAACGTTTTTAAGATAATTCACCTCATTCTGAAGAACTTTAATATCAGTACCATATTGAAACCAAATTGAATTTATTAATCCAGTGGAAATTTTTCTTTCGAACCTTTCTCTTTCTGAGGAAATATTATAATATTTTTTCAAATATGGATTGTAAGCTATACCTAATTTAACTTTTAATTTTTTTTCTTTTTTTAAATAAGCTAATACATCAACTGCGTCAAAGTTTTTTTTCTTATTTGATCCCGACACAAGCAGAATTTCATAATTTTTATTAATCTGAGAACTTTTAACAAAATCTAAAAAATCCTGATAGGATCTTTCTTTATTTTTTGAATATTGATGATAAAGACTATAGTGATAGGTCACATTAAATTCATTATAGTTTTTAGATATATATTTAATAGTTGAATTAAATAAATCCTTCTTTATAAGTCCTTTACATGGAATATTGATATTTTTTATATTATTTAATTTGCAAAAATTAAGTTTATCGTCTAACTGAGAAATATTTTTAAATGATAATTCAAATCTTATATTATTGTTCATTAATTAGTAGTCATATTTAATCACTCAACATATTAACGAAAACAAGCATCTGCTACGATTCTTATTTTGGAAGTGGTCTTTTCATTCTTAGCTTTTAGAAAATAACTGGGGGAAATCTCTAATGCAGTTTTTAAAGAAATTTTATCCTCTACAGATTTTCCAATGATTTGATTAAAACATTTTCAATTTTCTGGTATTACTAAACCGGGCCATGATAAAGAAAAGACCTGCAAAAATCCTGAAAAATAAAAATAAAAAAATACGCCTAACAAATAAAATTTTTATTTTTACTAATAAAAATAATAGTTCAAATGTATTGGGAAATAATTAATAATTTATTTCCTTTCTTCTTATCGCAAATATTTAATCCATGAAAGATTTTCAAGAACTCGAGAGGTTAGAATAACAAAAAAGTATTATTTTAGAATATGGCTAGCCAAGATTATCTAATTGCAATAGCTTTAATAGAGCAAAACTTAGTTAGAGCAATGCCTCTTGGAGGTAAAGAAATTAAAGATAATTTAGAGGAATCAGAAAATTTCAAGAAACTTGGAGAAGAGGTAATTTTAAATCTTCTAATGAGAGTGTTTCAAAGAAGTGATGAAGGCGCTTTAAAAAGGGCTTCTGAAGAAAAAGGTTTGCTCCTTGTTCATATGCATCCTAAAAGAATGCAGAAAGAGCTTCCATTCATTAAATCTGAATGGATAAGAGATGGAGATACACAACAGTTTCTAAAATATCTTGGTAATCTCTCAAAAGAAGTATGGACTGCATCTTTCGTAAAATACAAAGGGATTGAATTTACTTCTATCTCGAAAAACGATGAGATCTAAAATATATAAAAATATTTTCTTTTCAAAGAATTTCTTTCTTTACAATATCATTATACCTTTTAACTCTGAAGCATTTTCTACCATTCCCAAAATCAATTGAGGAATAGTCAAAATCATTTTTAATATGCAAGGCACAATTGCCCTCAATACATATACAAGATTCAATAATTTCTCTCTGAATAACATCATTAACGTAAGGTTCCCTCTCTCTCTCTTCATCGAAATGCGGGCAGGCAATACCTTCAACTATACCTAAGCAATCAATTATAGCTAATTCTTCAGCATAAGAATCAGTTATACCTTTATCAAACCAACAAATAGCCCCAGCACTTACACCACTCATTACAATTCCTTTGTCATAAGCATTTCGCAAAATTTTATGTAAATTCCATTCTTTCCAAACAGCCAACATACTTTTTGTATTTCCTCCGCCAACATAAATAATATCTTGAGTTAAAACTTTCTCTTCTAAATTTTCTGTTCTAGAGAAGAAATCAATATGGCTTGTTATACAATCAAGTTTAGAAAATGCTCTATAAAAATTTAGTTTGTACAAACTGCTATCGCCAGATGCTGTTGGAATAAAGCAAATTTTAGGTCTTTTTTTATTACTTAAAGAAACTATATATTTTTCAATTTCAAGAGAGCCTAATGAACGTCCAAACCCTCCTCCCCCAATTGCGACTATATTTTTACTAGGCATTTTAAATAATAGATTTGTATATGAATTTAAGACAAATTACCATTAAAGATCAAATGGAATTAAAAAAGGTTTATTTTGATTCAATTCAATCTTTAGATGAAAAAATTTATAGTCAAGAACAAAAAAGAGCCTGGTCAAGCCAAGCTTGGAATAACCCAAATTTTGATAAGTCAATAATTAAAGGAAAAGGATGGCTTATAAGTAAACAAGGAATTATTATTGCTTTTGCCACAAGATATCCCACCGATAGAATTGCGCTATTTTACTGTAAAGGTAAATTTCAAAGAAAAGGCTACGGCTCTAAGTTACTTCATAAATTAGAAGATGAAGCAAAGCAAGAAGGTTTAGACTCTCTTTATACTGAAGCGAGCTTAATAAGTTATGAATTATTTCTTAAAAATGAATGGGAAATTATACGTAAAGAAAAAGTCATTATAAATAACATTTTTTTTGAAAGATATAAAATGACTAAAATTATAAAAATTAATTAATAATTATGTCTGGCAAAAGCAAGGGATTAATTCTGATTCAAAGGGTTCTAATTTGGGTGTTATACTTTTTTTCAGGATTTATACTTTATTCAAACCAAGGTATTTTGCCTTCATTGATAATTACTTTCTCAAGAATTATTTATCCATTATCTATTTTTTGGTTACAAATAAGAATTAAAAAAAGAACCAATTTTCTGCCTATTGATTCAAAAATGACAACTTCGCAATTGTGGTTCAATTTATTACCCGTTATCGCATCTCTATTAACTGTAATTTTTTCTTTAACTAATTCTTTTTTATATATTCTAGGAAAATTAATTAATTCTTAAATAAATTATCATTTATTAGCCTCAGAAATTTCTCTCATAAAATACATAATGTAAAGAAATTTGTCTTTTACTTATATTTGTTTAAATTTTAAATAGTGATCAATAAAATCATGAAAAATATTTCATTAAAGGGAAATATTAATTTTGATAAAAAAAAAGATATAAATGATTATGAATTATTCTCTTTAAAAATCACAGATAGTTTATATAAAAAAGATATTGGAAAATTCCTCGAGACTCTCTCTTCTCACTTTATTTAGACAAATATTCTTTTTCTGATCTTCAAATTCAAACAGACTCATTAATAAATAACTATTTGAGAGATAATAAGTTAAACCTTAAGAATACTCCAATGCAATTATTTCTTGCTGACTGTCAATTCCCAGATATTGAGAATCAAGTGAAAGCTTATCAATTATTTGTAGAAGCTTGGGAAAACGGTGAAATTGCAAAATCAGATAAAACAGATAAATTTGAGATGTTATTTAGAGTTCATGCTCCAGGGGAGGGTAGAGTAGTTTGTTTATGTAAGGCAGAGAGTGATAAAGAAATTTTCGAGCATTTTGCTCCATGGAGAGCCAAATTTGGCATTCATATGGAATTTACACCTGTAATAAGTTGTCAAAATGTTGTTGATTACCATAAAGATTTGTTCAAAACTATAGGTTAATTAGCTTAAATCTAAAATTTATCGTGATTAAACCTTTTTCCAATCTTATTTACAAAAAAAAAGATAGAAATTTTCCTTCTTCAAAAAATAAGCTTAAGAAAGAAGAAAACGTCAAATCGAAACCATTAATAATATTTGGTTTTATCATCTCATTAACTTCCATCTTTTTACTTTTATTCACCATTAATAATAAATTTGGATGATATATGAGTAATTAGAACTATTACCTGGGAACAAATATGTTCTATTATGGATTTAAAATAACTAACTAAATGGCGTTTAACGAAGGGGGTATGGCATCAGGCCTTTTAATCATCGCAGTATCAATAGTTTTTGCTGCCGGTTTTGGTTTTTTAGTCTTGCATTTTGTACCTGGAACTCCATTTTAGGTTATCCAACTGAATTTGATTTACAAAAAATCTTAAACATTAACAGTTTCTAAATCCTGCATTTTATTATCATCAGATTTAAATTTCTTCTTTAATCGATAAGCATAAACTAATGATCCTAAAGCTATGGTACTAGAAGCAAAAATCCCCGATATGAGTATCAAGGCAAAAAGACCTCCTATTAGTCCCCCTTTTAATCTAAGCAAATTTGATTTGATTAAAAGTATTGATAAAAAAACGATAGTAGCTTTAAGAGAAGAGATTTTAAAAAAAATAAATGGATAAAAAGGATTTAACAACATTTCTTTATGTGGAAAATAGTTTAGATTTATTCTAAAAATAAATTTAAAAAACCGCATAAAAAAAGACTCAAATGAGTCTTTTAAAATTTATATTAAATATGATGATTTATGCATCAGGGTCAAAATTCTTTAGGTTTGGACCCGCCACAAGACCAACAAGACCAAAAAGGACTAAAGAACCAATTCCAAAGCCTGCTGCCCATGGATTGAAACCACCTAAAGCAAAAGAAGCTAATAAATTCATGATTTTAAAACATAATATCTCCGAGTTAGCATACAGATTTTTATGAAAAATATACCTATATTGAGACATTTCTTCGTAATTAGGAGAATCTTTTAGCTATCTCTTTTTTATAAATCCACAAAATTTTTATTTTTTGTTTTATTATCGATGCATTACTATTTTGTTGGCATACCTTAATACTATTAAAACTGCTTTTCTCTAATGACTTCCAACTACACATTTATTTATGACGGGGAATGCCCATTCTGCAATCATTTTGCTGAACTCCTAGAAATTAAAAGCAAGATAACTAATATTAAAATTATTGATGGTCGTAAAAATTTAACTCTAATTAAATCCCTCTTAGATAAAGGTTATGACTTAGATAAAGGAGCTATTCTCCTGAAAAACGAAGATATCTTTCATGGAGCAGATGCAATTAATACTATATGCAAAAAGATAAATAACCCCTCCAGTAGTTTACTTTTGTTACTTTCTAAAGTGTTTAAATCAAATAAACGAACAAATTTGTTATTTCCTTTACTAGTCAGCGCCAGAAGATTCGCATTGATATCAAAAGGTACATCAACATCTCTAGTTTAAAAATAAAAATTTTCTAAATATTAAATAACATATTTATAAGCTTCTGTATCAATAAATGATAATTAATTATTTATTAGCTAGAACTAGGTGGTAACAACAAGTATTAAATGATAGAAAACTTCAATCCCTTTATTTCATTGGGCGGTGACAACCAAAAAGTTAATCATATGGCTGAAGCAGCACTTGAAATGAATTTAACTTGCAATGATTTAAAGAAGGATTTAAATTTAACTGATGGTGATGTAGTGGATATGTTGCAACTAGTCATGGATAGGTTTAAAAATAGTAATTAAGTAAATATGGTAATTAATTAATCACTATATATCTATTTTTTTTTAATGAAAAAAGTACAAATTGAGTTTTCGAAATATGAATTAGTTAACTTTTTATGGCCTGAATTAATAGAAGACTACGGATTTGATAAAGCCAGAAAAATAGTTTCTCAAGCTATTGACTTACAAAAAATGAATGGGACTACAAATAGCACAATGCCAATCATATTTTCAGGAACAGGAGGATTAGCTCTAATTCCAATACAAATGCTAGAAAAAGAAAAATTCGAGATTAGTTATAAAGATAATCAAGTTTTAATATTTAATCTAAAAAGAAAGTCATTTCAAATCTTAAATGAAGCAAACTAATCTAAATTAGTAATTTCTCGATAAAGCCAAAATTACCTTATAGTCTAATAAAACAATTAATTTATAATGACTTTTGAAGCGACCTACCTTGGTTCAAATGGATGGTTTATAAAATTTAAAAAAACCAATTTAATTATTGATCCTTGGCTCAAGGGAGATTTAATATTCCCTCCAGGTGAGTGGTTTTTTAAAGGATCATTAGAAGAAGAAATTTCAATAGATAAAAAAATAGATATTGTTTTGTTAACCCAAGGATTACCGGACCACTGTCATGTTCCAACATTAGAAATGTTCAGAAAGGATATTCCTATAATTTGCCCTAAAAGTGCTGTTGAAACATTAAAAAAAATTGGTTTTAGTTCAATTAAAATGCTTAAGCCCACTGAAAAGACAAATCTTTTTAATTTAAGTTTTGAAGCAACTGCTGGGGCTCCAGTGCCACAAATAGAAAACGGATATATTGTTAAAGACCCTCAAGATAATGGGTTTTATATAGAACCCCATGGATATCTTGATGAAAATTTAAAAAAGCAAAGTCTTGATGCAGTCATTACTCCTACAAAAAATTTAGAATTACCCCTAGTTGGTTCTTTTGTAAAAGGTGCTGATGTAATCCCTAAATTGATTAACAAATTCAATCCAAAATATATACTTTCAAGCACCATAGGCGGAGATGTAAAATATTCAGGTTTTTTAAATAATTTTATTTCAGTTCAGGATTACGAAGAGGCATTAAATTGTAATCTTGTAGATCTAAAGAGTATGCAATCTATTATGATTTAAATCGATCCAAAAAGATCTTTAATTAAGTTATTTAGCTTGAAAGTAAATCAACTTTAAAAGGAGCTCAAAAAAATTCATTCATTTTTTATTACCTCAATACTTTTATTAGCTTTAAATAGTAGCTATGTATGTGATAATTCAAAGCTTAATCTTGTGATGAGAAATAATATTAATGGTGACTTTTCCATAGTAGAAAAGATATCTGAGTTAAAGCCAGGAGCATTTATAAATATTAATTGGAATAAAAAAAAGCTTATGCTTCCATATTCTCTAAGAAAAGATTATATTTCCTTTACAGATAAAAAATGGGACTGGAGGTATCAATTTAATAAGGACAGATCGCCTGATATTAATAATCCTTCTTTGTACGAACTACTACCTTCTGGGGAGATTAAAACACATTTTTGTGAAACAGAAGATAATAAGCCAAACATATAATTTCAAAATAAGTATTCTAGATTTTTTAACTTCTGAACTTCTTTGTAAAGATGAACAATCCAAAAAACCAAAATAATATTTCAAGATATGTAAAACTTGAAGATTACAAAGTTTTTGATTATGAAATTCCAGAAATCTTTTTGGACTTCGTAATTAAGAAAAATGCTGTAAATATTACGACTAAACTAAAATTGGTAAAAAAAAATAAGAATACCAGAAATCTAATTCTTGATGGTACGGATATATTAATAAAAAAAATATTTATAGATGACTCACTACTGGGGAATGAATACTACAAACAGCAAAAAAATAAATTAAAAATTGAAAATATATACAAAGATAATTTTTTATTAAAAATAGAAGGAATAATTAAACCGAAGGAAAATACATCCCTTTTAGGAATGTATGAGAGCAATGGAATTATAACTACGCAATGTGAGGCGGAGGGATTTAGAAGAATAAGTTTTCACTCTGATAGGCCTGATATTCTAAGCAAATACACCGTGAGAATTGAGGCAGACAAGAATGATTATCCTGTATTACTTTCAAATGGTAACGTCGTAAAAGAAAATAATCTTGCAAATAATCGACATGAAATAATTTGGGAAGACCCATATCCGAAACCCTCATATCTATTTGCATTGGTAGCGGGGAAACTTAATTGTGTAAAAGACAATTTCATAACAAAATCGAATAAAAAAGTAAAAATAAATATTTATGTTGAGTATGGTGATGAAAAATATGTTCAACATGCAATAAGTTCCTTACAGAAATCTATGAAGTGGGACGAGGATAAATATAACCTTGAATACGATTTGTCATTGTTCAATATTGTTGCAGTCAGGCACTTTAATATGGGAGCAATGGAAAATAAAAGTCTCAATATTTTCAACTCAAAATTAATACTAGCTAATTCTGAAACAACAACTGATGAAGAATTAGAAAGAATAGAGGGTGTGATCGCCCATGAATACTTCCATAATTGGACGGGGAATAGAGTCACTTGTAGGGATTGGTTTCAACTATCTCTAAAAGAGGGTTTAACAGTATTCAGAGATCAACAATTCACTGCAGACGTTCATAATAGTGAAATCAAGAGACTTGATGATGCGAAATTTCTTAGAAAAAATCAATTTAGAGAGGATTCTGGTCCAACATCACATCCTGTAATGCCTGAAAAATATCAAGAAATAGACAATTTCTATACGACCACGATTTACGAGAAAGGAGCAGAAATAATTAGAATGCTTAATAAGCTTGTAAAAGATGAAAATTTCTATAAAGGATTTAGTAATTACATCTCAACATATGATGGAAAGGCAGCAACAATAGACCAATTTGTCGATAAAATTTTAGAGCACAATAAGGGAATCGATCCTGAAAAGTTTAAAATCTGGTACAAGCAAAATGGGACCCCAAAAATTAAATTCAAAAGAATCTGGGATCAAACAGTTGAAAAACTTACAATTGAAGCCTCACAAAGTAATCCAATAAAGAAGAACCCATATAATAATTTACCTCTAATAATTCCTATAAATCTGGCTATATTTTGCAGTGATAATAAAACGATAGAAAAAACAGTTGTTTTAAAAACAAAAAAACAAGAATTCATTTTTAGGAATGTAAGATCTTACATCAAAATTCCTTTAGTAACTTATTTTCGAGAATTCTCTTCACCTGTTGAGTGGGAATCAGACACTACCTTGGATGAAAAATTTTTAATCTTAAAATATGAAAAAGATTTTTTTACACTATCTAATACTGTAAAAATATTTTATAAAAAAATTATTTTATGCAGATTAGATGAAAAACCAGATCATAAAATCGAAAATAAATTAATAAGCACCTTAATATCATTTATAAAAAATAAAGATATTAATTTATCCCTTTTATCAGAATTACTAAGTATTCCGACATTTGCTGAAATTGAATCTGAGATAAAAAATATAGACCCTTTAAAAATATATAAAACTATTGACGAATTAAATCATTTATTCGGTACCAAATTAAATGAAGAATTACATTTTAAGCTCAAAGAAATTGAGAACAATCTAGATAAAGTTTGGCCAGAAGGTAAGAATGAAAGAAAACTAATCGAAACTATTTGGAAACTACTCTTAAGCAGTGATGATAGGGAAATTAAACGCAAAATAATTAATTATGTCGATAGTAATTCGATGACGCTAGCAAAAGCTGCAATGAATTCTTTCAGTAGAATTAATTGTCCTGAAAGAAAAATAATTTCAAATATATTCTTCAATAAATGGAAAAATAATAGTGTCGTTTTGGATAGTTGGTTTTCATTCAATGCAGCTATAGAAAGTGATGATAAAACTTGCGGTATAGAAAAATTATTTGAAAATAAGTTTTTTGATTCAAAATCACCAAACACTTTAAGAGCTATATTAAATACATTCGTTACAAGAAATAGTACTTTTCATGCAATTAATGGTTCTGGTTATAAATATATTGCAAAAAAGATAATTGAATTTGATAAATTAAATCCAATAGTAATTTCCCGATTTGTGAAAGTATTTAGTAGATATAATTATTATTCAGAACCTTACAAAAGTAATATTATAGAAACAATAAAGCAGATTAAAAAGAATAAACTATCAAAAAATACTAAAGAAGTTTTAGATGCAATAATAAAGTAATTTTTTGATGATATTTAACTAGATTTAATAATAACGATTGTAAATATTAATAATAAAATAAATACAATATATTTATAAATAAAAATATAATCAAATACATTTTTATTATTATCTTTATTCCACTTTTTATTTACGTATTCCTTAGTTATAAATTTATTAGGTCTACCACAATATAAACATGTTGGGGAAGTTTTTAAAATTAAATTTTTACATTGGGGGCACTTTTTTTTTTCCATAATTTAATTTTACAGAATAAAATAAGTAATTTAAATTTTATTTATTAATATTTTGATTAATTAAATATCATTTCAAAAAAAAAAAAAGATTCTAACTATTTAAAAAAATTCAATATAATGAAAAATTAGTATTTGGTTTGAAATGTTTGCTATTGCACTTGGAATGTCTCCTATCGAAAAAATCACTGTTGCAATATCTGCTTCAATTTTTATAATCGCCTTTACATGGGTCTCGATTAAGGGAGATTTAAGAAAACTTGCTAATGAACTTATTGAGGATAATGAAAATAATCAGAATAATTAAAAAAATCTTTTAACCTATTTTGCATGCAAACTAGGATAATCAATAATATGCCTAATTTCTTTTAGAGAAGATCCATAGATTTTTTCACCATTTAAGTGAACACCAATCCATTTTTGCTTTTGATTAATAAAATTACTTTTAATAGTATCCATCTTGAGATAATCTTTATTATCCCAATTTAAAGTTATATCCCAACCTTTATAATTTTCTATCATTAAGAGAGATAGTAGATAATCAAATAATACCCAAAGGTATAGAAAACAAAAACAAAGGAAATAAGTAATTTTTTCGTTATTTTTATTTAATATTTTGCTATGACTTTTATTTTACGAGCAGCTTCATCTGCATTTTTTCTAGCCAAATTAATGTCAGAATTAGATGAGAGAACAACACCCATTCTTCTGCCTTTTCTAGAAACTGGTTTACCAAATAATAATACTTTAGTCTTTTCAAATTCTAATGCCTGATGAAGACCCTCATAAATAGGATTTATATAATCTTCACTAGAAAGTATAACTCTGGTGGCAGAGGGTTCTATTAGATCTATATGCGGTATTGGTAAATTTAAAAAAGCCCTTAAATGTAATTCAAATTCATTAATATTTTGACTAACTAATGTAACCATACCAGTGTCGTGGGGTCTTGGAGATAATTCTGAAAATATAACCTCACTTCCTTTTATAAAAAACTCTACTCCGTATAATCCTGCACCATTAAGGTTATTTAATATTCTACTTGTCATTCTCTTAGCTTCAATAATTAAGGACTCCTTGATCTCTATAGGTTGCCAACTACATTGATAGTCTCCATTAGATTGAAGATGTCCAATTGGTAAACAAAAAATATTTTCGCCATTTTCTTTTCTTACAGTTAAAAGAGTAAACTCAAAATCAAAATTAATAAATTCTTCAATAATTACACCTTTAACCTTTCCTCTTGAATTTGCCTGTGCCTGTTTCCAAGCATTTTGTAAATCATTTTTTGTTTCAACCAAACTCTGTCCCTTTCCTGAAGAGCTCATTAAAGGCTTAAGTAAAAGTGGGAATCCAATTTCATCTGCTTTTTTTTCTAAATCATCAAATTCAAAAATATAATCAAACTTTGCAGTTTTTATTTTTAAATCTCTAGAAGCTAAATCTCTAATTTTATCTCTATTCATTGTAATTTCTACAGTTCTGGCGTTGGGAACAATATTGAATCCCTCGTCCTCAAGTTCTTTTAGGGCTTCAATTGAAAGTGCCTCTATTTCTGGGACAACATAGTCAGGCTTAAATTCTTTTATAACATTTTTTAAAATATTTTTATCTCCCATATCAATTACTCTTGAATAATCAGCAACTTGCATTGCAGGTGCTTTTTCATATCGATCAATTGCAATAACTTCTAGTCCTAATCTTTTGGATTCTATTACTAATTCTTTTCCAAGCTCGCCGCTGCCAAGCAATAAAATTCTCTTTTTAGAAAAAATTGATTCTTTCATATATATAAAACTTATTCGTCATCACCAGAAGGTTCTGAGGAGGTGTCATCTGTAATTTTTTTTTCTTGAGAATAACTAAATAAAAAATTTCTACCAAACCAATTTTGACTTCGCATGCTATTAGTTATTGATCTTGAAATAGCTCCTAAAAAAAAGATTCCAATTATTGCCCAAATAATTCTTTCTAAAGCAATTGCAGGTGAAAAACCTTGACCGGAATTAATAATTTCAGTAAGTGGGTCTAAAGGGTCCAAATTTAAATTAATTAATAATATTAATTATAAAGGGTTAAACAAATGAAAAATTAAAACTTATGAAGAAATAACTAAAACTACCATATAAATTAAACACAATAAAGTCTATACAATGCTATCTTCAAAGGGTGATTTTTTTTAGACATGCAAGTTGACGTACAAAATACTACTGTTATTTCCGCAGACGGATCATCCATAAAACTAGGTGAATATTCTGGAGAAGTAATTTTAGTTGTTAATGTAGCTAGTTATTGCGGAAATACTGCTCAGTATGAGGATCTTCAAAAGCTACATGATTTATATTCAAGCAAAGGCCTAAGAATACTTGCATTCCCTTGTAATGATTTCGGAAAACAAGAACCCGACTCTCTTTCAGAAATTAAAGATTTTTGCATAACAAAATATGGAGTTAAGTTTGAAATCTATGAAAAAGTTCATGCAAAAGGCAACACCACAGAACCATACACAACCCTTAATAAAGTTGAACCTGAAGGAGATGTTGAATGGAATTTCGAGAAGTTTCTAATAGGGAAAGATAGTAAAGTAATTGCAAGATTCAAGCCAGGTGTTAAACCGTTTGACGAAAACTTAATAGCAGCTATAGAAGTAGCTTTAGATTCATAACAACCTTCTTATAATTCAAATGAAAATATTAAAAATAAAGACTTTTTTATTTAATTAAAAAATAAGCAAATTATTTTAGAATTTCCTTTTTTTGTAAGCCAAGCTTGTCTAGTATTCTTTAATTAATTTTAAATTTCATTTATTATCAGAATCAACTTCTACATCTATAATTTCATCTTTAACAGTTCTTTTTTTAGGTTTAATTGATTTTACCTCTGGCTCTATTGTCTCTACTTTAACTTCACTTTCTTTTGGTTCCTCTGATTTTATTTCTGACTCTATTGTCTCTACTTTAACTTCACTTTCTTTTGGTTCCTCTGATTTTATTTCTGACTCTATTGTCTCTACTTTAACTTCACTTTCTTTTGGTTCCTCTGATTTTATTTCTGACTCTATTGTCTCTACTTTAACTTCACTTTCTTTTGGTTCCTCTGATTTTATTTCTGACTCTATTCTTTCTTCTTTAACTTCACTTTCTTTTGGTTCCTCTGATTTTATTTCAGACTCTATTCTTTCTTCTTTAACTTCACTTTCTTCTGGTGCCTCTGATTTTACTTTTGAATTTGCTGAGCTTTGATCTTCATCTTTACTTAAGAGGAACTTTAATAGTTTCTTGAATAATAAGAAACCTTTTTCAACTCTTTTTGGACCTAAAATTGAAAGCAAAATTACTAATATTATGAATATTTCAGGTGAATTTAAACCTAATAGTTCCATAAAATTTCATATTCTATTTGTATTTTAGTACATGCTAAAAATTTAATCTAATTATTCTCAAAAGTTGGCAAATAGAGTTCCCTATTTGATGCAATTAAACCTTCTTCTTTAAAAAAAATCTCTAGGTCTTTTATATCATTTATATCTACAAATTCACCACAATTATCTAATATATTATTATGGGTGAAATTCCATAAGTCAGCCAAATATTCGTCATCATCTGGAAATGCTACAAATTTCAAATATGTATTATTCAAAGCATATTCACTAGCAAAATCAGAATCTAAACCTTCCCTCTTAGCATCACAAAAAACTTTAGCAAATCTTTTACCTACAGAAGTTTGAGCACTTGATAAATCTAAATTACCTTGCATAGCATTTACATTTATTGGTGCAATAAAAATAATTATTGGAAGAAAAATAGATAATAATATAAACAAGAAAAAATTTCCTTTTTAAATTTCAACTCAATATAAACTAGCAAAAAAAGTAATCAAATAGGCCTATTTAAGTAAAAGCACTTATTATAAATTAAGAAATAAATAGAAAACATAAAATCAGCTCCATATCTGAATTTATAATAAATAAAGATTAAATAAATTTAAAATTATATGTCTTCAAATATAATGCTAAAAGGAAGGGGAGTTAACAGGATAATTACGAGTAAGGTAATGCTATCGCCATTGGCAGGAGTTACAGATAACATTTTTAGAAGACTTGTACGTAAATGGGCTCCAAACTCTTTACTTTTTACAGAAATGATAAATGCCACAAGCCTTAAAAAAGGATATGGCACACAAAAAATCAATCAAATAGATTTAGAAGAAGGTCCAATTGGAGTACAAATATTTGATAATAGGCCATATGCTGTTTCTGAAGCTGCGAAACAAGCTGAGGACTCTGGAGCTTTCTTAATTGATATAAATATGGGATGTCCAGTAAAAAAAATTGCAAAGAAAGGTGGAGGCAGTGCCTTAATTAAAGACCGAAAACTTGCTATAGAATTAGTCAAAAATGTTGTAAAAGCTGTTAAGATTCCAGTAACAGTAAAAACACGACTCGGATGGGATAGTAAGGAAGAAAATATAGAGGATTTCTTATTTAAACTTCAAGATGCGGGAGCAACGATGATCACACTTCATGGAAGAACTAGAAAACAGGGTTTTTCAGGAAAGTCAGATTGGGAAATGATCGGGAGACTTAAAAATTTGTTGGAAATTCCAGTAATTGCTAATGGAGATATCAAAAATCCAGATGACGCTCTTAATTGTTTAAAAAAAACAAATGCTGATGGCGTAATGATTGGACGAGGAATTTTAGGATCCCCATGGAAAATAGGAGAAATAGATTATGTCCTTAGAGAAAATAAAAATTTTAAAGAACCAAACACAGAAGAAAAACTGTATTTAATTATTGAGCATCTTGATGAATTAATAAAAGAAAAAGGAGATCACGGATTGCTAATTGCAAGGAAACATATCTCATGGACATGCAAAGACTTTAAAGGAGCATCAAATTTGAGAAATGACTTGGTTAGAGCTGTTGATAAAAATGAAGTTAAAAATTTAATAATTAAAATGATTAAAACTTTGGATAATGAAAAAAATAGACTAGCTTAAAACAAATTTATTTTTTAAATGAAAATTATTAGTAAAGAAACAAGTAAGAGAGTTTGTGATCACATGAACAATGATCACATAGATTCAGTACACAAATATCTTATTCATTATGGGAAGATATCAAGATTTGAGAATGCTTATATGGAAGAAATTAATAATAGTTATATAAAAATCAATTATGATGGCCAATCAGCAATTATCAATTTTAAAAATGAAATATCTGAAGAAGAAATTCATTCAACTTTAGTATCAATGATTAAAGACATAAAAAAATAAAATAATTTATAAATAAAATTCTAATTTTTATTTTCATAGTAATTAGTTATCTTTTTACATTCTTCAAATGAAAGCATGCTTAATCTAGATGTGGCTTTTATTTTTAGAATTGCACAAACAGCTAATAAATCAGGGCTATCAACATTAAGTGCTTCAGAAAGTTCTAGGACCCTTAGACCTTTCATTTGTATTAAAAAATCTTTTCTACATTATCAAGAACCTTAAAATCAATGGGCTGCATTTTTCCCTAAACCTGCAACGAATGGAAAAGTTTGTTCATCACCAAATATATCTTCTACCGAAGAATTAGAAATATTAGTTTTTTTATTATCAGGCTTAATTTCTTCAATTTCATTAGAAATATTATCTTTAATGTTATTTTCAATTTCTTTTGCTAATAAATTATTCGTATTAGAAAATATTGAAAAAACTAATACACATAAAAACAAAACAATTCTTTTCATAAATAAAATTTATCTAATACTATTGTTATATGCCAATAGAGTTATTTAGAAAAACTAGATAATTTTAAAACAAATCTATATAAATAAAAATCAAAAAAAATTCATCTTCCCAATTTATTTCTATTTTTAAATCTAATCAAAAAATAAAGTCCTAGTAACAAAAGAATTGCCAAGGAGTACTGATTAAGAAAAACATAAACCATATAGACGAGAAAGGGGAATAAGCACGCCCTCTTGAAATTTAATTTCTGTTCCCTTGACATATTTTTCCAATTTAAATATTCTTCCCATTGAAAAATCTTTTTCATTTTTCTACTTCTATTTTTACGATTAAACATAACTTTATAAATATAGTTTTGATGATTCTTATGTTAATAAACAAAATTAATCTACAATATCAAAATAAGTTTTTTCATTGAATAAAAATATTTTTAAATAAGAGATGAGCTCAAAACCAGTTTGGAAAATAGAAAAAATTGTTTTACCTCAACATGCAGATCATGCAGGCGTAATGTGGCACGGTAAATATTTTAATTGGCTTGAAGAAAGCCGAATAAATGCACTTTCAGAAGTAGGCATAAGTTATTTCGAACTAACTAAAAATGGCTTAGATTTACCTTTAATCAATACTTCAATAAAATATAAATCTCCTTTATTCCTTGGTGAAAAAATAATAATCGAGAGTGAATTCAACATTGATAAAAGTCCTAGGATTAATGTAATTTCGAAATTTCTTAACAAGAAAAATGAAATCTTAACGATTGCTGAAGTAAATTTAGTCTTAATAAATAGACTGAATTTTTCTATAATAAGAAAAAGGCCAGATTTCCTATCGGAAGCCTTTATTAAGTTAAACGGTTGAAATTATTATCCGCTAATGGAATGATTTATTAAATTATTAATTATGAATATATTTCAAGATATTGATTCTTATCAATATGAAATGGAATCAAGATATCAAGAAAAATCAATGCTTACAAATCTTTTTACAGAGCACAAATTTATAGGTTGGTTAGGGTTGTTCATAGTATTTTTCTCTATCTTTACAATTTTTGTTTTTCAATTTCTTGAGTGGGAAAGTAATGACAATAATAAAAGTTAAGAAGATTTAATGCTTATAATTCAACTGAATGACTTAAAAAATGGCTATCTACTTAAAAATAACTAACCCTACAGAGGTTGTAAAAAAAAAGACCTCAAAATGGCTTACAGATATTACACCTGAAAGAATTGATAGAAAATTGGTCGAGGATGAAGTAATAAATGGCATTATCGAGCAATTAACATTAGAAGGGATAAAAGGAGAAATATCAGCAATTAATGGGTTTGAAGTAAATGAATCTTCAGTAATAACAAAAAATAATTTTGTTATTAGAAAAACAAAAACTTTTTAGATCGGAAATTAAACCTTAGATGAAAATTTTTTTTATTTTAATTATTTTTATCAATTTTTTAATTTTTATAATTGCAAGAGATTATCGAATTAAAAAGAAAAAGTTTAAATTAAATAATGCCTTAAATTCCAATTTCTTTATTCAAACAATTAATAATTTAATAGAAGAAAACAAATACAATTTGTTAGAGGAGAGGATCAGATTAAGGGAAATAGATGCCTACGGTAACGAGGATTATAAAAAATGGATTGGCAATCCACCTCTTGATGAAAAAGCTATTGAGAAAAATATATTAAATGGATCCAAGCGATTTAAAGAGGGTATACCATATTTCTGGGAGAGAGTAATTTTAAAAAAATTTGGCAGTATGGAATTATTTTTTGAAAAGTGGAGATCATATTGTAATGAAAATCCTACTATTGATGATGAGATAATTGGATCTATTAGAAAGCTCGAAGCTGAAGATTGGTTTGTATTCATAGCAAGTCAAATAGAGAAATCATGCTTAATCCTAATAGAAAAAAACTACTCAAGTAAAAACAAGGAAAACTACAAAAAAGGTATTAGATTTGAAAATCATTGTATGGGAATTCTCAAACAAAATGGCTGGGAAGTAAAAGAAACCCCTAATACAGGAGATCAAGGGGTTGACTTAATTGCGTCAATAAATGATTTGAGAATATGTATTCAATGCAAAGATCATGAAAAAGCTATAGGAAATAAAGCAGTTCAGGAGATTTCAGCTGGTAAATTATTTTGGAAAGGTACACATGCAATAATAGTCTCAAAATCTGGCTTTACGAAGTCTGCTCATCAACTAGCAAAATCAAATAAAGTGGAACTAATCAATGAATATCAATTAAAAGATTTAGAAAAGTTTATTGTTTAAATAGTTTATATCAATTGTATTAAGCCTTCTTTGTAAAGCAAAAGTGTTGTAAAAATTCCTGAGGCCCACATTAAACCTCTAGCAGTTGGAATATTAAATACATATGCACAAATATATAAAAAACGAAAAACTGGATGAATCAATGCTGAAATTATTGCGATATTAGAGTCAGTTAAAGTAATCAAACAAAGAAGACATGCGGGTGCATGCAGAGAAATACTTTCCCAACAATTTTGATGACACCAAACTGCTCTTTTACCAAAAGAAGGTAATTCATCGAATAAAGCCCTTGGAGCAGACATATTTTCAACAGAATATCCCGCTTTAATTCTCCCTATAGTTAATGGAATAATTGATAATAAAACAACTCCAACTGATAGACAAAGGCTCCAGGCAAAAGCTACTTGCATATGATTTAGATAATATTATTAGCTTAATAATTGAAGCTCGTATTCGTGATAAATGAAAAATCATTACCATAGATAAAACTTTGCAAAAAATGCTTTAATTTATATTAAAAAAACATTTATGGATATTTCAAAGATAGTTTTAATTTTTGGCATGAGTTTACTAATATATTTTGCTTTTCTGTTTTTAGGATTTTTTCTTAAGAATAAAAATCTAAAGGCACAGAATCTAAAGAAAGAAGAATAGATTATTAACGCCACGAAAATTTACTATTTTTCAACATTTTTATATCTTTTTGGATATATTTCATAGAAATAAAATTTCATCCAAATAATAATAAGGAATATTTGAAATTCATTAAGACAGTTGCTGGTATATGAAAAAATTTTATAAATTTCTTAAAAGTTTTCTATTTATATCAATTTGGCTTATTTTATCCTCATTTTTAACCCAATATTGGAATACCTTACATTGGGAATATATTTACTTAAACTTCAGAATTATCTTTGATAAAGAATTTTGGTTTGTTGTAGAAAAAATTCTTTTAGGATTTGATATTGGTTACTGGTTAGAAGAAGCACTAAAATTCTTAAGCTATGAAATACCTAAAGAATCTTTTAAATATTTTCCAATTTATTTCGTATTAAAGTCTATTTGGATAAAGAATTAATTTCTATTTTTAATAGATTTTAATAAATTCCTTGAAATTCTTGAATAAAGTCGGTGAATTTATTTTTCTTAAAACAAATAAAGTTCTTTTATCACCTCTACAGATTCTAAGCTTATTGCTTAAATAAGTTATCTCTAACCACACTAATTGTTCATTATTTATTTCTTTCATAGCCTTTATATTTTTTTCCCAAATTTAGGACCAAAAACACCTGCATGTGTAAATTTGACCCCAATTTTTTTTAATTTATGTAATTAAGTCTTATTAAAATCCCAGTACCAATAATTGATTTTATTCATCTAGGTTTAAGTAAATTAAGACCATTTAAATTTAAGGGATCAAGAATTTGAAGGTTATCAATAAAAGGCGAATATTTTAAAAAAGGACTATTAGAACTACTCCACCAAAGCTCCCAAACACCCTGCAAATCATTTCTATCTTTGCTAAAGGAAAAATTATGATCAATTTCAAGTTGTTCAGCAATATTACGTATACTCTCTGAATTTGGAGATTTAAGAAGTAAATTTAATAAATCATTTTCGGTTTCCATTTAATAAACACGGGAGTATATAGCTAAGGATAAATACTTACCTCCATGTGCTATATTCTACCCAGAATATGTTGATTTCATGACAAAGAGCTATTGGCTTAAGAAAATTTCAATTCCAAATGCTGATTTATTTCTGGAATATATAAGGACAGTATTGCCTTGGATTAAATCTGTGGGAGGAGTAATAGTAAAAAGAGATTTAATACAAGAATCAACCTCAAATGAATGGGATGGAGGGCAGCTTGGATTAGTAATTGAATTCGAATCAAAATTTGCTGCTAAAAAAGCATTTTATTCTGAAGTATTTCAAAAATATCTGCAGTCCAGAGATTTAATGGAACTAGTTACTATAAGTACTCTTTAAAAAAATCAACAAATATCGACCTTACACAAACAACTTATAAGTATTTATTACTATTAAATTATTTATGTAATATTTATAACTTCACTAGCAATAGCATATTTTGCAAAATTTAATTGTAAAAGTAATCCGTTAATCAAATGAACTATTCAACTGAAAAAGATGATTATTTGATGACAACTCCATATACAAAGAAAATTCAGCAAAAATTTGAAAAGGTTAAATCTTTTTTAGAGCAAAATGGATTTAATCCTTCATCAGAGAGCTTAATGCAAGATATAGTTAGCTCAGAAGAATATATTGCTAAAAATGGCTTATAAAATATCAGAATATATTCAGAGTCCTTAAATAATAAAAACCGCCTATTAGAAAAGGTAATAATATTCCAATAAATAAAAATATGGATTTCTTCGATTCGCCTTCTGATATGGGGTTAATTTCTGGTTCAATTGCAAAACCATTTTGTCTACCACCGCTTTCGGTTGTATAACCTTTTTTATTCATAAGAAAAATAATCTATGCAGATTATCTCATGTAAAAACTTATTTAAAAAAACTTTTTACATTTAGAATTAAACTAATTTTAAGATCTAATAATTGATTTCAATCTGAGATTTCAATTTGGCAGCTTTTTTTAAAAGACCTACAACTTCCTTACGGCCAGTAGCAAACTCAACCTTGTTAAGTAACTCGCTATATTTTTTTGTGATTTCTCTATGGTTCATTTTGGATATTATCATACTTTAAATTATAAAGTTACTAAAAAAAGTTTTTGTATAAAAGATATCAAAAAAGAGTTTAAGTACCTTTACCTATTTAAACCAAGCTTTTTTCTTTGGTTTAATCTCTTCTTTAATAACTTCTTTTTTTCTCCCAAATAATCCCTTTTTTTGGACTATTAAATTATCTTCAACAGGGTTAGATTTTCTGTTAAATAAGCCTTTTTTAGGTTCTTTTTTAATTGATTCTTTTTTGTCGGAAATCTTTGTTTTTCTAGGATTTGATTTTGAATTTTTGGGTTTGCTATCTGCAAATAAAGTTTGATATACAAAAAAGCCAAAAACAGCAAAGAAGCCTAATGCCTGTACTAGAGCAGTTCCAAGATTATCAAACATTTAGGCCTCAACTTTGTATAGTGATTCTTTTTCTTTCGCTTCTATGCATTTTTTATCATCAGTCAAGCATTCAATTTCTGCCTTCTTCTCAGTATGAGAACTGCAGCCACCTGCATTTGCATTAGATATAGAAGAGAAAGTTAGTAACCCTAAAATTAAGGCGCATGAGGTGTTAATCGGTTTCATGAGTTTTATTTTTATTATGGAAAAATAATTTCGCAATTGCGAAGATAATCTTCTCTTCTGCTAAAAGTATCCCCTTTTTATATATCTATTTGTAGTAATTAACTAAATCGATAATTAATATTGCTAATAATGAAAAACCTAAAATGAAAGGTAAATAAGGATATTTATTTAAAATTTTGTTTAGTTGATTTTTCGATATTTGTTTTTCCTTTTTCTTTTCTCTAGGTGGTAAGCCTAACTCTTCCCTTCTCTTAGCTTCTCCCATAATTTTTAAACTTTTTATGACTATTCTATATACCTATTAGTAGTAGTGTATTGGTCTAGATTTAAATTATTAACGGTTAAATTAATTTAAATTTTGGATATATTAAAAATATATAAAAAAAATTACATGATAGAAGTAGTTTGGTCAGTAAATATAATGATTGCAATTCTTATTATTGGTGTTGCCTGGGTTCTTTATTACATTTTTACTTATGATCAAAAATTTACTTCCTAGATCAATGTCAGATAAAGATCTAAGTAATTTTCTAAAAAAAATAGAGCAACTTAATCAAATTGCTGAGCTAATAAAAA
>QCCH01000011.1 GCA_003281315.1 Prochlorococcus sp. AG-347-K20 | reverse complement strand
TGCTGTTATTTTTCTATTTATAGTTGCATTTCTTTCAATAATATTTAGCTGGTTTTTATGGTTGAAAATAATATTTGGCTTTTTATTTGTATGGTTTTTATCTAGTTATTTGGTTGCTCTCAATGATACAAAAAGAGCAAAAAAGATGGAAGACGAACAATATTATTAGTGATATGAAACGCTTATTACTAGCACTTCTAATATTTTCTAGTCCTGTATTAGCAGAAAAATATACGATTTATACAACTGAAAGACCGCCTAGTTCGTGGTCAGGAATAATTGATTCTGAAGGATATTATTATTGGTTTACTAATGGTATTCCTCCTGCTGAGAAACATAAGTGCGATATTCTTTCTCAAGGATGTTGGATAAAGACTAATGAAAAAGCAGAAATTATAAGTAAAGACATCATCAAAGTTAATAGATATGGAACAGAGAGATATTTCTGTTCAGAAGAGCATATACAAGCTGTAAATAGAGCTAACCCTAAACCTACATATCTTAGATACAGTTCTTTAGATCATGGATATGGAAAATGTACTAAAGATGGTTGGGTAAGGTAACAAAAAAAGGGCGACAGGATTCGAACCTGCGAACTAGTGCTCCCAAAGCACCCGCTCTAACTTTTTATTTTTGTATCTAAACCAATTAATTTCATAAGAACTTTTGCATTACTTGCAACAGCTGAATATTGTTTTTCTTGCATTGCTCTAAACATTGCAGTTTCTAGAGTACATACTAATTTTGCTGTCATTTCAGGGCGATTTAAGTCCCCTTCCTCAATATCATCTTTCAGCAAAAGATAAGCATTAGAAGTAATCTGCCTGGCTCTTCGTCTTGAGATTCCATATTTTGCGGCAACAAGGGAAGTAATAGATGAATAGGCTTGTCCTTCAGCAACTAATCCAGCAGCATGTGCAACTCTTAATTCAGTTTCTTGTTTGGTTGCTCTTTTATGCATATATCAAACTAATTAACCTTATTATGCACTAATTTTTGCACTAATTAAGTAATATTTAAGATATTTTGCTCTTTAAACCACTGCAAATACTTGCCTTAATAAAGTATTTACTTCCCTTGGTAAGGGAGAGGTCTCGGGTTCAAGTCCCGACGAGGGCATGGCCAAAAATATTGCTACGAGAAAAAGGGTAAATAGTAAAAAAGTATAAATATTGTTTCTTTGATTCGACAGGGGATCCTTGTAGAATTGATCAATATAAATGGATCTCGTAGATCAGCATTTTATCCAAAATTCAAATATATTTGATAAAACTTGTATTCAGTAATGTCACTATCTTCATACCGTATGCACAGAATTTATCTCGCAGCGACGATGAATTATGGTCTTGGTTCTATTGATCATGAAGAGTTGGCCTACTACAACAAAATCAGAAAAGAGATGGATGATATGAAAAAAGAACCTTTTAAAAGAGGGATACCTCTTAATTTGGATAACCCCGAAGAAATAGATAAATGAATCTAAATGCTTTTTTATTAATTGATGGAAGTCTTATGATTATAGGTCTACCTTTACTGATGATTTTAAAGGGAAAAAACTGATAGAAATTTCCAGTTATTTTAACCATATTCAAATTCAATTGTTGATCCTTTATCCGTATAAGGGAGTTCCTCAAACCGTACATATTAATTAGTCGGATAGCTTGCCTGAATAGTTAGAACATAATTGTAGTCGTCATGAGCAAATGTCTACCAAATACATCCTAAAAGAAGATCATAAATCTGAGATTGAAGAAAGATCAGAAGAAGAACTTCTTGAGGAAGAAATCAGGAATCAGCAAACATTGGATAGCTTTGTTGAATCTGATAAGAACTGGAGCTGATCAAAACTTATTTATTAGGAGAAAGTTATGAACTTAAAAAGATCACCGTTCTCAATCTTAAATAAAGAGAGTAGAGAAATTGACTATATCAAACAAGTTTACAAGAGAAAAATTCAAGCTGAGATTGAATCTTACAAAGATCCCGAAGATGAAGATAAGAGAGATACCATCCAAGCTCAAGATATATTGATGCTTGATAGGATCTTAATTTAGTTGTTCTTTTTTTTTCTTATTATCCTTTTTTTCTTCTTTACCTTTTCATAAACCTCATCAGCCTTCTGTTCAATATTATCCAGCTTATTTGAAAGTTCCTTTAAAGTTTCTGCTTTTCCCTCTTTAACTACGTTATTTTTTAGATCAAAAATTTTAACAGGCTCTTCTTTAATCACAGTATCTTTTGTCTCTTCAGTTTAATTTCAAACTTGCCTTTAATAAAATTGGCTATAAAGATAAGAAGAGGTACATGGGTAGACCACCTATTACTATTCTTGTTTCTGAATAAGCCATTTAATAGTTAAAATTTATGAGATATTTAAGCATAAATTTAATTTTTAAATTCGTTTTATTAAGCCTATAAATATTAGTAATCATTTCTTGATTCGTATATCAAAAATCTTGCTATTAATTAAGTAGAGACTTTTTTATTAAATGCCATTAGACGTATTTCTAATGAACATGTGTGTTGTAGTTATAGCATTGCTTATCAGAAGAGAAATCAAACTTAAGAAGGCTAGATAAATTATGAAAACACAAATTTTAAAAGAGCATTACATTCCAAATATCCATGCTATTACTATTTTACTAATGCTTCTTCTATGTCTATGGTTACCTCTAGCACTCAGATTCCTATTAATAATTTAGTCGAATTAATTAGTTAATACTCTTATCCTTAAACTCTGCTATATCCTAATTTTGTTTTAAAGATCTTATATGGAACTCCTGTTCCGTTCATGGCTTCAATAACTTTATCTCCCACAGTTCCGTAAAATTCAACAGCAAAATCAGTTCCTAGTACAGCATGAGCCTCAAGATAAACACCTAATGCTGGATTAGCCAAATGAACTAGTAAAGCATCATCATTTTTATAAACTTCTGACCATACGAAACGAAGAGGATCATCAGGATCTTGATCAAAAGTATGATGGAGCATTCCTGGTTCGTCAGCTTCAACAGCTTTATCTGTCTTATCTGCAATTTCTAAGTATTCTGCAACCTTATCTTCCTTAACTTTAAGTTTTGCAAGAAGCATAAATGGAGTATCTGATCCAAAACTAGACATAAAAAAAAGACTCTTGCGAGCCTGAGTGATGGGGATTTCTATCATGACAAATTAATTAGAAACAAACAACTCCACCAATAGCAAATTTTTACTACTTACAAACGCTATATGTAGTGCTAGGATTTTAAAAAAGGCCGGGTGATGGGGATTATCCTGCTTTTTGACTGGGGCGAAGCTATCGCCCTTTTTTATGGGTATAACTTTCTAATAGCTTCTTGTTGTTCTTGTTTTTTTATTTCTTCAGCATCATAAACAGGACAAGTATTCTGATTAAGTGATGAGAGAAAAGCACTTTTTTTGAAACTTTTGAATATAGGAGTCAATAGTAAACGTTTCATTGTTTATATTTGCTAAATTTCTCAAACATACTTAAATACTGCAGAGGAAACACACTGGTTAAATTTTCTATTCTTTCTTTATCCAATACAACACCCTCTGGTAATTTCTTAATTAACTTTGGAATAGCTTGTTTTGTTTCATCTTTACAGAAATTAATTCTATAAGTAGCTTCTTTCTTTATATTCGTTTTAATTAATCCATCTTTTTCAAGCATTGATTTTAAATCAAGATTATTTCCTTTCAAAAGAGCAATTAAAACAGTATCTGAAATTTTTAAAGCTTCCGCAGGTTCTATATCTTTGTTTATTCCAAATATCCAGGTACAGGCACCAACTCCTAATGCTCTTGCGATACAATTATCATTTCCAATTTCATCACAAGGTAATCTAAAAGACTCTTCAATTTTTTTTAGATCATATCCATTCTCACCTTCTGGAAAACCAGCTTGAGCAGAAAAAGGAAATAATAATAATATTGCAGGAATAATTAAGCTTTTCACTTAAAAATAACTGGATATAACCGTTGAATCGTAAATATGACCTGCACTCTCAATTAATGGTTTCACTGCAGGATCTTCAAACATAGCTATTGATTTACCTTCTTCACCCTGCTCAATAAGAATTACACTTGTTGGATCATCTTTCTTTACACCTTTGTATAAGCAAATAATTCCGCGTTCTTTATTCATTTGTATATTTTCTTCGCTGTCATAAACAGCAGCCCATTCTTCAAAAGGGACGCTAATTTTGAATGTGAAAACGGTAGTTTCAAGAGACATAATATAAGGAGCTAATTGCTCCTTATTCTAGATAGACTGTCAATAATCAAGAATAAACTGGTGGATAAGGTGTTTGTCCATTCATTAATGATGTGTCAATTGGTTTACAGATATTCATCAGAGCATCTTGTCCGAAACCTGGACCAGAGGGACCGTCTATAAACTCCTGAAACTCCTCAGGTGAAATACCCTCTTTTACTTCCCAAAAACAATATACAGGACCAGTTTTAGTTACGGCATTTGCAGAATGGTTAAAAAATCCTTTTTCTTTATTAGCTGCTACCGCATCATCCCATCCACCACCTGGTGACATTGCCGCATAAGCTGTTTCCCACCATTTTTCAGCTTTTCCTGCTTTAAATTCATGATGAACAATATAAAAAGTTGATGCCATAAAAATAATATTTGAGCTGATAATAAAGTTACTTGATATAAGTAAAGGTAAGATTAATATATTTTGAATTCCTAAATAAAAAAGGGGCTAAAAGCCCCTAACGATCTACTGTCAATAGATACAATCTAAATCAGAATCCAGATATTGCTTCATAGAAATCAGCGTCTGGCAGTATTTCCTTCAAGGGTTCAATCTCATTGGCAGGGCCTTGGACCTGCACAGTAATATCTGACACTTCAAAAAGCTTGGGAATCATATGTCCCATATTTTTGAGATGAAATAAAGCGGCGGCACCATCTTTATATGCCTCTCTTACATAAGCCTTATCTGACCCACATGTAGTGATATTAAAAAAAAGGCAGTCAGGTTCATTAGCTTTTGTCAGTACCAAAATTTCTTCTAAAAGAGCTATGCACTGGTCCATCTTCCCATCCTTGATTGTGAAGTGGGGATGGATAGAAACCATGGTTGTATCAAGAGACATTAATTTGTAGATATTTCTCCTATCTTTTTAGCAACTAATCTTTATGAACAAGTTAAAAATATGGATTATCTAAAAATTAAGAATGTTAATTTGGTATCGCATGTACCGTTTATATGTTTTTTGAAAGCTATTAATTAGATATGAGTTATTTTGCTGAACCAAACCATATTGAATATGATGCATGGTTCGATGAAAACATCGACCCAGTGGATCTTTTGAATTACTCAGATGAAAAGGAGTTCAGTGATTCGGTACACTTTAAGTTCCATAAGATTTCCACTAGAAATTTAACGATTGGTTCTTCTGATAATTTTCACTGGTAAGTAAAAGATTTTGCAATCCATAAATATTTATGAATCTTACGCAGAATATGTTCCATCACTTTCTCTTCTTGCCTTAGCTAATAAAATTTCATCTACAACTTTATTAATCATGTAAGCACTTTTTTTACCAAAACATTTTTCTTTCTTAATACTCTCAAAATCATTTGGGATACGATCATTATGTTCACAACAGTCGCATTTAATATCAATTTTTTTACCTCTGAAAACCTCCAAAGCTCTAGAAAAAATCCATTGCTGAACTGAAATACTTTCCCAACTATCAAAATTCGACCACTCATCAAAATCCCTATTAAGGATGCCTTTTAATCCATCAGCCTGATTTACATATACTAAGTATGAATCTTTTCTTGGCTCATCATTAATACCAATTGTTTTGACAGAATTTTGATTCATTAAATATAGATTAATTGAGTAGCTTTAAAATCTAGAGGATAATTTCAAAAATATAAACAAAAAATGTCTCAAATAAGATCATTAATTGCTTTATCCAATCTAGAAGTATAATTTGTATTTCTGAGTAATTCAAAATCCTTAAAATCAAATCCCGGGCCAACGCAACAACTCACTAAAGTAAATTCGCCTGTACTTTTTGCAGCTTGCCAATATCCAGATGGGATCATTTCTACTGGATTATTGGAATCTAAAATTAAATTTCTTATACACTTATTATCATTATCTAGGCACCATAAATTCAGAGGATCGCCCCTTAGATAAATCCAAATTTCATCTGCATTTTTTACTCTGTGCCAAGCACTTTTTGCATTTCTCTCCAAAAGATAATAAATTCCTGTAATAAAGTTTCTACTTTGGCCATCTTGCCTTACTAAAGAATTCTTACTCCTTACTATCTCTCTAAACCATCCACCCTCAGGATGAGGAGATAAATTAAATTGTTTAATTATTTCTATATTTTGTTGTTTAGGGTTCACTTCACAAAAATATCTTTAAATTTTTTTTCTTACGATATTTAGAGACTTAAAAGTAAATCAAAATAAAATACATTTCTTAAAACTCAGCCACAAATAACTGACAAATCTAAGAAATTTTTATTTTCATCTGCCAGTTCAGTAATGATTCTATTGAGCCATTCAGAGGTAGTTTCACAATAGCCTACATTTAAAATAGTTTTTTGTTTTGAGGTTTCTTCAGTATTCATAGTTAGAGTATTTTTTTACAAAATAGTCTTTAATAAAATCTATGTGAATAAGTCTTAATTACTATCTATTGCAAAAAGTTGTATTTAATACATATTTAAGAAATGCTAGTAAACATATAAAATTAAATCATTGACAAGAAAATCTACACAAGTAAGAGTAGAAAAAATTTATTATTTAACCTATGAATAACATCAAGATTGAGGAATTGATGAAAGTGAGGTTCGATGGTATTGCTAATAGAATGGGGCAATTAAGTAAAAGGGAAAGTGAGTCTTTATTACTTGAGCATCTTGAATGGTTAGAGGGAGGATGGGAGACAGAAGAAATCTTATTTTTAAAAAAGCCCTACAGAAAATGGTGGTTCTAACAACGCTGATTTAAATAATTAATGATGACCTAAGGGACCAGGGCCAGATCCTATTTTGTAAGAATTTTCTAATGATCTCTCAACAAATAATTTCGCTTTTTGTATGGAATCAATCAAATCAAAACCTAGAGCCTTGTAACCACAAATAGCAGCACTCAAAGTACAGCCGCTACCATGGGTATTTTCTGTATTTATAAAATTATTAAAGAGCCACTCTTTTCTACCATTTATGTCAAGAAAAAAATCCTTTCCTTTCATATCTGTTAAACCGCCACCTTTTATAAGTACCGATTTAGCTCCAAGATCAATAATACTTCTTGCGGAATTTTCTATATCTTCTTCACTTCTTATTTCTAAACCAGAAAGTAGATTTGCTTCATAAATATTTGGAGTTACCAAATCTGCAATTGGTAATAAAAGTTTTTTATAAGCATTTATCGCAGAATCTTCAAGTAATTTAGAACCAGTTCTTGTAACCATTACCGGGTCAATAATTTTGGTTATTGTATATGTGTTTAATTTTGAAGCAGTATCATTAATTATCCTTTCATTTAATAACATTCCAGTTTTTAAGGCATCAATACCAAAATCAGCACATAAAGTATCTAACTGACTTAATAAAGTATTCTTCTTTACTGGTTCAACGCATGTAACCTCTAAACTATTTTGTGCAGTAATACATGTAATAACAGAACATCCATGTACTTTAAGTGCCATAAAAGTTCTCAAATCAGCCTGTATACCTGCTCCACCCCCGGAGTCACTACCCCCTATTGAAAGTGCGATTTTTGAATACATGAGTTATTAATTCGTCTTTGAAAGTACTATAAATAAATTCTAATTAAAATTAGAAGTCTGAATATGCATTAAAAAAATCCAACTCTAATTCCATTGCTTTTCTGTATAAATATTTTGCCTTATTAATATCATATGATTCTTTGTTAGTTTCAATAAGATTTTCGAGTGAATTTGCTAAATTTTCAAAACTCTCATCAGAGTAAGTAATTATCCATTCTCTATATTTAATGTCAAAATCCTCCTTATACAAACTTTTTCCTATCCAAGAATAAAGTCGCATGCATGGAGTCATTGCAAACATTATTTCAACGGAGCTAAGTCTCTTGGAGGTATCATCAAGGAAATCTGTATAATTTTTTGTAGCTTTTTTTATATAGTTATTAGACAAATCAATATCCCATTCTTTTCCATAAGTTTCATGAAGTATTAACTCCTCTGAAACACCCATTAAAAGTTCACTCAACTTCCTTATTGAGTACTTATCTTTTGATTTAGAAACTGCAAGACCATATGCCTTAGCAAAAGTCTCTAAAAAGAAATAATCTTGAGCTAAATATTCTTGAAATATGTTTTTAGGGAGACTTCCATCCTTTAAACCTTGAACAAATTTTGTATTTAAACTTAGTACAGCAATCTCATAATTATCCTCCCAAAGTTTTTTTGTTATTGTCATTTTTTTGATTTTTATTTATTCTAAAATTTTTTATATTTTTTACCTACAAACTTAATCTTATTTTTCTAGGATTGAAAGAAAAAATTATGAAAGAAATAAATATCTTATGGTTTAAGAAAGATTTAAGAATTTTTGATAACGAAGCTCTTTGTGAGGCTAAAAAAGATCATAAAATTTTACCTATTTACATTATTGAGTTAGATATTTGGAGCCAAAATACTCATTCCTTCAGACAGTGGGGATTTTGCAAAGAAAGTCTAATAGATTTAAGAAATGAACTTACTGAGATTGGACAACCATTAATTATTAGGACTGGAAATGTTATAAATATTTTTGATGAAATTAGTTCAAAATTTAAAATCAAGGGAATATATAGCCATCAAGAAACCGGAGATTGGCTTACTTATAAAAGAGATCAAAAAGTAAGAGAATGGGCTTTAAGAAAAAATATTATGTGGAAGGAATTTCTACAATTTTCAGTTTTTAGAGGAAATTTAGATAGGAATAATTGGTCCAAAAAGTGGCAAAAAAATAACGAAAAAAACTTAATTAAAGCTCCATTAAGAATTGAATCTATTAATTTTGATATTGGAGAAATACCACCTGATAAAATTTTCTCCTTTAAACAAGAATCTTGTCCAGGAAGATTAGAGGGAGGGCGAAAAAAAGGCTTAGAGAGAATGCATTATTTTTTTAATAAAAAATTAAATTTTTATTCACAAGATATTTCAAGTCCAGAAAAATCATTTGATAGTTGCTCAAGACTTTCGCCCTATATTAGTTGGGGATGTATTTCACTTAGAGAAATTTTTTATCGAGCCGATATATATAAAAATAACAATTCCAGAATGCTAAAAAGTAGACTTACTTGGCATTGTCATTTTATCCAAAAACTTGAAACTGAACCTGAGTTAGAGTTCAAGGAATTCCATCCTTATTTCCAAGACATTAGAACAAATAATAATGAACTACTTTATTTATGGAGTATTGGTAAAACTGGTTTTCCTTTTATAGATGCTTGCATGCGGTCATTGAACTTTAATGGATGGATTAATTTCAGAATACGTGCCATGCTCATGTCTTTTGCAAGCTATAATTTATGGCTACCTTGGCAAGAATCTGGTTCAGAATTAGCAAGAAAATTTATAGACTATGAACCTGGAATTCATTGGAATCAATGTCAAATGCAATCTGGTACTACATCAATAAATACTAATAGAATTTATAATCCTATTAAGCAAGGGAAAGATCATGATCCTCAAGGGGATTTTATAAAAAAATGGGTGCCAGAATTAAAAGACATATCCGAAAGTTTCATTCATGAACCATGGTTATTAAATAAATTTAATAAGGAAGAATATACAAAACTAAATTACATTAAACCAATAGTTGATATTCCTAATTCAACTAAAAAAGCTAGGAATATGCTTAAAGAAATAACTCAAAAAGATGGCTATTGGGAGATATCAAAAAAAATATATTTGAAGCATGGATCAAGAAAAAGGAAAACTATTAATAAAAAAATTAATTCAAATAAAATTAAAAAAGAAAGAGATATTCAATATGAACTAAAATTAGAATTATGAAAATCATTATTTTTATTTTCCTTAAAGACACTTTTTTTAAAAGATATTTAGGGAACTAATATTTTCGGCAAATAAAATAAAATGAATGATCCACAATCCTTGTATGTAAGCCCTAACGTAGAAATAAAAAAAAATAAAAATGACAAAACCAACAAACGAACTTAAATCAACCCCTTTCACAGAAATAATTGAATTAGAAAGAATAGTTACTCCTGATAATGAAAAAAGAGTTGATCACATTTTTGTTAGAAGAATGAAAATTTGTAAGCGTCATCCTGAGGGATTTGCCACTGAGGAAATTGCAAGATTTGATATTGCATGGCCAGAAGAGCCTAAAGAAGAAATAAAGGAATCTAGCAAGACTAACGAAGATATAAAGATTACTACTTAATAATTATGTCCAAAAGATTTGAGTGGGATGATACCAACAGCTCTGGAATATGGTGGAGCACAAATGTCAGTATTAGGGATGAGTGCATCTTGCTTAAAGAAGATACTAATTGTAATGATTCTGATATAGTCGAATTGCTCAGAAGTATTGCCGATAATATTGAAGAAAATGGCCTTTAATTCTCTAAACTGAAAAATTTAAAGTCAGGATTTAAATTTTGTTTAAACCAATCTTTATAAAGAAATTTATTTACAAAAAATTATTTGAAATATATTATTTTTTAGACAGGCTATCTTTTACGCCTCCATTACAGAAATGAATTGCATTTGCTTTTGCCTCTGCAAGAGAATAAATATCATCTTCTATATATTTTTCTGAAATATGTTCTACGCAATCATTGGTATCCTTTAATTCCTTTATCTCTTCATAACTTTCAATTGCGCTAATAAATAAAAAACTTATGATTTTTATACCTACAAAAATCTTAAATATATCTTTTAAATAATTTGGAACTTTAATAGAATCAAGCATTTTAATTAATTTGGCTCGTTAAAAAATTTTTATATATATGTTGGATATATATAGGTTTAGTATATTTTTCTAAACATTTGATTTCAATCAAAATTTTGTTTATGAAAATATTTAATTTTAATTTGCTGATATAAAATTTTTAATTTTCAAAGTTAAGAAATTTTTATATCATTCAAAAAGAAGACGAAAAATGTTAGCGAATGGCCGGTGTAAACAAAAATAATCTTATTGCTTGGTACGCAAATGGTCATTATTACGCTTGGTCAACTTTTGATCAAGGGCAAAAATGGGAAAACACAATAAGTGAATCAGCTAATGTAATTATTCATGGCAGTAAAGGATATCTAGCAAATCTTACAAGTACCGGTGAAATTGAATTTGTCTGGCAACATACCAATAATGGTGGTGCAATTACATGGGAAAAAGGTAGAGGAGCTTGGACAGGTGGCACAGATTCTGATAAGTATGGTCAATCAGAAGGTGCATGGGTGTGGCTTGGTGGAGAAAGTCCTGAAAGAGGAGAACGGATAACATATAAGTTTCATGAATCCCCTTGGAGTAACGGACAGCCAGATAATGCTGGGGGTGGTCATGGAGAAGATTTTTTAGAGTTATTGCCTGGGGGGCTGTTTAATGATATTAAAGGCGGCGACGGTTCTGGAGTCCATGCATATATTACTGAATGGGGAGTAGCTGGAGCAGAAATAAAAGCAACTATTAATTCTGCAAACAATGGGACTGAAGGCTCCACCACTTATCCAAGAATACATATAAAATTCGATAAAAAAATTAGAGCTGACTATGTTGATAATGGTAATAAAAAACCTTTAGTAGACATTCCTTTTACTCTTGGAGGAAATGTAAAAGTTGACTTGGATGAGATTCTTGTTTCAGGAGATAGTGGTAGCAAAGTTTTCGTTGAAGACCAAAAGATATACGCAGCGGGAACTGAAAATGTTTACGTAGACTTTAAATTAAAAAACGATTCTAAATGGGATCCTCTTAGATCAATAACTTTCTCTTTGGGAGCAGATGGGGGTGAAAATATTTATGAATTATATGGCTCATCAACTGATCAAGTATGGCTTTTTGATGATGAACCACAACTAAGTCTTGGAAATGGAGCTTATCAATATATTGACGTTAAAAATGATGGGAGTGAGCTTAAGAATTTTGATCTCACCCTCTTTGATAATGATGGAATTAATGAAGATGACAATATATACAATAATCTTGGGCTTTACGATAACTTTGGAATTCGATGGGAAACTTATCTGAGAATTCCTGAGGATGGTAATTATAAATTCAGACTTAAGTCAGATGATGGATCTAAATTAACTCTCAAGGAAAATAATTCTTCGGGTAATGAACTTTTTTCAAAAGATTCATGGGGAAAGGTTTCTAATTTTGAGTCCAAAAATTTAACCTTAAAAAAAGGCGATGTTGTTTGGGCCCAAATAGATTATCAAGAAAATAAAGGGGGAGCTTATACACATTTCTACTGGGAGAAGAATGGTGTTGAGGAGATTGTCCCATCAACCTCAATGTTCCTTTCACAAGACTTAGCAAATTTCGGCAAAATTATATCTGAAGAGGAAGAAGATGCATTATATAAAAATCATCTTGCGTTGTTTTCCAACAAGTCTTCAGATGAAATTTATGTTGATTTAACAGCATCTTCCAATCAAGATCCATTTTCAACAATAGAAACTAAAGATGCTCAACGTAAGATTGGAAATACTCAAATTGGTTCTGATTATGAATTACAAGTTAAGGGGCAAACAATAGGCGATGATGATATTGGATCTCAAGGTGAGGGTATATTTAAGTGGACTCCTAATGATGACATAGCCCAAAACTGGGATGTAAATGTTTTAAGTGATATATATGCAGAAATTACTGAAGAATTTAATTTTAAATTAAAGGAAAGAGATACGGGTGGTTATGGGGTACAAAATTCCAGCGAAACTTATACCATTTCAATTGAAGATAATGATGTAATTGCATCTTTTAAACCAATTGTTGGCAATAGTATTGTTGAGGGTGAAGTTGGCTATTTTACCGTAAACTTCAGCCAAAAAGTTCCGGAACTTTTTTTGCTCAAGTATGAAATTTCCGGTGGATCAGCAATCAGAGATTCAGACTATTATTCTCCTAAACTAAATCTCGATATTTTACAATCTCCATATTCCGATTTTGCTGAAGATATAGTATATGTTCCCGCAGGTGCTACAGAAGCAAAAATTTATATCTCAGCTATTGATGATGAAATATTTGAAGATCCAGAAGATATAAAAATAAAATTAATACCTTTTGATTTAGGTGAGGATTTTAAATATAGATATTACAACGTTTCAGAAAATAATAATACCTCCACTATCACAATTAATGATAGCGGTGATTTCAAAGCAGGAATTGTAATTACACCAAAAAATAGAACAGGTATCAGCACAATACGCGCAGACTTAATCAATGGGATTCAAACTGCAGAATTTGATGTTCATTTAACTAGTAAACCTGTTGATGATGTAAGTATTATGCTTACTTCTAGCTCTGGCTCTCTATCTTCAGAAATAATAGATTTCAAAAAAAATGAATGGGATAAGCCTCAAACTATAAAAATTAATAATATTTCTGCTGAAGAAATAACACAAATCAAGGCCGAAATTCTCGCTACTTTAGATTCGAATTATTCCACAAAAAACTTTGTTCAAACAATTGTTCCTTCCTCTTGGTCTACAGACTTAATTTTATCCTTATGGGAGGGCGGTCAATTAGCCCCTGATTTACCATTAGCATCAGTAAAATCTTTAAGCGATGACGAATATGGAAAAAATCAATTTGGATTTAATATCAGTCTTAGTTCTCCTGTACCAATTGGTAAGGAAATTGTCGTTAAATATAAACTTGAAAAAGGTGAAGGATTTAATTTCTTTGGACCTAATAAAGACGTAAATAATAATGGGATTGATTCTTTAGATGATATTTATAGCGTAACCTTTACAGAAGGAAAGACTATAACCTCAGTACTATTTAATCCAATTGATGATTTATATGCTGAAGGTGATGAAGATTTAAAAATAACATTAATACAAGATGAATCTTATAGCATAGGTGGTTCATCATCGATGGCTACTGCTTCATTAAGTGATAACGATTTTGCAAATATTGAGGCTCTATCTTTTACCAAAAGTGGTTATGATTCCGCACATAATTGGACTGTCTCTACACAATTTCGCGTAACAGAGAGTGATGCATTTGATGGGAAATATGTTCCACTTGGAATTAAATTAACAAGCAAGCCTACCTCAGATGTTCTACTTAAATTAGATGAAAGCTCTTTTTCAAGTAGTGAAATTCGCGTTCTAAATCCTGCAGGATCAATAGGTGAACCAATAGAATTACTTTTTGATGAAAATAATTGGAACGTAACCCATCAGCTTCAACTTCAAGGGGTAGATGACTACATTATTGATGGTGAAAATTATCAGCAAATAAATTTTGAAGTAGAAACAAATGATCCTTTTTATTCTGAGATAGTTCCAAGTATTTCAGTTCTAAATATCGATGATGATTCAATTACTGTAGATCAAGATCTAGTTACTTCACAATATGATTCTTCGTTGCCAGTTGCTCAAATCTATGCCCCAGAAGTTTCTGTTATTAATGAGAACGATAATTCTGAAAGTGAATTTAAAATATCTCTTTCAGAAAATGCAAAAGAAAATAGCATTATTTTTATCGATCTTAATAATCTAATAAGTGATGTATCAAAAAATGATCTAAATTTTACTCCGGGAGATTTTTCAGAATTAATTCATGGTTTAAGAAGATTTACTAATATTGAGGGTAAGGATGAAACATCAGAAATAATTTTTTCAAATATTGATGAATCAAAAATAAGTTTCAGCAGGAGAAATTTAGAGGGTGATTTTAACGAAACTTGGTCAGGTTATTTATATGTTCCTCGCTCCGGGCAATACTCATTTTCTACAAACGTTACAGGTGGAGCAAAACTTGAAATTGGCAATTCAATAATTATTGATCAGCTATTCGACAGTAATGCAAAATGGACAAGTGATCCACTTTTGCTAACAGAGGGGGAATTCTTAGAAATTAAGCTAGATTATCAATCTTTTGGTAATAAAAATCCAGAGATAGAGTTATTGTGGGACAGGCCGGTTGGCATTGGCGAAGATTATGTTAGTGAAATAATCCCTGGGAAATATTTCTCAAGAACTAAGGGGTTTTCTGTATTAGTTCCTAAAGATAGAAATAGTGCTTCCTTAACTATCCACCCTAAAGATGATCAAATAAAAGAAGCGGATGAAACATTAGCTTTAGAATTACTACAATCTCAAGGAATTGAGTTTAAAGTTCTAAACCAAAGTATTGATAAAGAAGGAAAAACTAATCTTCAAATAGATATATTAAATACTGACAGAGAATCTCAAATATTAGAAAAAGGACTAACTTTATATTTAGGAGATGAAAATAATCAAGAGCAAAAAAATACTATTGCAGAGTTTGTTGTTAGTGAAGAAGTAACTATTCATAGAGATAGATCTTCGAATTTAAAAGGTGATCTTTTATTGACAGACTATGGTAAAAATACAACTTTTTCAGAATCTGTAGTTGGATTAGTAACTAGTTATCACAAGAGTCCCTATCAAATTTTAGATCCTGCGGTTTTTTTAAAAATTTCTGATTTTCAATTAGGAGAAGAAGCGAACTCTTATTCTGTAAATTTATCTTTAGATGAAACTAATAGAAATGAAATTACTCTACCTGCTAAAACAAAGATAACTTATACAATTAAGTCTCTTGAAGGGGAACTTTATCCAAAAACTTTTACAGTAACTACTAAAAATGAAACAAAAATAATAAAGGGGGAAATTAGTCAAAATGTTCTAGTTGATTTAACAAATGCAACAGAAGGACTTGATTTAATTGAATTAAATGAAACATATAAAAGCGCATATGAAATCCCTATTGAAAGTAAAATAACTTTTAAGGATGACGATATTGCAGGAATCAATTTCTCAAGTGATCAGAATGGTATTGAATTAATTGATGATTCAGATGCTTCAATAATCTCTCTTAAGGAGAATGGTGAAGACGTCACGAAATATTTAAAACTAACAAGTCAACCTCGATATCCGGTAACAGTTTATTTAGAATCTTCTGATTCATCGGAAATTCTATTAAGTAATTTTGATGCAGAAAAACAAATAAAATCTCCAGAATCCTCTCGAATTGGATTTACTTTTAATTCTAGAAATTGGTCTAATGCTCAAGCATTTAAGATAAATCCTGTTGACGATGATTTAGTAGATGGCACTAAAGAAATAAAAATTAAAAGTTTAGTTACAAGTAGCGATAATTTTTACAACGAAATCAATAACTATACCGTAGAAAAAATCGATTCAATTAATGTCCAAAATGAAGATGATGATCAACCTTCGCTAAACTTAGAGTTACAGCAAAAAAGTATTTATGAATCAGCAAATGGATTCATAAATTTTAATTTAAGTTCGAAACCATCATCTGACGTATTGGTGAAAATTTCTGCCGATTCAGATAACCAATTTTTCATCAACGATCATAGAAAGAGCGAAACACTTACTTTTGACTCCAGTAATTGGGATTTACTGCAAAGTATTCAAGTACAAGCAATTGATGATAATAATGTTGAGGATATCACTACAAGTAATCTTAGTTTTGAAATTACTTCCAAAGATAATAATTTTAATAATATAAAAGTCGACCCAGTTCAAATTGACATTGTCGATAATGATCTTCCTTATATTTCTCTAATTCCAATAAGTGATAGTTCCGAAGAAGCCGAACCTGGTAGTTTTAGGATTGAATTAAGTGAACCAGCTCCAAGCTCAGAAGGGTCAAATGGAATAGTAGTTAATTATGAAATTACAAATATTGACTTTGATACTGAATCATTCAAATCTTTAGCTCCGCCCTCAGATCCTTATGGAATAGATACTTCTATGGGGTACATAACACAAAGTCCTGGCAAAGAAAAAGGTTCTGTACGAATACCTCCAGGGCAAAAATATAGTGATGTTATTGTTGTCCCCATTGATGACAAAGTTGATGAAAATATAGATAAGACTTTTACTATATCTGCTTTAAGTGGCGATGATTATAATCTGAATTCTAATGATTCATTAAATTCTGCCACTATAAAAATTATTGATGATGATGTTGCTGGGTTTTATACCTTATTTTCTGGTGATTATGTGCAGGTAGCAGAAGATAGTGGATCAGCAGAGTTTCTAATAGGATTATTAACTCAGCCAAAAGGTGATGTTGAAATAACAATTTCAGAAAGGAAATTACTTAATAAACAACAACTTGGTATAGATGGAAATAAGGATGGAAAGGCAGACAGTGAATTTGAAAAAACGATTAAAATTTCCCAAACTGATTGGTTTACTGCTCAAAAGGTTGAAATAGAAGCTTATGATGATTTCACAATAGAAGATGGGATTGGAGAAAATAAAAATACAGGGATACATTCAGCTCAAATTGAATATAAATTCACAAGTACCGATGATAAATATAATAGTTCTGATGAAAAAGGTGCTGAGGATTTTACAAACACAATTCAGACTATTGAAGTTATTGATTTTGCATTACCCGATAAAACTGCTGAATCTATCCAAAATTCATTAATAAATATTCAAGATGGAATTGATAGTCTTGCATTACCAATGGTGGGTGGTCTGGAAGGGAAAACTGGAGATGGATTAAGAAAATTTATAACTAACTTAAGTAATAGTATTCAACAAATTGGGACGCCAACGCCAAAAAAATTAAGTGCAATTCTTTCTCAAGAAATATCTTCAGCTTTAGGAATTAAAGAAGATGAAATGACAGTAACTGTTTCCGATAATTTTCTTGAATCTGAACAAGTTATTGAAGTTAAATTTAAATTTAAAGACGGTTATGACTTAAAAGTACCATTAGCATCAGATTTTGGAATACCAGGTTTAGGATTTAAGTCTAATGGTACTTTGGATGCCAACTTCGGATATGAGGCTGGATTTAATCTTGTATTCGCTAGAAATGGAGATATATATTTAAATACTGATTCAGAAAATACATATCTAAATGGAGATTTTAAAACTTCTTTGTCTGATGATTTTAAATTAACTGGTGGATTAGGACTTTTTCAAATTGATGCTGTTAATCAATCAAGTAAAAATGATGCTGTTCAAATACAAAATGTCCCAGCAAAAACTGAAATGGATGCGAATTTTGTACTTACTCTTGACGGTGGAAAAGATAGTAAATTAAGTTTTGCAGAACTTGGAACTGATTCAAATAATTCAGAAGACTTATTCGAATATACATTTAGTGGCGATGCAGCAATGTCTTTTGGTGTAGAGACTAGCGTTCAAGGTTCAGCTGCAATACCATCATTTAATTTTGATTTATCCTCTAAATTACCCTTATTTGATTATTCAAATCAGGATGAGACTTCCAAAGATGAATACGCCAGCAACTTTTATTTTGATAACATCCAACTTGATTTAGGATCATACATTACTGAAATGTTAGATCCTGTACTAGATGGAGTAAATTCAATTCTTGAACCAATTTATCCAATAGTAGATTCTCTTTATGCAGATACTCAAATTTTTAACACTATCGGCTTAGAAAGTACTTTTGATGTAGATAAAGATAAGCATGTTTCAACTATAGATCTTGCAAATTGGTTTGCAAATTTTTATAAAACTATTGATCAAGATGAAGGCAAAAAACTTAGCGATACGGTGACAAGTACAACTCTTTTTTTAGATAATGTAAAAGGAGTGATGGATTTAATAAGAGATCTAGAAACATTATCTGAAACAGGAAACTTTTATGTTGATTTTGGAAATTATCAATTAGAAAGTTTCAAAGCAAGTGATTCTAACTCGAAAACCAATTCTCATGATCCAGGGATATCTAATAATCAGACATCAAAGTCTACAGAAGAATTGAATCCTAACGCTGCATCTGATGCAAATGAAGGAGGGAAAGATATTGACGGAAATTCTAGTACTAATTTTGCAGATATTATGGGGCAGCTTGATGAATTAGGATTTTCGATTCCATTAGTTGATGATCCTAAAAATGCAATTAAGTTACTTCTTGGATATGAGGACGTAAATTTATTGACTTGGAAATTACCTGGTATGGGTATGTCGGCAGAGATAAGTAAAGATTTTCCAATTTACCCTGGTATTGATGGAGTTATTGAAGGAGGTTTCGGTGTAGATGCAGCTATAGAGTTTGGATTCGATAACAATGGATTAGTTGAATGGTCTAATGATGATTTTGCATTAGATAGCTCATGGAAAGCTTTTAATGGTTTTTATGTAGCAGATTGGCATGAGGGTAAAGATATACCTGAACTAACTCTTGATGCCTCAATGGGCGCAGGACTGGGAGTTAGTGCGGTTGTTGTAAGATCCGATATTACTGGAGGACTTTTGGCTGAGGCAAGTTTTGATTTATTAGATGAGGGGGAGGTCGCAGGAACTTCAGATGGAAAAATTCGTGGAAATGAAATTGCAAATTTAATTAAAAATCCACTTGACCTTTTTGAATTAGCTGGAGATTTATCTGCTTATTTAAATTCCAAAGTTCAAATGGGAGTTGATATGGGTGTATATGAAATATGGGAAACTGTATATGAAGAAAACTTAGCAAAAATACCAATTTTTGAATTCGGTGTCGGCGGTAGTTATGGAAGTGGAACAGCTTCAAATGGCTATTTACTAGATTCAACAATATTTTTTGATTCTAATTTTAATGGCAAGATTGAAAGTTCCGAACCTTACGTCATCACTAGTGAAGATGCACATTTCAATTTAAAAGTTGATCATAAAGAATTTGATTTAAATCGTGATAACAAAATAAGTCTTGAAGAAGGAAGATTAATGGCCTTTGGAGGTATTGATCAAAATACAAATCTTTCATTGAATATCCCTTTCTTATCTCCTTTAGAAAGTAAAATGTTAACTCCTTTGACAACTATTTACACAATTGGGGTTCAACAGGGATTAAGTGAAACTAATACTTTGCAATGGATAAAAGATGCCTTTGATTTGGGAAATTTTGATATTTTTAACGATGACCCCAAATTGTATTTAGATAATTCAAGGAGTTTTTCTGATACTCATACTAAAGATAATTTAAAGGCATATTTAGCTCATACTAAACTACAATTAGATTTCGATTTTTTATCAAACTCACTACAAAAGTTATTACCAAAGGAATTTCATAATGATATTAGTATTGAACTAGAAATTTTAGAGGGATTTGCTAAAGGTTTATTTGCTCAAGAGAGTTCAGTTCCTCTTAATACGTTGCTTTATAACGCATCAAAGAATTTATATAAAAATTTAGATTTGAATTTAAAAACAGATTCTTTCTCTTTAGATTCATATGATCTTGTTTGCACTATGGCAGCAGATGCAAATTATGAACTAGCGACTCGTTTAGATGATCTTTATGAATATGTAAATATTAAAATTGGATCAAATACATCAAATTTAGATGAACAATTTGATTTTCTAAATACAACAAAAATAAATAATATTTTGCAAGAAATTTCTGATGGAAATACTATAGATTTTCAAATTAAATCGATTACAAATGGAACGCAAAATCTTATAAATAATACCTCAGATCTAGTTTTAGCTCTTGATAAAATTAAATCTATTAGTCTCAAGCACTATAGAGATAATTTAGATGAATTAAGTAATGAATTACATAAAAATGACGATACTTTTAATTATTTCCTAGAGCAGGCCCTAGAGGACTCGCATAGTGATTTTGTTTCCCGTAAAGAAAAAATGATTAATTTAATTTCTGGTGAAATAATGAATTATGAAATAGGAAAGAAATATCCTCTTCCTTATATAAGAGACTATGACGGCAACTTACACGGAGGTAGTTATCATGATAATGATCAAGATACATATAAATTTCATGGGACTTTTGACATAAATAATGATGGAAATATAGAGGCAATTTATACAAATAATCAGACAGGAAGATGGGTTACTGCTTCAATTGATAAAGATTCCGGCGAAACTAATTTTAAAAATAATGGTTTAGATGGCTCAACAAGGGTAGTTGGTCTTTTTGATGATCCACTTATTAGTGAAGGAGATAAATATGGTGGATTTTTATCTGATGGTTTAACTCCAGCTCCTGCAAATTTTGGAGTATCTGATGAAGATAGATATGTTCAATATGATGGTGAAACTGTTGATCGATTAGCTCTTAATAGTCAAGTCAGGTTTCAGAATGATTTACTAATAGATAATCTAACTCCAAAGCTAACGGGTGATTTTGATAATGATGGCACTAATGAAATTTATTGGAAAACAAATGATGGCACTGCATATTTGAGAACTTTGATGCATGATGATGGAAATATAAAGTATGCAAATTATCAGAGTTTTGACGAAATGAATGAATATCTTACAAGCAATAATTTTCATAATGAGATACAACAAATAATTTAAAAAATGATTTCATTTCTTAAAAAACATCACTTATAAAAAGATGGCTGATTCAATTACTTGGACACAACTTGGTAGCGATATTACTGGAGATGTTCTATCTGACTGGGCAAGCAAAAGTGCTATTGCAGTATCAGAAAGTGGAAATATTATCGCAATTGGATCTGAAAAAGCTAATGCTAACGGAATAGATAGTGGACAAGTATCTGTCTATAAATATTCCATAGATACAAATAGTTGGATTCAGCTTGGAACAGTTATAAATGGGGAAACTGCAGGAGATTTTTTTGGAAGCTCATTATCTCTATCTCATGATGGTGAATATTTAGCGGTTGGATCGCCAAAAAATCAAAAAACTGGTCAAGTAAAAATCTATCAATTTTTAAATGATGATTGGGAGCAAATTGGAAAATCAATTTATGGAGAGTCCAATGAAGATTTATTTGGTTCATCCGTTAGCCTTTCTGAAAATGGTTCTATTTTGGCAGTAGGAGGACAATTAAATGATGGAAATGGAATAAATAGTGGGCATATAAGAGTTTTTCAAAATTCTGAAAATAATTGGATTCAGATCGGTCAAGATATTGATGGAGAATTCTCTGGGGATTTATCAGGCTCTAGTATAAGTATCTCTGGAGATGGGAATTTAATAGCTATTGGCGGCAGAAAAAATGATGGGATAAATGGAGTAAATAGTGGACATGTCAGAATATTTTATTATGATTCCGAAAATTTATTATGGAAGCAATTAGGTAATGATATTGATGGAGGATCTGGAGGAGATTTATTTGGCCACTATGTAAGTATTTCTAGTGATGGGAGATCAGTCGCTATTGGATCTCCTGTTTCTAATTCTTATAAAGGGGAAACGAAAGTATATAGTTACGACGATAAAACATCTTTATGGAATCCATTAGGGCAAAGCATCTTAGGTGAAAATTATGACTCCTGGTCAGGATATACCGTTGCACTTTCAGGAGATGGAAAATCTTTAATAATTGGAGATTATTCGACAACATCTTGGGGCACTGGGATTGGAGCACAATCTAGAATTTTTACTTTCGATGAAAGTACTTCATTATGGTCTCAACAAGGACAAACACTTGGCGGTAATGGATATTCTATTGGGTTTTCTGATGATGGAAGTTTTGTTGGAATTATTGAAGGAGGAACTTTAAAGCTCTATAAAAATGGTGAAAACCCACCAAAAATATCAGGGCCAAGCGGTAATCCTGGAGAGGCAACAAGCTATGAACATTTAAATGAAAATATCACGTCAGTATTTCAGTTCAAATCGAATGAATCTTCAACTTGGTATTTAACAGGTGGTGAAGACAAAGATTTATTTGAAATAGATAAGAATAGTGGAAACTTAATTTTTAAAAATTCACCAGACTATGAAAATCCACAAGATTCTTCAGGGGATAATATTTATAAAGTCGAAATTACTTCTACAGATCTTATAGGAAATTCATCAAAGCAAGAAATAAATATCACAATATTGAATGTTGTAGAAATAAACGATCCTGAGAGTAATCATATTATTTACCTGGATGAAAATATTACAGAAGTTCATCAATTTTCAGCTGATATTGAAGCGACTTGGTCATTAAAAGGAGGAGAGGATATATCAAAATTCTCAATTGGTGAAAATTCAGGCATTTTAAGCTTTATTAATCCTCCAGATTGGGAACTACCCAGTGATAATGATGCGGATAATGAATATGAGGTTACTATAAGCGCCAAAGATTCTTCCAGTAATGAGTCTGATTTAAATCTTTTAATTAATGTACTTGATGTAGATGATACTCCTCCTGAAATCTATGGACCATCAGGAAGTGGAATTGATGAAAATGAACTTATTTCAGTAGATGAGAATTCGATTAGATATATAGAATTTTCTTCTTCTGAACAAGTTAAATGGTCTTTACAAAATGGAGATGATAATAGTCTTTTTGAGATTGATCAAGAGCAAGGAATTTTAAACTTTAAAAACCCTCCTGATTATGAAAATCCTCAAGATCTTAATAAAGATAATATTTATAAAGTAGGTATAATAGCGACTGATCTTGCAGGCAATATTTCTGAGCAAATAGTTTCAATATTAGTTGGTGATGTTGATGATACCCCTGCCTCAATAATTGGTCCTTCTGGAATTGGAGGAGATATCTCAAATGAGATTAGTATCTCTGAAAATACAACTTTTGTTTATGATTATTTAGCAACTGAAGATGTAACTTGGTCTCTAAATAGTGGTGATGATATTGGTTTTTTTGAAATTGACTCAGAGGAAGGAATTTTAAACTTTAAAAATCCTCCTGATTTTGAAAATCCTAAAGATCTTAATGAAGATAATATATATAACTTAGGTGTAAAAGCTACTGATCTTGCAGGCAATATTTCTGATCAAATCTTATCAGTCAATGTGGGTGATGTTGATGATACCCCTGCCTCAATAATTGGTCCTTCTGGAATTGGAGGCAATAGCTCAAATCAAATTAACATCTCTGAGAATACAACTTTTGTTTATGATTATTCAGCAACTGAAGATGTAACTTGGTCTCTAACTAATGGAAATGATGATAGTCTTTTTGAGATTGATCAAGAGCAAGGAATTTTAAACTTTAAAAACCCTCCTGATTATGAAAATCCTCAAGATCTTAATAAAGATAATATATACAACGTAGGTTTAAAAGCTACTGATTTTGCAGGCAATATTTCTAACCAATTATTGGATATTTATCTAGTTAATGCAATTGAAATAGATGAATCTAGTAATGAAAATAATCAGCTTTTCATTTACGAAAATAATACATATGTTCATAAGTTCATAGCTGATGAAGTAGTCACATGGAGCCTAGGAAATTATAAGGATGAAAATCTTTTCACAATAGATAATCAAAATGGAGAACTTAACTTCAAGTACGCTCCTGATTATGAAAACCCTAGTGATATGAATTCTGATGGAATTTATAATGTAGAAATTGTTGCAACAAATAAAAACCAAATATCTACAAACCAAATATTTAATATCAAAGTACTTGATATTGACGAACCGATATTTAGCATTTCATCAGAATTTTCTGGAACAATAAAAGAAGGTCAAGAAATTCTGGCTTTAGTATCTACCAAATTTATACCTGCCAATACAACCATCTTTTGGAATTTAAGTGGATCTAATATTGACTCCAATGATATTTCTGATGGAAAACTTAGTGGAGAATTAAAGCTAGATAAAAATGGAACTTCTAATTTAGATTTAATTTTTTTAAATGATGATGTCGTGGAAGGAACAGAAATAGCCGAATTAAATATTTTCTCTGATGCAAAAATGAATAATAGAATTACAGGATCGGCATTTATTTCGATTATGGATTTGCCTGTAAAACAACACGTAGCGGATCCAAAAACTGGTAACATTTTTAGCTATCAATCTGAAAAGTTATATTCCCTTCCATATCTCTGTGATTTTCAAGGACTTCTTCAGGCAGGTTTTGACAATGAAGAAGCTATAGGCTCTTACAAATTTCACAAAGAATTAGATATTAATGGAGATGGGATAGAGGAAACTATATTTACAAATAGAATAAGTGGTAGATGGGCATCGGCATCTGTTGATCCTATTACAGGTGATATAGATTTTACTAAATATGGCAGTGATGGAGTTACCAGGATTGTTGGGCGCTATGATGATCCTTTAGTACCAGATTTTGGATCCTTAAATTTCTTTTTAGAAGATGGTATTACATTATCTCCCGTTAGTTCGGCAGACGATCCAAATAGATTTGTGGATTTAAATAATAATAATATTTTCGAAAATAATGAAGACCGCTTAAAATTAAATAGTCAGATTAGATTGAACAATGATTTTGCTATTGATAATTTAATACCTAAAAAAGCTGGAGATTTTGATGGAGACGGGTTTCAAGAAATATATTGGAAGACATTCGACGAAACCTGCTATATGCGCGCAGTTATGCATGCTGATGGAAATATTCAATATGCAAACTATCAAAGTGAAAGTCAGATGAGAGAATATCTAACAACAAATGGAAATGCTGATTCAATTAATGAAATAATTTAATTATTAAAAATAAAAATAAAATTTTATATTAAAAAATAATTATTATTTATGACAAACAATAATAAATCTGGAAGCACAGTTATCTCAATAAAAATAAATTCCTCTTCAATTCAAAATACTTTTTCGGTTGAACTTTTTGATGATCCAACAAATAAAGACTATTTATTAACACAAGAAACAGTTGATAATTTTCTATATTATGTAAATTCCAATGCTTATGATAATTCGATAATTCATAGATCTGTAAAGGATTTTGTAATCCAAGGAGGAGGTTTTGTATATAAAAATGGAACAATTCATGAATTAGAAACAAAGCCTCCAGTTATAAATGAGCCAGGGAACTCTAATCTTCTATGGACTATTGCCATGGCAAAATTACCAAGTGACCCAGATAGTGCAACTTCTCAATGGTTTATAAATCTTGCTGATAATACCTTCCTTGATACTCAAAACGGAGGCTTCTCTGTTTTTGGGAAATTATTAGATGAGGACATTTCATTAGTTAATGAAATGTCCACAACAAATATTTATGATGGTTCAGTAATTAATGGTGCTTTTTCAACTTTACCCCTTTGGCAATATGAAGGAGGAAACCCAAAAGAAAATGAATATTTATTAATTGAAGAAATTAAAATAATTGGGATAAAAGTTGGTTCTCTTAATAATAATTTCGTAGCAGATCAAAAAGGATTTTCTTCGATAACTGGATCTGCACCAGTTACAGTTACTGCCTATGACTTTGGAAAAGAAACTACTCTTGAATCAATCAAAGATTATGATGGTAATCTTCATGCAGGAGATAATCTAGAAGCAACTGCCTCTTCCTACAAATATCAAGGAATGCTGGATGTAAATGGAGATGGTGTTTTTGAAGCAATATTTACAAATAAAGTATCCAAACGTTGGGTTACTGCCAAAGTTAATTCAACTACTGGGCAAATAGATTTTAATGATAATGGTGCTGGCGGTGGGACAAGAGTTGTAGGAATTTATGAAGATCCACTAATTGCAGAGGGATCCAATAATGGAGGGTTTTTATCTGATGGAGTGACTCCTGCACCTGCTAATTTTGGAGTTTCTGATGAAGAAAGATATGTGGAGGTTAACGGTGAAAAGATTGATCGTTTAGCACTCAATAGTCAGGTAAGATTCCAAAATGATTTAGATATAGATAATTTAAGTGCAAAACATTCAGGTGATTATGACAGTGATGGAGTGAGTGAGGTCTATTGGAAAACAAATGATGGAACTGCTTATCTAAGAGCACTAATGCATGATGATGGAAATATTAGATATGCAAATTATCAAAGCGAAGATCAGATGTCTTCATATTTAACTGATCAAGGTCATGAAAATATTATTGGGGAAATCATCTAAGGTATTTGAATTTTTACAATTTTTTTACTACCTCTATAAGTTTTTTTGTAATACCTTTTTCACTCATTGAATGACCAGCATCATTAACAATAATTAATTCAGAATTCTTTAATTTCTTATTTAGATCCCAAGCACTCCTAACAGGACATACAACGTCATACCTCCCCTGAATTATTTTTGTTGGAATCGATTCTATTGTTTTTATATTTTTCAAAATAAAATCATCTTCTAAGAAAATATTATTAATAAAATAATGACATTCGATTCTTGCAAAGGCATCTGAAAAAGAATTAACTTCAGACTTATTAAAATCAAATTTTTTATTTATTAAATGACTTGTTGAGAGTTCCCATTTTGTCCAAGCTGCTGCTGCTTTTGATCTAAGATTTGCGTCTGATGATGTTAGATATTTATAAAAAGAACTTATTAAATCATTTCTTTCTTCTTTTGGTATTACAGAAATATATTCTTCAAATTCATCGGGGAATATCTCACTTGCACCATATTGATAGAACCATAATAATTCAAACTTTCTACATAAAAATATTCCTCGCAAAGTTAAGCTGATAACTCTTGAGGGATTTTTAATCGCATATATAAGTGAAAGTGTTGAGCCCCAAGATCCACCAAACAAATGCCAACTATCTATTTTTAAAAGGATCCTTAATTTCTCAATATCATCAACTAAATGATTTGTCGTATTTTCTTTTAATTCGGAGAAAGGAGTTGAAGAACCGCACCCTCTTTGGTCAAATTGAATAATATCGAATTTATCTGGGTCAAAGTATCTTCTATATCTTGGTTGACTTCCTCCTCCTGGACCTCCATGAATAACAAGAATTTTTTGGCCATTTGGATTACCAGATCTTTCCCAATAAATAGTATGAATATCACTTACTTGTAAAAAACCCTTTTCACGTACTTCAATTTTTGGAAACAAGACTTGATCTTTCATTTTGAAATATTTTTAATCACTTTATTAATCCATAATATCCAAAAAGAAGTCTAGTTTAGAAAAAATTTGTTAAAAAAAAAAGGACTGCTTATACAGTCCTTTTTAATATTTGATTTCCTTCTTACAGGATATAAAATTACATATTTTAAAGTCTATTTACTCATAAACCTAGAATACGTGAATTCGGGGATTTCTCTCGATAATTTCAGTCCCTATTGTCGCAAATAATTATAAAGCGAAGTCTTATCAGACTTATTGATTGAACTTTAATTTTCGAATAATCCCATTCTCAGGAATACGCTTCCTATATTTTGGAATTTGCTAAATTTCAGGCGGACTATCAATCATTTAGATTGCCTCCGAACTCAACATTTATAAATTACTCCTTTTTATATTTTCAGTAAATCCGTAAATATGCTGATTTACTTTTTTCTTAATTTGTAAGAGGATTTTAATGATCCTTTGTTTTTTATAGATAAATATAAAAGTTAAAGTCTATAATCCCTTATTTATTAAGATTCATAGAGCAAAATAGATTCAATTATTCTTTTATCACTATCAGAAAGTTTATGATCTTCTAATTTCCACTGAACAAATTTTACACACTCATCAATAGAAGGATTCTTATCCCGGCACTTACGCCACTCTCTAATCCAATCTGCCAAGGCAAAAGTTATTTTTGTAGTAAGCATATTTACCAATCAGGGTAATTAAAATCTCCTCCAATAGGTTCTTCATAAAATTCCCCTTCTTTTATACCTTTATCATATTTTTCAATTATCTTTTTATAAGAAGCAATTGAGGGAACTAAATCTCCTATATATATGGGTTCCATTGTAATTGTTATAATAATTTTAATTATTTATTATTTCATATAAGAATTTAATAAAAAGATTATTAATATGCATTATGGATTTCATCAAAAATAACAAGATCTTAACACTAATGGCCGTAATTGCAGTTTTATCATTTGCATTAGAAAAAGTAGGCATAATACACCCTTAAATTAATTAAGTTTATTTGTAAATGCTTCCTAATGAAATAAGTAAACCGATACTATTACTGCAAAAATAAGCAATGGAGATAATATTGTAAAAACTAAAGTTGAAAGATTAATCAGCATAAATTTTAAATAAATACACAAATTTAATAAACATCACTTTTTAGCATTTGCAATAAGTAAAATTTAAATTATTACGATATAAAAAAAATTTGAATAAAGAAAGATATAAAGAAGAATATGAAGAGGGCTCAGACTTACTATGGCCTAGTGATAAAGAAGATAAAATAACTCGGCAATTTTATAAAGATTTATCTAATCTTTCAAAAAACATAAATTATAGTAAAAAGAAAAAGCTAAAACTTTTTGAACAAGTAGTTAGAATAATAAAAGTCAAAGGCTGGGATTAATTAATATTCAAACTAAAATGAAAAATTTAATGATACTAATTAGAAGTTTTTTTCTTTTAAGACCAAGATTTTTATCCACTATATTTTTTATTCCTATTCTTTACGGAATTGGCTGGGCTTTATCTCAGCCGCTTTTATTGTTTAATTTTGAAAAAGATAATTTATCCTTAATTGGTACTATTATTACTTTCTTACTTTTTATCTTTTTACTCCCATATTGGTTTTATATCAAACGAAATAAATCAAATGCTTGGATAATTCTTGGGATAACAAAAGACAAATTCTTGAAAAACTTTTTCAATTTTTCTCAAGGTATTTTATTTGCTCTAGTTTTAATAATTCTAATTCTGGTACCACTATTGCAAAAAAATTATATTTCTTGGATAGGTGAATTCTCGTCAATAATATTGTTAAATTCTATTTTACTAGGATTAGGTGTTGGATTCGCAGAGGAAATAATTTTTAGAGGCTGGTTACTAGAAGAATTAAAATTTGAATATGGTACAAAAATATCAATAGCTTTACAAGCTATAATATTTAGCTTCGTTCATAATTTATCAAATGAGATCTTTTGGAACATAGTAGGATTACGTTTGGGATTTATTTTACTTGGGATATTTCTATCATTAGTAAAAATTAGAGATAAAGGTTCTTTATGGAATTGCATAGGAATTCATGCAGGACTAGTGGGTATTTGGTTTTTATTAAATAACGGATTAATAGAATTCAAAGAAAAGACACCTTCTTTTTTAGCAGGGCCTTTTACAAAAAATGTTCCAAACCCAATCGGAAGCTTTAGTGCAATTTTAATATTACTTTTATTATGTATTTTTTATACCGTACAATCAAAAAAGATTTTTACTAGACGTATTAATTAGATATAAATACCGATTGATTTTTGATTAGTAATTGTCAGATTAAAATAAAGCTTAATATTCATATGAACTTTGATGCAGGAATAAGATTTATTGAGTTTTTAATAATTTTTGGAGTTACAAACTATCTAATGATGTTGAGAAGATATGAAAACGACGTCAAAAAAAAGAAATATTTGCAACAGGAAAAAATTTCCAAGCTATACCCTAAAGGTTCATTTATTTTCTGAAATTAAAAAAGGTTTTTGTAGAATTTCCTCACCATTTTTTATTAGTTTTTTGCCAACCTTCATTTAACAATTTTTGCCATAATAATCTTGCTTCTTCAATAAGAATTTTTTTTCTAGTTTTCATTAATGGAGGATTTTCTCCATGAATTCCCATAATAATTCCTTCTTCAAGAAACATATAATCAATAGATTTATCAGAATTATCTCTATCTTTGTAGAAACGCATCACCCCTACAAAATTGGAGTCAATTAACCAGAAATCATTAGTTGTATTCAAAAATCCAAAATGGAATTAAATTAATAATATGCTTTCATTACAATTTGCGAGGGAAAAATTTATTTAGTTTATTCAAAATTGATATGTTTTTTCTTTTTGTCTACTTTTTTTCAATTCGCCACGTTTTTTCTTAACCTCAACTCTTTTCTTTTTTGATGCTTTAGTGGGTTGTGTATATTTTCTTAATTTAAAAGGTTTATTTAAAGAATTTTTTATTATTGAACTAAATTTCATTAAAGCTAGCTGCCTATTTAATAATTGATTTCTGTGTTCTTGAACCGCTAAACGTAAGCTATTATTCACTAATTTATTTTTCAAGTTTCTCTTAAGAATTTCTTTCTGATAATCATTTAATACTTTGGAATCTTCTAAATTAAAAATAATCTCTACTCTACTTTCAATTTTATTTACATTTTGCCCTCCAGGACCGGAGGATCTGGAAAATCGCCACTTAATTTCGTTGGATGGGATTACTAATGTTTTAGTAATTTTTAAATCCATTTTTAGTTCTTTTTGATTTAAATCTTTAGAATCATCTCCTTAATACTTTAAAATATACCTTAAAATTCGATCGGTAAATACTGGGCGGTTAAGTTAGGTAAACCGAAATTCGGTGTATTTGCCGTATCAATATCTTCGGTATTTATCCTTTCATATTTCAAAGAATTATCAGATATTTAATTTGTACTAATTCAAAGGTCACTTATGTATTCAATGTTTGATCTTCTTTTTGAAACACCTTCATATCGCCCTGTATATGTTATTTCCGATAGTGAAATGAAGGAATTAAAGAAAAACCAACATCAAGAAGAACTTGATGAAATTACAACACAAAAAGTAAGACTTGAAGATGCTTTTAAAGCTCAACTAAAACATCTTGAAGAGAGAGAAAAAGAAGTAAAAAAAGAACTTAAAGTACTCTCAGCCTCAAAAGATAAATAATTTATTTTTAGAGAAATTACTTTTTTCAAAGACGGTTAAAAACCGTCTTTTTTAATTCTTATAGTTTTAAGGGATATATTAAATCCACAGATTTTAAAAATATTTTCCATAATAAAAAAATGAATAATAACAAAGAAAAAATAAGAATGTTCTTACCCTTTAGTTGGGTAATCTGTGCAGCAATATCTTTTGCTTATATAAATTCGCATTTAATAAATACCTAATATAAATGTCTTATCCATCAACAGACGAAATACTTGCATCTTCAAAAGGGTGGGTAGCATCTTTTTTAAATTTTCTTCCTGGTTTAGGATCGGGTTACTTATATCAAAGAAGATGGAAACCCTATTTTTTTACCCTCACTGCTAGTACTGCTTGGTTCGCTTTAGGTATTTTTTTACAAGGTGATTCAGAGCCTTCTCAAAATGAACAAATAATTGGAATTTCTGGTCTTTTTTTCATATCAATAGTTACAGTTATAGAAGCCAACTTGGCTTTCAAAAAAGCAATTAATAAAACAAAAGCTGAAAAAGAGAAAATAATATCCACTACCAAAAAAGGATGGTTTAAATAATTCAGAAAATTAGATCTAAAAAATATTTTATTAGTTCTAAGTTTTTTAATTTAAGTAAAAAATTCCCATATATAATTTTTAAGATAATTTAAAATTTTTTTAGTTATAAAAAAATAAAATTTCCTTTTCTTTGAGACCTTCCCATCCCGAGTCTATTAATAATTGATTCAATGTTTCTTTATCAAAATGCTTAGAACCCGTTTTGACGCATCTATTTCTCATTGATTTTTTAACACCACTCCTTTGTCTTTTATTCTCCTCATCCATAATTCTATTGTATAGATCTAGCATTTTTTGAGGGATTGGAGTACCGTCAAGATCCACTCCATTTTGAATAGCAAGATCAACAGCCTGCATTCCCATTTTCTCCATATATTAAAAAAAAGCTGAAACTATAATAAAACAAAACTTATTAATATAAAATTCTTTGAATAATAATTTATTGATTTTGAATTTCCTTAAGTACTCTAATAGCCTCTTTAATGTGTTCAGGACCATTCAATAAATCTCTAAAAATATGCCTAACTGTTCCTTTGCGATCAATAACGTAAGTTACCCTACCATCCATGAAACCTAATACTTTAGGAACTTTAAAAGTTTTCCTTAGAGAGTCATTCGTATCACAAAGTAGTGGATATTGTAATTTATTTTTATTAGCAAATGCCAAATGACTTGAGGTACTTCCATTACTTACTCCCCAAACTTGTGCCCCTAATACTTTAAATAAGTCATATTTATCTCTAAATCCGCAAACTTCTATAGTGCAACCCGGCGTATCATCTTTTGGATAAAAAAACAAAACAAGGGGGGTTTTTAAACCCTTATTTGATCTTTTAACTCCATTTTGATCCAGTAAAGAAAATTCT
>QCCH01000010.1 GCA_003281315.1 Prochlorococcus sp. AG-347-K20 | reverse complement strand
AGACTTTTCAATTCATTTTGATCAGGTAAAGGTAGATTTACAATTGTCATTAATTCATCCAGCTCTTCTGATGATGGAAATAAATGTGAACTAATAATTAAATTGTGACTAGTTTTCTTGAGTATTGAAGACAGTTCTTTAATAGTTCTATTGATAGATGGATCGTCATAAAATTTATGAAAATCTTTTACTAACAAAATAGTTGAGACTTCAGAACTTTGTTCTTTAAGCCAATTGAGCACACCTAACGGATTGTTAGAAAATTTACCTTCTTCATTTATTAATCCTTTTATACCGCTAACACAATCCCAGCAAACGAATCTTTTTATATTTAGTCTTTCACAAGAGAAATTAACCAGTTTTTCTAATCTTTCCTCTTCTTTAGTCCTGATCCAAATTAATGAGGTTCTTGATTTTATGAGTAATTCTAAATTTCTACACCAAGAATTCATTATGTAAGCTTCAGACTATTTTTTACTATTAGGTTCAAAAGGTAATCTTTTATCTGAGATCGTTGAAGCAGAAGTTGTTATTACTTCATTTTTGGCTAATAATTGTTGATCCAAAATTTTCTGTAAATTCTCAGGAAGAGCTTCTTTATTAAGCAGAAAAGTCTGAAATGCTTGGAAAATATTAGCAACAACCATATATAGTAAAACTCCTGCAGGTAGTGGAAAAAACAGAAACATTCCAGTAATCATTACTGGTGTAATTTTGTTTGCAGTTGATTGCTGTGGATTTGCAGGCATCCCTTGACTAGATAAAACTTGAGAGAGAAGTAGGGTTAATCCAAAGGCACCTACTAATGCAGCAATATCCCAATTAATTGACCCGTCCACATAAAAACCAACTTGACCAAGAGCTTTAATAAATAAAAACCCACTTTTGGCAGCTAGGCCTGGGATTTTAGCCTCGATTGTCGCATCACCTGGTTTAATTGCTGTTACTGTTCCGTCCTGGGAAACCTTAAGATTTTCGGATCCTTTAGAAACCTTCCAAGTAGGTAGAAATTTTGATCCATTGTCGTATTTAGATAAAACTTCCGAATAGCTATTACCATTTGTTGTTTGTAGATTTATTTTTATGGATTCTTCTGTTCCTAATTTTGTTCCATTAGGGATTGTTGCTACTACAGGAAAATGTGATTTTTCTGTAATGAATATAGAGTGTCTTGGGGATTTATAAGGTTTTGGATCAATTGCTGCTACTTGATCCTGTGGAACTACCTTTAGATTTATGTTGTAGGGAACATCAGCAAATGGAGATCCCCTTAGGGTTGCAAATAATGCAAATAGCACAGGCATTTGTATAATCAATGGAAGGCAACCTGCTAGGGGACTGCCAAACTCATTCATTAATTTTCCAAGTTCTTCTTGCTGTTTCTTTGGATCACCTGAAAACTTAGATTTTATTTCAGCTTGCCTTTTTTGCATTACTGGTTGAGCAATTTTCATTCTTCTTGCGCTTCTAATGGAACCAGCGCTAAGAGGGAAAAGTGCAATTCTGATTACGACTGTCAATGCAACAATCGCTAATCCATAACTGGGTACTAAACCGTAGAAAAAATCTAGAATAGGGATAAGTAATTTTTCAGAGATGAACCCTATCACGATATTAAAAAGAGAGTAATTTTATTAGACATTTTATTTTACAGGAAAATAAGTTTTTTGTAATTAATTTATTTAGGATTTAGTAGCAAATCCCTCTACCTCGTTGAGATTTGGAATTTGTGATCTTTTATTTATATTTTCTTCAATAAATTTTTGCTTTTCTCTGAATAAAGGTAATGATTTCATTTCAACTTTTGATCCGTCATTAAGGATAAGAACCATATCACCATATGATCCAAAACCTCTTGGAATTGATCTGATTTCTTCTATGTTACTTAATGAAACTTGTGTTTTGTTTTTACCAAACCATCCGCCATCAATTGTAATTCTTTTGTTTGTAATTTTATATCTCAACCACAATGCTCTAACTATTGCGGCAAAGGTAAATGGTAATCCAAGAATTGTTATACCTGCAAGTAGATTTATTATTAAATCACTTTTTGCGGGACCACCTTCATAGAAGGTTTCTTCATTCATGTTAATCATTTGATTAGACGAGATTTGAACATTAAGTTTTGAAATTCTTCCAAAAGTCTGCTTTTATCATTGCAGAAATCTCCAAATTTAAGGTTAACAAGTAACCAATATGGTTTGTGGTTATTAATTTTTTGAATGTTTTTTATTAACCACTCTTGAAGGATTCTTTTTAATTTATTTCTTTCTACAGCTTTTTTTGAGACCTTTTTACTAATAGCTATTGCAACTCTAAAATTGTTTGGAGTATTAGTGAGTTTATGGGTTAAGAGAATTTCTGGATTTGATCTTGCAACTTTAAAAGTCATTAAATTTCCATGATATGTTGTGGAATTTTTATGAATGTAATTAAAAGTTCTATAACCTTTTAAACGCATATCTTTAGGTAAGGCCATTTAAATTGGAAGTTATACAGCTATTCTTTCTCTACCTTTTTGTCTTCTGCTTTTAATAACTCTTCTACCAGTATGAGAACGCATTCTTACTCTGAAACCAGATACACGTTTTCTTTTTCTTGAAGTTCCGCCAAAAGTTCTTTTAGTCATTTGTTTAATTATCCTTATTTAATTTATCATTTAATCGATCACTAAAGTCCAGCTTCCTAAATAACTTGAAAATGATTTTCCTTTTGGCTGCCCATATGAATGAAATTGATACAAACCTGATCTCTTTGGATTAAAGACTTTTAAGACAATTGCAAAACTATCTTTATTAGATGGGATTGGGCTGTAAGGGTAAATATCTAATGAACGTAAGCCTGATTCATCAGTATTGATTTCGATATCAGCTGGAATGTTTTCTAAGCATTTTGTTCTATTGTCAAAACCCCCTATTCTTACTTTACAAAAACTAATTTTTTCGTTTTTTAAAGAGGATTTAAAGGTTTTGGGGATTGCTAGATTAATTTTTAAGAGATCAGTTCTTCTATCAGATGGCCTAAAGAAAAAATATATAGTATTTCTAAATTTCCTTTTATTTTCTTTTTGGAACCATTTCAATCGTCTAAAACTAGAGTTTTGATCCCACTGAAATTCTAACCCTGCTTTAACATCTTGCATGTTATTAAAAAAAGGAGTTGAAACTAAAATTGTGGGAATAATAAAAAGTCTTAAAATTTTAAGATTCAAAATAAGTTTTTTTGTAATTTTTAACATTGAGGGAATGGAATTTTAAGGGTTGAGTACGTGCAATTCAAATTTAAAGTGGAAAAATTATTTCACTAAGATTAACATCTATCTGCCCTTAATTTTGCAGCCCCTCTCAAATAAGGATGTTTTATTTGATTAGTTGGTGGCAATAAAACTTGAGCCATTATTCTTATACAAAAATCAACATCATTGGATACGTACATTTGTTGGCAGTCTAAAAACGCTACTGAATCAAGTCCATTAAATTTTCTTGCAATTGAAGCAGGAAAACATGCATCTAAATCCTTTGTTGCGGTGAATGTAATAGATAATATGTTCGTCTTAATCAGATTGTTGCGTGAAATTAATTCATCAATCAATTCCGCTACAGCAACTTCTATTTCCCTAATAGAATTACCAGATGCTGTTGTAGCTCCACGAATAAATGTGATTTTATGATCATCTTTCATTTTTTCAGACACATCTATTTAAGGCTTATATAACCAAAGTACTTTATTGGATGAGTCAAACTCAAAAAAGATATTATTGAAAGATTTTTCAATTATTCTACTTCCAGGAATTAGTCCAAGTATTTTTTTCTTTTTCTTTCCAAATGTTAAGGGCTGAATTTTAGGATCAATATTAACCATTTCTGCAGCAAGTTCCCTTGCAACAAATTCATCTCCAACTTCATCAACTAGCCCTAATTCTTTCGCTTGAGTACCAGTGAAAATCCTTCCATCGGCAAATTTCCTTACTTGTTCAACAGGTAAATTTCTACCCTCAGCAACAGCTTCAGTAAATTGTTTATAGCTTTCATCAATAAGGCCTTGAAGCAATTTCCTTCCTTCCTCACTTAATGGCTTATCAGGAGAAAGTATATCCTTAAATACACCGCTTTTAACTGTTTCAAATTTAATGCCTACTTTATCTAATAATTCAGATAAATTATTTCCTCTTATAATCACACCAATTGATCCTGTAATTGTGCCTGGATTCGCAACTATTTTGTCAGATGCAACACCAATGTAAACACCTCCTGATGCTGAGATGTTCCCAAAACTAGCAATGACTTTACATCCTTTATCTTTTAGTCTTTTAATAGCAGAGTATATTTCTTGGCTATCCCCAACAGTACCCCCTGGAGAATCAATTCTCACAATTAAAGCAGGAAATTCTCTATCCTCAATTTGTTTAAGAGCTTTAAGGACAGAGACTCTTGTTGAACTTGTAATAGGCTCATCAATTACTATACGAGCCATTCTTTTTTTTGACTTTCGTCTAAAAGGCCAAACCATTCTTTTAAGGTAAATTCAAAAACTACTTTAAAAAGATTATCAGCAGACCTAATGAATTCAATCCTAAATTGGTTTTTAATGATACTCCCTTTTGCACTTTGGGGTACTTCAATGGCGGCTATGACTCCCTTAGTATCTAGTGCTGGTCCAGAGTTTGTGGCTTCTTTAAGATTATTTCCTGCAGGGATTCTTGTTCTAATAACAACATATTTGTTAAAAAGAGATTTAAAAATTTACAAATGCGATTTGAAGTGGTTTTTGGTTTTTACGATTGTCGATGCTACCTTTTTTCAGTTGTTTTTAACTTATGGGATTGAAAAAACTGGTGCAGGTTTAGGTTCTGTCTTAATTGATTCTCAACCCCTTTTGGTAGCTATTTTAGCGAGGGCAATTTTTGGGAATTTAATTAATCCAATAGGATGGTTAGGTCTACTTTTTGGCTTGGGAGGAATAATATTTCTAGGAGTTCCACAAGAATTTTTAGGAAATTGGTGGTTGATGTCTGATAAGTCTGTAAGTGATGTTGCTTTTAATTTTGGAGAACTTTGGATGCTTGCAGCTTCTCTAGCTATGGCATTAGGAACAATTTTAATTAGATTCACTTGTACAAAAAGTGATCCAGTTGCTGTAACAGGTTGGCATATGGTTTTAGGGAGTTTGCCTTTAATTATTAAGCATTGCTTACAATCTAATTTCAAAATAATTCCAGATTGGTCACTATTTGATTGGGGACTTATCTCATTTGCAAGTATTTTTGGAGGAGCAATAGCGTATGGATTGTTTTTCTACTTTGCTAATAATAAAGAAATAACTGGATTTAGTACTCTTGCATTTTTAACTCCTGTATTTGCTCTTCTAAGTGGAGGTGTTTGGTTAGACGAACGTCTTACTGTTGTTCAGTGGATAGGAGTAGTTTTTGTTCTTATATCAGTATTTTGTGTTAGCCAGAGAAAGAGTTTATGGGAAAATAAATTTTCTGATACTAGTATTTAATTAGAATCTTTGTGTAAGAAGTCTTATAATGAGAATAGTTTTGATTAGTACTCCGATAGGATTCTTAGGGAGTGGCAAAGGTGGCGGAGTGGAATTAACTATAAATTCTTTAGTGTCAGGTTTAATTTCTTTAGGTCATTCTGTTGAGGTTATAGCTCCAAAAAATTCTAAGTTACATGAAAGTAATGTAAAAGCAAAATTATATTTTGTGGAAGGTGAAGATCAAATTAGCTGGCAGCATCAAAGTTACAATTCTCCCGTGATTATTCCAGACAATTCTCTTTTAGCAGGAATGCTTGAAAAGGGATTAGATATCGCTAAACATGCAGATGTATTGCTGAATATGGCGTATGATTGGTTGCCAATTTGGATGACTCTAAATTTAGAGGTACCCTTCGCACATATTATTAGTATGGGTTCTGAGAGTTCAGCAATTAATAATTTAATCTCCAAGGTATATGCTAAATATCCAAATAATTTTGCTTTTCATTCAAAAATGCAAGCTAATGATTATCCATTCATAAAAAAACCAACAATTATTGGTAATGGATTTAATTTAGATAATTATGTTTTTCAAGATTCAGTGAAGGGACCCTTGGCATGGGTTGGAAGAGTAGCTCCGGAAAAGGGTTTGGAGGATGCAGTTTATGTGGCAAATGAACTTGGGGAAAAATTAAAAGTTTGGGGACTTATAGAAGATGAGATGTATGCGTCAAAGGTAGAAAAATCATTCCCTCAAGGTGCTATAGATTGGATGGGGTTTTTATCAACCGATAAATTACAAAAAGAACTTGGTAAATGCAGAGGGTTGCTGAATACTCCGAAATGGAATGAGGCATATGGGAACGTTGTTGTTGAAGCTTTGGCCTGTGGTGTGCCAGTTATAGCTTATAAAAGGGGAGGACCTAGTGAAATTATTCAGCATGGCCAAACAGGGTATCTAGCCAACCCTGATGATAAAAACAATATGCTTTACTATGTAGAGTGTATTAAAAAAATAAATCGCAAAAATTGTAGAGAATGGGTAGAAAAAAATGCCTCATCAGATATATTTGCTAGTAGGGTTCTGAACTGGCTTAATAAGGTAATCATCGAATATAAATAAAATTATCATATTAAATGATTATTCTGAACTCAAAAAAAAGGCTTTTAAATTCAACAATAGTTTTAATTTCTGGGATCATTATATTTATTTTAGGTTTAGGTAATACTGGACTGGTGGATGAAACGCCCCCTTTATTTGCTTCTGCTGCAAGAGCAATGAGTGAATCTGGTGACTGGTTAACTCCAAAGGTCAATGGAATGTTCCGCTTTGATAAGCCTCCATTAATATATTGGCTAATGGGTTTTTTTTACTCATTACCGAAAAACGAGATTTGGGATAGTTTCGGTACACTTTCAGCAAGACTCCCTTCCGCTTTGGGTTCATTATTTTTAATGTTGATGATTGGAGATACGTTGTTTTGTTGGCCACAGAAGAGTGATAGGCAATTTCTCACTCCCATAGTTGCATCGTTAGGCTTTGCTTTGTCTCCATTAATAATCATTTGGAGTAGAACTGCTGTGAGTGATGCACTTTTAACTGGAACCTTAGGGATAAGTCTGCTTTTGTTTTGGAGAAGAATGGCATGTGACAATAATGACCAATGTATTTCAGCGTGGGTATTTTTAGGTTTTGCAATTTTAACTAAAGGACCTGTTGCATTTGTTCTGGCATTATTGACTATTACATCTTTCTTGTTTAGTCAGAAGAATTGGGAAACGTTGCTACGTAAGATAAACCCAAAGAAAGGTTTTTTAATAACAATACTCATAAGTGTTCCGTGGTACATATTAGAACTCATAAAAGAGGGAAAGCCTTTTTGGGACAATTTTTTTGGATACCATAATTTTCAAAGATATACCTCAGTTGTAAATAATCATGCGGAACCATTCTGGTTTTTTCTCTACATAATGATATTGGCTTCATTACCATTCACTCCTTTTTTGTATCACGGTATATTCAAAGTCTTTAAGGATTTCTTGAAAAGTTCAAACGAGAGTTGCAATGTCACTGAGACACTTTATACCTATTCTCTATGTTGGTTAACATCAGTTTTAATTTTTTTTAGCCTTTCTGCTACGAAACTACCAAGCTATTGGTTGCCAGCAATTCCAGCAGCGGCAATCTTAATTAGTAATAGCTTTATAAACTTAAAAAGTTCAAGTAAAAGTTATCTATATTTATGGATTTTTAATATTTTAATTTTGTTTGGCGTGTCAATGGCATTCTTTTTCTCAAATAATTGGTTAAGTTCAATAAATGATCCCGAAATGCCTAATCTTGCATCTGAACTAATAAGCTCTGGGATAATTTTTAGAGCCAAATTATTCTTCTCTTCATTTACACTTCTTGCAATAATTTTATTTTCTTTAAAATCCAGAAATATCCTTCTTTATCTTCAAATTTTACTTTTAATTGGACAATCCTTTTTGATGTCTCCAATTAGAAAATTAGCAGATACTTCGAGGCAATTACCTTTAAGGAATATCTCGAAATTAATATTAGATATTCGCGAGGGAGGGGAAACTTTAGCAATGATCGGGATAAGAAAACCTTCATTACATTATTATTCGAGACAAATAGTTTTTTATGAACCAAACACTGAAGAGGGATTAATTAATCTATCAGAAAGGCTAAATACTGATAGGCGAGAGAATTATGAGGATCAACCTGATTATGAATACAAATCACTATTGGTCGTGATAGATGAATACTCTACCCGCCGACAGCAATGGTCAAAAATTAATCATCAAAAATTGGGCAAATTTGGGACTTATAATTTATGGCGAATTCAAAAAAGTGATCTAAACAAGTATTCGAAATTTTTAGTTAAAAGTGGTTATAAGTCTGACTGGGAAAATAGAAAAGTTGAAAAATTTTAACAAAGTCTTTTTTTAAGAAGGGCATTTTTCAAATCATCAATGCTGCACTTGTTTGGGATATCAATTTTATTTAAATCTTCCATTAATTCGAGATCTATGACTGAATCTTCGGCTAAAAAACTAAAAACTTCATTAATGCTTATCCCCATATCTTGAGCCAACTCTGAGATAAGCCTTAAAGTATCTTTCCTCACAGAAATCCTAAGATCTAAAGGGATATATTCATTTTCAGGGTTTGCTGACTTCATAATCTAAATCTTAAGACATTATTTAGTTATCAGGATATAATCTTTACAATATTCATTAATCATGCTCTCTTTTAGGACTTTGCTCTCTAACTTGCTTAAATAAATAAATTCATAAACATTTTTAATAGAGGAATTGTAATTATTGAAATTAAGGTTGTAGTAAAAAGAATTTTTGAAGATATTTTTTGTTTCACACCATAAGCTTCTGACATTAATATTGTGGATATCGCGGTTGGGGTTGCTGCCTGAAGAATTACTGCAGATGATTGATAGAAGTTAAAATTTAAGAATTTGCATATTAAAAAAATAATAAAAGGAAGAATAAATAACTTTAATAAAATTGAAAATTTAATTTCTTCATTTATATCCAAAATCCTCTCATTTTGATTTGTTATTATTCCAAGTCTTGTTCCCACAATTATTATTGCCAAAGCAATAACTATTCTTGCAGGAATCCAAAGATAATTGCCTAAAATTTCATCTATTTGAAAAAGATATGCAAGAAGTACACCAATAATCCCTCTTGATGCAGGGCTATTTATCAATGCATTTAATAGTCCTTTGATGTTTGGGATGTTATTGCCGTTAGATTTTCCCTGAAGAAAAAAAGGTCCAAATATCCAAGCGAAAAGTGTTGTTCCCAAATCAAATCCAATAGTGAAATTTATAGTTGTTGAAGGAAGAAGAGCTAGCGCAATTGGTATTCCAAGAAATGATGTATTACCTATTAGTCCTGCTAGCTGCAATGTGTAATTTGGAAGCCTCTTCTTAAATATTGGGATTATATTTATTAGAGTTATTAAAAATCCAATTATAGAGAATGCTAAAAAAGCACTTTTAATTAGATTTATATCTATGCCTTCCTTTAATAGGAGACCCATTACACTTAATGGAATACCAAATCTTATTAGAGGTCTTGCTATATATTTTGAAATCTTTGGATTCTTTTTCCCCAGAAGAAAACCAAAGATTAAAAAAGGGATAATATTTGTAAAAAGAGTGTAGATGGTATTAATTAAATATTTATTAAAGCAATATTAACTCGCCGTAGTGCAGTCAAAAAGTTTTTCATTATTAATTAAATTTAAATTATTTTCCAGATGGCATTGTCAGGAATTAAAGGAGATTTATATAAATTTTCTGGTTCTTTAGTCAAAACTCTCCATGCAGGAACCCGGCAAGTTACATAAGCCGGACTTTCTATCAAAATTCCTGGATTCTCATCAAAAGTACATGTAAAACCTTCTTTCCAAGATCCACCATTGTTAAGGCTTCCTTTGAACCAAACCCAGCATTTTGATGTTTTCAAGATCAGTAAATTTTTATTCCATTTTAATCAATATTTAAGTAATAAATCTAAAGTTTATTACATTTAAAAAAATTTTACTCATTTCAGTTTTTTGAAAAATATATTTTAGAGATTAATATCAATAAATTTAAGATTAGAGTAATTAAGTTTGCTATCAATATTGGTGTAGAAGAAATTTTATAACCGTAAATAATCCAAGACAAAACACCGATTATAAACATGATTAATGTTGTTAAAGAAACATCATCTGCCTTTTTTGTTTTTAAAGTTTTTATCAATTGAGGCAGAAATGCTGCTGTTGTTAAAATCGCTGCAAAATATCCAAATATATCTATATTCATAAAAATATTTTAAAAACTATTCTTTAATTAAATCAGTCAAAAATCCACAGGGGTCCCTCATGTTTGATGAATATCCAAGAACATCACTTGCAAAAAACTTATAAACAACTTGATTTTGATTATTTAATAAGAAGGTAGCTCCTCTTTGAGGAAGATATTCTACATTAAGAATATAATCACTCCAATTTTGGATTATTTCATTCATATTGTTTAATCTAAACGTTGCCAATTCAAATGGTCTTAAATTACCATCTCCAAAAACCTTTTTAAAAGAATTACCTGAAAATTTTAGAAATTTTAAAACTTCAATTTTGTCAAATTCTGAATAGATTTGCTTTGCTTTACCGTCGCCGGTATAACCTCTAAAAACTTCTTTAATTGTTTTAAAAGAATTTAGTCCTGATAGCATCAAAAGCATATTAATCCAACCTCCTAAACCAATATCTATTCCTTTTGAGACTTTTAGATTATTGTGGATTTGATTATCAGAAACAACTATTAAATTTTCTTCACGGAATCCAGTAAATTTACAGAATTTTTGTTTCCCTCTTTGGTTTCCAATGGCAATGGCAAAAATATCTAAATTTTTATCTTTACGATTATCGACGAAATTTTTTAGATTTATTGCATATTCAAAGCTATCAAAATCTCCCAATAAACCAAATAAAACAATTAATTTGTATTTTTTCTGCCCATTAAAGTTGAACTCTTCAACAAGATTTTTAATATTATTTTGAAATTTGTCAGTCACGATGGTTTAATTTTTTATAAATTATTCTCAAAAAAATTTTCTTACCTTGATTAGTATAAAATTTTACATGAAAAAGTTTTTAAAGAAATTAATTTAACGTTTTTAGATTTTATTATTTTAATGTAAACATTTTGAAGTTATGACTGTAGGAATTTATTACGCAACTACAACTGGAAAAACTGAAGACGTAGCTGATCGCCTTCACAACTTTATCTCTTCAGCAGAAGCACCTAAAGATGTATCTGATGTGGATGATCTTTCGGAATTTGAAGGTCTTGATGGAATTATCTGCGGGATACCTACTTGGAATACTGGTGCAGATGAAGAAAGGTCGGGAACTGCATGGGATTCAATCTTGGAGGATATTGGTGAACTAAGTTTATCAGGAAAAAAAGTTGCAATTTTTGGTTTAGGAGATTCCTCTACATATACAGAAAACTATTGTGATGCAATGGAAGAACTTCATAGCTACTTCACAAAAGCTGGCGCAGAAATGGTCGGTTATGTAGATAAATCTTCATATACTTTCGATGAGTCCAAAAGTGTTATTGGCGAAAGCTTTTGTGGATTACCTCTTGATGAAGATAGTGAATCTGATTTGACCGATTCGCGTCTTGAAACATGGGCTTCTCAGCTTAAGGGTGAAATCCCTTCATTGGCGTAAGCCTTCTCAAATATTACTTCCATAGTGTGTAACATTTGTTCTTTCAAAATATGTTTTTTTTACATAAGTAATTAAATCTGTAAAGAACATGTAAAAACAATACTGATAAGCAATATGCTCAGTTTGCTGTTTACTTAAATCAAGTGTTACAAACTTACGGAAAATCTGATGTCACCTATGACTGGTACGCAGGCAATTCTGGTGTTGTTGGTCGTTCAGGTAAATTCATAGCTGCTCATGCTGCCCATGCAGGCCTAATGATGTTCTGGGCAGGAGCTTTTGGATTATTTGAATTGGCCCGTTACGACGCCAGTATTCCAATGGGTGCACAGAAATCAATTGTTTTGCCTCACCTCGCGGGTATTGGAATTGGTGGCGTTGAAAATGGTGTTATTACAGAACCATATGGAATTGTTGTAATTTGCACATTACATCTAATTTTCTCAGCAGTATTGGGTGCTGGGGGATTATTACATTCCAACAAATTTGCAGGTGATCTTGGAGACTATCCAGAAAATAGTAAGCCACAAAAATTTGATTTCGAATGGGATGACCCAGATAAATTAACTTTTATTCTTGGTCATCATCTAATCTTTCTTGGTCTTGGAGCAATTATGTTTGTTGAATGGGCTCGTATCCATGGAATTTACGATCCAGCAATAGGATCTACAAGACAGGTTATTTACAATTTAGATATTGCCGCTATCTGGAATCATCAATTTGATTTTTTAAAAATAGATAGTTTGGAAGACGTTATGGGGGGACATGCTTTCCTAGCTTTCCTAGAAATAATTGGAGGTGTTTTCCATATTTGTACTAAACAATTTGGAGAATATACAGAATTTAAAGGGAAAGGATTACTTGGCGCTGAGGCAATTTTGTCATATTCAGTTGTTGGTGTTTCATATATGGCTTTTGTTGCTGCTTTTTGGTGTGCTTCAAATACAACCATATATCCAGTTGACCTATATGGAGAACCCTTAAAGCTTCAATTTGAATTTGCCCCTTATTTTACTGATACAGTAGATTTAGGTTCAGGAGCATATAGCTCAAGAGCTTGGCTTGCTAATACTCATTTTTATTTGGGTTTCTTTTTCTTACAAGGTCATCTTTGGCACGCACTAAGAGCAATGGGATTTGACTTTAAGAAAATTGGTCAAGCTTTTGACAATATTGAAAATACAAAAATTACTCAAAACTAATTTTAAACTAATAAAAAACCTCTCCACTAACAGGGAGGTTTTTTTTTGTAGAATTATTTCAAGTTTTAAAAAAATTAATGGATAATCTAAAGGAAATTAATTGTAAGGAGATTTTTAAAAAGGCTTATGAAAATCGTTACACCTGGAAGAATGATTTTCATGGTTACCAAGGTAAATGTATTTTCTTGGCTAATAATATTATTCATAAAGGTGACTTCTTATTAGGTAAAGACTTTAAACCAAATATTCAAAATATAGAAGATGAAAAAGTTGTTAAGAGTATTGCCTCCCAGTTATTTGAAGTTTGTATACATCGGGTAAAGAGAGAATTTGAATCAGTTCACTCAGAAAATAATTTTAATTTACTTAAAAATTCTGAAAGTGGGATTGAAATGTGCGTTTCAGGTAAGAATCAAGGTGATAAATATAGAGTTAAAAATAACTGTATTAATATGGTCTACAGAAAAATTCATGGTACTATAATAGAAATTTTTGTTGAAGAATTTTTAGATACAGGAAGAGGTTTCCTTAGTAAAAAATATACTAGTCAACAAATTGATCCAGATACATTTGAAACAAATTCTCAAAAATTGGAATATGAGGATGAATTTCTAAATATGGGTAAAGACGATTATTGGATATTAAATTCTAGGACAATAAAAAACTTCAACCAAAATCAAGAAGAAGAAACACAAAAGTTTGTCTTCGAGGATCTATGCTTATTAGATTAAATTAGGTTTTTTTATTCAACCAATCTAAACCCTTTATCAAGTAGTTTTTGATATAAGAGTCTTGCTCTAAAAGCTAGAATTTGCTCTTCATTTTCATTACTTATTACATGAAAATAATTATTATCTAATTTATTTTTGCTAAAGCATACATTTGCTTCTCCTAATCTTAAAGTCCAGTTCTCTTCTTTTGCTAAATGTTGATTAGGGCCAAGATCCCAAGGACATTTTTCAGGATATTTTTCTCTTTTAGAACCCATATGATTAATTTTAACTATCCAATATTAGTAAAAATTTAAAAGTATGGCTATGAAAAATAGTTGATATCTTTTTCATAGAGTTTTTGTCTAATGCAATGCAATTAAAAAATTACTCTCTGGTTGCGATTAAGCAATAAAATGGGTCTTTATTTAAAAAATTAAAGATATTAAGTGCTGGTTCAGTAAACTTTTTGATAATTTTTGGCTCATTAAATCCGTTTGAGATTAATACTTTTCTTACATATTTGACCCTTTCTTCTTCTGTAGATGAAGTCCATATGTTAGGAGATTTATGCCAAAAAGCTCTGTTTGAAAAAGCAATAATAATCTTGCCATTTCTACTCAATATTCTAGAAATTTCTTTGGTTAAATTCTCTGGATATTGTAAATATTGCCATGCGGCTACCATTAAGCAATAATCAACGCTTTCTTTATCTAGGGGAATTTGTTGACTTAAATTAAAATTTTGTATCCAAAAAGAATCAAAAATTTTGTTTTTTTCAAGTTCCTGTTTGTTTAAACCATGTCCAATAACTTTTTTATATTTTTTCCCTTTAGGTAAATAACTATCCCAACTGGACATTAAATCAAGAATGGTTGAATGATTATCAATTTCTCTTTCATATAACTCTGATAGATTTTGTCTGAAGTTCGCATCTAGATGATAAACAAATTTTGGATCAGAATAAAATTCTTCATCATTACTCTCATCGAGTTTTTTCCTTTGATAATTATTTAAGACTTCCAAAGCAACTAATTTTGAATCCACTTTCAAATCTAGTAAAAAGAAATTCTAATTGTGTATTAGGAATTTTTTCCCTTGAATAAATTTAAAAGTATCAAAAAAACTAGACATCCATTCAAAAAAAGTTAAATTATTAATTAATGATTTAATAATGATGATTGAGATCAAGAGGATCAAAAAAAACAGGTCTAAAAGTGCTCTTTTTAATCCTTATAAAAACGGAATTAGTTCTTACGATATGGCATATCTTTCATCAAAAAGAAATTTAAAAAATAAAACTCTTTATCTAGAAGATGATTCTAAGAAAGATTATCTTGCTGCATAGATTATGCCTTACGTTAATGTTTCTACTTCAGTAAAAATAAAAGATAAAGCTAAATTGCTCGAAGAAATTTCAATTCTTATTTCATCTTTAACTAACAAATCAAGGAGTTTTGTTATGGCAAAAATAGATGATAATTGCCAAATGTATTTTGATGATGAGACACCTTCTTGCTTTTTAGAAATCAAATCAATAGGTTCTCTAAATCCTTCAGAAATGGCAAAGCCAATATCAGATTTTGTATATGAGAAAATGGGGATCCCAATAGATAGGATTTATATTTCTTTTGAGGATGTTCCAGCTTCATTGTGGGCTTGGAATGGAAGAACATTTGGTTAAGAATTTTTAGATATAAAGCTAATGGAAATAAATAAATTAGTTGATTTAAATAATCTCAGAACTGCACCTCAATTAAGTAATATTCAAGAAAAAATACTTTTAGAGGAACTAGAAGCAAATATTTTTAATGCAGATTGGATAACAATTGGCATAATGGCACTGAGTGATAATGAAGCTATTGAAGCATTGCAATCAATTTCTAAGAAATATTCTTCAATTAAATTTGGGAATTTAGGTTCTCTTCATGCTGATGGAAGTGTTTTTTTAAAAGCTAATCAAAAAACTAGTAATGTTTTTGTTAGATCTGAAAATGGCCTTGGAGAAGGAATCTTAATAACATGTCAGTATGACGAAGGTGCTAAAGAATCTAATACTTTTGGACCATTCCCATTAGCTTTTTTTACATAATTAATTCCTCATTTATTTTTATCAAGGATCTATTTTAATAAAAGCTTTTTATCGGATGATGTTTTTGAGAACTTGGATTTAAAAATATTTTTTACTTTAAAGCTTTGTTATTATGTCTAGTGGCATTGATCTAAATTGTATCATTATTTTAATTTAATGTTTTTTCAGGATATTATTCAAAATTTAAATAATTTTTGGTCAGAAGAAGGTTGTTTGATTATGCAGCCATATGACACCGAAAAAGGTGCTGGAACAATGAATCCGCATACTTTTTTAAGGGCCATTGGACCAGAGCCTTGGAGTGTTGCATATGTAGAGCCATGTAGAAGACCTACAGATGGGCGTTTTGGTGATAATCCAAATAGGGCGCAACATTACTTTCAATATCAGGTAATTATTAAACCTTCACCGGAAGGAATCCAAGAAAAATATTTGACATCTCTAGAGTCGCTTGGAATTAAGCCTAGAAATCATGACATAAGATTTGTGGAAGATAATTGGGAGTCTCCAACACTTGGAGCCTGGGGTGTAGGTTGGGAAGTTTGGTTAGATGGCATGGAAGTTACTCAATTTACTTACTTCCAGCAGTGTGGGGGGATAGACTGTAATCCAATCCCAATTGAAATTACTTATGGGCTAGAGAGGATTGCAATGTTTTTGCAGGATAAGGAAAGTATCTGGGACCTTAATTGGAACAAAGATTTGAAATATAGCGATATTTGGCTTCAATTTGAAAAAAGTCAATGCTCCTATAATTTTGCTGAATCTAGTGCTGACAATCTCAGAAAATTATTTGAAATTTATCAAGCCGAGGCAATTTCTTTAATAGAAAAGAAATTGACTTACCCTGCGCTTGATTATGTTTTGAAATGTAGTCATACATTTAATCTTCTAGATGCTAGAGGTGTAATTTCCGTTACAGATCGTGCGCAATACATAGAAAAAATTAGAAAATTAGCGAGAGATGTTGCATCATCATGGGTAGATGAAAGAGAATCCCTAAACTTTCCTTTGATAATTAATTAATTTATACAATTTTTTAGACAAGAAAAAATTGATTGTATAAAAAGTTACACAGCTTTGAAACTTATCTCTCTTCCTTTTTTTGTTACTCTCGATACAGTATAGTTACCCATTTTTATTGGGTTTTTTTAGTGTGAGGTAAAATGAAACTCTTCCAACAAATGTTGGTGGCAGGAGTATCTGTGAGCTTTTTAGTTCCACTTGCTGCTCAAGCTTCCGATGTTGTCAACTTAGAAGAAATGAATAGCTACGTTCGTAGCACCAAAAAACAATCTTCAAAACTTGACAGTAATACATTCATTAACGAAGTTAGTGAAGATATTGCAAACCTAAAGGGTCGTGTTGATGGCCTAGAAGTTAAACAAAACGTATTAGAAGCCGGTGGTTTCTCTGATACAACAGTAATGACTGGTAAGGCAATCTTTGATATTGGCGGAGTTGAAAACTCTTCTGGTAATCTTGGCGAAGCTGTCGGATTCCAATACACTCATCAATTAAACTTGAATACCAGTTTTACTGGAGATGATGATTTATATGTAAGGTTAAAAACTGGTAATGCTACAGATGTATTTTCCAGTAAGACATATGGTACTTACCTTTCTTCATCTAATGGTAATGATGACACTATTAAGGTAGATAAGATTTGGTATTCATTCCCTGTAGGCGAAAACAATACTGTTTGGATTGGTCCAAAAATCGAAAACTATTATATGCATGGTGCGACACCTTCTATTTATAAACCAATTACAAAACAATTTAAGTTGGGAGGTAATGGTGCTGCATATGGAGCAAGTACTGATTCAGGTATAGGTTGGGCTTACAAAGGTGATAATGGCTTCTCTTTAAGTTCAAACGTTGTAAGTAAACAGAATAAAACGACTAAGGGATTCTTAACCGATGAATCTAAGACTAACTGGTCTACACAAGTTGCTTACACCACCGACACCTATCATCTTTCACTTATATCTGCTTTAAAGTATAACGGATGGACAGATTCGTACTATACAACTTCACTAGGTAAAGCTCGTCCCACTGGGAACAGCACTAACTATGGTTTAAGAGGATATTGGAGACCAGATAGTGAAAGTCAGGCAATTCCTGAAATTTCTGCTGGTTATGACATCTCAACTGTTGAAGGACAAGATGCAGATACCGATGCTTACTTCGTAGGATTAACTTGGAAGGATACATTCCAAGCTGATGATAAAATTGGCGTCGCTCTAGGTCAGCCTCAAACAGCAGATACAGACACAGTAACACCATTCACATGGGAAGCTTATTACTCTTATAAGGTCAATGATTCAGTTACTGTAAGTCCTGCTATTTTCGGAGCTACTGATAGGACTGGTACATCTGGTGTAGACATTACAGGAGCAGTTGTTCAGACAACCTTTAAATTCTAAATCCTTATTTAGATCACAAAAGGGTATCGATTAAGATACCCTTCTTAAAAATTTATTAACGCCTAATTTAAACTAGGCGTTTTTTTTTACCAACAATTTTCACCTTCACCAATCGGGATGCAAACACTTGATTTTGCAGCTTCATCTGCCAATTTTTGAGCATCTTTATCCAAAACAAAATCAGCGTCAATCGACATATCTGTATTCCATTCTTTGAGCCCACCTAAATCTTGTTCTTCTGCATTAGCAGATGATGAGATCGCTAATGCACTTGTGGCTGCAAGAAATAGAGAAATTGAACTTTTTTTATTCATTTTTGGAAAATTATTCTCTAACCACTTTAGTTAAGTTTAGAGTTAATTTCCCAGTTGATGTATAAAATGATCCATTAATTACCTAATATTCTTAATAAGTTTGAATAGGATTTGAATATTAAATCAACTTCATCCGACATCCCATACTTTGCTAAGACTCCTCTTGCTCCTGCATCAAGATCGAATAAATATTCTCTTTCTTCTGCTGACTTAACATAACTTTCAATCCAGCCTACGCACACTAATCTTTCACCGTTAATTACTTTACTTACTGAATGTAAGTAAGAACTTGGATATATAATAATTTCTCCAGCATTTAACTTAAATCTCTCTTCCGAATTCATTGTTTCAATAATTAATTCACCACCTCCATAAAGATCTTTATTTGTTAGCGATAGAGTAAAAGATAAATCTGATCTCCCAGAAGACATATATGGATTATCAATATGTCTCCCATAATTCATATTTTTTGATGATTTTGTAAACATTATTCCGTGGATTATTTTTGGTAAAGAAAAACTTTTTATTAATTGGTTTGAAAGGATCTTTTTATTAATTAATTGCGAATATTTTTTTGATACTTCAGAATTTCTATTTAATTGCAAATTATTTTTAACCATTGAGGCATGGCTGCCAGCAGTTTTTTCCCCATCTTCCCAATCTTGAGTTTCTTCTTCTAATTCTTTCTTTATAAGGTTGATTTCTTCAGCATTTAGTAACTGATGGGTTAAATAATTCATTTGTAATATAAAAAATGATACATCTTTATGTATAGAAGATCGCTTTTAAGGATTTTACAGTTTTGATAAGTATAAAGTAACCATAGATACTAATTTGAAAAAGTGCAAAAACTCAAAAAAATATTTTATACAGCACTAACATGTACATTTTTAATGAATGTAAATGTACCTGTTAATTCAACAGAAAAAGAAGTCAAGGTTTATTCCGGTAGACATTACAATACAGATCGAAGTGTTTATAAAAAATTCGCAGAAGAAACAGGAATTAAAGTTAGGCTTATAGAAGCAGCAGGAATATCTTTAATTGAAAGATTGAAAAGAGAAGGAAAGAATTCTCAAGCAGATTTGATATTGCTAGTAGATGCAGCAAGAATCACTAACGCAGCAAAAGCTGGATTACTTCAACCAATAACTTCTTCTAATTTAGAAAATGATGTTCCTGTTGGATTAAAAGATCCCAATAAGGAGTGGTATGCATTGACAAGAAGAGTAAGAGTTATGGTTGCAAATCCAAAAGTAGTAGATGTAAGCAAGATTAATGATTACAATGATTTAGCTGATCCTTCTTTGAAAGGAAAAGTATGTTTAAGGAATAGAAAAAGTCCATACAATCAATCTTTAGTTGCTAATCAAATAATTAACAAAGGTGAATTAGAAACTAAAGCTTGGTTAAGCGGAATGATTTCAAACGTTTCCCAACCATTCTTCCCAGGCGATATTTCAATAATTAGAGCAGTTTCTAAGAAAAAATGTGGAGTTGGAATTGTAAATCATTATTACGTCGCAAGAATGCTAGCGGGCGTTAATGGAAGGAGAGATGCTTTATATGCCAAAAAAACAAAGGTACTTACTCCTAATCCTGCACATGTAAATATTAGTGCTGGTGGTGTTGCAAAATATGCAACAAATAAAGACGAAGCTATTCAATTGCTTCAATTCTTAGCATCTCCTGAAGGAAGTAAAGGTTTAGCTGCGCCTACTTTTGAACATCCTTTAAATGAAGTCAATCAGAATGAAATAGTAAAGAACTTTGGTGAGTTTATTCCAGATAGTGTCACTGTAGAAGACCTTGGAGAAAAAAATTCTTTAGCTATTAAATTGATGAAAGATGCAGGGTGGAATTAAAAATTAAGATAATTATATAGTTCATAATTCTTTTTTGATTATGTTCATAATTATAAATAGTTGGAGAGGTGGCTGAGTGGTCGAAAGCGAATGACTCGAAATCATTTAATAGGAAACTATTCGTGGGTTCGAATCCCACCCTCTCCGTAATTTTATAGTTAATTAGAATGCCATATAGTTAAGACAATAACTTCTGACTGAGTTTTCAGAGGGTTATTAGTTCCATATGTTTCCTTACAGTAATATAAAATGTGCTAAGGAACTATTATTTTTTCTTATCCTAATTAGATGAATCATTTAGTAGATGAAAAATGTATCTATGAATTTGATCGTATATATAATACTGATTATTGGGGAGGTTCTGGTGGTGGGAGTAAAGTTTCATCCACAGAAATATATAGAAAATTCCTTAAGGATTTTATAATTAAAAATAAAATCAAAAGCGTTTCTGATATTGGATGTGGAGACTGGGAGTTCTCACAATATATAAATTGGGATGATTTAACTTATAAAGGATATGACATAGTTGAAAGCGTAATTCAATCAAATAACAAGAAATTCGCAAAACCCAATATAGAATTCAAATTATTAAAGGATTATAATAAAATTTCTCATTCTGACCTTTTGATTTGTAAGGATGTTCTTCAGCACCTTAATCACAAAGAAGTAAATAAGTTTATAGAAATTGTTTTCCCTAAATTTAAAAAGATTTTGTTAACAAATGATGTAAGTAATAATTCTTTAAATGATGATTCAAGATATAATAAAGACCTTAAACCAGGGGAATATGCTTGGTTTGATATAAGAAAAGGACCATATTTATTAAAAGCAAAAACACTCTTAACATATAATGTTCATTATGGTAAGGATGGTAATTATTGGAAAAAAGAAACTGTATTAGTCAATTTAAATAATTGAATTTATCCTGTTGCGACTTTTCAGAAAAATCTTTTATGATACCACGCAGATTATTTACCCTTTGATGAAAATAAAGAGTCTTCTTTTAGAAACCATGGGACAAACTCCCTTTCAAAGAACTGCCACTTTTGAACTTCATCCTTTGGTAAACTTTTATAGAAATCATCAAAATTTGCCAACTTAGATTTTGAATTGACTGTCTTTTATAGTTATTTTGGCGTGCAATTTACTTTATGCACAATGAAACAGACTTTTCATATAAACTTTTGCGTTTAAGAGATGTAATTAAAATGACGTCTCTAACAAGAAGAACTATTTAAAGTTATATGGCAGAGGGAAAATTCCCAAAGAATATACATCTAGGACCTAAAATTTCAGTTTTGATTGAAAGAGAAATACAAGAATGGATAAATTCTCAGATACTTTTGAATAGACAATAGTCCAAAAATAAAATCTATCTTCCGCCTATTCTGCAAATGGCAAATTTTAAGCAGATAGTTAATATTCTTTAATTTTTTGAGTACTGTTTCGTACAAATATCTGCAAGTTTTTGGTGTTGGTGGATGTGTTGGTGGGTATGTACTTAATCGCTCAAAAATAATTCCCATATAATACAGTGTCTGCCGATGTTGCTTGAGATGTAATTTCACCCTCTCCGGATTATTTCTAGTGTCTGACAGTGTCTTAAGGGTTCTGGTAGTTTCACAATCTTCATAAAAACTAGTCTTAATAAGGGTTTTTTCTATTTTCTTCTGAAAAATAGTGTCTCATAGTATCAGGTGGATTCTGACAATGTCAGACCATTTTTTTCTGAAAGTGTTGGGAGAAATGTTGGGAGAATTTTGAGAGTGTTGGGAGAAATGTTGGGAGAATTTCCTCCGATTTCTTGAAACCTAGTATCTGATGGTGTCTGGCAGTGTCTGTCAGAAGCAAATCGACTTACACCCTCTCCGTTGAATAATAGTTTAAGGAAGTTCTAAAAAAATAAGGGTGCATTTATTTGCCCTCTTCGAGTATTATGCACCTCGCTGTCCATAAAGTCGATTAAGTGCTTTTGACTCCTGAATTATTTCTACTCCTATTGAATTAGAAAAGATATTCGCGACAAATACAAGGCAGTAATACTCCGGTATTAATACTCTATTAATTTCAATTGAATAGGAGGATAATTAGGTAGTAGAGATATAGGAGGTTTTATGAGATTCACCACTCCATTCACCGCCCTTAGAAATGCAACTTCAGATATTTGGAGAATGCATGATTTTAATTATCAACTACCAAAAGATCCAAGACAAGATTATTGGGAAAAAGAATGTATAGACCACCCAACAAGCTCTCATTGCAAACTTTACTAAAGGCAAGATAAACTCAAGATATTAAAAAGACCTTTTTTCTAATTTTTAATGTTTTTAATGAAAAATATTCAGAAATAGATAAGTGGCACATGTGACAGTTAAGTAACATCCCATTCGTCCCTTCCACGAAAAAGAATTTAATGGCATATTGTATTTATGTGTGAAGGAGTGGTTTACTGAAAAAGTGGAAACAAGGAAACACTTGATTTAGTACAACCAAGAGGGACCCCTAATTAATAGGGGTCTTTTTTTATGCAAAGTTAATCCTTTTATTTTTCCCTATATCTTTCCAAGTGTTTCCCCTATATCCCAAAACGTTTTTGTGGATATTTTCCAATTATGCCATCCTTACAAATGTTTTCTAAATGGTTTTATAATTGCCGAAATGGGATGTGATACAATTTCATCTCCTCGTCTTTGATAATTACTTGGAAGGGTGATCATATATGAATAAACAAGATCTTTATTTTAAATCAGTTATTTTTAAAATATTTTTTACTTATTTAGTGGTTTATTTTTTAGCTCTTATATTTAAATATACTTATGATATTGAGTCCTTTCTTGATAATATTCAATACAAATATTTAATAGTATTGAATATAATTTCTATTTTTTTTGGCCTTCCTTTCGCTATTATTTTTGACTTTATATTAGTAAAGCTTTTTGGTTTATACTATATTTTATTTTTTGCTCCTGTTTTAACGATATTAAGTGTAATTCAAGTTCTTATTTTGAGAAAAATTAATTTTAAATTTTCCAGAAATATATTATTTTTAAAAAAACCAGAAGAAAATAATCTTTATAATTTTTTCGACAATATATCTTTTAGATCTTTTTATATTTTAATAATAAGATCTTTCCCAATCCTACCTCATGTTTTGGGAAGCTATATTATTGCCTCATCAAAAATCAAAAAGATGGTTATTATAATAAATACATTTTTAGGATCATTTTTTTACTATTTTTTCCTTTATCTAATAATAGGTAATGTTTAGTGAAATTAATTTTACCAAAAGGGGTCTGAAGTTAAATTAACCTTTAAAGTACATTTTTTTTTATTTTTAACCTCACTTATACAAGCCCTTACTGTTTCACCATTTACATCTATTTCACAGGCTCCACAACTTCCTGTGAGGCAGCCAGTAGGGATTTCTAAACCTGCTTTTTCAGCAGAGGAAAACCAGTCATCACCTTCTGAAACAAATGTTTCTTTATTGTTTGGCCATATTACTTTGATATTTTTTGTTTCGTTCAACTTAAAAATAATTTCAGATTTAAATGTTTGTGGAATTCATTCGCAAGATTATCAATAATGGATTTTCTCTTCTCTTTATAAGATATTGATTTTTTATTTAATATTGTTAGATTTTTACTCTTCCTTATTAAATTAATATAATGCTCTCTCCAACTGTCATTTTCAAAGATCCCATGAATGTATGTTCCTGCAATAGTTCCGCCTTTATTATTTTCTTTGTACCAACCGAGATCTGAATCTTCAAAAATAGGATTAATCTTTAATGAACTTTGGATGTCATCTAATAAAGTTTGACCATTATGAATTTCAAATCCATTAATTTCTGATTGGCACGGCCATATAGATTTAGAGTTAATTTGTCGTGTTAATTTTTTTTTAAAAAAAGTCGTTTTTAATGGTAGTAATCCAATACCTTTAATTTTTTGTTCAGAATAATTTTTGGAACCCTCTTTAAAATACGGATCTTCAAGTGTAGTCCCTAACATTTGTAAACCTCCACATATTCCAATAATATTCCCTTCATTTTTTGAATATTCCCTTATATCCTTAGATAAGCCAGAATTTTCAAGAAATATTTGATCTTTAATCGTTTGTTTACTGCCCGGCAGAATAATGAAGTCATACTTACTTAGGTTTTGTGATTTTCTTATCCATTCAATTAATATTGTTTCTTCATTTTCTAGTGGATCAAAATCCGAGAAGTTACTAATAGATGGTAATTTTATAATTCCAACTTTGATTTCTGGATTTTTAGAAAGTGATTTTTTTTCTATTAAATCTAAAGAATCCTCTGGAGGAAATGAATCATTTAACCATGGAATAATTCCAATAACAGGGATTTTAGTCTTATTCTCTATCCATTTCTTCCCATCTTCAAATAATGAAAGGTCTCCTTTGAATCTATTTATAATAATTCCCTTAATAAGCTTCTTTTCTTCAGGTTTCATTAATTCAAGAGTACCAACAATTTGTGCAAATACCCCCCCTCTCTCAATATCAGTAACCAAAATGCAATTTGCATTTAAATATTTAGCAACTTTTAAATTTGTCAGATCTCTGTGAATCAAATTCATCTCTACCGGACTTCCAGCCCCTTCTATAATTAAACGGCAATTCGGATTCCGTTCGTAAATAGATTTTAAACTTTTTTTAATCACTTCCCAGCCTGGAATAAACCAATCTTTATAATAATTTTTTGCGGTTGTGGTCCCGATGCTTTTGCCAAGGTGAATCACCTCACTTATTGAGTTTCCTTGAGGTTTTAATAAAATGGGATTCATCTCTGCAGAAGGATTAATACCGCAAGCAAAAGCTTGAAGTGCTTGTGAATATGCCATCTCTCCACCTTCCCAATCAACCCAAGCGTTGTTACTCATATTTTGTCCTTTAAAAGGTATTGGCTCTTCTCCTAAATTTTTAAGAATCCTGCAAATAGCAGTAACCGTTAACGATTTCCCCGCTCCACTGGAAGTGCCTAGGACCATTATTGGTTTCTTTATTTCATGTAATTTTGCTTCCAACTCCATTAGTAATTTATTTTAATTTTAAAATTTATTAATTATTAAATTGAATTATAATTTGGTAAAAAATTTGTGTTAATTCTAGCCTCTGCTTCTCAATCTAGAAAGAAATTACTAGAAAATTGTCAAATCGAATTTATCCAAATATCAAGTGACTTTGATGAAACTACTATTCAAGAAAAGAATATATTTAGTTTAGCTTTGGAATTATCTTTTCAAAAGGCTAATAGTTTATCTGAAAATATTCAAAACATATCATTACCCGAAGAATTTAATTATGGTCCTTTGGAAATACTTGGGTGCGATTCAATTTTTGAATTTAAAGGAAAAGCTTATGGAAAACCATCTAATAAAAAGGAAGCCTTTATTAGATGGAAAAAAATGTCTGGAGAATTTGGATTTTTACACACTGGTCATACTCTAATAATTGGGAATTTTGATTCAACTTCCAAAATTTTTAAAATGACTGAAATAATAAAAAAAACAGTAAGTTCAAAAGTTTATTTTTCTAATTTGGAAGATTGGGAAATCAAGAGTTATATAGATACAAATGAACCTTTATATTGCGCAGGAGGATTTGCCTTGGAAGGTATAGGCGGTAAATATATAGAAAAAATAGAGGGTTGCTTCAGTAATGTAATGGGATTAAGTTTGCCATGGCTTAGAGAAAATTTATATAGATAATAAAATTGAGCAAAAAAAACCCTATCCGAAGATAGGGCTTTTTTAGTTGAATTAGATATTAATCTAAATCAGGCATTTCTAGAGCTGGCTCACTCTTTCTGTCGATTCCTTTTTCGAAACCAGCAGCGGCTGCTCTAGCACGTCCAGCATGCCAAAGATGACCAATGAATGTAAACCATCCTAGGAAGAATTGAGCTGCAGCTAACCATTGTCTTAAGTTAACGAAGTTAACAGCATTAGGCTCTGTAATGATTCCACCAACGGAGTTGATAGAAGCGTTTGGAGCATGAGTCATATATTCAGCTGCTCTTCTTACTTGCCAAGGCTGAATATCATTTTGAATTTTCTCAAGGCTCAAACCATTAGGTCCTCTTAAAGGCTCTAACCATGGGCCTCTGAAATCCCAAAATCTCATTGTTTCACCACCAAATATAATTTCACCAGTAGGAGATCTCATGAGATACTTACCTAGACCTGTTGGTCCCATTGTTGAACCAACGTTAGCTCCAATCCTTTGATCTCTCACTAGGAAAGTAAAGCTTTGAGCCTGTGAAGCTTCAGCATTTGTTGGGCCATAAAACTCTGAAGGGTAAGCAGTGTTGTTAAACCAGATGAACGTTGAAGCAATAAAACTTGCTACACAAATTCCACCAAGAGCGTAACTTAAAAGTCCTTCACCATTCCAGATAAAAGCTCTTCTTGCCCATCCAAAAGGTTTGGTAAAGATATGGAATATTCCTCCAATAATTGCAGTAATACCCACGTAAACATGGCCCCCAACAATATCTTCAATGGAGTTAACACCGATTATTGAACCAGCTCCTCCCCATGGAGATCTGAATAGATAACCAAGAATAACTCTTGGATCTAATGTTGGGTTTACAAGTCTGACTTCACCACCACCTGGTGCCCATGTGTCATATGCACCGCCAATAAAACACCAGTTTACTGACCATGCTAGTGCACCTACACCTAGAACAATCAAATGATATCCAAGGATATTTGTCATTTGATTTTTATCTCTCCAATCGGTTGAGAAAAATGGGAAATCTTCTTCAAGTTTTTCCGGACCAGCTAAAGAATGGTAAATACCACCAAAACCAAGAACAGCGGAAGCTATCAAGTGAACCACGCCTGCTTGGAAGAAAGGCATGATATCAGTAACTTCACCACCTGGACCTATTCCATAGCCAAACATTGCAACGTGTGGCATACAGATTAAACCTTGCTCCCACATTGGTTTATCAAAAGTAAAATGATTAACCTCAAAGAGCATCATTGCTCCAGCCCAAAAGACTATTAGTCCAGAGTGAGCAATGTGAGCTCCTAATAAACGTCCAGATAAATTGATTAATCTAGCGTTACCTACATACCAGGCATAACCAGTTTCCTCAATACTTTGGTTTGGAGCTCTTAATAAATTATTAAAGGGCGTTTCCACGTGGAAGAACCTCCTCAGGGAATACAAAGTTTTCGTGTGGTTGATCCACAGAAGACATCCATGCTCGCATACCTTCGTTCAAAAGTATATTTTTTGTATAGAAAGTTTCAAATTCTGGATCTTCTGCTGCACGGATTTCTTGGCTTACGAAATCGTAAGCTCTTAGATTAAGTGCTAAGCCTACAATACCAATTGAAGATGTCCACATACCCATAACAGGTACAAATAGCATCAAGAAATGTAAGAAACGCTTGTTTGAGAAAGCAATACCGAAGATTTGACTCCAGAATCTATTCGCTGTAATCATTGAATAAGTTTCTTCTTCTTGAGTTGGGTCAAAAGCTCTAAATGTTGAACTTTGAACCTTACCATCTGTATAAATACTTGTATCTTCATACAAAGTGTTTTGTACTGTAGCTCCATGGATAGCGCAAAGTAGAGCACCACCAAGAATTCCAGCAACACCCATCATGTGGAATGGATTTAAAGTAATATTGTGAAAACCTTGAATGAACAGAATGTAACGGAAGATTGCTGCAACACCGAATGAAGGTGCGAAGAACCAACTATGCTGTCCTAAAGGGTAAATAAGGAAAATACTTGTGAATACTGCAATTACTGCTGAGAATGCTAAAGCATTGTATGGTCTAATTCCAACAAGGCCAGCAATTTCAAACTGACGAAGCATAAAACCAATTAGGCCAAATACTCCATGTAATGCAACGAAGTTCCAAAGTCCACCAAGCTGTAGCCATCTTACGAAGCTACCTTGGGCTTCAGGACCCCATAAAAATAGAAGACTGTGTCCCATGGCATCACCAGGGGTACTTACAGCTGCTGTTAAAAAGTTACAACCTTCAAGGTATGAGCTTGCAACTCCATGTGTGTACCAAGAGGTAACAAATGTTGTTCCGACGAACCAACCACCTATAGCAAGATATGCACAAGGAAGTAGAAGTAGTCCGGACCAACCAATAAATACAAAGCGGTCGCGCTTCAACCAATCATCGAGGACATCAAACCATCCTCTTTGTGGGGCGCTACCAACTGCGATCGTCATGAGAAATCGTTTTTAGCTTCGGGATACGCAGTGACTGTAACAAAGATTGAGAGTAATGTGGGGAAATATTTGTATATCTGAAATGCCTTGTAAAGCTTTCCTGACTTTTTTATTAAAAATTAGGTAAGAATACTCCCTTAATTTGTTAAATTATCTGAATTAGGCTCTCAAGAAAGATAAAAATGAATTCAGACCTCACATCATTCGATAAAATCGAACAAAAAATTGGTGGATCAAGAAAAATTTCAAATTACATTATTGGAGGAATGTTGACTATAGGAGGTATTGGTTTTCTTTTGGCCTCTATATCTAGCTACACAGGAAGGGATTTATTACCTTTAGGAAATCCTTCAACTTTGTTGTTTATCCCTCAAGGAATAATAATGGGAGCATACGGAGTAATAGCTAATTTATTAAATTTTTACTTATGGTATTTGGTTTACATAAACTTTGGTTCAGGAAGTAATTATTTTGATAAATCCTCAAAATCTGTAGAAATAAAAAGAAAGGGATTATTTAAAGATGTTGAAGTTAAATTAAATTTTGATGAAATTAAATCTGTTAAGTTGGATATAAGTGAGGGATTTAATCCTAGAAGAAGAATTGCTTTAGTATTAAAAGGTAGAAAAAAACCTCTCCCTTTAAGCGGAGCAGGTGAACTTAAACCACTGCTTCAGGTTGAAGAAGAAGGAGCTCGTCTAGCTAAATTTTTAGATGTTAATTTGGAGGGCCTAAAATAAAAAAAAAATATTTTTTAAAAACATTATCTTTTATACAGGTTTTGTTTTTGGTTCAAGCTTGTAGTTATAAAAGTAAGATTGATTCAAATTATTACTGCCAAAAACTTAAATTTAGTTGTATTCAGAGTAATAAAGTAGTTAATTTTAAAACTTCAAAAGGTGATTTTGAGGTAAAATTATTTGGTAAAGATAACCCAGTAACAGTATCAAATTTTCTGGAAAACATAGATAATAATATTTATGAAAATAAAAAATTTTATAAAATAATAAATTATCCCCAAATAAGGTTTATACATGGCGGGGTTAATCCAGAAAGTAAATCTTTTATAGAAAGAAAACAAAACCTTAATAAGACAAGTCCAACAATACCTTTAGAAATAAAATTCAAAGAAGAAATAAAACCAAGATATAACTATCAAATAAAAAATCCTAGTGAAATAGTAAATTTAGTTAATACTTTTGAGAGTGGATCAATCGCTATGGTTAAAAGCGGTAAGAATAAGTCTTCATCTACTGAATTTTTTTTTGTAACGACTAAGATCCCAGAACTAGATGGAAGATATTCGATTTTTGGAAAGATTATTAAAGGATTAGACGTGCTCAAAAAAATCAATAAAGAAGACTACATCAAGGCAGTCCAGATATCTAATTAAATTTCTAAAGAATATTTATTTATTTTCAACATTTCTGTATTAACTCCTGAAGAGCGTTTAAGAGCTACCTTACCAGTCCTCGCTATTTCAAGGATGCCGTATGGCTCGAGTAATTTCTCTAGAGCAACTAACTTCCCAGGATCTCCAACTACCTCGAGAGTTAAGGCCATATCTGATACATCAACAACTTTTGCACGGAAAATCTGTACTATATCAAGGATATTACTCCTAGTATCTTCTTTCGATGAAACTTTTAGTAACATCAATTCCCTTTCAACAGCTGCGAGATTAGTAAAATCTACAACTCCTAGAACATTAAATAACTTATTAAGTTGCTTAGTCATTTGTTGAAGAGTTTCATCATCACCCTCTACTACCATTGTTAACCTTGAAATCCCTTTAGATTCTGCAGGTCCTACTGCAAGGCTATCTATGTTGAATCCCCTTCTAGCGAAGAGACCTGAGATTCTACTCAAGGCTCCAGATTCATCTTCTACAAGAACTGATAATGTATGTTTCATATTTTAAAAGGTTTTTAAATCTCTAATCCATTCATAAGAAATTCTATTAAATACTGAAGGGTCTTCATCATGGATACAATGCCCTGAATTGGATACTATTTTTAATTTTACCCATCTATGGAAATTTGCAATCTTTTTACCAACAAACAAAGGTATGAAATTATCTTTTTCGCCCCAAATCAATAAAATAGGAACTTTTTTTGAGGCGCTAAGTTTTCTCAAAAGGTGAGAAGCTTTAAATTTTTCATCTCTAGAAGACATTCCAATACACATTGCTCTTAATGATCTAGCTGAAGTTTTCCTTAAAACTGGTTTTGTTACCAAATCTATTAGTTCGCGATCAATATTATCTTTTTTGAAATAGGCAGAATTTAGTCCCAGTTTAATACCCCCTAATTTAGTTATTAAAAATAAAATAATCTCCAAAGGGAAAAACAAAAAAAATATTGTTATGAATCTATCTTGAAATTTCTTAAATGATGATTTTTTTGTTATGGACTTTTTATTTTCTTGAATTTGATCTGGCAAAGGTGATGCAATAACTGTTGCAATCTGATCTTCTAATGAAACAGCACATGTTAAAGCAACTAGTGATCCAAGGGAATTGCCAATAAGAATTACTTTCTCAGAATTCTTTGGTCTTATTACCTGTGCAATAAAGTCTTTCACTTGATCACACCAAATCTCATTATTTAATTTTCCAATTTGTCTAATTCCAGGTTGATCTGAATCCCCAAATCCTATTAAATCCAAAGAATAAGAGGCAAAATTCTTTTTCGCGAAATACTCTACATTGTTTCTCCAATGTTTTCGACTTGCTCCAAATCCATGGAGAAAGATAATTGGAACCTCATTTTCTTCGCCTGTAACACTCCAACAAATTTTAAAACCATTCCAATACCAGTAATTAGGAATGTTTTTATTTTTTTTAAAATTATTATTCATATATTCAAAAATTTTCAAGATATTTGAATTATCTACATTTTTAACAAATAAATGTATTTTGAATGTAAATTATAGTAATCATTCAATTTTACTATGGCTAAAGAAATTTTTAGTATTGCAGCAGTTTTTTGGATACTGATACCAATAGGATTAGTTGGTGGTGCTTTGTTATTAAAGTTTCAGGGAGACTGATTCTCACGGATACATCACAATTTGAGTTATGGTCTTAAAGTTAAGCAAATCTTAAGTATGAAGATTCTTTTAGTAGGAGCAACAGGGACACTTGGTAGACAAATAGCAAAGCAAGCTATAGAAGAGGGACACGAAGTAAGATGCTTTGTAAGAAATCCAAGAAAAGCTTCCTTTCTACAAGAATGGGGTTGTGAGCTAACAAAAGGTAATTTATTAAATTCTTCTGATATCGAATATGCATTGCAAGATATTGAAGTAGTTATTGATGCAGCGACTAGTAGGCCAGATGATCCTAAAAGTATTTATGAAATTGATTGGGATGGAAAACTTAACTTATTCAATGCTTGCGAATCTTTAAACGTAAAAAGGGTAATATTCCTTTCTATCCTTTTAACAGAAAAGTTTAGAAATGTTCCTTTAATGGACATTAAATTTTGCACTGAAAAACTTCTTGAAAAATCTGATTTAGACTATACAATCTTCAAATGTGCAGCTTTTATGCAAGGAGTTATTGGTCAATTCGCAATCCCAATCTTGGATAGTCAAGCAGTGTGGATGAGTGGGACTCCAACTAAAATTGCTTATATGAATACTCAAGATATGGCGAAAGTTGTTTTAGCATCAGTAAATAATCCAAAAACTCACAGAACATCATTGCCATTAGTAGGTCCCAAAGCATGGGATTCAAATGAAGTTATATCTTTATGTGAAAAATTTAGTGAAAAAAAGGCGAAAATTTTTAGAGTTTCCCCCTTCCTTATTAGTTTCACTCAAAAAGTAGTTTCCTTTTTCCAAGACTCTCTTAATGTTTCTGAGCGATTGGCTTTTGCTGAAGTAACTAGTAGTGGTGAATCATTAGATGCTGACATGAGCAAAACTTACGAAATATTGGAACTTAAAAAAGAGGATATGACATCACTAGAGAGTTATATAAAGGAGTACTATCAACAAATACTTAAAAGATTAAGGGAAATGGAAGCAGATCTTAATATTGAAGAAAAAAAGAGATTACCTTTTTAATATTGCAATTTTAGAATCAGATAGTATATTTGTACTATATAAAACATTTTTGACCTATGTCTGTTTCTAAGTCTAAAAACCTTGAAAGAAAACTAGATAATTTTGCAAAAGAAGCAAAAAATGAATTGAATAATGTTTGCGGATCTTCATTATGGGAAAGCCTTGGGTTTGTTTTTTTTGATCAATTAGAAGATTCTGAAAAAATTGCGAAAGCAAATTTTTACTATGGACAACTTCAAATAATCAATGAAATTAAATTTTCAATTTGAATTGAATTGCATATTTTTACGTATGTAATTTTTTTTAAATCAATTTTGGCCAATCTTTTTCTGATAATATGTACTTAGTAAAAGATTAATTAATGATTGAAACTTCAGGTGTAATAGAAAAAGAGCAGGGGAATGGATTTTATTTGGTTACCTTAGAACAACCTGAAGGACATCAATGTTTATGTAGAGCTGCAGGTAAATTGACTAAATTTAGAATTAAATTATTAGCTGGAGACAAAGTGTTAGTTGAGATAAGTCCTTATGACCTTTCTAGAGGGAGGATAACTTATAGAGAGAGGAATGCAGGCGGTGCTAGACCTACTACTAATAAAAATAATCCCAAGAGAAATAATAAATAAAAAGTTACTTTAGATAATATTTTTTATCGCTTCTTTAAACTCACTTCTTTGTTTAACACCTTGCCATTGTTTTTTTAATAATTTTTCTTTAAAAAGTTGAACTGTTGGTGTGCCATTAATACCAGCTTGTTTTGCAATATCTTGATCTTTATCAATATCTATTTCAACGCCAAGAACTGCACCATCAAGTTCTTTAATTACCCTTTTTAACTGAGGTTTCAAAACATGACATGGACCGCAGCTAGGGGAACTAAAAATTACTAAGATAGGTTTTTTACTCTCGTGATAAAGTTTCCTTAATGCATAACTGCCTTTTTGCCATTCAGAGTTTGAATCGAAAGTATCTTCATTAACTTCTTCTTCATTAAAATCTGATGAATTAAGCTTTTTTTCTGGTTCTGGTGTTTCTCTGACTATAGTTTTTGCTAAGTTATTCTCGGCCAGCCATCTTTCAGTAGCTAATGCTGCCATGCATCCAGTTCCTGCAGCGGTAACTCCTTGTCTCCACTCAGAATCAACAACATCACCTGCAGCAAAGATGCCTTCAATAGATGTTTCTGGCCTTCCTGATTTGCAAGCAATATAGCCTTTATTATCTAAATCAATTTTGTTGCCCAAGAATTTCGTATTAGGTGTGTGCCCTATCGCGTAAAAAAGACCTTTTATATTGATTTCTCCTTTACCTTCTTGAGAGTGAATAGTTTCTATTCTCTCAAGCCATTCAGTACCATCCGCTTTATCAACTTTTGTATTCCAATGAATTTCTATCTTTGGATTAGCTTTTACTCTATCAACCATTGCTGCGCTGGCCCTTAATTTTTCTGATCGAACAATCAAATGCACTTTGCTTCCATACTTTGTGAGATATGCTGCTTCTTCACATGCAGAGTCGCCCCCTCCAATAACAGCTAATTCTTCATCTCTAAATTGTGGGGTGGCTCCATCGCATATTGCACAAGCACTTATTCCTTTACTCCAGAATTTATCTTCATTAATTACGCCTAATCTATTTGCACTTGCTCCAGTTGCAATAATAATTGAGTTAGATTTTATAGTTCCTTCTAAGGTTTTTAATTCAAAGGGATGTGAATCGGTATTAATTGAGACTACATCACTTTCGTATAAATTAGTGCCCCATCTTTCTGCTTGAGCCTTCATTAGATCCATCAATTCAGGACCCAGAACTCCATCTGGGAAACCTGGATAATTTTCAACAAATGTTGTAGTCATTAATTGCCCACCAGGAATTCCACCAGAATTAAATCCGGTTACAAGTAATGGTTGAAGATTTGCTCGTGCGGCATATATTGCAGCTGTGTAACCTGCAGGTCCCGAACCTATAATTACAACATTTTCTACGTTTGAAATCTTCTCTTTATTTTCCATTTATTTGCTAATTTCATTATCAATAATAATAAATTAACCCTAATAATGTAAGGCGGATTTCACTCGATAGATTTATTACTTAATCGTTGACTTTTTGGTCTAATAACTTCTTTAACTCCTTTGGGAAGTTTAAAACAGAATCTTTTAAATTTTCGTTATTTTCTCCAATGTGTAATATCCACTCTCTAAATTCTTCAGCTATTGCATAACTATCTTCATACCTTTCTAAAGTGTCCATCGCAGAAATTCTATTGGTTGCCCAACATGTCGCTATGTCGATTCTTTTTCTAATGAAATTGTCCATTGAAAGATTTAAGTTGTATATAGATAAACACATCAGACAACCTATGTATTGTCTAATAAGTTACAACTTTGTACTTCCAAACAATAATTTAATCTTTAATTTATATTTGAGCCAATTTTTGGGTAAATTATAAAGAAAATATAAAGAAATAGAGCTAGACTGCCTCGCTGTGATTTGCAAGTAGCCTTTCAACTTCCTCAAAACCCTCTTTAGCTGAATTTATTGCAAGTTCCTCGCTAACTTTTTCTTCTGATACTAATTTTGCGGATATTTTCTTTAAAAGGGTTCCTTTCTTTTCTCTTAGTGAACTAACAATTTCTTCTTCAATGATAGATTTTATTGCTTTAGAAATTATTTTTTTATCATTTGCTTCCTCGAAGGTGCCCTGAACTAATTCTTGAATAAATAATCGATGCACCTCACTACTCCTTAGAAAGCTTTCTGTGGCATTAATAATTCCTTCAACAAGAGCTTCATCAGGTTCAGAATCATTTTCTGCCAGCTTAAATTCCCAATCTAAATGTCTTCTTTGCCAACCTGCTGAGTGGAGACTAGGCATGACTGTCTGTGAATAAGTATCAACTGACATTTCATAAATTCTCTCTGCTAATTTTTCGCACCAGTCTTTACCATGTTTTTCAAGATTTTTCTGCATAGCCTGCCTTGGGACAGCATGACCACCATGATGACTATGACAAACTCCATCAGGGCATTCGATTGCTTTTATACTCATTGGATTAATTAATACCTATATATTCTAGATAGCTATTTTTTTTAGAAAAGAAAATATATTTTTAACAAAAATCCAAGACTTTTGACTTTCTTCAATTTATATTTATTATGTTAAAAAAATAAATAAATTGACAAAGATACTTATTCCTTCCGAAACAAGCTCTGGAGAAAGGAGAGTTTCAGCTACACCAGAAGCGGTAAAGAAATTAAAAAGCCTTGGATGTGATGTTTATATTGAAAGTTCAGCAGGAAAATTATCAGGATTTAGTGACTTATCATATGAAGAATCGGGTGGAACAATAATATCTAACTTAGATCAAAAAATTTGGGGTGAAGCGGACATAATATTTTGTGTTCAAACTCCATCAGAGGATAATTTAACTAAATTAAAGAAAGGCGCTGTTCTTCTTGGTCTTCTTAACCCATATGGTAATAACGATCTTCTTAGGATTATAAATAGTAATAAGATTTCAGCTTTATCACTAGAGTTGCTTCCAAGGGTTAGTAGAGCTCAATCTTCTGATGTTCTTTCTTCACAGGCCAATATTGCTGGATATAAAGCAGTTCTTTTAGCTGCAAGTGAGTTAGATAGATATTTCCCAATGCTTATGACTGCAGCAGGGACAGTCCAACCTGCCAAAGTGGTTGTTCTTGGTGGAGGCGTTGCTGGATTACAAGCAGTTGCGACAGCAAAAAGACTTGGTGCAATAGTATTTGTATCTGATATTAGACCTGCTGTTAAAGAACAAGTAGAGTCCCTCGGGGCAAGATTTATAGAACTTCCTGAAGTTGAGGAAAAACCAGGTGAGGCAGGAGGTTATGCAAAATCTGTGACACCCGAATTCCTATCAAAACAGAAGGCAACTTTAACTAAATATTTATCTGAAGCTGATGTTGCTATATGTACTGCGCAAGTTCTAGGTAAAAAGGCCCCTGTTTTAATAGACTCTCCCATGATTGAAAAAATGAGGCCTGGTGCAGTAGTTATTGATTTAGCAGTTTCTCAGGGAGGGAACTGTGAAGGATCAAAATCAAATAAAACTATTATCAAAGATGGGGTAAAACTTATAGGAGCGGGCGAATTACCCTCTTCAGTTCCTTATGATGCAAGTTCACTTTATGCTAAGAACTTAACATCTTTGATTACACCATTTATAAAAGATGGTGTAATTAATTTAGATAAAGAGGATGAACTCATTTCTGGATGTTTATTAAGCGATGAAGGAGTTGTTCTTCAAAATAAAGTTTTTGAAAATTGAGGTTTTAAAATTATGTCTTTTATAAGTCTTCTTTGGGTTCTTTTACTCGGTAGTTTATTGGGCCTCGAGTTGATTGGAAAAGTTCCTCCTACTCTTCACACACCTCTAATGAGTGGAGCAAATGCAATTTCAGGAATAACAATGCTTGCAGCCTTGACTTTAATTGTAAAAGCAGAGGGTAACGTACCACTTTTAATCATTGGTTCAGTTTCTCTTGGATTTGCTCTTTTCAACGTTGTAGGCGGTTTCTTTGTAACTGATCGAATGCTCGCAATGTTTAGTCGTAAACCATCAAATAAGAAGTAATTTTTAACATGAATCTACCTGTAATCATTAAATTCGTTATTGACCTTCTAGCAGTACTTTTGCTGGCTTTGGGAATAAAAGGATTGTCAAAAGTAAAATCAGCAAGGGATGCCAATAGATTAGCTGCATTTGCAATGTCGCTATCAGTTGTAGGATTACTTTCTTATTATTTAGGAACTTCTGGAATAGCTGTTCAGTCTTGGATTTGGATAATAATTGGAACAATCATAGGTAGTTTATTCGGCGCAATACTTGCAAAAAAAGTGCCTATGACCTCCATGCCTGAGACAGTGGCATTGTTCAATGGTTGTGGAGGAATGTCATCACTTTTAGTGGCCTTAGGAGTAGCTATTTTCCCTTTATCTAATAGTGTTGAAAATCTTGACTTTTTTAAGTCACTTATTAACGAAGTTTCAATATCCGTTTCTATATTTGTTGGTGCCATAACTTTCACTGGTTCAATTGTGGCAATGGCAAAGTTACAGGGTTGGTTGTCAACTCCAGGATGGACTCAGAGCAAATTTAGACATTTTGTAAATATTGTTTTTGCAGTTGCTTCCTTGATAGCCTTTTTTGATTTGATAAACGGCAATACAAGTTCTATTTGGCTTTTAGTTATAGTTTCTTCTTTATTAGGAATTGGAGTTACTTTGCCAATTGGTGGAGCTGATATGCCAGTTGTTATTTCTCTATTAAATAGCTATTCAGGGATTGCAGCAGCAGCAGCAGGTTTCGTTGTAGATAGTCAGCTTTTGATAGTGGCAGGAGCAATGGTTGGAGCGGCAGGTCTAATACTTACTCAAGTAATGTGCAAGGGTATGAATAGATCATTGGTCTCAGTTCTTTTTGGAGGATCTTTATCTGCACAAAGTACAACCTCTTCTGGTTCAGGAGAATATACAAATATAACTTCTTGCAGTGTTGAAGAATGTGCATTGACTTTAGAGGCAGCTAACAAGGTAATAATTGTTCCTGGTTATGGTCTGGCAGTAGCTCAAGCCCAACATACTTTAAGGGAAGTGACAAAAAAATTAGAGCAAAATGGTATTGAAGTTGTCTACGCAATACATCCTGTAGCAGGGAGGATGCCTGGACATATGAATGTACTTTTAGCAGAAGCAGATGTTCCTTACGAACAACTTAAAGAGATGGACGTTGTAAATCCTGATTTTCCAGCAACGGATGTTGTTTTAGTTTTAGGAGCAAATGATGTAGTTAATCCTCAAGCGAAAAATGATAGCTCTTCTCCTTTATATGGCATGCCAGTACTTGATGTGCAGGAAGCAAGAACGGTTTTTGTAATTAAACGAGGTATGAGTGCAGGTTACTCTGGAATAAAAAATGATTTATTTGATCTGCCAAATACCTCTATGGTCTTTGGCGATGCAAAAAAGGTACTAAATGATTTAATTGGAGAATTAAAGGATCTTGGAGTTGGGGAGAAATAATAGTATATCTTCTAGTTCTTCAGATTACTTAAAAAATAAGCCATTTCGAGAAGTCTTACCTTGGATAGGCGGCGACTTACAAACTTTGAGAGATACTTTTGTTATTGATTTTGGTAAATCAAAAAAAAATAAAAAAATATTCTTTCCAATTAATAAAATTCTTTCTAAAAAATTTGAATGTGATTATCTCCTAGGATTTTTAGAATTACCTGAAAACTTTAACTCTCTTAGGGGTTTTGTAATCCTTACACATGGTTTAGGTGGTTCAACTAAACGGTTTGGTTTAAGAAGAATCTCAAGAAAATTAGCAAATAATGGTTTTGGAGTTCTTAAATTAAATCTAAGAGGATCTGGATCTGCGAGATATTTAGCTAAAGGAAATTATTGTGCTAGATGCTCCAGTGATGTTATTTCAGCAATTAATTATTTTAAAAAATTAATTAATTTAGAGTTTAAAGATCTCATTAAGATGAATAATCTTCCAATTTACGGAGTTGGATTATCTTTAGGTGGAACAATTCTTCTAAATGCCTGCTTAGATTATAAAGAAAACAAAGGAGAAAAACTTTTAGATGGCCTAGCCTGCGTGAGTAGCCCTTTAGATTTATCATCATGCAGTCTCTGTATTGAAAAACCTAGAAATTATATCTACCAAAAATGGTTACTTCACCGTTTAAAAAATCAGTTATGGGATGGATTTAATGATGAAGGCAAAATTCTTAATAATGAGAAATTAAGAAAAAAAATTAGAAGCTTAAAAAGTATAAGGGAATTTGATAAGAAATTTACAGCTCCTAGTTGGGGATTTAATTCTTTAGAAGATTATTATATTAAAGCCTCTCCAATATTTAGAATCCAGAAATTAATAAAAAAATTACCTCCAATGCTTTTTATTCATGCCGAGGATGATCCTTGGGTTCCATATAAGGATACTTTGAATTTAAGAAAAATGTCCATTGATAAATTTACTATTTTTATAACTGAAAAAGGAGGTCATAATGGTTTTCACTCGATTAATGGTTGCTGGTCAGACGAAGTCGTAAAGAACTGGTTTATGAGTATCTAGGACTATCTAAAAATGGTGTTTTTTTAAAAATCCATTTTTCTATTGGCTTACCGTTAATAATATGTGAGGTAAAAATTTCTGAAATTTTTTCTGGAGAAACTTTCTCGTACCAAATACCATCAGGCCAAACAAGAAGAATTGGGCCGTTCTTACATATCCTTAAACAGTCAGCTTTTGATCTTAATATATGAACGTTTTTTGTAGAGGGATCATTCTCAAATTTTTTTAAAGTCTTTTTTAGACATTCCCATGTTTTTTGACCTTCATTGCCTTTAAAGCATTTCGGTTTTGTGGGTGTTGCGCATAGTAGAAGATGCTTTTTAATATTCACTTTTATCCAATACTTACGTATTTTCTCCCTTTTTTAATTTCTTGCTTAACAAAAATTCTGGCCCAATTATCCACTTCAAGAACATCCTCCAATTCAGGTCTTAAATTCAAATTCTCCATATGTGATTCACAAGCTTTACTTATAAATGTTGGAATTTCTTGAAAAGAAATTTTTTCTTTAAGGAATTGTTCAACAGCCATTTCATTAGCAGCATTTAAGACTGCAGGCATAGTACCAGAAGATTTTCCTGCGGCATAGGCAAGACCCATGCATGGATATTTAAACTCGTCTGGCTCTTTAAAAGTTAATTGTCCAATTTCACTTAGGTTTAATCTTTTCCAATTTGTTTTAAATCTTTCAGGCCAACTCATCGCATATAAAATAGGTAGCTTCATGTCTGGCCAACCTAATTGAGCTAATACTGATGAATCTTCCATCTCAATCATTGAATGAATAATACTTTGAGGGTGGATAACTATTTCAATATTTTCGTAAGATGTCCCAAATAAATAATGAGCTTCTATAACTTCTAATCCTTTATTCATAAGAGTTGCTGAATCTACAGTTATTTTTTTTCCCATATCCCAATTAGGATGTGAAGTCGCATCTTCCACTGTGACATGCTTTAAATCCTCAACGGCCCAATCTCTGAAAGCACCACCAGAAGCTGTTAAATGTATTGCTTTTAAACCCTTAGGCATCTCTCCTGTTGAAAAATCTGCATTTTCATAATTAGGTAATCCTTGTAAACATTGAAAGATAGCAGAGTGTTCTGAATCTGCAGGTAAAAGCCTACTATTATTTTTCTTTAATGCAGGAATAACAATAGGTCCTGCGGCAATTAAAGTTTCTTTGTTAGCAAGTGCAATATTTTTTCCCGCATTAATTGCCGACATTGTTGGAATTAAGCCTGCACAGCCTACTATCCCCGTTACCGCAGTATCTGCCTTATCCCAAGCTGCAACTGCGTTAATCCCCTCCTTTCCACCCAAAACCAAGGGAGCACTATCCAAATCTAAGTTATTAATATTATCTTTTAAATCTTCTATAAGATTCGCATCCTCAATTGCAACTACTTCTGGTTTATGCGTTTTAACTTGTTCAGTTAATAAATTAATATTTCTTCCTGCAGAAAGAGCTACGGCTTTAAATTTATCAGGCTGCTCACTAGCTATCTCGAGAGTTTGAGTCCCTATTGAACCAGTAGAACCGAGCACAGTAATGTATTTCAATTTTCTCTGATATTTCTAATATCTTCCCATTTAAAGGTGTATTTAAAAAACAAAATTTTCAAATTGGTTTTTTTCTTAAAATTTAGACCCTTATCCATGTTGTTATTTCCTTTGATTGATCAATAAGTTCAATACCTTTTTCTTTTAACAAATTCCTGATTTCATCGGCCTTCGCATAATTCTTTTCCTTTTTTGCTTTCAATCTTTTATTAATAAGCGATGATATTTCTTCTTCTGTTATTTTACTTTCTTTTACTAAAACCTCTTTTGTAAGACCAAGTACCCCAGTCAACTTTTCAAGAGTTTTAAAATTCTCAAGTAGAAAGAATTTTTCATTTAGGTCTATTTTAAAACCTTCAACCCTTTGAAATTGGTTTAAAAAGTTTTTTAATGGTTTCGCTAAATCGTAAATAATTGCAATAGCACCTGCTGTATTAAGGTCATTTCCCAGAGCCTCAGAAAATTTAAGCTTTTTTTTAGATAATTCAAAACTTGTTTTTTCTTTATATTCCTCTTCGATAGATTCATTTTTATCAATAGATCTAAAAGCATCTTTTGTAAGGTCCATAAAAGAAAGGGCTACATTAATGTTTTTCCAAGCCTCTGAAGCACTCTTTAAAGCCTCTTCAGTAAAATCAAGTGGTTTTCTATAATTCACAGTCATAACAAAATATCGCAAAGTCATGGGACTTATACCTGACTTAATTAGCTCTCTGATAGTTTTAAAATTTTTAAGGGATTTACTCATCTTTTGTCCATTTACATTGACCATCCCATTGTGTAACCAATAGTTCGCTAGCTTTTTGCCATTGGCTGCTTCTGATTGGGCAATTTCATTCTCATGATGTGGAAAAATCAAATCAGAACCACCTAAATGGATATCAATAGTATCTCCTAATTCATCTTTTACCATCGCCGAACATTCAATATGCCATCCTGGTCTACCTTTACCCCATGGCGAATCAAAAAATGGTTCATCATTTTTGGCTTTTTTCCATAGTGCAAAATCTTGTGGATTAAGTTTTTTACTATTTTCATCATTAGCCATTCTTCCTTGCTGATTGATATTTTGTTCTTGTATATTTTGATTACTTAGCTTTCCATAATTTTTATTTTTAAAAACAGAATAATAAACATCTCCATCCCTAGAGTATGCATAACCTTTGTCCTCAAGGATTGTTATGAAGGAGCAGATATTGCATATATGATTCGTTGCTCTTGGCATACTATCCGGTCGCATTATTCCTAAAGAATCCATATCTTTATGAAATTCAATAATATTTTTTTCAGATACTTCCTTCATTGAACTTCTTTCTTCTTTAGCTCTTTTTAAGATCTTGTCATCAATATCTGTAAAATTTTGAACGTACTTCACTTTTAAATCACTGTAAATTAAAAATCTTCTCAATACATCCCAAGCTATATAACTTCTGGCATGACCAAGATGACATAAATCATAAACAGTTACTCCACAACAATAAATTTTTACTACATCATCAATAGGCTTAAAAACCTCAACTTTTTTGCTTAAAGTATTAAAAAGTTTGATCATCTTAAATTAAGTATTTCATAAGGTTTATTTTGTCTCCATCCAATTGTCTCCAATACCAATATCAACTAAAAGAGGCACATTTAATTTTACACAATCTTCCATAGTCTTCTTCACTAATTTCGTCGTAATTTCCAAAGAATCTGGTTCAACTTCAAACAATAATTCATCATGTACTTGTAAAAGCATTTTTGCTGGAATATTCATTTCTATAAATTTCTTATTTAGTTGAACCATTGCAATTTTAATAATGTCTGCACTTGAACCCTGAATTGGTGCATTAGCTGCGGCTCTTAATGACTGTGCTTCCATGCCAGCCCTTCTTGCCGATTGCAAATCAATTTCGTAAGGATCTTTTCCTATTAATCTTCCAAGCCCATTTTTATCAAACTTAAATTCTCTCTTTCTACCAAAAATTGTTTTTACATAACCTTTTGATAAAGCAAGCCTTTCTTGGAGTTCAAGAAATTTGAAAATTTTTGAATATCTTTCTTTGTATTTTATTAGGAATTCTTTTGCCTCTGGAGTACTCACTCCTGTTGAACGGGCAAACTTTTTTATCCCCATACCATAGATAACTCCAAAATTTATTGTTTTCCCAACTCTCCTTTCGTCGGATGATATTTCTTCTTTATCGAAAATTAATCTTGCAGTCAAAGAATGTATATCATCATTTTTATGAAATGCATTGATTAGTATTTCTTCGTCCGCTAAGTGTGCGAGTATTCTTAATTCGATCTGAGAATAATCAGCCGATAAAAGTTTCCAATCTTTTTCAGGCAAGAATGCTTTTCTTATTCTCCTACTAAATTCAGTCCTGACTGGAATATTTTGGAGATTAGGATTACTACTGCTTAGTCTCCCAGTTGCTGTAGCAGCTTGATTAAAGTTTGTATGAACTCTCCCTGTCTTTTCGTTAATAAGATTTGGAAGAGCATCAATATAAGTACTAAGTAATTTGCTGAGAGTTCTATGTTTTATTAAATGTTGGATTATTTCATGTTCGTCGAATAAACGTTCAAGAACTACCGCATCTGTGCTCCGTCCTGTTTTTGTTTTCCGTGATTTCTTTTTATCCAAATTTAATTTTTCAAACAAGATCTCACCAAGTTGTTTTGGTGAGGATAGATTAAAATTTTCTTCTGCTAATTCATAAACTTTACTTTCAATATCTTCTAAGGTACTTTTTAGTTCTTTTGAGAGTTTATCTAAATAAGGAATGTCGATTGTTATGCCATTCATTTCCATTTGGGACAATACCGGCTCTAGAGGTAGCTCGATTTCTTCGAACAATTTGATTAATTCATCTTTTTCCTTTGAAAATCTTTCTTTAAAAATTTTGACAATTTTAAAAGTTAGAAATACATCATAACCACAGTAAATACTAGCTTCGTCAATATCAACAAATGAAAAGTCTTTATTTTTTCCAACTATTTCCTTAAATGAAGGGGGCTTAAATCCAAATAATCTAAAACTAATTTCACTTAACCCATGCTTCTCTTGATTATTTAGAAGGTAGTCTGCTAACAAGGTGTCAAAGGTCACCCCTTTAAGATCAAGTCCGTGATTAAAAAATATTTGCCTGTCAAATTTAGAATTTTGGAGTGCCTTTTCTTTTTTTGGATCTTCTATCCAATTTCTTAGTTTTGAGAAAACATCTTCAATTGATAATTGATTGGAAGTCTCTTTTTTTGTTTGATGACCAAGAGGAATATAAAATAAATCATCAGTTTCTTCTCCAAGACAAAATCCTATCCCGACAAGCTCTGCATTGATTGGATTTAGACTGTTGGTCTCTGTATCTAAAGAAACTATTTCATTGGTCTTGTCTAATCTTTGAATTAATTTATCAAGTAATTCGTAATCATTTACAACGTTTACGTTGATTTTAGGGATTTTATTTTCAATATTTTCTAATTCATTTTTACTAGAGACTTTTGGTTTTTTCTCCTCCTCTTTAGCTACATTGTTTTTATCAAAACCACCTTTGCTAAAAGTTGAATTGAAAATGTCAATTTGCCGAAGAAGTGTTGATAATTCTAATTTTTGCAATGATTCTGAAAGTAGTTCTTGATTTATATTTTTTAATTCATAACAATCACTTAATATCAAAGGAACTTCAGTATTTATTTTTGCTAAATCCCTTGAAAGAAAAGCATTATGTTTATCATTTTTGAGCTTTTCTATAACTGAACCTTTTATAAAACCTCTATATTTTTTATCATTGTTCTGCTGAATATTGTCCAAAGCCTTATAAATTCCATCAAGTGTGTCGTTTTCTTTTAAAAGATTAATTGCAGTTTTTGGACCTACCCCTTTAATTCCAGGAATATTATCAGAACTATCACCAGTAAGAGCTTTAAGATCAACTACTCTTTCTGGAGCAACACCTAATTTTTCTTTAACTCCATTTTCATTCATGAGAGTTGGATTACCACTTTTCGCATATGGACCGCCACCCATATAAAGGACATAAATATCTTTTTGATCATCTACTAATTGAAATAAGTCACGATCACCAGAAAGAATATTTACACACCATCCTTTTGAAGATGCGTCATTTGCAATGGTTCCTAAAAGATCATCTGCTTCGTAACCTGGAGATTTGAAAATTGGTAAATTAAGACTTTCCTCTAAAATGATTTCTAGTTGTTCAATATCCTGAAAAAAAACATCTGGTGCCACATCTCTATTAGCCTTGTAATTTGGATCTAATTCATGCCTAAAAGTAGGTTTTTCAGTATCAAAAGTAATGCAAACTCCCTCAGGACTAATATTTTTGCAATTATCCAGAAGACTTTTTAGAAATCCATAGGTAACACTTGTTGGAAATCCCTCTTTAGTAGTTAGACCCCCATCAATACCTTTGCTAAATGCATAGAAACTTCTAAAAGCAAGTGAATGACCATCGACTAAAAGTAAAATTGGTTTTTTAGAGTTTCCAGATTTCAAACTCATTTTCTCTTCTTAGCCCAAGGTGGAATATCAATAAAGATTTGCTCTCCAGGTTCTAATCCATCAATAACTGAAGTTTTATTTCCACTACTGATACCAATTTCAATTTTTTCAAATTTTGGAGAGTTGTTTTTATCTACTTTTAAAATTCCCTTTTCACCTTTTTCAGTGACAATAGAAACTGTTGGCACTAGGATTTTTTCTTTATTACCTACGACTCTAAATTCAAGATCAGCAGTCATTCCAATTTTTATTTCTTCAGAAATATCTTTAAAATTTAAAGTTACTTCGAATGAGGTTACATTATTATCTTTTACAGCTCTTGTAGCTATTTTTTTAACTACTGCAGTATATTTTTTTGAGGGAAAAGCCTCAATTCTTACGGAAGCCTCTTGACCTATTTTTATTCTGCCAATGTCACTTTCTGGAACTTTAGCAACAATTTCCAGACCCTCTGAAAGCTCAAAAATAAAGTTTTTGGTTTTAGAGTCCGAGCTTAAATTTGTACTTGGAGTAACATAAGATCCTATCTCCGCATATTTGGCAGTTATCTTTCCTCCATAAGGAGCTTTAATTAGATAGAAACTTTTTTCAGCGTTTGCATCATTAAGTTTCGCATTACTTACGTTGTAGTTATTTTTATAGCTTTCATAATCTTCTTTGCTTACTGCACCTTCTTGATATAAAAATTCCCTTCTTAAAAATTCAGATTTTTGTTTTTCTGCATTTAATTCAAGTTCTTCAATTTTATAGATGAAGTCTTCATCATTAAGAGAAGCTAAAACCTGATCTTTTTTAACGACATCACCTTCTCCAACATTTATTTCTTTTATAATTCCCTGTTTCCTAGGGCCAATATTGCTTGTCCTGATTGCTTTTACTTCACCACTTGTATTAATTGAATCTGAGAGGATTCCCTTTTCAACTTGAACTACAAAATCAGAAATATCTTTTGACTTATTTTTTTTGAAGGAATTGGTTATAAAAACGAAAAATATAATTAAAGAAAGTAATATAATGCCACTTCTTAAATTTATATTTTTTTTTATTAAATCAAACATTTCTTTTGAAAAACGGCAGTAGAGAATATTTAGGAACTAAATAAATAATCAAGTCGATTATAATTAACTTATCCAAGATTGGTTAAGTAAATACTATATTACTAGAAGATGTTTTCTTGATAATTTTTCTATAAATTTTTCAAATGTTAAAAGCCGGTATTGTTGGACTGCCAAATGTTGGGAAATCAACCTTATTTAACGCACTTGTAGAAAATGCCAAAGCACAAGCTGCAAATTTCCCGTTTTGTACAATTGAACCTAATAAAGGGATAGTTTCAGTGCCCGATCAAAGACTGCAGGAGTTAGGCAATTTAAGTTCTAGTCAAAATATTATCCCAACAAAAATTGAATTTGTAGATATCGCAGGACTAGTAAAAGGAGCCAGTAAAGGTGAAGGTTTGGGAAATAAATTTTTATCAAACATTAGGGAGGTTGATGCAATAGTTCATGTTGTAAGGTGCTTTGAAGATAGTGATGTAATTCATGTTTCCGGAAAGGTAGATCCCTTGGATGACATTGAAATAATTAATCTGGAATTGAATTTAGCTGATTTATCCCAACTCCAAAAGAGAAGAGAGAGAATTAAAAAACAGGTGAGAACTAGTAAAGAGGCAGCAAAAGAAGATGCATTATTAGAAAAAATTGAAGAAGAGCTAGAGAGAGGAATTTCAGTAAGATCAATATCTCTTAGCGAAGAGGAAAATTTAATAATTAAGCAATTAGGCTTCCTTACAGCAAAACCAATTATTTATGCAACAAATTTAAATGAAAATGATTTAGCTGAAGGGAATGATTTCTCATCAAAAGTTCAGAGTTTTGCTAGCAATGAAAATACAGAATGTATAAAGATATCAGCGCAAGTAGAATCAGAATTAATAGAATTGGAACTTGAAGATAAAAAAGACTATCTTATGGGTTTAGGTGTAGAAGAAGGAGGATTAAGTTCCTTAATTAGATCAACATATAAATTATTGGGATTAAAAACTTATTTCACCACAGGAGAAAAGGAGACAAAGGCTTGGACGATTAAAGATGGTATGACGGCTCCACAGGCAGCAGGTGTAATCCATACTGATTTTGAAAAAGGATTTATTAGAGCTCAGACTATTTCATATCAAAATTTAGTAGATTCAGGTTCAATTGCAAACGCAAAAACTAAAGGTTTACTTAGAAGTGAAGGTAAGGAATATGTTGTAAATGAGGGCGATGTAATGGAATTTTTATTTAATGTATGAGGGGGCAGTATTATCAGTATTTTGATTAGATATTTTATATTGAATATTTGCTGCAATTTTTTCCGCTAAAGTTGGAAGATTTGGCGGTTCTAATATTAAATAAACTCTTCCAGATTGAGTTAGATAAACATAGTCTTCAAGAATATCTTTATTGAGCAAAGTGTAGATAGTTCTGGTTGATTTGTAGCCTAATTTTTTAGCAGTTTCGCTAATCGTAAAGGCTTCAATTTCGAAAGATTTTGCTTTCATCTTACAAGTATTTACAAATTAAGTGATTGCATTAGATCGCTTCTCTCGGTATAATTTTGGGCTTTTTCTATTCTCAATAAGGTGTAAAAGTGTGGACTAATTCGGACTAATAAAGATTCATTTGAGGGAAATTTGAGGGAAAATTATTTGCCAGTAATTAGTTATAAAAAAGATTGGGAAACCACACCTGTATTTACTGATGAAGAAACTGGTCTAATAGTTGCCAAAGTCTACTAATAGAAAGTGTTTGACAGTCGATCTAAAATAATGAGAAATTAGTTTCTTTTTTAACTCAAATTATTTTATGAAAAAAAAATATATACGAACTTTGAAATTATTCTCAAAATATTCTTTTTTTATTTTTTTAGTTGTAATTGCCACTAACTACATTAAAGATAATTCAACCTACTTCATGCCTAGAGAATATAAAACTATAAAAAAAATAGTTGATAAAATTGCCTTAAAAAATAATCTTGGTTATGAAGAAATACCATTTTCTATAGGTAGCGGAGCTTATATGGAATATGAGGCTGAAAAACTAGGTCTATGTAAAAAAGATGATTGCTATTATTTTAAAAATTTAAATCCTTATAAGAAGCATAAAGATTTCAAAGAAGTTAATCTTAATGAGCTTTCTAAACAATCATTTTTATTTAATTCAATAGAGGCATATGCTTGGAGCGGAGTAGTTTGGATTAGCAAATCAACCTTTAAAACTTATGGAGATAAAACAAACTATCTTGGTTGCTTAATTAGTCATGAACTTTCTCACATAATCTATAATGATCACCTTGAGCAATCTATTAAATTATCAGAAAAAATAAAAGACCATCAAAATCTAAAAGATGAAAATAATAAAGGATTAAATAATGAGGAATTTAAAAAAGAAGAGGATGAAAAAAAAGATTTATTTGAAAAGGTATTATCTAGAGAAAGCGAAACAAAAGCAGATCAAAATGGCGCAAGAATGATTATTAACGCTGGTTATCCTAACGATACCTGCCTAAAATCATTAACATTTCTGTCTAAAAAGAATTATACAGATGCGCATACTGAACTGAAAAGTACTCATCCAGGGCATCTAGAGCGATATAAATCCTTAAAAACATTCATCGATTCCTATGACAAAGAAGTTAAAACATTAAAACCTTATAAATGGAGTTGGAAATATAATAGAAATCAAAATACTTTAACTTTCTCACCGAATAAAAAAGTCCATGATTGAAACTTATAACTATATCAACACTTTAAATATTAAAGTATGGACTACTATTGGCTAGTTAGGAGTCATTTGAGATAAATATGAGGGAACGCTTTTTTGAGGGAAAATTATTATTAGCTGAGACTTACTGCAATAACTGAATCGGGGCGACAGGATTCGAACCTGCGACCTAGTGCTGCCAAAGCACCCATACGACAAATTGAGACAGTAGGTTAAATAAACTAGTCAGGCTATAGCAAGTAAGTTGCAACGTCTAAGAAATTTTTAGTCTCAAAAATAAGGCAAAGGTATATATAAATAGCCAAAGTTATACAATTCCTCGCCCGTTTGTCGCCCGCATGCGACTTAGTGTCTAATAGACACTAAAAAATTAAGAAGTTATATCCGTAATAACAGAATCATCTCCATTCGCAGTCAAATATTCTTTCATCTGATCTACACTTTGATAATTGGCATATCTGATATTCCCATCGGCATGCATCAGAGATCTCAAGTAGGCAGTCCCATCTGCTGTCTTCCAATAGACCTCATGGATTCCATCAGAATCATAATCTCCAGAATGTTTAGCCTCTAGATTATCTATTTCCAAATCATTCTGGAATCTTACCTGACTGTTAAGTGCTAAACGATCAATAGTTTCTCCATTAACTACAACATATCTATCCGCATCAGAAACACCAAAGTTTGCTGGTGCAGGTGTTACTCCATCAGATAAATACCCACCATTATTTTCTCCTTCTGCAATTAATGGATCTGCATAAATCCCAACAACTCTTGTCCCACCACCTGCACCATTATCATCAAAGTCAATCTGACCAGTAGTTGAATCAACTTTTGCAGTAACCCATCTTTTTGATGATTTATTAGTGAAGATGGTTTCAAAGACTCCATCTCCATTAACATCCAGCATTCCCTGATATTTATAAGATGAGGCAGTTGCAGCTAAATTATCTCCAGCATGTAAATTACCGTCATAATCTTTTATTGAATCAAGAGTTGTTTCTTTACCTATTTCGTAACTGGTAACGGTAACTGGAGTAGACCCACTGATACTGGCAAACCCTTTGGAATCGGAAACATAAGATGAATTGACTTCTGCAACTTTTGTCCCATCTGTAATTTGTGATGGGAAACTATAAGCATCTTCTTTTCCCCAAATCTCGGCGAGTGCTTCTTGATCTTTTAATTTTAATGTTGGGGTTAGAGGTCCATAAGGCAACCAGTTATAACTCATGACTGTTTCATTTGAGTTCGTGAGAGTAGAGGTTGGATCGCCACCTGGATGATCTAGGCCTATTGCATGTATAAATTCATGGACTATAGTTGCTGCAGTAATATCATTGAGCGCGGGATAGTCTGTTAGGTTCCTAGCATCATATCCATTAGTACTTGTTCTTTCTTTAAAACTAAATATTGATTTTGTGAAACTGGCAGTATTTATTGCCTCGTTATTGTCATCGTATGTGGTTGACCATGAAATGTCGGCTTCATATTGCCCAGCTAGTTTGCCTGGAAGATTTGGTACATAAGCAATCTCAATATGAGCATCCTCTGGGTTGGTTACCCTCTCAAAATCTGGCAAGATTATCGAATCTATTAAATTAATTTGATCTATAAGATAGTTTTCCCAATCTTTATGCATTCCTTCGGAATACATAGTGCCAACATCGATTCCCTCTAATTCACCAACCCAAGCAACGTCCAAATCCAATTGAGTTTTATTGTCGTAAATATAATATTTAATTTTATTTGAATATTCACCAAAGGTACTTCCATCACTTGGCCCGTCATATCCTAAAATGTAATCCCAAGCATCGATATCGTCTTTATCAGCATCAGAAATTGTCCATTCAGTTTCGCCAGATTTTCTAGTCCTTTTTGTTCTCCCTCGAACATAGTCGTACTTAATTAGCAATTCTGTAGTTAAGGAACTCATATTTAAATTACTTTAAATCAAACTTTATAAATATTAGATGAAATTCATTTGTTGAACAAGTTCAAACAAATGATCGCCCAGGGATCGCCCAAAAGGTTTTTAAGAATCGTGAGAAGTTAATCGGGGCGACAGGATTCGAACCTGCGACCTAGTGCTCCCAAAGCACTAGTGCTATAAAATGAGAAATCTATAAGACTTTTATTATAGCTTTAATAAATGGTAGGTATAAGCATTATTTTGAGACAAGTTTTTGATGCCTCTGATCACTTTTAATTAGAACTAAATAGTCTTTAGCGCTACATCTAGCGCTATTTAAGAAATAATTTCAGTAATAGAATCACTTAAGCCGTTATTGGTTAAATATTCACTCATCTGAGCTTCACTCTGATAATTCGCATATCTGATATTTCCATCAGCATGCATTAGAGCTCTTAAATATGCTGTCCCATCTGAGGTTTTCCAATAAACTTCTCTAATTCCGTCAGAATCAAAATCATTTGATTTTTTAGCGATTAAATTATCTATTTTTAAATCGTTTTGGAATCTTACCTGACTGTTAAGGGCTAAACGATCGACAGTTTCTCCGTTATATTGGACATATCTTTCTGTATCAGAAACTCCAAAATTAGCTGGAGCAGGAGTCACACCATCTGATAGATAACCATTATTCTGAGCACCTTCTGCAATTAGTGGATCATCATAAATTCCAACGACTCTGGTGGTGCCATCTTGGCCATAATCAGAATAATCAACTTTCCCGGTTAATGGATTAATTGATGCTGTAACCCATCTGCCGCTTTTCATATTTGTATAGATAGCTTCTAGTGTTCCATCACCATTTACATCTAATGCATGTTGGTATTTATAAGAACTGCTTACGTCCTCATCAGCAGAATTAGCATGCAAGTTTCCGTCATAATCTCTTATGTTATTGAGAGTATAATTTTGCCCTTTTACAAGTTGAGACACGACTTGTTTTACACCATTTAAATCCTCCACAATTTCTGCAATCTTTTCCTCTATTGCAGAATCTCTAATCAAGATTGATTTTGTATCTCCAACTTGAGTTGTTCTTTCTGAGTCAGAGAATAGTTTGATGTCTATGGTTTCATAACCTTCTGTTTCTCCATCATTGGCAATGGAATGCTCAAAAGAAAAAGTACCGTCGCTGCCAATAGTTCCAGAACCAGTAAGTGATCCACTCGCAAAATCTGTTATTGAGATATTAGTACCACTTAATGACCAATAAAGAGTGGAACCTTCTGTAATATTTTCTGTGCTGGCAGTTGTTGTAAGTTCATATCCCTCCTGGGGAGAGTTGATTGTTGTTGATAAAGAATATGTTCTTTGAGAGATATCAACATCGGATGTGGTTACAGATTCTGCAAACCCTTGTCCATCTGTATAAGAAATGATTGCTCTTACTTTTTTACCTTCTTCTGATGAGGTAATTGTATAAGTTGAATCTGTTCCAATTTGTGTCCAGGTGGTTTCATCTGTTGATGACTGCCAGATATAAGATAAGGTTCCAGTTCCATCAGGAT
>QCCH01000009.1 GCA_003281315.1 Prochlorococcus sp. AG-347-K20 | reverse complement strand
ACTAATTAGTACTAATTAAAACTAATCAGAAGCAACAAAATCTTGTCTCAATTTTATTGATATAGTAAGAAATTTTTCAATCTATAACTAAAGTCTTATGTGTTTCTCAAAAGTTAGCACTAATGCTTTTGGAGTACTAAGTCGCAGGTTCGAATCCTGTCGCCCCGATCAGTTATACCAATGGATTATAAATATCTGAGTTAGTCTTAAGTTGAGAAAGGGGAGCTATAGGGGGAGCTAAGACTATATATCTTGTATATAAAAGTATATACCTTATACAATATTGAGACTTAAACTCGTTCCACTCACTTGGTTACAACCTAGTCATAGCTTCATTTTGTTGAATAACTCAAATGATAGATCGAGTACTTTGGGAGCACTAGGTCGCAGGTTCGGATCCTGTTGCCCCGACTCTTAAGAACCAATTCATACTAGAGAGTTTCCCAACTCTCTTTTTTATTGCTTACATTCTCACATGAGAAAGGGGCTCTAGGGGGAGCTCGTTTGAAGTACTTTGATCTAAAATGTGCCTACTAATAAGTTCTCGCTATACAGAAAGTAATCTTTTCAAAAATTAAATAATTTCCGCAATAACACTTTCATTCCCTTGAGCGGTTAAATATTCGCTCATTTGTGATTCAGATTGATAGTTTGCATATTGAATATTTCCATCTGCATGCATTAAAGCTCTTAAGTATGCAGTTCCATCGGCAGTTTTCCAATACACTTCTTGATCTCCATCACCATCATAATCTCCAGAAGTTTTGACTATTAGGTTATCTATCAAAAGATCATTTTGAAATCTTGTTTGACTATCGTGAGCACTGCCAGCAATTACATCTCCTGATTTAACAAGTGGATCCTCGTAAATACCAACAATTCTAGTGATGCCATCTGATCCATGATCTGTGTAATCAATTTCTCCGGTCCCTTCCTCGGTACGTGCCGTTACCCATCTACCAGTTTTTTTATTTGTAAATATCGCTTCTTTTACTCCATCATTATTTACATCTAATATTCCTTGATATTTATAAGCTTGCTTTGCTTCAGCAGAAATAGCTCCAGTATTAGCATGAGGATTACCATCAAAATCTTTTATACCGCCAAGTTCATATTCTTGACTGAGAGAATATTCTTTTGAACTTTCTTTAGCTACTCCATAATAGATTTCTGGGAATAAAACGCCTAATTGATTTATTTCCCATTTATCATGTTCTGCCGTAGATATTTTCTCCCATCCATTAGTAGTCGGATTTATATAACTATCATGTCCGAAATACCTATCGTTATGTTGTGCTAGATATTCAGGGTCATCAGAACTAACTGACCTCATTTCTTCTGCAGAATAAAAATATCCACTATCTCCATACAAACCAAGCAAGTCTCCATTATTAGAAGAGAAAGATATAGCTTGCCAGCCTAAATTATTTGGATCATTAACAAAAGCTGGTTTTGTCCATAAAAGTAGAATATTCCCGTCATTTTCAGACAAAGGATCATTATATATATCTGCTGTAATAGCTTGCCACCCTTCACCCTTTACAGGAGTGTTTTGGTCCCACTTTATATTTTGTAAAGTAAATGTATTATCTCCATATGTAACGACTAATTGATCACTATCATTTCTGTATAGAGCTACTTTCCCTTTATCTTCAATAAGGTACATTTAAAAAAAAATTTTAAAAATGCTAACACATGAGACTGATAATTAGCTACTAAGTTAGCAAGGTTATGCGAGGCATGACAGAAAATCGCTTAATGCTCGCTCAGTCTTATTCCCGATTTCGTGAGAACCTAATCGCGACAACAGGCTTCGAAACTGTGACCTAGTACTCCCAAAGTACCTGCTACGCAAAATGAGATAGCCCCTGCGAGAAACAAGTGAGGCTATAGCTAATTAATTGTCATGACTCAGAAATTATTTATCTCAAAAATAAGATAAAGGTATACAGAAATAGACTTAGCTATACAATTCCTCGCCCGTTTGTCGCCCGCATACGACCTGGTGCTTTTATAAAAAGTAAAATATTTTTGATTGACAGTCGATCTAAAATTAGAGGGATAAAACCCTCTTTTTTAATGGAATTATTTATAGCTTTAGTATTTCCAATAGTTTTATTAGTTGGGTTAACTCTACTTTTTATGACAGATGGTATTCCAAGTTGGGTTCAACAATTCAATAGAAATACTTCAACTCTTTGGAACTTTGGCATTGTCGCAATGGGAACGATGACAGTAATAATTTACCTAGCAAGAAGATAAAAAAATGAAACGCTTACTACTCCCACTAATAGCAGCTGTCGCTTTACCTGCTTCTGAATCAGCATTTGCATCATTGCCAATTGTCTTTATAAAAGACTGCTATGACGGAGATACTTGTACTACTTTAAAGGGCGAAAAGATAAGACTTGCTTGTATAGATACTCCAGAGTTAAAAGGTTGGGAGGCAGATCCTATTCCAGCTAAAGAAGCGAGAGATTTTGTAAATAAATTAGTAGCTAATGAGGAAGTTTCTATTAAAAGAATCACTAATGATAGATATGGAAGAACTGTTGGTGAATTATTTAAAAACGAAGTAAATATTCAAGAACTTATTGTTAAAAAAAGATATGGAAAAATATATAAGAAATACGCCTATCAATGTGAATGGAGTAATAAATAAAAGAAAAATAAATGGATAAAGACTCTAGAAAGGTAAATGAGGAGGCATGGTTAATATGTCCTAACTGGACTGAGGTAAGACGTTTTACAAAGAATAAAAATAATAAGGATAAGTTTTTTGAGTATATGTTTGTTGATAGTGGAATTGTTGTTGGTTCTAATGGTGAATCGCCACCGCTTATGAAGACTAGAAAGGAAATTAAAATTGGAGATGCTCGCAAAGAGTATCAACAATTAATCACCTCAGGATGGCAAGTTACTGAGCCAAAATGGTAGTGGTGTTTAGCGATTAACTGGACAAAGTTATACAAGGCTATAAAAATAATCGTTATTTAACGCTTTTGGAATTATTGAGATTGCTGAGAAGTCAATCGGGGAAAGAGGATTCGAACCTGTTTTTTTATTGTTTGTTGTCTTATATTGCGAAAGGGTAGCTAAAAGGGTAGCTCGTGGGATTGTACTTAGATGTAATAGCAAGAGAGTATGGCGGAGAAGTATTTGATAAATATTCAATGACAAATCCAGATCAAAAAACAATATTGATAGAACAAGCTTATGAAGAACTAAAGGGAATTTGCACCAAGTTCCAAGACGAATCTGGAGCAACAGATATGGAAGTAAAAACTTTACTTAGAGAACTTGCGAGGGTTTATGAAAAAGATATTGATGACAACTATGACATAGATCGGGAAGTTTAAATAAGTTTATTTGATATTCTTTTGCTATAAATTAATTGAGGCCAAACCTCGTTAGCACACTCTACGTTTGCTGCAAGACATAAATTGATTCTATATAGTTTCGAGTCGATTTAATAACCCTTTCAGTAGTTGGAATTTCTGGAAGGGTTTCTTGTTACTGATATTTATTTAGTAATCGGTTATAAATTACCAACAATACTATTACCCCAACTATTCCATAAATTGCATGGTATGGGTCGTGATGATTCTGCCAAAGCTCCCTTAAAAATCGCTTCAATACTTCATAGCCATTGCCAAATTAGAATAACACCCATTAGATTTTTCTCTAATAAATTTGCATAATTTCTTACAACTGGTAATTTTAGTGGGCTTAAATAAATTTAAATGCAAGATCAAAAAATTGAAAAGATGGCAGCTGTTGCAGTAAACATAACTAAGGCGCTGGTAATAATTTATCTAGGCTTCGTAGAAGTATTTAAAATTAGCAAATTACTTAGAGAGAAATTAGATGCTGAATTTGATATTTCTCGAAAATGGGCTTCACAAAATTATTCAATTCTAAAAAAACGACTAGCGGATCAAAAAGTAGCGCGTATTATAGAAAATTAGTAAGCGTTTCAATTTTTATTATTTAATAAGCCATAAATAGATAGAAAAGGATTCACTATTAAAACAATCCAAAAAGGAGGAGGAGGTCCTCCATCAACAATTGTCCCAGCATTAAAAGTATTAAATAGAGCTACTGCTAAAAAACAAAACATCAGAGCTAATTCACCTGATAAAACTTTCCTTAAAGAGGCTTTATCTTTTATTGAACTACAAACAATCAATAAACAACCGATTCCTAAATTACTTGCTGCTACAACATCCGCAGTACCTCTTACAAGAAGCAATGTTTCACTTGAAACATTGCCTGCAATAGTTTCCACTGAAAAAATGAGTAGGTAAATAATTAACAACCCCAAGAGGATATGAAGAGCTCCAGTAGTTTTTAAAATATTTTTTAACTTCATAAAATAGGAGCTAATTGACCTTATTTTAGATCGACTATCAAATTCTCACCAATATTTACTTGCTAAGACAGCTATTTTTTTATATTTTCAAAAGACTGAGGATTTTTCGATACTAAGACTTAGTATTTTGCTTTTTAAACTTAAATTCAAAAAATGAAATTAATAAAATCAAGATGCATCCCAAGCAACTTCCTATTAACCCAAAAACAATTGTAGTAAAGCCATCATCATAGCCGTATTGTAATTGTGGTAAGTGAGGTGGTATTGGCATTATTATTTTTCAACAGAACTTTCAATATCTTCTAATAAATGTTTAGTTGATCTACTAAAACCGTTGGTTTTTAAATAGTTTTGAGCCTCTCTAAATTTTTCAGCTACTCTTTTTGCATAAGGAGTATTCATTGAAGTTTGAGTCATAAGAAAATTGCGACTAAACCTATAATCAGATTTAATTATCTCATTGACAAGTATTCAAAAATACAAGAATCTAAAAATAGGATTTTTTACTTACTAAAAAATTTATTGTGAAAATTTATTGATTTTTCAAAATAAAGTTTTTTTAAATTAGAAAAAGTGACAATGACAAATACATTATTAATTCTTTTTTTGCTGATTGTTTTTTTAGTAATTTTATCTCTTTCATTTTTTTATTCAAAACGAAACAAAAGGTTAGCCAGAAAAACATTAACTAGTCCAACTTATGTACCTTTCTTAAAAGAACAAGAATTTAATCCTGATATAAGTACAGATAATTGGGATTTACACAAACTTAGATTAGATAAATTTAGAAGATCACAATATAAGGGATTAACTTTCTTTGTAAGTTCAGAAAATAGAATTTACTATCTTTCTGAAAAAGGGGAGAAAGTTTATTGCTAACAGGAGAAATTATTTTTATAAATAGGAAAAGCCGATAGAAATTCATAATATTAATGAAGTATTTATTTTTATTATCAGAAAAGTTCTACAGGTTTATCGAATGGGAGTGGAATACCTTAAAAAATCTAAGAAGAACAAAAAGAAAGAATTTTTTTCTAAGAGGATCATTTGCTCTATTTAGTTTATTCTCTATTCTTTTTTTAATATTTTCGCCCCCAATTGCTTTTGGAATGTTATTTGGAGAGGGATTGAAATTTAGTGTATTTTTTATTTGGATATGGATTTTAAATTTAAAGTTTTTTTGAAAATGTATAATTAATTTCCCGAGATTATTTAAAATTAAGAATATAAAAAATTTACCTTATGCCAAAAATATTCAAACAAAATAAGTTCGCTTTGTTGGGAGCCAATATATTAATAATTTTACTCTGGATAACTATATCTTCTTTTTTTATAAATTTATTTAAAAGTGAAAATGCCCCATTTTACATATATAAAATTTCCTTTTTAATCAGATTCCTACCTCCTATTTGGGTTACATGGTTCCTATGGATAAAAAGAGGTGGTTTAAAAAGATAAACAACAAAAGCATTTTTGCGTATTTACTATAAAAATAAATCAATTAAAATCTAGGAGCTTACTTGAAATTTTCATGTAAGAATTAGGTAATTGAGAGATTGTTTTTAGCTAAGAAACAATCTCTTTTTTTACAAATATTTTTTCTCATAAAAAAGTGCTTGTCAGTATCCCTATTGACAAACACTCATGACAATCAATTTTTTAAAAATTAAACAGGCAATCTATTATCAATTTCAACAACTCCTGAATCCATAAGACGGCCAATTTTAATAACTAGAGACATATCAAGCCTTGAAAATTCAGATTGATGATTAGTTATCCAATCTAGTTCAGAAAGAGTTATAACTCCCAAAGTATTTACTTTAAGAAAAAGTAAGCCTAAATTCATATTAAAAAATTCCTGGGATTATCCAGCCAAATAAGCCATAATTTACGACTAATGCAAATAAGCCCATCATTGCCATTCTTCCATTAGTTCTCTCGGCGTTTTGCCAGTAAGTTGGTTTTGAATTTTCCATTATTTGAGTTTTAGATGTATTAAATAGTTAGTTTTAAACGAAACCAGGAATTATTTGACCTGTTGTTAGATATGCTCCAACAGCAGCAATTAATCCAAGCATTGCGAATCTGCCATTAAGAGTTTCAGCAACAACTTTTTCTTTTTCGATTGTTTTGACTTTTGTGTTTGTGTTTTTCATTTGATTAAAAGATGAATAGTTTAAATTTTCGTTTTGAAATTGCTTGGTTAAATAAGCAACGAGGATGGCTGTAAATAATACAATTACGGCTAAAAAACCTGAAAGTGGACTCATTAAAAAATGCCAGGAATAATTTGTCCAGTTGAAACGTAAGCACCTACTAATGCAACAAGGCCAATCATTGCCCAACGACCATTAACTTTTTCTGCATTTTGTGGGTAGCTGTCGTATGAAACAGACTCATCTATGTAAGGACGTGTCTCAGTAGGAAACATATTCTGTCTGCCACCTGATTCAGTAGTAACGTTTGAATTAGCCATTGAAGTTATGTAATTGTTAACTAATGTAACACTACTATTAACAAATGTAAAGTATTAGGCCGAAATTAAGTTATTTTCAAGATATTTACTACATAACTGTACCATAACCGTGACATATACTTCTAAATAGTTGTTTTTAGGCTGGCCACGCTTTACAGATTGGCTCGAAAACTATTAAGAGTTCAATTCGTTGTTTAAGTGTTTTTAATCCTTAGAAAAATATCAATTTGGTAGAAAAAACTACATCATTCTGAAACTTGAATAATTATTTTTTAGATATAATTTATTTCACTTTATTATGGAATTCGCAAAAAAAATCATGACCGAAAAAGCTGAAAAGCTTAATGGTAAAGCTGCAATGCTTGGAATGTTTGCTCTTGTAGGAGCTTATTATTTTACTGGTCAAATTCTTCCAGGAATTTTCTAGTAAAAATCCTTTTAAAATTTTTTTCAGGGCTTTATTAAGCCCTTTTTTACTGGATGATTATATTATTCCCTTTTTAATTATCTAATAATTCAAATAATTTACTTATTAAAAGCTTTCTTTTAAAAAAAGTTTTATCAATATATTTTTTATTCTCTTCTTTTAAAATTTCCTGACCATTTGAGCCCAATCCTTTTAAGACAAATTCTTTATCTTCTTTAATCCACTTATTTATCATTCCTCCCGTTGTCTCTATATGGAATTGTAATCCGTAAGCAAAATTACCAATCCTAAAAAACTGTTCCTTACAACGTGTACTACTTGCAATGAGTACTGCTTTATTAGGTAATAAAATCCTATCTCCATGCCAATGCAGTACATGAAGAGGGTCTTCAAACAGTGCTTTAAAGTCTTTATTCGATTTGTCTATAAAAATTTGAGACCATCCAATTTCTGGTAATGCTTTTGGAGGTGATCCATATTTAAGAATTTCTACATCTCCCCCAGCAGCACTCGCAAGCAACTGAGCACCTAAGCAAACACCGACTATTGGTCTCTCATTTTCTAATTCTTTTTTTATAAAATCTCTTTCTAACTTAAGCCAGGGATATCTGTCGCTTCCAATGTCTTTAACTCCCATTGGTCCACCCATAATTAAAATTAAGTCACCTTTTTTTGTTTGCGGCAGAGCATTTTTGTTATCTAAACGAATAATTTCTATTTTTAAATCTCTTTCTTTAGCAAATTGTTCAAAAAGACCAGGCCCCTCTATTTCTAAATGCTGCAAAACTAATAGGCGTCTTATTTCCTTCATTCACTTTCCATTATTTCAGCTGATTCAGAACAGATATTAACGCTAAACCACTTCATTGCGGACCAAGTATCTTCTTGGTATGTACCTGCTGCAATACTTACAAAACAATCATTTTCATACCAACTTCGATAACTAGGATTTACTCCCGTTCCTTTTAATCTATTTTCTAAGCCTTTTCCATATTTTTTAATAACAAGATTTATAGCTTTATTCTCAATTTCTCTTTGCTTTTCATCCGCAAAACCTCCTAATGGTAGGAAAAAAAGAATTGATGCAATAAGTAAACGTATCATTGAGTCCTTAGTTTATATGTAGCTAATTTCATATCGATTAATTAATTTTTTAAAATCATCTACTCTATTTTGTCCATTTTTTAATGGTCTTGAGGAGTCAAGAACGGCTGCACAACATAATTGCCAGCAAGATTTTTCATCTAGTCCCAATTTCTTGCATATATTTTTTGGAGCTTTGATAACTGTATTTATTTCTGAAATATGTTGAGTGGTTTCCCATAATTCTCCTTCAAGAAAATCAATTTCAATACTTGATAATAATTCTGTAGCAACGTAATCGTTAATTAGCTCAGTTAATTCCACGATATTTTATTAAAGCAGAGAAGTTAAATCATTTCTTAGTATTTGTATAGCAAGATAAAAAAAAAAGAGCTAGTTTCTAACTCATCTTGAATATCCTGTAGATATCAAGAGAGACTACATCATTTCGTATTGATCAAGTTTGGTTTTTAATTTTGTTGCTTGTTTAATTAATGACAAAGCTTCTTTTCTGCCAGTTGAATTATTGGCCTGAACTATAAGATCAGCGTATTTCTTTGCGATTTTTTTTTCCATAATTTAAACTATATAAATACCGTTTTTGAATCTTGCAACTAGCGAGTCACAACTAGAAGTAGATAAGGAGTCAACGGTTAAAACCTCAGAGTCAACAAATTGGAACGGGTTAACTCGTGTTTTTAATTTATAATCAATTAATAAAAAAGCTGATGGTATCTACGATTACATTGTTTTCAAACCCTGATTTAACTAATAGTTATCCATGAATTGGATTGAAAATTTTCAATTATCTTTTTAATTCAATTAATAAAAAAAGGTGGTTAAAAACCCCCTTCAGTTTATTAAAAGGCCTAATTTACTAATTACCTAAACCTAGAGGAGCCCAAAGAGTTGCTTCAGAACCTATAACAGGTACAACTCCTGTAGTTTTTGCATTAGAAACTTTATATTTAACAATAGGAGTATCTTGTTCTCCTAAAGCTGCCCATAAAGTTGATTGATGAGCGATAACTGGTTGAACTTTTAATGGTTGAGATTGAAAAGAAGGCTTTTTCTTGGCCGGATCACTTATCCGTAATTATGAGATACTTCTGTCCATCCTTTTTGGTGCAGTTCGTGCCACTTTTCCCAGGCTGAATCTATGTTGAGTTTTTCAGAGGATTTGTACCCTCCAGGTTCTCCAAGGTGATTTGTGTAGAAAAGATGAGTATGAATTTTTAAATTAGGTTTAGGAGAAATTTTGCATTCTTCGAAAAAGATGATTCTGCTGCCTTCGGGATTTAGTAGGCATCCGTTGGGTTTGCTAGTGCTACAACCAAATGAGTACTTAGGCTCCATACTTTACCTTTAATCGGCTGGTTGACTATTAATACGTTTGTACTATAAATTATATCCTCCTTGTTTTACTGTCAATCCTTTTAAGGTTAAGTACTTATTTACTAATAATTATTTTGTTTTTTAATAAATAAGATAATTTCTTTGAGCTTATGAATTACAGGGAAGATCTAGAAATCAAACTACAAAAAGTAACACTTGCAATGCAGGAAGTTGTAGATGATATCCACAAAACTGATCCTGAGAAGCAAAGAATAATTTCCAAACTTATTGAATTTAAAGAAGCAATCATTTCAAAGGGAATTGAACTTAATATTGAATTAGAGGCAGCCTAGAAAAATTCCAAATCTCATGAATGTTTAATAACTTTTAGAATAATGTTATTAACAAAGAAGGGTTATTTACCAAATGCAGCCTGGTACTTTTGAATTATTGATCCTAGTATTTATCTTTTTAGGTCTTCAAGCCTGGTGGATTATCCCAATAGTTATTAAAAATAATAAATTAAATAAGAGAGGTAAGGATCTAAGAGAGGAAATTAAGCAATTAGAAAAGTTATATAACAAATAAATTAGTTTATTATTTTTGCAAACTACCTATTATTAGTGAAACTCAAATATCTAATGAAAATAAAAACATTTATTCCATTTTGTTTCCTTTTTATTGGGACTTTAGCTTTACCACAACCTTCTCTTGGTGAAGAAAAGATTGAAGTTATACCTATTATTCAAAGTTCAAAAGGGTTAAGTGGTAAAAATTTTAATTATCTCGAGGGTAAGCCTGAATTAAGACTCTTAAAAGTAAAAATTCCAGTTGGGTTGAAAACTCCAATTCATACTCATCCTTCCCCAATGTTGATTCATGTCACCAGAGGAAGATTAAAGCATGTGAGGGGTGAAGAAATTAATTTCTTTAAAGCGGGTGATGCATTTATAGAGAGTAATAATGGGGGCCCACACTATGTGAAAAATGTTGGAAAGAAGCCGGCCATACTTCATGTGGGAGTTGTATCAGTAGTTGGAATGCCTACGACCATAAATAAATAAGATTTTTCTCAAAGTTGTTCTATCAGTATGAGGATTGAACTTTTATGAAGAACAACTGTAATGAGATACTCCTCCATAGTTAAAATACTGGCTTGGCTTTAGTCGATTATATTTTTGATCTATTTCTGGGGGTTGTTCTACATATGGATTGCTAAAGACATCTTGTAACTCTTTTATTTTTTTGTAATTTCCCTTTTCAGCTTCTTCATATGCGGGAACGACCATCCATTCGCGCCAAGTATAGACTGGATTAAGGGATTTCATTGATGCCGATTTTGCTTTAATATTTCCCTCTTTCTTCAAGACTGATTGCCAGTTTTCAAGCCATACTTCCCACCTATTATTGAGCTCGTCATTAATTGGTAAATAGAAGCAGTCTTTTAAAAAATCTAAGTTATCAGGTATTTCAGACAGTTTATGGAACAAAATTGTATAGTCTGCTTTTGATATGACCATTAGATTAAAAAATTCATTTATTAGAGTTTCGTTGTAATGTTCTAAACCAAGCTTGTTTGCCCACATTTTCATCAATTCTTTATTCATTAATTCAGAAAAGTCTTTTTCGATTTGATCTAACTTTTCTTGATCTTGTTTGCTTTGTGAAAGTAACGGACTAAGAGAGGAACAGAATGTTTTAAAGTTGATTGCCGCAGCAGAAGGTTGGTTAAAAAATGAGAAATGTTCACCTCCACCTGTCCATGGTTGAAATCTTGGATCAAATAATTCACAGAACCCAAAGGGGCCATAATCCAAGGTATAACCTCCAGCAGCACAATTATCACTATTGAAGTTACCCTGGCAATAACCAACTCGCATCCAGTTGGCTATTAGTGATATCAATCTAGATCTATATAAACAAGCTAGTTGTATTACCTTACTTTCAAGTGAAATCTCATTATCGATTTCATCTCTATAGTTTCTATCAATAAGATGTTGAACTATCATCTTTAGTTCACTAAGAGCTTCATCATGAGCATTATTGCGAACTCGTCTTGCAAAAAGTTCAATCTGTCCTACACGTAAAAAAGACGGAGCGACTCTTGTAGTAATTGCAGCTTGATTATCAATCATGACATCAGGTTCAAAATACCTGGACCCTTTGGAATACCATGGCCTCCTAACTTTTTCTGATTGTGAGACAAAAAGTGTTAAAGACCTTGAGGTAGGGATTCCCAAGGCATCCATTAATTCCTGTGCAAGAAATTCTCTAACGCTAGACCTTAAGACAGCCCTACCATCTGCTCCACGACAGTAGGGAGTTGGACCTCCTCCTTTAAGTTGCATCTCCATTCTTTCCCCATTGAATAAACCTTCAAAAACAGAAATTGCTCTGCCATCGCCATAACCATTGCCAGTACCAAAGGGACATTGTTGAGTATATTCAGTTCCATAAATTGATAATGCATAACCTGTTGCCCAACCAACAGGACTCATTGGATAATTAGCAACAGAAATATCACCTGAGAAAAAACGACAAAAATTCTTGTCTTTAGTAAGATCTGAGCTTAGCCTTAGTTCTTTAAAAAGTTTGTTGCTATGGGAAATATATTCTGGTTCTGGAATAGCAGTTGGAACAACTGGTACGTAATGACCTGAATATACTGAACGCGGCTTATGATCATTTCCATCTTTTGTTGATTGAGGATCTGCCTTAAGAGAACTCATAAAAGAATAGTCAGATAGTTGAGAAAATTCAGAAAAATTTTCTGTAAGCTTTCCTTTTAATGAATCAGACTTGGTTGACATCAAATTTGTTATCTATTCTTTTAGGCGCTCTAATTTCTTTAAATTAAAAACCTAAATGTATTTTATATAGATTCTATTAGGGATGGTTTTTGCAGATACGTTTGAGATATAATATAAGTTAAATTTTAATACTTCATTCAAAAAAAGGTTCCGCAGTAAAACATTTTCTTGAGAAAAATATTTAGACTTTAGTAATAAAACAAAGCACTTAGCCTTCATATCAATTTTTTAATTAATAACCATTGCAAATACTTAATTATTGACTAGTATTTTTTTGAGTTTGATCAAAAATAATACGAAAAAGTTAAACTATTTTATCTTTTTTTAACTTGTACCCCTCCCAATATTTCCGCACTATATCGCAGTAAATTTATTCAATTTTATACATCATAATTTTTATTTATTTTTAACTTACCCAGCCTTTGAGCAAATCAAACACACTAATAAATAGTCCAAAACCAATAATTGGGGGTGCAACCCATCTTGTCATGAATTTCAAATAACGTGTTGTTTTGATTCCAACTTTTGAATCACTAAGTTCTTCATTAAACTTTCCAGGTACTACCCATCCCATAAAGAAAGTAACCAAGAATCCACCAAAGATAAGAAATACACCTCCAAAAATCGAATCAATAGTTCCAAGAATGTTTAAGTTCAATGCAGAAGGAATGCCTGCTAAGAATAGGAAAAGAGTTATCAGCCAAACTGATTTTTCTCTTTTAAAACCAAATTTATCCATTAAAGAGGAAACTGGAACTTCCAATAATGAAACAGAGGAAGTTATTGCTGCAATATAAGCTAGTGCAAAAAATGCAACAGCTACAATTCTTCCAACCGCTCCATATGAACCAAGGCCCGTAGGTATTGATATAAATAATGCCCCAACTGTTGATTCAGAAATTGCATCACTTAAACCAAACGTTAAAACAATCGGAAAAGTAATAAGTCCTGCCATAAGACCTACCAAAGTATCCAATGATGCAACTCCAACACTTAGTTTTGGAAGATTACTCTTTTTATTTAGATAGGAAGCATAAGTCACCATAACTCCAATTCCTAAACTTAAAGAAAAGAAAGCTTGTGTAAAAGCATTTCTTATGGTTTGAGGGTTCCTTAATTCATCAAAGTCAAACCTAAACAAAAATGTTTTATATCCTTCCCATGCGCCTGAAAGTGAAGTGGCCCATATTGCCAGCGATAGAAGAATTATAAAAAGTATAGGCATAAAGAATCGTGTAACCTTTTCGATTCCTTTTTTTATCCCTGATGAAACTATTATGGCTGTAAGAACGAGACTTAATAGGTGCCCCAATAAAACACTGCTACCACTACTAATTGAGCCAAAGAAAGCTTCTGCTTCATTTAAATTTTTTGGTAATCCAAAAAATAATGAATGGAACAAGGTATCTGCTGTCCACCCCATTATGACTGAATAATATGATGCTATTCCCAAGGGAGCTATAAAGAAAAGAATTCCTAATGGATACCAATTTTTTCCAGCTAACTTTACTGGTGCAAGCAATGTGCTGGCAGTAGCGTTTCTTCCTAAAGCCATTTCAGCAACAAATACCGGAAGGCATACAATTAAAACGATTAGTATGTATAAAAGTACAAAAGCAGCACCTCCACCTTGAGAGGCTCTGTAGGCGAAACCCCAAAGGTTACCAAGACCTACTGCGCTACCAGCAGCTGCAAGAATGAATCCCAACTTACTAGTCCATTGTTCTCTTGGAGAAATTTTTGAGTCCAAAATTAAAATCTGTTTTTTATAGTTGATTTATAACCCATAAATAAAAATTAGTTAATACATTGCTTAATAAAAACTAATCTTTATTCAATTATTTTTTTGCAAAAAAAGTTTAAAATCTAATAAACATCTTATTATTGCTATGACCATTGAAACGACTATTCTAGATTTTCAATTAAGTAATACTTTTGAACAATATGAATCTCATATGAATGCTGAGGAACAGCAGTCGATGTTTAAAGAAATGGGAGTTAAAACATTTTATATTGGTAAATCATTAGATGATCCTCAAAGGGCAACTGTAATTTTTCAAGGACCAGAAAATGTTCTATACGATATTTTTATGAATCCTGAAACAAAACCTATTGTTGAAGCTTCAGGGCATATTTATGCGGGTACAAAAATAACTCGATGGATTTCTTGAAAAAATAAATCTTTTATGAATTATCAACTCTTAATTGAATCATACTCATTTGGGACATCCCTTTCTGAGCAAGAAATAGAACTTTTAAGTCTGGAACTTGAAACTCAAATTATGAACATTAATATATCAACAGAATTTGGCTGTTTTAAATCTGCCCCCACCCATATTTGCGAAGGTCTAAATTTAAAAAAAGATACTTATTGGATTATGTGCCTTGCTGAAATATTAGATTTACATAAACCCCCCCAATTTGGGAAAACGAAAAGTGTGGAGGTTTTCGATTTACTTCTTGAAAAAGGACTTGTTATTGGTTAATTATTTAATTATTTGAGTATTAAAAAAATAAGTTGTTTTTTCTTTATTCTGATAGCATGAACCTATGCTCAGATAAATAAATGAAAGATTCTAATGAATTGATATTGGGAAATATTATTAAGCTAACTAAATCAAGTGAGAAGAAATTTAAACAAGGAAATTTTAAAGGAGCCATAGATGACAAAATGAAGGCTAATGCAATTTTGAAATCCAAATCTTGTGATGAAAAAATTATTGAAAAATATAGAGAAGAATTATCTAGATTGTATTCCTCAAAATTTGATCTTATCTTCGATCATAAGCTGAAAATTGATGAAATAAAGAGAAATCAAATAGTAAAAATGCTGGAACAAAAAAGTAAGGAAAAATTAAAAAGTCTCGATTATAGAGGAGCAGTAAAAGCCTTTAGGAGGGCTGAAAAATATTTTTCAAATTAAAATCAATCTAAATCTCAGAAATCTTATAAGATAAATTAAATTTATAAGTTTGAGAATAAAAAATGATGAAAGGGTTGATTTTTTTTCAGAATTCGTTTCTTTAAAGATATATCATTTTTGGTACTACTCATGGTTATGCCCCAATCTACCTTGGAAAGCTTATTATTTTTTTTGATACTCTCTCTTCTTGCAACGTACATAGTTAATTTTAAGTATTCTTCGAAATTAAAAATACAGAAGTAGTTTTTTTATTTATCTTTTTTTCTTTATTAGATTTATTTCCTTGGATCACTCCAAGTCTCTTTGTATAACCAGCTCAAAAAGGTAAGAGTAAGTATATTCCCAAATGCATAAGTTATTCCTAATAATGGGTCGTAAATATTGGCAATAATCGTCGACATTATAAAGATTATTAACCCTGAAACGACCAAATCCTGAATAGGCAAATGGTTAAAATTCACCGAATTTATCATATGATAATTGTTTTTAATAGATTAAATTAATTATAAAACCAACAAGTACCTTATTTTTTTATAAGGCAATATCATTTAAGGTATGAATAATTTTAGGATTGCTAAAATAATTATAGTTTTTTCATCATTATCTTATTTGAGTGTTTCTTTTTTAAGAAATTATAATTCTCCAGAAAATATAGAAAAAAGGTGTATTCTTAAATTTGAAAAAGATTTTAAAAATAATTTGGAAACATCTCATGAAGAATGGAATCAAATTTTAGATTTAGCTGATAACAATTATTTAAAATGTATGGGAATACCTCAGTATTAATTATGGGAGAGGCAAAGAGAAGAAAAAATTTAGGTATTCCGCCTAGAGAAAAAACTGAAGATATAAAGTTGCCTCAACTTGATAAAAAAGCCATACAACAAAAAGTAAGGTCTACATTATATAAATATCCAATTATCCCTTTTCTTTTTTATGGAGCTGCAATATTGATCCTAATCGGAGGTTTATTTTATGTTTTCAAATCCTTCAATATAGCTTAATTAAAAGGATTATTAATTTTGATATTTATGATTTTTTGGCATAATCAATTAAAAAAACTTGGAGGATAATAAATAAGCAATTTTTATTGTGCAAAAATAATCAAAGAAATAATATATGAGAATTATTTACAGTTGACACCATCATAAGGTGTTGTAATTTTAGATTAAATAAAACTATTTATGAAAAAAATAAATAAAAAATATTATGAAATAATGCGTCAAGCTGATAATGCAGTTGGAAGAAAAGAAGTAGTAAGTTTATTAAAAAAAGCTGCAATAATTATGTCTAAATCTGAGGAAAACTTAGCTGCTTAAATTAAAAAACTATTTTATTAGGATAAATAAAACACCATAAAGAATGATTGACGAGGATGCCGCCATAATGATAAAGGGTAGTATCATGCCTGAATTTAACCATCTTAAAAGTCTAATTTTTTTGTTAATTACTCTTGGCATCTTTTATGATTCCCTTAATTGCAACCTAACAAGTAAATACATGGTGTAAATGATTAATTAATCTTTTTAAATATCATTCTTTAGCTATTTAGGGATTAAATTTTCTAAGGAAAATTATTTTAATTGCATCTGGATTTTTTATCTTAAGAGAAATTTTTAGGTAATTAATACCTTGTATTCTTTAAATTTCTTATGCAAGATTTAGAAACATTAGATTTCTAAATAATGATTAAAAATTTAAAAGAGGGCCCTGAAGAATTGAAAGATTATGATTCAGAACTGTTACTTAAGATTCTAAATAAGACATCACTGGAGAATGAAAAAGGTGATGATAAAGAGCTATTTGTAGATGAAAATTGGAAAATTAATTCAAAAAATATGAGTAATATAATTCCTTCAGATAATTCAAATTTGAAAAGAATATTATCAGATACTTTCCCTAATAAAAAAATAGTGATTCAGGATAATAATGATGGGTCGCAAACAATTTTCTTATCCTAATTTAGGAAATATTAAAACCTTATTTATACTATCTATTCAATATTTATTTTTTTGATAAAAATTTAGTAAAAATTACTCTCGCAGAATTTTTTTAAAGATGTTATTGTTCAATTACGTTCATCCAATTTTATATCTCTGGACGCATGAAATGGGAGTAGGGAACGGGATTCTCATTAACTGCAAAAGACCATGAATAACCTCTCACAAATAAGAGAAAAAATCAAAAGAGCCAATAGGCTATATTAAGCCCAACTTTTGGCTACTAAAAGTGGAGAAGTTACTCCATACAGAAGATCTGTCTTTGAAGAAAGAATCAGGAATACACAAAAAGAAATGAAATTGAAAGTCTCAGAAAACTAAATTCTTTTTTGAAACTGATCAATTAAGGGGGGTTTAATCCCCCTCTTTTTTTTATTTATAAAAATAACGTAATTATTTATTTATTTTTTCGATTATCGATTATCGATTATTAAAAAGAACATAATTTTGATGCTTTTACTATTGATTTAATTTATATAAATGGCAAATTTAATTCATTAATTAAGAGGTAAATAAATATGTTTAAAAAGAAAAATAAACAAATTAAAACCTCACCCAATAAATCAAATTTAGATCAAGTTTTATGGTTTATAGAAAATTATTTGCCCCAAAAGAAAGATAGAAGTGTTCAAAAAAAATTGTATATGGATAATCTAGAAGCAGAGACTATTAAGATATTTTCTAAATTAGCCTCTACACGTTCTAAAACATTATTACCAACTACAAAAAATACGATAATCTCTTTTACCTTTGGTAATTGGGCCTTGCCTTACCTGAAATTGCTTAAGAAAATAGGAATAGCTAAGTAAGATAATTGTGATCGGCTAGAACTAGATTTATCCCGCAAATAAAAATAATTAAAGATTAAAAAGTCTCAGAAAGTTCTTTTCGAAATTTAAGGAGGAATACTTACTTTACATAAAAAATACAATTGCTAAGTTTAAGATAAGAGATCTATTCATTAATGTTTCTAAATTATCTGCCTAGTGAAATGGTTGAAGTTGTTGGTTTGACTATGATTTTTTCATTTCTAGTTGGAACTATCTTGATTTTGTTATTTACCTCAGATCAGGCAAATACAAAGAATCTATATTTAAAGAAGGCTAAATAAATTTTAAATAATTTGTTTATCTATAAATGACCTCTGTTTTTAATAAAGTTAACTCGCAGGTGTAGAACATAATTTTAAATAATTTGTTTATCTATAAATGACCTCTGTTTTTAATAAAGTTAACTCGCAGGTGTAGAACATAATTTTTAATATTGATACATAAACAAATTTAAGATTATGGGCGAAGCTAAAAGAAGAGAAGAATTAGAATTGCCACCTAGACAAAAAAATGAATTAAACAAATCTGATAGATACTTTTCATGGCTTCCAATTACTAAATCAAGAATTAAGAAATACCCTTACATGGGTGTAGCAACAATGGCACTGGGAGCGATAATTTTGTTAGTAAGTGGAGGCGCAAATAGTATTAATTAGTTAGATTTTGGCTTGGCTTAGAATATATCTAAGATTTTTTTTGTAATAGTTTAACACCAGATATTATTGAGATTATTGAAGCTATACCAAGAAATATCGAGTAAAAAGGTTGCAAATTAATAATGCCAAAATTACCCGTATGCCATTTTATTAACCAAAAAGCATCTACTCCTAATGGTTGAAGAATACTATAAATAGTCCCAGATACAATAGTAATTAGTAAGGGGATTGCAGAAATTGCAGTTATTTTTCTGTGAATTTTTCTTTGAGTTGTTTTTAATTTTTTCATCTATTTCCTCAAATAGATATGTAATTCTTTTTCGTTTTTGCATGGCATCCATTTATCTTGATTCTTATGTATTCCTTCGCAACCAAGTTCTAAAGATCTATTTTCGGCCTCCTCTTCAGAAAGAAATGTACCCCTCATATGTGCATGCGAATAATTATTGAAATTTAGAGATAAGAAAAATAAAAAAATTAAAAATTTTAAATTTCTAAGAAAAATATGCATTATTTCAAATAAGTATTTGTATTAAGGAGAGATTTTATCAAATATTTTTGTTTTGCCAGTACTACTAAATGAAACTACTTTGTAGTTCTCATAATCATGAGAGTGCGAGTCGTGAGAATGCATTTCCATCCCTGGAGAGCCAAGTGGCATGCCCGGAACTGCTATCCCATTGATATTTGGTTTTTCTCTAAAAAGTTTATTGATTGATTCAATCGGGACATGTCCTTCAATCGTATAGTTAGCTATTTGAGCAGAGTGGCATGATCTCAGGTTATTGGGAATTTGATATTGGTTTTTAATTACTGAAACATCCTCAACTATATTATCAACAACTTCTAATCCATTATCTCTTAAATGATTTATCCATTTTTTGCAACAACCACATGATTCTGATCTGTAAGAAACAACTTTTGGGATATCTATATTTTCTTGAGTTAAAGCAATACTCTTATTTGGATCAATTATATTTGTAAAAAGAATTCCAGAAAAAATTAGATAATTTAAAAATCCTCTTTTCATAAATATTTTATTAAATGCCATACTAATTACGACGATTAAATTTAATATTTAAATTAACCATAAATGAAAATTTATTAAATCGCTATTTAATTAAAATTAAGACACTCATAATTGTCATTAAAAGATTTTCGATAAAACTAATAATTCCCAAAGGAGTTTTTGCATATCCACCAATACATGCACAATTTAATTTTAATTTATCCAAATAAACAGCCTTAAATACTGAAATCATTCCAGAAATTCCTAAAATCAGGGCAATAAAAATAATTAAAGAGGTTGGAGAAGAATTAAGAAAACTTATTCCAATTAATAATTCGCAAAAAGGATAAATATATATCCAGCCATCAAATTTACAAGATATTAAATCATATTTCTTATAACTTGTTCCAAAAGCTTCAATATCCATAAGCTTGAGCATCGCTAAAAGACAAATTGATATCCCCATAAAAATTTGGAAACTTTTAAGCAATGAAATGGTTATCAGAAATGAAGTACCAAAGACTGCAATTAAGGGGGTAAATGACTTAATCTTCACTTTTAACTTTTAAGTACATAGTCACAAATACTAGATGGATTTGCTTGTTTAACTATTTTTAGTCTATTGATAAGTTTGTCTCGATCTATTTGGTGTTTTAAATATTTAATACATAAATTTTTTTCCTGATATACCTCTGCTATTGGAGAAATCATTAAAGCAATAGCAAAAGTACCAATAACTAGAAGAATGTTTGTAGCTAGTCGAATGTTTAGTCGAAAATTTGATCTCATTCGTATTCTTTATTTTTGTCAAAAAATTCCCTTAAATATATATCTTTTAGCTCGTCATTGTATCCATTTTCTTTTGCAAATTTCTCTAATTCCTTCAACTCTTTTTCCGTCATTAGGCAGATTTGGATATATTGTTTTTCATATCTTCAATTTTGTTGATTAATTCATCTAACCATTCTGTATTATTTTCTGATCTTTTCTGAAAATATGTAATTTTAGGTTGATTGATTTCTAGTGTCTCATAATCTCCACTCATAAATTCCCTCTAAATTTATACTCTGCATAATTTATCTAGAGAAATTAAGCCCATCAATAGGCTCTAATACTTATTTGACTTTTGCTATGGGTAACAAGTTACTTTTTTAATAGTATGAATAGCAAGGAATTTATCTCCCAAAAATATGGCAACTAATGAAGAACTAGAAAAAAGAATTGAGACTTTAGAAAAAGAAGTACAACACCTAAAAGCTGTTCTGCAATATCAAATGAGAAATAAGAAAAAGTGATTTATTCTTATTGCATAGAATTTACTTTTGTTTAGATAAGTATTTTCTCTTGGTTGTTTTGGGTACCTAATCAAAGGTAAATATTAAAATTAGTCCATAATAAGTCACTTTAAAAAAAATAACTTTAATCATTGATATTTTGGACATATTTGTTTTTATATATATAAAACTACTTGATATGATTAACTCAATAGCTATTACATTTTTATTATTAGGCTCTTTAGTCGCTTACAAAAGACTAAAAAGAAAGAAACGACAATTTAGCGCACCGCCTACAAATCAGCTTCCTAGTTAAAGATTAAATTCCGTCTTCGTCTTCTCCAAAAGGATTGTATCTAATATCCCAGATTAGAACTACTGCTATAGATAAAAGCAATAGACCAAAAATAACTTGCGGAGGTGGAAATAACATCAATGAAATATAGCAATTATCAATAAGCTTTGCTTATAAAAATTTTAAAGGGTAATCGATATTGTTTGGTTCTAAATGTTTTGCATAACATGCTGTTGTGCAATCTACTCCTTCACTATTGATGCAACAAGAAGTTATACATTCAAAAAAACTTTCTAAAGCATCTGAATCTTCAATATTTGAATAAATGTCATTTTTACGTTCAATCTTCCATTCTGAAGCTTATCTAGCTATTAATCATTAATAATGTCAAATTTTAGGTAAAGTACCTATTCACCATTTTTTTTTAAAAAACTATTGAATCTATAAGTTTTTTTCCACCCTTCCTCTAATAGTTTTTTATATTCGTTTCTCGCTTCTTCAATAGATTCAACCCTAGAGCCTTTCATAACTGGCCTACTTGATCGCTTAAAAACGCAACCATAAGATATTAAAATTGCATTAATCATAGAAGAGTTCTTAGAACTATCTTCAAAAGGTTCAAATACTTTAATCCTCGATCTGGCTTTATTGATTAAAGTAAATTTTTCCATGAAAAAAGGGCGTTAGCTTCGCCCCAATCAAAAAGCGGGATAATCCCCATCACCCAACCTTTTTAAAAATCTTAGCACTACATATGGTGTTTGTAAGTATTTAAAATTACCTATTGATGGGGTTGTTTGTTTCTGTTTAATTTGTCATTATAGGAGTCCCCATCACCTAGGCTCGTAAGAGTCTTTTTTTTTGCTATTTTTCCTTTAAGGCTTAAGCCTTTTTTAATTAGTGTTTAAAGACTTTTTATTTAATTTTTAAATTCAATAATTAATAATTAAAAAAATAATTTTATTCATGCAAACTTACATCGTTCACTGGCAATTTCCAGATCAAGAAAGTCATATGCAAGGGGCCGAAGCTTTTGCGGGTTTTGTTGAAGGCGGATGCGAAGGTGATGAATTTGATGGGTTCAAAGTTCTAAATCGAGTAGTAAATCCTGAGGGAGCTAATGGTTGGGCAATAGTTGAGTCTTCAAACCATCAGAACATTTGGAAATGGAGTAGTATCTGGGTCGATAATTTTGGCGTAGAAATTGAAGTTACACCAGTTCTAACAGATAAAGAATTTCTTTCCGTCCATAAAGAAATTGCGGCAGCCTCTAACTAATAGTTAATCTTTTGAGTATTTGACTGTGGATCTAAAATAAAAGGTAATAGCTATTATTTTGGGAAAATTTTCTTCTGAAAGGTTGGAAGTCAATACAATTTAATAAAAATGCTTTTTAGCTGAACCTGAAAGTATAGAGATGCAAGTAATACAAAAAAAAATATTGCACAAATGCCTTTAGAGCTTAGATAAAACTTGAGGAAGAAAATATAATCTTATGAATGAATCGTATATGGCTATCATCATGATTGTTTTAAAAAATTAGTAAGTAGCCGTTCTAGTAAACTAACCGAGGGAGTCTAAATCTCTACGGTGATGAACTGTGTTTCCGTAATCATGTGGAACTTTCTGTTCTTTCATTAAATCTGCAATTGTTGGAAAATCTTTTGCATTATCAAAATCTCTTGCATTTTTATCTTGAATTGCAAATGGTGATCTTTTTAAATTCATAATTAATTCCCTCAAAATTTTTGTTTAATTCTGATTACAGATCCTGGATGATCATGTACGTAAGAGTTGAATTCTCTCGCAAGCATTAAGCAATCGTATGCATCGCGTGCGTAGAAGCCAACTTCATGTGTCTTATTTGATGAATCTTTGTAACTCAACACATATTTATTACAAGATTTGATCGGTGTTGAAGGCATTTGTATATCTTTCTTAAATAAGTTCTAACAAGTATCGGGTTGCGAAAGTTAAATATAGATGTACGGTTTGAGGTACAAACATATACGGGAAAAGGATCAACAATTGAATTTAGAAATTGATATAATAATCACTGGTAAAAAAAATACTTAAGAATAGATTTTTTTAAATTTAAAAAAACTTTCATTGTCTATCTTATAAGTGCAAGATAGATTCCAATTTTTTACATTTCATATAAATATTGTTTTAGACATGCGACTTTTATTTTAAGTTTGAAAATTTGGTTGGCAAGAAATTTAAAAGTTTTTTGTTTGATAAATCCATAAAAGAGTTAAATCAATACCTTACTTATTTCAAAATAATTTTGAAGCGAGATATCAATTTTATCGTTACATTTGAAAAAATACCTAATTTTAGAAAGTTGAACCGAAATTTGATAAATAAACCTTTGCTTGCGAACTAATAAATTAAGAAATTAGGATTTGTCAGACTCAATCCTCAACTATTGCTTAAGTTTTAAGAGGAATTATTTTCATAAATTATAAATTGTCTAAGACTTACTTCTATATAGTGATAGAAAAGTTAGGATTCGAATCTGCGAGCTACTGCTACAAATTAATTTTGTAAAGTACTAAATAAACCTAAAAAAAATATCCTTCACAAGTGGAAAAAATCTAAATCCTCTTTTGTTTTTTTCTTTAGGAAGAAGAAAATTATTACAATATTTATCACTATCTCCTAAAATTTTTTCTAATTCTAGTTTTGCATCTTTGTAGCCTTGATTTTTTTTATTCCCAAGTTGATATGTACATAAGAATTTCAACCTTTCATTTTTGATTACTGGTTGTAATTGCCTAATAAGAAAAAATATTGTCACCGAAAGGCTTATAAAACCTGCAAAAATTATAAATGAAGAATAAATAGAAGAGGATATATAATGATTGGTATCCTTTTTTACTATTTTTCTTGATTTGGAATAAACTTTTTTTCTTGTTGAAGTTTTTCTTCCCTTGGGGCTATTTTGAGTAAATCTTTTGGTCCTCTTTTTAAACAAATTATTGAAGAATATACTCATATGTTTCTTTTATCGTTTAGGAGGACTTAAAACAAGTTTCGAATACATAAAATGTTTTATACATTATTAAAAATATTACAATTTCTAATAAATATTCAAATCTCTGAACTAATTAAAACAGGTTCTTAGAAATGAAATTATTTACGTATTAACTCATCTAAAATGTTATTTAATAAATATAAATGTTCTGAATTATGAAATTAGAAGTGTATACAAATTTTCAGAAATTTAATTAGGAAATTTAATGTTAAATTAAATTATTTATATAAACTCTTTTAGACAAAAAAACTTTATTTAATCCAATAATTAAATTAGGCCTTATTTTTTATTAAGAAATCTATTTGAGAAGCGGTTTTTTTCCAATTAAATTTCTTTGCATTTTTGGGGCCAGCATAATATGTACCTTTTAAGATATTCTCATTTTTTAAAACCTCTTCCATTCCAGAAGCTATTGAGTTTGGATTAAGAGGATCTATGAAAATTGCATAATCTCCTAAAACCTCTTTTAATGCACCTCTTTTAGAGGAAATAACAGGCGTACCACAAGCCATTGCTTCAATAGCTGGTAATCCAAATCCCTCCCATAAACTTGGAATTAAAAGAGCTTTACATGAATTTAGAAGTATTAATTTTTCATCTGCGGAGATCCAAGGTTTAAATTCACATTTATTTCTTAAACCTAAATCATTTACTGATTTTAAGATTTTTTTAGTAAAATTTTTTTTAAAAGGTCCTGCAAAAAGGACTTTAAAATCTAGATTTTTTATCGTTTTAATTGCAACAATAATTCTTAAAAGATTTTTGTGATAATCATGTCTACCTAGTACAAGAAAAAAGTTTTTTCTCTCCAGATTTATTGGATAAATCTCTTTGTGATTAATTCCTAAAGAAATAATTTCTAACTTATTAGATGGAATTTTAAAAAATCTTACTAATTCATTAGCAGTTGCTTTTGAATTGCATAATATTAATTCAGAATTATGAAGAGTTAAGGGTAGGTAAGTGGAGTAAAAAATAAACTTTTGTGATAATCTAGGAAATCTTAGTGGAATCAAATCATGAGCCAAAACCACTTTTTTTGTCTTAGAAAATATAGGTGTTTCAGGTATTGGAGATAGAAAAAATTCTGGTTTAAGATTATTTAATAATTTCGGCACTTCAAACTGCATCCATAATTGTCTTTTAAAATGTGAAGATTGTATTAGATTCTTTTCATCATATTTTTTATTTAAAAGAAAATATTTATTTTTATCAAGATTTTTATAAATTTCATTTGAAACTACACCTAAACCAGTATTTTTCTCAGAAATATATGAGCCGTTATATACAACAAATGTCATTTAATTTTAAATTAAATAATAAAAGGAAGATACTTTTTCTCTTTATTCAAAATACCTATTGATAAATATAAGCCAACTAAATTAAAAATTAGCAGGATAAAACTTTTCATAATTTCTAAATTTCCATAAACTACTGATTCTCTTATTTGGTCAATATATAAGTAAAAAGGATTTAGGTTTATTATCCAAGTTAAACTGCCAAGATTTTCCTTCATATACAAGATTGGCGATAAAAGAAAAACGAGTTGAAGTAATATTGGTACTAATTGATATATATCTCTAAATTTAGCTCCTAAGAGACAAGTTATTAAAGGGAACCAAAACATAAATAAAAGTAAATTAATAAAAGGCAAGAATCCAAAAATAATAGTGTTTATCAAAACATTAAATTTAATGAATGCTAATACTATCAAAACTAATGAGAATGACTGTAATAGACTTTGAATCTGAAAAATCCACTCCTCTAAGGAATAAAAGATTGGATCGGTGTTCATATTTTTTATTTTCTGTTCATTTTGGATTAATAAATTTGGAGATGCTGAAATAGCTGTACTTAGGCTGTTCCAGATAACCATTCCTATCCCTAGATAAAGTATGTACTCATTAATGTCTTTGACTTTAAAAACAGTGCCGTATACAACAGATAATAGCGATATGGAAAGTAAGTTTGATAATCCTATCCAAAAGCTTCCTAACTTTGTTCTAACGAATCTTTCCTTAGTTCTTGCGTTAGCACTAAAAAAACAAACATTTCTAATTTCCCATGCTTTTTTTAAAGAAGAATAAATACTTTTAAAACTAAAATAGCTATTACTTGCTTTCATAATAAAAATCTAATGCATCATTAATGGTTCCTTGAAATGAAATTGATCCTTTTTGAAAAACAAAACCTTTTTGACAAAATCGCTTAAGTAATTCGTCTGAATGAGAAGCAAAAAAAAATGTACCTGTGTTGTCTAAAAAAGAATCTAATCTTTCCTGAGCACTTATCTTAAAATTTTTGTCTCCAGTGGCAAATCCCTCGTCTAAAGCAATTGACTCATGTTTACCCGAGGTAGTTAATGCAAATTGTAATCTTGCTTTCATGCCCTCACTATAAGTTTTGATTGGCAATTTAAGAAATTCCCCCAAACCTGTAAAATTTACTATTTCTTCACAAAAATCTTCAAATCCTTTAAGAGAATTATTAATTTGTAAATAATGAGCTTTTATGGCAGTAAGGCCATTTAATTCAAGACTAGTGATAAAACTTTTTTCTATTATTGGATAAATCTTTATACTTTTGAATAATTCGCCTGAGGTATGCGAATAAATACCAGAAATTAATCTTAAAAAAGTTGTCTTTCCTGCTCCATTATGACCTATTAAAGCAATTCTATCACCTTCATAAACTTTGCAATTAATATTATTTAATGCGTTGATAAAAGAATTTCCCTTTTTACTTTTAATTACACCACCTGTAAAAGTTTGTATTAATTTATTTTTGAGAGTTTTAGTTTTAATTTTAGTTACTGGAATATTTAATGAAACTGATCTCATCTCTAAGACAATTTTTGAATTAGTATAATTTTCTTTCATAAAATTATTTAATTTATCTTTGGAATTTTTTTTAATGCCACTTAATATCATAGGATACGTTTAACTTACTTTATTCAATTTTAATTAAAAAGTTTAAGACTTTAGTAAAAAAGTATTAATGGAAATTAATAAACAAAAACTATTTTTTATTGAAGAACTAGCCAAATATGGTTTGTTAAATCAATTTATTAAGAAAAATTTATTAGAAAAGAGATTAGAAAAAATTTACTTATCTGAAGAAGAGTTTATTAAGGCAAAAGTGAATTATAAGAAAATGAATAGAATTGATTCGGAAGAAGATTTAAATCTTCATATGAAAAAAAAATTATATTCAGAAAAAGCTCTCAAATATAATATTGAATTACCTTTAAAAATACATAAATATTGTCAAGAAAAATTTAAAAGTATAATTTTTTCTGAATATTTGAAAAGAAAAAATTATTTTGATATTGTTACATATTCATTAATAAGAGTTGAAAAAGAAATTGAAGCAAAGGAATTTTATCTACAAATATCAGAATCTGAAAAAACATTTTCTGAGATTGCTTCAAAATTTTCTTTGGGTCATGAGAAAAATAGTAAAGGAGTATTAGGGCCTGTTCAAATGAATAGAATTCATCCATTACTTCAAGAAAAAATTAAAGAAAACAAAAATTTAAATCTTAGTTTGCCATTTAGGTTAGAAAATAAATGGTTCTTGATAAGAGTCGAAAACTTTCAAGAATCTGAATTAAATGAACAAATTGAAAACGAGATATTTATGCAATTATTAGAAGAATCGCTTATTTTAGAATCTTCGAAATTTGATTTAAAAAGTATTTTTAATTAATATTTAAATATAAGCAAAAAAAATGGAAAAAGAAATAGAAAATTTAATAAGAAATTTAAGTTTTTTTAAGGTGTTACCTAATCAATTATTTTCGAAAATAAAGGGAAATCTTATTTTAGAAACTTTTAATTCTGGGGAAAGATTAATCGAGCCATCGTTAATCCCAAATAAAATTTCTTTCATAGTTTCAGGAGATGTAAGATCAATATATGAAGATAGTAGTGGCATTTATACTTTAGAAAAAGCTTCATATGGTTTTCCTGTAGGAGTTGTTTCTCATCTCAGGGGAAAAGGCTGTGAGAATGTATTTACATCCTCAGAGGTTAATTTAGTTTCTATTCCAGATCAATTATTCTTTGAAATATTTGATCAATGCAATGAATTCAAAAATTTAATTTTAAATCAAATTTATTATAGTGAAATTATAGATTTACTAAATCACTCCCATTACTTTAATCATAATGAATTAAATTCTTACGATTTATATTTAAAGTTAAAAAATAATTTTCAAATTTCGTTTAAAATTAATTTAAATGATTCTTATATATATTTTGCAGCTTTTAAAACTCAAAATATAGATTTTGGAGATCTTATTGATAAGAAAGTTGATATCTCTTCTATTGAGATTGATAGACAAAGGTATTATAAAATTAAAAAAGTCTTTTTAAACAAGATTTTAGGCCCTAAATTATCTAAAAATTTTGAGGAGAAAATTAAAGATAATTTTAAAAAAGAAAACTTCAAAAAAGGTGAATATCCCTTTGAATCTCAATATGGTGATATTAGTAAAGACGATTTTAAAAAAATTAATTCTGAAGATCCTATAGATGATATTCTTAATTTGACAGATATTATTTGTAGAAAATTATCTACTTCATTTAGAAGAGATTCGATTTATAAATTTATTAGAGATGAAATCAAACGAGGTAGAGAAATAGATTTAGATTTTATCGCAGAGATACTTTCTATAAGTGAAATATTAGTTGGCAGTACAAAAGTTCCCAGTAAAAATCTAAATAGATTGCCTTTATCAATATTAAAATTTAATAATACATTTTATATTATTAATAAAACAACATTAAACAATATAGAAGTATATAGTTCATCAAAGGGTATAGAAAATTTAAGCACTTCAGTATTTGATAATGTTGAAAATAAAGTTTATGAAATTTTAATAGTAAGAAAAAAGATAAACTCCCCTACTAATAAATTTGGATTTAAATGGTTTATACCACTCCTTAAAAAAAATAAAAGTACTTTAATTCAATTACTAATCTCTTCCTTTGTAATACAGCTATTTACATTAGCCAATCCACTTTTAATGCAAGTCATTATTGATAAGGTAATAAGTCAAAGAAGTCTTGATACCCTTCAAGTACTTGGAATTACTTTATTTGCAGTAACAATACTTGAAGCTATTTTAAAGTTAGCTAGAACTTATATATTTAATGAAACAACAAATAGAATTGATTTAACGGTTGGTTCTGAAGTTATAAGTCATTTATTAAGGCTTCCACAGAATTATTTTGATAAAAGACCAGTGGGTGAGCTGAGTACTCGGGTTGCTGAGTTGGAAAGGATAAGGGAATTTTTTACTGGTCAAGTACTTACAACTGCGATTGATGCTGTTTTTTCTATTATCTATATTTTTGTAATGTTTTTATATAGCACATTATTAACATTAATATCTTTAAGCGTTATTCCAGTGCAGATTGGAATAACTTTGATAGGCGGCCCAATCTTTAAATATCAGCATAGAGAAACTACAAAATTAAATGCAATCACCCAAAATCACCTAGTTGAGTCAATTACCGGTATTCAAAATGTAAAGACTCAAAATATAGAAAATACTATAGGTTCTAAGTGGCAAAAATATTATTCAAAATATATTGGAAAATCTTTCCAAAAAAATATTTTAGGTTCTTCTTTAAATGAATCTTCTCAATTTTTACAAAAAGTTTCTCAATTATTTGTTTTGTGGGTTGGGGCAGGTTTGGTAATAGATGGGCAATTAACACTTGGACAACTAATAGCTTTCAGAATTATTTCTGGTTATGTGACACAACCTATTTTGCGTTTATCAACATTGTGGCAAAGACTAGAGGAATTAAAAATTTCTTTCGAAAGACTTGCTGACATAATGGATAGAGAAACTGAGAAGGAAGAAAAATCAAATATTATACTAATGCCAAAACTTGAAGGCAAAATTATTTACTCAAATATAAGCTTTTCATTCTCTGAGTTAAATAAACCAGTTATTAAAAATATTAATCTTGAATTTCAGAAGAATACTATAAATGGAATTGTAGGCCAAAGTGGAAGTGGGAAAAGTACACTAATAAAATTATTGTCAAGAATTTATCAACCAACTAATGGGAAAATTATAGTAGATGGCTATGATATAAATAAAGTAGATATTAACTCCTATAGAAAGCAACTAGGAGTTGTTATGCAAGATCCATACCTCTTTAATGGAACAATATCTGATAATATAGCAATTGCAAAAAAATATTCTAGTAGCGAGGAGATTATAAGAGCAGCAAAGATTGCTTCTGCTCATGAATTTATAATGGAACAACCTAATGGATACGATACTTTTATTGGAGAAAGGGGAACTCTATTATCTGGTGGCCAACGTCAAAGAATTGCAATAGCAAGAGCTGTTTTAAATAATCCCAAAATTTTAATACTAGATGAAGCTACAAGTGCTTTGGATTACAAAAGTGAGCAAAATATCATTTCGAGCTTAGTCGAAAATTTTGGAAACTCTACAATTATATTTATTACGCATAGGACTACCAGTTTATATATGTCAAAATCTATTTTTTATTTACAAGATGGTTTAGTTGTTGAAAGCGGATCTTATCAAAAACTAATCAATGATAAAAAACAATTTTATGCACTTACAAAAATACAAAGTAGCAACTAAATGAAATATAAAAAAAATATCGAAAAATATAGAAAAAAAATAATTGATAAAGTTCTTTCTTTTTTAGCAAATGAATCTAATAATTCATTTTTAAATCAGCCTGTAATTTTAGCAAAGCTATTTAGTGGCTTTATTGTGTCATCATCTACTCTGGGTTTAATTTGGCTTAGTACTGCAAAAACAGATCAAATAATTCAAACAAATGGTTTCTTAGAGCCTAATGATAGACAAAGATCTGTTAAAATTCCTGAAAAAGGTATTATTAAAGATCTTTTAATTAAAGAAGGTCAATTAGTTCAAAAAGGACAAGTTTTATTGAAGCTTGATACAGATTTACTTGATATAAATTTACTTACCACATCTAATGCATTAGAAATTAAGAATCAAATTTTAGTTGAAAAAGAACTTGAATTAAATAAAACAAAGGAGATATTTAATATAAAAATAGAAAAAACGAAAAAATCAATTGAAATTGAAGAAAATATATTAAATAAAATTGAATCAATTTTAAAAGATGGTGCTATTTCAGAAATGGAATATTTAGAGCAAAAAGTTAAACTAATAAAATTACAAAGTGAACTTAATGAATTTAATTCGGATAAAATAAGAAAAGTATCACTACTAAAACAATCCATAAAAGATCTAAAAATGCAAATAAGTGATCTTCAAAGTAAGTTATCTGAAATTAAGAAAATTAGGAAAATAAATCATATTGAATCTCCTATAAATGGCTTTATTCATGATCTCAAATCATTTGGAGAGGGATATGTAGCAAACTCCACTGAGACCATTTTAAAAATAGTTCCTCAGGATAACTTAATAGCAATTATTGACATTAATACATCAGATATTGGTTTCGTGAAGATTGGGAAAGAAGTAGACTTAAGTATTGATTCGTTTCCTGCTAAGGACTTTGGAAGTTTGCAAGGTAATATTTCACAAATCAGTTCATCAGCATTAGAACCTAATGATACTAATAGGAATCCGCATTTTAAAGCTAAAGTACTTCTAGAATCTCAGAAACTTGAAACAAAAAAAGGTATGAAATTAAATCTTGTGCCAGGTATGTCACTTTCAGCCAGTATAAAACTAAGAAAAGCTACATATTTAGATCTTTTACTAGGAACATTTAAAGATAAAACAAGAAGTTTAAATAAGCTTTAATTGAGAATTTTGTTATGAGTTATAATTATCTGAAATTGTAAATTTTTAATATGTTAATCTAACAATATGAAATATTTGCAAGAAAAAAAAATATTAATACTTGCTCCGGAATTAGAAAATAACGAGCATCGTGGTATAGCTTCATACACCAAGGCATTAATTGAGGCATTGAGTGATTCGGGAGCTGAAATATGGTTAACAACTAGTACTAATTTAAGAGACTTAAAAATAAAAAGGCTTAAAGAAAGTAGTAGAAATTTTATATATACAACTTATATTTTAAAGAATTTTTTCGTTGGAACTATAGATATAGATAAACTAAGCAGTAAATATGTATTATTTGGACCTCTAGACAATATATTAAATAAATTTTTTGATTTCTTAAATTCAGTTGCTAAATTTTCAAAATTTGTTTTTTCAACCAACAGTTACACTGAAAGAAACTCACTGAAAGTAAAGTTCTTAAATAAAGAAGACAATCCTTATCTTAGAATAGAAAAATTGGCATTCATTAAAAATATAACTGGATTTGTTTGTTTGCCAAATTTTGGTTTTTTATCAGACTTTATAAGTGTATTCCCAATTAGACAAACAATAAAAGTTAATTTGAAAAGCTTTGATGTATTTATTGCATCTTCCCCTTTAAATTTAGTTTCAAATTATAATATTCCAATTATTCAGACAATTCATGATTTAATACCATTGGAATATGATCCTAATGTTCTGGCAGTAAGATCTTTCTATAAAAAATTGAAATTTTGTCGAAAAACAAAAAATATCTTTATTTCAAAAATTACTCAAGAAAAATTTAATAATATTTTTAAAATTTTCGATAATAAAACTTCAGTTGATAATTATAAATCTGTACTTGTGCAACCACCATCTTTGTTTTTTGAGGATTATAAAAGAATTGATATTTATAAAAAAATTTTAAAAAAGATAACAATAAAACCAGAAAATTTTATTGTGGAAGAAAATTTCGATCAAAAAAGTTTGAAACCATTAAATTATTTTTTATTTAATGCATCAATAGATATGAGAAAAAATGTTCTTCTTTCAATTGAAGCATTTATAAATTCTGAAGCACAAAAAAAAGGGAAGTTTCTCGTGATAACAGGTAAATTAAAAGATGATACTTATAGTAAAGAAGTACGTAGTTTAATAAAAGGAAATAAGGGTATAATTACAACTGGTTTTGTGAACGAATCTATCAAAGCTGCACTTTATCTGAATGCTTTATGCTTATTGAGTCCTACTCTTATAGAAGGATTCGGTATACCTGTATTAGATGCTTGTTGCCTTGGCTTAAAATGCTTTGCGAGTGACTGTAATTCACATAATGAAATTCAAAATCTTTATGATTTTAACTCTTATCTCGAGATTTTTTCACCAAAATCATTTATTAAATGGAATGAGATTTTTAATGATGAATCTTTAACTAAGATATCTGAAAAAAATAAAACTTTAGAGAACAGAATTAATAGATATGAAAAATTCAATACTCATATCAAAAATGAATTTAAATTAAAACTTTCAAATTTAATCAATTCTCAATAAGAAAATATTTCTTCTCCTTTTGAAACCTAATTATACGATTTCGTAAAATCGTTTTTTTATTAGATAATTAATGTTTTTATTTTTCAAATCTTGATGCAATACCTTATAAACGACATTAAAAATATTAAACTTTATTCCAATACTTTCAGATGTAGGTTTATAGAAAAACCTATTTTATAAGCTCTTCTGCTAAAGTCTAATCCAAAAAATGATTCTTTAAAAGATCCATATGGTTGTTAATGGATTTTTCTTCTTCAAGAAAAGATTCAGAATATGAAGGGTTTGTATAGGTTAAAAATTTTTAGAAATATAAAAAGATATAAAATGTTTGAACTTAAATTTATATTTAATTTTTCCAATATTCAAATAAATTTTACTCGATTTCTTTTTAAATAATTTTATTTTAAAAGTCATTTCTAAAATAATTATATTTAAAAAGTCATTTCTAAAATTAAAATTTTTTATAGATATTTCTTTGATTCCAATAATCATTATAATTATTAGTTCCTTTACACCCTAAAGCTTTTAAATCTCCACCTTTAGCTTCTTTATTAAATGCGACTATAGTTCCATCAGATAAAACCATTGCTTTATTTTTCTTATTGTGTTGAGGAGTTAGTTCCATAAAATCTCCTATAATTACATTTTTATCAATTCCTTCAATAGCTATTGCTTTCCCAAATAAAGATGGTCCTGTTGGGCAAAGTGGGGTTAAACCATAATAATTATTTTTAGTATTTTCTACCACTAGTTGAATTGCTTTTTTAAGTATTTTATTGCCTTGCTTTGCAAAAACAATTCCACCAGCACATGCCCAGGATGTTTTTGTATATAAATTTAAATCTCTAAAAATAACTAAATTTGTATTTTCATTAATTAGTATTTTTTTATTTACTTTTAGACCTATATCAAAATACCAACCGCCTAATTTATAAAGTAAACAATATCTCGCAAAGTCAGACTTATAAGAAAATGGAATAAGAGATTCGTAGGTTTTAAGGATTTCAGAATCAAAATTTTCGATAAGAAATTTTATTATCGCATTATTGTCAAAAAGTTTATAAGAATAATTAGGATATAAGTTGATGAGCCTTTGACTATTATTCAGCAGGCTAAGACTAATATCATTTTCCTCCCCTGAAATAAATATTTGTATTATGTTTTTCACAAATCACAAGTTAATTAATTTTAGATTGAAGTTCATAAGTCTATTATACATTTTCACATTATCTTTCTTGAATTCCAGTACCTTATCTGATTTAAATGATAAAAAAAAAGATTCCCATTAAAAATTCAGAAATTAGATGGTAAAAGTAAAAACAAATATTTGATCAAATGATAAAACTGATTTGCGGTGGGATTTATTAGAAGCTAATGACTTAAATTCATTGAATAAAAAATATAATTTTGAAATATCAGATAATAACAATAATTCCTCTTCAAAAATTAGAAGTTTCAATCGCTCAATTGTTTTTGAAAATAAATTTATAGGACCAGATTTAACCTTTTTAGTGTCCATAGGATTTAAATCATCAGAAATGATGAATTTAGATTTTTCTATTAGAGGATGGAATAGAAGGCCAAAAAATAGTAAATTTTGGGCTTAGAACGGTGGTGATGCTGTTGGGCAGATTTTTGTAAATGCCATTAAAAATAAAAAATCTAGTTTTGGATTTAGTTTTGGATTAAGAAGTTTATATGAAGGAAATATTAGAGGTGGTGCTACTTCTATTGGTGAAGGGAAATCAATGGGTTTTAGATGGGATTATCAATTAAATGAAAAAGAGGGAATAGCTTTGGGTGCAGAACAACTAATACAATTTGATGATAAAACATATACCGGAAGGGACATATAAATTACATACTCTATAGCTTTTTGGGATAATAAGAACCAAAGAATATTTCCTTTAGTCGTTTTCACAGGCGATATTGGCACTGGTTATTTCAGCTTATGGGAAGATACTAAGTTTGCTTGTTCAGATTTATTTGGCGGAGCAGCTGTTGATATTAATAAACATCATAAACTTTGTTGGGGGCCATTTGGAGCGGCCTCTTTTGTTTTTAATGATAGATTTTCTTCTTTTATTGAATATAATAACTATTCTATTATGGTAGGAAGCTCTTACACTCCTTTAGATAAAATTAGACTCACTTTTGAGGCTACTTTAGCTGAATCTTATGATGATTATAAGTTTAAAAATTCCAATAATCTAAGATGGTTCAGTAGAGTAAGTATTGGTTTTTAGAAGTATTAATTGTTAGAAAATTTTGAATCATTAAAGTTAAATTTCAAATTAAATAATATCGCTTATGAAGTTTTCAAATCCTTTACTGGTTAAATAATCACTCATCTGAGCTTCATTTTGATAATTAGCATATTGAATATTACCATCAGCATGCATTAGTGCTCTTAGGTAAGCTGTATTATCCTTAGTTTTCCAGTAAACTTCTTGGAAACCATCACTGTCAAAATCTCCTGAAATCTTTAAAATTAGGTTATCAATTTTCAAGTCATTACTAAATCTTTTTTCACTATCATGAGGGCTATCTTTAATAATTTGCCCAAATTCAACTAAAGGATCGATATAACTGCCAATAACCCTTGTATTGCCCTTCTCTCCATAATTATCAAAATTTTCTCTTATGCCAACCGATATCCATCTTTGAATACTCGAATTTGTAAAAATGTTTTCTTCATAACCATCAAGATCCAAATCTGATTTGCCTTGATATTTATATCTATCAGTACTTAATCTGTCTTTATTTCCATGTATAAATCCATCGAAATCCTTAATTTCATCAAATTCATAATAGTTATTAACCAAGTATTCTTTTAAAACAATTTGAGATTCATCCCCCCAAGCAGTTTTCAAAGCATTTATGTCATTATCAGAGAAAAATTGAGGCCATTCCTCATTTAAAGGATTTCTATAAGCCATGACAGTTTCTTCAGGATAAGCACTTTGCCAAGGTGATTTCTGGTTTTCAAAAATATCCCCGTCTTCCCCATTAAAAGGATGTTCAAGACCAAGCGCATGGCCAAGTTCATGGATAATGGCATATCTTAAATAATCAGTCTTATTTTCAAAAGCAGGAGTGTTTAGAAAAATTTCATATGCAGGTTTATCGTTTCTAGTTATTGGAATAATTAATCCTAAAATATTTTCTTCCCCATCAATATTAATTTCTGAATCATAATAAAAGGCTATATCTGATTGATCTTTTTCAGAAACAAATGAGAATTGTGGATCAATTTGCAAATCTAATTTTGCAATTAAAGATTTTAAAAAATATTCATCGGCAAAACCAACCTCGTATGAGTTGATTATTTGTTCACCATAAACACCACCATTTACAACTGCATTCCCTCCAGAAGTATGTAGATATATATCTATTGAATTATCAAAATCATAAATTTGACTTGCCCTTTCAAATAGCTCATTATTAATTAAAAAATTACTAGCAATTATTCTCACAAAAAAGTATCAAGCAAATTAATTTAAAATATTCCTAATACATTTATCTAATTAGGCCATAATATCGCTAATAATAGATTCATGCCCATTAGATGTTAGATATTCTTTCATTTGTTCTTCGCTCTGATAATTTGCATACCTGATATTCCCATCTGCATGCATCAGTGATCTTAGATATGCCGTTCCATCAGCTGTCTTCCAATAAACTTCATGAACCCCATCAGAATCGCCATCATAATTGCCAGAATGTTTGGCTACTAGATTATCTATTTCTAAATCATTCTGGAATCTTACCTGACTATTAAGAGCTAAACGATCAACGGTCTCTCCATTGTATTGAACATATCTATCAGAATCAGATACACCGAAGTTTGCTGGTGCTGGTGTTACTCCATCTTCTAAATAACCACCATTTGATTCGCCAATTGCGATTAAGGGATCATCATATATTCCTACTACTCTAGTTCCACCTCCAGATCCATGGTCATCAAAGTCTATCTGACCAGTAATTGAATCAACTTTTCCTGTGACCCATCTTCTAGAAACTTTATTTGTAAAAATAGTTTCATATGTACCATCTCCGTTTACATCTAACATCCCCTGATATTTATAAGACGAAGCAGTTGCAGCTAAGTTATCTCCAGCATGTAAATTTCCACCATAATCTTTAATTGAATCAAGAGTAGTTTCCTTGCCAACCTCATAAGCAGTAATGGTTACAGGCGCAGCACCAGAAACACTTGAAAATCCATTGCTATCTTCAGTATATGAATCATTAACTGTTGCTATCGCTATGCCAGTATCAATCAAATTATTTACTGTTATATTGACTGTCTGATTACTTACATTACCCGAAGTATCAGTGGCACTAACAACTACCTCATAAGAGTTATCACTATTACTATCTAAAGGTGATTCATAATCTGCAGCAGCTGCAAATTCAAGCAAACCACTATCAGAATTTATTGTAAATTTACCAGAATCTTCTCCTCCACTATTCAATGACCAAGTAACAGTTTCATCTGCCGAAAATGTATAAACTGAAGTTTCATTTTCATTAACTGATACTGAAGATCCTGATGGACCAGTTATGGTTGGAGCAGTACTATCACCTCCTTCACCAAGTGCATCATAAAATGTAATTTGAGATGTACTTCCGACTTGATTAGTTCTTGAAGAATCAGAGAAAAGTTTTATATCCAGAGTTTGTGCTCCTTCTGTTTCGCTATCGTCAATAATTTGATGACTGAAACTAAAAGTACCAGATGCATTAACACTACCAGATCCTATAAGGTTATCTGATGATGAAATATCTGAGGAGCTAATACCTGTACCACTTAAAGAATAATAAAGATTTGTACCATTAGAAACATTTGTTGTATTAACAGTGGTAGTTAGAGTATTACCCTCTCTTCGAGGATCCATTGAAGTTGTAATGGAATAAGTAGGGGTTGAGCTTGATGAACTTGATGAGCTATCTGTGATAAATAATCCAGGGTCTCTTACTTTCCCTGCTGTTGGATCATCATCATATTTACCATTATCTCTGACATAAACAGTCATAGTTTTATTATCTGAATCCCACTTAGCCCCTTCACCAGTGCTTGTATCATATTCAAAGCTAAAGAATGTCCCCTTTGAATCCTCCTTCATATATTTTGGAGTTACTCCCTCTTCTACATCACTCAATACCCAAGAAAGAGAAACTATGTCTCCATAATTTTGTTGGTCAGGAATGGTTACTGTAAAATCCATAACTCCTGTAGATGCTTTTAAATTTGATCCGTCGGAACCAGTATCATTACCAATTTTGCCTAATAAAGCCGTACTAGGTTCTTTTGTAATTTTCACTTCCAAGGCATAATCAGCTTTAGCACTACCCGTTACACCATTTACAAACATTTCTATTGCTGTATCACTAGAACTTGTGTCAGCGTTAGAGATTGAATAGATATCTGATTGAGCTACATTAGAAAACTTTTGAACTACTTCTTGATCAGTATTTCCAGTTTTAACTTTATCAGCGAAAGTATCTGCTGAATCTGAAGTTGAACCTTGACTAGTATTGCCGTCTCCATTAAGGTCTTGGCCAAATTCTGATTCATTTAATTCTGAAGTTGTTCTAAACTTTTCTTTCGATTTATCAAGCACACCATCGGAAGATATTGTATGAATGATAAATCCTTCAGAAGTTTCATCTCCATAAGCAACAGTTTCTTTAACTGCAAGTTTATATTCGGTTCCAACCTTTTGGATAGCAAGTGATTCGGTTTTATAGGATCCTCCATCCCATGTTTCAGATACATTGAAATCTAAAGCATTCCCACCTTTGTCAACTAGAGCAAAAGTGGTATCGCCATCAGTAGCAAATAAACTACCATCAGATGTTTCTTTTAACGATGCTCCAGTAATGTCAGTTGAAACAGCTGTCTTGGTTGTTGCTGTAGTAATATTAGTTACTGTTCCATCTTGATTTATATCTTGGTTAAATATACTTTCTAGTTTTGTGGGATCATCAGTTTGTGTCCATGTTCCCCAATCTATTAACATTGTCGTTGGGTCAACGTTTACTGTTTGATATTCAATCCCTGAAACGCTTCCACTGGTAAACGTCTCTTTTATAAGTAACTTGTAATAATCATCACCACCTACAGTTGTAGATTCAACTGCCATTAATTCTGATTTTAACGAAGATGAACCAAAGTTTTGGCTTTCTTCAAAACTAATTAAATTACCTGTACCATCGTAAACAGCTTTTTTCTGCTGACCTTGACCAGGCATAATATATAAATTATTGTTTTCATCGAGGTGTGGAGTTACACCTAAAACATCAGTATCAACAGCCGTTAGAGTTAAATTAGCAACAGACCAAATAGAGCCATCTCCATCTAAATCCTGATTAAGATCAATTTCATGCGGTGAGGCATCCCCCCATTTAACCGTTGACCAATCGACAACTCCTGCAGTCGAAATTTCAATTGTTTCCCAATTCTCAGAAGATAAGGAGGTAATAGTATCAGTTTGAGAGTGTTTGATAGCTAATTTATATTTATCAATAGTTGAGTCACTATTTGTATCTAAACCTTCAACAGCAAAGGCTGTGGATGAGAAGGTTTGTCCACCCCAAGAATGAGACCAGTCAAAGTTTACTGGAGAATCATTATCATCTACTATTGCAATATTAGTTTGACCTTTGGTTATATATAGAGCTCCCTGAGCATCTTTAGTAAGAGTTACAGCTGTATTAGCTGATGTACTTGTGTCAGTTGATACTGCAGTAGTAGTTATATTGGAAGAATCCCATACTGCACCATCTCCATCCATATCATGACCAAATACAGATTCTTTCTTTCCAATTGATTGTGACCAACTACCGCTACCCCAATCAATGACTCCTGATGAGGAAACTTTATATGTCTCCCAATTAGTATTAGTTGAACCACTATATGTATCAGTTGATTTTATCGCTAAGAGAAATTTCTTTGTACCTGAATCGGAAAAAGATTCCACAGCGAAAGCAGATGAAGTATAGCTAAATGTTCCCCAAGTATCTGAATAATCAAAACTTGGCGCGCCACCCCATTCATCAGTAAGGGCTATGACTGTATCATCTGAAGTATCAGCAGTATCATTATCATCTACGATAAATAAGCTGCCTTTATCATCCTTTTTAAGCAAATCTCCGCTTTTATCAGTGGCATTACCAGAGCTATCTGATGCTGTTTCTAACTTTGATGCATCAAGACCTTTAGCCCCGTCACCATCAAGATCCTGATTAAAGATACTTGTTTCTTTATCTTTAATTGATTGCATCCATGGCTGGTTGTAATAATCAATTACCCCATTGGAATCTACATATTTTATTGTCCAATCTTCCCAAGTATCACTTTGATAAGTTCCGGAATTTTTAATAGCGATAGCATATCCATTAACTGTTGTTCCCTCAAAGTCTTTAAAGGTCGCATCTTCAACTGCAACAGCTACAGATGAACTGGAACCATTTCCCCAGCTATGACTATATTCAAGTTCAGCTGTGCCTCCCCAATCTTCGGATATCGATAAATAATCCCCGGCTTCTGTAAGTATAAAGAATGCTCCGTTTGAATCCTTTTTAAGAAGATCGCCAGTGGTATCTGTATCCACACTTGTTAATGCTGAAAAGTCTCTTCCTTTACTTCCATCGCCATCTAAATCATCATTAAATTTATTTTCGTAACTTTTAATATCTTGAGTCCAAATACTTTTGCCCCAATCAATAACCCCAGTGCTACTTAACTCCAGAATTTCATAATCCGACCATGAACCCCATTGATCTTTAGAAGAATGACTAACTGCTAACAAGAAAGAACCATCATTTTGTTTCTCTGCTGCAAGGGATTCTGAAGAACTAGAACCAGATCCCCAGCTATAGCTATGATCAAAAGTTGGACTTCCACCATAATTATCCGTAACTGTAACAACATTCTCTCCATTGCTGTCACTTATATAAAGTGTATTATTGGAGTCTTTTTTTAATAACCATCCATTTGTATCTTTTGAAGCTGTTTTTAGATTACTTACATTAAGCCCAGTACTTCCATCTCCATCCAGGTCTTGACCAAATGATGCTTCATATCCTTGGATTGACTGAGTCCAGAAAGTTGAACTCCAATCTGTTGCACCTGAAGTATCAATTTTATAAACTTGCCAATCTTCAGTAGAATTTTTTTGTCCAGACCAATAATCTGTATAGCTATTAGATTGTTTTACAGCAAGTTGATAATAATCATCACTTGTATCATCTGCAGTTCCATTATTATTTAAATCACTAACTGCGATTGCGGTAGAAGAATAAGAACCATCTGACCAACTACTAGAATGTTCAATATAATTATCTCCAATAAGTATTTGAGTACTACCATCGACTATATAAAGAGCTCCGTCTATATCACTTGCTAGTAATGCACCAGTACTATCTGTATCCCTATTTGTAAGAACCACTTGGCCGGTAGCATCTCCGTCCCCATTTAAATCTTGACCAAATTTAGGTTCCCAAGTAGTAACAGAGTCTAAATATTGTGTTTTTCCATAATCTAAAATTCCATCAGTAGAAATTGTGTACAAATCCCAATTCGTATTAGTTTCAGAAACTCCATCAATTAGATAAGTATCTTCAAATTTAACAAATAATTTATACTCATCATTAATTTTCTCAACCGCATAAGGCGTTTGAGTCATACTAAAGCCTTCATATGAATAACTAGAAGAAAGATAGGGAACACCTCCATAACTGTCTTTAATATCAATCGTTTCACTTCCATCGATGATAAATACCTGTCCTTCAGCAGATAATTTTAGGGTTGCTCCATAACTGTCGGTAGTAACATCAGTTAGTGAACTCGTATCAAAACCAATGGCTCCATCACCATTAAGATCTTGTTCAAAAATCTTTTCGTATCCAGAAATAGCCTGAGTAAATTGAGTGTTGTTCCATGAATGAACTCCACTTGCACTTAGTTGATGAATTTCCCATGCATTTTGATTAGTTGCGCTATCAGTAAACTTTAGAGCAAGAGTATATGAATTATCTGAGTTTTTAGCCAAAGCAAATGCTTCACTTTTGTAAAAACCGCCCTCCCAAGTTGATTCGTATTCAAGGTAAGGAGTTCCTCCATATTCTCCTGTTATCTTTGTATCACTACCTCCATCAGAAATGTAAAGAGAACCAAATCCTCTTTTAAGAGTGACTCCAGTAGTATCTGTTGTTATATCTTCTAGTGCACTTAGATCTATACCTAATTGACCATCTCCATCTAAATCAGACTCAAATGTTGTTTCGTAATCTGTGATATTAGTACTATATTGACCATTCCAATCAAATGACCCATCTAATGCAACATCATAAACATCCCAGTAGGAGTGAATATCAGTTTGACCATCCCAATAGTTAGTATTTGAGGTTTTGACTGCAAGTAAAAATTTATCATCTGAAGTATCTGTTGCAGTTCCCCCATCATCTAGTGCGACTTGTAACGCTTCTCTTTCATATGACCAAGTAACGCCATCTCCAGAACTTTCATCGAATGAAACTGAACTACCGCTCCAACTCTCTACTATTTGGATATAATTTCCATCCTCTTTCGCAATATATAAACTTCCGTCACTTGTAATAGCTAATTTATCTCCTTTTGTATCAGAAGTTTTCAAGGAAATACTACTTAAATCTACGCCTACAGATCCATCCCCATCTAAATCATCCCCAAATTGTGTCTCAAAATTAGCAATAGAATCTGAATATGATGTTTGGCTCCAATCAACCACCCCAGTTGAATTGGTTTTATAAACTGACCAAGAAATATTTACTTCTTCTCCAGAATAATAGTCAGGGTATGATTCTTTAATAGCAATCATATACCCAGTTGAAGTTTCTTCTACTGCATAAACTTTTCTATAGTCATTTTCTCCCCAATTTGAGTTTAACCAAGTTGCCCCGCCGTAGGATTCAGAAACTAATATTAAGGAATTTGATGAATCATCATCTTTTAAAATGTATGTTTTTGTATCGTAATCATAATTAGTATCGCTTACGTACAAAGCATCCCCATAATTATCGGTTGATACTTTAGTTAATGTTGCTAAATCAGGAATTTCTTCTTCAACGGTCTGTTCCCACCAGTTGTAACTAGTGTCGTAATATCCTGAATCGTAGGACCCTGAGTCATAAGAACCTGAGTCATAAGAACCTGAGTCGTAAGAACCTGTGTCGTAATATCCCGAAGTACCGTAAGAACCTGTGTCGTAAGAACCTGTGTCGTAATATCCCGAATCTCCTGCTCCGTAAGAAGGAGTAGAGCTGCTGTATGAAGCTGGAGAGTAAGACACTTTACTAAGATATTTTTAAGTTGTTAAATAATAACATTAATTTAAAAATAAAATTAAATTAAAATTGTACTCTTAAAAACTTTTAATCTTAATGTTAAATATTGACATTTTTATTTATAAATTCATTATTGATAATTTAACTTTAATTACCGAGCTTTTTGTTTAATTTATATTCGTCATGAAACAAGAAGATAAACACCATTTAAGTATCCAAAAAAATAGAGAGGGAATTGATTTAATTAAAAATGGGGAAAAAGATATTGCTTATGAATATTTTTGTGAAGCAATTAATTTAAATCCTAAATATCCGCCTCCATATTTTAATGTAGGCAATATTTTAATGGAAAAAAAATTATATAAAAAGGCCATCGCAAATTACATAAAATCAAATACTCTAGATAAAAAAAATAATCAATATAAATTTAAACTTGGATTGGCATATGCAGAATCTGGAGAATTTAAAAATTCGATTAGAGTCTTTGAAAAATTACTAAAAGAGGAAGATGATAATTTAGAGATTTTGAATAATTTAGGCAGATTACATAAAGAAATAGGTGTTTTCGAAACCTCAATTAATTATTTTGAAAAAGCAATATCTTTGAATTGTAATTTTCACAAACCCTATATTGAGCTGGGCATTTTATATGCAGAGCAAGGACATCTAGAAAAGTCAATAAGCTTACTCAATAAAGCTTTAAATATTAAAAACAAATTTATTGAAAAAAAAGATTTAAAAGGAAAAGAACTTATAAAAAACAAATCAGAATTAGCAACTATTTACTGGAATCTTTCATTATCAAATCTCCTCTTAAATAATTATATTGATGGATTTAAACAATATGAATTTAGGATATGTAAGGAATTTCCAATAAGACCTCATGCTAAACCAATATCGGAAAGAATAACAAAAAAACTATCTTTAAAAAATAAAAAAAAGATACTACTTGTTAGTGAACAAGGTTTAGGAGATACAATTCAATTCGTTAGATATTCTCAATACTTAAAAAATATTGGTTATGAAGTAACTTTATGCGCTTTAGATAAATTACATTCTTTATTTAAATATTCGAATGTTTGCGATAGTTTAATCTCTCAAATTGATGCAGAAAAAGTTTATGACGTACCATGGGCGCCATTACTATCTTTACCAAATTTACTTAATATAATTCCTAATAATATACTTGTTAGAGATAAATATCTTTCTGTCCCGAAAGAGCGTATTAAGAAGTGGGAAAAAATTTTAAAAAAAGAAAAGAAGCCTATTATTGGTATTAATTGGCAAGGAAATCCTAATGCAGAGAAAGGAGGTGTTAAAGGGAGATCTATTCCTTTTCATGAGTTTGAACTTTTGAAAAGTTCTTCTTATAAATTGCTTTCTTTACAAAAAGGTTATGGGTTAGATGATTTAGAAAAATGTACTTTTAAAGAATATTTTGTTAGTGCACAAAAAGATATAAACAATACTTTGGATTTTATTGATACTGCAGCGATTATAAGTTGCTGTGATTTAGTAATAACATCTGACTCTATGAATGCACATTTATCAGGATCTCTCGGTAAAGAGACCTGGCTGTTATTAAAATATGTGCCTGATTGGCGCTGGGGAACAAAATCTAATTTCACACATTGGTATGATTCTTTGAAGCTTTATAGACAAAATTCAAATTGTTTATGGAAAGATGTATTCCGTGTTGTTGCCAATGATTTAGAATTAAGGTATTCAGTTAAAAAAAAATAATGCTTAAGATTCCAGTCTCCCTTGGTGAATTGGTAGACAAAATTACTATTTTAAAAATCAAATTAAAATTTCTAAGTGGACAAAAAAAAGCCAATGTAAAAAATGAATATGACCTTTTAAATAACGAGTTAAGAAATTCATCAATAATTATTCGTGAAGATCTGATAGAGGATCTTCAGATGACAAATCAAAAGTTATGGGAATTAGAAGATAAAATTAGAGTTAAAGAATTAAATAATGACTTCAAAGAAGATTTTGTAGAATTGGCTAGAAATATTTATAAATTGAACGATAAAAGATACGAGATAAAAAATAAAATAAATAAAAAATATAATTCAATTATTTTTGAAGAAAAAATATATGAGACATGAAACAGAAAAATTTTTAAATAGCAGAAATTATAATAATAAAATATGAAGTAATACTTTATTTTTCTAGAAAGATATGAGTAATAATCTCATTTATAAAAGGAATCTAAAAAGTAATAAATAAGACTTAAATTTTCAAAATATCTATGTTGTAATTTCAGATAAAGTAGATTCATATCCATTGCTGGTTAAATAATCACTCATCTGTTATTCACTTTGATAATTAGCATATTGAATATTTCCATCAGCATGCATTAATGCTCTTAAATAAGCAGTTCCAGCATTGGTCTTCCAGTAAACCTCCTGAAAACCATCACCGTCATAATCTCCTGAAGTTTTGAATATTAAATTATCTATATAAAAGTCATTTTGAAATCTTCTTTGACTATCGTAATCACTACCTTGTACAACATCACCTGAAGTGACTAAAGGATCAATGTAGATACCTACAACTCTTTTTCTTCCTCCATGACCATGGTCAGAATAATCAATTTCTCCAGTAGAAGAATTAATAGAACCTGTAACCCAACGCCCTGATTCTTTATTAGTATAAATAGCTTCTTTTACTCCATCAGCATTTACATCAATTAGACCTTGATATTCATAAGCACTTTTAGTTACATCAAAAACACTGCCAGAGCTTGCATGAAAATTGCCTTCATAATCTCTGATGGATGATAAAAGATAGTTTAATTACTAAATTTGTTTTTATTGAATTATTTTCGATTGTTGATATTTGTTCAAAGGTAGTTAGATCTATTTCATAATTCATGGATTGATGAGAAGTACAAAAATAACTTATTGATTCGCTTAAATCGATATCAGAATCAAAAGTAAGTTGGAAAGTTTCTTCACTTTTAATACCAGATTTAATATCACCATCTCCAGTTAAATTTAAACCTCGATTGTCTCGCGATTTGGCTTTTATGTAAAATAGGTGTGAAATGGTGTCGTTTATTATATAAAAGTTATAGGTATCGAAGATATCCAAACTTAGTGATGATATTAGTTGAGTCCCAAGTTTGTCATAATAAAAATCATAAAATGGGGAATCAAACAAACCTCCACTTACGTATATTTCTTTTACAGCCATTTTTTTTTCTATTTATTATTATCTATCAGAGTGAAGTCAATCAAATGTTTTTGAAGAGCTTTCAAGTAATATGTTTAATTCTGAGAGCTCATCTTTAGTTAATTCACGATATTTTCCTGTTGGGACGTCTAATTTAATATTCATAATTCTTACACGCTTAAGGGATTGTACTTTGTAACCTAAGGTCTCACACATCCTCCTAATCTGACGATTGAGTCCTTGAGTGAGAATTATTTTGAATTTTTTTGGCCCCAATTGTTTTACGAAACAATTTTTAGTAATGGTATCTAATATTTCAACTCCATTACTCATATTTTGGATAAAGTCTTTCTTAATCTCGCGATTTACGCTTACAATGTATTCTTTTTCATGATTATTTCTTGCCCTAAGTATTTTATTTACGATATCACCATCATTAGTTAAAAAAATTAAACCCTCACTGGGCTTGTCCAACCTTCCAATAGGAAAAATTCTTGAAGGATATTTAACGAAATCTATGATATTGTCAGGCTCTACTCCTCTATCTGTTGTACAAACAATTCCAACAGGTTTATTAAAGGCTAAGTATATGTTTTTTTTGTCAGTTGATTTTTCTATTCTTTGTCCTTCAACTGCTACTTGATCACTTTCCTCTACTTTGGCGCCAATTTCTGAAATTTTGCCATTAATGGTTACTTTCCCTTCATTAATTAGTCTATCTGCCTCTCTTCTAGAACAGTAACCAACTTCACTTAAAAATTTATTTATTCTGGTAACCATACTGCTTCTGTTTTCCTCCATCCCTGATTAAGTAATCTTTCATAAATTTCTCTAGCTAAATCTATATCTACAGAAATTGTCGTTGTCATGACCGGTGGCTCTTTTCCAAATACGCCAATTATTTTTCCAGTGTCTACAAACATATACTCGAAAACTCCATCAAAATTCTTATCATTTTTTATAAATCTTTTCACTTCTGTTCTGTTTGAATTAATCAACCAATGTGATTTAGCCACTAGTTAAGAGGGAAAGTAGTAATCATTTTATTTATCTTATAAGTTCAAGATCATAAACCGAATCAACACAGTTATTATCAATATCCCATTGTTTTAACTCAGGTTGATCGATCATGGAACCAAACTTTTCTAAGTCAAAACAATTCATGAGAATCAAGTATAGATACAGTATAGATACAGGATAAAAGTATTTGCACCATTCGAAGATGTTTTCAAACCTTCCTCATCTATTTATGAAATGATGATTTCTTATGGTTGCGTTTATAAGAAATCAAGTAACCCAGTAATGAGAGGTAGCAGAGTAGAGACAATAGAAAAGGCACGTAAAGAATATAAACAGCTCCTAGAAGAAGAAAAGTATTTTTAGAAGTTATTTTTAAGGATAAAAGTCCACTTTCCAACGCATTAAGCAATAACTTAGAGGGTTATATCCATTGCAATTCAAAAACTTAAATATTTTTACAACGATAATGTGGAAACTAGCATCATTGTAAAATGCCCAGGCAAAATAAATAGCAAATGCAGTTAAAACAAACGCGGCATTTTGAAGCCAATGAGTTCCGTACTTGTCTATCCCATTTTTGTCAAAATTAGAATTACTCATTAAAGGATTGGATATGCTATCCATCCAAATAAGGTGTAGTTAATAATGACTGCCATGAAGCCAATCATTGCTAGCCTTCCATTTGTTCTTTCCGCAATAAACCAATAGGTATTTGGCCATTCAAAATTTTCCTTCATATTAGACATTTGATATTCTGAAAGTGGAGTCACTTTAGGATTATTGTCCTGATCAAGATAATAATTGCTATCTGGATAAAAGCTTTCGCTTGAAAAATTATCCTTAAATTTACTCATTTTTTTAGAAATTTAAATTATTTATATATCTTAAGAAGTGAAAAGAATAAATAGGTTAAAAGGTATTTGATCAATAATAAATCAGATAATTATTTTTGATTGGTGTCAAGAGCCGTCAAATTAATCATGGTCTCTCCTGATAAATCAGGAAATACTTTGAAAGAATAGTATCGCTTGTAGACATAGCGTCCTAATGAATTGTTTAGTGCTTTGGGAGCATCATGTCGCAGGTTCGAATCCTATCTCCCTCACTCAAGAGATAGCAGGGAACCAAGCCTTAGCTTCTTTATTTCAAGAGTGTTTTTAAATATAAGAAAATAGTTTCAAAATATATTGAATAATAAGGTCAAATTATTGAATTAAATATAATTCTTTGAATATAAGATTTAATATAATTAATTTGATCAAAAAAATTAACTTTTATAGTTAAATGTGTGAAATTTGCGGTCAATATTTATTGCATGGTTCAGAAGGTTTATATTCTTTAAGTGCAGGTTCGGCTGGAACAAATCAGGAATTAGCTACATACCTAACAACAGGCTTCTGGTCAGACTTTTCTTGGTCTCCAAGAAAATGGAATCTTAGTGATAGTGGAACTTATGCAAAAAATGGAGTTATAACTTACAACACCGCAGCAAATAATTTTGATAGTGATGGTTTAAGTGCATCAAGAGCAACCTTAGTAGAGGAATCTTTCAAATATTTAGAAGCTGTCACTGGAATAGATTTTCAATCAACAACTGATACTGATTCAGACTTCAGATTTGGAGATGAAGACGCAGGTGCAAGCACAACTTGGTCTCAACTTGGGGGTTACATAGATTTTGTCAATATAAACGTTGAATCTAGCTGGAATGGAAGCCAAAGTGGATTTGGGAATTATACTTTTCACTCAATTTTGCATGAAATTGGGCATGGTCTAGGGCTTGGACATCAAGGAAACTATAACCTTAGCACTAGCTATAGCAATTCATCTGAAGTTATTTTTGGAAACGATAATTGGCAAACTTCAGTGATGTCTTATATTGACCAAACTGAAAACACATCAATTACAGCTAGCTATGCATACTTAAGTAGTTTTATGACTACGGACTTAATAGCTATTGATGACTTATATAGCAGTTTCGGGAAGGGCATTTCAAATTCATTTAGTGGCGATACTACTTACGGATTCAATACAAATATAGCCTTCTCAACAAGTGCTATTTTTAATGAAATGAAAGACTGGATATCAACTTCAGCATTTACAATCGTAGATGGATCTGGCACTGATACAATTGACTTCAGTGGTTTCAGCAATCAACAAACAATTGATTTAAGAGCCTCTGAGAAAACCGCTTCTAATTTATATTCATCTAATATTGCTGGAGACACCGGTAACTTAATAATCGCACCAGGGACAGTAATAGAGAATGCTATTGGAGGTAATGCGAATGATACTTTAATCGGTAATTCTTCCTCAAATAATCTTACAGGAAATGGTGGGGCAGATACTATAAGTGGAGGAGATGGTGATGATATTCTTCATGGAAATGGTGGAGCAGACACCCTTAATGGCGAAGGAGGGAATGATACTCTTAATGGAAATAATGCAAGTGATGTACTAAATGGTGGAAATGGTGATGACACTTTAAACGGAAATAATGGAGATGACAATTTAGATGGAGGAACTGGTGATGACACGATGGTTGGAGGGACTGGAGATGATACTTATACTGTTGATTCAATCAGTGATGTAGTTACAGAGAGTTCTTCAGAAGGTACAGATTTAATTCAATCTTCAGTAACTTTTACGGCTTCAGCAAACGTTGAAAACCTTACTCTTACAGGCTCATCTAATATTGATGCTACTGGAAATTCTTTAAATAATACTCTTACAGGAAATTCTGGGGATAATATTCTTGATGGCAGGAGTGGTGATGACACGATGGTTGGAGGGACTGGAGATGATACTTATACTGTTGATTCAATCAGTGATGTAGTTACAGAGAGTTCTTCAGAAGGTACAGATTTAATTCAATCTTCAGTAACTTTTACGGCTTCAGCAAACGTTGAAAACCTTACTCTTACAGGCTCATCTAATATTGATGCTACTGGAAATTCTTTAAATAATACTCTTACAGGAAATTCTGGGGATAATATTCTTGATGGCGGGAGTGGGACCGATATTGCTATCTTTAGCAACAACCTTTCAGACTATTCTTACACTATTAATTCTGGAGTAATTCAAGTTATTGGAGAAGGAACTGATACCTTAAAAAATATCGAAAATATACAATTTAATGACGTAACAAAAAGCCAAAGCGAGCTTCGCAATCTCGCTGAACCACCAACAATTACTGGCCCATCGGGTAGTGAGGCGGGTGAAACAACAAGCACTAAATCAGTCAATGAAAATAAGACGGCTATTCATACATTTACAGCAAGCGAAACTGTTACCTGGTCATTAAATGGGGGAGATGATTCTGATTTATTTGCAATAAATTCTTCAACTGGTGCATTAACTTTTTCTTCTGCTCCAGATTACGAATCACCAACTGATAGCGATTCAAATAATACTTACGTTGTAGTTATCAGAGCGACAGATACTGCGAGCAACACCTCTGATCAAACTCTTACTGTTTCTGTAAGCGATGTTGATGATACTAATCCAATAATCAAAGGTCCCTCCGGTACAGAAGGGGATGCCTCTTCGTCAGTATCCATTAATGAAAATGTTTCCACTGTAAATACTTTTACTGCTGATGAAACTGTTACCTGGTCATTAAATGGGGGAGATGATTCTGATTTATTTGCAATAAATTCTTCAACTGGTGCATTAACTTTTTCTTCTGCTCCAGATTACGAATCACCAACTGATAGCGATTCAAATAATACTTACGTTGTAGTTGTCAGAGCAACAGATGCTGCTAGCAATACCTCTGATCAAACTCTTACTGTCACAATAAATGATGTGAATGACATTAATATTCTTACTCAACAGTTAATAACCTCAGAGACTGAACTTAATGAAATAAGATCAGGAATTGGGAATGATTACACACTTAAACTATATATATCACCTGGCTCTGATAATTGGTCTATTCATAGTAGTGCTTTGGGCTATCAGGTAGATGCAACAACAATAACTCCTACTGCTTCTCAATATTCTGCGATCAGAGAAACAATTTCCAAATTAGATGAACAACTTGCCTTGAAAATTGTAGAAGTAAATTCATTGGCAGAGGCAGATGTACCGATTTTAATTCATGATCTTGAAGATGGATATGCAGTAAGTGGTTCTTGGGATTCACAAGAAAACAGTCCAATTCATTTAACAATGACGGGTGATATTCCATCTTCAAACATGTCAGAAGAATCATGGAAAAAAGTTTTCATTCATGAATTTGGACATCTAATTGGTCTTGAACATCCTTGGGATGATTCTGATGGTGATACAGCTTTTTCAACGCAAGAAGAAAGTGTAGGATCTCAAACTGTTATGGGATGGCATGATGAATTTAATGGTCAAGTGATGAACTGGTATCAAGAGAATGATCTAAAGGCACTTAAAGAAATATGGAATTTAGAAAATATCAATTCTCATATTATTGGAGAAGCTTATTACCTTAAAGGTATAAAAGATTTTGACGGAAATTTTCATGCAAATACTGGAACTGTTAGTGATGAGATAAAGAATTCCTATAAGTATCAAGGAAAATTAGATTTGAATAATGATGGAGTTTTAGAGGCTATTTTTACAAATAAAGTAAATGGAAGATGGGCTGCTGGAAAAATAGATTCAGTTACTGGAGAAATAGATTATTCCGATCATGGCGCAGGAGGTGGGACAAGAGTTGTTGGAATTTATGATGACCCTTTAATTGAGGTTGGATTACAAAATGGAGGGTATCTTGCAGATGGTGTTACTCCTGCCCCAGCTCAATTTGGCGCGACAGGTTCTGATCGTTATACAGATTTAAATGGCGATGGAGATTTTGATGACGATAATGAAGATCGTCTTGCTTTAAATAGCCAAGTAAGATTTCAAAATGACTTATTAAACGACAATCTAACTGTAAAAACTTCTGGAGATTTTGATGGTGATGGTTTCCAGGAAGTTTATTGGAAAACTAATGATGGAACTGCTTATTTAAGAGCTCTCATGCATGATGATGGAAATATTCAATATTCCAACTATCAAAGCGAAGAGCAGATGAGCGATTATTTAACTAGCAAGGGATTTGAATCAGAAATTAGCTCTATTATTTAAGTAAGTGTTTCTTACACAGCACGAGGTTGTAAGTTAGCGATTATTTAGCGATTAAATGAATATCTATGCAACACTTTGCTGCATCTTGAGACTCAACTAAATCCTAGTAGTACCAACTCATAAGCTTTAGCCTCACTTGTTTCTTGTGGGGTTTGTCTCAAATTGCGTACTGGGTGCTTTGGGAGCACTAGGTTTCAGGTTCGAATCCTGTCGCCCCGACTCTAACAATCGAATTATAAACAGGGTCCTCAGCCTGTCTTTTTTAATGCCATATTATGACCGCAATGGTTGCGGTCAAAGAGGCTTAATTGAAAGGTGAAGTGTTATTAGTAGGAGCTATTAGTAGGATTTCAAAAACAATTCCAGTCAAAGCAATAGGCAATACCCAAATACCAATAAATATATGATCAAAAAATCTTAAATGATCTTCACCTCTGAAAACACTTCGTAAAGAAGTAAATAGTGTTTCTGGTTGCTTATAAGATGGCCCATTTACAGAAGGAGAATATGGCTTAACGAAGGCTGAAGAAGCAGAAAACTTTGCAATTTTTCTTAAAAAATAAATAGGTAAAACCCAAATAGCAACGAATCTTCCACCAAGCCACTGTCTCGCATTAGGCAGAGCATACTCTTTGATAGATTTATTCTCTGGCATTCCAGATTCCAAATTATTATAAATTTTTTCTAATGTAGATTCATTACTTGATTTATTGATCATTTGATTTTCAGTAAAATTTACTTTAAAAGGTCTAATAAATAAAAATATTCCTAACTACTAAAATAACTAAAACGTAGTTAGGAATATTTTCGTTGGCTAGGTTCATAAAGACGGAATCTATACCGTTGCAGATTCGCCAAATATCTACATATTCTTTATAAATAAAAAACTCTTTTTTAAAAAGTAAATAATATACATGATCATGAATAAAATTTAATGACTGGATTTATATAGAAAATTAACTTTAATATTCTTGACTATTAAAAATTATTTAAACCTCATTTTCTAAGATTGCGAAAAAGAAAATGAGGTCAAAGGGAGGTTCTCATTACGAACCGCTTTATCAAAGCTAGCGGTTAGTAGATTGCCCTAATATCTACTTATATATTTATATAATGAGTTTTAAAATACAGGAAGATTAATTTTATACAAATAAGTGTTTGATATTTTATGTGATTATTGCTTAGGAAAAGCTAATTAATGTACTTACTATACTTATTGAAAGATAAAAAAATGCATAAAGAGAAACTGCAAAAAACAAATACTGTTCAATTGGAATCATGAGAAGGTATTAATGTAAAGGGTAAGAAAATTTGATTAATTTTTTGTTAAAAAGATATTCTCTAAAATATAACTTTGTTCTATTGATTCATCTTTAATAGAAATATTTTTTGGCAAATTATTATTCGTAGAATTAAAAGCACCCCATTTCTTTAGCCAAAATAAGGTATAAAAAAATGCGATTAAAAATGGTGCTCCAACAATTAAAAATCTAATGTCCATCAAAATTTCCCATTAATAAGTTTTAAACTGCATTGCCAATATTGCTCCAAGGAAGAAAACGGTTGGAATCCCTAGTGCATTTACTGCTGCGGTTCTTACAGTAAATACTGGATAACCTTCTGCTGGTCTGCCAGTATCAGGAATTAATGCTGAATCTTCCCATACTTGATAATTTTTAAAAGGAGCTACTCCCTTCTTTGGTAATCCTAGTGGTGTTAATCTAAATACATCCCACCTACCTAACCAAAAGACTGTAAATATCCATGAGAATATTATTGGAGTAATCACAAGTAAAATCCTAAAATCCATTTCTAAAAAGTAATAATAAATGTGATTATTATTTTGTCTTTTTTAGTTAAATAAATGATTCCATCATTAACTTATATTTAAAGAAAAACTCCTAATAACATTGTCTCTAATCATTAGTAACATCATGAAATGATTAATTGATTTATTTAAAGTATATTTTTTTGGATTGCAATATTTAGATATTTTTTTTGATGTAGATTTTAATTAATTAAAGAACAAATATGGAAACCTTTAGATTCTTACTTTTTGGTTTTGCAGGAGTTAGTCTAGTTTTTTGGGTGGCAATAATAGCTTTATGGCATGCATATATGTTTCCAAGATTCTTCAATGAAGATAAAGGTTTAAATACTGTTATCAATCAAGAAATAAAAGTTCCGACAGATCCAATTTTAGGCAGTTTGGTTAAAAGCAATAACTTCAAAAATAGAGACAAATATTCAATGAAAAATTTGGTTATTGCAGACTTTTCATCAGCAAGTAATAATTTCAAACTAAATAAACTCTACACAATAGTAATGATGGGAGTTACTTTCGCAAGTTTTATTTTTCTCACTTATGGATTAAGTAGTTCAATAACAACGGTAAGTTAAATGGAATCTTTATATGTAATTGTTTTTATTACTTGCTTTGTTTATTTAATTTTTGACTCATTCAAAAATATAAATATTAAATAGATTGCTAATGTTTTTTTCCAGCTAATAAAAATTTTCTTCTTATATAAAAAAATACTAATGTAGTTATTATCATTACAGGTGGGTGAAATGATATTGAATTTAGATATTCGAAGTAATCAAATGATTCCAAAATTTTTGCTCGTAATTTCCTAAAACTATATTTCATCTATCAAATTTTCATTGATTTAAATAGATCAATATCTTGTATAAAATGCTATTTAAATTTTTCTCAAATAATATTTTTCGGTCAAATTGCGGTCAAATATGTATTTATTTGTCGTGACAAACTTCGCAAAGCCAAGCAAATAACTAAATATATCTTGAAAACCTAGTGCGGCACAATGGCTGTTAAGTGCTTTGGGAGCACTAGGTCGCAGGTTCGAATCCTGTCGCCCCGACTCTAGTAATAGCAAGGGGATCAAGCCCTTGCTTTTTTATTGTCTGAAGTGTCTCAAACGTACAAATAGAGCTAGAAATAGAGCTAGTTTCTAATTAGAACTGGTTAAATTTTACAATGAAATTGATTTTAGTTTTTATAATTTGGCTTTTAATTTAAAATAAGTTAAGCTTTTTCTTTTTAATAGAGTATTTCTCTAAATGTCGACCAGCCTTACCGCGAGATATATTTTATCTAACAATTCAATTTATTATTCATCGGAGACTTTTGGTAGTATTCAAAGAGGTAATTCTTCTATACCGTTTGCGCCAGATAATACAGACTACAGTAATTTTTTAGGTGATTTTGGTTACTTTATAAATGAGGGGGGATTAGATAATTCGCAAACTTATTCATATCTTGGAATAGAAGATTACTTAACAAATGAATATTATGAATATATTTTTTATGGAACTGACGATTCCAATATCAAGGCTCTTTTAAAGATTGAAAACAATTCCTATAACGTAATTACTACAGATAATGATTTTAATGAATTAATAAATAAAATTGCACTCTCTGAAGATGGTATTACCAGGATAAGTGGTGAACAAGCTTCAATAAATGTATCTGAAGGTATGTATAGAAGTGGTTCAATTGTGCCAGGATTTATTCCGAGACCTCTAAATTTTCATTCGTCAGATAATGGAATCGGTATCAATGAGTGGATATTAAGTGGAAATGAGAAGTTTTTTAATATTTTTTTTACAACTGAAATTAACCATGAAGGTCAAATAACTTCTAAATTTATAAATTCGAATAACAAAATAATTGATGCTGATTTGGTCTCAACAAATCAAGAAGCCAAACAAGCAATATATAAATTTACTGCAACTGAAGATATTAAGCTCGAAAGATTGAAGCTTCTCGATCTTAATACTAATACAACTAATTATTTCTTTAATCCAAACAATAACGCGAAAATCTTAGATGATGGTGATGCGATTTTTACAATATCTGGAACCACTCAAGTTGGTCAAGCATTAAGTATCACAGAATCAACACCAGACCCTGATGGGACTGGTACTTTATCTTATGCCTGGCAATCATCAACAGATGGAACAAATTGGGATCCAATAGGTACAGATTTAACCTACACACTTACATCATCAGAAGAAGGTAAAAAAGTAAGAGTAATTCTTTCTTATACAGATATGCAGGGATTTGCAGAATCTGTAACCACATCATCTATAGAAATAAAAACAGATGATGGTGATGCAGTTTTCTCAATCTCAGGTACTACTAAAACTGGACAAGCATTAAGTATTACAGAATCAACACCAGACCCTGATGGAAATGGAACTTTATCTTATATCTGGCAGTCATCATCTGATGAATCAACATGGAGTCAAATTGGTACAGATTCAACCTACACCCTTACATCCTCAGAAGAAGGTAAAAAAGTAAGAGCAATTCTTTCTTATACAGATGGACAGGGCTTTGCAGAATCTGTTACTACTTCTACTATTGAATTGATTGATGATGGAGATGCTGCTTTTACAATTTCAGGTACGACTAAAACTGGACAAGCATTAAGTATTACAGAATCAACACCAGACCCTGATGGAAATGGAACTTTATCTTATGTCTGGCATTCAT
>QCCH01000008.1 GCA_003281315.1 Prochlorococcus sp. AG-347-K20 | reverse complement strand
TCTTTGGCTTATTATTTTTGAAACGAATATCTAAAGTTCCGAAGGATTCGTTTTCTTGAACATTATGATTAAAAATAGGTTCAAGATCCGATCAATCGGCTTTAATGTCAATTATTTTCGAGGTGCTAGATGACCATCAGCCCACCAGAAAGTGGAGAAAAAAACAAAAAAGTTTTGGAAGATCCTGTCAAGGCCGATCCAAGACCTATTGATTTTGCCAAATTAGATAAGCCAGGTTTCTGGTCAAGTAAATTATCTAAAGGTCCAAAAACTACAACTTGGATTTGGAATTTGCATGCTGATGCACATGATTTCGATGTGCATACAGGCGATGCTGAAGAAGCAACAAGAAAAATCTTTTCAGCTCATTTTGGACATCTTGCAGTCATTTTTATATGGATGAGTGCTGCATTTTTCCATGGAGCAAGATTTTCTAATTACTCAGGTTGGTTAGCTGATCCAACTCATGTTAAACCCGGAGCTCAGCAAGTATGGGCAATCGTTGGTCAAGAAATGCTTAATGCTGATCTTGGTGCTAACTACAACGGTATTCAAATTAGTTCAGGAATATTCCACATGTGGCGAGCATGGGGAATCACTAATGAAAGTGAACTGATGGCCTTAGCAATAGGCGCTGTAGTAATGGCTGCACTTATGCTACATGCTGGAATTTTTCATTATCACAAAGCAGCTCCAAAAATGGAGTGGTTCCAAGATATTGAGTCCATGCTTAACCACCATATAGCTGGTTTAGTAGGGCTAGGATCTTTAGCATGGGCTGGTCATTGTATTCATATCGGAGCTCCTACAGCAGCTCTCTTAGATGCAATTGATGCAGGTTCTCCTTTAGTCATTAATGGAAAAGAAATAGCAACTATTGCAGATATGCCTATGCCGCATCAACTCTGCGATCCACAAATTATCGGTCAGATATTTCCAGGATTAGCAAGTGGTACAGGCAATTTCTTTAGTTTAAATTGGTTTGCTTTCTCTGACTTCCTTACTTTTAAGGGTGGACTTAATCCAGTGACAGGAAGCTTATGGATGACTGATGTTTCACATCATCATTTAGCTTTTGGTGTAATAGCAATAATCGGCGGACATATGTACAGAACCAATTATGGTATTGGTCATAGTATGAAAGAAATATTAGATTCACAACAAGGAGATCCAATATTATTCCCTGCTCCTAAAGGTCATCAAGGTCTTTTTGAGTTCATGGCAGAAAGTAGACATGCTCAGCTATCAGTAAACCTAGCCATGCTTGGGTCAATAAGCATACTTGTATCGCATCATATGTATGCGATGCCTCCATATCCTTATATAGCTACTGACTATATGACAGTTCTTGGATTATTTACCCATCACATGTGGATAGGTGGATTATTCATAGTAGGAGCAGGAGCCCATGCTGGAATTGCAATGGTTAGAGATTATGATCCAGCAAAACATATCGATAATGTACTAGACAGAATTCTTAAGGCAAGAGATGCTCTAATCAGTCACTTGAATTGGGTATGTATGTGGTTAGGCTTCCATAGTTTTGGACTTTATATTCACAATGATACTATGAGAGCTTTGGGTAGACCCCAAGATATGTTTAGTGATTCTGCAATACAACTTCAGCCTATCTTTGCTCAATGGGTACAGAGTATTCAAGCATCTGCTGTTGGAACTTCTCTTTTAGCAGGCACTGCAGAAGCTTTACCTCACAAAGCTTTAAGTGAAGTTTTTAATGGAAGTTTAGTTGAAGTGGGTGGAAAGGTTGCAATAGCACCAATTCCATTAGGAACGGCTGATTTAATGATTCATCATATTCATGCTTTCCAAATCCATGTAACTGTTTTGATACTTCTCAAAGGAGTACTTTACGCAAGAAGTTCAAGGCTGATCCCTGATAAAGCTTCTTTAGGATTTAGATTCCCTTGTGATGGTCCTGGAAGAGGTGGTACATGTCAAGTTTCTTCATGGGATCACGTTTTCTTGGCTCTCTTCTGGATGTATAACTGTTTATCAATAGTTATTTTCCACTTCTCTTGGAAAATGCAGAGTGATGTTTGGGGACTTACTGGTGGTAACTTCGCACAAAGTTCCATTACTATTAATGGTTGGTTAAGAGATTTCCTTTGGGCGCAAGCTTCTCAAGTATTAACAAGTTATGGTCAATCAATAAGCATGTACGGTTTGATGTTCTTAGGAGCTCATTTCATATGGGCATTTAGTTTAATGTTCCTCTTTAGTGGAAGAGGGTATTGGCAAGAATTATTCGAATCAATTGTTTGGGCACATAACAAACTTAAAGTCGCTCCAACCATTCAACCAAGAGCTTTATCTATTACCCAGGGTAGAGCAGTAGGTGTTACACACTTCCTTGTAGGTGGTATTGCTACCACATGGGCCTTCTTCCATGCTCGCCTTTTCGGCCTGGGCTAATTACCTGAACTTCACCTTTTTAATTCAATGGCAACAAAATTTCCATCTTTTAACCAGGGTCTAGCTCAGGACCCTACAACCCGACGAATATGGTACGGCATAGCTACCGCGCACGACTTTGAAAGTCATGATGGTATGACCGAAGAAAAGCTTTATCAGAAGCTTTTCTCCACACATTTTGGTCATCTAGCAATAATCGCTCTCTGGGTAGCTGGTAACTTATTTCATATCGCCTGGCAAGGTAACTTCGAGCAGTTTGTAATTGATCCAACTCACGTTCGTCCTATTGCTCATGCTATTTGGGACCCACATTTTGGATCTGGTATAACAGAAGCAATGACACAAGCTGGAGCTAGTGGTCCAGTAAACATAGCTTACTCAGGTCTCTACCATTGGTGGTACACAATTGGAATGAGAACTAATGAGCAACTCTTCCAAGCTTCAATATTTATGAGTATTTTGGCTTGTTGGACTCTTTTTGCAGGTTGGTTACACTTACAACCAAAATTCAGGCCTTCTCTAGCTTGGTTTAAAAATGCAGAATCAAGATTAAATCATCATTTAGCTGTTTTATTTGGTTTTAGTAGTATTGCTTGGACAGGTCATTTGGTTCATGTTGCAATACCTGAATCAAGAGGTCAGCATGTAGGTTGGGATAACTGGTTAACAGTACTTCCACACCCTGCAGGACTAGCTCCTTTCTTTACTTTAAATTGGGGAGCATATGCCCAAAATCCTGATTCTCTAGATCAGGTGTTTGGAACAGCTGAGGGAGCTGGTACAGCAATCTTTACTTTCTTAGGTGGTCTTCATCCTCAAAGTGAAGCATTATGGCTTACTGACATTGCGCATCATCATATCGCGATTGGAACAGTTTTCGTAATTGCTGGTCATATGTATAGAAATACCTTCGGTATTGGTCATAGCCTCAAAGAAATTACAGAAGCTCATAATACAAGACACCCTAATGATCCTCATAAAGGTAGTTTCGGAATTAACCACGATGGAATATATGAAACTGTAAATAATTCATTACATTTCCAACTTGGACTAGCATTAGCATCACTTGGTGTAGCAACTTCTCTTGTGGCGCAACATATGGGTGCACTTCCTTCTTATGCTTTCATTGCACGTGACTACACTACACAATCTGCTTTGTATAGTCATCATCAGTACATAGCAATGTTCCTGATGGTTGGTGCTTTCGCACACGGTGCTATTTTCTTTGTTAGAGATTACGATCCAGAATTAAATAAAGATAATGTATTAGCAAGAGTGCTTGGAACAAAGGAAGCTTTGATAAGTCACCTTAGTTGGGTAACAATGTTGCTTGGATTCCATACTCTTGGAATTTATGTTCATAACGATGTTGTTGTAGCTTTTGGTAATCCTGAAAAGCAAATCCTAATTGAGCCAGTTTTTGCTCAATTTGTTCAAGCTGCTCAAGGTAAGATGATGTACGGCTTTAACGCTCTATTATCTGATCCTACAAGTTCAGCAAGTCTCGCTGCTAATTCACTACCAGGTAATCATTACTGGATGGATCTGATTAATAGACAAGATGCATTAAGTGCTTTCTTACCTATTGGTCCTGCAGATTTCTTAGTTCACCATGCTATCGCTTTAGGTCTTCATACAACCGCTTTAATCCTTATCAAAGGTGCACTTGATGCGAGAGGAACAAAATTAATTCCTGATAAGAAAGATTTAGGTTATGCTTTCCCTTGCGATGGACCCGGACGTGGAGGTACTTGTGATAGTTCATCTTGGGACGCTATGTACTTAGCTATGTTCTGGGCATTAAATTTACTAGCATGGGTAACTTTCTACTGGCATTGGAAACACCTAGCAATTTGGCAGGGTAACGTAGCACAATTTAACGAATCAGGAACTTATCTAATGGGTTGGTTTAGAGATTATCTCTGGTTAAACTCTGCTCAACTTATTAATGGATATAATCCATTTGGAGTGAATTCTCTATCTCCTTGGGCTTGGATGTTCCTATTCGGCCACTTAGTTTGGGCTACTGGTTTCATGTTCCTAATATCATGGCGTGGTTACTGGCAAGAGTTAATTGAAACATTAGTTTGGGCACATCAGCGTACTCCAATTGCTAACCTTGTTGGCTGGAGAGATAAGCCGGTTGCACTTTCAATTGTTCAAGCTAGATTAGTTGGACTAGCACATTTCACGATTGGAAACATACTTACATTTGGGGCATTTGTTATCGCTTCCACTTCAGGTAAGTTTGGTTAAATTTCCCTTAAATAATTTAAATCACCACAATCGTGGTGATTTTTTTTGTTTACTTTTGATATTCTAAATTAAGTTAAAATTGTGTAATTATTATTAAATATAAATGTCAGAAAAAAAACAATTAATTTCTATTATCGTCCCTGTTTTCAATGAAAGCGAGAGTATTGGTCTTTTATTGGATGAAGTTATAAATGTATTTTCTTCTCATAAATTTAATTTTGAATTGATTGTTGTAAATGATGGTTCTAGAGATAATACTCATCAAGTATTGAAAGAACTAACTCTCAAAATTAAAGAATTGTCAGTAATTTCCCTTCGCAAAAATTATGGTCAAACTGCAGCAATGTCAGCTGGCTTTGATAATTCTAAGGGCGAAATTGTTATTACTTTGGATGGTGATTTACAGAATGATCCAAATGATATTCCTTTATTAATTTCAGAAATTAATAATGGTTATGATTTGGTTTGTGGTTGGAGGTTTGATAGAAAAGATAAATTAATTAATAGAAAGATACCATCAAAAATAGCGAATAAGTTAATAGCTCACGTAACAGGGTTGAAGTTGCATGACTATGGTTGCTCATTAAAAGCGTTTAAGAAAGAAATAATAGAAGATATAAAGTTATATGGTGAACTTCACAGGTTTTTGCCCGTTTTAGCAAATATTGAAGGTGCAAGAATCAAAGAAATTAAAGTAAATCATAGGAGCAGGCAATATGGATCTAGCAAATATGGAATTGATAGAACTTTTAGAGTTTTAATGGACTTACTAACTGTTTGGTTTATGACTAAATTTTTAACAAGACCAATGTATGGATTTGGTTTTGTTGGAATTATAAGTATTTTTTTTAGCCTTGCGATAAGTTCTTATTTGATAGTTTTAAAAATAATGGGTGAGGATATTGGAAATCGTCCGTTGCTGATGTTTGCATTAATATTAGGACTTGCTGGTGTTCAATTATTTAGCTTTGGATTATTGAGCGAACTTTTAATTAGGACATATCATGAAAGTCAAAGTCGTCCAATTTACAGAATTAGATCAATAAACAGTACTAAGCAAGATTGATTGTTTACTTGAACTGTTTTATTAATAAAGCTGAAATTTCAACGATTTCAGGAGAAATATCTCTTAATCCTTTTCGTAAAATTGGTAATGTTGATTTATCAGCCAATTCTTCCGCAATTTTTAATGCCTTTAATTTATTTTCTGTATCACCCTGAAAAAGACTAATCATTTTATTTCTTTGAGAATTTTTATAAAATACTGAGAACTTTTTTTCTTCGTGATTGTATAAATAACTATTTTTTTTAGATAGAAATTTATTATTACTTTTTTTATTTTTCTTTAACTTAATTGAATTTAAATTGCTTTGATTTATTAACTTTTTAAAGCTTCTTTTTTTAAAAACTAGAAGTAATATTCCTATAAAAATAATAAATAAAATTGCGAAAAAATTTAACATGTAAAAAGTTAATAATTTTTATATCATCCAGTAATAAAATTAACATTATTTCGCTGATAAATACTAAAGTGTTTAAAGATGTTTAAAGAACTATGCCATCTGATCTACCAAGTCTTTTACCCTCAATTTTTGTTCCATTAATTGGTATAGCAATGCCTGCTGTTTTTATCGTATTGATTGGAAGATTAATTACAGCAACTGAATAAATTATCAAACACTAAACCATTAAAAAAATGAGCGACTTTCAAAAATCATTCTCTGAATCAACAAGTTCTATTAAGTTTGATGAGAAATACATAGATACTTCTGTACAACCAAATGATATTGGCGTAGCAGAACAATGGGCAGTAAAAACAGTTGCTGATCCTTTTGTTGGTAATTTAGCTACTCCAGTTAATAGTGGTTATTTTACAAAAGCCTTTATAAATAATTTACCTTTTTACAGAGAGGGTATTTCCCCTAATTTTAGAGGTTTAGAAACTGGAGCAGCTTTTGGATATCTTCTATACGGACCTTTTACCATGACTGGCCCATTAAGAAATTCTGAATTTGCTCTAACAGCTGGACTTCTCGCTACTATTGGAGCTGTTCATATTTTGACAGCACTTTTTGTTCTATACAATGCACCTGGTAAAGCACCTAATGTTCAACCTCCAGATGCGACTGTTATTAATCCGCCAAAGGACTTATTTACAAGAGCCGGTTGGGCTGATTTTACAAGTGGATTTTGGTTAGGAGGATGTGGAGGAGCTGTTTTTGCTTGGTTACTTGTCGGGACATTACACTTAGATACCATAATGCCAATCATTAAAAGTATTTGGACTGCTGGTTAATTTCTAAATAAAAGAATAAGTAATATCTTAATTTAATTTAAAATTTTTCGGGTGAGCTCTATTAATTAACGTATAGTGCGGTCCCATCTATAATTTCTAACTACTCTTCCTGCCGAAATAAGTTTAGATTTATAATGCAATGAGATTTTATCATTAGACTTTTTTAGGGTATCTAATCCTATTCCATTTCTGCCAAAATCCATTCCAGAGCTATGGTAATAGAATCCGTCTCCTTTGTAGATTCCAATATGATCACATTTTTCTTCATTTCCAAAAAATAAAAGATCGCCAGGTCGAAGAGCCGCATACGATTCTTTGTAATAAAAAAGGTGCTTACAAAAACTTTTTATTTGAAAAGAGTCTCGAGGTATATAAATTTGATGCTTTAAAAAAGCAGTCTGAATTAATCCAGAACAATCAAAATTGGGTCCTAATGTACCTCCCCAAAGATATTCATTATTTAACTCTGATTGATCCTTGATCCATTTTAAAATTGAGTTAACTTTATCTTTTATAAAGAAGTGTTCATTTTCTAAACTTTTATTTTTTTTAAATTCGTATTTCTCAATAATTAATCCATCTAAATTTATCCAACAGACGTAACCATCTTCATATAGTTGAACTAGTATTCTTGAAAATTTATGGTTGTTTTGATAAATATTTGGAGAAATAAGCCTAAAAATTCTATTTTTAAATATTTCAGTAACTAATTTATCTTCTGTTTCATTTTGATATCCCGAAATATTAACTTTTAATTTCCACCAAATAGTTTTTGAAAAATTAGTTTGTTTAAATAGTGAGATAGGATTTTTATAATTTTCCATACAATGTCCTTTTACTATTTAAGTGAAGAGATGGGGCTGGCCTTAAATGATATTTTAGGGAGAGTATGCTCTTATAATAAAGATTTTTCAAGTGAAGATATTGCAATAACTTGGATTAATTATAAAAGTGGGAATAAAAGTGTATTTAAAGGTTTTGGCACTGGCATAAATAATAAAAAAATGGTTTACCCTGCCAGCATAGTCAAGTTGGTTTATGGTCTTGCTACATATTATTGGATTAAAAAAGGAAGTTTATTATTATCGGATGAAATAATTGATGCTGTAAGGAAAATGTTATCTTTCTCAAGTAATAATGCAACAAGCTTCTTAATTGATTTACTTACTGGAACAACAAGTGGACCTTGTATTGAGGGCGAATCATGGGAAATTTGGAAATATCAAAGAAGTATAATAAACGATTGGCTACATGATTTAAATTGGGAGGAATTGAGTGGTTTAAATTGCTGTCAGAAAACCTGGGATGATGGACCATTTGGTCGTGAAAAAGAATTTTATGGACATAATAATAAAAATAGAAATGCTATGAATTCTGATTCGGCTGCAAGGGTTTTGGAGGAAATTATGATTCATATTGATTATCAAAAAAATGATTTAAATTTACGAAGTTTTTTAAAAAGAAATTTAGATAAAGTTGTTCTGAAAAACGATTCTCTTAATCAAATAGATGGTTTTTTGGGTGCAGGCTTACCAGAAAGCATTAATCTTTGGAGTAAAGCTGGCTTAATGTCAGAAGTTAGACATGATTCTGCTTGGTGGACTAATAGTCAATCTCTACACACTTTATTAGTTGTTTTTTGTGATGGTGAGAAATATTCTAAAGATTCTTCTTTCTTACCATTAATATCAAAAGAAGTATATGAATTTAATAAAAAATATACTATATAGGACTAAATTGAATCTTCTAAGAAATTAGAATCCAATTTGTCAGTATATGCTTCATAAGGCAACATCATTACTTCTTCAAAATCTAAATCATTCATAATCCATTCTCTATATTCAGCTAATAAACTTTTTCTATCCTCATTATCTAATTCATAAATACGCAACGCTGTATCTTTAAAATTTTCTTTAATTAAATTTTCAATTTCTTTCCTCTTCATTTTATGTTAGTTCTCCTTCCAAAATTACTCTTCTTATTGTTGATAACGCAATTCCTGTTTGTGATCTGATTGATCGATAAGAATATCCTTCATTACGCAATCTGATTACTAAAGATTCTTTTAGAGGACTTATTTTGGGCCTTCCTCCTAAATTATTTCCAGATAATTTTCTGCGTAATAGTTGTTCTTTTTTTCTTTCACCTAAACTTTTGTCTTCTAAATTATCTAATTCATATAAAATCTTAAAAATTGATGAATTTGCATTAGAAGATTCATTAGAAGCAAAAAAACCAGTTAAAGTTCGCAATTGAATATCCTTATTAATGAGTTTATTTATTGTTATCAAACATTCTTTTTTATTTTTAAATGCTCGATCAAGCTGAGTTATTATTAATTGATCGCCTATTGATAAGGAATTTATAGCTTTATTGAGTTGGGGTTTGATTTCTTCATCTAAACTTATAAATTCAGAGAACACAAAACTGCAACCCTCTTTCTTCAAAATTTTTATTTGCTCTTCTAAATATTCATATTCGTTATGAGTAGCTCTAGCATAACCTATTGCTTTAGAGTTTTTACTTTTTCCCGATAATAAAATACGTTTTCTTTTAAATTTAAAAGTCAATGTTTTATTACATATATTTTTTACTGTATCAAAAAATAATAAAAAAAACACTTTTTAGTACAAAATAACGCAAGTATTTCTACTTTCTTAGCTATATTTTTAATAATAATATGTTCTTATATCTGTATTAAAAATAACGTTATGAAATCTGATTTAATTTTAGTTAATGAAACAAGAACGTTGCCTAACGAGTAAATTTAACTAAGATTTTCTAAATTGCAGAAGGATTAGTTGAATTCATTCATTTATTTATTTACTTCTGTTGAATGAGCTTTGTCTATGAAATTATAAATAGTTAATTCATCTTGTTTTTAGTAAAATAAAATTACAGGTCAAGAAAATTTAATGTGACTAATAATCCTAATAGTTTAATTTCAAAACCTGAATGGTTAAGGGTCAAAGCTCCACAAGTTGAGCGAATTGGTAATACTGCAAATTTATTGAATGATTTAAAACTCAATACCGTATGTCAAGAAGCAAGCTGTCCAAATATCGGCGAATGTTTTGCTAGTGGAACTGCAACTTTCCTTATAATGGGTCCTGGTTGCACTAGGGCATGTCCATATTGCGATATTGATTTTGATAGATCTAAGAGAGACTTAGATCCAACTGAACCATATCGTTTAGCTGAAGCTGTTTTTAGAATGAAGCTTAAGCATGTTGTAATCACATCAGTTAATAGAGACGATCTTGAGGATGGTGGCGCATCTCAATTTTTTCAATGTGTTCATCAAATAAGAGAAAAATCTCCTGAAACTACTATTGAGCTTCTAATACCTGATCTTTGTGGCAACTGGAAAGCGCTTGAAAAAGTTCTTGATTCAAATCCAAACGTTTTAAACCACAATATTGAGACTGTGTCTTCGCTATATAGAAAAGTAAGACCTCAAGGCAAATATGAAAGAACTCTTGAATTGCTTAAAAGAACCAGAGACTATTCCCCCCAAATTTATACAAAGTCAGGCTTCATGCTTGGTTTAGGGGAAAAAGATGAGGAGGTCTTAAGTCTGCTTAAGGATTTAAAAAGTAATTTCGTTGATATTGTTACTATTGGCCAATATTTATCTCCTGGCCCTAATCATTTACCTGTTAAAAGATTTGTAAGTCCTTCAAAATTTAACTACTTTAAAGCGTTCGGGGAAAAAGATTTAAACTTCATGCAAGTAGTTAGTTCTCCTTTAACTCGTAGTAGCTACCATGCTGAAGAGATTCAAAAACTTATGAAAAACTATCCAAGATAATTATATTCATTTATTTGGATCTACCCACTCATTTAATTTCCATTCAACTAGATCATTCTTAATCATTGGATCATTCTTAATTATTTTTAGTGCATTTCTATAATTATTTATCTCAAGAATAAGTAATCCGCCGTCACCTGGCCTATTTAACTCATCTACCAAAAAGCCACTTTTTATATTAATTCCCTCTTTTTTTAATTTTTTTACCCAATCAATATGCTCGTTAATTATTTTTCGTTTTAAATCATTTTTAATTAAGTATTCTTTTTTTATAATTTCAGTTTTTACAAAGAAAGGCATTTACATTTTTTTTATACCAAGCATCTCTTCTTCGCTTGGGGGAACAATCAATTTGAAAGTACTCTTAAAATGAGACCAATTTTCAATTATTTTGGCAGCTTTTAAGCTATTTGTTTTTGCTTGATATTCTCTAATAATTTCCATTAAGATATTTTCCTGCTTTGATGAAGTTATTTGATGAATGCTTACTATTTCTTTATTTACTTTATTACTTAAATCATTATTTTCATCGATTATAAAAGCTATTCCACCAGTCATGCCCGCACCAATATTCCTTCCTGTGGAACCTAGAATAACAACTTTTCCACCAGTCATGTATTCACAACAATGATCACCTGCTCCCTCTGTTACCGCTGTAGCACCACTATTTCTAACCGCAAATCTTTCTCCCGATTTTCCTAATGCAAATAATTTCCCACCTGTTGCTCCATAAAGACAAGTATTTCCTAGGATGACTTGTTCGGAGGAGATTTCATTTATTTTTGGTGGAATTATTGTGAGTATTCCTCCATTCATTCCTTTACAAACATAATCATTAGCTTCTCCGATTAATTGAACATTCATACCCTTCAATAAAAAGGCACCAAAGCTTTGTCCTGCATATCCTTTGAAATTTAAGTTAAGTTCGCCACTGAAGCCAGTGTTGCCGTGAATTTCTGCGATTTCACCTGATATTTTCGCACAAACACTTCTATCTGTATTTTTTATCTCAATTTCTTTGGTTAATATTTCGTGATTTTTAATTGAATCTATAAATTTAGTATCAGACAAAAACTCGTCTTCTAATACAGACCCATTACTATGGGCAGTTTTTAAATGTTTTAACCATGATCTATCAGGGGTTGAGTTTTCATTTACTAAAGAAGAAAGATCAATATTAGAAGTTTTTAGAAGATCGATATTTCTTGCAGAAAGAAATTCTTGATTACCAATCAGTTCTTCCATATTAGAAACACCGATACTACTCATTATCTGTCTTACTTCTTCAGCAATATACAAGAAAAAATTGACAACATTTTCTGGAATACCTTTAAATCTTTTTCTTAATTCTTCTTTTTGAGTGGCAACTCCAACAGGACACTTGTTTGTATGACAAACCCGAGCCATTATGCATCCTTCAGCAATCATCGCTACAGAACCAAAACCGTATTCTTCAGCACCTAGTAAAGATGCAATAACTACGTCCCAGCCTGTTTTAAGACCTCCATCAGTTCTCAAAATTACTCTTTCGCGTAAGTTATTCTCTAAGAGAGATTTATGAACTTCAGCAACACCAAGTTCCCATGGTAAACCTGCATGTTTAATAGAACTCAGGGGTGAAGCACCTGTGCCTCCGTCATGGCCTGATATTTGAATTACGTCTGCATTAGCTTTGCTTACTCCAGCAGCAATAGTGCCTATACCAATTTCAGAAACAAGTTTAACGCTTACTTTCGCTTTTGGATGAACTTGGTGTAAGTCGTGGATAAGTTGAGCTAAATCTTCAATTGAATAAATATCATGATGCGGGGGAGGAGATATTAAAGCTACTCCAGGTTTACTATTTCTTAGTTTTGCAATGTAAGAATCAACTTTTGGACCAGGTAATTGTCCCCCCTCTCCGGGTTTTGCACCTTGAGCCATTTTAATTTCGAGTTGTTTACCACTTCTTAGATATTCAGGTGTAACTCCAAATCTTCCTGATGCTATTTGTTTAATAGCTGAGCATGCGGTGTCTCCATTCTTTAAGCCTTTAATAAATGGCAACGTCGCTGACTTAGTATTTTCATCGATATCATTTAAAACATTAAAACGAGCTGGATCTTCTCCCCCTTCTCCACTATTACTTTTTCCACCAATTCTATTCATTGCAACTGCTAAAACTTCATGCGCTTCTCTGGATAAAGCACCTAAACTCATTCCTCCAGTGCAGAACCTTTTGCAAATTGATTCAACACTTTCAACTTCCTCTAATGGAATACTTTTTCTTTTTGAATTAATTGTTAGTAAATCTCTAAGAGATGTTATCGGTCTATTACTAATAAGTTTTTTGTAAGTTTCAAAATGATCGTATCCGGCCCCTTGTTTTACCGCCGAATGTAAAATTTTGGACATCTCTGGGTTATTGGAATGGTATTCACCATTATTTCTAAATTGTACAAATCCTAAAAATTCTAATTTCTTTAAATCGATCTCTGGATAGGCTTTCGTATGTATTGAAAGTGTTTCATTAGTTAATTCTTTTAATGTTATGCCAGCGATACGACTTGTTGTACCATCAAAAGCAATTTTTATTAAGTCAGATCCAAGGCCTACAGCTTCAAAAATTTGTGCACCATGGTAACTAGATAAAAGTGAGATGCCTATTTTTGAGAGAATTTTTCTTAGACCGTCTTCTAGAGCTTTTTTAATATTTTCTTGAACATCAACTATTGATAATGGATTTATTTTTTTGCTATCAATGAGTTTTTGTGTTTTTGGATGTTTTAACCAGTGTCTACCTGCTTCGAAGGTCAACCAAGGGCAAACTGCACTTGCTCCATATCCAATTAAACAAGCTAAGTGATGTGTGCTCCAACATTGACCGGTCTCAATTATTAGAGAAGCTTTTAGCCTGATTTCTTTTTTAAGAAGATAATGATGAATTGCTCCAACAGCAAGTAAAGGAGGTATGAAAGTCTTTTTAGGATTAATTCCCTTATCAGAAATGATAATTAAAGAGCATCCTTCTTTTATAGAAAGCTCACTCTGTTTACAGATTAGTGTTAATTGGTTCTCTAAGCCTTGAATACCTTCCTCTAAATCAAACAAACTTGAAATTGTCTGAGATTTAATTTTTGATTGTTTGATGGAAATGAGTTCTTCCTCATTTAGAATCGGACTTTGCAAATGAATAAAAGGTTTAGCATCTTTAATTTCAAATGGTGTACATCTTTCTCCTAGATGCATCTCTAAACTCATTACAAGTTTTTCTCTCAGAGGGTCAATAGGAGGATTAGTAACTTGCGCAAATCTTTGCTTAAAGTAGTCGTACAAAATATGTGGCTTAGATGAGAGAACTGCTAATGGGATGTCGTCGCCCATGCAATAAGTAGGTTCTTTAGCTAATGAAGCCATTGAATCTAAGATAAGGTCATTATCTTCCGCTGAAAACCCGTATGCAGTTTGTTGTTGCAACAACTCAAGGTCTTTTAGTGTGCAGTCTTTAACCCATTCATTATTTTCAATTTTTATAGTTCTATTACTGAGAAGATTTTTATAATCATGCCTTTGAGCGGCTTCAGATTTTACTTCCCAATTTCTTAGGATTCTATTCTGATGAAAATCAACTGCCAACATTTGTCCCGGTCCTAATCGACCTTTTTCTATTACTCTTTCTTCTTCAAGATCTACTACTCCTGTTTCAGAACCCATTATTACAAAACCATCATTTGTGATTGAATATCTTGCTGGCCTTAGGCCATTTCTATCAAGCGTTGCTCCGACAAAATTTCCATCAGCAAATACAAGGAGTGCTGGACCATCCCAAGCTTCTTGTAGGCTTGCAGAATATTCATAAAAAGCTTTTATATACTCTCTCTCCTCAAGTTCTGGTTGATCTCTAAATGCTTCAGGAACAAGTTTTAATAATGAGTCAGTAATGGGCTGACCTGAACGAATATTGATTTCAAGGGTTGCATCAAGATTTGATGAATCACTTTTGTTTACATCTACAATGGGCTTAATTTCATTAGATAATTCTCCCCAAAAATGATCTATATGTGTTTCTGAAGCTTTAGCCCAATTAATATTGCCTAAGAGAGTATTTATTTCGCCATTATGACCCAAAAATCTCATGGGCTGAGCTAGTGGCCATTTTGGAAGTGTATTAGTACTAAATCTACGATGATAAACAGAAAATGAAACTTTAAAACTCTCTTCTTTTAGATCTTGATAAAACTCGGATAATATTTCAGAGCGAACCATACCTTTATAAACAACTGTTTGAGAACTTAGTGAGGCAAAATAAAATTCACAATCCCCAACATCGTTTTTGAAAGTTTCTCTTATTTTTTTCTCAATTCTTTTCCTTAATTGAAATAAAAGCCTTTCAACATCCTTATGATCTTTTTTATCTATATTTAAGATCCACTGACAGATGAATGGAGCATTTGCTTTAGCTAAAGGACCTAAGATTTCATTATTAACCGGTACTGTTCTCCAAAATGTTTTGTTGACTTTTAATTTTTCTGCTTCTTCATCACATATTGATTTACATATTTCAATTTTTTCTTTTTTATTAGGCATAAAAACCATGCCTAAACCTCTATTAAATTCTTGAGTATTTTTTAGATTAATTTTCTCTTCTAGATATCCCCATGGAATTGAACATAAAATGCCTGCTCCATCTCCTGAGTCACTATCTCCTCCACAACCTCCTCTATGCTCCATGCAGTTGAGGCCCTTTAGAGATTGTTTGAGGATCCAGTTGCTTTCTATACCTTCAACGTTTGCTATGAAACCGACTCCGCACGCATCTTTCTCCCCAATTATTCCATTTGGGGAATAACTATCTTGATATGGTCCATCGACTCTTTTGATACCCTCTCTCATAGATTATTTAATTCTATTAAGTTATTTATGTATTTCTATTATAAAAATAAATATGAAAATAAATCTAAAAATAATGAATATTTACCAAAGAATTTTAATTTGACAAATTTTAAAAAAAATATAATTAAAAAACTTTTAGTTGGTGCTCGTAAAAGGTTATGATAGTTAGATATTTATTTTTTATTTAAATTTAATAGATGCCCACCATCTCACAATTAGTAGGTTCAGAAAGAAAACGTCTGACAAAGAAAACAAAATCTCCTGCATTAAAAGCTTGCCCTGAGAGAAGAGGGGTATGTACAAGAGTCTATACATCAACACCAAAAAAGCCTAATTCAGCTTTGAGAAAAGTTGCTAGGGTTAGATTAACTTCTGGTTTCGAAGTAACTGCTTACATTCCTGGTATTGGACATAATTTGCAAGAACACTCTGTAGTGCTACTTAGGGGTGGAAGAGTTAAGGATTTGCCAGGAGTTAGATATCATATAATAAGAGGAACTTTAGATACAGCTGGAGTCAAAGATAGACGTCAATCCAGATCTAAGTATGGAGCAAAAGCTCCAAAAGATTAATTTGTAAACATCACTTTTTAAAAACATGTCACGTCGCAATGCAGCAGTAAAAAGACCAGTTCTTCCAGACCCTCAATTTAATAGTCGTCTTGCTTCAATGATGATTTCTCGATTGATGAAACATGGTAAAAAATCTACAGCTCAAAGAATACTGTCTGATGCTTTTTCTTTAATAAGCGAGAGAACAGGTGGTAATGCAGTCGAATTATTTGAAACAGCTGTAAAAAATGCTACTCCTCTTGTTGAGGTGCGAGCGAGAAGAGTTGGTGGCGCGACATATCAAGTACCTATGGAAGTGCGTCAAGAGAGGGGTACAGCTATGGCATTAAGATGGCTTGTTACATTCTCACGTGCAAGGAATGGCAAAAGTATGTCTCAAAAACTTGCTGGTGAATTGATGGACGCAGCAAATGAAACTGGTAGTGCTGTTAAAAAAAGAGAAGACACTCATAAAATGGCTGAAGCTAACAAAGCTTTTGCGCATTACAGATACTAATTTCATCAAAAAGGTACTCAAGTAGTTTATTATTATTAAAGTTTGCTTTTAGGGTGAACTATATTTATCAAAGATTATTTTATTTGGAGCTTTAAAATTGGCACGCGACTTTCCCCTAGAACGAGTAAGGAACATAGGTATAGCCGCTCATATTGATGCAGGGAAGACTACAACTACTGAAAGAATTCTTTTTTATTCAGGTGTTGTTCATAAGATAGGAGAAGTACATGATGGTGCTGCTGTAACAGATTGGATGGCTCAAGAACGAGAAAGAGGTATAACTATTACTGCTGCTGCAATATCTACTAGTTGGCAAGATCACAGAATTAATATTATTGATACTCCTGGACATGTTGACTTTACTATTGAAGTGGAAAGATCAATGCGAGTCTTGGACGGAGTAATAGCTGTATTTTGCGCAGTTGGTGGAGTTCAGCCTCAATCTGAAACAGTTTGGCGTCAAGCAGATAGATACTCGGTCCCAAGAATGGTTTTTGTTAATAAAATGGACAGGACTGGTGCAGATTTTCTGAAAGTTAATAAACAAATTAAAGATCGACTAAAGGCAAATGCACTTCCAATTCAGTTACCTATTGGGGCTGAAGGTGATCTCACAGGCATTATTGATTTAGTAGCAAACAAAGCATATCTTTACAAAAATGACTTGGGTACTGATATCGAAGAAGCTCCAATTCCATCTGAAATGGAGGAGGAAGCTGCTGAATGGAGATATAAGTTGATGGAGAGTGTTGCAGAAAATGATGAAGAGTTAATAGAAATATTTCTTGATACAGGAGAATTATCTGAAGAACAACTTAAAAAAGGAATTAGGGAAGGGGTTTTAAAACATGGATTAGTTCCAGTATTATGCGGTTCAGCTTTTAAGAATAAGGGAGTTCAACTTGTATTAGACGCTGTAGTTGATTACTTGCCAGCTCCAGTTGATGTGAAACCAATACAAGGTGTTTTACCTAGTGGCAAAGAAGATGTTAGACCTTCAGATGATAATGCTCCTTTTAGTGCATTAGCTTTCAAAGTAATGTCAGATCCCTATGGGAAATTAACTTTTGTAAGAATGTATTCAGGTGTTCTTTCAAAGGGAAGTTACGTAATGAATTCTACTAAAGATGCTAAAGAGAGAATTTCTAGATTAGTTATCCTTAAGGCTGATGAAAGAGAGGAGGTTGATGAATTAAGGGCTGGGGATTTAGGAGCTGTATTAGGTCTAAAGAACACAACAACTGGAGACACTCTATGTAACTCAGAAGATCCAATAGTTTTGGAGACATTGTTTATCCCTGAACCAGTTATCTCGGTGGCTGTTGAGCCAAAAACTAAAGGCGATATGGAAAAATTATCAAAAGCTCTAACTGCTTTGTCTGAAGAGGATCCAACCTTTAGGGTAAGTACAGATCCTGAGACAAATCAAACTGTTATTGCAGGTATGGGTGAGTTGCATTTAGAAATCCTTGTTGACAGAATGTTAAGGGAATTTAAGGTTGAAGCAAATATAGGTGCTCCTCAGGTTTCATACAGAGAGACCATTAGGGCTAGTGCTAAAGGTGAAGGTAAATATGCAAGACAAACTGGAGGAAAAGGCCAATACGGTCATGTAATTATTGAAATGGAACCTGCTGAAGTTGGTAAAGGTTTTGAATTTGTAAACAAAATTGTTGGCGGAGCTGTTCCAAAAGAGTATATTGGACCTGCATCTAATGGCATGAAAGAAACCTGTGAATCTGGAGTTCTTGCCGGTTATCCACTCATTGATGTAAAAGTAACACTAGTCGATGGTTCATTCCACGATGTAGACTCATCTGAAATGGCCTTCAAAATTGCAGGTTCCATGGCTTTTAAAGACGGGGTTAAAAAATGCAATCCTGTCCTCTTAGAGCCTATGATGAAAGTTGAGGTCGAAAGTCCTGACGACTTTCTTGGATCTGTAATTGGTGATCTCTCTTCTAGAAGAGGTCAAGTAGAAGGACAATCTGTTGATGATGGATTGTCTAAGGTACAGGCCAAAGTGCCCTTAGCCGAAATGTTCGGTTATGCCACTCAACTCCGATCAATGACTCAAGGTCGGGGTATATTTTCAATGGAGTTCGCAAATTATGAGGAAGTTCCTCGTAATGTTGCTGAAGCTATCATTTCCAAGAATCAGGGCAACTCCTGATCTCTAAATTAAAACACTCTTAAACCCTCGATTCTTTAATTCAAAATGGCTCGCGAGAAGTTCGAAAGGAACAAACCACATGTCAACATAGGTACTATTGGCCATGTTGATCATGGAAAAACAACACTAACAGCTGCTATTACAAATGTATTAGCTAAAAAAGGTCAAGCTCAAGCTCAAGACTATGGAGACATTGATGGTGCTCCTGAAGAAAGAGAGCGTGGCATTACCATTAATACAGCTCATGTTGAATATGAAACTGAAGGCAGACATTATGCTCATGTCGATTGTCCAGGACATGCTGATTATGTCAAAAACATGATCACAGGGGCCGCTCAGATGGACGGAGCTATTCTAGTTTGTGCAGCTACAGATGGTCCTATGGCTCAAACAAAAGAGCATATTCTTTTAGCTAAACAGGTTGGAGTTCCTGCACTTGTAGTTGCTCTTAATAAGTGCGATATGGTCGATGATGAAGAAATTATTGAACTTGTCGAAATGGAAATTAGAGAACTGTTAGATAGTTATGATTTCCCGGGAGATGACATTCCTATAGTTCAAGTTTCAGGTTTAAAAGCTCTCGAAGGTGATTCTACTTGGGAATCAAAGATTGAAGAATTAATGAAAGCAGTTGATGCTAGTATTCCCGAACCAGAAAGAGAAGTTGATAAACCATTCTTGATGGCAGTTGAAGATGTTTTCTCGATTACTGGTAGAGGAACTGTTGCTACTGGAAGAATTGAGAGAGGTAAAGTTAAGGTTGGAGAAGAAGTAGAAATAGTTGGAATAAGAGATACAAGAGTAACAACTGTTACTGGAGTTGAAATGTTCCGAAAACTTCTTGATGAAGGTATGGCTGGCGATAATGTTGGTTTACTTTTACGTGGTGTTCAGAAAGAAGATATTGAGAGAGGAATGGTTCTTGTGAAGAAGGGATCTATTACCCCTCATACTCAGTTTGAAGGAGAAGTTTATGTTCTCAAAAAAGAAGAGGGCGGAAGACATACTCCTTTCTTTGCAGGATATAGACCCCAGTTCTATATCAGAACAACCGATGTGACAGGTCAAATAACCGCATTTACCTCAGATGATGGCTCTAATGTCGAAATGGTTATGCCAGGAGACAGAATTAAGATGACTGGAGAATTAATTTGTCCAGTAGCTATTGAACAAGGTATGCGATTTGCTATACGTGAAGGCGGACGTACTATTGGTGCAGGAGTTGTTTCTAAAATACTCAAATAATATATTTGAATTTTAAAATTTAACCTCAATCATCTAATATAGGTTTATGGACAAGGGTTATTTTAATTAATGACCCTTCACTAGAAGTTATTTGAAACTATGACTGCATCAATTGCGCAACAAAAAATAAGAATAAGGCTCAAAGCATTTGATAGAAGAATGCTTGATTTATCTTGCGACAAAATAATCCAAACTGCTGATACTACTTCTGCCTCAGCAATAGGTCCAATTCCTTTACCTACAAAAAGGAAGATTTATTGTGTCCTAAGATCACCACATGTTGATAAAGATTCTAGAGAGCATTTTGAAACAAGAACACACCGAAGAATAATAGATATCTATAGTCCTTCTGCAAAAACTATTGATGCTTTAATGAAACTAGATCTCCCTAGCGGTGTAGATATAGAAGTTAAGCTTTAATAAATCCCGAAACCGCCCTAAATTGATTAGTATAAATACAACGAAATGAGGTTTAAATGGGAGAACTCTCAGTAAGGGAATTACCTTTATTTCCTTTGCCAGAGGTAGTCCTTTTCCCTCAAGAAGTATTGCCTTTACATATTTTTGAATCGAGATATAGGATCATGCTTCAATCTGTCCTTGAGACTGATTCTATGTTTGGAGTTATTAAGTGGGATCCAACTACTAAAAGTATGGCTAACGTTGGATGTTGCGCACAAATTATAAAACATCAAACTGCAGAGGATGGGAGAAGTAATATTATCACTCTCGGCCAACAAAGATTTCAAGTCCTGGAAATCATTCGTTCGACGCCATTTTGTTCAGCGATGGTTAGTTGGATTAGTGATGATAATATTGATGACTTTCAAAAATTAGATTCTCTAAAAGATTCAGTAAAAGAAGCACTTAGTGATGTTATTAATTTAAATAGTAAATTGACTAATACTAAGAAAAATCTACCTGATAAATTACCTGATGCCGCAATTGATCTATCTTTTTGGATAGGAGCTCATTTGGGCGGTCCAGTTGCGGAGGAACAGCAAAGACTTCTTGAGGAAAGAAATACTTTTACCCGTTTGAAAAGAGAATATGAAATGCTGGATCATACAAGAAAACAACTTGCAGCAAGAACTGCATTGAAAGAAAGTTTTCCTGATATAAAAGACAATTAAATGTTTGAACTATTATTACCCTCTTTTTTAATAGTTTTATTCTTTTTAGTTCTTGCTATAGTCTGGAGAAATAATGCTAGAAAATATATTTCTTCCGGTACAGTAGCCTCCGCATATGATGCTTGGACCCAAGATAAACTACTTGAGAGATTGTGGGGAGAGCATATACATTTGGGTTTTTATCCCTCAGGGAAAAAAAATATTGATTTTAGAAAGGCTAAAGTTCAGTTTGTTCATGAATTAGTCAAATGGAGTGGTTTAGATAAATTGCCAAAGGGATCCAGAATACTCGATGTAGGTTGTGGAATAGGGGGAAGTTCTAGGATTCTCGCAGAAAATTATGGGTTTAATGTCACTGGCATTACAATTAGTCCGGGTCAAGTTAAAAGAGCAAGAGAACTTACTCCTGATGGGCTAAATTGCAACTTCCAAGTTATGGATGCTTTGGATTTGAAATTTGAAGATGGATCATTTGATGCCGTCTGGAGTGTTGAGGCTGGTGCACACATGAATGATAAAACTAGGTTTGCAGATGAAATGCTGAGAACTCTAAGACCTGGTGGGTATTTGGCATTGGCTGATTGGAACTCAAGAGACCTCGAAACATACCCTCCTTCATTTTTTGAGAAGTTAGTTCTTAAACAATTACTTGAACAATGGGTACATCCTAATTTTATTAGCATTAACGAATTCAGTAATATTCTTAGAACTAACGAAAATAGTTCAGGAAGAGTTATTACTGAAAATTGGAATTCCTATACAAATCCTTCATGGTACGATTCCATTATTGAAGGCATTCGGAGGCCCTTCGTAATTTTGTCACTTGGCCCATTTGCGATAGTGAAGTCGACTAGAGAGATTCCAACAATACTTCTTATGAATTGGGCATTTAGAAAAGGTTTAATGGAGTTTGGAGTTTATAAATGTAGAGGATAAATTAATCTAGTTCAATATTTTCAGAAAAATAATATCCAAAATCTACAAAATTCTTGCAAAGTGGCTTTAGCTTACTTTTTAAGTCAAGAAGATTTTTAATGTTATTTTGATTATTGATTTCTAAATCAACATAAATTATATATTCGCCTAATTCTCTTTTTGAAGGTCTTGATTCAATTTTACTCATATTAAAACCAAAATCTGCAATATAATTTAAAGCTTTAAGCAAAGCACCAGGTTTATTTGAAATTAATGAGAAAGCAAAACTGGCAATATTAGCTAAATTTGAATTTGATTCCTTACTCAATAAAACAAATCTAGTGCAATTACCTGGAACATCATTAATAGGAAAGGCTAATTCTTTAAGTCCTTCGATTTGAATTAATGATTTTGAACCGATAGCAGCTCTGAATTTACTCCCTTTGACCATATTGACAGCTTCTGATGTTGAATTCGTTGGAAGAGGAATTGCATTTGGAAGATTCTCAGATAACCATTCTGAACATTGGGCTAATGCTTGAGGATGAGATAAAACTTCTGAAATGTTTGAAAGTTCTCCATCACTAATTAATGCATGTTTTATGGGTAAAACAATTGCTTTATTTATAAAAATTTCAGGAAATCTCCAAAGGGCATCTAGAGTAGCTGTAACTCCCCCTTCTACAGAATTTTCTATGGGGACAACAGCAGCATCACAATTGTTGTACGCTATTGATTTAATGACCGAATGTAACCCATTACATGGTACAAATATAGGTGTCTGAAAATTGGCAAGCTTTGATAATATATGAGCTGCTTTTTCTGCGTATGTTCCTTTAGGACCTAAATATGCAACTTGTTTGCTCATGATTAATCGTAAAAAAAAAAGAGATCAAATAAGCATTGGAGGAATATAGAAAATGCTATTGTCTTTTGATGCTAAACAGAATCTCAAGCTTTGTATAACACGTAATAAAGAATATCTTTCTAAATATCTTTTGGAAGAAGAAAGAGTTGTTGGAGCAATGCTTGACTCCAAAAAATTAGTACCAGAAGGATTCGGTAGATACAAGTATACAGTAACAAGTTTTAGGGTTTTTCAATTAGATATTAACCCTGTTGTCTCAATTGCGGTAGAAAATAAAGATGGAATTTTAAAAATGAGTGCCCTTGAAAGTACATTGGACGGTTTGGGGATGGTGGATGATTTTAATCTTATTTTGAAAGCGAATTTGGCTTCAACTGAAATTGGTTTAGAAGGCGAGGCGCTTCTTGGGGTATCTGTCAGCCAACCTCCTCTACTGAAGCTGGTACCAAGGAAAATTTTGGAATCTACTGGTCATTCGGTATTAAATGGGATTCTATTGGGTATAAAGTCTAGGGTTCAACAGCAACTCGTAAAAGATTTTTTAGATTGGTGTGAATTAAATAATATTTGATTTTTTTAAAAAACTTTTCCTATGAAGTTTAGTTATTCCATTTTTTTTGATTAATGAAAGATGCTCCTTGGTACCATAACCTTTATTTTTAAAAATCAAGTATCCTGAGTATTTTTTTTCTAACCTCTCCATTAGATTATCGCGAGAAACTTTGGCAACTATGCTTGCTGATGCAATAGAGATAAACTTTGAGTCTCCAGATACTATGTTTTTCTGAATTCCATTCCATGGCCTTAATAATAAGGGGCCATCAATTATTAATTCAGATGGCTTTTCTTTTAATTTTTTTAAAGCTCTTATCATTGAAAGCTCTGTCGCAACTCTGATACCTAACTTATCTATTTCTCTTGCCGAAGATTGCCCAATTCCATAATCTGAAGAGAATAATAAAATTTTTGGTAAAAGTAATTTTCTTTTTTTGGGCGTTAGTTTTTTACTATCTGTTACTCCAAATTGTTTTAAGATAAACCTATTTTTTTCGGTTAATACTACAGCTGCTGCAAAAACTGGACCAAAAATTGCTCCCCTTCCAACTTCATCTATTCCAACTTCAGATACTTTATTCAATGCTTGCTGAAGATCTTCTTCTTTTTTTTCTTGCATTGTTTAGCTCATCTGTAAGTTCAATTTCATCCTTTTTATCTGTAAATAAAACTTCATTATTTTCATTATTTTTAATTTGAATCTTTTCTTCTCCCGATTTTGAGATTTTTTTAATTTGTTTTAATTTTGTTTTTTCATTATCTAAGGGTTTTTCCTTTTTTTTATTATTTTCTTTTAAACGTACAAAATTATTGCTGGTGAGATATTCTTTACCTAACTTTATAAGTGGATTAATACCTAATTGACTGAAAACAATTTTTTCTTCATTAGTAAGATCAACGGTTATTATATTTTTTTCTTTTGAATTTGATTGGTCCAAATTTTCATTGTCACTGTCATTTTCTTTTTTATTAGAAGAATTCTCTTTAATTAGTTCTTTGGAGTTAATTAATTCCCTATCAATTATTTTTTCCTGCTCATTAGTTGATTGAGAAGTATCTGTATCTAAAGATTTTAGATTATTTGATTGATTAGATTTATTTTCAACATTTTTAATTTCTAAGTTAGAAATTTCATGATTTAATATATTTTCTATATGTCCTGTACCATCGCATGTAGAACATTTTTTACCGAATAATTCATATATATTTTGACCTTGTCTCTTTCTGGTTAACTCTACTAAGCCTAATTCAGTAAGCTGAGCTATTTGAGGCCTAGCAGAGTCATCTTTTATTGCTGAGGTAAAATGCTCAAGTAATTGAAATTGATCTCTTCTAGATTCCATATCGATAAAATCTACTACTATAACTCCACCAATATTTCTTAATTTCATTTGCCTTGAGATTTCAACTGCTGCTTCGCAGTTCGTCCACAAAACGGTTTGTCTTGAGTTTGCGGATCTTGTAAATGATCCAGAGTTGACATCTATTACTGTTAAAGCTTCAGTAGGCTCGATAATGATATAACCTCCTGAAGGAAGATCTACTCTCGGCTGGAGAGCTTTCTGAATTGTTTTCTTAATTTCGTACTTTTCAAAAATATGTTGGTTTGAATTATTATCGTGAAATTCAATATCTATATTAGATTCATAATTTATTAAAAAATCTTTTGCCCTTGCAATTGAAAATTTACTATCGATAATTATGCTTTTAGTTGATTCTTTAATATGATCTCTCAAGATTTTAAGAGAGAAATCATCATCTCTTTTTACTAAATTTGGCGGATTAGAAGCCTCAGAAACTTTTAGTATATTTTCCCATTGTTGAATTAATTGTTCTAAATCTTCAATTAGAAGTTCTTCTTTTATCTTTTCAGACTCTGTTCTAAATAACAAGCCTGTGCTGGGTGGTTTTATTAAAACTCCAAGAGCTTTCAAACGGTTTCGTTCTGTTTCTGTATTTATTTTTCTTGAAATATTTACTCCCTGGCCATATGGCTGCAATATCAAGTATTTTCCCGGGATTGAAATACTTCCGGTTAGTCTTGGACCTTTAGATCCTGTGGGTTCCTTTATTACCTGTACTAGAACTTTTTGTTTTGGTTCTAGTAATTCAGTTATTCCAAATGTCCCTTTTTTAAGTCTTAGTGGACCTAAATCTGAAACATGGATGAATCCATTCCTCTCACTTTTACCAATATTTATAAAAGCGGCATCAATGCCAGGGAGAACATTTTCAACTGTTCCTAAAAAAATATCGCCAATTTGATATTGACCTTGTGCGACGATAAATTCATCAACTCGATCATCTGTGAGTAGTGCTGCAATTCGAGCCTGCTCAGCGATGATAATTTGCTGAGACATATAATTGATTCTGAATGATTTGGATTTTGAAAAACATCTAAATTTAAAGGATTAAACTTTATCTTTTAATAAAGCAGTTTTTTAGCTATTATTATTTACTTTTTAAAAATTAATAAAGTTAATAGTGATTGAATTATGCTATTTATAAAGCTTTAAACGTTTTTCAAACTTATTGAAATTGAATTAAAAGCTATGATTATTTCTTAAATTAATCATAACTAGAATAATATTAACATTTAATCAACATTTAAGCACGTTGATACATTATTCTAATATTGGTTAAATTTTTATCTAAAGTGGTTCAAGTAAACGAAAATTATTTAAAACTCAAAGCAGGCTATTTATTTCCTGAAATTGCTAAAAGGGTAAAAATATATTCTCAATCTAATAAGAGTGCTGAAATTATTAAGCTTGGCATAGGAGATGTTACAGAACCATTGCCTAGAGCATGCATAGAGGCTATGGGTAAAGCTTTAGATGATATGGGAAAAACAGATGGTTTCAGGGGTTATGGACCAGAACAAGGTTATTCTTGGCTAAGAGAAAAAATATCTGAGCATGATTTTATTTCGAGAGGATGTCAAATTTCACCTGAAGAAATCTTTGTTTCAGATGGTTCTAAATGCGATAGTAGCAATATTTTAGATATTCTTGGCAAAGATAATTCAATTGCTGTAACAGATCCTGTTTACCCTGTTTATGTAGATAGTAACGTTATGACAGGTAGAACTGGAGATGCTCTTGAAAATGGTACTTATCAAGGATTAACATATCTTGCAATAAATGAGGGGAATAACTTTTTGCCAAAACTACCTGAAAAAAAAGTTGATATTTTATATCTTTGTTTTCCTAATAATCCCACGGGAGCAACTATTACTAAAAAAGAATTGAAAAAGTGGGTTGACTATGCTCTTCAAAACAAATCTCTGATACTTTTTGATGCAGCTTATGAAGCATTTATCCAAGATAATGATATTCCACATTCAATATATGAGATTGAAGGAGCAAAGGATTGTGCTATTGAATTTAGATCTTTTTCAAAGAATGCAGGATTCACTGGAGTTAGATGTGCTTTTACAGTAATACCTAAAAATCTCAAAGGTTTGAGCTCAACAAATGAGGAAATACAATTATGGCCTCTCTGGAATAGGCGACAATCTACAAAGTTCAATGGAGTAAGTTATGTGGTTCAGAGAGGAGCAGAGGCTGTTTATTCTCTTGAAGGGAAGAAACAGGTTAGAGGTTTAATTGATTTTTATATGGAAAATGCAAAAATCATGAAAAATAAACTTCAAAATGAAGGATATAAAGTTTATGGTGGGGACAATGCTCCTTATATCTGGATTAAAGTTCCTGATCAAATGACATCTTGGGACTTTTTTGATTTTCTTCTTCAAAAAGTTGCTGTAGTGGGAACACCTGGGAGTGGATTTGGATTGTCAGGAGAAGGTTATTTTCGTTTGTCAGCATTTAACTCACGATCAAACGTCATTGATGCAATGGAAAGAATAATTAATATATAATAATTAGTACAACTGAGACTTTAAAATTTTAATGCTATCTATAAAGTTAGAACAAAGTGTAAGTAATAATTCAGCAGTTATTGAAAAGAAACCTGCTGAATTAAAAAATAAATCTCCAAAATACAAGGTTTTACTGCATAATGACCCAGTTAATTCTATGGAGTATGTAACTATTTCACTACGAGAAGTTGTGCCTCAATTAAGCGAACAGGATGCTATCGCAATAATGCTTGAGGCACACAATACGGGTGTAGGTTTGGTAATTGTTTGTGATTTAGAGCCAGCAGAATTCTACTCAGAATCATTAAAATCTAAAGGAATTTCTAGTTCAATTGAGAAAGAGGATTAATAATATTTGAATTTATTATTTAGATTGAACTAATTTCCTTTCTGATAAGGGACGGACTTTCAAGGATTCTTTTAAGGAAGACTTCCCATATTCTCTCTCAAGAATGTCGATGACCGTCTTTCCAAATTCATCCTCTGGATTATCAAAAGCCTCTAAGCAAACCTGACCAAGTTTTTCCCCTAATGAACCTGGATTCCACAGAAGTTTTCTCGCTGTCCAGGGCATCATACTCATTGGATTATAATTGGGTTTCAAAATTTTATTTTCCAAGGCGTACTTCTCAAGAAGAGTGTGAGGTTGCAAACCTATAAAGAATATAGCTGGATCAACTAAGCCTTTACCAAAAATATTTTCTAATTCTCTATGGTAAGCAATTGTTTGTCTTATTGTGTTAGGCGTTTCATCAAAAACATTAAATGAATAATTGACTGAAACATGATTCTTGAAACCTGATTTGACAAGCATTCTGCAATTATTTAATACAGTTTCAAGGTCATACGCTAATCTCATTTTTCTAACGAGTTCTTGAGATCCCGACGTGATACCTATTTCAAAATAGCTCATTCCTGTATCAACCATAAGCTTAGCTAGATCAGCATCAATATTATCTGCTCTAATGTATGCAGCCCAATTTATATCTTCCCAGCCTTGATCCTTTATTGCTTGCAAAAGAGTTTTTGCATCTTCAATATGTTTTTTGGCTGGAATAAACTGCGCATCAGTGAACCAAAATCCCCTTACTCCAAGATCATATAATTGCTTCATTTCTTTGATTACTTCGTTAACAGGATTAACGCGAACCTGCTTCCCCTCCACAACTGTATAAACACAAAAACAACAATTATGAGGACAACCTCTTTTTGTTTGCACCCCTACGTAGTATTCTCCACCTTCTATATACCAACTGAATTCAGGCCATATTGATTTAATATATTTATAGTTACAGGCAGTTTTAACAGTGCCTGAAGGTTGTTCATGTATTAATTTGTTCCGAGGTTTTTGTCCAGCAATGTAACATCTTTCTTCCTCTATTGAATCACCTCTAATGATTTTTTCTATGAGATTTTCTCCCTCTCCAACTGAAATAACAGTTTCATTTGGGAGTAGATTCCCCAATTGTTCATAGAAGACACTAACAGCTCCTCCTCCTAAAATTACTTTTACATTTTTATTGTATTTTTGTGCTCTTTTTAGTCCCATCTTGACTAAAGAAGTATTTTTATATATTTCTCCATAATGAGATGCAATTAATTTTAATCCTCCCCAGGAACCTCTAATTTTTTTAAGGATATTTTTTGAGTAGAAAACTTCAAAAGAGTTTTGTAAGGGATTTCCACTTCTACCATCGACAGGTGCATAAATTTGTATATCTCTCCATGAAAAAATAATTAGATGAGGTCTAAATTGATCAATTTTTCTAGATAAATATTTTGAAACTTTATTAGATGGAATTATTGCTAAATCAATGAATTGCTGCTCTATACCTGGAAAACATTTATGAATATGATCTGCTAAATAAATAGGCCCTATTGGAAATATTGGATTACATGGCAATCTAACAGTTAGGATTTTTCCATAGTGCTTTCTTTGGTAATTTTTTTTATTTAATTTTTCGAATTTCAAATTAAAATTCATGTCATGAAATTTAATGAATTTATTCCCTATAGAATCTAACTACTTTATTACTAATTTGGAGAAATTAAAAATCCTAAGAAAATACTCATGAAAATTTTATTTAATTCACATATCAGAAATCATATAAATCCAACATACTTTGAGAAGTTTTAACCCATCTATCCATCTAGATATATTTGGTGATCCAGATTTTCTAGCGTAATACCTTACAGGATAATTTAGTATTTTGATATTATTATTCGCAGCTTCAAATATTATTGTAAAGTCTCCAAATGGGTCAGATTTCGAATCCCAACTTCCGTTTTGTTTCATAAGTTTAAAGAATTTTCTTGAAAAAACTTTTGTTCCACATAGTGAATCTGATACAGGCTTATTTATGAGATTTGATAGGAATATTGCAAAGAGTCTATTGCCTATATAATTTGCCCATCTCATCGCATCTTTTTCCATTGGAAAAGTTGTCCGGGCACAATTAATTAGGATATTTTTATTTTTGGTCGATTCCATAATTGCTGAAATACTGTCATCAATATCTACAGTAAAATCACTATCAATTATGGCGAGGGTCTCACCTGAAGAAATATTAAATCCCTCCACGACTGCATTTTTCTTCCCTTTAGAAGTTTGTTTTAAAAGAAATATCTTGAAGAAATTTGAGAAATTTTCTTTTAACTCTTTCAAAATGTCATATGTATTATCATTGCTATTACCTTCAACAAATATAATTTCTAATTCATTGGGTATTTTTTTGAATTTATTTAAAGCATTAATTAAAAGTTCTTTATTACCAGCTTCATTTCTTGCAGGAATTACGATTGATATTAAATGCTCAGAAATATTTTCACTATATCTATAAAAAACTATTTCGATTTCGTAGGCAAGCTGCTTGATGATTGGTATTTTCCGAAAAATATTTTTAATAGACTGTGGAATAAACTTTGTTGGGAGAGGAGTTAATTTTTTTGCTTTCCATCTAATTGATCTGTAGTTATAAATTTCTGCTAGAGATTCAATATCGCATAAAGTGATTCTTGCTTTACTAGTAGTTTCTCTAAAAATTCTTGAATCTAATCTTAGCCATCTAGTGATTGGCTCCCAAGTATTACCGCGGACTTTAATAGAAATAAATTCGTTATTGTCTTTAAATAATTGATGAAGTTTTTTATTAGTTAAATTCCAACTATTAACAGATCTCATTATTAAAGATTACAAATAATTTTTCATTATATTATGGATTATTTACTTTTTTAATATTAATCTCCATGGATTTAAAACATCATTTTCGTATATCACTTGATAAGAATCATCATTATTTTTTATTGTTTTAAGGTCAGTTGTCCATGCTAATTCTGATTTTTTTAACTGATTAATACTGTCTAATCCTTCACCTAGTTTAGGAGTTAATAAAGAAATCTTTATGATTTTTGATTGCGATCGTGAGTTGTTTATTCCTTTTTTATCAACCATGATCGTTTGATTTTTTACTATATCAAGGGATGAAACATATTCCATTTTCTCTCTTATTTCTCTAGATCTATCTGTGAATAAACTTGATTGCAAAAGAAATGAAGTGAATAAGTAAGGTCCAATTATGAGAGTTATTAATATTTCTTTAAGCGAATTTTTATGTTTTATTAATGACCAAGATAATCCGAAAAATAATAATCCAAGAATTATGCATGTATTTTCCTTAGTATTAAAGTTAATTGAATCTTGAAAGAAAAAATAATATGTGAAAGTTAGTGCAAATATAAATAATGGAATTATTTTTGAAGTTATAAATATAAAAAATTTACTATATCTTTTAGAATTGAATAAATTTTTTATTCCTGCATAAGTATTTAATGAAAAAATAGATGAGATTTGTAAGGTATAGTAAGGTGTTTTTGTAGAGAAAATGCTAAGAGTTGCTACACAAATTATGGGAAAAAAAACAAGTATATATTTATTCTCTTTACTTTGAGAAGTATTGTATATCATGCCAATAATTGCGAAAAAACTCCATGGCAGAAATGTTACTGGTATATTCCAGAAATAATAATAGAAAGGATTTGTAAAAGTATTTTTACTTGATAGAAAGTTAAACTTTTCAACTAAGTAAAAAATAATACTTTTGTCTAAATAAGGGTTAATAGAAAACGTCCAGATTAAAAAAGGAATAAATCCAATTAGTAGTCCGAACCAAAAGAATTTGATGAATAAAAAATTTTTTTTTAAAAAAAAATATGGTATGAGTGATAGTAACGGTACAAAAACTAAAAAAGTTTTCATCATAAAAGCTAAACCTATCCATATTCCAAAAAGCAAAATATAGAATTTGTTATTTTTACTTTTAATTTTGACTAAAGCTAATACCCCAATAGTTACCAAACATGAATAAATAATATCTTGAGTGGCTAAGTGTGAGTAGTCAAACCATAGATATGTAGTAGCAAGGATTAGTGGAGATATAATTGCATATTTTTTATTAAATAATTCTTCATGTAATTTGTAAGTTGTAAATAACATCAATATTGATGCGACTGTTGTTGGAAGATATGCATAAAAAACATTTCTTCCAAATAAGTCTTGTGACTTTGCTATTAAAAACTGTAATCCTATTGTTCTATCTAAAACATATTCATCCCACCAAAGAGGAATTACCCAGTTACCTTTTTCTAATATCCATCTAGCTTGTAGCGCATAAAAACCTTCATCAAACGCAATATAACTCCTTTTCCCAAAATAAAATATAAGAGGAATAAAAACAAATAACTTTAAAAGATATCTTAACTTTGAAATTTTATTAATCATCTTAGCTTTAATTTGCTTTTTAAGTGCCGATAATTGGAATTGAACCAATGACCTACTGTTTACGAGACAGTTGCTCTACCGCTGAGCTATATCGGCGAATTTAAATATTGAATTTTTCATATAGACTTAATTTTATAATTTAAAGAATTTATGTCAAAAATAGATCCTGAATTAAAAAAGAAATTATTAAAGGAATCCCAAGCTCCTTTTAAGGGATTGAGAAGAATATTGTGGATTGCTTTTAGCGGTTCTGCATTTTTGGGACTTCTAATAATGCTTTCCAGAATTGCAAGCGGGAGTGAATTACAGCAAAATAACCTTCTCATACAGCTGGGTGCTTGTATAATATTTCCTACTTTATTAATTTTTGACAGAAATAAAGATTAATAAGCCAGATGTTTAATTATTGTGATAAGGTCCTCTTTTTTGTGACAAATTTGAATGCTTCTATGACATCTCCTTCAATCCATGAAGAAAATTTATCGCAGCCAACTCCACATTCAAATCCTGTATTTACTTCTTTTACATCATCTTTAGCTCTTTTTAGAGAGTCTAAATTACCCTCAAATATTACTTTATCTGATCTAACAACTCTAAGCGAACAATTTCTTTGCAATTTGCCAGTTTGTATATAACAGCCTGCAATTGCTCCTTTACCGACTGCGAAAGTAGCTCTAACTTCCGCTTGACCTAATGATTCTTCGACAAGATCGGGTTCGAGTAGACCTTCCATTGCCAACTGAATATCTTCTAAGAGTTTATAAATTACTTCATATTCTCTTATATCAACGTCATTAGCATCAGCTGCTCTCTTCGCACCAGAAGCCAATGAGGTGTTAAACCCAATGATTACTGATCCAGATGCAGCCGCTAGATCTATATCTGTTTCAGTTATTTCTCCGGGAGCAGAAAGTAGAACTCTGACTTGAACTTCATTTTTTGGTAATTGTTCTAGTGATCCTAATATCGCTTCAACACTTCCTTGAACATCAGCTTTTAGAATTAAGTTTAATTCTTTTAGTTCTCCATCATTTGCTTGAGTTGATAAAGATGATAAGCTGACTCTTCTAGAAGCCATTTGCTGAGCTAATTTTGTCGCTCTAGCATCTGTTGCCCTCTCCCCCACGATAGCTCGAGCAGTTTTCTCGTCAGGGTAGACTTCGAATTCATCTCCCGCAGTCGGTACTTCACTGAATCCTAGCGCTTCCACAGGGAATGATGGTCCTGCTTCTTTGATTCTATTACCATGTTCATCAACCATTGCTCTAATTTTTCCAAGGACTGAACCCGCAGCTAAAACATCTCCAGATTTCAAAGTCCCATTTTGTACTAACAAAGTAGCCACAGGCCCTTTGGCTTTGTCAAGGTGAGCTTCAATAACAGTACCTTTTGCAAATCTATCAGGGTTGGCTTGTAGATCTTCTACCTCTGAAACTAATAAAATCATTTCGAGTAATTTATTAATGTTTTGTTTTTTGATAGCACTTACTGGGACCATCACTGTATCTCCTCCCCAATCTTCAGCAATTAAATCTTTTTCTGATAGTTCCTGCTTGACTCTGTCTGGAGATGCCCCTTCTTTGTCAATTTTATTTATTGCAACAACAATTGGTACTTTTGCAGCTCTTGCATGACTGATAGCTTCTAGTGTTTGAGGTCTGCAACCATCATCTGCAGCAACTACAAGAACAGCTACATCTGTAACCTTTGTACCCCTTGCTCGCATTGCAGTAAAGGCTTCATGCCCAGGGGTATCAAGAAAAGTTAATTTTTTTATTTGAGATTCATGTTCAAATTCAACTTGATAAGCTCCTATGTGTTGAGTGATGCCCCCTGCTTCCCCCGAAGCTACTCTTGATTCTCTGATGGAATCTAAAAGACTTGTTTTGCCATGATCTACATGACCCATCACTGTAATAACTGGTGGTCTTCTTATTAGATTATGAATATCTTCAGATTCAATCATATCTACTGTTTTTTCAGCAGCTTCTTGGATATCATCTTGCAAAACAGGTACCCCAAATTCTTCTGCCACTGTTTCAATAGTTGCTAAATCAAGTGATTGAGTAACAGTTGCAGTTATTCCCTTAAAAAAGAGAGATTTGATTATTTCAGAACTTTCAAGACTTAATTTATCAGCTAATTCTTGAACTGTTAAATTATCTTCGGGTACAATTATCATTTCAGGCCTAACTTGTTTAGCTTCTTTGGCAGCCTTTAACTCCATAGCTCTTCTTTTCTGCCTTTGCCTAGTAGTTTCTTTTTTCTTCTTTTTAAATTGTTTTATAGTTTTTTGAGATTTGGATTCATCAGATTTTTCTTTCTTTGGACGAGCCAAACTAGCTGATAAGATTGAGATCTTTTCGCCTGAATATCCACTAGTCTCAGATGTTAATGTATCATCATTCTCACCGATAATATGAACTTTCTGTCTTTGCTTTTGGGTATTTTTGCTTCTTAATGCTTCAAGTTTTGCGCTATCGTCCCAGTCTGTCTTTCCTGGTTTTTTAGAACTATTTGAAAATGTTCTATGAGGTGGTTTTTTTGAATTAGGGGCATTATGTGGACGAATATTTGGAGCTTTCGCTTTCTGTTTCGTTATATCAATATTTTGTTTTTCATTATTCTTTGTAACTTGTTTTTTATCTTCAGATTTGTTGGTTTTTTGAAGTTGTAAGAGTTCATTAGGTGATACTGGTTTTCTAATTCCAGGTGACTTTTGACCATTGAATTTAGAACCAGTCCTATTGGGCATGCCAGGTCTGTTGGGAGCTCCAGGCCTAATTGGATTGGCTTGTCTATTGAAAGATCCAGGTCTGCCTTGATTTGATGGTTTATTTCTTAATCCAGGCCTATTATTGGGTATGCCAGTTCTGTTAGGCGTACCAGGTATATTTGGGATAGTTTGTTTAAAAGAAATGTTTTGCTTTTTATTTTGTTGATTAGGTCCGCTCCTTCGAATTGGAGCTCCTACGAGCTCAGGGGGAGAAGTTCTGTTATTAATATTTTTTGTTTTAGATTGGTTGGAATTTTGGTTAGGCTTGTTTGATATTTGTCTTTTCCCCCCTGAACTGTAGATGTTCTGGGAAGATTGATTGGATTTAATATTGTTATTAATATTTTTCGGCTTAGCAATTAATTGAATAGGGATAGGGGGTTTTGCGGGACTTTTTACAGGTGAGGTTGTTTTATTTCGGAGATTTTTTTTATCTTGGTTGAGATTTTGTGAAGTTTGAATATTAATATTTTGATTTGTAAGTTTACCTTGAGATTGTGAACTGTTAGTAATTACTGGTTTATTGAGATTTTTAGGTTGATTTGAAATTCTTTTAAGACTCTCAGGTTTATTATTAGGTTTTATTAATAATGGCTTTTTGTTTGAATTATCTTTATTAAGTGGTCTCTCTTTCATAGAGGAGATAAAAGAAGATTCTTCTCCTTTGTTTTGTTTGTAATTATCTTTTTTAATTGAAGGTTTCTTAATGGAGAGTATTTTTTTATCTGAATTTTTTTCATTAATAAGATTTTTTATTTTTTTTGCTTCCTCTGCACTAATTGAACTGCTATGGCTTTTTACTGAAATTGAAAGTTTTTGAGCAGCATCCAATATATCTTTATTGTCCAGATTTAAGTCTCTGGAAAGTTCATAAATTCTGATTTTATCGCTGATAGTCATTTAATCTGATTTGTACTCTTTTTGAAATTTAAAGAGGATTTAATTTAATTATATTCCCTAATTGGGATAGTCATTGTAGCTTGTAATTTCTTTATCAAAATATCAAAAAATTCAGGTTCTAAAGATGTTTTTAAAGCTTTTTGAAGCTTTTTTTTGATCTTGGAATCTGAGTAACATTTTTTTGACTTGCAAATGTAGGCTGATCGCCCCATACCTTTTTGAAACATAATACCTTGCTTATGATCTTTAGTAATCTTTATAAGATGTTTCCTGTCATATGTTTTTCTACATGAAATGCATATACGCAAAACAGGGGTTTGACCTATCACCGTTTTCTCTCCTCTTTAGCGGACATTTCACCATCTTGAACAGCCTCTAATTGATCACCATCTGAGTAGGTCTCTTCTTCATATGTTTCTTGTTCATATTCATCATCATCTTCAGGTAGAGGATAAAGCTCTCTTAATCTTGCATCTTCCGCAGCACGCTCAGCTTGTTCTGCTTCTAATCTAAGCTCAGCTTCTCGCTGGAGATTCTCTTCATCCTCCCTTTGAATGATTAATTCAGAGACTGCAGCATCTTCTGCTTCCTGATCGTATTCATGTGAGTTTTTAACATCAATCTTCCAACCAGTTAATCTTGCTGCAAGTCTTACATTTTGTCCTTCTCTACCTATTGCGAGACTCAGTTGATCGGGAGGAACTAGTACATGCGCGTGTTGACCTTCTGGGTCAACAAGTCTTACAAGATCGACTTTCGCAGGACTTAAAGAGTTCAAAATATACTGTATTGGATCAGATGACCATTTAATAACATCAATTTTTTCTCCTCTTAATTCATTTACTACTTGTTGGATTCTTGCCCCTCTCGCTCCAATACAAGCACCTACAGGATCTACTTCTTGTTCGACACTATCAACAGCTACTTTTGTTCTTGGCCCAACAGCTCTTGAAGGAGGATTTGCTTCTCTTGAAACGGCAACAATTTTCACTGTGCCTTCTTGAATTTCCGGGACTTCATTTTCAAATAAATAAACGACTAATCCAGCATTTGCTCTGCTTACAAAAAGTTGTGGTCCTTTTCTGGCTATTTCGCTGACTTCTTTTAAGAATACTTTGAAAGTTGCATTAGCTCTATAATTATCATTTGGTAATTGATCTCTTTTAGGAAGTTCGGCCTCTACTTCAGGTCTACCAATCCCAGAACTAACTCCCATTATTACTGATTGTCTTTCAAATCTTATAACTCTTGCAGTTAAAACAGGGTCTTCCAAATCTGCAAACTCTTCTTGGATCATTTTTCTTTGTTGATCTCTTAATTTTTGGGCTAAAACTTGCTTTGTTGTTGAAGCAGCCATTCGTCCAAAATCCTCTTTTTCTGGAGTAACGTCTAAAACAACCGTGTCACCTATTTGAGCATCATCAGCTACTTGTTTAACTTCTACTAAAGATATTTGATGATCTTCGCTTTCAACTTCTTCTACAATTATTTTACTTGATAAGATCCTATAACCCTCTTCATCTAGATCTAGTCCAACATCAAAATTACTAAAGTATTCTTCATCAAATGGATCTTCATTAACTCCAATGTAAAAAGTTTTTCTATATTTTTCGTATCCCTTTAACAAAGCTTCGCGCAGGGCCGCTTCAACGATATTAGGAGGTAACTTTTTTTCCTCACTAATGTCTTCAATAAGATTGTTTAAACCTGGGAGAATAACTAATGCCATCTATGATGGGAGAATTGAATAATGGTTGAAAAATAATTAATCTTTTAAGGTACAAAGACTAATTTTTAATACTTCATCGAAAGGGATTTTCTTTATCCTACCTTTAATGTTAATGGCTAAATAATCATTAGACTTTTCATAAAGTAAACCACTTAGGAATTTTATTTTTGAATTCTTTTGGTTTAACTCAACATTAACTGGAAAACCCTTAAAAGTTTTGAAGTCTCTTTCTGAGGTTAATTCATCACTGACCCCTTGACTACTAATTTCTAACACATATGAACAATTTAAAAGATTTGATTTTTCTATTTCATCAGATGCTGGGGCATTAAATAGCGCACAATCATCTAAGGAAATGTCATCTCCATTAGTTTTTTTTATGATTATTTCAATAATAAATGGATTTTGATTAGTTTTTATATTTAAACCGTATATTTCTAAATTAAATTCACTAGCAACTTTTTCTAATAGTGCTTCTATTTTACTTATTTTCTCTTTATCCAAACTTATTTAGAAATTTATCTAAAATTTATTTTCACACATAAAGAAGTTTTTTCTATAGAAAAATTTAAAAATTTGTATTTTATGGATGTAAACAAAAAAACAACAATAATATTTTTCGTCAATTAGATTTATCAAATAAACACAAAGCCACTAATTAAATGAGGTATCTCAAGATTAAATTTGTTAATTTAATCCAAATATTCATTATTATTTGTTTTCATTTACTTAATTTCTCTCAAAATGCTGAAGTTTTAGCTTTAACTTCTTTTGAAAGTCATAATTTCGTATCATCCGCAGTGAAAAATGTTGGCCCTGCAGTTGTAAAAATTGATACTGAGCGCTTGGTAGAAAGACAACAATTTGATCCTACTTTACTTGATCCATTATTAAGAGATTTACTTGGCGAGCAAGGAATTACTCCTGAAAAAGAGAGGGGACAAGGCTCTGGAGTGATTATTAACGAGAATGGCTTGGTTCTTACAAATGCTCATGTCGTAGAAAGAGTCGATGATGTTTCAGTTACTTTGGCAGATGGATCTATTTGTGATGGTCAAGTTTTGGGCACAGATTCAGTAACTGATTTAGCTTTAGTAAAAATTGATAAAGATTCTTATTCTGGTTTTGCTCCACTTGGAAATTCTGAAGATCTTGAAGTTGGCGATTGGGCAATAGCTCTTGGTACTCCCTATGGTCTTGAAAAAACAGTTACCTTGGGAATTGTGAGCAGCTTACATAGAGATATTAATAGTTTAGGATTTTCAGATAAAAGGCTGGATCTTATTCAGACTGATGCGGCAATAAATCCAGGAAATTCTGGCGGACCACTTATTAATTCCAATGGTGAGGTAATTGGAATTAATACATTAGTAAGAAGTGGCCCAGGGGCTGGTTTAGGTTTTGCGATTCCTATCAATCTAGCTAAAAGTGTTTCTGATCAGCTTCTTAAAAAAGGAGAAGTTATTCATCCATATTTAGGGGTACAATTGATTTCTTTAAATCCTAGAATTGCTAAAGAACATAATCGAGACCCCAATTCGCTTGTTCAATTACCTGAAAGAGATGGAGCTCTAATTCAATCAATAATACCTAATAGTCCTGCTGAAAAAGCTGGTTTAAGAAGAGGCGATCTTGTAATAGCAGCCGAAAATATTTCTATAAAAGAACCTAAAGCTTTACTGGATGAAGTAGAAAAAGCTCAGATAGGAAAAGTTTTCCTTTTAAATGTTTTGAGAGATAATAAAGAGATACAGATAAATATCAAACCAGAACCTCTTCCAGGTTTGACATAAAGCACCCATTGAAATTTAATAATCTATAACCATTAGAGAAAAAGATTTTGGATTCACAAACTCAAATGAAACAAGCAGTTGCTGATGCAGCAATAAGGGAAGTAAAGAGTGACATGATACTCGGATTAGGATCTGGATCTACAGCTGCGTTAATGATAAAAAGCCTTGCGGATGAAATTCGTTCTGGAAAACTTCAAAATATAAGAGGTGTGGCAACTTCTTTTCAATCAGAAGTTTTAGCGTTAGAACTGGATATCCCTCTTATCGATTTAGCTTCTGTATCTCAAATAGATTTAGCGATTGATGGAGCAGATGAAGTTGATCCTGGATTCCAATTAATAAAAGGAGGAGGAGCATGTCATGTTAGAGAAAAGTTAGTGGCATCTAAAGCTGATCAATTGTTGATTGTTGTTGATGAGACTAAACTTGTGCAAAATCTAAATCAATCTTTCCCTTTACCGGTAGAAATTCTTCCAAATTCTTGGAAGCAAGTTCAGGAAGTGATTTCAGAAATGAATGGCAGTTCTTCTTTAAGAATGGCTACTAGAAAAGCTGGCCCAGTTGTTACTGACCAAGGCAACCTTATCCTAGATGTATTATTTAATGATGGTATTAAGAATCCAAAAGATATTGAAATGACGATTAATAATATTCCAGGAGTATTAGAAAATGGATTATTCGTTGATCTTACAGACAAAGTATTAGTTGGTAAAATCGAAAACGACACGCCACTAGTTTACTCACCCTCAAGAGTTAGCTAATCTTCGAATCTTATCTTTACTGAGTTAGCGTGGCTATGTAAGCCCTCACTGTTAGCAAGATTAATAATATCAAGGCTATTAATTTTTAAACTTTCTTCATTAAATTCTATTATTGAAGTATTTTTCATAAAAGTTTCAACTCCCAAAGAACCACTAAATCTAGAATTTCCTGAAGTTGGTAATGTATGATTTGGTCCAGCAAGATAATCTCCAACAGCTTCTGGGGTCCATTTTCCTAAAAATATCGCTCCTGCATTCTCTATACTTGCAAGAATTTTTTTTGGATCTGTACTAAGAATTTCTAGATGTTCAGGGGCAAAGTTATTGCTTAGTTCAACACACGATTCATAATTCTCGCAAATCACAATTAAACCCCAATTTTTTATTGATTGCATGCAGATTTCTTTTCTTGGATGATTATCTATTTTTTTATAGAGTTCTTCTAAAACTTCTTTTGCCTGGTTCTTTGATGTAGTTAGAAGTATTGATGAAGCTAAAGGATCATGTTCTGCTTGTGCTAGTAGATCAGATGCTATATGAGTGCTTTGAGCTGTTTCATCTGCAATGATTAATATTTCACTTGGACCAGCTAAAGAATCAATCCCTGTAGAGCCATAAATTAGTTTTTTTGCGGTTGTAACATAGATATTCCCTGGACCTGAAATAACATCGACTTTATTGATTTGATTTGTGCCAAATGCTAAAGCACCAATTGCTTGAGCCCCTCCAATTCTAAATACTTTGTTGATACCTGATAAGTGAGCTGCAGCTAAAACAGTTTTGTTTATTTCCCCTCCTTTATTCCCAGGAGATACCATTATAATTTCTTCAACTCCTGCTACTTTTGCAGGTATTGCATTCATTAATACTGTACTTGGATAAGCTGCTCTACCTCCAGGAATATAAATACCTGCATTTTTAACTGGTCTCCATATTCTTTGGACTATATCACCATGTTCACCTTTGATAGTGAAAGATTGAGGAATTTCTTTTTCATGGAATTTTTGAATTCTTTTATGAGCCGCCTCAAGTGAGCGCTTCAAATTGTTATCAATTTCATCCCATGCATTCTTTATTTGATCCGCACTCACTTGCATAGGGTCAGGGTCGAAACCATCAAATTTTTTTGTATATTTTTCCACTGCTATATCTCCATAATTTTTAACCCCTAGCAGAATTTCTTCGACTATCTCATTTATTTTGTTATTGTTTTCTGAGTTAGTTCGAGTAGAAATCCTTTTTAATTCTTGGATAGCCTCTTCTTTATTATTAATGATCTTCATGTTCTTAATTTTTTCAAATTTATAAGGCTCTGGACCAATTTAATAACTCTTTAAATTATATATGATTGATTAGTAGTCGATCTATTTGTTATGATTAAAATCTTCTATTAATAAATTTTCTGTGGCCAATAACAAATCTGCAAAAAAGAGAATCCAAATTGCCGAAAGAAATCGTTTAATCAATAAATCATACAAATCTACAGTAAGAACTTTGACGAAAAAAACTTTGGAAAATTGTGAAAAATATAAAAAAGACCCAAATGAGGAAAATAAAAATTTAGTCAAAACAAGCCTTAACAAAGCTTTTAGTTTAATAGATAAAGCAGTTAAAAAAAATGTTCTTCACAAAAACAATGGGGCTAATAGAAAATCGAAAATTAACAATTTTGTAAAAACTACTCTTACGAAAAATTAAAAGGTAGATCATAATTATGAGCGATATTGAACTCATAGATTCTCACTGTCATTTAATATTTGAAAATTTTGAGAAAGATCTTGAAGATGTTGTTTTAAGATTGCGTTCAAGGGGTGTAAAAAAATTAGTTCATGCTTGTTGCGAATTAACAGAAATTCCAAAGTTGAAAAAAATATCTACCGAATTTAATGAAATTTTTTATTCAGTTGGTTTGCATCCGCTAGAAGCAAAAAAATGGGAACAAAGTTCAAAATCTCTTATAAGGAAGGCAGCTCAAGAAGATAGAAGAGTTGTTGCTATTGGGGAATTAGGCTTAGATTTTTTTAAAAATGAAGATAAAACTCAGCAAATAGATGCACTTATTCCTCAAATGGAGTTAGCTTACGAACTTAAATTGCCTGTAATTATCCATTGCAGAGATGCTGCAAATGAAATGATTGAGATATGTAGTGATCTTTCTAAAAAAGGAAAATGTCCTGATGGAGTGCTTCATTGTTGGACGGGAACCCCTGATGAAATGAAGCAATTCTTAGATCTTGGATTTTACATCAGTTTTAGTGGAATAGTAACTTTCCCGAAAGCATATGAAATTCATGAGTGCGCCAAAATAGTTCCAAATGATAAATACTTAATTGAAACTGACTCACCATTTTTAGCTCCTGTCCCTCATAGGGGTAAAAGAAATGAACCTGCATTTGTTGAAAATGTTGCAAATTTTATGGCAGATTTAAGATCCACGGAATTAACCACAATTGCTAAAGAGTCTTCTAAGAATGCTGAAGATTTGTTTAAATTTGACTTGTTAAATTGACGCGGAAGCTGCTAAAATTAGAAATTACTGGAAATTTTTCTTAATTTTTTTGACTTTAACTTAAACAGTTAATGATTTATTAGTATTAAACAAAATTTAATTCTTCTTTTTAAGATTGTTTTTTTGTTGAAATCGAGATTTAATGCTTGATCTCATTTCAATTTAAAAGTTAAAAAACTAATTAATGAGTAAATTAAAAGTAAATAGTAAATCTCACAAAATCGCAGGTTTCTTGGATGAGCAGTAGCGCTTTACAGGTAGCAAAAACAGCTACTTATCTACCAGATTTAGTTGAAGTACAAAGAGCAAGCTTTAAATGGTTTTTGGAAAAGGGTTTAATAGAAGAACTACAAAATTTCTCCCCCATTTCTGATTACACAGGTAAATTAGAACTACATTTTATCGGTGAAGAATACAGGTTAAAAAGACCTAGACATGATGTTGAGGAAGCCAAAAGAAGAGATGCTACATTTGCATCTCAGATGTATGTAACTTGCAGGTTAATTAATAAAGAGACAGGGGAAATTAAAGAACAAGAAGTATTTATTGGCGAATTACCATTAATGACTGAAAGAGGAACTTTCATCATTAATGGTGCGGAAAGAGTTATTGTTAATCAAATTGTCCGAAGTCCTGGAGTATATTTCAAAGATGAACTAGATAAAAATGGTCGAAGAACCTACAACGCTAGCGTTATCCCAAATAGAGGAGCATGGTTAAAATTTGAGACTGACAAAAATAATTTACTTTATGTGAGAGTTGATAAAACAAGAAAAATCAATGCTCATGTTCTTATGAGAGCGATGGGTCTTTCAGATAATGATGTGGTAGATAAACTTAGGCATCCCGAGTTTTATCAAAACTCAATTGAGTCAGCTAATGACGAGGGTATAAATTCAGAAGATCAGGCATTACTTGAGCTCTACAAAAAGCTACGTCCTGGTGAACCACCCTCCGTTTCTGGCGGACAACAGTTATTACACAGTAGATTTTTTGATCCCAAAAGATATGATTTAGGCCGAGTTGGTAGATATAAAATAAATAAAAAATTGAGACTTACCGTCCCAGACGATGTGAGAACACTAACCCATGAAGATGTTCTTTCTACAATTGATTATTTAATTAATTTAGAATTGGATATTGGCGGCGCTAGTTTGGATGATATTGACCACCTTGGTAATCGAAGGGTTAGATCTGTGGGAGAACTTCTTCAAAATCAAGTAAGGGTTGGACTTAATCGTTTAGAGAGAATTATTAAAGAAAGAATGACTGTAGGAGAAACAGATTCTCTAACTCCAGCTCAACTAGTTAATCCCAAACCTTTGGTTGCTGCAATAAAGGAATTTTTTGGCTCCAGTCAATTAAGCCAGTTCATGGATCAAACCAATCCTCTGGCTGAATTAACACATAAGAGAAGAATCTCAGCATTGGGACCAGGAGGTTTAACTCGAGAAAGAGCAGGATTTGCAGTGAGAGATATACACCCTTCACATTATGGAAGATTATGCCCTATTGAGACTCCTGAAGGTCCTAATGCGGGACTTATTAATTCTTTAGCTACCCACGCGAGAGTTAATGAATATGGTTTTATTGAAACACCTTTTTGGAAAGTTAATAACGGTAAAGTTAATAAAGTAGGTAATCCTGTTTATCTTTCTGCTGATTTAGAAGATGAGTGTAGGGTGGCTCCTGGAGACGTCGCTACTGACAAGGACGGTAATATAATTGCAAAATTAATACCAGTAAGATACAGACAAGATTTTGAAAAAGTCCCTCCTCATCAAGTTGATTACGTTCAGCTATCTCCGGTTCAGGTAATTTCAGTTGCCACTTCACTAATTCCATTCTTGGAACATGATGATGCAAATAGAGCTCTCATGGGATCAAATATGCAACGCCAAGCCGTTCCATTGCTCAGGCCAGAACGACCTTTGGTTGGTACAGGTTTAGAATCTCAAGTTGCTAGAGATTCAGGGATGGTTCCCATAACAAAAGTTAATGGAATTGTATCTTACGTAGACGCTAACGAGATTATCGTTAAAGATGAGCATGGTATTGAACATTTTCACTATCTTCAGAAATATCAAAGATCAAATCAAGATACTTGCCTCAACCAAAGACCTATAGTGAAAATTGGAGATAAAGTCATATCTGGGCAGGTTTTAGCAGATGGATCCGCATGTGAAGGAGGGGAAATAGCCCTTGGTCAAAATGTTTTAATTGCTTATATGCCATGGGAGGGATACAACTACGAAGATGCAATACTTGTGAGCGAGAAGATGGTAACTGATGATTTATATACTTCAGTACATATTGAAAAATATGAAATTGAAGCAAGACAAACGAAGCTAGGACCTGAAGAAATAACGAGAGAGATTCCCAATATCTCGGAAGAAAGCTTGAATAATCTTGATGAGATGGGAATCATTAGGATTGGTGCTTTTGTCGAGAGTGGAGATATTCTTGTAGGAAAAGTAACTCCTAAAGGGGAATCAGACCAACCACCTGAAGAAAAACTGTTAAGAGCTATTTTCGGTGAAAAGGCTCGAGATGTGAGAGACAATTCCCTCAGGGTACCTAAAACTGAAAAGGGGAGGGTTTTAGATGTTCGCATTTATACTAGAGAACAAGGTGATGAATTACCTCCAGGAGCTAACATGGTGGTTAGAGTTTATGTAGCTCAGAGAAGGAAAATTCAAGTAGGTGACAAAATGGCTGGGAGGCATGGAAATAAAGGAATAATTAGCAGAATCTTACCAAGAGAAGATATGCCTTATTTACCTGATGGAACGCCTGTAGACATAGTTCTTAATCCTTTAGGAGTACCAAGTAGGATGAATGTAGGTCAAGTTTTTGAATTATTGATGGGCTGGGCAGCCTCCAACTTAAATTGCCGGGTTAAAGTTGTTCCATTCGATGAAATGTATGGAGCCGAAAAATCACATCAAACTGTTCAAGCATTTTTAGAGGAAGCGGCAAAACAGCCAGGTAAGGCATGGGTTTACAATCCTAAAGATCCTGGAAAGTTATTACTTAAAGATGGTAGAACAGGTGAACCCTTCGATCAGCCAGTTGCTGTCGGATACTCTCATTTCCTCAAATTAGTCCATTTGGTGGATGATAAAATTCATGCTAGATCTACTGGACCTTACTCTTTGGTTACACAGCAACCATTGGGTGGTAAAGCTCAGCAAGGTGGACAAAGGCTTGGAGAAATGGAGGTTTGGGCTCTTGAAGCTTATGGAGCAGCTTATACCCTTCAGGAATTGTTAACAGTTAAATCTGATGACATGCAAGGAAGAAATGAAGCACTTAATGCAATTGTGAAAGGTAAACCTATCCCAAGGCCTGGTACTCCAGAGTCATTTAAAGTTCTTATGAGAGAATTACAGTCTCTGGGCTTGGATATAGGCGTTTATACTGATGAAGGAAAAGAGGTTGATTTAATGCAAGATATAAATCCTAGAAGGAATACTCCATCAAGGCCGACTTACGAATCACTCGGAACCTCAGAATATGAGGAAGATTAAATACTTAATTAAAACTTTTATAATTTAAATTCGCCAAAAATGACAAACAGCAACTTAAGAACTGAAAATCACTTTGATTACGTCAAAATTTCAATAGCTTCTCCACAGAGAATAATGGATTGGGGTCAGAGGACGTTGCCCAATGGACAAGTAGTTGGTGAAGTTACGAAACCTGAAACTATCAATTACAGGACACTTAAACCAGAAATGGATGGACTGTTTTGTGAAAAGATTTTTGGGCCATCTAAAGATTGGGAATGCCATTGTGGAAAGTACAAAAGAGTAAGACATCGCGGCATTGTTTGTGAGAGATGTGGTGTTGAAGTAACTGAAAGTAGAGTCAGAAGACATAGGATGGGCTATATAAAACTTGCTGCGCCAGTCTCCCATGTTTGGTATTTGAAAGGAATTCCTAGTTACGTTGCAATACTATTGGATATTCCACTTAGGGATGTAGAACAAATAGTTTATTTTAATTGTTATGTCGTTTTAGACCCAGGTGATCATAAAGAACTCAAATATAAGCAATTACTCACTGAGGATGAGTGGCTGGAAATTGAAGATGAAATTTATGCTGAAGATTCAACTATTGAAAATGAACCTTTTGTTGGAATTGGTGCTGAGGCACTTAAGCAGTTACTCGAGGACCTTGATTTAAATCAGGTTGCTGAAGAGCTTAGAGAAGAAATTACTAATAGCAAAGGGCAAAAGAGGGCAAAACTTATCAAAAGGATAAGAGTTATTGATAATTTCATTGCAACTAATGCAAAACCAGAATGGATGGTTTTAGATGCAATTCCAGTTATACCTCCTGATCTTAGACCTATGGTTCAACTTGATGGGGGAAGATTTGCAACTTCAGATTTAAACGACTTATATAGAAGAGTTATAAACAGAAATAATAGATTAGCTAGGCTTCAAGAGATTTTAGCTCCTGAAATTATCGTAAGAAATGAAAAAAGAATGCTTCAGGAGGCTGTAGATGCCCTTATAGATAATGGAAGGAGAGGAAGGACTGTTGTTGGAGCAAATAATAGAGCTCTTAAGTCATTAAGTGACATAATTGAGGGAAAACAAGGAAGATTTAGACAGAATCTTCTTGGAAAGCGTGTTGACTATTCAGGAAGATCAGTAATAGTTGTAGGTCCGAAATTAAAAATGCATCAGTGTGGTCTCCCAAAAGAAATGGCGATAGAGCTCTTTCAACCTTTTGTAATTCATAGATTAATACGACAAAATATTGTGAATAATATTAAAGCTGCAAAAAAATTAATACAAAAAGCCGATGACGAAGTTATGCAGGTACTTCAGGAAGTTATCGAAGGCCATCCAATTCTTTTAAATAGGGCTCCTACGCTGCATCGTTTAGGAATTCAAGCTTTTGAACCGAAATTAGTTGGAGGCAGAGCAATACAACTTCATCCTTTAGTTTGTCCTGCATTCAATGCTGACTTTGATGGAGATCAAATGGCAGTTCATGTTCCTTTAGCTTTAGAGGCACAAACTGAGGCTCGAATGCTTATGCTAGCCAGTAATAATATTCTTTCTCCTGCTACTGGGGAACCAATAGTTACTCCATCACAAGATATGGTTTTGGGATCTTATTATCTGACGGCTTTGCAACCGAATTATCAAAAACCAGAATTCGGTGTTAATAAGACTACTTTTGCTTCATTAGAAGATGTTATTTTTGCTTTTGAAGATAAAAGACTCAGCCTACACGAATGGGTTTGGGTTAGATTTAATGGAGAAGTAGAAGATGAAGATGAAATGCGTAGCCCACAAAAAACTCAAAAGCTAGACGATGGTTCAAGATTAGAAATCTGGAATTTAAGAAGGGACAGATTTGATTCTGATGATAATTTAATAAGCAGATTTGTCCTTACAACTGTTGGGAGAGTAGTTATGAACTATACGATCATAGATTCTGTATCTAAAACGTAATCTTTTAAAGCTATTTTTTATTTATTTAACAATTATGACATCATCTAAACCTAAAAAAACATCCAGAGTACGAAAAACTACTAAAAACTCAAAAAAGAACAATCCAGTTACAATGCCTGCTCTCGCTAAAACCCCTCCATCATTTAAGAATAAGGTGGTTGATAAGAAAGCTTTAAAAAATTTAGTCTCTTGGGCTTACAAAACTCATGGAACTGCTATAACTTCAGCCATGGCTGACAATCTAAAGGACTTAGGATTTAAATATGCTACCCAAGCTGCTGTCTCTATTTCAGTAGATGACTTGAAAGTTCCTGAAGCTAAACAAGATTTAATAGGGCAAGCTGAAGAGCAAATATCTGCTACGGAAGAATGCTATAGACTTGGTGAAATTACAGAAGTTGAAAGGCACACAAAAGTTATAGATACTTGGACTGAAACTAATGAAAGATTAGTAGATGCTGTCAAGAATAATTTCAATCAAAATGATCCTCTAAATTCTGTTTGGATGATGGCTAACTCAGGAGCAAGGGGTAATATGTCTCAGGTAAGACAACTTGTTGGTATGAGGGGATTGATGGCTAATCCTCAAGGTGAGATCATTGACCTGCCAATAAGAACTAATTTTAGAGAAGGACTCACAGTTACTGAGTATGTAATTTCTTCTTACGGAGCAAGGAAAGGTTTGGTGGATACTGCCTTAAGAACTGCCGATTCTGGTTACTTGACTCGAAGATTAGTTGATGTCGCCCAAGATGTAATTGTTAGAGAAGAAGATTGTGGAACAAAACGATCAATAGTGGTTGAAGCTGAAGATGGTAAATTTGGAGCCAGGCTTCTGGGTAGACTTGCTGCTGAGGATATTTTAGATGCTGAAGGAAACCTTATTATTCCTCAAAATACTGCAATAGATCCTGCATTATCAGGAGAAATTGAGAAAGCATCTATTAATAATATAAAAATAAGATCCCCATTAACATGTGAAGCTAATAGATCGGTTTGCAGAAGGTGTTACGGATGGGCGTTGGCTCATAATCATTTGGTTGATTTAGGCGAGGCAGTGGGAATTATCGCTGCTCAATCTATTGGTGAGCCAGGAACTCAATTGACAATGAGAACTTTCCATACTGGAGGTGTATCAACTGCTGAAAGTGGCGTAGTAAGATCAAAAATTTCTGGTAGAGTTGAATTTAGTTCAAAAGCAAAGGTCAGAGGGTATAGGACTCCACATGGCGTAGAAGCTAAACAAGCAGAAGTTGATTTTATACTAAAGATAAATCCTCAAGGAAATAATTCTGGCAAAGCCCAAAAAATTGAAGTTTCTAGCGGATCGCTTTTATTTGTAGATGATGGTGAAGAAATTAATTCTGATATAACTGTTGCTCAGATTACTGCTGGAGCAGTGAAAAAGAGTGTTGAAAAAGCAACTAAAGATGTTATCTGTGATTTGGCAGGTCAAGTTAGGTACGACAAGGTTATTCAACCCAAGGAGGTTACAGATAGGCAGGGTAATATCACCTTAAAAGCTCAAAGATTAGGAAGATTGTGGGTTTTAGCTGGAGATGTTTATAACTTGCCTCCTAACGCAAGACCTGTTATTTCATCTGGAAAATCTGTAGATCAAGGAACTGTTTTGGCAGAAGCAAGTCAATCAAGTGAGTTTGGCGGACAAGTTCGTTTAAGAGAATCCATAGGAGATTCAAGAGAAGTTCAGATTGTTACTACTTCAATGGCTTTAACTAATTTTAAATTAATTGAAGAATCTACTCACTCAGGTCAAATATATAATTTGGAATCAAGTGATGGCACTTCTTATCGTTTAAATATTTCCCCAGGAAGTAAAATAAGTAGTGGTGAGGTAATAGCAGATTTAACTGATGAAAGGTTCCGAACAAAAACTGGTGGTCTAGTAAAATATGCACCGGGATTAAGTGTTAAAAAAGCAAGATCATCAAAAAATGGTTTTGAAGTGAGTCAAGGAGGAACGTTGCTTTGGATACCTCAAGAGACACATGAAATCAACAAGGATATATCTCTTCTAATGATCGAAGATATGAAATGGATTGAAGCTGGAACAGAAGTTGTCAAAGATATTTTTAGTCAAACATCAGGAATTGTCACTGTTACGCAAAAAAATGATATTCTTCGCGAAATAACTGTGAGAAATGGAACTTTTCATGAGTGTAATGATGAAGAAGTTTTGAATAGATTTACAGAAGAAGGAAATCTTGTAAATCCTGGCGAGAAGATTTTAGATGGCGTTGATAATACAGAAATTCTATTTGTTCAAAAATTAGAAACAGCAAAATGTCGAGGCTTGTTATTAAGAACTGTTGAAGAATTTACTATTCCTGACCAAGCGGAATTACCTGAACTATCACATGTTAAGCAGGAAAAAGGACCCCATTTAGGCTTAAAAGCTATCCAAAGACTTACCTATAAAGACGGTGAATTGATAAAGTCAGTTGAAGGAGTTGAATTACTTAGAACACATTTAAGTATTGAAAGCTTTGATGCTACTCCTCAAATGACTATTGACGCCGAGTCGATTAAAGATAAGAATGACGAGTCCATCAATAGATTAAATTTAGTAATATTAGAATCTATTCTTGTAAGAAGAGATACTATATCTGATTCCAGTCATGGCTCAACACATACAGAACTGCAAGTCAAAAATAACCAAGAAGTAAAAGCAGGAGATGTAATAGCTACTACTCAAATTCTTTGTAAAGAGAAGGGAATGGTTCAATTACCAAACGTTGACGATGAGCCTATAAGAAGGTTAATTGTTGAAAGAGAAGAAGATAAAATTAAAATCAAAATAAGTGATAAAGCAGTAGTTAAAGTTGGTGATCGTCTAGTTGATGGTGATCCTATTAGTAAGTCTGTAAAATCAACTTCATGTGGAGAAATAGAGGAAATTTCTAATAGTTCAGTAACCTTAAGACTTGGTAGGCCTTATATGGTTTCTCCTGATTCAGTTTTACATGTCAAAGACGGAGATTTAGTTCTTAGGGGAGATGGTTTAGCTTTACTTGTTTTTGAGAGGCAGAAAACTGGAGATATCGTACAAGGATTGCCCCGTATTGAAGAGTTATTAGAAGCTAGGAGACCCAGAGATTCTGCAATTCTATGTAAAAAATCTGGAATTGTTCAGATTAAACAAGGTAATGATGAAGAATCAGTTTCTTTATCGGTTATTGAAAAAGATGATTTGGTTAATGAATATCAATTATTAATTGGAAAAAATATAATGGTTAGCGATGGACAACAAGTTGCAGGCGGAGAATCTTTAACTGATGGTCCAATTAATCCGCATGAACTATTAGATTGCTATTTCAATGATTTGAAAGATCAAAAACCCCTCATAGATGCAGCTCGGGAATCCATATCAAAACTTCAAAGAAGTATGGTCGGTGAGGTGCAGAATGTTTATAAGTCACAGGGAGTAGCAATCGATGATAAGCATATTGAAGTTATTGTTAGACAAATGACAAGTAAAGTACGTATAGAAGATGCTGGGGATACTACTCTTTTGCCTGGTGAACTCATAGAGTTGAGGCAAGTTGAAGATACAAACCAAGCAATGGCAGTTACAGGAGGAGCTCCAGCAGAATTTACTCCTGTTTTGTTGGGTATTACTAAAGCTTCTCTTAATACAGATAGTTTTATTTCAGCAGCATCGTTCCAAGAAACAACGCGGGTTCTGACAGAAGCTGCAATCGAAGGTAAATCTGATTGGTTAAGAGGTTTAAAAGAAAATGTTATCATCGGTAGACTAATACCTGCAGGTACTGGTTTTAGTGGTTTTGTGGAGGAATTATCCTCAGAGGCTGGTCCTCATCCCGATATCCTTGCAGAAGAATCTGGTGGATACAGAAGAGCACAGAACTTAAGGCCAGATTATACAGTTGACATGCCACAATCACCTACCGTGAGCTCTACTGCAATTCTTGATGATCCTAGTGATGAAGATTTGGAGACAACGAGAAATCGACATGGAATAGATCCTTCTTCGAGTAATTTTGCGGCTTTCGCAAGGCCTAATGCTGAAAATCAATTTTCTGAAGATCAATTACCAGATCCTGCTGCATTGGAGGGATTGCAGGAGGAGGGCCTTCTGTCTGATGAATAAATATGACTTATTATTATTTTTAGCGACTAGAATGATTTTTAAATTTGTAAGCAATGATTAAGCCAGAGATTGTACCCAAAAGAAAATTACCTCGTTACGGATTCCATTTGTATAATGAAAGGCTTAATGGAAGAATGGCCATGATAGGTTTTATTGCGCTTATTCTTACAGAATTCTTTCTAAAACATGGTTTGCTGTTATGGTGAAAATAGTTTTGAAATAAAGACTACTTAATTTGAAAAATCTTCTTGGAAGTAGTGTTAAAGATTTAGAAAATGTGGCTTTAGATTACGGTCAGGCTGCTTTTAGGGGTCGTCAAATCTATAGTTGGATTTATAACTACAAAAATAAGAAGAAAAATATTGATCAAATAGAAGTTCTACCTTTAGATTTTAGGAAGAAGTTAAAGGATGATGGTTATAAAGTAAGTGAGCTAAGTATTCAAGAAAGAAACTTAGCTAACGATGGTACTCTTAAGTTGTTACTATCTACGAGCGATAATGAAAGTATTGAGTGCGTTGGCATACCAACTGAAAAAAGACTAACTGCTTGTCTATCTAGTCAAGTTGGTTGTCCAATGGACTGCAAATTTTGCGCAACTGGTAAGGAAGGTTTGAGGAGATCTTTAAAAACAAGTGAAATTTTAGATCAAATTTTATTTATCGAAAATGAAATGAATAGAAAAGTGACCAATATTGTTTTCATGGGTATGGGCGAGCCCTTATTGAATATTGATGACTTACTTTTGTCAATAAGATCTATAAACGAGGATTTTCAAATCAGTCAGAGAAAGATAACTATAAGTACTGTGGCTGTTCCAAAAATGATAGATAAATTATCAGTAAAGTCTTTTCAAATTTTAGGTAAATGTCAATTTACTTTAGCAATTAGCCTACATGCTTCAAACCAAAAAACGAGAGAAATGATAATACCTAGTGCAAAAAACTATGAGATTAAAAATATAATAGAAGATTGTAAAAAATTCGTAAGAGATACTGGACGAAGGGTAAGCTTTGAATATCTAATGCTAAGTGGGGTGAATGATAAATCAGAACATGCTTATGAATTGAGTAATTTACTAAAAGGTTTTCAATGTCACGTAAATTTAATAGAGTATAACCAAATTGAAGAGGTTGAATTTAAACGAACCCCTTTAAAAAATCTCCAATTATTTCAATCTAGACTTATTAACAATGGCATCGCTGTTAGCTTGAGAAAAAGTAGAGGTCTAGATAAAAATGCTGCATGTGGTCAGCTAAGACAAAATGCAAAAAATAAATAATTTTATCTAATAAAAATTTCTTAAAAGTCTCTTAAACAGGTTATTATTGTTTTAATTAATCTTAAGTCTTTGGGTTTTATTAAGACGAAAATTTTACCTTTCGCTATCGTTTCACTTTTTGGCATTGCCTTTTTTGCAGTTAGTGCAAGAATTTGGTTGCCAGGAGATATGATGTCTCCTGCTCCTATAAATTAATATTTTTATTTTTTCAAAATGACAAAAAATAAGGATCCTAATAATGAAAGCTTATTTGATATCGCTGTTGATCCAGATGTTTTAGCGAGAGAATTGGCCTTAGAAATTGAAATAGATCCTTTAGAACAAATTGACGAAGATTCTTTTCCAAAAGGTTTAAATGTTACTCAAGAATGCAATGAAGCATTAAAAATGCTGAAAGGTAACAGAGAAGAAAGAATACAGGGCTTAAGAATATTTTGTGAATATAGGGATTCAAGATCTTTTCCCCTTTTATTACCATTACTTGATCAACCTTGTCCTGTTGAAAGAATGAGTGTGGTATATGCGTTGGGTCGTAATCCATGTCCTAGCGCGGTTGAGAAACTTGTCAGTCTTTTGGAGACTGACGATAATGCTTATGTCAGAAGAGCGACTGCATGGAGCTTAGCTAATTATGATAATCAAATTGTTTTGAAGCCATTAATAAATGCTTTGAAGAACGATGTAGCAGCAGTAAGGCTATGGTCATCTAGTTCATTAGCCGAAATCGGAAATGTTTCTTTGGAAAATGCTCAATTGGCGGCAGAACAACTTTTAATAAGTTTAAAAATAGATAATGAATCAGGAGTGAGAAGTAATTGCATCTGGTCATTGTGTAGATTGTATGAAAAATTAAACAATTCATCTCAAGAAAGTTTCGTTGATGAATGTACTAAAATAGCTCTTTTCGACAAAGAACCATCCGTTATGGAAGAAGCAAAAACTGCCTTGGATTCAATGGGGATGCAAGGTTTTTATAACTAAATTTCTTAATTTTTTAATAAGAACACTAGATAAATAATTAATTTATCAGATATTCAATATAAAAATTAAAATTAATTAACTTGTACCAACTGAAACAAAATATTTTCGTTATTCTATATAAAGTAAAAGTACTCAGTACTTGAATTTAATGCCTCAAAAAACATTGAGATTCAAAATTCATCAAGACGGAAGAGTTGAAGAGACTGTTGAAGGATTTACTGGTAAATCATGCAATGAAGCCACAAAAAATCTCGAAGACGCTCTCGGTAAAGTAACAGTTAAAAATAAAACTTCTGGTGCTTTCATCTCTAATCAAAGTGAAAACTTAACACAATTAAATAACGAATCTAATGTCACATTTTAGTACAATTAAAACTCAGCTCAAAGAAGTAGAGCCATTAATTAGAGCTTTAAATCATTTCGGCTATAGTATTAATCAAGAAGAAAAGTTTGTAAAAGGATATAAAGGTCAATTTACAGCTGTTGATATAAGTATGAATTTACCTGGTGATACCCAAGTTGGATTTAAATGGGATAACAATTCTAATGCATATGAATTAGTTACTGACCTTGATCTATGGAAATTTGAGATTCCAGTAGAAAGATTTATCTCAAAAGTTACACAAATGTATGCTTACCAAACAATCATTTCTAAAACGCAAGAAGATGGATATCAAATTGTAGAGCAAAAAAATAAAAATGATGGTTCTATTGAATTGGTCTTAACCAAGTGGGAAAACTAATGTCAAGATATGGATTTTACGGATCCATTTCATAATACTGAAGAAAATATTGAGATTACAGGCTATGAGCCCGTTTTAGGTGGTCAGTTAGCCGAAAAAGCTGTATGGGTTGATGAAGCAAAGTGTATTGGTTGTCAGTACTGTGTTCACGTCGCTTCGAACACTTTCACTGTTGATGAATTTCATGGTAGAAGTCGAGCTATTAGGCAAGATGGAGATAGTTCTGATGTCATACAAGAAGCAATAGATACATGCCCTGTTGATTGTATTCATTGGGTCAAATTTGAAGAATTAGATGATTTAGAGAATAGTCTCGATAGAGATATGTTTCAAACATTTGGAAAGCCACCGAGAATGAATAAGCACTAATATCAAAAGATGCAATATCGTAGATTTGGTAGAACCAATCTGAAGATTCCTGTTTTATCTTTAGGTGGTATGAGATTTCAAAAAAGTTGGGATCAATTAGATTTTTCTGAGGTCTCATGCGAAGAACAAAATAAAGTAGAAAATATATTAGATCTTGCAACACAATATGGCTTAAGTCATGTAGAAACCGCCAAGTACTATGGAACTTCTGAGGTGCAATTAGGGATGTGTTTTAAGAATACTAAGAAAATCCCAAATATAATCCAAACAAAGATTCCACCAAATAGTGATCCGGAAATTTTTGAGCGAGATGTATTATCTAGCATTGAAAAATTAAAAGTTAAAAAAATTGATTTGTTAGCAATACATGGTATCAATACTGCTGAACATTTACATCAGGCTATTCGAGATGGAGGTTGCATTGATATTTTGAGGAATTTTCAAAAAGAAAATTTAATTGGATCTATTGGATTTTCAACCCATGGAAAATCCTCACTTATTGAAAAGGCCATATCAACAAACTTATTTGATTATGTAAATTTGCACTGGTATTTCATTAATCAGGAAAATACAAAGGTTATTAATTTAGCTAATAAGCATGATCTTGGGGTTTTCATAATAAGTCCCACTGATAAAGGGGGACATCTTCATACTCCCTCAAGAAAAATGTTGGAGTTTTGTAAACCACTTCATCCTATAGTTTTTAATGATCTTTTTTGTTTAAGAAATCAAAATGTCCATACTTTGAGTGTCGGTATCGCAAAAGAGACAGATTTTGCTTTGCATTTAGAAGCTGTCTCGTTGTTATCAGAATCTGAGAAGTATGTGCCTAAGATAATTAACAAATTAAGGCAGGAATCAATTAATTCTTTAGGTTTAGAGTGGCATCAAAATTGGAATAGAAATTTACCAAGTTGGGAATATACTCCGGGAAATATTAATATTCCTGTTCTGCTATGGCTTTCAAATTTAATTGATTGGCTGGGTATGGAAGGATATGCAAGAGCTAGATATCAATTGCTTGGTAATGGAAGCCACTGGTTCCCAGGATTCAACGCGAATTTACTAGATGTAGATGTTTCTGAAGGGCAATTATTGAAAGTATTAAAAGGTCATATAAATCCAAAAAAAGTTATAAAAAAATTGAGAAATTTAAAAGAAAAGTTTGGAGATAAGAATGCTAAAAGGTTATCAAGAAAATAATTTCATAATGGATTTTTTCCAGGTTTGCCAACTTTTCTTGGGTAAATTTCAGGACAAAAATTCTTTGGTTGAATAAGAATAATATTTCGGGTGCCTTTATTTCTTGGTAATAGTATCTCTTTTTTATCTTTAACTTTACCTTCTAATATTTCTAAAGTTTTATCTAGATTTTTGCTTTCTTGATGCGTCCATTTGCCACAATATAAAACTCCAAACCCTTCTTTTTTTAACATTGGTAGTATATATTCTGAAACTGTTGATGGGTTACTAACCGCTCTAGTTGTTGCAATATTAAAATCATTTCTCATTGACGATTGGTGGGCTAAATTCTCAACACGATCATTGATTACATGAATATTGTTTTTGAAATTGATCTGCTCAACTAAAATCTTTATTGCATCTGTTTTCTTTTTCAAAGAATCAATTAGGTATATCTCAGAATTAGGATGAGTTATTGCATAAGCTAAACCTGGGAAGCCACAGCCTGATCCAATATCTAAAAATTTTTTATTATCAAAATTAATATTCGTGAAAGCTTTGAATGGCCAAATGCTGTCAAAAACTTGAGATACCCAATAATCATCACCATCAGTTAATCTTGTGAGATTGATCTTATTATTTAATTCTTTAATTTTAATTTGTAACTCTTGAAATAAATTTATTTCTTCTTCAGTTATTAAGGAAAGAATTTCTTCTGGAATGTTTTGTTTTTTCATTTCGTTATAAATATGAATTTTAACCATCCATTAAATACATTCTATTTAGTAAAAATTTATTAGAATTACAATATTAATAAAAGATTATTTTGAAAGGGGAAACTTCCTATTACAAAATTTTAGGTGTAAATGAAAATGCATCCAATCATGAATTAAGAAAGGCATTTTGTAAACTTTCTATTGAGTTGCATCCCGATACAACTTCATTAGAAATAGACGTTGCTAAAAGTAAATTTCAAGAAGTTCTTGAAGCTTATGAACATTTAAATAATAGTAATTTAAGGAAAATATATGATGACAAACTAAAAGAAAACTCTAGGATTAAAAATAATATTAACGTTTCAAATAATTTAGTAATCGATTCTAATAATCAAAATTTAATAGGAAATAGAAGACCTTTTTCGAATGGAGAATTGTTTTCGTTGTTTCTTTTAATTATGATCATTTCTATAAGTTTAATTGGTTCAATTTTTATTGCTTCTTTTGCTGGAAAAGAATTAGAGACAATACCGCTTTGGCTAATTAAATAATTTTTTAAAAAAGTCTGTGAATCCCTCTAAAAAACCTATCAATCAAAATTCACTGCAATCTTTGGAATTGTGGCTAACTGATTTAGGTGCTGTGAAGGATATTAATAATCCATCTAAATGGTATCTGTTACTTTCAAATTGGAATGCAACTATTATTTTTGAACAAGAAGATTTAAGTGTTACATGGGAAAGTGAGGGACAAGCAACTAAAAGACTATTTTCCTACTGCATTAATAGAGAAGATGTGGAAAATGCAATACTGCAGGGACCTTAAAATTCTATCTAAAGATTGTCTAAGATTTGCCTTATTATCCAGTAACTTTTCCCCAATTGATCATCTGTTATACAGAGAGGCGGCAAGAGGTAAATAACATTCCCGAGGGGCCTAATGAATAAACCTTGCTTCATTGCAAGACTCTTTATTTCTTTCCCAATATTATTGAAATAACCTTTTTTGTTCCCAATATCTAAATCGAAGGCAGCAATTGTGCCGGATACCCTGACCTTCTTTATATAAGGTAAGTTTTTAAATTTAATTAGATGAGATAAATGTTTTTCTTCAAATGAAAGGTATTTTTGTGGTTCTTTTTCTAATAAATCAAGGCTAGCGTTTGCCGCAGCACAACCTAAAGGATTAGCAGTAAAACTATGTCCATGCCAAAAAGTTTTTCTTGGGGAATCATCAATAAAGGATTGAAAAATTTTTTCTTTACATAAAGTTATTCCCATCGGTAAAAATCCACCAGTCAAACCTTTTGAAATACTTATTAAATCAGGAATGATTTTCGCCTTTTGAAAAGCAAAAAGGGTTCCACATCTTCCAAACCCAGTCAATACTTCATCGGCAATTAACAAAGAATTATTATTTTTTATAATTTCTGAAACTTTTTTTATAAACTTAGGCCTAACCATATTCATACCTCCTGCTCCTTGAACAAGTGGCTCAAGGATAACTGCAACTGTGGGAGTTTTAAGTAGAGTTTCTAATTTTTGGATCGCCTTATTTTCTTTATTTTCTACTTCTTCATCGTTCATCCAAGTTGAAGGCCATGGGACTCTTCTAACTGGGAACATAAGATTATCGAAATTCTCATTAAAAATATTTCTTTCACCTAAAGCCATTGCGCCAAATGTATCACCATGATAGGCGCCATCAAAAGCTACTATTTGAGTTCTTGTCTCTCCTCTATTTTGCCATGATTGGAAGGCAATTTTTAAAGCGACTTCCACTGCAGTAGAACCGTTATCAGAAAAGAATAATCTTTCTAGTTTTGTTAATTCACTAAGTCTTTCCGCTAATTTTTTTGCCTGCGGATGTAAGAAATCAGCAAATATAACTTGCTCAAGTTTTTTTGATTGATCAAAAATGGCATCCGCAATATATTCGTTACTATGACCATGAAGAGTTACCCACCAACTACTAATTGCATCTATTAGTTCTTTTTCAGGATCTTTAGTAAATAGGAGGGCATCTTTACCATGAGTTACTTCTATCTGCGGTTTGCTGTTATTGATTTGCGTAAAAGGTGGCCAAATATTTGGGTGCCAATCTTGATTTGGAGTTTTGGAATCCAAAGATTTCATTTAACTTTTTTTTGAGTTTAATAGTGAGATCAACTTATTCTTGATGTCTAGTTCTTTCCATAGTATATCTAAATTATTTGAGTCCATTTTTTTTATGTATGGAAATTCAGCAATTAAAGGAATACCACTAAAATCAACTAGAGTTTTTGGATTATCTAGGTGTTTTTCGCCATTGACTACTAAGCCTAAAATCTCAATATTTCTTCGTTTTAAGGCCTCAATACTAAGTAAGGTATGGTTAAGAGTGCCAAGTGAGCTCTTACATACAAGTATTACCGGAAGATTCCATTCTTTTATTTGATCTATTTGCAAAAAATTGCGTGTTATTGGAACCATTAATCCACCTGCAGTTTCTATAATTAGTGAGCCTTGTACTTTTGGTAATCTCAACTTGTCAAAGTTAATAGCTTTTTGATCTATTTCAGCAGCCCAATGCGGAGATAGAGGTTTTGTAAAGACATAAGCTTCTTTGATTATTTTTTCTTTACTTACTTGTGCAAGTTTTTCAACAGTTTGACTATCAGTTTGCGATTCAATCCCACTTTGAATAGGTTTCCAATAAAAGGAATTTAATCCTTTAACGAAAAAAGAGCTTATTAAAGTTTTCCCAATATCAGTGTCTGTTCCACAAATTATAAATTTGAAAATATTTTTGTGATTACTCATAATTTCTTTATGACTTGAATCTCAATTTGCCATGAAAGGTTCACTGTATTATTGTAATTCTTTGGCCAAAACTTTTGAATTTCCTTTAACTCTTTCACTGTTTTGCGTTTACAGTTTGTTGATTGTGCTCCTACATTTTTAATGCTTCTAAAAAGTTTATATACATCTTCAAAATTTTCAAGATAATTAAACTGTTTTGAATAATGTATTTCAGTTGATTTGAAATCTTTTAATAATTCTTTAGAGCAAAGGAAATTAAGACCACTATATTCAATATCAATTTTTTTACAAGTATCTTTCCATTCAGGAAAACAATCTTTTGTTGGATATGAAATGATTAAAAAACCTCCAGGTGTTAATTTGCTAAACCAATTTTTTATTATCTTTTCTGGGTTGGTTAACCAATGTATGCAAAAGTTAGATGTTAATAGAGAACAGTTATTTATTTCAGAAGGTAAATCATTATTCAAATCCCATAAAATTATTTTTCTAGATAATTTATTCTCAAGAAGCATTTTCTTGCTGAAATCAATTCTGGATACTTTTTGGGAAGAAATTTTTTCTATTTCATCCGCTAATAGTCCTGGTCCTGATCCTAGATCTATCCATTCACCATTTTTTTTGGGATTTAATTCTTTGATAAGATGAACAATCTTTTTTGCAAAAAATTTCTGAATATTTGAATGCTCTAAATACCGATATGCAGCATCATTGAAATTATTTTGTATTTTCTCATTCCACTTTTTACTATCCATTTCAATCGTTAATTGTATTACGTAAGATCTCGTATAAATTTAAATTATTCAAGCAATGACCTTGTTGAGCTAATTTAATTAAAATTGGCTTCCTTTCAAGTGTTTTATTTAAGGAATCTAAAAAGTTATTATTTGATTCGTTGTCAAGAATCAAATCATTTTCTGATTTTATAAAAATAATTTTGCATTCTTTTCTTAAAAATACTGGAAAATCTCTATTGATGTAAAGTTCTTTTAAATCACTTAAAAGAAGAGTTTTATTTAAACTCTCTAGACTTTTATAAAAGATATTTTTAAAACTATTATTCATATGATTTGGCATAAATGATCTATATATAAATTCTTTCAACATATCCTTAGGTTCATCTTTTATGATTTTTGTTTCCATTCTTTTTAGAGACCTCAAAATAAAGTTTCTCTTATTACCTAAAGGAAGAAAATTATTAAAAGAATTTATAAGAACAATATGAGTTGATTCTTTTAAAATTTCTTTTGGCATTAAATGAAAACCAAATGAATGGCATAAAGTCATTCTGATTTCTTTTTTAGATTCGCTTTTAATCCAATTTGCTTGATAACTATTTGTCGAAAAATAGCCCCTTTCATTATCTTGCCAATGCCAATTATTATTTAAAAAATCAACTTTATAATCATCCCATAAATATTTATTTAGTCCCCACCCATGTTGAGTTATGATTTGTTTCATTTAAACTCTTTTAATACTGCAATGAAATTATTTAGCAGATTAAAATCTAAGTTTCTTCGTATTGTTATTCTGATTCTTGATTGCCCCACTGGAACAGTTGGAGGTCTTATGGCAATTGCTAAAAACCCATTTTCTTCGAGATATTTTTGTAAATAAATTGCTTTCTCTTCTTGGCCAACAATAATTGATAAAATGTGAGAATCTCCCTGAACTGGAAAACTAAAATTTTTAATAATTTCATCTTTCCATACATTCGCAGAAGATAACAAATCATTACCCCATTCTTTATTTTCTAAAATTTTTTTTAAACCTTCTAGTGCCCCAGCAGCCAAAGATGGCGCAAGTGCGGTTGTATACCTAAATGCACCACTTGTTTGGATAAGATATTCTCCAATTTCTGAATTGGAAGCTATAAAAGCTCCACCGCTTCCAAATGCTTTTCCAAAAGTTCCAGTAATCATAGTTATATCTGAACGACAATTAAAACTTAAACCCCTGCCTTCGGGGCCCAAGATCCCAATTGCATGAGCTTCGTCAACTAATAATTGAACACTATTTTTTTTGCAAATTTCCGTTATTTCTCTGAGCGGAGCAATTGATCCCTCCATGCTATAAAGAGATTCAACAACAACTAAAATGGAATTTTTTGTGGGGTTAGATTTAATAATTTTATTTTCTAAATCTTTTAAATTATTGTGTGAGAATCGAACTAGTTTTGCTTGAGCAGCTTTGACTCCAACCAATAAAGAGTTATGGATCAATTTATCTGCTACTACGATACTATTTCTGTTTGCTAAAGCCTGGATAGCAGCTATATTTGCTTGAAATCCGCTTGGGAAAAGTAATACTTTCTCTTGATCAAGCCACTTGGCAAGTTCTGTTTCTAATAATTTATGTATTGGTCTTGAACCTGTAATAAACCTAGAGCTTCCTGAACCAATGCCTTCTAACAAGCTTATTTCGTAAGCAGCTTTTATTAAATCCTTGTCCCTGCTTAATCCAAAATAATCATTACTGCATAAGTCTATAAGTTTTTTATTTTGCGAATTTAAACTTAGAAGTTCGAAGGATTTTTTACCTAAAGAAAATGTTTTTAATTTACGGATTCTATTTTTTGGAATTTTTACTTTTTTCATTTTGGCAAAATAAAATATAGTGAATTTAATTAAAAAGATTTAGATTTACTATTAAAGTTTGCAAGGTATTTTTTGTTTATTAATATCTATATAGATCATATATTAAGAAGTTAACTCATCCTCTCTTCAATCACAATTATTGCTTAATTTAGAGGAATATTTCCCCTTTCCGCTAGATGATTTCCAATTAGAAGCAATACGAGCTATTAATAGCGGAAATTCTGTTGTTTTAACAGCACCAACAGGTTCTGGTAAAACATTGATAGGTGAATTTGCTATATATAGAGGCTTATCTCATGACAGCAGAGTTTTTTATACAACACCTTTAAAGGCCCTATCAAACCAAAAGTTTAGAGATTTTGCTAATCAATACGGTGAGAATAAAGTTGGTCTTTTAACTGGAGATATAAGCATAAATAGAGAAGCACCAATCTTAGTAATGACGACTGAGATTTTTAGGAACATGCTTTATGGCGAATTTGATGAATTTGATGATCCCTTAGAAAATTTAGAATCTGTAATTCTTGATGAATGTCATTATATGAATGACCCCCAAAGAGGTACAGTTTGGGAAGAAACTATAATCCATTGCCCTACTAGAACTCAAATAATAGCTCTATCAGCAACAATAGCCAATGCAGATCAATTGCAAAATTGGATACAAAAAGTTCATGGGCCCACAGTACTAATTAATAGTGATAAGAGACCAGTCCCACTTGATTTTATTTTTTGTAGTGTTAAAGGCCTCCATCCGCTTTTAAATAATAAGGGTAATGGAATTCATCCAAACTGTAAGATTTGGAGAGCTCCTAAAGGGCAGAAAATAAGAGGAAAAGTGGGTAGGATAATGCAACCAAAGTCTCCCTCACTTGGCTTTGTGATCTCGAAACTAGCTGAACGAAATATGTTGCCAGCTATTTATTTTATTTTTAGTAGAAGAGGATGTGACAAGGCTATTGAGAATATAAAAGATTTAACTTTAGTAAGTTATTCAGAAGCAAGTATGATATCCCAAAAATTAGGTGTTTATCTTAAAAATAATCCGGAGGCAATTAAAGATAAATCTCAATGCGAGGCATTAAAACGCGGTATTGCATCTCATCATGCTGGATTATTGCCTGCATGGAAAGAATTGGTTGAGGAATTATTTCAGCAAGGTTTAATAAAAGTTGTTTTTGCAACTGAAACTCTTGCTGCAGGTATAAATATGCCCGCAAGAACAACTGTTATTTCTTCTTTATCAAAAAGGACAGAAGATGGTCATAGATTATTATTTAGCAGTGAATTTTTGCAAATGTCAGGAAGAGCTGGAAGAAGAGGAAAAGATACCCAGGGATATGTTGTTACATTACAAACAAGATTCGAAGGTGCCAAAGAAGCAAGTGCACTGGCTATAAGCAAACCAAATGCTTTAGAAAGTCAATTCACTCCAAGCTATGGAATGGTACTTAATCTTTTACAAAGTTATACTTTAGAGAAGTCTAAAGAATTAATCAAAAGAAGTTTTGGTAGTTTTTTATATTTAGGTGAATCCTCTGGTGAGAATATAATTCTTGAAAATTTAGATAAGGATTTAATTGAATTAAAAAAAATTACATCTAACTTTTCATGGAAAGATTTTGATGCCTACGAAAAGTTAAAAAATCGTCTTAAAGAAGAGAGAAGACTCTTGAAAATTTTAGAAAAACAAGCAGCAGAAAAATTATCAGAAGAGATAACTAATGCACTCCCATATATTAAAGATGGAAGCTTAATTTCAATCAAAGCTCCTCAAATTAAAAGAAAAATTGTTCCAGGATTAATTTGTAAGAAAATATATGAATCCCAAAAAATTAAGAGTTTATTGTGTTTGACAATTGATAATTTATTTATTCTTATAAAACCCTCATTCATAGTAAGTATTTTTAATGATTTGGATGCAATTGATGTCTTAGGACTTGAAGTACCAAAGATGTATTTTTCTGGAGAGGTATTTAGGGGAGATTGTATGTCCCAGTGTTATGCGGATCGAATTTTAGAAGTCTCTAAAAAAAATGACTTACAAACTCCACAATATGATCTGACAACGGAAGTTTTGGCACAACAGCAACAAATTAACAATATAGAAGAAACAGTTACTGATCATCCCGCACATAGATTTGGAGACTCTAGGAAATTAAAGAAATATAGAAAAAGAATTATTGATGTTGAACAAGAAATAAATATGAGAAAAAAACTTCTTGATGATAAAGAAAATCATAACTGGAGAACTTTTACCGATTTGATTAAAATTTTGAATCATTTCGGTTGTTTAAATAATTTAGAATTGTCAGAAGTTGGACAAACAGTTGGTGCAATAAGAAGTGAAAATGAATTATGGATTGGTCTTGTTTTAGTTAGTGGTTATTTAGACGATTTAGATCCTCCTGATTTAGCTGCAATTATTCAAGCTATATGTGTTGATGTAAGGAGGCCTAATCTTTGGTGTAATTTCAAGCCTTCTTTAAAGGTAATAGATGTTTTTAATGAATTAGAAGGTTTAAGAAAATTAGTCGCTTCTCAACAAAATAAGTTTCATATTGAAATTCCTATTTATTTAGAAACCGAGTTGACTGGAATTATTTCTGAATGGGCAAGGGGAAAAAAATGGAAAGATTTGGTTTTTAATACTTCATTAGACGAAGGTGATGTAGTGAGGATTATTAGAAGATCAATTGATGTTCTTTCTCAAGCGCAATACTGTATTGGTGTTAGTAATAAATTAAAAAGCAAAGCAAAGTTAGCATTAAAAGCTATTAATCGTTTTCCTGTTTCTGAATCTAATGACCTTATAAAAGTCTCTGAAGATATTAATCCTGCGACAAAAAGAATTGAAAATAATTCTTAAATTTTTTTAATTAAATCATTGAATTAATATTCATCGCTTCATCAAATTCATCTTCGTTTAAATAACCTAATTTAAGTGTTGCCTCTTTTAAATTTAATGATTCTTTAAAGGCGAGGTTTGCAATTTCAGCTGCTTTTTCATAACCAATTTTTGGCACAATGGCTGTAACCAACATTAGTGAATTTTCTAAATTTAACTTCATTTTCTTTTGATTAGGTTCCATCCCATCAACTAATTTTATTCTGAAGTTTTCTATTGCATTTTTAAGTAATTTTAAACTTGTAAGAATATTAAATCCAATCAGAGGCTTATATTCATTCATCTGCAAAGTGCCGCTAGAATTTGCGATTGAAACTGCATATTCAAGACCCATTATCTGAGTGCAAACCATTGATAAGGCTTCGCATTGAGTCGGATTCACTTTACCTGGCATGATAGAACTTCCAGGCTCATTTTTAGGGATAATTAATTCATATATTCCTGATCTTGGTCCTGAAGAAAGAATTTTTATATCATTTGAAATTTTAAATAATGCACCTGCTAATATTTTTATCTGACTCATTACTTGAGCTAGACGATCATGCGAGGCCATGATAGAAAAATTATTTTTCGATTTATAGAACATTAGATTAGTATCATCGGAAATTGATTTTATAGACTCTTCACAAAATCCTTTTGGACAATTAATCCCTGTTCCAACTGCAGTTCCTCCCAGAGGTAAAAAATATAATTCATTCAGACTTATAATAATTGCATTCTCGGCATCTTTAATTTGCTCTGACCATCCTGATATTTCTTGCCCAAAAGTGAGGGGCACTGCATCTTGAAAATGGGTTCTTCCTATTTTTATGAGGTCTTTCCATAGTTCACTTTTTTTATCAAGAATCCTAGTAAGTTCTCTTATTGTTGGAACTAAACTTTTGATTATTTCATTAACAACTGATATTTGAATAGCAGCAGGAAAAGTATCATTAGTTGACTGAGATTTATTTACATCATCATTCGGATGAATTGGTTGATGACTCCCAAGCTCTGAATTTGTTTTTAATGCTGCAATATTTGAAATTACCTCATTAACATTCATATTTGTTTGTGTGCCACTACCTGTTTGCCAAACCTTTAAGGGAAACTGTGAATCATGAAGCCCATCAAGTATTTCTGTACATGCCTCTACAATCAAATCTTTTTTTCTTTTATCTATTAACCCTAAATTGAAGTTCGCAATTGAAGCAGCTTTTTTTATGAGGGTGAGTGAATAAATTAACTCAATTGGAATTAATTCTTCTCCAATAGAAAAATTTATTATCGATCTTTGTGTTTGAGCGCCCCACAAAGCTTTAATCGGAACCTCTATTGTTCCCATACTATCTTTTTCAATCCTAAAGTTTTTTGTCATTATTCCTCTGAAAACACTGGTTTACCTTAGATAAGGTTTTCAGTAATCCTAGATACCTAACTTCTCCCATATTACACTTAAATTATTGAGATGAATTGAGGGATTAAAACATTCTTCTAAGTCACTTTGATCAATAAAATTCATTATTTCATTATCTCTCTTTATATTTTGTTTGAAATTCCCATTTTCAGTATTCCACGCCTGATGCGCATTTTTTTGTACTAAGCTATAAGCCTTTTCTCTAGACAACCCCTTCTCTACAAGCAAAAGTAAAACTTTCTGACTAAAGATTACACCACCATATATATTTAAATTTTTGAGCATATTTTTTGGATAAACTTCCAAATTGCTAACTATATCTTTCATTTCCCTGAGCATAAAATGCAAACAGATTGATACGTCAGGTAACATGATACGTTCATTTGAACTATGACTTATATCTCTTTCGTGCCAAAGTGGAACATTTTCAAGTGCTGTTAAGACATAACTCCTCAAAATTCTTGCTAAACCGCTTACTCTTTCACTTCGAATAGGATTTCTTTTATGAGGCATGGCAGAACTTCCTTTTTGCCCTTTTGTAAAGCCCTCCTCAACTTCTAAAACATCAGTTCTTTGTAAATTTCTTATTTCAGTCGCGAATCTATCTAGAGAAGCGCCAACCAGTGCAATAGTTTGAACATATTCTGCGTGCCTGTCTCTCGAGATGACCTGGGTACTTGCTGTATCTGGTTTTAAGCCGAGTAAATCACAAGTTATTTGTTCTACTTTGGGATTCGTATTAGCGTAAGTTCCCATCGCACCACTTATTTGTCCAATAGCTACAGATTCTTTCAGTGTTAACAATCTTTTTTTATTCCTTATTATTTCTGCTAACCATCCAGCAAGTTTAAAACCGAAGGAAATTGGCTCCCCATGAATTGCATGAGATCTGCCAATCATTAATGTATTTTTATGCTTTCTTGCTAATAATCTGACTTCATTTTCTAGGTTCTCAATTTCTTCTAATAACAATTCGCAAGAATCTTTTAACTGAAGAGATAAACCAGTATCTAGTACATCACTACTGGTCATACCAACATGTATATATCTTCCAGAATCTCCTACAAATTCATTAACGCTTGTAAGAAATGCTATGACATCATGTTTAACTTCTTTCTCAATTTCTGTAATTCTAGATTCATCAAACTTTGCATTTGAACGTATATCTTTCATGGCATTCTCAGGAATTTTTCCCAGGGAAAAATTCGCTTCACATGCAGCTATTTCAACCTTAAGCCAACTCTGGAATTTTGCGCTATCAGTCCAGATTTTCCCCATTTCGGGTAATGTGTAACGCTCGATCACAATTTTTATTAATTATCAATTTAAACTTTATAACCAAAATCGAATTATTGCTCTATACGTTAAAGATGTAATTGCCATTGAAGATATTTGCCTGGCTATTATTTTCTTGTGTAACATTTTTCTGGCTAATTAAGAAAGCTTAAATTTAAAAATGTTTGCATTTATTCCTTTCGTTAATAATGGGTAATTTATTAGTTCTTATTTAAAATTGGAGGGTATTAAAGAATTTGGATCTTAATCTTTTAGAAGTTCATTATTCAGTCTTTTTATTGATTAATAGATGATTAAAAAAAGTAGATTAGACCTTTATCTTCTAAAAAGTGGTTTATGTGAAACTCGTCATAAAGCCCAAGGTTTAATTCTTGCGGGCAAGGTTAGAGATAACAATGGAAAAGTATGGGATAAACCTGGACAACAAGTATTAATTGGATCTGAATTTTTTATTGATTCCGAACCAATGTTTGTATCAAGGGGCGGCGAAAAATTATTGGAGGCATTTAATAAACTTGAAATTAAAGTAAAAGATAAAATATGTATTGACGCAGGAATCTCTACAGGAGGATTTACTGATTGCTTATTGCAACAAGGAGCAAAGTTAGTTTATGGGATAGATGTTGGTTATGGACAGACTGCATGGAAGATTAGAAATAATCCAAAAGTCATACTTTTTGAACGAACTAATATTCGAAATTTAAAACCTAATGATCTTTTGTCTAGAAGCAATGAATTACCAAATTTTGTGGTTGCTGATTTGTCTTTTATTTCATTAAAGTTAGTTTTTAAATCTATCGGTAATTTATTAGAAGGTGATTGTATTGAGGGAATATTTTTGATTAAACCCCAATTTGAGGTGGGCAAAGATAAAGTCAGTAAAGGCGGCGTTGTTCGCAATCCTAAATTCCATACTGAGGCTATAGAGTCTGTTATTTATGCTGCTAAGAATTTCCAATGGAATATAAAGAATTTGATAGCTTCTCCTCTAGTAGGTCCTGCTGGAAATCATGAATATTTAGCTTGGATGACCTTAGGAAGTCAATCAAATACAAGGATTAATAGTGAATATATACAAAATTTAGTAAAAGAGACTCTTTGAATTAAAGAGCTTCTTCGTCTTTATCGCCAGTTCTAATTCTCACAACAGAATCAATAGATGTGATGAATATTTTTCCGTCACCTATCTCTCCAGTTTTTGCTGCTTCAGCAATCGCATCTATGACTGAATTAACCTTTTCATCTTCTACGACAACTTCTACTTTAAGTTTTTGAAGGAATTCAACAGTAAATTCGGAACCTCTATATCTTTCAACTTGACCTTTTTGCCTTCCAAAACCTCTGACTTCACTAACTGTCATTCCAACAATACCGGAGTTTACTAATGCAATTTTTACATCCTCCAGCTTAAATGGACGTATGATTGCTTCAATTTTCTTCATGATTAAAGATTGAACATTACTATTTTAATTGTTTTTTGGGAAAACATCCAACATTGAAATATCAGAAAAACATTCAATAGTAAGGCCTGCATTCGTGGCATCTTCAATTAATAGTTGGGAATTTTCTTCAGAAATTATTACTGTACTGTTTGATAAAGCGTCCCACTGATCATTCTGAAAGTGTGTTTGAAGCCATAACATTCCAATTGCGCTTTTTGGTTGAAGGGATTTATTTAATTTGTTATCGATAGTTATCAAACAAATGTCCATTAATTTTTCATTGAACTAAACACATATAACCCTTTCGGCCGACATCATTAATGTTGCTATTGATACAAAAATAAGATTTAACAGCTTTTGACTTAGTCAATTGTAATACTTAGATTTATTGATACTTTTGCGAATTTTCTTCTTTATATATATTTTTTATATAGGTTTAGTAAAAAAGTTCTACTAAAAATGAGTACAGCTAAATTAGAAGATTCGACTCAAAGACCGTTATATGGTGAAAGAATTATTGAAGAATCAAAAATAATTTGTTTCGATAATCCAAACAAGAAAAGAATTTATGAAATTTCTATTCAGTTACCTGAATTTACATGTAAGTGCCCCTTTTCTGGTTATCCAGATTTTGCAAAGCTAAATATTATTTATCAACCTAATTTGAGAGTCTATGAGTTGAAGTCTTTAAAGCTTTATATTAACAATTTTAGAGATATAAAAATATCACATGAGGAAGTTGTGAATAGAATTATGGATGATTTAGTGAATGAAGGTTCACCATACTGGATACATTTAAATGCT
>QCCH01000007.1 GCA_003281315.1 Prochlorococcus sp. AG-347-K20 | reverse complement strand
TACAAAGCACTAATTACCAAACACGTGGCGTATTTCCTACTAGTTTCGTTGAAGAAAAAGGACAGCTCATTGGAGACTATGGTCAGAGATCAATAGGGAGGATTACTTCAGCTGATGCAAGTTTATGGTGGCCCATTTTATGTTGGTATTATGTTAATAAAAGTGGTGATTATGCCTTCGGAAAAAGTCAAAGCGTTCAAAGAGGAATTCAACTTTTATTAGATCTAGTTCTACATCCAACATTTGAGGGTACTCCAGTACTTTTTGTTCCAGATTGCGCATTTATGATTGATAGACCTATGGATGTATGGGGAGCACCTTTAGAAGTTGAAGTTTTACTTCATGGATGTTTAAAAAGTTGTATTAACTTAATGGAATTAAGTAGAGCAGATCATGTTAGTAGACTTTTAGACCAAAGACTTATTCTTACAAATCAATGGGTTAAGGATTTAGGAAGTTTTCTTTTAAAGCATTATTGGGTTACCAGCCAAACAATGCAAATTTTAAGAAGAAGGCCAACTGAGCAGTATGGCGATGATCAACACTTCAATGAATTTAACGTTCAACCTCAAGTGGTTCCCTCATGGCTACAAGATTGGTTAGAGAATAGAGGGGGATACTTAATAGGAAATATTAGGACAGGAAGGCCTGACTTTCGATTTTACAGTTTGGGCAATTCTTTAGCATGTATTTTCGGAGTACTACCTCCTGAAGAACAAAGAGCTTTATTTAGATTAGTTTTACATAACAGACAGCATTTGATGGCTCAAATGCCTATGAGAATTTGTCATCCTCATATGGATGTCGAAGAATGGCAAAATAAAACTGGATCTGATCCTAAGAATTGGCCTTGGAGTTACCATAACGGTGGTCATTGGCCAAGTTTACTTTGGTTTTTTGGTACAGCTGTCCTGTTGCATCAAAAACATTATGGTTCTGACGATGTGATACTCATGGAAGAAATGAAATCTCTAATAGAAGAATCATATTGGTGTCAACTTAATCAATTGCCTAAACAAGAATGGGCGGAATATTTCGATGGTCCTACAGGTACTTGGGTTGGTCAACAATCAAGAACATATCAAACTTGGACAATAGTTGGGTTTTTATTAATGAATCATTTTTTAAGAAATGAGTATAACGATCTCGATATGTTTGAAATTTAAGCTTAAAAAAGTCCTAAGGTTAGTGATTTATCAATTGGCAAGCATGCACCAATACCAAGGTATATTGTTAAAAAAGTTCCAAATAAGAAAACAGACATAGCTATTGGTCTTCTAAATGGATTAGAGAATTTATTAACGTTTTCGATAAAGGGTAAAATCATTAATCCCAGTGGAATTAATGTTTGAAGTGCAATACCCAAAAGTTTATTAGGAACAACCCTAAGTATTTGGAAAACTGGATAGAGATACCATTCAGGAAGAATTTCCAGGGGTGTTGCGAAGGGATTAGCTTTGTCTCCCAACATTGCAGGATCTAAAACTGCTAAACCAACTACGCAAGCAATAGTTCCTAAGATAACTACTGGGAAGATATATAGTAAATCATTTGGCCAGGCTGGTTCACCATAATAGTTATGGCCCATACCTTTAGCTAGCTTTGCTCTCAATTTTGGATCAGATAGATCTGGTTTTTTTAACGTAGACATATGGAGAACTAGTAATGGTTTAAGTATAAGAGTTTATAAGGGACCTGAAATACCCTGTTTACGAATCATTAAAAAGTGCATCAACATGAAAACTGCTAATGACCATGGCAATACAAAAGTATGTAGACTGTAGAATCTGGTTAAAGTAGATTGTCCAACACTTTCTCCACCTCTAAGTAGTTCAACCATAAAGTCACCAATTACTGGTATTGCAGCAGGGACTCCAGAAACAATCTTAACTGCCCAATAACCTACTTGATCCCAAGGTAGAGAGTATCCTGTCACTCCAAAAGCGACAGTAATGACTGCCATTACAACACCTGTAACCCAAGTTAATTCTCTTGGCCTTTTAAAACCTCCCGTAAGATAAACCCTAAAGACATGAAGGATTAACATCAAAACCATCATTGATGCACTCCATCTATGCACAGATCTTATTAACCATCCAAAACTTACATCCGTCATTAAATAACTGACTGAACTATAAGCTTGTGTAACTGTTGGCTTATAGTAAAAAGTCATTGCAAAACCTGTTGCAAATTGAATTAAGAAGCATACTAAAGTTATGCCTCCTAAACAATAAAAAATATTTACATGAGGGGGTACGTACTTGGAAGTTACGTCGTCAGTTATGTCTTGGATTTCAAGCCTTTCTTGAAACCAGTCATAAACAGATGAAGAATTCGCCATCCAAAAAAAAATTAGCTTTGATATAAAGAGCTTACTTAAAATTCTTATACTTGGTGTTAACACTTAACCCAATGAATTCATCTTTTAACAAACTTTTAACATTCAAAACTGTGATCACTGCATCAATGATCATCGTTTTTTCTATCAATCTTTTGTTTATTGAAAAAGTGGATGCTCTTAGTGATAGCAGGCAATTAGTACTTGACGCTTGGACCTTGGTAAACGAAGGTTTTTATGATCCAGAAAAGTTTGATGAAATCCAATGGAAAAGAATTAGACAAAAAACATTACAGAAACAAATTGAAACAAGTGAAGAGGCTTATTCCGCAATTGAAGACATGTTAAAACCTCTAGACGATCCTTACACGAGAGTTTTACGCCCAAAAGATTATGAACTTCTGAAATCAAGTAATTTTGGGAGTGAAATTAATGGTGTTGGACTTCAATTAGGTGAAGATGATGACAATAAAGTTAAAGTTATCTCTACTCTTGGAGGTTCTCCAGCTGAAGAAGCTGGAATAGTAAGTGGGGACTTGATAGAGACAGTGGACGGAATCTCATCAGAAAAATTAGGCCTTGCAAGTACTGCCTCTAAGTTAAGAGGTGAATCAGGGACAAAAGTTTTAGTTGAAATATCTTCTGAATCAGGAGAAATTAGGGAAGTCGATCTTGAGAGGAGATCAGTAGATCTCAGACCAGTTAGAACAAAAAGATTAAGAGACGATTCTCACACAATAGGATATTTAAGGATAACTCAATTCAGCGAAAGCGTACCCAAAAAAGTTGAAGAGGCACTTCAAGAGTTAAAAGAGAAAGAGGTTGAGGGCTTGATCTTGGATCTTAGAAATAATTCAGGGGGACTAGTAAGCTCAGGTATAGCAGTTGCAGACTCATTATTGAGTGAGAAACCTGTAGTCGAGACAAAAGATAGAAATGGAATCAAAGATGCAATTATTTCTCAAAAAGAGACATCTTTTGATGGGCCAATGGTGACTTTAGTAAACAAAGGGACTGCGAGTGCGAGTGAAATACTTGCTGGTTCTTTGCAAGATAATGAGAGGTCAATTCTTATGGGAGAACAAACTTATGGGAAAGGTTTAATTCAATCCCTAAAAAGTTTGGGGGAAGACAGTGGAATTGCTATAACGGTGGCTAGTTACTTAACGCCGAATGGGAATAATATTCAAGGTCAAGGTATGATTCCTGACAAATTACTTGATCTGCCGGATTCAAGTGATTATGGAAGTACTGACGATAAATGGGTGAGGAATGCAGAATTATTTCTTGGGTCGCTTCTAGAAAAAGAAGAAGTTTCAGTTCAAACAATGGAATTAGACAATAAAGAAATTAAATCTTTAAATGGCTAAAGATTGAAAATAAAAAATCTTAGAAATATGAGTTTTAAAAGAATTTTTCATGACCCAATTCATAAAGAAATAGTATTTGATGCGGGAAAGCCAGAAGAATTAATGATTATGGAATTAATTGATACAGAGGCCTTTCAAAGACTTAGAAGAATAAAACAACTTGGAGCGGCATCATTACTTTTTCATGGTGCAGAATCGAGTAGATTTACCCATTCAATTGGTGTTTTTTGTATAGCTAGAAAAATTTATAAGAGATTAATTGAAAGTAAATCTTCATTTTGTGAAAATAAATTTGTTCTTTATGGAGCAGCTCTACTACATGATTTAGGTCATGGACCTTTAAGCCATACCAGTGAAGCAATATTCGAGCATGATCACGAACAATGGTCTGAAAACTTAGTTAAAAATTATTCTCCAATAAATTTAATCCTCAAAAAGTATGACAACGAATTACCCAGAAAAATTAGTGAATTATTTCAATCAAAAGAACTATTTTCAAAACCTGTAAAAACATTGATAAGTAGTGAGATAGATTGCGATCGTCTCGATTATCTTTTGCGAGATAGTTACAACACAGGTACTAATTATGGCTTAATAGATTTAGAGAGAATAATTTCAGCTCTTACCTTTTCACCTGATGGGAATATTGGAATCAAACCAAAAGGAGTGATCGCTATTGAGCATTTCCTCGTACTTAGAAACTTGATGTATAGAACAATCTATAATCACAGGATAAACGAAATATCAACATGGATTCTGGAAAAAATATTGCATACAATAAAACATAATTTTGAAAAGAATATTTGGTTAGATAATTCCCTATACAAATGGATTTTTTCACCTTCAAAGGTTGATTTCGATGATTTCATAAGAAATGATGATGTTACCTTTTATTATCATTTGATTAGATGGAAAGATGAATCTTTTGAACCACTTTCTACACTATGCAAAATGTTTATTGACAGGGATTTATTAAAGGCATCAGACATAAGTTTTTTAAGTAAGATTAATAGATTAAAAATCCTTGCATTTGCTTCAAAATTATGTGAAAAGAATGGTTATGATTCAGAAATATTTTGCGGGATTAAGGAAAGGTCTTTCAAAGGTTTTGAATCTAATAATGCTCTAAAGATATGGGACGGTACTTATCAAACTGCTTTAGAAAACAGTTCTGCATTAATAAAAACTTTAATGAGATCCGAGGAAAGCTCTTTTATTATTTATCCAGATATGATAAAAAATGAAATTAAAAATGAAATTTCATTAATAAAAAACAATTCCTAGATTTAATTCAATGGAAATCGTTTTAAAAAACAGTAAAAGAAAATATTTAGAAATTTTTTCTTTATTAGATTTAGATAATCTCCATGAAACTTTCAAAAGATTTTCACCCATCAAGGAACCTCTAGAAGCAAATATTTTCGCAGTCAATGAGTCAATAAGTTCTCATCAATTATCAAAATTAAAAAATCATTTTGACAAAATTAATATTTGTTCCTTATGTATTTACTCAAATAATAGAGATACAATACTAAGTGGAAAGTCTTTAAAAATCGATTCAGCTTTTATAAAAGAGCAAGAGATTAAAAATAAGTTACTATTATTCAATTCAAAAAAGAAAGACGATATTCTTCACAAAGGAACAGTACGATCGGGTGAAAGAATATCTTCAAATGGGAACCTATGCATTATTGGAGATGTTAATCCAGGAGCAATAGTTACCGCTAAGAAAAATATTTACGTTTGGGGCAAATTACTAGGGATCGCATTCGCAGGGAAAAGCGGAAATAAAAATGCCTCTATTGCATCACTTTATCTCAACCCTTTACAGTTAAGAATTGCAGATGTTATAGCTATTGGACCAAAGGATAAGCCCAAAAATTGTTATCCAGAAATTGCGGTAATAGATCAACAAACGATAATTATCAAACCACACATAATCGAAAATAAAAATTAATCAATAATTTGCAATAAATTAAATCAAACTAGACAAATTTAAGAATTACTTAATCTTTAAAATATTTAACTTTCTGCAAGTGGCTTTATTATTTGTAAAATCTTAAAAATCGTGGGGAAGAATACTCGCACAATATTAATTTGTTCAGGCAAAGGAGGGGTTGGTAAAACAACTTTAACTGCAAACCTAGGCATAGCACTTGCTAATAGCGGAGCAACAACCGCTGTATTAGATGCTGATTTTGGCTTAAGAAATTTAGATCTTCTTCTTGGATTAGAAAATCGCATCATTTATACTGCTCAAGATGTTCTAGACAAGAATTGTCGTCTTGACCAAGCATTGGTTAGACACAAAAAGGAACCTAATCTTGCTCTTCTACCCGCTGGAGATCCAAGAATGTTGGATTGGATGAAGCCCGAAGATATGAAAAAAATTAGTGAGCTACTTAGTGAGAACTTTGATTTTGTCTTAGTAGATTGTCCTGCTGGCGTAGAAGATGGCTTTAAAAATGCTCTTGCAGCCTGTAAAGAAGCTATTGTTGTTACTAACCCAGAATTATCTGCAGTGCGAGATGCGGATAGAGTAATAGGGATTCTTAATACTTCAGATATTGAGCCTATCCAACTTGTAATCAATAGAGTTCGCCCTAATATGATGGCTAGTCAAGAAATGTTATCCATAGAAGATGTTCAAGGAATCCTTTCTTTGCCTTTATTAGGTATTGTTTTAGAAGATGAACAGGTGATAATAAGTACAAATAGAGGAGAGCCGCTGACACTTTCAGATAGTAGATCTCCTGCAAAGAAATGTTATTTGAATGTTTCTCAAAGACTTTTAAATAAAGATGTACCAATTATCGATCTTAAAAAAGAAGGCAAAAGTCTTAAAGATAAATTCATGAGATTAATGCAAACAAAGGTTTTTTAAAATGATGACTCTCAGAGATCTTATAAATAAATTACTAGGCAGAGAAACGTCTAGTGCAAATACAGCTAGAGAAAGATTACAACTTGTACTTGCTCATGACAGAGTTGATATGAGTTCCTTAACAACTGATCTTTTAGATAAAATGAGGAAAGAGATCCTTGATGTTGTTGCTAAATATGTTGAAATTGATTTTGAGGAGGTAGCAGTAAGTTTAGAGACTGAGGATAGAATGACTGCATTAGTTGCCAATTTACCAATCAAAAGAACTATTTCAGGAGAAATAAAATTCAAAAAAACTGATAAAGCTAACAAAGATATCAAAAAGTAATAAATTTAAAAAAAGCTAAAAAAATACTCATAATTGACCCTTCCTAATTGTAAAATGATATGATTGCCGGCTTAGCTCAGCGGTAGAGCAGCGCTTTTGTAAAGCGAAGGTCATCAGTTCAAATCTGTTAGCCGGCATTTTGATTTATTTAATTCTGTTTAATATTCTTTGCTGAAAATAAAAAGACCACACCTATCAGAGCAACAATTGGAAACAATCTTATTTCCAGGACATACTCTAGTAAAGATACAAGGGGTTCAAATATCCAATAAGTAAAAAATTGAATTAATAAAACAAAAAATAATAATAAAAACATTAATACAATTCCCTAACTAATACTTCTCCTTCTCTAATCAGTCTCCAATCTCCACTTTTCTTCCAAAATATAATAGTACTAGCTTTTCCACTTCTTTTTTCCCAAGGGATAGGACCCAAAATTTTTACGGAAGGGAAGTCTAGAGCAAGACCTTCAACTGTAGTTGATCCTTTAAAACCTGAAATATTTGCACTTGAAGTTAACAATGGGCCTGTTTCTCTCATCAGAGATTGAGCCATATTTGAATTTGGAATCCTCAACCCAAGAGTAAGATCATTGCTTGTGAGGATTGTAGTCTGCTTTTCTGAAGCAGGAATAACCATTGTCAGAGCTCCAGGCCAATATTTTAAAGCTATATTTTCGTAATCTTCTTTAGCTGATTCGTGAACATAATCGATTAATTGTTTGTATTCTGATCCCAATAGAATTAAGGGTTTGTTTCTATCTCTTTTTTTAAACTTATAAATAGTATTTGAAAATTTTGGCAAGCATCCAATTGCAGGTAATGTATCAGTTGGGAAAATTATAGGTAAACCACTTTTAAGAGTCTTCAGTGCGGATTTGCAGTCTACTAAATTCATTTAGACTATGAACATATACATATTTATTTATATCTTCCAATGGTAAACCTACCAATACCTGAGAGATCTTTCACAATTTCTATTGATGTAAATTTATTTTTAATAAGTAGTTGTTTTACTTTTTCACCTTGATCAAAATGATTCTCTAAAATTATCCAGCCCTTCTCTTTTAAAAATAATGGTGCTTTTTGTATTATTTCCCTAATGTGTCTTAAACCATCTTCGCCTCCTAATAAAGCAACTTTAGGTTCGAAATTTTTTACTTCTTTGGGTAATTTTTCATAAGTATCTTTAGGAATATATGGAGGGTTTGCAATAGCGAGGTCTAATTTTCCTTTAAAACTTTCAAGAGGTGACCACCAATTTCCACAATAAAATTTCAAATTTGATTTTTTAGAAGAATTTATATAATTTTTAATAGCTATTTCTAATGCATCTTGATCTATATCAGTTGCTACTCCGTCGCTAAATGGATAAGCCAATGCCAAGGCAATACTTATAGCGCCTGATCCAGTTCCTAATTCAGCAAAAAAAAATTTTTCTGACTTCTTTCGAAATATATTGAAGACAATATCAACTATGAGCTCTGTTTCTGGTCTAGGAATGAGTACTTTGTTAGTAACTTTTAATTTTAAGTCTCTCCAAAAAGTTATTCCACAAAGATATTGAATTGGACAAGATTTCAGTAAATGGTCATTCCAAATAGATTCTAAAAATGCTAAGTTTTTTTTTAATTGTATATTTCCCTCAAGATTTATATTTACTAGATTTAAATCACTAGCGGATATACCGCCCATACAATCAAGTAAAAGAGCAAAAGCTTGCTGCTCGCCACCTTTAGAAAGTTGCTTTTTTTTCCAAATTAAAAATTCTTCGACTGAAATGCTAAGCATTTATTAGGATTTAACGTTTTGGCCCAAGCCTTCCTTTACTAGATTCAGAATAGAAGCTTGATTTTTCTCCATCTTGAGTAGAAATAAATAAACCAATTAGGAATATTGTTGGAACCCCTACAAATAACAGACTAGCTACGAATCCAAAGTTAGTTGTTTCCATTTAATTTAATAGTTCTATATTTTATGTAATAAGACTATAGACATATAACTTGGAATAAAGTGGAAAAATAAACAATTTTTATAAACTGATTAACAGTCTTAAACAATTTAGCGAGGTAATTTTTTATTTTCACTAATTTTTTTTAGTTCTTCCAAATTTGAGGGGGGGGATTGTGGTTTTGTTAAAATTACTGAAGAAGATTTTATCAATGTTTGACACGCAAGTCGCCAATTTTCTGGTCGGTTTTTGAGTTTTTCTTCTTCAACAGATGTAATAGGACTCAAAGAATTTTTGTTTCCACCTTCAACTGAAATAAAACAAGTACTGCATTGTCCTGCCCCTCCGCAATTTCCTAAAATACCTTTTAATCCATAAAGTTGTAAGTTTTCTTTCATTACCAATTCCCTTAAATTTTCACCAGGATTACATTGGACCTCTAAATCCTCACGGATAAATCTGATAGTTGCCATTTTTTTTAGTTATTTTTCTTATTTTGGCGTTTTACTTTGAGAATTGTGACCAAAATATTAACAATTTTTAGCTAAAAATTCCTTGTAAACTCAGTCCTGCAAATTGATTTACCCAATTTTTCCAAGAAAATAAATTTATTTACAAAAATCCCTCAAAGACTAAAAAACCCTTACTATCGTGATGTTTAGCTGTTTATTCAGCATAGTTACTAGAAATTAACCGATGGGATTGCCTTGGTATCGAGTTCACACGGTAGTTATTAATGACCCAGGTCGACTACTCGCTGTGCATCTTATGCATACTGCATTATTAGCCGGCTGGGCCGGTTCTATGGCTCTTTATGAATTAGCCATTTTTGATCCTTCTGATGCTGTTCTCAATCCAATGTGGAGACAGGGGATGTATGTTATGCCTTTCATGGCAAGACTTGGTATCACAAGTAGTTGGAACGGATGGGATATTACAGGTGCTACAGGAGTTGATCCTGGATTCTGGAGTTTTGAAGGTGTTGCAGCGGCTCACATAGTATTCAGTGGACTATTGATGTTGGCTTCAATTTGGCACTGGACATATTGGGATTTGGATCTATGGGAAGATTCAAGAACTGGTGAGCCTGCCCTTGATTTACCAAGAATATTTGGAATTCACCTTCTCCTAGCTGGACTTACATGCTTTGGTTTTGGAGCTTTTCATTGTGCAAACGTAGGGATTTGGGTTTCAGATCCTTATGGTTTAACTGGTCATGTAGAGCCAGTGGCCCCTTCCTGGGGAGTAGAAGGATTTAACCCCTTTAATCCGGGAGGAATTGTTGCTAATCATATTGCTGCTGGACTTATGGGGATTATTGGGGGGATTTTTCACATTACCAATAGACCTGGAGAAAGACTTTATAGAGCATTAAAACTTGGAAGTCTTGAAGGAGTTCTAGCTAGTGCACTAGCTGCTGTTTTATTTGTTTCTTTCGTTGTTGCAGGAACAATGTGGTACGGTTCAGCGACTACACCAGTAGAATTATTTGGTCCTACCAGATATCAATGGGATTCCGGATATTTCAAAACTGAAATCAATAGAAGGGTTCAAGCTGCTATTGATGATGGTGCTACTAAAGAAGAGGCATACGCATCGATTCCAGAGAAACTAGCATTCTACGATTATGTAGGGAATAGTCCTGCGAAAGGTGGCCTTTTCAGAGTTGGAGCTCTTGTTAATGGTGATGGTTTACCAACTGGTTGGCAAGGTCATATTGCTTTTCAAGATAAAGAAGGTAACGAATTAGAAGTTAGAAGAATACCTAATTTCTTTGAAAACTTTCCTGTCATCCTTGAAGACAAAGAAGGTAATGTAAGAGCAGATATTCCATTTAGAAGAGCTGAAGCAAAGTATTCATTTGAACAAACTGGAATTACTGCAACTATCTATGGAGGAGATCTTAATGGTCAAACTTTCACTGATCCTGCAGTAGTTAAAAGATTAGCTAGAAAGGCTCAACTTGGAGAAGCCTTCAAGTTTGATAGAGAGACTTATAAATCTGACGGTGTATTCCGAAGTTCACCAAGAGCTTGGTTTACATATGCACATTTATGTTTCGGATTGCTTTTCTTGTTTGGCCACTGGTGGCATGCTTCAAGAACTCTTTACAGAAATTCCTTTGCTGGTATTGATGCTGAGATTGGCGACCAAGTTGAATTTGGTTTATTCAAGAAGCTTGGTGACGAAACCACAAGAAGAATCCCAGGAAGGGTTTAAACTAAACTTTATTAATTAATCTTATGGAAGCTTTTGCCTACGTTCTTATTCTGACTCTCGCAGTTGTTACTTTATTCTTCGCTGTCGCCTTTAGAGACCCACCTAAATTTGATAGAAAATGAACTAAGAAAAAAAAACCTCTTTAACAAGAGGTTTTTTTTTACTTTTCATAATCAAGATATTACTCTACTATTAGAGTTGAAGTGCAGCTTATTTCACCACATGCAGTGTCCAACCTGTCAAAACACAGATAGCAGAGTTTTGGAATCAAGATCTGCTGATAGTGGTAAAAGTGTTCGAAGAAGAAGAGAGTGCTTAAATTGCAGCTTTAGATTTACAACTTACGAAAGAGTGGAATCAATGCCAGTTTCAGTTATAAAAAAAGATGGTGGGAGAGAATTATTTGATAAACAAAAACTTTTTACTGGTATATCAAGAGCTTGCGAAAAGACTAACTTCAGTAGTGAAGCAATTATTAATTTCGTAGATGGAATTGAATCGCAAATCGTTCAAGATTCTAATAAAGATATTAAGTCTTCACATATCGGAGAATTAATACTTAAAAATCTTAGGAAAGAAAACGAAGTGGCTTATATAAGATACGCCTCAGTTTACAGAAAATTTAATGGGGTAAAAGATTTTATTTCTACTCTTGAATCTCTAAAAGGAAGTTCTAAAAACCAATTAGCTTCAATTTCATAAAATACAGCATCTTAAAGTGTAGAATACATATCACAAATGTTTTTTGCTATTAGTTTGCAGGCTAGTAGCATTCCTTTCTAACTACCTTAGGTAGTCTGCGATACAACAAATGAACGAAAATTCTTCCCAAACCATTAAAGAACTTTCTGAGGATCAAGAAATTAAAAATTCGTCTGAGTTAGACAATGATTCAGCATCCCAAAATGAGGAAGATTTATTATTCGACAAGAGCGATATCCCTTCAGCAGATTCTTCCTCTAGCAGAACAAATACGGATTTTGACAACGCAGGATTCACACAAGAAGAATTCGCATCACTTTTGGGTAAGTATGACTATAACTTTAAGCCTGGCGATCTAGTTAAAGGTACCGTTTTTGCTCTAGAGCCCAAAGGGGCCATGATAGATATAGGGGCAAAAACAGCTGCTTTTATGCCTGTTCAGGAGGTCTCAATAAATAGAGTAGAAGGTCTTAACGATGTTTTACAACCTTCAGAAAGTAGAGAATTTTTCATAATGAGCGAAGAAAATGAAGATGGCCAATTAGCCCTCTCCATTAGAAGAATTGAATATCAAAGAGCATGGGAAAGGGTAAGACAACTCCAAAAAGAAGATGCAACTATATATTCTGAAGTTTTTGCAACAAACAGAGGAGGAGCTCTTGTTAGGGTAGAGGGATTGAGAGGTTTTATTCCAGGCTCTCATATAAGTGCTCGAAAAATTAAAGATGACTTAGAAGGTGAATATTTACCTTTAAAATTTCTAGAAGTTGATGAAGAGAGAAATAGATTAGTACTAAGTCATAGAAGAGCTTTAGTTGAGAAAAAAATGAACCGACTTGAGGTAGGCGAAGTTGTTGTTGGTTCTGTAAAAGGTATTAAACCTTATGGAGCCTTTATTGATATTGGTGGAGTTAGTGGACTATTGCACATTTCTGAGATTAGTCATGAACATATTGAGACGCCTCATAATGTTTTAAATGTGAATGACCAAATGAAAGTTATGATAATTGACCTTGATTCAGAAAGAGGACGAATTTCATTATCTACTAAAGCACTTGAACCTGAACCAGGCGATATGCTAACTGATCCTCAAAAAGTTTTTAGTAAAGCTGAAGAAATGGCTGCAAAATACAAACAAATGCTATTTGAACAAACTGACGATAACGAAGAAATTGCCACAGCTTCAGCTGAAACAGTATAAATTCACTTTTTTATTTTGTTTACGAATATCAGAAAAACAGTATAAATTCACTTTTTTATTTTGTTTACGAATATCAGAACTTAAACCTATTTATCATTGTGCAAGTATTATTTAATTTACAATAATTGATTTGTAACGATAGTCTAATTTAGGATATAGTCTAATTTCAAAATTATTTATAAATGAGTGATTTCATTTTCACTTCTGAATCCGTAACTGAAGGTCATCCTGACAAGATATGTGATCAAATTAGTGACGCTGTTTTAGATGCTTTATTGACAGAAGATCCAGAAAGCAGAGTTGCATGCGAAACTGTTGTAAATACTGGTCTTTGTTTACTTACTGGAGAAATAACTTCAAAAGCAAAACTCGATTACATAAAACTTGTTAGAAATGTAATTAAAGAAATTGGATATGAAGGCTATAAAGCAGGTGGTTTTGATGCAAATAGTTGTGCTGTTTTAGTAGCACTTGATGAACAATCACCAGACATTTCTCAAGGAGTAAATGACGCAGATGATGTTAACGATGATTTGGAAGACAATACCGGAGCTGGTGACCAAGGCATAATGTTCGGTTATGCATGCGATGAAACGCCTGAATTAATGCCATTACCGATTAGCTTAGCTCATAGATTAGCCATTCAACTTGCCAAAGTGAGGCATGAAGAAGTCCTTAGTTATCTACTCCCTGATGGTAAAACTCAAGTAAGCATTGATTACGAAAAAGGTTTACCAATTTCTATTAATACAATTTTAATTTCAACTCAACATAATCCTGAGATAGATGGGATAACAAATGAAGAAGAAATTCGTCAAAGAATAAAAGAAGATTTATGGAGGCATGTTGTAATTCCTGCTACTGAAGATTTAGAAATCAAACCAAGCATTAGCCAAACAAGATTTCTAGTAAACCCCACGGGAAAATTTGTCGTAGGGGGGCCCCAAGGAGATGCGGGGCTCACTGGCAGAAAAATTATTGTAGATACTTATGGTGGATATGCAAGACACGGAGGAGGGGCATTTTCTGGTAAAGATCCCACAAAAGTAGATAGATCAGCCGCTTATGCAGCACGTTATGTAGCTAAAAGCATAGTTAAGGCGAAATTGGCAAAAAAAGCAGAAGTACAATTAAGTTATGCAATTGGAGTAGCAAAACCAATTTCCGTTCTCGTGGAAACTTTTGATACAGGTGTTATTTCACAAGCTAATTTGACTGAGCTAATTAAAGAGCACTTTGATTTAAGACCCGCAGCAATAATAAAAGAATTTAACTTAAGAAACCTACCCAAAAAAATGGGAGGCAAATTTTTTAGAAAGACTGCATCCTATGGTCATTTTGGCAGAAGAGATCTTGATCTACCATGGGAAAATGTAGAAGAAAAAGCAGCCCAATTAGCAGATGCTTCCAAGATTTTTGAATAAAATATTTTTTCTATGCCTGAAAATTTTTATGGCGGGTTAGATTTTGGAACCAGTGGTGCAAGAATATCAATAATTAATTTTCATAAGAAATTAATATATTCAAATTCAGTACCTTATTCTTACAGTTTTAAGAATCCAAATTCTTGGATTAATTCTTGTGAGAATCTTTTAGCTAGTTTACCTATTGAGGTGAAAATGAACCTTAATAAATTGGCTATCTCCGGCACCTCAGGAACTTTAACAGCATCAAATTTGCAAGGAGAGCCGCTAGGAGAAGCAATACCATATGACCAAGCATGTAGCGAAAATAAGATCCTTATTGAATCATTAACTCCTGAAGAAGATTATCTGCGAACTCCATATAGTAGTCTTGCTAAAACATTAAAATTAATAGATAAATATGGGACAAATATACTTTTACGACATCAATCTGATTGGATCACAGGTTGGTTTTTAAAAGATTGGACTTATGGAGAAGAAGGTAATAATCTAAAACTTGGTTGGGATCTAAAAAAGGAATCATGGCCAAAAAGCTATCTCAATACTTCATGGCAAAAATGTCTACCTCAAATAATAAAAAGTGGGAAAATTATCGGAGAAGTAAATTGTGATTTAGCAGAGAGATTTAACTTGAATAAGAAATTAATATTAATCTCAGGCACCACTGACTCTAATGCAAGTGTAATAGCTGCAGGTTTAGATAAAGAAAATGGCCTCACAGTTTTAGGAACAACTCTTGTAGTTAAGAAAATTATTGATAACCCTATAAAAAAACAAGGAATTACAAACCATAGAGTAAACGGCGATTGGATATGTGGAGGGGCATCAAACGCGGGATGTGGTATCTTATCTCAATTCTTCTCTGATTTAGAAATAAAGGAGCTCAGTCGACAAATAAATCCATCGAAAAACACTTCTTTAAATCTTTTGCCTCTTAATAGTAAAGGAGAGAGATTTCCTGTTAATAATTCTAATTTAGAGCCAATACTTGGTCCAAGGCCAGTAAGCGACTCACTTTATTTACATGCATTATTCGAGGGGCTAGCTAAGATCGAATTGAAAGGATGGGAAAAGCTAGGCGAACTAACAGGTTCACTTCCAAAAAAAATTATTACTATTGGTGGAGGTTCAAAAAACCCACAGTGGAGAAAAATAAGAGAAAAAATTATTAATATACCCATAGTTTCATGCAAAAAAACGACTTCATTTGGTACTGCCTTGTTAGCGATCAATTCAAAATAAAAGTTTTTTTAGAATATTTGATGAATATATAAAATTTTTAATTAAAAGGGTTTCACAAACTACACATCTTAATTTAGAGTATATAGGCTAGAGCCGGGATAGCTCAGTTGGTAGAGCAGGCGACTGAAAATCGCCGTGTCCCCAGTTCAAATCTGGGTCCTGGCACCTTTAAAACCCTGTCCTAGACAGGGTTTTATACTTTCAAATCATTGACAATTCGTTATTTTTTTATAACTTAAAATTTTTAGTTTTCGACTCTGCAGACTTGACCAATAATACCTAAAATCAGTTTATCTCCATTTGGATCTTGCCAATTAGCTAAATCATTGAAATTACTATTTGCTTCATCTATTGAGACATCAACATCTCTAAATGATTTTTCAAAACAATTTATATCCATTGTATAAAGAATATCCTTAGTAATTTCACTTTTTGTTTTGGGAATAAATTTACTCAATACTCTTACAGAACCATCCTCATTCCTTTTTATACTTTGCCTATCCCATAACTGCTCTCCGTATTCACTTTTAGGAACTCCAACCCATTCATGAGGCAAAGCTTCTGATTTTTTTATTGAAATACAAAAGAAAACGATAATCGAAAGGACTAAATTAATGATATTTCTAAAAAATATTGAATTAAATTTATTCTTAGAATTAATCATGAATACTTATGGAATAAAAAAATTTTTTATTAGTAGGAAATACAAGATTAAAAATTTGTAAAAGTTTTTATTGATTAGTATTTCTATTATAGATAGAATCAAATATTAAATTAAGAATTTACTTCCAATAAATTTATTAGAAAAATAATGGATAAAATACAGAAATTTCTCTCAGTAGTTTTTTTTATAGCAATATTTGTAGTATTGATTTATTTAATCCAAAATTATGGGATTGAACCTCTAAGGAACAAAATAGAAAGTATGGGGATTTGGGCTCCTTTTGGAATATTCATACTCAGAGGGGTAAGTATTATTTTACCTGCCCTTCCAAGTTCAGCTTATTCTCTGCTAGCTGGTTCATTACTAGGATTTCAAAAAGGTTACATAACAATAATCTTTTCTGATATCGTTTTTTGCCAAGCTGCTTTCTTTATCGCAAGAAATTATGGTCGGGTTCCTGTACGTAATTTAGTAGGCCCGAAAGCAATGCAAAAGATTGAAAGTTTTAATCAAAACCAGCTAGAAGAAAATTTCTTTCTCATGACAGGTTTACTAATGACTGGCCTTTTTGATTTTCTAAGCTACGCAATTGGTATTGGAGGAACTCGCTGGAAAATATTTACTCCTGCTTTATTAATAAGTCTTCTAATCAGTGATTCTATACTAGTAGCAGTAGGAGCTGGAGTTAGCCAGGGAGCAGGATTATTTCTAGGGATTGCTCTATTGGGAATGTTTGCTTTAGCGACTATTTCAGGATTGGCAAAAAATAAAATGCCTAAATAACAAAACAGTTGATAATTCTGTAATCAAATAAGAAAGATATGACATTTTCGCAAAGAATAACTATATAAATAATGATTCATGCAAGAATAGATATCGATTAATTTTTAAAGTTATTAGATGACTCCATTTAGACCAACTTCATATGATCGCCCTGGGGAACAAATATCAACTACTCCTTCTGGATTAAAAGTAACTTCTGCAAAGAGATTAATGGTGGATTCAATGGTAAGAATGATACAAAAAGCAGAAAATCATTCCGTAGAAGATAAACTTGACGAAGAATCTAACAATAATTAATCAATTCATTGATAAAAGTATAGGAGAGTGGAAATCTATTAGAAGTACTCACACTTTAGCTTTTCAGGAATTTGAAAACTCAACTAGTAAGATATATATAAAACATCTCAACAAAAAAAATAAAAAAGTAGTTGAAATTTTTAAAAATTATAAATTCAGTTTAAACCTAGAGAGCATAGCTATTTCTATAAACTGGCAAGCTATTAGTGATTGGGACAATGATGATATCTGTGAGGAAGATGAAACTATTCTGATTTTTTTACCCAAAGATGAAAATTCAGGAACTGTTTTAAGAAATAAAGGTTATACAGAATCATTTATTGCATCATCCAATTATTTTGTTGATGAACAAAATAATTTACACATTAAAACTATTTATAAATCAACAGTTTCCGAAGAAAGAATTTCCTTTTTATCCACTCATGTAAGATCCAGATTTTCTACTATTAGAAATCTGGAAAATAACTCATTTATACAGACTTCACATACTTCAGAGATAAGGAATTTAGCTAGTTTAAAAGATTAATTATTCTTTCAAATTGAAACTCTGTTTCAGATATTAATTTAGGAAGAAAGCCTTTCTTTCCGGGCAAATTATTAACTGTTAAATTCAAATCAGAGATAGTTGCATCTCGCATTAATTGAAAAACCCTTCTTGCATTTCTTAAAGGTACCCCAAGAGCAAGATAAGTATTTTTAAGATCCTTCAAACAACTTTTTTCTAAAACTGATTCGTCATTAGAAATTAAAAGATAAGCAACAATCCTTAGGATTATTTCTCCATCTCTTAAACAAACGGACATCTTGTTAGTTGTATTTAAAGATATTTTTGAATTAAGTGAATCTTGATTTTCACAAATCATTGCTGTTACAGCGTCTGCTGCGATTGCATGTGAATTATTGGTTATTGAGGTTATTGCATCTAATCTTGAGTTTGCACTATTAATAAATTCTTTTATATTGCTTAAATCATTTAATTTCTTATCGGCAGAAAATAGTTGATTATTTTTTGAAACTGACATTCCTGAAGTAAACATTTAAAGACCGATCTTAAGAATAATACAAAGCTAGTAAAAACAATACAATTTCAAACTTAACGCAACGCTTCTTAATTAATAATTTCATTCCAAAGTGATAGTTGAAATAATTCAAATAAAAAAGTTTTTTCCGCTAATATAAAATTACATTTTTAATAAAGTTTTGGATCAACAGGATTTAAAATTATCAAAGAAACTTATTTCCTCATATAAAAAGAGATTGGAAAAAGAAATTTTAGACAGAAGTATGAAATTAAAGATGCCTCAAAATAAATTTGAAGAAATAGTTAATAACAATAATGAACTTATAAATTTAAAAAAAGCGTTAGAAGATCTAGAAACGGAATCTGAATCTCATAGTAAAGTCTGATTTTTGAAAAACCCTTCCAAAAGTGCCTCAAACCAACAATTTCCTTTTTAAGTCCCTAAACAATCAACAACTTCAAGCAGTAAAGCATGTTTATGGACCACTATTAGTTGTAGCAGGCGCAGGTAGCGGAAAAACTAAAGCTCTTACTCACAGAATTGCAAACCTTATTGAGGGTAACTCTATAGATCCCTATAACATTCTCGCAGTCACTTTTACTAACAAAGCTGCTAAAGAAATGAAAGCAAGATTAGAGGTTCTTCTAGCCCAAGAATTAGCTTTTAATCAATTTGGTCAGCCTTGGACAACTCTCAAAGAAATTGATCAAAATCAATTAAGAACAAACGTTCACCAAGAGAAGCTTCAGAACCTTTGGATCGGTACTTTCCATTCCTTATTTTCAAGACTTCTGAGATACGATATTGAAAAATATACTGATCCAGAAGGCCTAAAATGGACAAGACAATTTTCAATTTATGATGAAACAGATTCTCAAACATTAGTAAAAGAAATTATCAGTCAAGATATGAATCTTGACCCAAAAAGATATGATCCCAAAAAGATTAAAAGATTAATAAGTAATGCTAAAAATCAATGCTTAACTTCTAATGATCTTTTAGAAAAAGCAGATAATAATTTTGATAAAACAGTTGCAGAAGCCTACAAGAGATATAGGATTTCGCTCTCAAAAAATAATTCTTTAGACTTTGATGATCTTCTACTTTTGCCTGTTTTCTTATTGAGGCAAAATGATATAGTCAGAGATTACTGGCACAAAAGATTTAAACATATTTTAGTTGACGAATATCAAGATACAAATAGAACACAATATGAACTTATAAAATTAATTACAGCTGGAAATACTGAACCAAAAAAATTCTTCAATTGGGAAGATCGGTCAATTTTTGTAGTTGGGGATGCTGATCAAAGTATTTATAGTTTCAGAGCAGCTGACTTCAGAATTTTAATTGGTTTTCAAGAAGATTTTAAAACTTCAATCAATGACGATACAAAATCATCTTTAATTAAATTAGAAGAAAATTATAGGTCATCCTCCAATATCCTTGATGCTGCAAACTCACTAATTGAAAACAACTCTGAAAGAATTGACAAAGTTTTAAAGGCTACTAAAGAAAAAGGGGAACTTTTAACGTTACTCAGCTGTGATGATGAAATTTCCGAGGCAGAAGCAATTACCAATAAAATAAAATCACTCAATAACTATAATCAAAACCCAATTTGGAAAAATTTTGCAATTTTATATCGAACCAGAGCTCAGTCGAGAGTATTAGAAGAATCTCTTGTAAGGTGGCGCATTCCTTATACAATTTTTGGAGGATTGCGTTTTTATGATAGAAGAGAAATTAAAGATGCAATAGCATATTTGAAAGTTCTGGTTAATTCTTCAGATAATGTTAGTCTTTTACGAATCATAAATGTTCCTAGAAGAGGAATTGGTAAGACTACTATTCAAAAACTTAATGAACTATCTAATAGGTTAAATATCCCATTATGGGAGGTTCTTAATGATAAGCAAAGTCTTGAAGAAACAATAGGGCGATCATCAAAAGGAATTAATAAATTTACTGAAATTATGAATGATCTACTGTGTTACCTAGAAAATTCAGGTCCCGCTCAATTACTACAACTTATATTAGAAAAAAGTGGTTATTTAAGTGACTTGTTCTCTAGTGGGACTGAAGAATCTGAAGATAGAAGAAATAATTTACAAGAACTAATTAATGCAGCTACTCAATATGAAGAAGAGACAGAAAGTGGAGATGTAGAGGGATTTCTTTCTACAGCAGCCTTAACAACTGATAATGATACGAAGAAAAATAATCCTAACTCTGTAACTCTCATGACTCTGCATAATAGTAAAGGTTTAGAATTTCAAAATGTTTTTATCACTGGGCTAGAACAAGGTCTCTTCCCTAGCCATAGATCAATAGATACTCCCTCACTTCTTGAAGAGGAAAGAAGATTATGCTATGTAGGTATTACTAGAGCTAAAGAAAGAGTTTTCTTAAGTCATGCCAGAGAAAGAAGATTATGGGGTGGCATGCGTGAAGCAACAATTCCCTCAATATTTCTTTCGGAAATACCTGAAGATTTAATGGATGGTGAATTACCACAAACTGGTGGTGCTTCAATTAGAAGAGATTGGCATCTTGATCGTTTAACTAGAGTTGATCGAAACAATCCTAATGAATTTGTTAACAAACCAATAAATGCAGTAAGGAAATTATATTCAGGTCCCAGTAAAGGGAAAAGCTGGATGGTTGGAGATATGCTAATTCACTCAAAGTTTGGAAAAGGTGAAATCATACATATTTTTGGGAGTGGGGAAAAAATATCTTTAGCAGTAAAATTTGGTGATAAAGGAAGTAAAATTCTAGATCCCAGATTAGCTCCAATTCGTTATGTAAGTTAAAACTCATGAACGATATCTCTGATTACATCCACGGGGAATTAATCAAAACTCCATTTAATCTATATTACCTAATTGCTAAATACATAGAATCTAATAACAATACTAAAGTAGCTTTTGTTGGCGGTTATTTAAGAGATTTATTAATTAGTAAATTCCACAAAAAATCGTTTTCTAAACCTGTAGATATTGATCTTGTTATTGAAGGATCCTCTATTTCTCTTGCAAAATTTATAAAAAAAAATATTGTAAATGTAGATTTATGTTTAATCAAGGAATTTAATTTATACAACACTGTAGAAATAAATATTAATGACTATAAAATTGATATTGCTGCTGCAAGAAAAGAAATTTATTCTGCTCCAGGCTTAAATCCCACAGTAATTAAAAGTTCTATTGAGGAGGATCTTAAGAGGAGAGATTTTACTATAAATTCAATAGCTTTCGATGTTTCGACAAGGAAAATCTATGATCTTTATGGAGGAATTTCTGATATAAAAAGTAAAAGATTGAACTTACTTCACAGTAAAAGTATTTCAGATGATCCAAGTAGATTAATTAGATGTGCAAAATATGCTTCAAGGCTAGATTTCAATATTTCAAATAATTCCCTCAAACAATCCCAAGAAACAGTTAGACAATGGCCATGGAAAAGTTCAGAAACTCATCAGAAAATGATTTACCCTCCTGCACTAGGCATACGAATAAGGATGGAACTAGCAGAAATATGCAAACACGATAATTTGACTAATGTGATTTCGATAATTCATAAATGGCAAATTATCTCAATCTTAAATGAAAATATTAAAGTCGATAAAAGATTTTTAAGAGGACTAAATTGGATTAAGAAGTTAAAGGGAAATCATATGCTTTACTTATTAAAAGATTCAGAAGATTTAGAAAAGGCATGTCAAAGATTTTTGGTAAATAATAGTGAGATAAAAATATTAAGAGATTATATAAATATCAAAAAGATATTAAATACAAACCAAAAAAATTTCAATCATTTTTCTCCATCAAATTGGACAGAATTTATTGAGGACAGAAACCTTAATGATGAGACAGTCAAATTATTAATTTGTGATGGAGGACCATACTGGCGTAACTTGTTTAAGTGGTTATTTATATACAAATTCATAAAATCAAAAAAAGATGGAGAAACATTAAAAAAAGAAGGATGGGACCCAGGGAAGGAGATGGGAAAGGAAATCAAAAGATTAAGATATTTGGAAATTGACAAATTAAATAGAAATTAATTACATTTTTACAACCTCTCCGACCTTGTACCATTTATCCTTTAGAACATTTTCATATTTAGGATTGCAACTAATCAACAAAGGTCCACATGTTTGAGGATCTAATAGTAATGATGTTCTCTCGTTAAAAGTCTCTTGATCTAATGAATTTTCGTTTAAAAAATTAATTATTCTTTTTTGCTTATTTACTTTATAAATTTTGTCAAAAATTTCTTTATTTGATTCAAAGAAAGTACTTTTAACATCTTTTCTTATTAAATCAAATACTCCAGGATAAGCTTTAAATGAAAATAAATCTAATAAAACTTTTAGTGGCTCAAGATTATTGCTTTGCCTATATAAATTAGATGATTCAATCATTTCTTTAAGATGTCCAATAAATCCATAACCAGTAATGTCAGTAGCAGCATTGACTAATGATTCTTTAAATTGATTTTGAAAAAGATAAATTTCATCAATCAAATATTGCTGACTCTTTACTAAATTATTAATTACTTCAGAAGAACTACCCAGCATATTAATATTTTGCATTTGACCGGCAAAGTAGATCCCAACGCCCAGAGGTCTAGACATCATGAGAATATCTCCAATATTCATTCCTGATTTAAGCCATGGTTTTGCTCTATTTTTTAAAATGCCTTGAACTGTTAAAGAAATATCTATTCCTAATGAATAAGGTTTATTTACTAAACTTCTTGCTTCGAAAGTATGGCCTCCAAGTAATTCACCTCCATTATCCTCAACTGTTGATTTAATACCTTGAAGTGATTGAGAAAAGAGGTAACTCTGAAATTCCCTTTCAACTTTTGGTAATGAAATTAAAGCCTGCGCGGATGAAAGTTTTGCTCCGCATGCCCACAAATCTGAGCAAGCATGCAAAGTAGTAATTTTTGCATTAAGCCAAGGATCACTTACCAAAGCAGGAAATCCATCTACACTTTGCAAGATAATATCTTGACCATTTTGATATATCTCAACTGCATCTTCAGGTGATGAGGCAAAAGAATTTAAATTAGAATTTATTAATGATTTATTCAAAACAAACTGAGGAATTTTAGCTGCACATCCTCTGCAATCATTCAATGAAATATTTTTTTCACTACTTTTCATAATTAGCCTTTTTGATCTGAACTTTTTAATAAAGTTGAGATCAATTTTATGCTTTAAAATCCAAAAAATAAAAGAAGGGCCGAAAACAAAATTGCGAAAAATAGCAAAAGCCTTTGGATGATGGCTTGGAAATATATTTACTATTTGCAATCCGATCTTTTGAGGAAACCACTTTTTTAATGATCTCCCTTCTATATCTTTTTTTAGATTTTGTACTAATGTATTTACAACTTTTACTGCAAAAACTCCCGAAGCTGGTCTTTTTGCTGAACCTACAACTGCGCAATCACCGACAGCAAAGATTCCAGAGAAACTTTTTGTCTGTAAATTCTGATTTGTAATTATTCTGCCATAAGAATCCAAATCTAATAATTTTTTTTGTGCCCATAACGGAGATGTATTTCCAGTACATAAAAGAATCTTGCCATGATCAAAATTAAGTTTTTCAACTAAATCAATATTGGAATTTCGTAAACTTTTTAGAATTGTATTATTAATTTTTCTTGAATCACATAACAGTTTTAAAGGTCTATCTCCCCATCTTTTTCTCAAAGCATAAGATACTTCAATTGCAGCAAGGCCACTCCCAACAATTACAAATGGAAGTTCATTAACTGAATCAAAAATGTCCTCTTTTAGTATTGAGTCATAAGCCCTTAAAAAAGGTTTGATTGAAAAAGCATTTCGATTTTTAACTAGTGATTCAAATTCTTTTGGAATTATTGTTTGACTTCCATAATTAAGCACCAACTTCGAATAATTAACAGAAGGTCTATTACTTAAAACAATTTTCTTTAAATTGAAATCAATATCCTTTACTTCTTCTTCTATAAAAGATACTTTTGCATTTTTTGCTAAAGATTTTATATCAATTAAACTTTCTTCTAAAGTGCTTGATTTTGAAATCACCGATGGGAATATAGCTGAATAAACCAAATGAGAATCTCTAGATATAATTGAAACAGGAATTTCTGGCATTAATTTCGGAAACATTAACCATTTCTTCAATAAAGAAACATTTGAGTGTCCTCCTCCAATTAGTACCAGATGATTAAAAGCCATTTACATCATTATGAATAAAGAACATTTATTACCAATTGAAAAATCAAGATTAGGAGTGATTGGTGGAAGTGGATTTTATTCAATGGATCAAATAGAGTACTTAAGAGAACTAGAAATCAATACTCCCTATGGTAAACCTTCTGATTCAATAAAAGTATATAATCTTGAAAACCTAGAGATAGCATTTATTCCTAGACATGGCAGAACACATAGTTTAAATCCTTCTGAAATACCTTACAAAGCTAATATTTGGGCTCTAAGATCAATAGGAGTAAGATGGATTATTGCTCCATCAGCAGTTGGTTCATTACAAGAACAGATAAGGCCTCTTGATATAGTGGTTCCAGATCAATTTATAGACCGGACAAAAAATAGACCTGCAACCTTCTTTAACGAGGGAGCTGTTGCTCACGTAACTATGGGAGATCCCTTCTGCACAAATTTATCACGTATATTAAGTGAAATCGGAGAAAAAAATATTCCTGGAGGTAGACAATTGCATAGAGGGGGTACCTATCTAGCAATGGAAGGTCCCGCTTTCTCAACTAGAGCAGAATCTAATTTATATAGGAGTTGGGGATGTTCAATAATTGGAATGACGAACCACACAGAAGCAAGATTAGCTAAAGAAGCTGAAATAGCTTACTCTTCCTTATCTATGGTTACTGATTATGATTGCTGGCATCAAACTCATCAAGAAGTTTCTGTAGAGATGGTTTTGGATAATCTTAGATCAAATACTGAAGTGGCTAATAAAATAATATTTGAAGTAGCTAAATTAATTGAAAAAGAAAGACCAAAAAGTAAGTCTCATTTTTCATTAAAAGATGGATTGATAACCCAAAAAGAAAATATTCCAAGCTCAACAAAAGAGAAACTAAGGATATTTACTGATTCTTATTAGGCTTATTTGATATAAGTGATTATAAGGTCAAGGTAAGGATTTGTTAGCCTCCTGCTCCAACTCCTTGGTATGAACCATAGAAAAATATACCTAAAACGAAGATAACTGCGATTCCACCAGCTGTAGCAACAAGCCATAGAGGAAGAGTTCCTTCAGTCCATCTTCTTTCCCATGCAACTGCTGGTCTACCGTCGGGAAGTCTATCTGGAATTCTTCCATCAGGTCCTTTTAATTTACTCATAGTTTTAATTTAATTGAAAAAGTAACTGGAAAATAAAATTCCCAATACAAAGACTGATAGTAAGCCTAAATAAAGGCTTGTACGATTAAGTTCAACTGGAACTTTGTTAGGATTTTCGTTAACTTGCATGATTGTTAAATTTATCGGGCTACGAATTGCATAGCAGCAATAGAACCCAAAAAGAATACTGATGGAATAGCTAAAGCATGAACTGCTAGCCAACGAACAGTAAATATAGGATAAACGCGGACTTCCGCAGCCTGCATTGGCGCTTGAGAATTAGACATAGTTATTTTGTTCTTAAATCAAGTTGAGATTTCGCATCAAATCTTTGTGTTACAACAGGAGCTTTTGCTTCAGATGCCTGAAAGTAACTATCCGGACGAGGAGTACCGAAAGCGTCGTAAGCCAAACCTGTGTATACGAACAAGAAGCCTGCTATAAAAATAGCTGGTAATGTTACTGCATGAATAATCCAGTACCTAATACTGGTGATTATTTCAAAGAATGGGCGTTCACCCGTTGAACCTGCGGCCATAATCACAAATGTTTACCATATGATCTTACAGTGTAAAATCATAAGTTCGCGAAGAAATTAACAGCTTGGTTACAGACAGTTGTTAAATTCATCCAAAATTAAGATTTTTTTTATAATTTTCTTAAGTTATTAAAGATTTAGCCATTCCATTTAAGAATGTAACCACGCTCGCCAAGTATGAATCCTTTTTGATTATCTAAAGACTCCTTATCAAGAAAAACTATTTTTATATAGTTAGTAGGCAATGCTGAAGCAAGAGGATCTGAATTCCAAGTTTCACCTTGATCTTTACTTACTATTAAAGTGCCATTGCCACCGCCAGCCCATATGTCGCCATTTGGATCCCATCCCATGTCTAAATAATTGTAACCATTAAGAATAGGGATTATAGGCTTTGACCAACTTTCTAAATTATTAGAATCTTCATTAAATCTAATTTCCGCACCTCTTGAAAGCATCCATAAACTTCCTTCTGGATTGAAACCAATGCTTTGCACTCTCTTACTACTTGCTCTTTGGTGAGCAATCCAAGTATTGCTATCGCTATCAAGAGTAGAGAAGAAATTACCAAGACTGCTTACGCTTACATAATCACCGCTAGATGTCCTTCTTAAATCTCTTATACCGCCCTGTTCCGAAGGGTCTGATACTTTTGCCTCCCATGTTTCACCGCTATTGGAAGTTTCATAAATAGCTGCTGAGGTTGTCGCCAGTTGAGCAACTCCTTCATCAATAGTAGTAACTAGGAAAGGTTGGCCTGGCAACTTCCCAAGTGAAAGCCTAGTCCAATTTTTACCTTCATCGAAAGTATGCATTACCAGAGAGGGTTGCCCTATCAACCAACCTTCAGAACCCTTAAAATCAATATCGAGAAGGCGAAAGTTCTCTTCAGCAGAAATATCTAATGATCTTTTTTCCCATGTTTCACCACCATCAGTAGATTCCATAATCAATCTGTTTGAGCCTACTAAAAACCCATGATTATCATCTATAAAATCAACATCTAAGGCATTAGCCTGATCTTCAAACTGAATTGTTTTCCAAGGGCTGCTTTCATTCATCTTGACACCTGTAGATGAACAACTGCTTAAAACAAAACAGAGAACTACAGAAAAAAGAAGATTAGGAATACTGGTAAAAAAATTTTTCATTTAAATATATTAATGCAAAGAGTACAAAGAAAGGAACATAGCAGCAGCAAAAGCCAATCCTCCAAAAATCAATATATTTTTTTGTCCAGGAGGTAAACTATTAAATCCAAATCCATAAACTAAATTCTCTTCAAATCCACTAGGTTTTGCTCTAGATCCAATATCCTTATAAAAATTTTTACCGGCTCGACAAACAGGGCAAGCAAAAGTATTCCCGTCCAACTCCGAAAAAGGCGTATTTTTAGGTATGTTTAATTTTTTATTTCCTTCAGATGGATCATAAATGTATCCACAACTTCTACATTCGAATCTATTTTGTTCTAAATTAAGGATAGGTTGTTCAACATTTACTCCTGTGGAGTTTTCAGAAAGATTTTCTTTCTCAAAGTCTTCAACTATTTTGTTTTCCTCAGAGGCTGGTTGAATGTTTTCACTCACGGTTTATTATTGTTCTTTAAGAACTTTAAAAGATTTTGCTTAATTAAGCGACTTTTATTCAAAATTAATTTTTTAAAATGTTTTTATTAACTGGCTATGAATATTTTTTAGGTTTCCTTCTCATTGCCGCAGCAGTACCAATATTAGCTCTAGTTACTAATCTTATCGTTGCCCCAAAGGGCAGAACAGGTGAAAGAAAACTTACATATGAATCTGGAATGGAGCCTATAGGAGGAGCATGGATTCAATTTAATATTCGTTATTACATGTTTGCCTTAGTTTTCGTTATATTTGATGTTGAGACGGTATTCCTTTATCCTTGGGCTGTTGCCTTTAATAGATTAGGCTTGTTAGCCTTTATTGAGGCTTTAATTTTCATTGCAATACTTGTTATCGCACTGGCATACGCATGGAGAAAAGGTGCTTTAGAATGGAGTTAAAAAATTGAATCCACAATTATCCCCAAAAGCGATAAGAGAAATCCGAGAAGGAACTTGCAATCCTCTTGGTGCACCCCAAGTTACTACAGATTTAAGCGAAAATATTATATTGACAAGTTTAGACGACCTTCATAATTGGGCTAGACTTAGTAGTCTATGGCCTCTCTTGTACGGAACAGCTTGTTGTTTTATAGAATTTGCTGCCTTAATTGGATCAAGATTTGATTTTGATAGATTTGGATTAGTACCTAGAAGCTCACCAAGGCAAGCAGATTTACTAATAGTTGCAGGGACAGTAACAATGAAGATGGCTCCCGCGCTTGTAAGACTTTATGAGCAGATGCCTGAACCTAAATATGTTATCGCAATGGGTGCTTGCACAATTACAGGAGGAATGTTCAGTGCAGATTCTACAACTGCTGTAAGAGGTGTTGATAAATTGATACCAGTTGACTTATATCTTCCAGGATGCCCACCAAGACCAGAAGCAATTTTTGATGCTGTAATTAAATTAAGAAAAAAAGTTGGTAATGAATCAATTTTAGAGCGCACAAAAACAGAGCAAACTCACAGATACATAACAGCTGATCATGAAATGAATCTTGTTTTCTCAGAAAATACAGGTGAATATCTAAACAAAACTTCAGCTAACGTCATTCCCTCCTCAAAAAAAGAAATAATAACTGAATTACCTGAAAATACTGAAAAAGCTGAAATTGTTGATACTGTAGAAAATTAATGGAAAAAGACGGTTTAGCCAAATCCTCAGATACTTCAATAGAAAAAGAAGGCTTGATAAGCCAATCTTTGTCTAAAGATGGAATTCCAAATCAATCTTTACCTGATGATCACATAGGAATTGAAAACATTTCTGTGAAACCTAACAAATTATATGAAGCAGTATCTACCTTAAGAAATTACGGTTTCAACTATCTCCAATGTCAAGGTGGCTATGATGAAGGTCCTGGGAAAAATCTTGTAAGTTTCTATCATTTTATAACTGTTGATGACTTACAAAAGATTGAAAAGATTAAAGAAGTCAGATTAAAAGTTTTTCTTAAAAGAGATTCTGATTTATCAATCCCTAGTTTGTATAAAATTTTCAAAGGAAGCGATTGGCAAGAAAGAGAAACATATGACATGTATGGAATTAATTTTAGTGATCATCCAAATCCCAAAAGACTCTTGATGCCCGAAGATTGGAGAGGATGGCCATTGCGAAAAGATTATATTCAACCAGATTTCTATGAACTTCAAGATGCCTATTAGTTTAATTTTTTTAACTTGCGGTATATAAACATCACTGCTCTTCCGAGTCTCCTTGGGTCATGTCTAAGAGTTGGCGTTATTCTTTTTGAATATAATGGTGCTTGCAAAACATAATAACCCTCAGATAATAATTTTTGTTTATTACATTGGACAGGTTCTGCCCCTCTACTTTCGTAATAGTCTACTAATGGAGACTTTTCAAATTGAATCTGAGATAAGATTGAATTAAAAATTCGAGAATTAACTCCAAAATTTGATAATTGTTTTTCTATTGCTTTGATATGTTGATAAACATCTAGGCCATCTGTTTCTCCTGGCTGAGTCATCAAATTACTTATATAAATTTTGGGAGCATTACTTTCCAATAATGCATCTACTATATCTGGTACCAACAGGTTAGGTAATAAAGAGGTGTATAGACTGCCTGGACCAAGAACAATTACATCAGCTTCTTTTATAGATTCAAGAGCACTCGGAAGAGCCGAAGGATTTTCTGGCAAATAACCAATCCTCGAAATTAATTTCTTAGATTTGCTAATCTTGCTTTCACCAAAAATCTTTTCACCGTCTTCTAATTCGGCCCATAACATAACGTCAATATTAGTTGCAGGTAAAACTTGACCTTGTACCGCCAAAACCTTACTAGCGGCTTGAACTGCTTTTTCTAAACTCCCCGTAATTGTTGTTAAAGCTGACAAGAAGAGATTTCCAAAACTATGGCCTTCCAGACCGCTACCTCCTGAAAATCTATACTGAAATAATCTAGTTAAGGTAGGTTCTTCGTTTGATAAGGCTGCCAGACAATTTCTTATATCTCCTGGAGGTTGTACACCTAATTGTTTTCTGAGAATCCCACTACTTCCACCATCATCGGATACAGTAACGATTGCTGTAATATTGCTACTGTAATTTTTTAAGCCTTTCAGTAAAGTAGATAAGCCTGTACCGCCCCCAATTGCAACAATATTTGGACCTCTATTTAATTTGCTTTTAACTCTTAATGCATCAACTAAAAATGTATCTTTTTCTGGAACAAGCGCTTTTTGAATAGAATTAATACTTCTATTTTGTCCAATCCCTATTAATAATATTCCAAAAACAAAAATTAATGGTCCCATTAATGAAACAGGCAAAATACTTGTTAAACCCGTCATTACCGAAAAAAAGATTTCAATAAGCCAATAGAGTGGTCTTAAATTTGTCCAAATTGCTACGCCTAATAATGTAGTCAAAAAACCTAAAGCAGATGTAAACATCCATCTTTTTATTACCAATCCTGGCAAAAGCCAACTCAAAGTCCTTAAGATTTTCGTCAATAAGTCAAAATTAGACTTTTTATAATTTTTATAGTATCTTCTTGCCCTTTTTTTACGCTTATTCATTAAAAAACCTCTTAAATTATTCTTCTCAAATTTGAAACTTTATAGAATCATTATAAATCAAATTCATACATCCTTTTTTTATTTCAAAAAATAGGCAAAATGAAATAGATAGATGCTCTTTAATATAAGTTTTGAAAAAATCAAAACATGCAGTTGAAACAAAAAACCTCTCAATAAGTTGGGGCAAAGTTAATGTGCTTAATCAAATAAATTTTAAACTTAATGACGGAGAGAAATTAGCTATTGTCGGCCCATCAGGTTCTGGCAAATCAACCATATTAAAAATATTAGCAGGACTCATTTTACCCAACAAAGGAGAATTAAGAATATTTGGTGAGAAGCAAACTTATTTGAGATTAGATCAAAATAATCCCCCTGATGTAAGACTAGTTTTTCAGAACCCGGCTTTACTAGGATCTTTAACCATTGAAGAAAATGTAGGTTTTCTCCTTAAGAGAAATAAAAACCTATCTAAAAAGTTAATTCATGAAATAGTATGTGAGTGCTTAGCTGAGGTAGGGTTATTTAATGTTGAGAATAAACTTCCAAATGAATTAAGCGGAGGAATGCAAAAAAGAGTAAGTTTTGCTAGAGCATTAATTACTGATCAAACTCTTAACGCAAAGTCCAAACCATTATTACTTTTTGATGAACCTACTGCCGGCCTTGATCCAATTGCCTCTTCAAGAATTGAAGATCTAATTAATAAAACAAATGATAAAGCTAGCGGATCATCTATTGTGGTTAGTCATGTTCTTAGTACTATAGAAAGGACTTCAGATAAAGTTTTAATGCTTTATGGAGGCAAATTTAGATGGGCAGGTTCTATTAATGAATTTAAAGAGAGCAATGATCCCTATGTATTTCAATTTAGGCATGGAAAACTTAATGGTCCAATGCAACCCAAGGACATTTAGAAATTATGCGTAGAAGCTTAAGAGATTCAATAGTTGGGTTTTCCTTATTAGGGGGAATTTTAATATTCACATTTTTTTCTTTTTGGCTAAGGGGAGTAAGATTGTCCTCAAAAAATTGGCACCTCTTTGCTGAATTCAATAACGCAAGCGGTTTATCAAAAAAATCTCCAGTTACTTACAGAGGAATTTTAGTAGGATCGATAGAAGATATCTTGTTTACGAATGAATCAATTAAAGCAAAAATAATTTTAAATAATCCTGAAATTATCCTTCCAAGGCCTGCATTTGCAAGAGTAGTAACAAATTCTTTCCTTGGAGGAGATGTGCAAGTTGCTTTAGAAACTAGTGAAAAGTCAATTCCTAAAAACATTGCAAAACCTATATCCGAAAAATGCGATACCAAATTAATTATTTGTCAGGGAGACACTATCACAGGTAAGCAGCTATCGAGTCTCTCAAATATAACTAATAAAATAAGTCAACTTTTAAAAGAAACAAATCAAGAAAATTTAATTGAGAACATCCTCAACTCAATTGATCAATTTGATAAAACACAAGAAAATCTTGATGAATTAATTTATTTATCCAAAAAAGAAATAGAAAGAGTTGAACCTCTTATAAAAGAAATTACAATTGCTGCTAATCATTTGAATAACATTTTGTCTACTATCGATGACAAAGAAACCCTTAATGACATTAAATTGACAATTAATGCTGCTAGTTCAATCTCAACCAAAATAGACGACATGAGCGATGATTTTGAAAAATTAACACAAGATAAAGAATTAACTAAATCTATAAGAGATTTAACAATTGGACTTTCAAAATTCCTTAACGAAATTTATCCATAAGAAATATTTAGAATTCATTGATAGCATTTAAAGCCATAGCTGCAATTGCTTTATCTGTAGCTTTTGGCAATTGGACGTATTTTCCTTGAGCTGCCTCTGCTAATTCTTTACCAAATCCACTTGCTATAAATTTTCTCTCTGTATCAATTACTAAAAGTTTTATCCCGAGCATGGGATATTTTGCAGCAATATCTAAAACCTCCTGTTTTAAATTAAGATTTTCATTTTCGTTATCTTTTACCTCAACCTCATTTTGTCCTAGAGATAATCCTAATGGAACATTTCCTCTTCCATCGGTAATACCAACAACAATAACTTGTCCTATATCTCCAGTAGAAAGAGCATTTTTTGCTACTTTTGCTGATTGCGTTAGTCCATGAGCTAAAGGCGATCCACCTCCGCAAGGCATTGTTTCTAGCCTTCTTTTCGCTGCAGTTATTGATCTTGTTGGAGGCAAAAGAACTTCTGCCTGATTACCTCTAAAGGGAATTAGAGCAACTTCATCTCTGTTCTCATATGCCTCGGTCAAAAGTCTGATAACTGCACCTTTAGCACTTTGCATTCTATTAAGAGCCATAGAACCACTAGCATCAACAAGAAAAATGACTAAAGCACCTGCCTTTTTTTGAAGAAGCTTAGCCCTAAAATCATTTTCTTCTATGATTATTGATTTATTAGGATTCCTTAATCTGCGCGATTTTTGATAAGGAGCGGCAGCTCGCAAAGTCGCATCTACCGCAATTCTTTTTACTTTACCTCTTGGAATTATAGGTTTCACATACCTCCCTCTACTATCACTGAATATCACTGATCTACTTCCACTATTTCCGGCTTTTGCTTTAGCCGATGAAAAAAGCAATAAATCAGGATCAACCATACATGCCTCAGGATCTAATATGAATTCTTCAGGTATTTCGGGAGTAGATTCTTCTTCTCCATCAGAATTATCTTCTTCTTGTTCTTGGTCTTGGTCTTGGTCATTATCATTTTCATTAGCCTCAGGTTCAGACTCTTCATTGTTTGATTGAGGTGGAGGTGGGGGACTCTGATCCTCTGGAGGTGGGGGCTGAATATCATCATCTTCTGGAGGAATTTGCATTGCTCGTGGAAGAATAACTAACCTAACTGCGACTTTTAGGTCTTCAGAATTTACATTCTCATCGCCTCGAAGAGCTGCATTAGCTTTTGCTACTTTTACTGCAAATAATTCTGACCTATGCCCTTCTACTCCTCCCCTAAGAGCTTCATTCACTAAATAAGTTATTTGCTCTTTTGTTATTTTGACATCTTTTAACCATTGCCTTGCCAAAATTAATTGAGTGGATAAATTATCAGATTCTTCAGACCATTTTTCTGAAAATTTAATATTATTTTCTGCGTGCGATAAAACAGATTTTGTAATCTCAACTCTTTGAGCATTATCAATAGATTGATCTGCGGAAAGCACGATGGCAAAACGATCTAAAACATGATCTCTTAGAGCACCTTCTTCAGGATTATAAGTTGCTATTAAAAGTGACTTACAAGGATGAGAAAGGCTTAAACCATCTCTTTCAATATTATTTTTCTCTCTTCCTGTGGCTTCAAGAATTAAATTTACAATGCCATCATCCAATAAATTTATATCGTCTACATAAAGAACACCTCTATGAGCTTCTGCCAAAATTCCAGGCTGAAAAACTTGTTCCCCTGTACTTAATGAGGCAGCGACATCAATTGATCCAACAAGTCTGTCTTCAGTTATGCCAATGGGAACTTGAATAAATGGAGCCTCTCTTACTTTTTTTGGAATTTCTTCAGTTTGATTAAAATAATCACTTCCAATTAACTCCTCTAACAATTTATTAGTACTAATATCCCATTCCGCTGGTTTATCTGGATCTAGGTTCCTACCAATAGGTCTTAATGAAGTATTACTATTACCTATAGTTAGCTTTTCCAGGATTGATTCATTATCTAATATCTCTATAGGAGGGAGTAAAGTATGCAAACCCCTTGCTAATACTGACTTTCCAGTACCTCTTCCGCCAGCGATAATCACTCCTCCTAAACTAGGATCAACTGCTGCCAAAAGCAAAGATAATTTCAATAAGCTATGACCTGTAATTGCCGCCAAAGGGAAAGCTCTAAAAGAATCCTTCGAATTCATTAAATCTTTTATTTCTCCTTTTTCTTTTAATTCGGAGTTCAAAATCACTTTAAAAATGCCTGATATAGAATTTATCCAATAACTTTGTTTTTTGTAGTGGAATTATCAAATCTTAATATCAAAAATGGACTATGTATATCCCTCGGAGCAAATATTGATAGTAAATTCGGAAGCCCTCTTGAGTCACTATTAATGTGCAAACCAAAAATAGAGGAAATAATAAATGAGTGGGGAGATAGTTCCAATGAAAAAAAAGAAGAGAAAAGCAAATTTCATGCAAACTTTTTTTGGTCTTCAATTTATGAGACATTACCCCATGGTGTTGAAAATGAGCAGCCAAATTATTTAAATACTCTATTACTTATAAAAAGTAATTCTTTTCCACAACCATCAAATAAAAAAGCTAAATCACTTCTAAAAGAGCTAAAAAAGTTAGAGAGATTTTTCGGACGTGAAGAGACGCCAAAGGGCAAGAAATGGCTATCAAGATGTCTCGATTTAGATATTCTTTGGTGGGAAGATTTTCATACGGTTGACGAGGAATTAGCATTACCTCACCCTAGATTCATGAATCGTAACTTTGTTATTACCCCACTATCTGAAATCTTAAGTAGAAGCCAAAAAATCACAAAGTTTGATTCCCCAAAATGGTCAATATAAATGATTTACAAAACCAAAAAATAACTGTTAGGCTATTTTTATTTAAAAATTATGGGCAATAAAAACCTTATAAGAAGATCAATTTTTAAAGAAAAAATATCTGAGTTAAAGTCAAAAAAATTTAGTTTCGAAATAAATAGAATTGAGCTTCCAAATGGATATGAAGGTGAATATGGATACATTAAGCATCCTGGGGCAGCATTAGCGGTACCTATTACAAAAGACAGTAAAGTTATCATTCTTCGGCAATATAGATTTGCTGTTTCAAGATATTTATTAGAATTTCCAGCAGGTACATTAGAAATAGGTGAAACACCTATTAATTCAATTCAAAGAGAAATACAAGAAGAGACTGGATTCAGTGCAAACAAATGGGATGAACTAGGAACTCTTGTCCCTGCTCCTGGTTATGCAGATGAAGAAATTTATTTATTTTTAGCCCGAGATTTAAACAAACTCAATTCCGAGGTTAAAGGAGATTTAGATGAAGATATAGAAGTATTAATTTTAGATCCAGATGAAATAGATAATCTTATTTCTAGTGGGGATGAAATTCTTGACGCAAAAACGGTGACAGCTTGGTTTAGAGCTAAACAATTTTTAGATAAATCATGAATAAACCTAGAATACTTTTTTGGCAAAGAAAGGATTTAAGAATATTTGATAATCAAGCTTTAATCAAAGCATTTTCATTATCAAATGCTATTACTTCAACTTATATATTTGATAAAAATTACTCACACGATTTCAATGCAAGTTCAAGAGCTTGGTTTCTAGGTAATTCACTACAAGAATTAGGAAATAATTGGAAAAAAATGGGTAGTAGATTAGTTGTGGGAGAAGGAGATCCCGTATTAATAATTCCTAAATTAGCAAAGAAAATAGATGCTAAATTTGTTGTTTGGAATAGATCAATTGAACCTTATGAGATTAATCGCGATTTACAAATAAAAAAAAATTTAAAAGAACAAAATATTCAAGTTATTGAAACTTGGGATCACTTATTAGTAGAACCTTTAAAAATATTTTCAGGGAATAATAATCCTTATTCAGTTTATGGACCTTTTTATAAAAACCTTAAATCAAAAATAAATTTATTAGGTTCATATGAACAAGATAAAGTTAGTTTCCAGTTTAAAGATATAGATAATAAACTCCAAGATAAGACAATAAATTCATCTGATTCGGTTCTAGAGAAATTTATCAGAAATATCAAATTTCCTGGTTCGAATATTTGTCCATGTAGACCAGGAGAGAATGCTGCAGAAACATTATTAGAAAACTTCATTAACGAAAAAAAAATATATTCTTATAATTCTTCACGAGATTTTCCTTCCCATAATGGGACATCTTTTCTAAGTGCATCTCTCAGATTCGGCACCATCAGCATTAGAAAAGTTTGGAACGCAACATTAAATTTAAATTCAGATTTGGAAAATCAAGGAAATTATCTATCAATTGAAACTTGGCAAAAAGAACTTATTTGGCGTGAATTTTATCAACATTGCTTATTCCATTTCCCAGAGCTAGAGAAAGGTCCATATAGAAAAAAATGGGATCACTTTCCATGGCAAAACAATAATGAATGGTTTCAGCATTGGAGCAACGGAGAGACCGGAGTACCTATAGTTGATGCTGCAATGCGTCAACTAAATAGTACTGGCTGGATGCATAACAGATGTAGGATGATAGTCGCTTCATTTCTGGTAAAAGATCTTATATGCAATTGGCAAATGGGCGAGAAAAAATTTATGGAGACTTTGGTTGATGGAGACTTAGCTGCAAATAATGGGGGATGGCAGTGGAGCGCCAGTAGCGGTATGGATCCAAAACCACTTAGAATTTTTAATCCATATACCCAAGCAAAAAAATTTGATCCAATTTGCGAATATATAAAATATTGGATTCCTGAATTATCTAAAGTGTCTAATTCAGAATTATTAAATGGGGAGATATCTAATTTAGAAAAAAATAATTATTCAAGCCCTATTGTCAATCACAACTTACAACAAAGATTATTTAAATCACTTTATGCTGAAATTTGAATTTCCTCTATACAATTCTTTAAAACTTTATTTAAATTTTCTGCTACATAAACTTGCTCTTCATAAGAAATTTCAGGAAACATTGGAAGACTAAGAACTTCTGTACAAATTCTCTCTGTATTAATGAGTTTTGTTCTAGAAAAATTTGTATTTTTGTAAGCTATTTGTGCGTGTATTGGAATTGGATAATAAATAATTGAATTAATACCTTTTTCAAAAAGTTGTTGTTTTACCAAATTCCTTAAGGAACAGTATTTTTTGCAATCAGTATCAAATAAATTTGAAAAATCTTCATTTAAAAAATATTTATCGTTTCTTAATTTGATGACAAATTGATTCCAAGAATGGGAAATTGAATCAGAGCTAATTTTTGGAAAACTAATATATGGATTTTTTTCTAATAAATCAAGGTAATTGTTAGCAATTTTTTGGCGATTATTAATCCACTTAGAAATATATTTAATTTTAATGTTTAATATGGCAGCTTGAATGGTATCAAGTCTGCTGTTATATCCAATTTGGGTATGATGATATCTTATTGGGCTGCCATGAACAGCCAGTTCTCTAATTTTTTTTGCAATCTTCTGATCTGAAGTTGTTACTGCTCCACCGTCTCCAGCAGCTCCTAAATTTTTAGTAGGGAAAAAGCTAAAACAGCCTATATCACCGATACTGCCAACTTTGGAATTTTCCCACATTGTGCATGTTGCCTGAGCACAATCTTCGATTACTTTTAAGTCATATTTCTTGGCCAAAGATTTTATTAAGGTCATATTAATTGCATTACCAAATAGATGAACTGGCATAATTGCCTTGGTATTAGAATTTATTTCTTGTTCTATTAGTTCAGTATTAATGAGATAAGTTTCTGGATCTATATCTACCAAAACAGGATTAGCACCAACTGCACTAATAGCCTCTGCAGTTGCAAAAAAGCTAAAAGATGAGGTAATAACTTCATCACCCACACCAATATCTAATGCGCGCAAAGCTAATACTAAAGCATCAGTTCCACTATTACATCCAATAGTATTTTCAACACCAATCAGATTTGAAAAACTCTCCTCAAACTTGGCAATTTCTTGTCCTCCAATATACTGGCCCCCTTTTAAAACTTTAAAAACCTCACTCTCAATTTCTGAGCCAATTTCGTGGTACTGCCTATTTAAAGTAAATGGAGGTATTTGCATAGTAAATATATTAACCCTAAACCATAATTCTATGGGTAAAAAAAATTTTTAATTCATTTAAACCAACTTGGTTCTTTACCAGGAGTCCATTTTATATTGCAACCTAAAGAAGGAATCTGATTTGAAGGATAAGAATTATCTTGATTCAAATCTTTTATAGCAGAGCGCAAATCTTTTCCAGATAGAGGGATATTATTACCTGGTCTACTATCGTCTAATTGGCCATGATAATACAATAAAAAATTACCATCTCCTTCATTTGAAAAAAGATAAAAATCTGGAGTGCAAGCCGCTTTTAATCCCTTAGCAAAATTTTGATTTTCATCGTATAGATAAGGAAAACTCCATCCCTGTATTTGTGCCTGCAATCTCAAATTTTTAGGAGAATCTGAAGGATAAGTGACAATATCATTACTAGAAATTGCAACTGTTTGAACTGTATTTTCAATTTCTTTACTTAAGGTGAAAATTTGATTCTCAATATATTTAACAAATGGGCAATGGGCACAAATAAACATTAAAAGTAAATGCCGATTATCTAGATTATGAGAATTAAAATATTCATGTTTTGAGGAATTAGCATTTAACATTTCGAAATTCGGTAATTGAAAACCTAATTCCAAAACCATAGAATTTGTTCTTACCATGATCCAGTTAAAAATTCTTTGATATTTGAAAATTATTGTATATTTTGCAGTAATCCGTAAAGATAGGTACTTTTATATAGGAGAATAATAGAAATAATAAACAAAATGCTTCTAAATCTAACTGGCAAAAAAATTCTTGTTACGGGAATTGCCAACAATCGTTCTATAGCATGGGGTATCGCTCAACAACTTTCAAAAGCTGGTGCAGAACTTGGAATCACATATTTGCCTGATGATAAGGGAAGATTCGAATCTAAAGTTAGAGAACTAACTGAACCTTTAAACCCATCATTATTTTTGCCTCTTGATGTTCAAAATCCAGCTCAAATTGAAGAAATATTTAAAAATATAAAAGACAATTGGGGGCAAATTGACGGATTAGTTCACTGCCTAGCATTTGCAGGACGTGATGAATTGATTGGAGATTATAGTGCTACCACTTCAGAGGGTTTTGATAGGGCTCTTAATATAAGTGCGTATTCGTTAGCACCTTTGTGTAAAGCAGCAAAACCACTTTTTAGTGATGGTGCTGGAGTTGTCTCATTAACTTATTTAGGATCAGAGAGGGCGATTCCTAACTATAACGTGATGGGAGTTGCTAAAGCAGCTTTAGAAGCTTCAGTAAGATATCTTTCTGCAGAACTTGGTCCCGAAAAACAAGTCAGAGTTAACGCAATAAGTGCTGGGCCTATAAGAACACTTGCTAGTTCTGCTATAGGTGGCATTTTAGATATGATTCACAATGTTGAAGAAAAGGCTCCTTTACGCAGAACAGTCACTCAAACAGAAGTAGGCAATACAGCTGCTTTTTTATTAAGTGATCTCTCTAGCGGCATTTCAGGCCAAACAATTTATGTTGATGCGGGTTACTGCATTAATGGAATGTAAACTAAGTTTTTTGCATAAAAATGTCATCTCTAAGGCAATCTGAAATAAAAAGAAAAACGAATGAAACAGATATTTCTGTATTTATAAACTTAGATGGAAATGGAATTTCAGAGATTGATACCGGGATACCATTCTTAGATCATATGCTTCATCAAATATCCAGTCATGGTTTGTTCGATTTAAAAATAAAAGCAATTGGAGATACCCATATTGATGATCACCATACAAATGAAGATGTAGGAATCGCATTAGGCAAAGCATTTTCAAAAGCCTTGGGAGAAAGAAAAGGAATAAGCAGATTTGGACATTTCTTTGCCCCATTAGATGAAGCATTAGTTCAAGTCACTTTAGACTGCTCTGGAAGACCGCATCTATCTTATGATCTTCAATTAAAAGCCCCTAGAATAGGAAATTATGATACTGAACTAGTAAGGGAGTTTTTTATTGCCTTTGTAAACAACAGCGGTATTACTCTGCATATTAATCAAATACGAGGCAGTAATTCACATCACATAGTTGAGGCGTGCTTTAAAGCTTTTTCAAGAGCAATGAGAATGGCTACCGAAATAGATCCAAGAAGATCTGATTCAATTCCAAGCAGTAAAGGAATGTTAGAAAAACAATAAAATAGGAATTTTTTCAAAACAGCCACAATTCAGTTGATTTTTGGCGAAGATAGATGAAGTGATTACTTTGTTGTGACTAATTTACAAGATAAAAAAATTGATAAATTTAAAATTTTTAATAAAGAAGATTGGTCAAGTGCTTATCAAAATGTAGAAAAGGAGCTTACTCAAGAGCCTTTAAAAATTAGCAAAGGTAATAATATTAAAAATCTAAATGGAACATTATTAAGAAATGGACCAGGAATATTAGAGAGAGGCGGACAATGGGTTCATCATCCATTTGATGGTGATGGAATGATAACATCCATTAAATTCGAAAATGGTCAGCCATTCTTAACAAATAGATTTGTTAAAACTAAAGGGTATTTGGAAGAAGAAAAAATTAATAAATTTATTTATAGAGGTGTTTTTGGAACACAAAAAAATGGAGGAATTTTAAATAATGCATTAGATCTAAAATTCAAGAATATCGCTAATACTCATGTCGTTAAATTAGGAGATAAAATTCTCGCATTATGGGAAGCAGCAGGTCCACATGCAATGGATCCTGATAGTCTTGACACTATTGGTTTAACAACATTAAAAGGGGTACTCAAGCCTAACGAAGCATTCAGTGCCCATCCCAAAACTGACTTAAACTCAAATGCATCTTCAGAACTTTTAGTCACTTTTGGAGTACAAACCGGGCCAAATAGTACCATTAGATTAATGGAATTTAGTAATGCTGGTTCAAATTCTGGAGAGCTCATTTTTGACAGAAAGGATACCTTTAATGGCTTCGCTTTCCTTCATGATTTCGCAATTACAACTAATTGGGCAATATTCTTACAAAATGCTATTGATTTCAATCCTCTTCCATTTGTAATGGGTCAAAGAGGAGCAGCACAATGTCTAAAGTCAAATCCAAATAAAAAGGCAAAGTTTTTTATCATCCCCAGAGAAAGTGGATTATTTAGAGGTCAGCCACCGTTAACAATAGATGCTCCAGAAGGATTCGTTTTTCATCATGTAAATGCATTTGAAAAAGATTCCAAAATAGTATTAGATAGTATTTTTTATGATGATTTCCCATCAGTTGGTCCAGACGAGAATTTTAGAGATATTGATTTTAATAAATATCCAGAAGGAAAACTGAAAAGATCAATTATCGATCTAAAGAAAAAAACTATTGAACTTGAAACTTTAAGTGAACAATGTTGTGAATTTGCTGTCGTTAATCCTAAAAATTTAGGATTAACAGCAACTTTTAGTTGGATGGCAACCACATCTCAAAAGCTTGGGAATGCTCCACTTCAAGCAATAAAAAAAATAAATTTAACTTCTAAAGAAGAGATTTATTGGTCAGCAGGTCCAAGTGGATTTGTAAGTGAACCAATTATGGTTCCATCAGAAAACTCTTCTAAAGAAGATGAGGGATTTTTATTTATACTTCTATGGAACGGGGAAAGAAGAGGAAGCGATTTAGTGATTTTAGACGCAAAAGACCTAAAAGAATTAGCTGTTTATGAATTACCTATTTCAATTCCTCATGGCCTTCATGGATCTTGGGTTAATTGAATTTAAGAAAAAATTTCAATTAAATGTGGAATAATTTTTTTTAATGCTTTGCCTCTATGACTACAATTGTCTTTAATGTCATTATTCATTTCTGCAAAAGTTAATCTGGTAGAACTCTCCTCAAAAATTGGGTCATACCCAAAACCACCTTTTCCTCTCGAGTTGAAAATAATTCTGCCATGACATTTTGCCTCAGATTCAATAATCACTTCACCATTTGGGGAACAAACACAAATATTAGCAATAAAGAAAGCACTTCTATTTTGAACTCCATCAAGTTCTTTTAAAACTCGTTCAATTCTCTTCTGATCATTTTCTGCGTATCTAGATGAGTAAATGCCAGGCTTACCATCTAGTGCTTCAATACAAATTCCTGAATCATCTGCTATGGAGAAATTATTTGTTTTTCTCGAAACTTCACTCGCTTTTTTAATTGCATTATCTCTAAATGTCAGTCCATTCTCTTCAACTTCTAATGATTCTGGCTGGAGTAATAATTTACAACTAACTCCAGCAAGCAATTTCTTATATTCTTCAATTTTACCTTTATTCTTACTCGCTAAATATAAATTTTTCATCCTTATTTTCCTGCTAAATTTATAAATACTTGACCCCACTCTAATAACTCATCTAAATAAGACTCTTTTGGTGCTTCACAATATAACCTTAAAAGAGGTTCCGTTCCTGAAAACCTAAAAAGAAGCCAAAAATTTTTATCAATTCTCAACTTTATTCCATCAATCTTTGAGATACTTTCTAACTTGTGATTATTAATATTCTCAGGAATATTATCTATTATAAATTTTTTTACGTTATTTTTTTCAGACTGATTTGGAAATTTAATATCAATTCTTTTATAAAAACTTGGCCCAAAATCTTTTTGAATTTCATCTAAAGTTTCATATAAATATTGAGATTTTTCAGCAATTCCATTTAATAAAACCATCGCTGCATATAGAGCATCTCTTTCAGGCATAAAGTCACCAAAACCAACTCCCCCAGATTCCTCTCCTCCAATAAATATTTTCTCTTTAATCATTTTTTCAGCAATATATTTAAAGCCAACTGGAAGTTCAAAAACATCTCTATTTTGACTCTCTGATATATTTTTAATAATATCTGAACCACTAACAGTCTTTAAAACTGGATAAGAATTATTTTTAATTTCGCCCAAATAGCTAATAAAGTATGGGAACAAATCTTGAGTACTAGAGTATCTTCCTTTTTCATCAATTGCCGCAATTCTGTCACCATCACCATCAAATATAATTCCAAGAGTTTTCACTTCATTTGTTGAATTTTTCATTAGTGTTTGATTTAGATCATCTACATAATTTAAAAGGGGTTCAGGAGGTTTTCCTCCAAAAAAAGGATCAGCATCTTTCCTGATTTCTGAAATAACTGCAAAATCATTAGGAGCAAAAATCTCAGCGATACAATTTGCAGCTGAACCATGCATAGAATCTACAAAAATTCTCAATTTCATTTTTTTCAATCTATTAGAAATAAAGTCAATATCAAAAAGGGATTTAATTCTATCTAAATGAAATTTCTTAATATCTACCAATTGATTAACACCATCTATTTTTTCAATTGAATTTCCAAGCATTAATCTTTTTTCAATTTCACTTGTAAAAGATTCATCAACAGAACATCCATTAAAGCTCTTTATTTTCAGACCTAGCCAATTATATGGATTATGACTTGCTGTAATTACTAACGCCCCTAGACAACCGACTTCTTTGGCATAGAAACTGCAAGAGGGTGTTGTAACAAAGCTATTAGATAAGATCGGTTCGAAACCACATCCTCTTACAAAAGGTACTATTTGCTTAGCAAATTCACTAGCCATAAATCTACGATCATATCCAATAATAATTTTCTTTGAATTTACTTCTTTATAGTATTGATAATGCAACTCCTGGCATGCAGCAACGACAACTCTTGAAAGATTTGATAAGTTAAAATCAAATCCAATAATTCCTCTCCACCCATCAGTTCCAAATTTTATCTTATCTAATTTATCAGCTGTCAAATTTAAAAGTTCCTTGATTTCTTGAATGTATCTATATTAATTTATATGAGTAAATTTTAAAACCGCCTTTAAAAAATAATTTGAATTCTCTTCATTTAAAAAGTTTTATAAGATGCAAAAGAAAAGCATGGTTAGATTTTAAGGGTAAAAAATCTTATGAAGTTTGGTCACCCCATAAAGCTATAGAAAAAATTAATCAGTTTCAAATTTTCTATGAATTTTGTAATAGTGAAATATATACAGGATTAAAAGCATGCAAAAATGGTTATCAAGGGGTAATTGGATTAAAAATCAAAGGGAATCTTTTCCAAAATATAAACGCAGAGATACATCCACAATTACTTGTAAAGACCCAGGGTAAAAGTATATGGGGACAATATAAATATTTACCTGCTGTTTATAAGTTAGGCCACAAAACCACTAGAGAGCATTTATTCGACTTAGCTTTTAGTTCTGTTCTATTGGGAACTTTTCAAGAATCTAAAATTGAAAAAGGATTAGTAATTTCAAGTTTTGACAAACAAGTTAATGTTGAAGAAATTTATTTAAATAAAAAGTTAAGAAAAAAAGTTTTGAATGTTTTATTAAGTTTGAATGAATGCTTGGAGGGATTTATGCCAGAAATAACTCAAGATAGAAAAAAATGTACTATTTGTTCATGGCAAAAATTTTGTGACAAAGAAGCAAAAGAAAATGGATATCTAACAGACATAGACGGAATAGGATCCAAAACGGCCTCATTACTCATAACAAATGGTATCTCTGATACCCAAACATTAGCTTCGCATAACGAAAAACAACTTGGAGAGAAATTATCTAAATTCAACGATCAAAAGTATGAAAAAGCTTCCGTATTTGTAAAGCAAGCACAAGCTTATATTTCTGGGGAACCTCATCGCATTTTCAATAAAAATGATACTAACGATCTACTAGAAAAAACATCTCCGGGATTTTATATATTTGATATTGAGTCAAATCCAGATAATAAGCATGACTTTTTATATGGTTTTTTAGAAATAAATAATTTGTTTACAAAAAAAGAAGATCTTATTTATAGACCAATTTTAAATCTCAAAAACAATAAAAGAGAATCTCACAAGCAAATTATTGAAATACTTTTTTCACAGAAGGAATGGCCAGTTTTACATTACGGAGAAACTGAAAAGGTAGCAATAATTAATATTGCTAAAAACCTAAATTTAAGTTTTGTAGAAATTGATTCACTTGTCTCAAGATTTATAGACTTGCATTCTTTAATACGAAAGTCTTGGATATTACCGCTAAAAAACTATAGCTTAAAAACTGTTTCTAGTTGGCTTGGATTTGAATGGATGCAGAAAAATGTAAGTGGCTCTAAAGCACTTTATTGGTGGATTCAATATCAAATTACAGAAAACGAAATATTTTTAAAAAAAATTATCCAATATAACAAAGATGATTGTTTGGCTACTCTAAAAATTGCAGAATATTTAATCAAAAATCAATTAAAGAAAAATTGATCCTACAGATTTATTTATAATAATTTTTCCAAAAATTTCTGAAAAAAAACAACATCCTTCCTCTAAATATTTTCTTTTTATCATTGCTAAACCTTTTATTTGAGAATCTGATTTTAAAAAACTAGTGATTTTGCCTACAGAAATATCCTTGGTAGAATTTAAGTACAAATTTTTATCTTCAACTTCTAAATTCAAATTAGATTCGAATGATTTCCAAATTCTTATTTCCTGTTTTAAAGAAGAAACATTTTTTATTTTTGACATTGTTTCTTGTCCTAAATAACAACCTTTATTAAAATCTATAAGATCTTGTAATCCAAGCTCAAGAGGATTATTTTTTCCGTTTATTTCCATTTCAAATGAGGGTATTGCCTGGTTAATCTTGCAAAGTTTTAAATCATTCTGATTTAGTAAATTTAATTTATTTTTATATATCTCAAATTCTTTATCTTCTGTTTTGAAGAAAATAGGCTGGTAGGTTCTCCATGAACTAGATTCATCAATTTCCTGAATTCTATTTATCAAGAAAGGTTCACTTATAGTTACATCGTCTGCTGGAAAAATAATTTGATTAAAATAATCAATTATTTCATTTGTGTTACCCGCCAAGATAATTACTTCTAAGTTTCTTTCTAAAAAATTAATTTCAATTAATGACCTTAGAACTCCATTTGGAGTTAACCAACAAGTTTTGATAATTTTATTTTCTGAATTAAGAATATTACCAGTTGTTATTCCATTCAAAAATTTTCTGGCATCTTTTCCAGCAACAGAAAAACAATCAAATTTTTCAAGCCAAAACTTTTTTTTTATATCTTGCATTTTGAAATAATTATAAAAAGTCCTTTATTGTAAAAAGACTCTTTAATTTAACATTTTCATCTTCAAGGATTTCTAATCCCCCTTCTTGCCTATCAACTATAGACAAAACTTCCTCAACAACATAATTATTTTGGCGTAACTTTTTTATAGCTTTTATCACTGAACCAGCAGTTGTAACGACATCCTCTAAGACAGTTACCAAAGTTCCTTCTTTTAATGTAGGACCCTCTATTCCAGCTTTGGTACCGTATTTTTTAATTTCTTTCCGAATTATTAAACCATCAAGGTATAGGCCACGCAAAGCTGCTTTGACAATTAATCCACTTACTATGGGGTCTGCACCTAATGTCAATCCTGCTACAGCTTTTGACCTTGGGTCCTTTAACTCTAAAAATAAATCACTTATTAAGTTTAAGCCTTCGCCATTTAATGATACTGGTTTACAGTTCAAGTAATGACTGCTTTTTTTACCTGAAGATAAAGTGAAGTTTCCTTTCTTGTAAGATTTTTCAATTAACTGTTTAAACAATTTTGCTTTATTTAAATCATACTTATCCGAAAAATTGCCCATTAGTAAAAGTTAAATTTATATTTAAAGATTAGAAGAAAAAAAAGAAATCTCACAAAAACTTCCTAATGAGGTTTTTTTTGAAATATTATTTTTATATTGTATATTGAAATTCAATGTAATTAAAATTACATAAATTCCCTTGGGGGTGTAGCAATCTGGTGAATGCACCAAACTCATAATTTGGCTAAGGCGAGTTCGATCCTCGCCACCCCCATTATTCATTTGTTATTGAATGAAAATAACTCTACTTTTATTTCTTTTATTTTTACCAGCTTTTTTCGCAGCTAGTGAACTCTCTTTTTTATTAATAAGGCCAAGTAAAGTTTTAAGGTTAATAGAAGAAAAAAAGAAAGGAGCATTTTCAATTTTAAAAATTCAAAAACGCTTTAGATCTTCATTAATTGCTTCTCAATTTGGAGTGACAATTTCATTAATTGCAATTGGATGGCTCAGCAATAACCTGGCTAATGATTATTGGAAAAGCAATATCTTATCAAATAGAATTTATGATCTTCTATTATTTTTACTTGTAGTTTTAATTGTTACTCTTGTTTCTGGACTAATTCCAAAAGCTTTAGTAATTAACAATCCAGAAGCTGCTGCATTAAGGTTAACCACAATATTCGATTCCGTAAGAAAAGCTATGAATCCTATAGTGAAAACAATAGAATTCTTTGCTAGCGCCTGTTTAGGTTTGTTCAATTTAAATAATAAATGGGATTCTTTAAACTCGGGTTTATCTGCTGGAGAATTAGAAACTCTTATAGAAACAGATAACGTAACAGGTTTAAAACCAGATGAGAAGAATATTCTTGAAGGAGTTTTTGCTTTAAAAGATACACAGGTTAAAGAAGTGATGATTCCAAGATCTGAAATGGTAACTTTGCCAAAAAATATAACCTTTTCAGAACTTATGAAACAAGTAGATAAAACTCGACATGCTCGCTTCTTTGTGATTGGTGAGTCTTTAGATGATGTATTAGGTGTATTGGATTTGCGTTATCTAGCTAATCCAATATCAAAAGGTGAAATGGAAGCCGATACATTATTAGAGCCATTCCTTTTGCCAGTAACAAAAATAATAGAAACATGTTCACTAGCAGAAATATTTCCAATAGTAAGAGACTACAATCCGTTCTTACTAGTAGTAGATGAACACGGAGGAACAGAGGGTCTTATAACTGCAGCTGATCTAAATGGCGAAATAGTTGGAGAGGAAATGCTCAATAATAGAATTTATTCAGACATGAGAATGTTAGATAATTTCTCAAAAAAATGGTCAATAGCTGGAAAATCAGAAATTATTGAAATCAATAAGAAGTTAAGATGTTCTATTCCAGAAGGTGCAGATTATCATACCCTTGCAGGATTTATGCTTGAAAAATTTCAAATGGTTCCAGAAATTGGCGACGTTTTAGATTTTAATAACATTAAATTTGAAGTTATTTCTATGTCAGGTCCAAAAATTGATCGTGTTAAAATAATTCTTCCCAAAAGCTGAATGTGACTCCCCATAGAGGATAATGATTATAAACATATGGATTTGAAATTATGCAACCAACCTCATCACCCGTAAAGGTTGGAGTCATAGGTATAGGGAATATGGGCTGGCATCATGCTCGAGTACTAAGTTTACTCAAAGATGCTAATCTCATTGGAGTCGCAGATCCAAATGAAGAGAGAGGCAAATTTGCTATTGAGCAATTTCAATGTGAATGGTTCAAAAATTATAAAGACTTAATTCCAAAAGTTGATGCTATCTGTATCGCTGTTCCTACACTACTTCATCAAAAAGTAGGATTAGATTGTCTCAAGGGAGGTACTAACGTTCTCATTGAAAAACCAATTGCAGCTAACGAGTTGGAGGCCAAATCTTTAATAGAGGCGGCTAATGCAAATAACTGTCTATTACAAGTTGGGCATATTGAAAGATTTAATCCTGCTTTTAGAGAATTAAATAAAATAGTAAATAATGAAGAAATTGTTGTTTTAGAAGCAAGGAGACACAGTCCTCATGCAGACAGAGCTAATGATGTATCTGTAGTAATGGACTTAATGATTCATGACATTGATCTCATTTTAGAGCTTGTAAACTCAAAAATACAAAAATTAGCAGCTGTTGGAGGAAGAAATAGCGAAGGATTAATAGATTATGTCAATGCTACTTTAGTTTTTAAAAATAATGTTATTGCAAGCTTAACTGCCAGTAAAATGAGTCACAAAAAAATTAGAAATTTAAGTGCTCACTGCCAAAATGGCCTAGTAGAAACTGATTTCTTAAATCACTCTTTACAAATTCATCGAAAGTCTAATGAATCATACACAGCAGAGCATGGAGAATTAGTTTATAGAAATGATGGATATGTCGAAGAAGTTAGCACAACCTCCATTGAACCTCTTTATGCAGAATTGGAGCATTTTCTTAAATGCGTTCAGGGCAAAGAAATACCTGAGGTAGATGGTGAGCAAGCCTCAAGAGCATTAAAAATTGCTGATTTTATAGAGAGTGCTGTAGAGAATTCTGGAGATGCGATTTTACTTGAAAATCCAGTCTAATACTAACAACCTAAACTAAAATAATTTTATTTAAATCCAACTGCAGCTTGCCAAACAAATACCAATAAAAAGAAAAATAAAGGAATAAGTGGAAGAACATCAACGGTTGGAGCAAAGGCCTTGTAAGCCTCGGGCAATTCAGCGAATGTACTAAATAGAATGAGCACCTTTTTTGATAATTTAATTATGATAAGACGTTACCACGTATGGTGAGCAATAGAGGATGTTTTCCAAGGAGCGAAATCATTTGTAAAACAATTATCTCTAATTGCAGTAGAAATTGCACTGGTAAATCTTATTAAGTGAGCAATATTATGTAAACTTATGAGGGTTAGCCCTAATATTTCGTCATTTCTAATTAGATGATGCAAATATGCTCGAGAATAAGATTTACAGACCTCGCATTTACAAGTTTTGTCAATCGGAGAAAAGTCATTTTTAAATCGAGCATTTCGCAAATTTAATCTTTCATCATTAAAAAATGCAGTCCCATGTCTTCCTAGTCTTGTAGGCAAAACACAGTCAAATATATCGAATCCATTAGCAACAGCAAGAGAGATTTCTCTTAAAGATCCAATTCCCATTAAATATCTTGGTTTATTTATTGGTAAGAATTTCGGGACGTAATTAATTACACCATGTATTTCTTCGACTGCTTCGCCAACACTTACACCTCCCACTGCTATTCCAGGCAAATCAAAAGAACTTGTGTAATTTGCGCTATATTCTCTCAATCTCGTATACTTTCCACCTTGAACTATGCCGAATAATGCTTGATTGGATTTATGATGAATCTCAACACATTTTTCTAACCATGAATGAGTTCTTTTTAAAGAGTCCTCAATATCATTTTCGTTAGCTGTATGAGGAGGACAATGATCAAACGCCATAGCAACATCCGATCCAAGATCCATTTGAATCTGTATTACTTTTTCAGGTGATAAAAATATATGACTACCATCTCTTGGATTTTTAAATTCCACACCTTTATCAGAAATTTTATTTAATTTAGCCAAACTAAAAACTTGATATCCTCCTGAATCAGTAAGAATAGGTTTAGTCCAATTCATGAACTTATGTATTCCACCAGATTCTTTAACTAGTTTTTCTCCAGGTTGTAAATGAAGATGAAAGGTATTTGAGAGAATCATTTCTGACCCTGTAGAGGCTAACTGCTTACTTGAAATTCCTTTAACCGTTGCCAAAGTACCCACAGGCATAAATTTTGGTGTGTTTACCTGACCATTTGGTGTATGAAAAATACCAGTTCTTGCCTCTGTATTATTGCAATTCGATGTAATTTCAAATTCAAACACGATAATTTATAAAATTTTTTGATATTTTTTTATTAATCTATCCTATTATTTAATATTGAATCTATTTTTATCTCATCAAAAAATATTTAATAAAAAATTTTGCAGGATCTTGGATTTTCTATACGACATTTCCAAGGATACCTTTAATTAATCCCGAATTTAAAAATATTGCACAATTTGCGCCGCCTTTAGGGTTTTTTATTGGAACAATACAGAGTTATATTTTTCTTTTTTTAAGAACATGCTCTTGGTCAATTTATGCATCTACATTAATTTGTTTGGCTTCGGGATATTTAATTACTGGTGGTCTACACCTCGATGGTTTAATGGATACTTTCGATGGTATTTTTGCAGGTAAAAAGAAACTTTTAAAAGCCATGAAAGACAGTAAAGTTGGTTCCTTTGGCGTTCAAGCTTTAGTTTTTATAACTTTAATTCAAATTGCTTGCATACTGAAAATTCAAAACCTAATAATTTTTGTTTTACCTATTTGCTTATTTTGGGGAAGATTTTCAAATTTATTTTTTATAGAAAAGTTTAAATATATGAGTTATAAGAAAAAATCTATTAGTCACAAAAAGTTTTGGAATGGTTTTAAAAAAGAATCTTTGATATCCATTATTTTTCTTTTAATTTTCATCGCATACCAATTTGTTTCAATTACATCCCAAGCAATATTAATTAAATTTTTAATTCTTATTTTGATTGGTATTTTTCTAAGCTATTCTATACCAAACATACTGGGTAATAAAATTGGAGGCTTCAATGGAGATGCCTGCGGTGCAAGTGTTGTACTAGTTGAAACTTCTATGTTGTTTATGCATGCAATTCTTTTATAGGAAGTTCTAAATAGAAAATATTTTTCTTCTTAAGATTTTCTAATTTCTCAGTATTATCAATCGAGTTTTTTTCCAACAATCTCAAATCTCCTCCAATTTGTTTTGCTAATTTCCTCGCCAAAAAAAGTCCCACACCAGTACCATCCATCTTTTTAGCGGCAGATCCTCTAAAACCTTTTTCAAAAATTTTCTCGTTTTCATTTTTGGTTATTTTTTTACCATCATCAAATATACAAATTCCATTACGCGTAATTGCGAGTCCAATTTCAGCATCTTTTTGGGCGTATTTAAACGCATTTTCTAATAAATTTGCCACAATTTCAGCAATTACAGCATATTTTGCCTTTAATGGCGAAATAGTCCAATCTGGCCAAAGAGAAGGTTCAGTCCAATCTCTATTCTCTAAGTCCGCATTAGCTTTACCCCTTTCTAATATTGGCCACAATAAACTCTGAATAGTTATTACCTTTTTATTATCTAAATTTGGTGGTAATAATAATCTTTCCTCTCCAATTTCCAGAGGAAGTTGAATAGGTGAATTTAATTGCGCAAAAGAATCCATATATTGATTAATTTGTTTTTGCTCTATTATCATGCGTTCGACTATTTCAATAGAATCATCATCTGAACCAAGCCTTTTTATTAGTAATTTTGCATATGTCCTAATAGCCGCCAATGGATTCTTTAATTGATGAATTATGACATTAACCTGATTTTTTAAATAATTGATTTCCTCATTTTTATTTTGACATTCTAATTCTATAGAGACACATTTAGCTAAAGATATTGTAAGCGCTTTTAATCTAGAATCAAGTGATACTGGCCAATTCCCCCCTTTCAAATCAGTTTCTACCCTAAGGACACCAAGTAGAATATCGTTTTCTTGAAGCGGGTACCATCTTCTATTAGGCGATGAAACTTTAAGTGAAGGATCATCTTCTATTGATGTAAGTAGCCTATCAATTTGTGGCCATTGACCAATCATTTCAAAAGATGCTTTAGTTCCTTGCTTAGCTGAAGCAAGATAAATAACTAAATTAGTCACGCCCATTGAGCAACCAAAACTCTCTAGCTGTTTTACAATCAGTTCTTCAAAATTCTTTGAGAGATTCATAATTAATGAAATTTTTAGAAATTTTTTTAAAAAAAACTTGAAAAAGGGCTTGTAAAATATGAAAAAAGTATTAAGATATATAAAGAGGTCTGACTTTAGCCAGCCTTAAATATGAATATTTAATCATATTTTAAGCTACATCAGGGGTTGATGGGTCCTCTATGTAATTTGAAGTGAATTTAAAATCACATATATAAGATTAGTAAAAATAAATAAGACTAATCTCAATAATAATTTAAGGAGTACCAATCAATGTCAAAAAAAAGAAAAAGAATCAGCAGAAGAAGATTGGCTGGCCAAAGAGTAATGGCACATGTACCTATTTATCATATCGAAACTGGCAAACATAAACCAGTTACAGCAGCAAGAAGATTCATAGCTGAAAATGCTCTCTCTGCGCCTTCGGTTTTTAATGTCAGAAGAAATGAACACACCACCGATAGATTTTTTTGGGGTGAAAAAGGGTTATTTAGCGCCCAATACGCTGAAGAAAATCATTTTCTATTTCCATCACTAAAAGTTGTAGTCGAAGGAATTGGTGAAGAAAAAATATTTGAGGGTCTAGAACTTACTGCAGATGATTGGGAAGAGATTGAAGAATATGAATATGCTTTTGTTTAAAAGATATCATTTATATTTGAACTTATAAAATTAATTAAATTTGAATCAATTTGATGAAATCCATCAAATTCTAATAATTCACAAAATTTAGGCGACTTACTCTTTACCTTTTCATAAATAGTCCTAGAAGCATCTATAGGCACAACGTCATCAAATAAACCATGACTAATAATCAATGGCGAGAATTTTTCTCCTGGGGACCAGTTGGGATGAGGATAACCACTACAAGCAACAATTAATCCAAAATTTAACTTAAATCCCGCATCAATTGCCATTGCCGCCCCTTGTGAGAACCCCAACAAAATTGTTTTTCTTAGTGGAATCTTATCAGTATCAAATTTTTTTAATGTAACTAAAAGTTTATTTACTTCAACCTCAGCTCCATTCCAATCATGTGGATATAACCCATACCACTGTCTTCCCTGACCGCTTGGGTGTAATCCAGGAGCCCTCAAAGAAATTACCTCAAAATCAAGATTGATTTTTTCAGTAATCTCTTTTCCCAATGTTAACAGGTCATCTGAATCAGCTCCCCAACCATGCATCAGAATAATTCTATGAGTTGCAGTTTGAGAGGTAATCGAGACAAATTCATGATTGATAGCATATTTCATGTTTATATTCTTAAGTAACTAAACTTTCCCATAATGTCACCATTAGCTTTAGTAAGTGTCTCTGATAAAAAAAATATAATCCCATTTTGTAAGGAATTGGTAGAGCAATTTAATTATAAAATCCTATCAAGTGGAGGAACTGCCAAACATCTTATAGAAGCAAAAATTCCAGTTATTAAAGTTTCAGATTTTACTAATTCTCCTGAAATTCTTGGAGGGAGAGTTAAAACTTTACATCCAAAAATACACGGGGGGATATTAGCCAAAAGAAATGACGAGGACCATAAAAAAGATATAGAAGCTAACAATCTTGAGTTAATTGACTTAGTAGTTGTCAATTTATATCCTTTTAAAAAAACTATAGCTCAGGGAGCTAATTGGGAAGATGCTATTGAAAATATCGATATCGGAGGGCCATCAATGATTCGTTCAGCAGCTAAAAATCATAAAGACGTTTCCGTTTTAGTGGATCCCAGTCAATATCAAAATTTTCTTGAAGAAAGTAAAAAAGGTGAATTAAAGGACTCATATAAAGCAAAATTAGCCTTTGAAGCTTTTCAACATACAGCAGACTATGATACTGCGATATCTAATTGGATAAGAAAAGAAAGAGGTTTAGAATCTTCCAAATATATTGAATCTTATCCACTAATCAAAACCTTAAGATACGGGGAGAATCCACATCAAAAAGCTTCTTGGTATGGTTTAAGTAACATTGGATGGAACTCAGCAGAACAATTACAAGGTAAAGAGTTAAGTTATAACAATCTATTGGATCTAGAGTCAGCACTTTCAACAGTTTTAGAATTTGGCTACGCAGAAAAAGGTGAACTTACAACCGATATGTTTGCTTCTGTTATTCTTAAACATAATAATCCTTGTGGTGCTTCTATAAGTAATTCAGCTTCTCAAGCATTTTTAAATGCTTTGGAATGTGATTCAGTTAGTGCCTTTGGAGGAATAGTTGCTTTTAATTCAAATGTTGATAATGAGACCGCGATTCAACTCAAAGATATTTTCCTAGAATGTGTCGTCGCTCCATCTTTTGATGAGGAAGCTTTAGAAATTTTAAAAGTTAAAAAGAATTTAAGAATTTTAAAGTTTTCAAAAGATCAAATCCCAAAAAAGAGTCAAACTTCTACTAAATCAATAATGGGAGGATTACTAGTTCAAGATACTGATGATAGTGAAGAAAAAACTGAAAATTGGATTTCAGTAACTAATAAAAAGCCTTGTAATCAAATTAACTTGGATCTAAATTTTGCATGGAAGATTTGTAAACACGTGAAATCTAATGCCATTGTTATTGCAAAAGATCAAAAAACTATTGGTATTGGAGCTGGACAAATGAATAGAGTTGGAGCAGCAAAAATTGCTTTAAAAGCAGGTGGAAGTTCATGTTCTGATGCTGTCTTGGCCAGTGATGGGTTTTTCCCATTTGCAGATACTGTAGAACTAGCAAATGACTATGGTATAAAAGCAATTATCCAACCTGGTGGAAGTCTAAGAGACCAAGAGAGTATTGATATGTGTAATTCGAAAGGAATCTCTATGGTATTTACCCAAAAAAGGCATTTTTTACATTAAATTACGTTGATTTTGGATAATATGTAATCTTGTTTGTTTTTCTGAATAAAGATAACCTGCCTGGACCTGCGCAAAGAAAGTAAAGAGAAATAGCTCCATATATGAAAGACAATTCAAAAGCATAATTATGACCTTCAACCACTGCCAGAGGAAAACCTTCTAGTCCAGTATCAAGGAGATGAAAATAAACAGCAAATGCCATGGTGGAAAATAGACCAAGTGAAGAAAGCCTCGCAAAAATTCCTAAAGCCAATCCAAGTGGACATACTAATTGAGTAATTGCTGCTCCAAAAGTCCAAATTACAGGATCACCTGGCAAAAATGGAAAATACTTACCAACCACAAACTCAGCAAAACCTTGCGGATCCTGAAGTTTTTCTAGGCCATGATGAATCATCAAAGCACAAAAACCTATTCTTAAAACAAAAATCGATAATTCTCCGAGGATATTTACTTCTGACCCTGAAGATGAATTAGCAACTACAACTTCAACTTTTTGTGGCGCTTTAGTTCTATTCATACTTGGAGTTTGAGCCTGATTAGTTTGTGCTTTGTCTTCCATACTTCATTAATTTTTCATTATTCTAGTTAATAAAGTAGATCTTTTGGAATTATCTGACTAATAAATTAAAAAAACTAAGCAAATTTAAAAATGAATAATATATTCAGGAAGCAATATCAATTAACTTTTCAATAACATCTGCGACGACCTTATCAGGAGTGGATGCACCTGAGGTAATACCAACATTAATTTTCCCACTAGGAAGAAAATTATTTTTAAGTTCTAATTCTGCTCCTAATGGTTTATGAAATATTGAGTTTTCTTTAACTGATATCCTCTCAGGAGTATCAATGTGAAAAGAAGAAATATTTTTAGTAATTGCTATTTCTTGTAAGTGAGTAGTATTGGAAGAATTGAAGCCTCCAATAACTACTAGAATGTCAAGGTCTTCATCAACCAAAGAGAACATTGCATCTTGTCTTTCTTCAGTTGCATCACAAATCGTATTAAAAGCTAAGAAGTGACTATTTAAGTTTTCTGGTCCAAATTTTTTTAACATCGTTCTTTCAAAAACCTTTCCAATTTCCTCAGTCTCGCTTTTAAGCATAGTTGTCTGATTTGCAACACCCACTCTATCTAAATCTTTATCAGGATCAAATCCATTAGAACAAGCTTTAGCAAATTTGTTCATAAACTCATTTCTATTACCTCTCCCAAGAATATATTCAGATACATAGTTTGCTTCTTCTAAATCAAGTACAACTAAATATTTACCTGCGAATGAACTTGTAGCGAGAGTCTCTTCATGCTTAAACTTTCCATGAATAATAGATGTAAAAATATGTTTTTTATGTTTTTCAACTGTATGCCAAACCTTAGAAACCCATGGACAAGTTGTATCAATGATATGGCAACCTTTTTCATGCAAGAGTTTCATTTCTTGAACGGTAGCTCCGAAAGCAGGGAGTATAACAACATCACCATTAGAAACTAAAGAAAAATCTTTAATTCCATTTTTAGCTGAAATGAATTTTACATTCATTTTTCTTAAATGATCATTAACCGATGGATTATGAATTATTTCGTTTGTTATCCAAATATTCTCATTTGGGTAATGTCTTCTAGTTTCATAAGCCATTGCAACAGCTCTTTCAACTCCCCAACAGAAACCAAAGGCTTGGGCCAACTTAATATTTAGTCTGCCTTTAGTGTAAGTAAAACCATTATCTCTAATAGAACTTATCAAATCACTTTGGTAAGCTTCTTCTAACGCTTGAGCTCTTTTTGTTGGAGAATCGAAACCCCTTCTATTGTATCTATCAGAATGATGAAGGGATCTTCTAAAAGCTTGAGTATCCATCTTTCTATATTACAACGTTTTATAAAATTTTTAGTAAAAAAAAAAGAAACCTGACATAAGTCAGGTTTCTTAAATTAATTTTTAGTTAGATTATTTAGCAGATGCAAAGTCTGGATATGCTTCCATTCCATGCTCTCCTATATCTAGGCCTTGAGTCTCTTCCTCTTCAGATACTCGGATTCCACCGAATAATCCTCCAATTACAGACCAAGCAATCCAGCAAGTAACTAGTGTCCAAATAGCATAAGCTGCGGCACCAAGAGCTTGAACAAGAAGAAGGGTAATACCTCCGCCATTGAACAATCCCATACCTGCTCCATCACCTTGTACAGCTGTACCCCAAAGACCGATAACAACAGTACCCCATACACCACAAACTCCGTGAACAGAGAATGCGCCTACAGGATCGTCGATCTCAGCGGCATCAAGGGCTGCAACAGAAAATACAACGATTATTCCGCCCACTAGTCCTGCAAACCAGGCTCCAGCAAGAGTCATATCACCACAACCAGCAGTGATACTAACCAAACCAGCAAGGATTCCGTTAATTATCATTGTAAGATCAGGCTTACCAGAAGTTAATGTTGAAACAATAGTTGCACCAATAGCACCAGCTGCTGCTGCCAAAGTAGTTGTTACAGCAACATATGGAACCCATTGATCCATAGCAAGTTGAGAACCGGGGTTAAAACCATACCAACCTATCCATAGAACTAATGCACCTAGAGTAGCTATAGCCATGTTATGTCCTGGCATAGCCTGTGGTTTCCCATCAGAGTATTTGCCAATTCTTGGTCCAAGAAGCATAGCTCCTACGAGACCCGCCCATGCCCCAACTGAGTGAACAATTGAAGAACCAGCAAAGTCTACAAAACCTAAAGAATCAAGCCAACCACCATTCCATTTCCAGCTACCAGCAATTGGATATATAAATGCAGTTAATACGACAGCAAAAACAACAAATTCTCCAAATTTAACTCTTTCAGCAACAAGACCGGATACGATAGTTGCCGCAGTTCCTGCGAATGCAGACTGGAACAAGAAATCAACTGTTGGGACTAATCCAGCATCAGTTACCATATCTGCAGTAACTGTTGGATCAAAAAATAAGCCTCCAAAATAAAGCCATCCGTCAGCGACACTACCTCCGTACATTAATGAATAGCCGATAAACCAATAAGAGGTTACAGCTAGAGCAAATACGAATAGGTTTTTAGCCAGTATGTTTACTGCGTTCTTAGAACGACACATACCTGCCTCAACCATAGCGAAACCAGCGTTCATGAAGATCACTAAGATAGTAGCGATCAAAAGCCATAAATTGTTAGCAAGAAAAGCTGCATTCAACTCAGGTAAATCAGCTGCGTGAGCTGAAAGATTAAAAATACCTAAACCAAACAAAGCTAAAGGAACAGTCGCAAGCCACAACATTGAGCGGTTTGAACTAAATCCTCGAATACTCCTCAAAAGGAGCATAGGTCCATTAACAAGACTTGCATCTTGTAATTTGGACCTAGAGCGCCTTTGAGGCGTTTGCAAAGCAGTGGTCATAAAAAAAAATTAGATCTGCAAAAAAACAGTTTGTGCTGTTTCCTTTCATATTCAATTTTGCTCAAAAAACTTATTAGTGTCTAGTAGTCGTTGTTACCAATTTTATACTTGCACCTTAAAACTATATCTGTTAAATTAAAAAATTTTTTTTTTAAGGATTTCAAACTATCAAGATTTTATTTATTTCAAAGGTTTAATTCCTTGCCATGATACGTGGTCTTTATGAAATTCAAAGGAACATGGGATAGTTATCATTCCTGCACTTAAAGATTCTCTAAAAAGACTGCCGTACAAAGGATCTGCATCATCTCCAGGGGCAAAAAAGCAAGCGTCTTTTCTCGTTATACAAAGTACTAAAACACTTTTACTTTCAGGAATTAATTCCTTTAATTCCATAAGATGTTTTTGACCTCTTTTCGTGACTGTATCTGGGAATAGCGCTACATTTTCTTTAATCCAAGTCGTATTTTTAACCTCTATGTAAATGTTACGTTTATCAGGATTTGAAGATTTTGGGGTTAAAAAAAAGTCAATTCTGCTTTTTTTGTCATTTCCATAAGGAACTTCAGATTTCATTGTCTCTATTTCACCTATTATTTCTATTAGCAGATTTTTCTCAATAACTTTTTTGATTAACTTGTTTGCAAATAGAGTATTGATACCTACCCAAACCTCCTCATTTTTTGCATTAAAAACACATATCTGTTCCCAAGTAAAAGGTAATTTTCTTTTTGAAGAAGTGGAAACACTTATTCTTACTTTTGCTCCCTCACTCAAAAGCCCCTTCATTGGGCCAGTGTTAGCGCAATGAGCAGTTATTACCTCTCCACTCTCTAATTCAATATCTGCAAGAAACCTTTTATACCTCTTAATTAAAACCCCTTCAATTAATGGATCAAAATCAATTATCCGATCATTCATAAATATGTCGATAGTTAGAAATCAAATATAATTGAAACTTAAACTTATTGAAAAATTTAGACGAATCCAAATGCATTCATTTTTAAAAAATAATGTTTTTTCAATTTCATTTGGTACTAGTCTAAGTAAATTAGCTGGATGTGTAAGACAAATACTTATAGCTGCTGCATTTGGGGTGGGTGTAACATACGACGCGTTTAATTATGCATATATAATTCCTAGTTTTTTACTAATAATCATTGGGGGTATTAATGGTCCATTGCATAACGCAGTCGTTGCAGTTTTAACTCCGCTTAACAAAAAAAGTGGAGGGATTGTTTTAACTCAAGTAAGCATAAAACTTTCAATATTATTATTAATCTTAGCCATATTGATTTACTCGAATTCCAGTTTATTAATTGATTTATTGGCCCCGAATTTAAGTGACAAAGCTAAATCTATTGCTACTTACCAATTACAAATACTTACACCTTGCATCCCTTTGTCTGGCTTCATAGGTTTAAGCTTTGGCGCCTTAAATTCCCAAAGAAAATTTTTTTTATCCAGTATAAGTCCAGCAATAACAAGCGTAACTATTATTTTTTTTATTTTATTTAGTTGGATTTATAACCAAGAAGATACATCTTCCAAATTCTCTACTTCCACGGGATTACTCGCATTTGCAACTTTGACAGGAACTTTAATTCAGTTTGTTGTTCAAATTTGGGAAATAAATAAAATTGGTCTCTTGAGATTAGAGTCAACCTTCAATTTTTTTAAAGATGAAGAGAGGAGGATTTTCAAACTAATTTTTCCAGCATCTATCTCATCAGGTCTAGGTCAAATTAATGTTTACATCGATATGTTTTTCGCTTCAAGTTTTCAAGGTGCAGCATCTGGACTAGCTTACGGAAACTTTCTTATACAAGCCCCCTTAGGCATATTATCTAACTCCTTGATTCTGCCATTACTTCCAAAATTCTCTAAATTGAGAATTGAAAAAGACGAAAGAGGTCTCCAAAAACAATTGATATCAGGGATAGAGTACTGTTTCTTCACAGCTATTTTTTTAACCGGATTTTTCATAACATTCAATAATCAAATCGTACAATTAGTTTTTCAAAGAGGATCTTTTGATTATTCAGCAACTTTAAAAGTAAAGAATATATTAATTGCTTATGCAGTTGGCATACCTTTTTATCTTTATAGAGATTTATTAGTAAGAACTTACTATTCAATAGAAAAAACAAACTTCCCTTTTAAGTCTTCATTTGCAGGGATAATATTTAATATTTTTTTTGATTGGTTTTTAATTGGTGCCCCAATTAAGAATTTTGGGAATCTTTCTCCTTATAACTTTGGAGTCGTCGGAATAATTATATCTTCAGTAATAGTCAACTTTATAGTTTGTATTTTTCTTTCTTTTAATCTGCGCAATGAAAATATCATTTTGCCTAACTCGGAATTATTGAGGAAAATTAGCCTCATGTCATTAGCAGCATTTATAGACAGCGCACTTTGTTTTAATATTCTCAAAACTACGAACAACTTTAATTCAAATCTCGCGGAATTTTTATTATTAATCTTTGGAACTCTAACTTTTTTTGTAATTTATTATTTACTTACAAAATACTTGAAAGTAAATAAATTTAAAGTTTCAAAAAAAGAGATTTAGTTTTTAAAAAAACTTTCCAAAATCTCCTCTAATTCTAGAATTTGTGAGTTAGTGATTAAATTAATCAATGGAATACTATTAACACCATCCCCTACTTTTACATTAATTGTTTTCAAACTTAATTTTGCAGCCTCCAATGGGCCTTGATCTTTATTGCTTATACATTCAATAGCAAGATTCCTAGCTAGGCCAGCGTCTCCAAGATACAAATTCCACTTTTCTATTTTTATAAAAATTTTTTCTGAAATAATATTTTCTAGATCACTTATACGTATCTGAGAGTCCATAAATATAAATTGATTTAAGTTGATTGTTTTGAAGTATCTTTAGGTTTTTTTATAATTACGAAAAGTAAATGGGAAGCCAAAAGAACTGACCAGACAATTGCAAAATTATTAAAATAGTCGATTTCATATTTAATCTCTTTTAAAAGCCAAGTACCACTTACAATCGCAGTAAATATCATGCAGTGAATAACAAAATTTACTATTCGAGAAAAATGTTTATAGATAGGATCTTCTAAATCACCATTTCCGTACCATTTTATAGGCATATTAATAATTGGATTGTTAATAATAGATATTTTACCCGAAATCTAGTTGACTAAGAGACCCTGAAACAGAGATATTACATAATTATGCGCCTGTAGCTCAGTGGATTAGAGCACCTGACTACGGATCAGGGTGTCGGGAGTTCGAATCTCTCCAGGCGCGTTTAAATTCTGAAATATTCTTTTTATATTTTTCTAAAAAATATCGTCTATATTATGGGTATTACTTATCAAATTCAATGAATATCCTTCAAAATCTTAAAGAAAGTGATCCAGTAATATCAAATTTTATCAACTCTGAAAAAAATAGACAGGAAACTCATCTCGAGTTAATCGCAAGCGAGAATTTCGCATCAATTGCTGTTATGCAGGCTCAAGGTTCCGTCCTTACAAATAAATACGCCGAGGGATTACCTCAAAAAAGATATTACGGGGGATGCGAATTTGTTGATGAAATCGAAGAATTAGCTATTCAGAGAGCGAAAAAATTATTTAATGCAAATTGGGCTAATGTTCAACCCCATAGTGGAGCACAGGCAAATGCTGCTGTTTTCCTAAGTCTACTTAAGCCTGGCGACACAATCATGGGGATGGATTTATCTCATGGTGGACACCTAACTCATGGGTCTCCAGTAAATATGAGTGGTAAGTGGTTCAATGCAGTTCACTATGGTGTAAATAAAGAAACTAGTGAATTAAATTTTGATGAAATAAGAGAGATAGCACTTGAAACAAAACCAAAATTGATCATATGCGGATATTCTGCTTATCCAAGGACAATCGATTTTGAATCATTTAGAAATATTGCAGATGAAGTTGGTGCTTTCTTAATGGCTGATATTGCACATATTGCCGGTCTTGTAGCAAGTAAACTTCACCCAAATCCAATACCTTATTGTGATGTAGTAACTACTACTACACATAAAACACTAAGAGGGCCTAGAGGGGGACTTATTTTATGTAAAGATGCAGAATTTGGAAAGAAATTTGATAAATCTGTTTTCCCTGGAACTCAGGGTGGTCCCCTCGAACATATAATTGCCGCTAAAGCAGTTGCATTTGGAGAAGCCTTGCAGCCAGATTTCGTTAATTATTCCCAACAAGTAATAAAAAATGCAAAAGTTCTAGCTTCAACTTTAATAAATAGAGGTATCAATATCGTGAGTGGAGGCACTGATAACCATATTGTTTTACTTGATTTAAGAAGTATCAATATGACAGGTAAAATTGCTGACTTGCTTGTAAGTGAAGTGAATATCACTGCAAATAAAAATACCGTTCCATTTGACCCTGAATCACCTTTTGTAACCAGTGGACTCAGGTTAGGAACTGCTGCTTTAACTACTAGAGGCTTTAATGAGAATGCTTTTGCTGAAGTTGGCGAAATTATTGCTGATAGATTACTTAACCCAGACGATTCACTGATTGAAAGTCAATGTAAAGAAAGAGTATTAACCTTATGTAATCGTTTTCCTCTTTATGAAGGCAAACTTGAAGCATCAATTAAATGAGTCCTAACTCCAAGGGAGTTGAAATTCTTTCTATTGGAACAGAGCTACTCTTAGGAAATATTATAAATACAAATGCTCAATGGATTTCTGAACAGTTATCTAAATTAGGCTTAAATCACTTTAGGCAATCAACTGTAGGTGATAATTGTGATCGAATTATAAAAGTAATTCAAGAAATATCGAAAAGAAGTAATCTGCTAATTACAACTGGTGGCTTGGGACCCACCCCAGATGACTTAACTACCGAAGCAATAGCCAAATCCTTTAATGTAACTCTTTTTGAAAGAACGCACTTATGGGATGAAATTAAACAAAAACTATCAAACTCAAAACTTCAGGATGATTCATCTAGCTTAAGGAAACAATGTCTCTTCCCAAAAAATGCTCAAATAATTAATAACCCTAGGGGCACTGCCCCAGGAATGATATGGGAACCAATAAAAGGATTTACCATTCTTACTTTCCCTGGAGTACCAAGTGAAATGAAAACTATGTGGGAAGATACGGCTTGTAATTTCATTAAAACCAAATTCTCAGATAATTATTCCTTTTATTCAAATACTCTTAAATTTGCAGGTATAGGAGAATCTAGTGTTACAGAAAAAATCAATGATCTATTAAATCTTAAAAACCCGACTGTTGCCCCATATGCAAACTTAGGAGAGGTTAAATTAAGAATCACAGCGAGAGCAAAGAATCATCTAGAAGCAAAAAATATAATTAAACCTGTAAAAGAAAAATTAAAAAAAGATTTTTCGAAATTTATTTTTGGAGAGGATAATGATACTCTTCCTGGCATTTTAATAAAAGAATTAACCGAGAGGAACCAAACTATTGTTTTTGCTGAATCCTGTACCGGAGGCCTTCTATCTTCATCGCTAACATCAATATCAGGCTCATCACAAGTTTTTAAAGGGAGTATAGTTTCCTACAGTAATGAGCTAAAAAATTCATTATTAAATATTTCTGAAGAGAAGCTTACAAAATATGGAGCTGTTTCTGAAGAAGTTTGTGAGTCCATGGCAATTAATGTAAAAGAGAAATTAGGAGCAGATTGGGCAATAGCAATTAGTGGAATAGCTGGTCCTAACGGAGGCAGTCAAGATAAACCGGTTGGACTTGTCTATATATCAATTTCTGGACCGAATAATCATATAACTAATATAAAAAAACTATTTAACTCAACCCGAAATAGAGTAGAAATTCAAACACTAAGTGTTAATGTGTGTTTGAACAGTCTCAGATTAATCCTATTATCGGATAGTAAGTAACTATTTTTACAAATTGAGTCAAGATACCTTATTTGATAAAGTTTGGGATTTACACAAAGTTTCAAGACTTCCAGGTGGATCTGATCAAATATTTATTGGTCTTCACCTTATCCATGAAGTTACAAGTCCTCAAGCATTTGGCGCTTTAAAAGACAAAAACTTAAAAGTTAAATTCCCTGATAGAACTGTTGCTACCGTTGATCATATTGTACCAACAGACAATCAGAGCAGGCCTTTCAAAGATAATCTCGCTGAACAGATGATTGAAACACTTGAGAAGAATTGCTTAGAGCATAAAATAAGATTTTTTAATATTGGTAGTGGTAATCAAGGAATAGTTCATGTAGTAGCACCAGAATTAGGGCTTACTCAGCCAGGAATGACAATCGCTTGCGGAGATTCTCATACTTCAACTCATGGAGCTTTTGGGTCAATTGCTTTTGGGATAGGTACAAGTCAAGTAAGAGACGTTCTTGCTACCCAAACCATAGCCATGAACAAATTGAAAGTAAGGCAGATTTGGTGTGATAATAAATTATCTAAAGGTGTTTATGCTAAGGATTTAGTACTTCATATTATTAATAAACTCGGCGTAAAGGCTGGAGTGGGTTTCGCATATGAGTTCGCAGGGCCTGCGATAGATGAATTATCCATGGAAGAAAGGATGACTATATGCAATATGTCTATTGAAGGAGGAGCAAGATGCGGCTACATAAACCCTGATGAAAAGACCTTTAGTTACATAAGAAATAAATTATACGCACCAAAAAAAGAGCATTGGGAAAAAGCGCTCAAATGGTGGAAATCATTAAATAGCGATGAAGGTTCAATTTATGATGATGTAGTTAAAATAGATGCCTCTAAAATAGAACCAACAGTTACTTGGGGGATTACTCCGAGCCAAAGTATAGGCATTAATCAACAAATCCCTCTTTTAGATGAATTGTCTCCAAATGACAAATTAGTTGCTGAAGAGGCTTATGAATATATGAGTTTCAAGCCAGGACAATCAATAAAAGATATTCCAGTAGAAGTTTGCTTCATAGGTAGTTGCACAAATGGGCGAATCAGTGACTTGAGAATTGCAGCTAAAGTATTAAAAGAAAAAAAAGTATCTAAGAATGTCAAAGCATTTGTAGTGCCTGGCTCAGAAAAAGTAGCCCACGAAGCAAAACAAGAAGGACTTGATCAGATATTTATGGATTCTGGATTTCAATGGAGAGAACCAGGCTGCTCTATGTGTTTAGCAATGAATTCAGATAAACTAATAGGTAATCAAGTTAGTGCGAGTTCTAGTAATAGAAATTTCAAGGGCAGACAGGGGTCTCCTAGCGGTAGAACACTACTCATGAGTCCAGCAATGGTTGCTGCTGCTGCAATTAATGGCAAAGTAAGTGACGTGCGAGAATTTCTTAGCTAATGAAATCCGAATTTACCCTACCTATTGGAAAAATTAGACAAATAAAAGGGCAATGTATCTCCTTGATTGGTAACGACATTGATACAGATCGAATAATTCCAGCGCGTTTCTTGAAGTGTGTTAACTTTGACTCATTGGGTGAATCTGTTTTTAAGGACGATAGAGAAACTTTAAAGGGAAGGCATCCTTTTGATTTAGAGGAAAACAAAAATGCTAAAATACTTATTGTTAATAGCAATTTTGGATGTGGTTCAAGTAGAGAACATGCCCCTCAAGCACTTATGAGATGGGGCATAAAAGCAATCATAGGAGAGAGTTTCGCTGATATTTTTTATAGTAACTGCATTGCAATAGGAATCCCATGTTTTACGCTCCCAAAAAAATCAATACAAGAAATTCAAAATCAAAGTAAGGTGAATAAATTTTTATTCTTAGAAATTGATCTTAAAAATTCATTAGCAAAATCAAAAGATTTAAGTTTAACTCTTGAGATTAAAAAAACCTCAAGAAAAATGTTTTTATCAGGGCAATGGGATGCAACTTCAACACTGCTTCAGAATGAAAACCTTATTGAGAATAAACTTAATGATTTACCCTATTTAGAATTTAATTCTCATGTAACGTAATTATTTAAATCCAAATAATTCAAAAGAAATTCCTCCTGCTTGATTATGAGGTTGATAAAAAATACCAAATTCGTAGGATCTTTTTTTCCAATTTAAGGAGATTTTAGAATCTATAAATTCACCGTAGTCATCTGAATCATTTGTTAAATTTAAAGTCCCAAAACTTTTGATGATAACTGGGCCAAAAAGTTGCTGATCAAAAGCAATATTTAACGTAAATTTCTCATAATTATGGTCAAATTTAAAAACGCTCTTCCCACTATCAAATTTATAGAAAGGGAAAAGACTTAAACGAGTATAATCAAAAGTTCTATCCTTAAAATTACCCAATATTAATTCGGGCCCTACACCTAAGCCTATATATTCTTGATGGTCACCATTTTCATAGAAAGAATATGATGCCTCTAATCTTGTTTTAAGACTTAATCCTTTAGTGACTGGTTGAGGAATATATCTATATGAAATATCAATAGATTTATTTTTAGGTTTTTGAATACTAATCGGAAATTTCTGGTCTAGAGAATAGAACAAGTTTCCTTTTAAATTAGTTATGAGATCTTTTGTATTTAAAGCCTCTGCTGTTATGTTTGCAAAACCTAAAGACAATGATTCATTATTTTCAATGCCATTTACGACCCAATTATTTTCTTTTTGCAATTTTGAACCATACCCCGAGTAAATTTCCGCTTCTCCCAATGAACCATTCCAAATCCTCTCTCTATAAATTCCATAAAAACTTTTATCCCATTTTGTATCTAAAAAATTAATCTCTTTATTCAATTTTGTTTTAAATCTAAATGCATCCGAAAATTTATCAAAATTAAAAGAATTCAAATTCTTATCTATTTCTATATTCCAATTATTTATTCTCCCATTTATCTTTGATTTTAGAGCAAAATAATCTTCAAAACTTGAATTGCTTTTGACCTTATCTGAGGTTATTGATTCCCCCTTATTTACAAAACTTTTTGTATAGCCCTTTAGAGAGCGTTGAATCAAAAATTGAGGCTCTAAATCAAGAACGAAATCTTCCGTTAAATCTATAGAGTTAAATCTCCTACCGATAAAATACCCATCCTTATCTAAATTTTCATATCCAAGATTCCATCTATTCGCAGTTTGAAACTTATCAAAATCAAAATTTCTACTACCTAACCAAAAAGGGATTGATATTTTTTCCTCAAGAATTAAATAATTTAATGAGGATTTAAATCTTAGTGTTTCTTCATCAATAGGAAAAACTTCTAATGCATTAATTTCTAATTTTACTTGTTTTAATTCAAGTAAATCATTACTAAAAATGGCCTTCTTACTTTTCCATTTGTCACCGTCTATGATCATTTTATCTGTAAAAAATAACCAATTCTGTACAACGTTAGGCGTATTTATAACTTCTTTTTTTTTAAGTTCAATTAAACTTCCTAACTTTTGAGAGTCTGATAAGCTGAAATTTGAAGATAAATCATCAATCAAGTTATTAGTTTTAATATTACCCTTTACATCTAATAGATAACCTTTTTTACTGATAAAATTGTATTCGAATTGTGAAACTTTAAAGAGTTGATCACCTAATATCAAGGCTATATTTCCAGTAGCATTAATTTTTTTATTTAACTTATCGTATATTAAATTATCAGCTCTAAGCAGTTTGCCTCCATAAGAAACAGATACATTACCATCTGCATAAATAACATCATTTATTTCAGACTGCTTATCGGATTGGATTATTAACTCTTTTTGATTTTCGGCTTTAACCAATAAAAACGACTCAAGATTTTTCTTTAATTTTATAAAGAATGTATTATCATCGGAAATTTTTGAGGTACTTAATAAAGATTGATCATTACTAGTTTTTGACCAAATCAAATTTATATTTTGATTGTTGATATTTTTATTAATCTTTTCGAATTCAGCTGATTTTGATGGCTGTAAAGAATTAATAAACAGAAAAGTGAAAAATATTAGTTTTTTTGAAATTCTAGAAATCAATTTAAAATTTAATTAAGACATTAATCTTGAGGACTCTCTAGATCTTTCCTGTTTGGAGTTCTTGTTGGGTCACTTGCTAAAAATCCGAAAAGAAATATTCCAACAAAGAAAAAGACAATAGTGTAAACAGAAATTTTTAAGGCAAGCATGGAATTACGAGTGCTGACAGATTTATATCTTATTAAATTTATAATTAAACTATGGTTAAATGTTTACTTTTTGTATTTTTGGAAAAATTTGAAATACTTTGAGGGAGATTAATCGTCATGGTCATCCCAAGGATCAGTAAGCTTTGCTGCTTTAGGTCCAAATGCAGTCCAAAGACCAAAACCAGTTAAAGCTAGGAGTAGTGCCAGAATTGTTACTGCTATGGAAACTGCAGGATCTGGAGCAGATGATAAAGTTTGCATCAATTTTGCTAAGTTTGTAAACAATTTATGTATAAGTTCTTATACAATAGCGAAATAATATTCGATTTTGTGAATTCAAATGGGTCAAAAAACAGCCTTAGGCAGTCTTCTAAAAGCAATTGGTAATTCAGGACAAGGGAAAGTGGTACCGGGTTGGGGAGCAGTACCTGTGATGACCGTCATAGGGTTACTGCTACTTGTTTTTTTAGTTATTCTTCTACAAATTTATAACCAATCCTTACTGCTTCAAGGTTTCTCAGTAGATTGGAACGGAAACTAAATTTCTGAAATTTTCTCAAAAAGTTACTTAGTCCATGAGATTGCTAAGTAACATTCTTAAAATTTTTGATTTAATTCATTAGTTATAGTTGATATATATATTCATAATTCTCAATAATCAAGAGATTTAGAAATAAAACATGAAAGACATATATCTAATCGGTCTTGGAAACCCTGGTAAAAAATATTTCAACAATAGACATAATATAGGTTTCTTACTGCTTGAAAATTTTTCAAAAAAATATAATTCAGATTTTTTATTAAGAAATAAGCTTAAAAGTTCTTGCTCAGAATTTCAAATAAATGGTTCTACTTTCAGGTTATTTTTACCAAATACGTTTATGAATAATAGTGGTGATGCTGTCAGAGCAATAGTTGATTGGTACAAAATAAATTTAGATCAGCTTTTCATAATAGTCGATGATAAAGATCTTCCCCTTGGAAAAATAAGATTTAGAAGAAAAGGAAGCTCAGGTGGTCATAACGGTCTTAAAAGCATAATTGAACAATTGCAGACACAAAACTTTAAGAGAATAAGAATTGGCATTGGATCACCTCGTCTAATAAAAGGAAAAAATAATTTCAATACCATTTCACATGTACTAGGAAATATTTCTCTAGAAGAAAAATCAATATTGGATAAAGTATATAAGAGAGTAATAGAATCCCTCGAACAAATAAATACAAAAAAAGAAGAATATATAATTAATGAATTAAATTCTTTTGATAAAGACCAAACTTAAGAAATGCGTTCAAAACCTGAAACAATCGCCAATTTAAGTGTTAAGGAATATTGCTTCTCAAAAAAGCAAATTCAGGGTGTTGTGGAAGCTAGTCAATTTAAGTGGACTTTTATATGGTCCTTTCATGAAGGTTTATTAACAGTAAATCCACCTTTGGGAAGAGCATTAATTGAGAATGCCTTATTGAAATTTTTATTGAAAAAAGATTATGAACTAGAAGCCGGTAATGAATATAAATTCACTATTTCAGCCAAGTTTTAAGATCTATATTTTGATTCAAAGTGAACTTCATTTTGCAATAATCTTCTAAAATTATCAAAGCTGATATTGCATCAAGGTTTTTATTAAGAATAAAAACCTCTCTTGGCATTAAAAACTTCAGACCACTAACTGGAAAAAGCTCGAAATATCTTGCTTTAGCCCTGTATGTAGTATTTTTTTCCTCAAAAGTTATTATTTCTTTTTTAAAGAAATATAGCTTTTCTCTAATTTCTCTACTGGTGGTACCATTGCCAATAATAATTTGTGATATTTCCTCAGCGGTAATTAAATGTCTGACATAATTTTCAAGTAATTCACTTTTAATAATGATCGCTTCATAAATTTTTTTTTTACTTATTTCAGCTAATACTAATCCGCATTTACTTTTTCCTGGATCAATAGTTATTACTCTAGGCATTTAAGATTCAATTTTTAAAATATTTATTTCAACTACTATGGGTTCTACAGTTTTACTATCTCTCAAAGATACTACTTCTAATTTAAATTTGATATTTTTATTTTCTTGTAGAAAGTCTCTAATTTTTTTTACAAAATTTCCATTTGTATTGATTTCACTAACTTGTGATCCTTTTGACTTAATTTCATCCCTTGTTTCTTTAAGCAATGATTTAATTTTTAAATTTATTGATTTAAAATTTAAATCACTTTCTCCAAGAATTGAACTTGTAATAACATCCCCTTTTTTAACTACAAATTTATTCTCCAATAAATCAGGAGTTACAAAAACATAGTTATCCCCTTTTAAGACATTTCTTGCTGATTTAATTAATAAAATCCATTTTCCACCTCCAGAAGCTGTAGTCTCAATTTTTGTAATATCACTGGGTCTCCATAAAAGAATATTTTTTGGTTCTTTATTATTTGGGATAACAATTTTCCTAACAAATTTATCAGCTTCATTAAAGATTTTTGTTAAGTCTAGTTTTATATTTGAGCTGGGATTAATCTCAGCTATAAATAAAGGTTGTCCTCTTTTAATAACAATATTTCCTCTCCTAAATTCTTGAATATTATTTTTTAATTGATTTAACTCCTTTTCTTTTTGAATAATTGTACCTTCAAGCTTCTTTCGTTCTTCCTGTAAAGGGATTAAAGCCTTTTTACTTTCATCTAAAGTTTTTTGTAAAAAAGGAATATCAACAAAAAGCCTTTGTCTGAATTCTTCACTAACTAAAATCAACAACCCTATTGAAATTGAACTAATAAACCCACCAGTAATTATCGTTATTATAGTTGCTGTTTTTTTCGGTCTTAATTTTAAGATACTAAATCTTGCCTTACCGATCTTTGTTCCAAGAATATCCCCAAACGGCGCAATTAATCCCCCTAGTAATATTAAAAAAACAATTAAAATCCAAGCCACACTTTTGTATAAACTCACTACATCATAATTTATGATGAATCAATTAAATCTTTTTGCTAGAGCAATTGGATCGAAGACTGTAATCTTTTTTCTTTCAATATTAAGAAGCCCTGAATCCTTTAAATCTCCCAACAATCTTGTAATAGTTACTCTTGTAGAACCAATAGCTTCAGCAATTGCCTGATGTGAAAGCCTTAGGTCTATCGTAATACCTTTTTCACCTGCAACTCCAAAGTCTCTACAAAGAACCATTAAAAAACTTACTAAACGAGAAGACATATCTCTATGTGTAAGAGTTTCTATCATTGTTTCAGTTTGCAGGATCCTACTTGAAAGTCCCTGTAACAGTAATAGTCCTACTGATGCATCTTCTTCTATAGCTCTTAAAACAGAATTTGCAGGTGCTGTTATCATTTCAACTCTTGTGAATGCAATTGCATGATAAAAACGATCAGATCTATGACCTGTTAGAAGGGATAAAACACCAAAGAGACTATTCTCTCTTAAAAGAGCAACAGTTATTTCTTCACCTGACTCATAAACTCTTGAAAGTCTTACTGCTCCTCTTCTTATAAGATAAACCCTCTCAGCAGGGTCCCCAGGGAAGAAGATTGTTTTAGATCTTTCAACCATTTCTGTGCTTGCACCATCTAGACCTTTAATAACTTCCATTAAAGTTCTATTGATTGGGAAACGTTCTCCAACAGAGTTAATTTTACTTTGTCCGGACTGTTGCGGACTAAAGCGGTTGAAACCTCGTGAAGCTGGTATCATAAATATCTTAACTATTAAAAAATTTAAGGAGCCACCCTGAAATATCTTGTATCAACAGTAACAATTTTCAATACTTATTAGTTTATAAAGAAGCCCTTTTCTGTCAGTTTCCACTTGCTTAACTCTTTTTTAAGTAAAATTACACTATATGCAGCGTCAATAGATTCTAATTATACTGCATGTAGAAAGAATCTAAATAATGGTAATTAGTTCATCCCATATTTATTCCAAAAGAAATCTTGATGTTGTAAATATAAATACTGCTAACAAAATTAACGTAAAAAGATTTGCACAAAACGGACAAATTCAAATCTATCAATCTTCATATCGAGGAAGCTACCCATCTATCATTAGAGACTCACTTAGAAATGCTGCTCTTGGCAGGAAAGTGCTCTTAATACAATTTATGAAGGGAGGGGTCAACCAAGGAGTTGATAATCCAGTAAGGCTATGCGGTAATTTAACCTGGGTAAGATCATCACATTCCTTTGATCAATACAACTCTGAAGTAATTGAAAATAATAAAAATTTAAAAAAATCTATTCATGAATCTACCTTTGAATTATGGAATTTTTGTAAAAAAGAACTACAGTCTGGCGAAAATGACCAAATCATACTTGATGAAATTTTTTTAGCTATTGAAATGAAAATTATCGAAAAAGATGATTTGATTTCAACACTTGAAAACCGATTTATATCAGGAGATGTAATCCTTACTGGTACAGATATACCTAAAGATTTATTATTAATGGCTAACCAAATTACCGAACTTCGCTCATAAAACAATGCTGAAAAATGATCTCTGGATAAATCAAAAAGCTTCGAAAGGAATGATAAAGCCCTTTCAATCAAATTTAGTGAGACATCTTGAACCTAACAATAAACAAAAACCAGTTTTGAGTTACGGATGTTCATCTTATGGCTATGATTTAAGACTTTCATCAAAAGAATTCCTAATTTTTAGACATATCCCTGGGACTGTGATGAACCCCAAAAAGTTTAATCCTAATAATTTAGAAAAAACTATTCTTCACCATGATGATGATGGAGACTTTTTTATTCTTCCCGCTCATTCCTATGGTTTAGGAGTTGCTTTAGAAAAGATGAAAGTTCCAGAAAATATAACTGTAATTTGTATAGGCAAAAGTACTTACGCAAGACTTGGAATAATTGTTAATACCACACCCGCAGAGGCGGGATGGGAAGGTCATCTGACTTTAGAGTTTAGCAATAGTTCAGGTGCAGATTGCAGAATTTATGCTGAAGAGGGTATTTGCCAACTACTCTTTTTTGAAGGTGATCCATGCTCCACAACCTATGAAGATAGAAGAGGTAAATATCAAAACCAACCAGAAAAAGTGACTCTAGCAAAGATCTAAAATGAGTAAAGTTGAATTAATATCGCTAACTCCTGATGCAGAAAAAACAATGGCTTACATTGCAAGAGTAAGTAATCCAAAAAATCAGGAAAATGAAGACTATTCGAAATTATTGAGTTATTGCATTAAAAATGAACATTGGAGTGTTTTTGAACAGTCATTTATGACCCTACAAATAGAAACTAACAGAGGAATCGCTGCCCAAATTTTAAGACATAGATCATTTACTTTCCAGGAATTTTCACAAAGATATGCAGATAGTTCTCAATTGGGTAATATTCCCTTACCAGAGTTAAGGCGTCAAGATTTTAAAAACAGGCAAAATTCAATTCCTGATCTCCCTGATGAGTTAAAAAAAAGATTCAATGAAAAAATTGGTTTACATTTTCAGGCCGCTTCAGAATTATATGAAGAATTACTTGCTGAAGGCGTAGCCAAAGAATGTGCTAGATTTGTTTTACCATTGGCAACTCCAACAAGGATTTATATGTCTGGATCATGCAGATCGTGGATCCATTACATTCATTTAAGATCGGCTCACGGTACGCAGACAGAACATAAGTCTATCGCCCAAAAGTGTAAGTATATTTTTAAACAAAGTTTTCCGACTGTATCACAATCTTTAGAATGGTAAAAATTATCCATGACTACGAGGACTAACATCATTATTTTTGTTTTCTTGAATTGTTGAAAATTCAGCACTAATAATTTCCTCAGAAAGTTTTTCCTCTTTTTCTAAATTATTAATAGATTCTCTTATTTTTTTCTCATCTTGTTTACCAATAAAACTAGATATTAGATTACCCTTCTTATCAAAAAGATTAACTTGAGGAATCCCGTTTACAGCAAACTTTTCGATATAATTTCCCCATTTTTGATTATCAACATTTAAAAAAACGAAATTAATATCTTTTTCGTATTCATCTTTTAAAGCAGAAACTTGTGGAGCCATTTCTTTGCAAACTTCACACCACTCAGCATAAAATTCTAAAAATGTAGGCTTGTTATTCGTAAAAGCTATTTCAGGGTCAACAGATAATTCTCCAAAACTCTTGAGGAGATAAGTTGATTTAAAAAAGAAATTTCTAAACAAAAGCGTTGAAATCATAACAATAGATATGATCAAAACAAGTGTAGTTTTAAAATTTTTCTTTAAAATTTGCTCTTGACTCTCAGATTGCACTATTAAGATATTACTAACTTAAAATATTTTAAGTAAGTTACACAGATAAAGAGAATTGAAATCTATAAGCTTTTAATCAACTGATAAAATATTAACTAAATAATTATCAATTTATTTTTGATTCCTGAAATCTAATTATGCAATCAATCTTTGGAACTGATGGAATAAGAGGAAGATTTAATGAAGAGATAACCTATTCACTAGCCTACAAAGTAGGATACGCTCTAGGTTCGAGCTTAGAGAAAAAAAGTCCAATAATAATTGGAAGAGATACAAGAGTTAGTGGAGATATTCTGCTGCAAGCAATTACACAAGGTATAATTGAAAGTGGCAAAAAATTTATAAATCTTGGAATCTGCCCTACCCCAGCAATACCTTTTTTAATCAAACAAGAGAATCTTAGTAGTGGGATCATGATATCTGCAAGTCATAATCCGCCAGAATATAATGGCATAAAAATTTTTGATCATAATGGTCAAAAAATTACCAAAAATTTTGAAAATAAGATTCAAAAATTTATTGAAGAATTAAATCTCAATATCTCAGTTCCTAGAGAAGTGCTCCCGTTATATTCAAATAAGGATCTTATTGATATTTATATTAAAAGCCTAATCCAAACAATGGGTGGGGAAAATCTAAGCGGGTTAAAAATAATATTAGACACATGCTATGGATCAGCAACAACCTGCGCAGAAAAAATTTTTCAGTCTCTTGGTGCTGATGTAAGAGTTATCAATAACTCTAAAAATGGTTTGAAAATTAATATGAATTGCGGTTCTACTAACCTCGAACCATTAAAAAAAGCATTAAGAGAAAGTCCTGCAGATATGGGTTTTAGCTTCGATGGGGATGCCGATAGAGTAATTGGAATAGATTCAAAAGGTAATGTTTTAGATGGAGATCACATTCTTTTTCTTTGGGGTAGAGAACTTATGGAACAACAAATTCTCGAAAATAATTTACTAATATCAACGCAAATGGCAAACTTAGGTTTTGAAAAGGCCTGGAAGAAAATTGGAGGAATTTTATATAGAACTGATGTAGGAGATAAACATGTGCATGACGCAATAAAGGAAAAAGGAGCAGTTTTAGGAGGTGAGCAGTCAGGTCATATACTTTCAAAAATTAATAACTTTTCTGGTGATGGGATATTGACTGCACTTCAAATTTCTAAATATTGTAAAAAGAAAAATATAAATCTAAATGATTGGTTTGAAACTAGTTTCAAACCTTTTCCTCAAAAACTAACCAATATCAATTTAGGTTTTAATATTAATAAATTAAATCCAAGAAACAAAATCTTAATTGGTCAAAGTATTGAATTTTTTCAGACAATATATTCGGATAATTGTAGAGTTTACATAAGGCCTAGCGGCACTGAGCCTGTTATGAGAGTTCTAGTTGAGGCCAAAAATCATGAAAAAGTTAATTCTTTATCAAGCGAAATAACAAACAAACTCTTTTTAGAAATTAATAAAATAATAAATTAACGATGTTTTAAATTTTTATATAAATCCTTTCAAAAATATCAAGTTGATTATCAATCACATACTTTTCCCGATTAGTTTTAACTTTATTTGGATTAAAACTTTCGGAATAATTAAAATCTTTTTTATCTATTGTTTTAAAATAAAAATTACTTGATATGGTGCAATCCATATAATCGAATAAATCCTTTACATCCGTTTTTATAAAAATTAAGGTCCCTTTTTGCAATGAATTTGAGAGAGTTTTAATAAATTCTGGCTGAATTACACGTCTTTTATAATGTCTCTTTTTAAACCAGGGATCAGGAAAGTTAAAAGAAATACTTTTTAGATTTTTAATAATAAATTTACTTTGAACATCGTTCAAAATTTTATTAGCATTACCAAATACAAAATATAGATTTTTGATCTCTCTTTCAAGCACCTTTAATTTAGCATTTTTGACTAACTTCTCACGAATTTCAATTCCTAAATAATTCCAACTGGTATTCACTAAAGCTAAATCAAATAGAAACTCACCAGCAGCACAACCTATATCCAAATGAAGATTCAATTTAGAATCACCAAACATTTCGCCCAAAGAAGGTATTCTCTCAATTTGATTGAAATTACTACTAAGGGGATTAACATGCTGTCTCATACAATTATTAATATATTTCTAGGAAATAATATAAGGATGCATAATATTCATAACTATGACAATAGTAAGTTCAAAAGAAAGAGTTTGATGTTTAATTATTATGTGTATAAAAAGAAAAAGTTTTGAACGTTTTTAATCAACTTTCTATTTGGCTATCCTTTCAACTTTCAATAATTTTCCTCATTGGTATTCCTATTACTCTATCCTTCTGGTCAATTAAAAAAAGAAATAAGGCAGTTAATAAACTTCTATCAATTTATTGGAAAATATCCCTTTTATTTTTTATAAGCCTTCTACTTTTAATTGGAAAGTATAATTATGCTCTTTTAATAACAAATATTTCAACATTATTGATGACAGTTTCAGTTTGGTTTTGGAACGATATCAATGATGAATTAAAAGAATATGATTTTTCTTACTCACTTACTACAACGACAAAAATATGGAGGTGGACGATAACTTTTATATCTCTCAATTTTTTAATTCAGAGTTTACAAAACTTCAACTGCTTTTCTTTTATTAATTCGGATGTGTGTGCAATATGGCTTAAGCCTTCTTCTAATTTGTATATTTTTATAAAAAATTTATTTAATTTTTTCTTCGGAGCTAACTTTACTCAGCCGATAGCAAAATTTTTAGGATTATTTTCATTATTAATATATATTTTAGGCCTTATTCAATGGTCAATAATCAAATTACCTAAAAATGGAAGAAACTCTTGCTTCTCAGAAAATGGCAGAAATTGATTTAATAAATAATCTTGAAAAAATAAGTGCAGAGATACCTAATAGGATTCTTAAAATAGAGGGTTTTATTCTAAAAGAAAATCAAAAAGAACAATTAGAAATACTTATTTTCAAAGGTTACAGTAGCTCAACAACCCATCCAATTGAAATAGATTTAGAAAAAAAATTTATAACACTTACTTTTATACTCACAAACTTTAAACTTTATAAAGCACCTTTAATAGAAACCGAAAAAAATTTAATAAGAGAAAATCAAAACTCAGTTTTCTTTTTGAATCAAAAAAACTGGATTTAAATAAATTCAAGATTAATAATATTTGAACATCTTTTGCATAATTTTGTATTTTGGATTCCATTAAAAGTTTCTTTTTGATAATGCCAACATCTATCACATTTTTGACCTTGAGCTTTCATTATTTGAATTTTACCAAGTTCATTGTCGTCGATAATCAGAGAATTCTCCACCAAATCGGATACCACTTGGAAGTTTGATACTATAAGCCAATCCCTAAATAAATCTACATCTTGATTGCCAAATTTTTTGAGCCAAGTAAGTGAATCTTTTATAACTTTATCTTCAGGTAAATAATTAACTTCTGTTTCTAAAGCTGCTCCAATTATTTGTTTGTTCCTACATCCTTCTATAGCCTTGTTAATCTCAACTCTCAAATTTCTTAAATTTGCAATATGCTCATTAAGAATTTGATTTTTCCATGACACCGAAAATATTGGCCATCCTCTTTCAAATACTGATTTTTCATTAGTTGCATAGGGAATATTTTGCCAAATATCTTCAGCCATATGACAAAGCACAGGAGAAATAAGTACGGCTAAATTTTCAACAACTTTTGACATGACAAATTGACATGATCTTCTTCTAAATTGTGATTTAGAACTTACATATAACCTATCCTTCGCTATATCTAAATAAAAATTTGATAGATCTACAACGCAAAAACTTTGTAAGATTTGGAAAAATTTTGAAAATTCATAGTTTTCATAAGCATTTGAAATTTGATCTGTAACTTCAACTAATCTACCTAACATCCATTGATCTAAGAGAGGTAATTGATCAATTTCAAAACTATCCATCTTAGGATCATAATCATGAATATTACCTAGAAGATATCTTGCAGTATTACGAACTTTTCTGTAAACGTCTGAAAGTTGCTTGAGTATATTTGAACCAATTGGAACATCTACTGAATAATCTACAGAGCTTACCCAAAGCCTTAAAACATCAGCGCCATAAGCAGGGTCAGTTTTTTTATTATTACCTCCATTAATAATTATATTTGGATCAACAACATTGCCTAAAGATTTACTCATTTTTCTTCCGTTTTCATCGAGTGCAAAACCGTGAGTTAAAACTTTCTTATATGGAGGTTTATTATTGACTGCAACAGATGTCAGCAAAGAAGACTGGAACCATCCTCGATGTTGATCTGAGCCCTCTAAATAAAGATCGGCTGGATACTTTAATTCACTTCTTAGTTCACATACTGCGGCCCAGCTAGATCCGGAATCGAACCAAACATCCATTGTATCTGTTCCTTTTTCCCATAGATCTGATTCTTTTGCATAATTTTCTGGCAATAAATTCTTAACATCCCAATCCCACCAAATATCTGCTCCATGTTCACTAAAAAGTTCTTGAATATGATTAATTATCTCGTTGTTAAGAAGAATCTCATTACCGTTTTTTTTATAAAAAACTGGAATAGGTACACCCCATGACCTTTGTCTTGAAATACACCAATCTCCTCTGCCAACAACCATAGAATAAATTCTTTTCTTTCCAGTTGCTGGCATCCATTCAACATCTTCGATTGCCTTTAATGCAGATGATCTAAAGCCATTTACAGATGCAAACCATTGTTCTGTTGCCCTAAAAATAGTTGGTTTTTTGGTTCTCCAGTCATACGGATATCTATGCTTATAATTTTCTTGTAACAAAAGCAAATTATTTCCCTTTAAATGTTCAATAATTAAATCATTTGCATCTTTCAGGACATTTGATCCTTTGAATTGGCCAGAATATTCATTTAACATACCTTTTTCATCAACGACACATGTTATTGGCAAATCATATTTTTGACCAACATTAAAATCATCTATCCCATGACCAGGCGCAGTATGAACAATGCCAGTCCCTGATTCTGTAGTAATGTAATCTCCTCCAATTACAATTCTGCAATTTTTATTCTTAGTGGGATGTTGATATTCAATATTTTCCAATTTAGAGCCTTTAACCTCCAAAAGCGCCTTGAAATCTTTATTAAATTTCTTAGTTATTTCAGAAAATAAATCCTTCGCAAAAAGGTAAATTCGTTTCTCTTCATCTATTGCAAAAACGTAGTTAATTTTTGGATTTACTGCAACCGCTTCATTTGCAGGTATGGTCCAAGGAGTAGTGGTCCAAATAGTTATGAAAGAATTATTTTGAAAAAAATCTTTTTTTATATTAAGATTTGCGTTGATGAAATTTAATAAAATTTCTTCAGATAATTTAGTAATTTTTAATGAAACATAAATACTTTTTGAATAATGTTCATCAGGATATTCTAATTCTGCTTCTGCAAGTGCAGTCCTCGAACTTGGACTCCAATGCACAGGTTTAAGACCTCGATATATATAACCATTTAAAAACATTTTCCCAAATACTCCAATCTGAGCAGATTCATAACTTTTTTTTAGAGTTAAGTAAGGGTTATCCCAATCTCCCCATATACCCCACCTTTTGAAACCATCCATTTGATTATTAATTTGGATATGGGCGTAGTCTGTTGCTTTTTTTCTTAGATTTAATGTGTCAAGATTCTTTCTTTCATCAGATTTTAAATTCTGAAGAACTTTTAATTCAATAGGTAATCCATGACAGTCCCAACCAGGCACGAAATGCACCCTAAAACCTCTTAAGGTTTTGTACTTATTTATTATGTCTTTTAAAACTTTATTAAGGGCATGACCCATATGAAGTACTCCATTTGCATAAGGAGGGCCATCATGTAATGTAAATATTTCGCCTGAGTTGCTTGAACCTAAATGGAAATCAATCTCATTATTAGACCAAAAATTCTGAATCTCAGGTTCTCTTACAACTGAGTTAGCACGCATTGAGAAGTCAGTTTTAAGTAAGTTTAGAGTTTCTTTATAAGAAAAGTCTGATTTTTGTTCTTTGCTATTTTGAGATTTCATACGACTATATAAGAAATATTGGTGATCAAAAGAATTATTTAAATAAATCTAATTTATTATATTCTTTCTTAATTGACCTGTAGTTTTTTGGGGATGTTTCAAATAACCAATTTATTTGATTTCAGACTTTTATATTATCATTTTTATCATTTCTTTCCCACTTTTTTTGGGTTGTATTTTTATTATTCCTACCAAAATTAAAAAAATTTGAAGGTTTCGTAAAATCACCAAATCCCAGATTAATAGATTCTAATATTTTCGAAAAGTTATTTTTAAATTCCAAAAAGGTAGTTAATTTTTTCTTTTCGTTATCTGTCAATTGGTTCCATCTAGATAAAAAAAGCTCTACTAAATAAAAAATAATTAGTACTGTCAAGAAAAGGAAAATTACAAAAGATGATAAATCTAGTGTTTTTTTTTTAATTATTAATATCAAACCTATTAATAAATTTAAAAAAGCTTTTATTAAGTCTTTTGGTTTGCCGAGCTCAAGATAAATTATCGGTACAATTAAAAAAATGGTCCCAATT
>QCCH01000006.1 GCA_003281315.1 Prochlorococcus sp. AG-347-K20 | reverse complement strand
ACTTTCTCCAACTCTTGATTCCGATCTTATTGATAAGATGTTTGACTCAGGTAGAAAGGATACTTCTAAATCGTCTACATATTTCATCCATTTACTGGTTGCCTCAGCATGAAGATAATCGCCATCAATTTCTACAATCTCGGTTCTTGGAGTGTTTTCGATAAATGTTTTAATCTCTTCAAAAGGTTTATCAATATTATTAACCTCCCATTCTTCTCGTACACAATGAGCAATCTCTACACAAGGTTTTAGTTCTATATGTGAGGCAAATGATGAAGAAGGGAATAAAAAGTTTGAACAAATTAAAATTGTTAAAAAAAGTATTTGCATTAACAGAAGAATTTAACGACTCATAATCTAACGAATTAAATTACTATTTTGTAATGAAGACCTAATTATTTTGGAAGAAAGCATATTTGTTTTTATATTCAGAATTTAATATTTATTTCTAATAATCCCCAAAAAAAAAGACCCCTCAAAGAGAGATCTTTTAAAATTGATTTAAATCAAGTGTTTCCTTGTTTCCACTGAAATAAATCAATTCCTCCTACACACAAGATTAATATCACACTTAAATTCAAAATATGTAATGCTTAATAGACCTCTATTTTAACTGTCACATCTCAAAAAAAATACAAAAAGTACTCAAACTTTGCGGCCGAGTACTTTTAAAGTTATCAGAAAAAAGTGTGTGAGGAGTTTCTGATGGATTTAATCTACTTCGTAGGTAATTTAAAAGGCTACAGTATAAATTACTAATTATTTAAATCTTTCAGAAAAATTGGACGTTGATGAAAAAAATAATCAAAAACATAAAAAATTCATGAAAATCATTTACAAAAAAATCATTTTTATTATTTCGGCAATTGCACTTTTTTCAGTAATAGTGGGTGTTGTTAAATATTCGCTTACTTATATTGAAAATAATCCCGAAAAATACTTACCTACACAAAAGTAGGACAAAAATTAAGTATAAATTCACTTCAAAAAATCTATAAAGTGTCTTAAATATGATCTACATTGACACCTTGAGTCATGAGAATCAAAAACATTTCAGTTCTTAATCAGAATAATATTCATTTAAGTCAATTTAAAAATAAGCATAAATATCAAATACTTGAAAATTATTGGAAGAAAAGAAAGAAAGAATGTGAAAAAAATCTTTCAAAATTTTGCTAACCGATTATTATGAATTTTATTTTTTCTTTTTTATTAGCATCTGTAATGTGGGTACAAGTTCCACAATGGGAAGCTGACTGGTCAAAATGTGCTGTAGATGTTCCCGATTCGTCATGTCACTGGTACGTAGCTGCTCCCGATAATACTTTTGGGGAAGGATTTAATTGGGAAAACGCTCCTTGGTTTGATGCTAATGGATTACAGGATGTAGCTAAGATTGAGAAAGAATCTGTAGTAGAAAAACTTCAGAATAACTAAAGTTTCTATTTCATCAATTAACTTTTAAAAGTATTTAAATCTAGTTGCTTAGTGGTTAACTTTTGATTAATTAAATAATATTTATGCGTTTCAAAGTAAGTCTCAAAAAAAATGGAAAGGAATTTGATGAAGTTGTTATAGCTAATAATAAAAAAGAAGCTATGGAAGTAGCTTTAAAAAACAATCCAGAAGCTCAAGCATTAAATTCTGATTGGACATTTAAGATTTAATTATTTGCGAAGCTTAGGAATTAAAAGGGACGCAACACAAATAACGCTAATTGCAGGTCCAGGCGAAAGATTAAAGACTATAGAGAGAATAAATCCAAGAAGTGAGATACATAATCCAAAAAATGAAGACCTCATCATTGCAATTCTTAAACTATGAGCCTTATTTAGCCCTAACAAAGTTGGCGTAGAAAGAAGTGCAATTACAAGAATTACTCCCACTGCTGACATTGAACTAACAATTACTAATGCCGTTGTAAAACTCAAAGCAAGATTTAATAAAGAAACGTTTATACCACTCGCGGATGCACCTTCTGGATCTAATCCAACATAAACAACCTTTTCATATCCAAAAGTCATTAAAAGTATAAATACTAAAAAAGCAATTATTGTTCTAAGTAAATCTCCAAAATTTGCTGTCAATAAATCGCCAAATAATACTGCCTCCAAATCAATCCTTATTCCGAGTAGAGGGATTATAAGGACTCCAAACCCAAGCATTCCAGCGAGAATAGTATTCATAACTGCTTCATAATTTTCACTTTTTCTATTAGTTAAACTTTCCGCAATTACTGAGCCCAGGAGACCACTTATAACACCACCAATTGAGGGGTGAATTCCAAGCGCTAATGCGAGAGCAAGTCCAGGCAAGACACAATGAGAGATTAAATTAACTTGTAATAATCTCTTATGAGTGATTAATACAGTTCCCATAGCTGGGCATAAAATCCCGGAGAATATAGTTATTATTAATGGAACCAGCCACCAGTTGTTATTAATAAAAGACATTATTCGAATGATTCGGTATGATCAAAAATACGGGACAAAAAAAGATTTTGGAAACAATGGTAACTAATTCTGACATTACCAAAAGACAAGAACAACTTCTTGAAGAACTTAATAATTGCGAGGATGAACTGACTGGTCAAGAGTTGCATAGACAATTGATTGAAAGCGGAAAAGCTATGGGACTGACAACTGTTTACAGGAATCTTCAAGTTCTTATAAAGCATGGTTTAATTCGTTCTAGACATCTCCCAACAGGAGAGGTTCTTTACACTCCCGTAGATAGAGACATTCATCATTTGACCTGCGTTCAATGCGGAGAGACGTCGAAAATGGAAGGTTGTCCTGTTAAAGATATTCATGCCCCTAAAAAAAATCCAAGAAAGTTTCAACTTTTGTTTCATACACTCGAATATTTCGGCCTTTGCCAAAACTGTTATCAAGCTCAAAATTAATAAGGAACATTTTCTAATCACAGAAATTATTTTCCTTTATAGAGCTTATGTTTATCGCATCTAATTTATCTTTTATTTGATCAGGACTACCAGCTGCTAAAACACTTTTATCAAGAACGATTACTTGATCGTAGTTATTTAGAGACTCGCCCCAATCATGGCTACTTACTAGCAAAGAAAGTCCCGCATCTGCGAGTTGACGAACAATTTTCAGGAAGTCCTCTTTTGCGGGGGGATCCAATGCCGCACAAGGTTCATCCAGAAGAAATATTTTTGCAGGGGACATAAGAGTTTTTGCTAATAGAGCTCTTTGTTGCTGTCCTCCTGAAAGAGAATCAAGTCTTCTATTAGCCAAATTAGCAATTCCTACTCTTTGCATTGTCGCTTCTAATTCACAACATTTATTAATCCAAGAATTAGGATATTCTAGAAGAGCCTTGATTTGAAAGGGGTTATTACTTCTTGATTTTGAATACTTTATTTGACCAAGAGATACCAATTTTTCAACTGTAATGGGAAACTTCCAATTCATAGAACTTCTTTGAGGCATAAGTGCCACTAGAGCTCTAGATCTATATAAATTTTCACCATCAATTTTTATTTCGCCTTTATCTGGAGTATTTTGTCCTTGCAATATCCTCAAAAGAGTTGATTTTCCGGCACCATTTGGACCTACTAGCGCTGTTAGAGTTCCAGGTTTAATCTCAACCGATACCTTATTTAAAGCTGGCTTACTTTTTTCTGTGTATGCAAATGTTAAATTTTCAGCGACTAAAGTAGCCATTAATTAATCTTCATGAAAAAAGTCACTTTACAAGCTTACCAATAATACAAGCTGCGTATTATTTTCATAACATTTGATACCTTTTCTTGTCAGTTGTAATGAAAATGATTATCATTTTTAGGTATTTAATAATTTTTTATGTCAATTTTTAAAAGACTTTTATCAAATAAAACATGTTCAAGTAAGTCAATTATTAAAAATTCCGTAATCGCTGGAACGATTATATTTTCTGGTTTTGGGCAGGATGTAATGGCTAAAGGGAAGTCATACGTAGCAGTAGAACCACTAGTTTGTGATTTAGTTAAATCTATTGCGTTACCATCTGACGAAGTTACATGCTTAGTAGATAGAAAACAGGATGTTCATGACTTAAAGATCAATCCAAGACAAGCTCAATTACTAAATAGCGCAGACAAAGTATTCACTCTTGGCAAAGAAATGACTCCAAGTATGAGAAATTGGGAAAGTAAAAAGAATACTATTGTTGTAGGTGTTAGTGCAATAGACGTAGATGATCATTCTGATCATGAAGGTCACGATGACCACTCAGACCATGGCGGACATGACGATCATGCTGAACATTCAGCTAAGGTAAATGATCATTCTGATCATGGAGGTCATGATGATCATTCAGACCATGGTGGACATGATGATCATGCTGAGGGTGCTTTCGAATGGGCAGGTAAATTCCAGCTTTCTAAGGGTTCATACAAATGGTCATTTGAAAAAGTCGATGGCGAATATGCAGATCCTGCAATGAAGATGGTGATTCTCAAATCTAATGACATAGAAGGGTCTGAAGATTTAGCCAAAGAATTATTAGGATCTAAAGACTCAATAAGCAGAAAAAATGATGGAACTTTGATAGCAAGTAATAAAGCTTTTGTTCTTAACTTTGATCAAAGAAAAGAAAGTACTGTTTTTAACGTGGATATCAAAGAAGATGGTGAATATATATTTTTTACTGAACACATGCCTTTTGAGTTTGAAGCAACTCAACACTTTTTTAAAGACGTTTCAAATAGTGATGTAGAACCAATAGCACAAGTTCCAGACGAAGGAGAGGGGCATCACCATCATGACCATGGAGGTCTAGATCCACATGTATGGCATGATCCACATAACATCATAAAAATGGGAGATCTTATAAGCAAAAGTTTAAAGAAAGATATTTCAGTTTTTAATAGAGGTGACAGAAAACTAATTAATGAAAGATTCGAAAAAGCTGATTCTCTCTTAGAAGGCTTAGATAGTTGGATCGTCGAACAAGTAAGCTCTATTCCTGAGGAAAACAGAGTAATTGTCTCTAAACACAAAGCAATGGAATACTACGGGGATGCATTTGGTTTTGAAACCATTAGTTTACTTGACTTTCTTGGAGACTCCTCAAGCTTAAGGCCAGACAACATAAGTTCTACTTTAAAAATGTTAGATGAAGAGAAAGTTCAGGCGATATTTCCTGAACAAATTCCAGCATCTAAGTTATTAAAGAACTTAAGTAGACAAAGTTCGGTTCCTTTAGCTTCTAATCAAATATTCGTTGATGGATTGATGATGGATGGTAATACGGTTTCAGTAGCCGTTCACAACACTTGTACAATTGTTGATTCATTAGGTGGAAGCTGTGATAAAGAATCTGGCTCCAATCTTGAGTCTGAATGGTACAAACTTTCAGATTAAATTTTTCTAATAAAAACGGTTTTCATTTCTTATTATTACTATTATTAAACTATTGTTTATTTGGTAAAAATCATTAAATGAGCATCAAAGATAAAGTTCCAGTTACTATTCTCACTGGATTTCTAGGTTCAGGGAAAACTACTTTACTTAATAGAATACTAAGTGAAGAGCACGGGAAAAGAATAGCCGTAATTGAGAATGAATACGGTGAAGTAGGTATAGATCAAGGGCTCGTAATTAATGCCGATGAAGAAGTGTTTGAGATGTCAAACGGGTGCATTTGTTGTACTGTTCGCGGTGATTTGATAAGAGTCCTTGGCAACCTTATGAAAAGAAGAGATAAGTTTGACTATGTTTTAGTAGAAACGACAGGATTAGCAGATCCTGGGCCAGTCGCGCAGACATTTTTCATGGATGAAGAAATTAGTTCTGAATTTACTCTTGATGGAATTGTAACTTTAGTTGATGCTGCTCATATTGATCAGCAGCTAGGAAGAAGTGATGAAAGTTCAGAACAAGTTGCGTTTGCAGATGTTCTTGTCCTTAATAAAACTGATTTAGTCTCTGATGATGCACTAGATACTCTTGAATCGAGATTGAGAGATATGAACCGAATGACTCGAATCATTAGAGCCGAGAATGCCCAAGTACCAATCGAAACAGTCCTAAATCTAAGTGCATTTGATCTCGATCAAATCCTTAAACGCAGACCAACATTTCTTGAACCAGAATATCCTTTTGAATGGACAGGTGTTTACGACCTTGCTGCAGGTAAATATGAATTAATGCTAGAAGAAGGTCCCGATCCAGAAATGTCATTAGTAGCTTTCGCTAATCAAAGTGAGAGTGAAGAAGAACTTAAAGATGGTGCTGAATCCTGCGTAAGACTTTATGCAGAAAAAGCTAAAAGCTTAGAACCTGGTAATATCATTCCATTTGGAGAACATATAAACCTTAAATTGGAGGATAAAGGAAATAAATCATTCATATTAGATATCGAAAAGGGATCAAAGATAGGTTTATATACACAGCACACTGCTGAAGAATTCAATATGAAAATCATTAAAAGTGAAGACAATAATTCAAAAGAGATCCCATTTAATATTGAAAGATTCTGGCAAGCCGAGCACGAGCACGATGATGAAGTAACGTCCATTGCAATTGAACGATTTGGAGATGTTGATCCAGAAAAACTTAATACTTGGTTGGGCAGACTTCTTTCTGAAAAAGGGGTGGATATATTTAGAACTAAAGGTTTCATTAGCTACTCAGGCAACCCACAGAGAATAGTTTTCCAAGGGGTACATATGTTATTTACAGCGCAACCTGATAAGGAATGGGGGAACGAACCTCGTAGAAACCAACTTGTTTTTATAGGTAGAAATTTGGACGAGAAAGAGATGAAAGAAGGTTTTGAAAAATGCCTGATATAGAATCATTTAGCCCAAGAGGCATGTTCCACGAGGGATGGACAGCTGAAGTTAATGATTATGCCATAGTTTGTGGTTGGGCTACTAAAGGAAAGTTATTCATTGTTGGGGATGTAGCAGGAGGTATTTTTGCCTTTGAAGGAGATACTGGGAAAATTATTTGGAAAAAAGAAAATACACACTCTGCTGGTCTATTAGCAATGTCCATTCATCCAGAAGGAGAGATTTTTGCAACTTCCGGTCAAGATGGAAATATTCAAATATATAATTGTCACGAAGGTAAAGTAATTAAAACTCTCGATCTTGGCAAGGCTTGGGTAGAGCATCTTAAGTGGTCAAATGATGGCTTATTTCTTGCAGCAGCTTCTTCAAAAAAAGTATATGTTTTTAATGAAATTGGGGAAGAAAAATGGGTATCAGATGATCATCCAAGCACAGTGAGTGCAATAAAATGGTCAAATAATAATGAGCTAGCTACAGCCTGCTACGGGAGAGTAACATTCTTTGACATAGTAAATAATAAAACGAATCAAAAGCTCGAGTGGCAAGGATCATTAGTCTCAATGGAATTAAGTCCTGATGGTGATATAGTCGCTTGCGGGAGTCAAGACAATTCAGTTCATTTTTGGAGAAGATCAACCGGAATGGATGCTGAAATGACAGGATACCCAGGAAAACCCAGTCACCTTTCTTTTGACGATAGTGGAAAATTATTAGCAACTAGTGGCAGTGAAAGAATTACAGTTTGGAGCTTTATAGGTGACGGTCCCGAGGGGACTATGCCGGGAGAGCTATGGCACCATACCGAACCTATTTCAAGCTTAGCCTTTTCAAATAAAGGAATGCTTGTAGCTTCCGGATCTAGAGATGGTTCTGTTGTCGCAAGTTTTCTAAAAAAAGACGGTAATGGTGACCCAGTTGGGGCTGCATTCGCAGGCGATTTAGTGGGTGCACTTTCGTGGAGACCTGATGATTGTGCACTAGCTGCAGTTAACGCAAAAGGTGTAGTAAATGTTTGGAAATTTAAAGTTCGTACTAATTCTTTTTGAAGGAATTTAAGCAGGAAAATAAAATAATTCAAACTACCAATAGTTAGCTTTTAAATGTCTTTCCATACAAATGACCTCACAGTCATTATCTATACCTTTTGGGTGAATATCGCAATATGAGAGACATTGAAAATATTCGTCTATAGGATTTGATTTATCAGTTTTACTAACTTCTTTCGAATGATTCATAAAAGATTTCCTCAATTATTTAAAATTAAGATAGACGAATTAAATATCAAAGGAAATAAGCAAAACTTACTAAAAATATCTCAAAAAAATTAGCACTATTGATTACTACTCTCGGACATTTTTAATTAAAAAGCAATGCGTATAAAAACGGATTGTCTTTAGAGAAATATTTTCCTAATTTTATATTGTTGAGTTCTAGGAGGTCTTTCAAAATGATCGATAGCCTGCCTGAAATTTCGGAATAACGCGAACTAATTTAATTAACTGCTCCAATTATTTTTTATTAATGTCTAAGCTTCCTTCTTCTGCATCGTTTAGGTGCCCTTTAAGAAACAAGCTTAATTCTAGAGTTTTTGCCCCAGTTAAAGACAATTAGTTAATTTTGGTGAGAATTAGCTTAAAAGAAGTTAGCGACAAGGATCCATGATTTAGGTGCGTTAATAACTTCATTAAAAAATATAAGTAAGAGATAAAAGAGGGCATAAATAAGCCCTCTTTTTTTTATAAGATGACTTTCTTCTAGTTTTATAGATAATGATTAAAACAATAAAATTTAAAAATGGTTCGATATTATTGCCCATATTGCAATCCTAAATATCAATTTCAAAAACAAACCTCAAAAGGTAATTTGATTTGTGGCTTGTGTGGAGAGGATCTTGTAAAAAAACCATTTATTAGGTTGAACCAGATAATCGCTTTAGTTGCTGCTTCATCATTACTTTTACCGTTGATATATACTTTTATTTTTTTAATTAAAAATCAATTAAATCCTCCTAATAAAAATTATCAAGCAAATGGTACTTTAATGATCATTATCAAAGAAATAATTTCATAAAACAATTTTAAAAATCTCGAATGGTCAACCTCTACATAGTGATTTATTTAAACAAGAATTTTTACTCTCAATATTTAGTTGATCATCAATATTTTTTAATTTGTTTTTATTACTTATTACTTTAACTTTTTGTCCACAATGTTCTTTACAACCACCATTAAATAAATTATGTGCATATAAATTGTAACTATTCGTAAGTAATAAAAGAAAAATTATTTTAAAAATTTGAATAAAATAAGACTTCATTTTTATTATGATTTTCTCGGAATTAGTAAATAAATAATATCAGTTAATTCCAGGGAGTGTTTATAAGTCCCCAGATATCAAAGAAGAAAAATAAAACTGCAATGACAACAAGATCCCATGCTCTTTCCCTAAAAGCCCAAGGAGCAATAAAAACTTCTCCAAGTCCATGGAGTGCCGCACCAATAGGTAAATGATCAAGGACAAGCAAACTGTGAGAGAGAATAAAAAGAAAGCTTGCGAAATATCTAAAAAAAACAAATTGCCAATTACTAGAATTCATACTTTTTTAGATTTTTAAAAAATATACTTCAATGATCAAAATAAAGAAATAGATCGAGTTATGGGATGTTTTTTTTTGTAGCCATAAATACGAATAAAGATTTGAAGCTAAAGTAAAAGTTATTAAACCATGAAATATATGTTTTCAAGCTATCGTCCAAAAAATAGTTTTGATGAATACTTTAAAGATAACGTCAACTCTGCAAGAGAAATATTAATTCCACTTCTGTCCTCTTTAGATAATATGGGTCTTGAAGAGTTAAACAGGAATCATTCTGCAGCAAAAAAATTATTATTAAGACATGGTGCCACTTTCAGATTAAACGATACTGGTTTAAAAGGTACTGAGAGAATATTACCTTTTGATCCACTGCCAAGAATAATAAGTAAAGATGATTGGGTAACATTAGAAAAAGGCTTAAAACAAAGGCTTGAGGCAATTGATTTATTCCTAGACGATATTTATAATTCTCAAAATATAATTAATGATGGAATAATTCCAAGAGAGTTAATCGAGAGTTCAGAAGGTTGGAGACCTCAAATGATAGGTTTCAAACCTCCATTAAATAAATGGTGTCAAATTTCGGGACTTGATTTAATAAGAGACAGAAAAGGAGATTGGCATATTTTAGAAGATAATTTAAGGTGTCCTTCTGGGGTTGCTTATTTTTTAGAAAATAGATTAGTTATGAAAAATATTTTCCCTAATCTTTTTTCTGGAAGAATAGTAAAACCAATTGATGAATATCCATCATATCTTTTAAAAACCCTTCAAGAACTTGCTGTTTGGACAGACACTCCCAAAATAGTTCTACTAACTCCTGGAATTTTTAATAGTGCATATTTTGAACATAGTTATTTAGCGCAAGAAATGGGCATCCAATTAGTACAGGGTCATGACTTAATTTGTAATGATAATTATGTATATTTAAAAACTACCTCCGGTTTAAAGAGGGTAGATGTCATTTACAGAAGAATTGATGATGATTTTTTAGATCCTCTTAATTTTAGAAAAGATTCCTGCCTTGGTGTTAGCGGATTGCTTGATGTTTTCAAGGCTGGTCATGTTGCTTTAGCAAATGCCCCTGGGACTGGGATAGCAGATGACAAAATGATTTATTCTTTTGTTCCAAAAATCATTAAATATTATCTTGATGAAGAAATTATTATTAAAAATGTAGAAACATATATTTGTCATTACGAAAAGGATCGGGAATACGTTCTAGAAAATTTACCAAAACTTGTTGTTAAGTCTGTCGCTGAAGCTGGTGGATATGGAATGTTAATTGGACCTCACTCAACAAGAAGTGAAATAGAAGAATTTGCTAATAAAATTAGAAAAAATCCTAGAAATTTCGTAGCACAACCAACATTAGAATTATCTACTGTACCATCGTTATGTGATGGAGAACTATATCCATGCCATGTTGATTTAAGACCATATATCTTGAGAGGAAAAGATTCATGGGTTAGTCCAGGCGGGCTTACGAGGGTAGCATTAAAAAAAGGATCATTAGTCGTAAACTCTTCTCAAGGTGGAGGATGCAAAGATACATGGGTTGTAGGTAAATAATATGCTTTTAAGTCGTGTAGCAGAATCTCTTTATTGGATCAATCGTTATTTAGAACGAGCAGAAAATATATCTCGTTTTGTGGAAGTAAGTGAAGCAATGTCATTAGATTGTCCACCAGGAAGTGCAGAGCCTTGGCTCCCGTTAATTGATGCTTCAAGCGACAGAGAATCTTTTGATAAAAGATTCCCAGAGAAAAAACCTGATGACGTTATAAATTTTTTAATAAGAGATCGTTTAAATCCAAACAGCATAATTTCTTGTATTCAATTAGCTAGAGAAAACGCACGACAAATAAGAGACGTGTTGACAACAGAAATGTGGGAGCAAATTAATATTTTATATTGGAATATGCAAGAAGGAGAAGCAATATGGAATAAGCCAAGACAAGAACAATTAAGTGAAATAAGGAGAGCATGTCAGCTTTTTTATGGAATTACAGATGCGACTTTAAGCAAAGACCTTGCTTGGAGATTTAGCATTCTTGGAAGATTAGTTGAGAGAGCTGATAAAACATCGAGAATTTTAGATGTTAAATATTATTTACTTCTACCCAGCCTAGATGAACTTGGAGGTGTTCTTGATGAGTTGCAATGGATAGCACTTTTACGTTCCGCTGGAGCTTATCAAATGTTCAGGAAAGCAGAGCAAAATTCTATTAAGCCTGAATCAGTTGCAAGATTCCTTTTACTGGATCCAATTTTTCCGAGATCAATAAGATACTGTCTTGATGGGATAAGCAATACTCTTAAGATGATAGATACCTCACCATCTACTGAAAATCCTTCCGAATTAGAATGCATGAGAGGCTTGCTCAAATCAAAGTGGAGTTATATCAGAATTGAAGATATAATTAATGATGGTTTACATGAGGCAATCGATTCATTGCAAATTGATTTGAATAAATTAAATGATCTCATTCAAGAAAAATACTTTATCAATTAAAATTAATAAGTTTTTTAATGAGAATTAAATACCTTCACAAACTTGAATATAAATATGAAGTACCTGTTCAATTAGGCGAGCATAGATTGTGTATAAAGCCAAGGTCAAATGGCTTCCAAAAACTAAAGAATTTTGAATTAAAAATAACCCCAGAACCAGAAATTATTTATCCATTACTTGCTGCCAGCGGAGAAGAGATTAATAGAATCAGATTCAATGGATTAACAGATAATTTAATTATTGAATCAATTAGCGAAGTTGAAACTATAAAACATCCAAACATTATTGATGGAGTTAAAAATAGAGATTTAACATTACCTTTTTGTAGAAGCATTATTAACAGAGATTTACAGGGAGCATTAGAGGGATGGATGCCTAATGGACAACATGATCCATCTGCCGTAGTACTTGCCCAAGAAGCCTTAGCAGGAAGCATTAATAACGCATTATCATTTACTTACCAGCTAATAGAGATTATTCAAGATCGGGTCAAATATACCAAAAGACATACAGGCCCAGCATGGCCGGCTAGTAGAACACTTAGAGAACGTATAGGTTCATGCAGAGATTTAGCAATGCTGATGGTTGAAGCTTGCAGGTCTATAGGTATCCCAAGCAGGTTTGTAAGTGGTTATCATTTTGAAGATCCGTTACCATCTGAGTTGGATTTACACGCTTGGGCCGAACTATATATTCCAGGTGCTGGTTGGAGAGGTTTTGATCCAAGCGGAAAAGGATTAATAGATGATAGATATTTAACATTGGTATCATCTTCAAAATCTAATTTAACCTCTGTAATTACAGGAAACTTTATAGGAAAAAATAATTTAGAAAATACTTTATCCTGGGAAATCAAACCTCTTGAAATTAAATAAACACTAAATTTTTAATCTTTTAAAATAACAAGAAAATTTAAATAATAATATGTTTCTTTTTTAGTGTTAATTGATACGTTCTTGGATATATATATCTGTTTTCATTTGTTTAATCTTTAAAGAAAATTGAACTCAAGTTTAGAAATTCCAGTTATCAAATCAAACAAATCGAAAATGTTTGAATTGATAAGTTATGAAAAATTTCGCGATACAAAAGATGTAAGATTTTTTGATATTAGTGTTAATGAATCAAACTATAGAGATCTAGTTATTCACAGTGGGCCTGCAGTTAGTCCTCCAAATGATGAAGAATTTAAAAATTGGCAATTTTACATACATCACAATCAAGAAGATAATCTACTGGCTATCTCTGGGGGAAGAACATTTTTTCTTGTCAATTTTGGCTGGGATTATCCTTTTTATAAGGTTAGATTAGAATCTTGCGGATATATTTTAAGAATACCTAGAGGAACTTTTCATAGATCAGTATCTGACGAAAACGGTTCCATAGTTTTAAATCAAGCTATAAGAGATAAAGAAGGTACAGTTGAATCTGAATTCAAGGTTACGAATAGCAGAGATAACAAAAAACTTCTAGATTGTATAACCAATTTAGAGCCTAGATTCAAAATTTATAGTGTTAAATAATTTTAAAAAGGAGTTCCAAATTTAGTCATCAATTTTAAAAATTATCTAATTGTTATAAAATAAAATTACTCAAATTTATTAATATGAAATTTTTTAGGTTATTAAGATATTTTTTATGTATAACTTTTTCTTTCTTGGTTTTATCCTCTCCAGTTTTTGCTGGGGCGAATGTTGCTGTTAAGGGAGAAGGAGATGAAGTTCCAAGCTATGTAAGATCTAATATCACAGGATTTGATTTCCATGGAGAGGATCTTCATTTATCTTCTATAGCTGGAGCAGTTGCTAGAGACGCAGATTTTAGTGATGTTGATTTACATGGAACTACATTAACCCTATCTGATTTAAAAGGTTCTAATTTAAATGGAATTGACCTGACCGATACTCTTTCTGATCGAGTTAATTTCCAAAAAACAGATCTTAGAAATGCTGTTTTAATAAATATGATTGCATCAGGCAGCAGTTTTGCAGGAGCTCAAATAGAAGGAGCAGATTTTTCTTATGCCATCCTTGACAGCGAAGACCAAAGAAATCTTTGTGAAATCGCTGATGGGATCAATCCAACAACAGGAGTTTCAACAAGAGAAAGTCTTGAATGTAGTTAGCATTAAAAATTATAAGTAAACTTTCTTACCGGCATTAAATTTATAAATCCTTTGTTCATCGTCTTGAAATATCATCTCACCATTTAATTTGGATTTCTTAAATTTTGAAAGTCTTGCTCTGTGTATATTGGATTTTCTATTTATATTTTCTTCGTTGTCATAAACACCAATATAAATATTTATATTAGGATTTGAAAAGGTTTTTTCTTCCTCTCTTAAAAAAATCCTGTCAATATTTGTTTGCGTACTCTGTAATTTATTTTTAAATTTATCTAATTTTAAGTTCTTTGTTTTTTTAGAATTAATTTTTTTGAAGACCAAAAAAATAACTCCTAAAATTAGAAAAACTAAAAATATATTCATTACTTAATTTTTATTTTTATATCTACGCCTAAGTTACTTTTAGTAGTTAATATTTCTTTTTTTATGATTCCATAGCTAAAAATTTTAGATAAAGTTTTTAAAGAATTAAAAACTAAAAAAACAGTAAATAAAAAGAAAACAATAATGTTTTCTACAAGTAGATTTTTATTTTTATTATCTAGATTGCTCATATAAGTCTTAATTCAATTATTTTTCATCACTATTTGCATATGGGCCGAAAAATTCACTTGCGTCTCTTCCCATTACTTTAGCAAGATTTAAACTTTTATCTATATCCCATTTAGATGCCATTCCATAAAGAATCCCAGCAGCAAATGAATCGCCACATCCATAAGAATCAACCTTTAATTTTTTGTTTTTAAGAGCCTTATATCTTCCTCCTGGAAATATTATGCCTCCCTTCTCTCCCTCGGTTTTAATAGTATATTTGGGTTTTAACGATAATTCAGAAAAAGAAAAAACTTCTCCGGGATCAAGATTACTTCCTACTAATCCATCTAAAAGAACATTTGAATTATTAATTGTATTTAATCCTACCCTTGGTGTCGTACATAATATTGAAGCTGATCTAGCAATTTTAAAAATCTCAGAATCAGATGCAGTAATAAAAATTCCGTCCATTTTTTTTAAAATGTTCCATTCTAAATTGTCTTTATGGGTTGGAGCTAACCTCTCTCCAATAACTGTTATTGCTCTTTCACCTTGAGAGTCAATTAAACTAAATCCTCTTCTAGTTGGTTTATCACGCCAAGCTACATGCAACTTAATTCCCATATTTGAGAGAATCTTGAAACACTTATCTCCATAATCATCATTACCTAATGACGTAAAAAAATGAATTTGGTTTAAAGTTAAATCAGAAAGTATTTTCGCGATAATAGATCCACCACCAGCTGGATACTCAAGGGACTTTTCAGAATGAGAAATGACGCCTGATTTTGGTAATTGATCGACCTTTAAGAAATTTATCCACTCAACATGACCAACAACAGCAAAATTTAAATTTCCTTTTTTAAATTTATAGTCTTCAACTTTATTATTCTTTTCAACAACCATAAGCTTTTAAATACTATTATTAAAAGAAATATTTTTGACAAGTGAATTCATTTAACATTTTAAAAGATAATAAACAGATACTATCTTTTCTTTACCTTTTTCTATCAATTTTGGGTGCTGTTCTGCCAATGTTGGCAAATTTCGAATTTGCAAGGGAATATGGAAACAGCTTTGATATAAATAACTTCATTTCTTTAGCGAATGCAAACCCTGCAGCTCAGTCAATTTCTAGAGACTTATTAGTAGGTGCAAGCGCCATTTTTATATGGATTGTAAATGAATCAAAAAAACTAAACATGAAGAATATGTGGGTTGTCTACATTGGAACTTTTCTTATAGCCTTCGCATTCTCTGCACCTTTTTTCTTATTTCTAAGAGAGAGAAGAATTATTGAATTAGAAAAGATTAATTAAAATAATCTCTTAAATAGAATTGTAAATGCAATAAAGCAACAACAAGAAATTGAAAGCCAGATTATTGAAGCATAACCAAATAGATCTAATATACGTCCTGAAATAAATGGTCCAAAAAAATAACCCATAGCGAAACATTGTGAAAGTAGAGCAAGTGCAAAACCTTTTTTATTTGAAGGAGCTATTCTGAAAACGATATCTGTTGATGTTGGAAGAAATGAAGCAGTCCCTAAACTTACTAAAATCAATGCCAAAGAAATTAAATAAAACGCTGGGATATTTAAATAACTAGAAATAAATAATAATAATGAAGCGAAAGAGAAATTTATTAAACTAAATTTCAAGCCAAATAATCTTTCTTTCTTAGATATCCAAGAACCTACAGGCCATTGTAAAAACAACAATAAAATTAACTGAATAGAAATTATAAGACTAATAATTTCTTTGCTTAGTGCATTGCGATATACTCCACCTTTAACAAGATCCAGAGGCAAAGTTACTTGTATCAGGGCTAAAGAGGTAGTTATCAATAAAATAGATAAAATTATTATTGTTGAATTTTTATTCCATTTCAATTGTCCCTGATTAATTGGATCTACTAATTTTTTTTGAAAATTTTCTAAGTTTCTTTTTATAGAAGAACTATTTCTAGATATTAAATATGTGATAACTAACATGCAAAATATATCATTTATAAAAATTGATTTAGAGTACAAAAAATTTGTCATATAACCCCCTAAGAATACCCCTAGAAAAATTCCTAAAGCCTCCGAACTTCTTACAAGCGCATACGCTTTTCGTGTTTCAATAGGATGGCAAAAATAGGGCACCCCAAACTCGGCAGCAGGCCAATATATTCCTGCAGCAGCCCCAACAAGTGATTGTCCAATTATGTACAAAAAAGTATCTCTTGAAAAAATAAGGCATAAGCTAGCGGCAATACTTAGTATTGAGGAAGTAATTATAGGAAATTGTATTTCCCCTGTTTTATTAAGATAATTACCTGTAAAGAATCTTGTTACGGTTCCAATTATTGCTGAAATGGTAAATCCCAGGCCAATATCTGTCGCAGATAATCCTAGGTTATTAAAAATAAGTGATGTTAAATAAATAACACCTCCTGCTCCAAATGCAGCGAAAAATCTTATCTTGGTAATTAACCTCAAATGATATGGAAATTGAATCCACCAATTTTTGCTAATTTGTAAACTATTTGGACTAATCACTAGTGAAATACATTTTTATAATTTTTTTTAGTTTTTGTGGTTTATTTTTTAATAATGGTTTAAAGGCTGCTGAAAAGATAAATATTAAGTTTGAAGAGATGGAAATCCCACTTACTATAGAACAATTATCAAAATTAGAAAAATACAAAGATAATTCAACAGAATTAATAAATTGGTTAAAAAAAAATGGATTTAAAAGAGTTTTTGGATTATCAAAATTTTTAGAATTTCCAGTTTTCAAAGAAGAGGGATTAAATAGAGAAATATTAAGAAGTTGGATAGGGCGTAAAATTCTTACAGAATTAAGCAAAAGCATTAAAGTTCCAAATGACAATAATGGAACAGAGATGTATAACACTATAGAAAATTTATTAGAACAAAAAAAAGAAGTTTCAACTTTAGACATCATAAAGGCATTACCATCAGAAGAAATTTCACTAGATATTGATAATCTAATTTTAATAATTTCATCATGGAAAAATGAATTATCAATGCAACAAGAACTGTTGTCCAAATTAAATAAACTTGAAAGAACTAAACAAAATGCCTTTAAAAATGCTGAAACAAAATCAACTAAAGATCTAATAAAAATTGATAAAAAAATTTATGCTCCTCACCGAGTGAAACCTTTCGAAATTGAAATATGGAAAAGCAATAAAACAAATGTTGATAAAGAATTGATAATATTTATGCCAGGACTTGGAGGCGAAATTAATAATTTCAAATGGATAGGTAACGAATTGGCTAGAAGAGGCTGGCCAATATTATTCATAGATCATAGAGGGAGTAATTTAGAATCATTCATAGAAGTACTCAATGGTAAGGAAGCAATACCAGGAAGTGTAGATTTTTTCTTATATAGAATTAAAGATTTAGATGCTGTATTGAAAGCTCATGCAAATGGAGAATTTGGTTTACCTAATAATTCTTATATTTTAATGGGGCATTCACTTGGTGCTTTAATAGCACTTTTATATGAAGGCAAGAAACCTACTGATCAACTAGAGGAAAAATGTGATTCCGCATTAAAAGACTTTGCGGTAACAAATTTATCAAAATTGCTTCAATGTCAGTTGAGCGAAATACCATTCCCTAAGAAAAATAACACTAATAAAGCCAGTGCGATAGTAGGTTTTAATTCATTTGGAAGTTTAATATGGCCAAAAGATAATAGTACAGGCATTAAAACACCAACTCTTCTAATAGGTGGTACTTATGACCTTATTACACCCTTAATCAATGAACAATTTAGAGTTTTTTCTGCTTTAAATAATCCATCAAATAGATTTCTAATTATTGAAGGAGCAAGTCATTTCTCTCCAATAAGAATTAATAAAAGCTATGAAGAAAATAATGACGTCTTCAAAATAAGTCAATCTTTTATTGGTTCAGAGCCAATATTAGTACAAGATTTATCTACTAAATTTATAGTTGAATTTTTAAAAAATATTAAAGACCAAAAGATCCCTAATGTAGTTAAAAACCAAAGAGATTTGGGACTTGATTTCCATCTTTTAGATCTTGAAACGATAAAAGAAATTTCCGAAAATTAGTACTCTATTCGTGGATCTAAATATGCGATTAAAATATCCACGAAAAGATTTAAAGAGACTATAAGCATAGATGTAAAAATTACAATTCCTTGAACCAAGGTATAGTCTCTTTGAGAAATAGCTTCATGTAATCTTAAAGCCATACCTGGCCATGAAAAAGTCACCTCGAACAATAGAGCACCTCCTGCTAACGAGGCCATAGTCAAGCCAGAAATAGTGACAATTGGCAATAGAGCATTAGGCAATGCATGGTTTAAAAATATTTTTTTCGTTGATATTCCTCTACATAAAGCAGCATTTACATAATCACTTTTTAATGTCTTATCCAAATTTACTCTTAATGAGCGGCTGAATATACCACTTAATAAAAAGCCAAGGGTAATCGAAGGAAGAGCGAGATGATAAAGACTATCTTTCAAGGCAATAATATTATTTGAAAGAATACTATCTAAAACTAGAAAACCTGTAATTTGAGGTTGTGGCTGAAATATTGGAAATCTCCCTCCAATAGGGGAAATATTAAAAAATACAGAAAACAATAATTGCGCCAACATTGCACCCCAAAAAGGAGGGATCGCATATGTAGCAATTCCTAATATTCTCGCAATATAATCAGTCTTTTTCCCTCTATTTCTTAAGCCAAGTAATCCCAATGGGAATCCTATTAGTGTGGCACTTAATATTGAAAAGAATCCAAGCTCAAGGCTTGCAGGTAATGACTTAATAATAATATTAAAGACTGGCTCTTGGGTACTTAGAGATTGGCCAAAATCTAAGTGCAATATATTTTTAATATATGAAAAATATTGACTTATTAAAGGTTCATTTAGCCCCAATTTATTTCTTAGAAATTCCCTAGAAACCTCATCTGCACCAGATCCAAGTATGGCATCGACAGGATCGCCGGGAGCAACTCTTAATAAAATAAAAACTAATGAAGAAATTATCCATAACATAATCGGTATTAATGAAATTTTTAATAAGAAATAATTTAGTAGTTTATTTAAATTTCTACTCATTAATTAACTTAAGATCACTCAATGAAATTATTCCTGCACCATTAAAAATAGGTTTTGATATTTTATGTTGCGACCATGCTTTTTGAGAGGATATCCAAATAGGAATATAAGGTATTGAACTTGCTGCTATTTTTTCTATTTCAACAAGTTTTTCTAATCTTTTAATTCCACTTATTTTTTCACTCTCAAGAAATAAACTTTCCACTTTATTAGATCCCCAAAAACTACCACTGTAAACTGATTCTCCTTTTTTACATATGCTATCAACTATTTCATTACAACTTAAAAGAGGGGTAAGATAGGCCTCTGGATCTGAATAAGCCCCAGTCCAATCGAGAAGAACTGCCGTATAAATTCCTAAACTTAAATTCTTATATACTGTTGTAGATTCAACTCCATTAAGTTCAATATCAATACAATCTTTCAAAGAACTTTTAATTTCTTCTTGCCATGTCAGAGCAATAAGCTTGTCAGCTGGTACATTCGATCTATAAGTTAGGGGTATTTTTAGAATATTTCCATTGCAATAATTTTCTTTCTGCAATAACCTTCTCGCTTCTAAATAATCATATTTAGGCCAAAGTTCTTGATTATCTTTTTTTAATATCGGAGGAATAATTGATCTAGATGGCTTCCTTAATCCATAACTTACTTTCTCACTAATCAATTTTCTATTAAGACTTTTTGCCAAAGCCAGTCTTAAATTAAGATTACTTAAGGGATAAGAACTAGTTTTAAGGCTTATAAAACTTAATTCAATGAAAGGGCTATTACCTTCATTAAACTGTTTATTTTTGCTTAAATTATTTAAACTTTTTCTCTGACTATCATCAATTGAATTTGATAAAAGCACGTCAATTTGTTTACTTTTTAAAGCCCCAAAAAGAGAGGATGAATTTGAATATCCCACAAAATTAACTCCTTTATTTAAGGGCTTTTCACCCCAATAATTCAAATATGGATCAATTGATTGAACTTCATTAGAAAAACTAGTCAGCACATACTTGCCAGTACCAACGAATTTTTCATTTAGAAACTTATCAGAATATTGTTTGTAAAATGTAGGAGATATTGGAGTTAAATTTACTGATGTGAGTAAACCATTTAAAGAACTTGATGGTTTATTCAAATTTATTATGACTGAATATTCACTTGGCGTTTCTATTGATTTAATCTTATTTCCTAAAATATAGTTCATCGTTCCAATTCTTTTGAATCTATCAAAGGTAAACTTTATAGCGTTTGAGTTAAATGCAGTTCCATCGTGAAAAAAAACATTTTTTCTTAAATTGATAGTTATTTGAAGTCTATCCTTTGAAATAATTGGCATCTCAGAGGCCAATTCAGGGATTAATTCTCCATCAGAATTTAATTCATATAATGTGTCTCCTAGAGAACTGATTAATTGAATTGCTTTTAGAGTATTTGCTCTAGCTGGATCTAAAGATTCAATTTTTCCAGAACTTGCTACTATGATTTTTTTTGATATTCTTTTTGAGCCGCAAGAATTCTGTAAAAAAGAAATTAAAATAATAAATATTGATAAAACAACTTTTTTTTTATATTTCATAATTACTTAATTTTTCTGGAGAATTATTTGAACAGAAAATTTGTAAGGTTATTTGACTTATTTCTAAAGAAAATGTTTTTTTAGAATTACAAGCAAAAGGCCATTCTCTCACCCAACAAATTTCTTTACCTATATTTAGACCAATTACTTGAAAAGTCTTATTGCTATCTTTAATTTTTACACAAGCACCTTTATAAAGTTTTTCAAAGCAAATTAAATTATTTTTTTTATTTTTATTATCTACTAATTTTGAATGAATCATTAAGGTGCTAAAACCAAACACTTACTTTCTACGGTTTAACAAGCTATGAAGAAATTTGCAAACTATTTTTTTAAATACAACTTAATTGACTTGCAATAATTTTTACTTCATTAAGCGAATTTATTTCATCTTTGGATTTCTCAAAATCTCCACTATTCACCTCATGAGTAATAACGACAATTTCAGCTTTGTCCTCACTTGCATCCAGTTGAACAATTGATTCGATGGATATATTATTATTACCAAATATATCTCCAATCTTTCCTATTACACCTGGACTATCAAGACAAATAATTCTAAGGTAATTTTTTTTATTTATTCGTGAAGATTCAATGATGTGACATTTTCTCCAGAAATCGAAAGACAATAATGGATCTATTGAATTATTATTTTTTACTGAGGCGGCATGCAGATTTAATATATCTGATACTACTGATGCAGCAGTTGGGCCACTCCCTGCACCTGGACCATACAACATTATCTCTCCAAGAGGATCAGCCTCAATTAATAAAGCATTATTAACTCCCTTTACTGTTGCCAATGGATGAGATTTTGGAATCAAAGAAGGTCCTACCCAAATATTCAAAGCAAGTGAATCTTTACTATTGATTTGTACCCTTTCGGAAAGCGCTAAAAGTTTTATTTCAAATCCTAATTTATTGGCATATTCGATATCCTTAAGATTAATTTTACTAATGCCCTCAGAATGTATCTCCTCTCTTGTGATTTTCCCTCCAAATGCAAGTTCACTAAGAATTGAAATCTTATCAGCAGCATCATGGCCCTCAACATCTGCAGTTGGATCAAATTCTGCATAACCAAGGCTTTGTGCCAATTTTAAGGTCTCCTTATAATCAGCTTTTTCATTTGTCATCTTCGAAAGAATAAAATTTGTTGTGCCATTTATTATCCCGACCATTTTTTTTATGCTATTACTTTTTAATGATCTTTTTAAGGGCTCAATTATAGGAATCCCCCCGCAAACTGCAGCCTCTGACAATATATAAACGCCTTCTTTAGATGCAGTTTCATATATTTCTTCTCCATATCTTGCAATGACTGCTTTATTAGCAGTAACAACAGATTTTCCTGATTTTAATGAATGCAGAATAATATCTTTCGCCAAATCAACCCCTCCCATTACTTCAACAATTACATCTATAGAGGGGTCATTAATTAATTCAAATGGATCGTCAGTTAATAAATTATTATCTAGCTCAATATCCCTTTTTTTACTAAGATCTTTAACTGCTATTTTTGCTATTTCTATTTCTTTTAAAATTGGATGTAAATCAACTTCAGAACTTAATATTCTATAAATCCCTGAACCTACAGTTCCAAAACCTACAATACCAATTTTGCATTTTCTCATTTTTTATTTCTTTTTACTTTGAGTTTAATTTTATATTATTAGACCTACAAAAATTCATTTGCTTGAGACTGCATTTTCAACAATATGTTTAAAAAACCATTTGATCTTGAAGGTGTTAAGCTTGATTTCAACCCAGTATCTTCTATAAATTTCTTATCTACTTCAACAACTTCATTAGGTGTTAACTCATTTAATCCACTAATTAGAAATGCCAACAAACCCTTTGTTATGAGAGCATCAGAATATCCTTCCCAAAATAATTTACCTGCTTTAATAGTTGCCTTAACAAAAACTTCTGAAACGCATCCCTTAACCTTATTTTCTTCAACAAGGATCTTACTATCTGGTTCTTTCAATTTTTTGCCTAACCACAAAATGTATTCATATTTTCTCTTTGGATCTTCTGATTTCTTCAACTTTTCAACTAATTTAGATAAGTTATTGTATTTTTCTCGATTTTCCATTTTTTAAAACTATAAATTAATCACTTTATGAATTTTCTATTATACAAATATTTCTTTTTCTGTGATAAAGCCCGATAAAGGAATATCCCACTCTGCTCTAGTTAATGGATTCGTACTTACACAATTAGAAGTTAATACTCCAATGCATGGAACATTTCTCCAATCATTATCTCTCCTTAATTTATCAAAATAACCTCCTCCATAGCCTAATCTTGTTAAATTTTTATCAACAGAAAGACATGGAACAAGTATTATGCTTATCTTTGAATGACTTAATGGGGAAGAGTTATTTGGACTTGGTATCCCCTCAGAATCTTTGGTAAGAGGTTTTTCATCCCATGGATAAAATAACATTTCTTTTTTAGCTTTACATCTAGGCAAAGCTAAAGTAAATTTCTTCTTAAGACTTCTTATATCTACTTCATTTTTTAGAGGCCAATATATCGCTACATAACCAATATTTTTATATCCCTTAACAAATGAATCAACATATAATTTTACATTCTTTTCTACATTTTCTCTTTGATTAAGAGAAATCCCATCTCTTAGTTTTCTAAACATATCCCTCTCCAATTTCTTATTTTCAAAGATCGTCATATGAATTTTCAGTTAAAGCCATCTTCATTTAGTTTTGTGAGTGCTATGGCCAATGCATCTGCTGAATCATCAGGTTTTGGGGGCTTCTTAAGATCTAAGTTATACATAACAGCATGAAGAATATCTTGCTTAGATGCCTTTCCAGACCCAGCAATTGTTAATTTTACCTGAGCAGGTGAATATTCACTAACAGGAATTTTTTTAGAGGCCAATACCATCATAATCACGCCTCTAGCCTGCACCACACTAATGGTAGTACTTGACCTGTAGAAGAAAAATTTTTCTACCGCCGCTGTTGTTGGTTTCCAAGCATTAATTAATTCATTAAGATCTTGGAATATCTCATAAAGTCTATCTTCTTCTTTTTTATCTTTACCTGTCTCAATAACGCCGCAATCTAATAAAATCCTTCTTTCATTTTCTATTTCAATTATTCCATAACCAACTCTAGCTAATCCAGGGTCAATCCCAATTATTCTCACTTTTATTAAGATTCAGCAGACAATTGAAATTTTGAAAGATTTTCTTTTTCATCTAAATCAAATACTTTACAAAAAGCTTGAATTACTTTTTCGCCTGAATCAACTTGTTCTAGAGGATCTTTTCTTAGTCTATGTCTTAAAGAGCAAGAAATAACCCTTGCTATGTCATCTTCTTGCACTTCAGTTCTCCCCTCAAAGGCTGCAATTGCCCTTGCAGACCTATTTGTAACAATATCTCCACGTAAACCATCAACATCTAGTTCTCCGCAGATTGCAGAAATATTCAATCTAAGATCATCGTCCATCTGAACAGAATTCAATATTTCTTGAGCTTTTATAACCTTTTGTTGAAGTTCATCTTGTTGTTTCTCAACACTCAATGAAAACTCGTCAGGATTATCGTCAAAAGAAGTTCTTTGATCTACTACTTGAACTCTTAATTCAGCATCTCTAACTGTCTTCACCTCAACACTCATTCCAAACCTATCCAATAGTTGAGGCCTTAATTCACCTTCTTCTGGATTGCCTGAACCAATAAGGACAAACCTCGCAGGATGTCGAACTGAAACTCCCTCCCTTTCAACTGTATTCCATCCGGAAGCAGCTGAATCTAGAAGTACATCAACTAAATGATCATCAAGCAAATTCACTTCATCAACGTATAGTAAACCCCTATTAGCTTTAGCCAACAATCCAGGTTCGAATGCCTTAACACCTTCACTCAAAGCCTTCTCTATATCAATGGTTCCACAGAGCCTGTCTTCAGTAGCACCTAAAGGCAAGTCAACCATAGGTACTTGTTTTTGAACTCTTTCTAGATTTTCTCCTTGAGTAATTTTTTCCAAAACTTCTTTACTTTGTAAATCAGGATCGACTAGAGAACTATTATATGGATCGTCTTTAACAACATCAATTGCAGGTAACAAATCAGCTAAGGCTCTAATTGTAGTAGACTTTCCAGTCCCTCTATCACCCATTATCATCACCCCTCCAATTCTTGGATCAATAACATTTAACAAGAGAGCCAATTTCATTTCTTCTTGACCAATTACTGCTGTAAAAGGGAAAACTCTTCTTTTCTTTGTTGTAGGCACAGTTTTAGTTTTCTTAAATATTCAAATAATCAGTAGATGTTACTTCAGAAAATGTTTTTAGTAAATATCCCTTTCAAATTAAAACTACAAAGAAATAAAATCTAATGTAATTTATTATGTAGCTAATTTCTTTTTGAATTGTTCAAAAACCAGTTTATTTGATGGACAATTCCTCTTAAAACATTTATTTCGTGCATTGATGTATTTGCTCTGAAAATAAAATTCTTAAATTTACTGATTTTTGCCCTAGAAGTATGTTTTAAGAGATATCCAACTTGCAAAAGCACTTCCTCTATCTCCACAAATGTATCATGTACATCTTTCGATGATGCTAAGTTAAAAACTTTTAATTCATTATTTAAATTCTTTTTAGAAGACTTATTTAGTTGATACAAAACTATTGAAACAGCGTGAGAAAGATTTAATGAAGGATTTCTCCGAGAAGTTGGGATATAAAAAGTTTTATTTGCCAGAAGCAATTCACTGTTAGTTAAACCTCTATCTTCTCTACCAAATATAATTGCTAAATTATTTATCTTTTTAAAGGATAAAGCCCAATCAAATATATCTTCAGAAGATCCAAAAAATGAATCTTTATTCACATCAATCCTTCCACAAGATGCAAGAACTAAATCACAATCAAAAATTGCCTTTTGCAGATCATCAAAAATCTTACAATGTTCAAGAAATTTTTGACCTTTAAGGGCCATTTTTTTTGCTTCTAAGGAAAATATATCGCATTTCGGAGAAACAATTCTTAATTCATCGACTTCAAAATTACTGCATAATCTTGCAACGCTCCCTACATTTAAAGGGCCATTTGGTTCAACTAATATTAACTTTAAATTAGAAAAATTTTTTCCCAAAATCATTCAAGGCTATGGAGATATTTTAATAAATTCGACATATTTACAGGATCAATTTCAAAACTTGGCATAGGAGGAGTTAGGCCTCCAGTAACTTGTTTTATTATCTCTTTATCATTCAAACGTTTTGTTATTGAGTGTAAGTCTGGGCCCACTAATCCTCTTGCTGTAATTCCATGACAACCAACACAATTTATCTTAAAAAGAGCATCTCCTTCCTCAGCAGAGCCATTAAGCTCAAGAGTTTCAATAATATACTTATTATTTTCATGATGATTTACGAAAAATATTGAAAAACAAATCAATAAAACTCCAAATATAATAAAAACAACTTTTAAGAATTCTCTTTTAAAATCTCTTTCTGCTGCAGATGATGAAGATGTTGACACAAAAAATAATCTCTATGTAACAATTGTGAATAAGAAATCTAAAAAAGGCAAAAAAATGATCGAGCCTCTTCTATGTGGAATAGTTTTAGGATTAGTTCCAATAACTCTTCTTGGATTATTCGTAAGTGCATGGAATCAATACAGAAGAGGTTCAGGGATGCTGGACATTGATTAAGAATGTTAATTTTGACTGCCCATAGTTTCTTACATCTATAGTTTCCCATAAAGTACTTTTTTTAATAAATAAGTTTGGAGAATGTTCACAAATCACTATTGAATCTTTTTTTAAAAAATTACAATTGAATAATTGATTTAAAACTAATTCATGGAAATCAACATCGTATGGAGGATCTATATAAACAAAATCAAATTTTAATTTGTTTAAATCCATATTTCTTGATGATAATTTTCTCTCATAATTTGGTTTTGTCCATTTCAAAACGTCTTTACAAATAACTTCGATATCATTTCTCCTATTCTCTATATTTTCCAAAGTGAGTAAATTTTCTAAGCAAATTTTTGAGTTGGTTTTGTTCTTTTCAATGGCAAGTATTTTTCTTGCACCGTGATTATAGGCTTCACAAGATATAGCTCCTGTTCCACTAAACAAATCTAACCAGTTACTATTTTCAACTCTATTGTTCAATATATTAAATATTGCCTCTCTCACTCTCAAAGTTGTAGGTCTGGTAAAAGAATTATTTGGACTTCGGAGCTTTTTACCACCTATTAATCTTAAATTTGTTTTCATCAGTAATTATCAATTATTGAATATTACTTAGCCATCTTCTCAAAAGTTTTTCTCCAGTTTTCCCAGATTTTTCTGGATGAAATTGACAGGCCAATAAATTATCATTCTCAATCATTGCAGTTAATTTTTCGGGACCATAATCAACCTGAGCTGCAATAATATTTGAATCATCTGGGATTGCATGATAGGAATGAACAAAATAAACCCAATTATTTAATTCTGCGAGATCTAATAAAGTATTTTGTTTTGTAGGTAAAAGTTGGCACCAACCCATGTGTGGGGTTCTTTGGTTAACAATATTAGGTATTTTTTGTATTTTTCCTTTTAAAATTCCAAGCCCTTGAACTTCTCCTTCTTCACTAGATTCAAAAAGGAGTTGGAGACCTAAACATATCCCGAAAAAAGACTTCCCACTTTTAATCCAATTTTTCAAATCAGTTATCAAATCTGTATTGATAAGATTATTCATCGCTGGATCAAATGATCCAACTCCAGGGAGTATTACCGCCTTACAAAGTTTAGAATCATTAAAGTTTTTAATTAATATTATTTCTTCTCCAAGACTTTCTAGAGATTTTGTTACTGAATGAATGTTACCCATTCCATAATCTATAAGTCCAATCTTATGCAAAGCCCTTAAATTTATAAATGCTTAGTTAAGGTGCTTGAAAGAGTTGCTTTTGGTACAGCTCCAACAACTGTATCAACCTTTTGACCTCCTTTGAAAATCATTAAGGTAGGAATACTTCTGATTCCGTATTGACTGGCAACATTTGGATTCTCATCTGTGTTTAATTTAAAAACTTTAATTTTCCCTTCAAAGTCTTTTGAGATTTCTTCTACAACTGGTGCAACCATCCTACATGGACCACACCATGGTGCCCAAAAATCAACCAATACTGGTAGATCACTTTGTAGTACATCTTTGTCAAATGAAGAATCAGTTACGGCTGGAGCTGATGACATAATTTAAGTATTCCTTTTTGAAAATTTAGCAGGCAATTCTTTTAAGTGATGGTTTCATTACAGATTAAATAATATAAGTAACAAAATATCGAAAAAAGCCCGATAAATCGGGCGATTTAGTGTGTGAGGAGTATGGGGTTTCCCCCATCATTTCATAATAACTCCTAATTAGATAATTGTTCAATTTAATGCTTAATTCTCTAAGGTTTTATAATTTTTCTCTAAATGAACTACTTTCCCATTCCAAGCTGCTGAGCTTTTTGATAAACCTTACCCTCAGTAAGAAGCGATGGTGCTATAACTATTTCAACTTCCTGCATTTCTTTAATATTTTTAGCCCCAAGAGTACTCATTGAAGTTCTAATCGCTCCTAACAAATTATGTGTCCCATCGTCGAGTAGAGCTGGACCTTTAATTATCCTTTCTAAGGATCCTGTAGACCCAACTTCAATTCTTGTTCCCCTTGGCAATACAGGACTTGGAGTAGCCATACCCCAGTGAAATCCTTTACCTGGAGCATTTGAAGATTTAGCTATTGGTGATCCAATCATTACAGCATCTGCACCACATGCTAAACATTTACAAATATCTCCTCCCGTGACAATTCCTCCATCACCAATAATAGGAATATAACGACCACTTTCTTTAAAGTAATCATTCCTTGCAGTACTACAATCAGCGATTGCAGTGGCTTGAGGAATTCCAATTCCTAATACACCTCTTGAAGTACATGCCGCTCCAGGTCCTATACCAACCATTAAACCTGCAACTCCAGCATCCATTAGAAGTTTTGCAACTTCGTAAGTAACACAATTACCTGCTACAACAGGGACATTCATAGATTGGCAGAGATCTTTAATATTTAAGGTTTCCTTACCTTCCATACCAAGATGTTCAGTTGAAACAACTGTTCCTTGAAGGAAAAATAAATCTATTTTGGAGTTATTAAGTGCTTTTTTAAACTTAATAGCAGCTTGAGGAGTTCCACTAAAGGCTGCGATGCCTCCTCCTTCTTTGACCTCATTTATTCTTTGTAAGATCAATCCTTCCTTTACGGGCTCACTATATATTTTCTGCATTAATGGAACAAAATCATTCTTCCCGACTGATGCTATTTGATTCAATATTTCATCAGGTTTTTCGTATCGTGTTTGTATGCCCTCCATATTAATGACCCCAAGGGATCCTAATTTTGTAAGTTCTACAGCCGTATTGACATCGACCACACTATCCATAGCGCTAGCTACAATGGGAACTTCTCTTTTGAAATCACCTATTAGCCAAGAGGGATCAGTTAGATCGTAATCAAGTGTTCTATTACCAGGGACTAAAGCTATTTCATCGATGCCATAAGCCCTTCTGACTTTTTTATTTAAACCAAGTTCAATATTCACGGAATTATTCATTATTCTGATTAAATTAACAACTAAAGGGGTAATAAGCCAAGATTTATTCAAAAACAAAAGGTTTTATTTTGATTTGTGTGTAAATGTGAGTATTTAGGAATTAAATAAATCTTTTTTTTTATTCATTATGACAATCAGCGATTATTATTAAGAAAAGGATTTCTGTATGTCTGATATTTTAGATTCTGATAACTCAGGATTAAGCGAAGATAACGATCGAATTATTCAGACTGACTTAAGAAATGAGATGTCTCGCTCATATCTTGAGTATGCAATGAGCGTTATAGTTGGGCGCGCTCTTCCGGATGCAAGAGATGGATTAAAACCTGTTCACAGAAGAATTCTTTATGCAATGTATGAGCTTGGTTTAACTAGCAGTAGACCATACAGAAAATGTGCAAGAGTTGTTGGAGAAGTACTTGGTAAATACCACCCACATGGCGATACAGCTGTTTATGATGCTTTGGTTAGAATGGCACAGGATTTCTCCATGAGGATGCCTCTTATAGATGGCCATGGAAACTTTGGTTCTGTAGATAACGACCCTCCAGCAGCAATGAGATATACAGAATCTCGTTTACAGTCTCTTACGGATGAAAGTTTACTAGAGGATATTGAATCTGAAACTGTGGATTTCGCAGATAATTTTGATGGTTCGCAGCAAGAGCCAACAGTTTTACCTGCTAGAATCCCTCAACTACTTCTAAATGGATCATCTGGAATAGCAGTAGGAATGGCAACTAATATTCCACCTCATAACTTGGGGGAATTAATTAATGGTCTTAAATCAATAATAGAAAGCCCATCGATTGAAGACAGAGAACTTTTTGAAATAATTAAGGGTCCTGATTTCCCAACAGGTGGTCAAATCTTAGGAAGAGATGGTATTAGAGAAACTTTCAAGACAGGAAGGGGCTCAATAACCATGAGAGGTATAGCAAATATTGAGCAAATTAAAACCCCTGGCAGGGCAGAGAAAGATGCAGTGATAATTACAGAGCTTCCATTTCAAACTAATAAAGCGGCATTGATAGAAAGAATTGCTGATTTGGTTAATGAAAAAAAATTAGAAGGTATTTCTGATATAAGAGATGAAAGTGATAGAGATGGTATGAGGATTGTTATTGAACTAAAAAGGGATGCTTACCCACAAGTAGTTTTAAATAATTTATTTAAGTTAACACCTCTACAAAATAACTTTAGTGCAAATATCCTAGCTTTAGTAAAAGGAGAGCCCACAACACTTTCTCTAAGGAAAATGTTAGATGTATTTCTAGACTTCAGAGTGGAGACAATAAGAAGAAGAACAGGATTTTTATTAAAAAAGGCTGAAGAAAGGGATCACATTGTAAAAGGTCTTCTATTAGCGTTGGGTTCTATGGATGAAATTATCAATCTAATAAGATCAGCAAAAGACACAGTTTCAGCTAGAGAAAAGTTACAAACTGATCATGAGTTATCTTCCACACAGGCAGAAGCAATCTTACAAATGCAATTGAGAAGATTAACAGCCCTAGAAGCAGATAAAATCAAAGGAGAACATAACGAATTAACCCAAAGAATCGACCAATATCAGCAAATATTGAATAGTAAAGAAAGGATTTTTGAAATTATTCTTGAAGAACTTAATAAAATTGATGAAAGATTTTCCTCTCCAAGAAAAACAGAAATACTTGATTTAGGCGGCGGTCTAGATGATATTGATCTTATTGCTAATGACAGATCTGTAGTTTTATTAACTGAAGCAGGTTACTTAAAAAGAATGCCTGTTAATGAATTCGAATCTACAAGTCGTGGGTCAAGAGGTAAAGCTGGAACAAAGACGCAAGCTGATGATGAAGTAAAACTATTTATAAGCTGTAATGATCATGATACTCTTTTGCTTTTCAGTGATAGAGGCGTATCCTATGCTCTCCCAGCATATAGAGTTCCTATGAGTAGCAGAACAGCTAAAGGTACTCCATCAGTTCAACTTCTCCCAATACCAAGAGAAGAAAAGATAACTTCACTGGTTGCAGTAGATTCTTTTGATAACGAATGTTATTTATTAATGCTAACCAAGGCTGGCTTTATAAAAAGAACTTCACTTTCTGCTTTCTCAAAAATTCGATCAAATGGATTAATAGCAATAAATCTTGAGGACGGAGACGCTTTAACTTGGGTTAGATTATCAAGAGAAGCTGATAGTGTTTTGATTGGATCAAGAACGGGAATGGCGATTCATTTCAGATTAGATTTTAACGAATTAAGGCCACTTGGCAGGACAGCAAGAGGGGTTAAAGCTATGAACCTCAGAGAAGGAGACAATCTTGTATCTATGGATGTTTTAACATCTGATTTAGTTGATCAATTAGCTAAAAATGAAGATCTTACTAAAGAATTTGATGAAAATCTTGAAGTTAACTCTTCAGAAGGTCCTTGGGTACTAATAGCCAGTGCATTTGGACTAGGTAAAAGAGTGCCTGTAAATCAGTTTAGACTACAAAAAAGAGCAGGCATGGGTTTAAGAGCGATAAAATTTAGAATAAAAGATGATGTACTAGTTTGTTTGAAGGTCCTAGGAGAGGGGGAAGAATTACTTTTTGTGACTGAAAAAGGTGTGATAGTAAGAACAAACGCAGATAAAATTTCACAACAATCTAGAGCCGCTACTGGAGTAAAATTACAAAAATTGGATGAGGGTGATCATTTATCAGAAGTTGTATTAGTTCCTCATGAACAAACAGAAGAAACAGACCAATTAAATGCAGGCAAAGAAAATTAAAAGAAAATGGTTTATTAGATTATATGGAAATACTTGATATTTTAATTTTAGGTTCTGGTCCTGCAGCATTATGTTTAGCTTCAGAATTAGCCAAGCAGGATCTAAATATTAAGGGAATATCAACAAAATCTCCAAATGAAAAATGGGAGAATACATATGGTATCTGGGCATCTGAATTAGAAGAATTAGGGTTAGAGTCCTTGTTATCTCATAGATGGTGTGAAACAGTTAGTTTTTTTGGAGATGGGGAAAATAAAAAAGGGGATACTCAGACAAAACACAACTACGATTATGGGTTAATAAATCAAGAAGCCTTTCAAAATGAGCTTTTAAAAAAATGTAAAGGGATTGAATGGTTGAATGAAACAGCAAAAGACATTAAAGAAAAAAATAAACTATCTGAGGTAATTTGTTTTTCAGGTCTTAAAATAAAGGCGAGATTAGTTATTGATGCAAGTGGTCATAAAAGTAATTTTGTAAAAAGACCAGTTCAAAATGAAATCGCTCAACAAGCTGCTTACGGAATTGTAGGTAAATTTACATCACCACCTGTTAATAAAGAACAATTTGTTCTAATGGATTTCCGTCCAAATCATTTAAACAATGAAGAGAAGTTATCATCTCCTTCCTTTCTTTATGCAATGGATCTTGGCAACGAGACCTTTTTTGTTGAAGAAACTTCATTAGCTAGTTATCCTGCATTATCCCAAGAAAATCTTAAAAAAAGGCTTTATAAAAGACTTAATAGTAAGGGTATTGAGGTAAGTGAAATTTTTCATGAAGAGAATTGCCTTTTCCCTATGAATTTACCCCTCCCATTTAAAAAACAATTTGTACTTGGTTTCGGAGGGTCTGCAAGTATGGTTCATCCTGCATCAGGATACATGGTTGGATCTTTATTAAGAAGGGCTCCACTTCTTGCACAAAAATTAGCAATCTTTTTAAAAGAACCTCAACTAAGTTCACGTGAGTTAGCTTCAAAAGGTTGGGAAATCCTATGGCCTTACGAGTTAACACAAAGGCATAAACTTTACCAATATGGTCTAAGAAGATTGATGAGTTTTGACGAAAGTAGATTAAGAAGCTTTTTCTCAAATTTCTTTAGATTATCAACTAATGAATGGGTAGGTTTTCTTACTAATACACTGCCACTTCCAAAACTAATTTTCGTTATGAGTAAGATGTTTATAAATTCACCTCTAAAAGTAAAACTAGGAATGCTCAAGTTAAATTAGTATTTTTTTTTCGCCAATCATCAATATTAATATTTTGGAAGACTTTATCCTCTTCCTCAATATCTTGAAGAAATTTTAAATTAATATTAGATTGATTTTTAATCATTTCAACCAATTTCCAGAACCTGAATAAGTGTCTTTCTATTCTCTCTTTTGCAAGTTCAGTTGTGGTTCCAGCTCTTAAAATAAAACTCCAATCAGAAGACTCAGAAAGAAGTAGTTCTCTTGCAGCTTGCTTGAAGAGTCTTAGAGATAAATCATCATTAAAATTTTTCAAGCACAAATCTACAAATGTTGAGCCTGCCTTTGTGATTTCTGGAACAATCCATGCATTTGCATCATTAATCCAGTAATTATGGTAACCACCTTGCCCCCAGCTTGATGGCGATGGATCACAAATCTGAAGATTTGGTTTTTGCAATAAGAATTCTTTTAAATTTGTAAGCTTAATTGAATATTTACTAGAGTTCCTTAGTATATTTTCAATAAAAAAAGGTCCCTCATACCACCAATGACCAAATAACTCTGCATCAAATGGAGCTACCAATAAAGGCTTAAAGGAAGAGGATAAAGTCAATTTTTCTAGTTGTTTGGATCTCGCTAGAAGATAGGTATCAGCATGTTCTGCTGCCTTATTTTTAGCTTCATTTTCAAGGTAAAACTCTTTCCCTCCTAAAGAAATGTTTTCATCTGTAATCTTGTGAAACTTTAAACCCAAAGGTCTTTTTGATGAAATACCCTTCTTTTGGAGCTTTGAGAGAGGTAATTCCCACCCCAAATCTTTATGAAATTCCCTGTAAACTTTGTCGCCGGGGAACCCATCCTTAGCGGACCAAACGGGCAAGGTTGACTCACTATCTCTCCCGAAAAATGCCACTCCTTTTTTCGAGCATATTGGAGCATATACTCCATACCTAGGCCTTGGTGTGGAGTTTAGAATCCCGTGTCCGTCTAAGATCGTATATCTAATTCCAGAATTGAATAGTATTTCATCTAAACCCTCATAATACGCGCATTCAGGTAACCAAATACCTAAAGGCTTTGTTTCAAAAATATTTTCATGGCTCCTAACGGCTGTATTGATTTGTCCTTTTACAGTTTCAGGATTCTCCCTTAAAATTGGCAAATATCCGTGAGTAGCAGCACAAGTAAGAATATCCAAATTTCCAGAGTTTTTTAAAACCCTAAACTTTTCAATTAAATTTCCAGAACAATTTTGCCAGTATAAGTATTTATCATTAAGATTATTAATCAAAAATGCAGAGGCATTTTTTTCTTCTAGTGGCAGTTCTTTTAGGAAATCATTCCTTGTTTTAATCCAGCTTGGGAAAGTGTCTTGAATTTGTTTATTATTTAGAAGTGATAATAATGTTGGAGACAAACTAATAGTAAGTTTTGTATTTTCAGGATTTTCATTTTTGGAAGATTCTATTGATTGAAGTAGTGGTATATAACATTCCAGAATCGCCTGAAATAACCAATCCTCTTCTAAGGAGTTTTTTTCATTTTTCCTGACATAAGGTAGATGAGCATGTAAAACTATCGCTAACTGGCCTAAAACATTATTTTTAGAGTATTGCCCATTCATACTTTTTAAATTTATGACTTTAGTTCTATAAAAAATTGAAATTTTTTTATAAAAAAGTCTTTAATCCTAAAACAATACTTTAAAAATTTAAGTATTTGATTTTTTTTTTCAGAATTTTAACCAATATTATTTAACTTATAAACATTCAGACAATATTTATTGAACTAAATCTAGTCAAAATTTTTTAATTAGCTTAATATAAGTTTAGGTTATCCCCCCTGATGTCAAAAGATCCTGGAAGAATTTTGATATTTGACACAACTCTTCGAGATGGAGAGCAATCTCCTGGTGCCAGCTTAAATCTTGAAGAAAAGCTTGCTATCGCCCATCAATTAGCAAGATTAGGAGTAGATGTTATTGAAGCTGGATTCCCTTTCGCAAGTCCAGGAGATTTTAAAGCAGTTAATAAAATTGCTAATGTCGTAGGGAAAGAAAATGGCCCTATAATATGTGGTTTAGCTAGGGCGTCTAAAGGAGACATAAAAGCATGTTACGAAGCAGTAAGTCCAGCTCCCAAGAAAAGGATACATACTTTTATTGCAACAAGCGATATTCATCTTAAACATAAACTAAAAAAATCCAGAAAAGATGTTCTTCAAATAGTTCCAGAAATGGTTAATTATGCGAAATCCTTAGTTGATGATATTGAGTTTTCTTGTGAAGATGCCTCAAGGAGTGATCCTGAATTTTTATACGAAGTTATTCAACTAGCAATTACTGCAGGAGCGACAACAATAAATATCCCTGATACTGTTGGGTTTACAACTCCTAGTGAATTTGGCAACCTAATTGCCGATATAAATAAAAATGTTCCAAATATTGATGAGGCAGTAATCTCGGTTCATGGTCATAATGATTTAGGTTTAGCAGTAGCCAATTTTCTTGAGGCAGTAAAAAATGGAGCAAGACAACTAGAATGTACTATTAATGGAATTGGAGAAAGAGCCGGGAATGCCTCTCTAGAAGAATTAGTAATGGCACTTCATGTCAGGAAAAGTTTTTTTAATAGTTTTTTCAAAAGAAATCAAGATTCCCCAACTCCTCTTACGGCTATAAGAACAGAAGAGATAACAAAAACCTCTAGACTTGTTTCCAACCTAACTGGAATGACTGTGCAACCCAATAAAGCAATTGTGGGAGCTAATGCTTTTGCTCATGAATCAGGCATTCATCAGGATGGGGTTTTAAAAAATAGACTAACTTACGAAATTATCGATGCAAAAACTGTTGGTTTGAGTGACAACAAAATATCTTTAGGGAAACTGAGTGGAAGAAGTGCGGTAAGAGCAAGATTAGAAGAAATGGGATATGACTTAAGCCGAGAAGATTTAAATGATGCTTTTGCTCGTTTTAAAGATTTAGCTGACAGGAAAAGAGAAATTACTGATAGAGACTTAGAAGCAATTGTTAGTGAACAAGTTCAGCTACCAGAAGCTAAATTTCAATTAAGTCTTGTACAAGTAAGTTGTGGTAACGCCTCTAAACCTACTGCAACCATTTCGCTTCTAAACACAGAAGATAATAGTGAGGATACTGCTGTATCAATAGGTACTGGGCCAGTTGATGCTGTATGCGAGGCTTTAAATAAATTAGCTAAAGTTCCTAATGAATTAATTGAATTTTCTGTTAAGTCGGTAACAGAAGGAATTGATGCATTGGGCGAAGTAACAATAAGAATAAGAAGGGATAATAAAATATATTCTGGTCATTCTGCTGACACTGACGTTGTAGTTGCTGCAGCGAATGCTTACGTTAATGCTTTAAATAGACTTGTATTTTCTGAGAAAAAAAATTCAATTCATCCACAATTTGATAGTTTAGAGAATTCTGATAATAAATTTCTATCTAATCCTGCAAATTAAATTATTTTCTTAGGATTATTAAGTAGCATTAAAAAATAGTCTCTCAATAATGTAGATTTAACTAATATTTAAAGCAATAAATAATGAGAGAAAGGGTACTTGGATATTGGGCACTTTCGTGGGTTGGCTTAATCGGCAACATAATTGCACTTCCAATAATTGCATTAATAATAAGTTATGGACCTCCACTAAAAGTTGCAAATATAACTCTTGCAATAAGTCTTGGATGGCCTGCTGCTATTGTTGGAATAGTTTCTTCAGCAGCTCTTTTAGCAGAGAGAAAATGGGGAGTAACTTTAACTCTGGTATCTTTATCAATGGTAATCTCTGGTATGGCTCCTTATTCAGTTGTAAGGCTCATAACTCTTCAAGACATTTATGGAGTTGGTGGATTTACTCTTTTAACAACATTATTAAGTACGCTAGCTCTTCTTTATTGGTGTAATCCGAAACATCGAAGAAGTATTAGGTTATAAAATTTAAAATTAAGAAAAAGTATTATTCTTGCCAGTTGGGTACTGAATTCTTCTGTGCCTAATTCTTTTCCACACATTCAAGAATGCCCTTTTTATTAGAAAAATTTCTCCTTTGGATAAATTGCTATCATCTAATTGCCCATCTTTTTTACGAGAGTAGATAATATTAGAAATTGTTTTCAAAGCTTCTTTATCAGATGCATTAATATTCATAGCTCTTAGTGCTGCTTCACATCCATCGGCAAGCATTAAAATAGCTGTTTCTTTGGACTGAGGAATAGGGCCTTTGTATCTAAAATAATATTCATTAATGTCAAGATTTTTTTCTTTAGCTTTTTGAAAAAAATATCCCATTTTAAGGGTACCTTGATGTTCAGGAATAAAATTAGCTATAAGCTTGGGCAGTCTATTTTTTCTTGCAAATTTCAATCCTTCATCAACATGAGCTTGTAATACTTCTGCACTTTTAATAGGATCATCTAATTCGTCATGCGGATTTTTTGAACCATCCTGATTTTCAATAAACCAATTAGGTGCATGTAATTTGCCAACATCATGATATAACGCTCCAGTTTTAATAAGATCAATATCACCACCAATCATTCTTGTTGCCTCCTCTGCTAAACCACATATGAGTAAGGTATGTTCAAAAGTCCCAGGAGCTTCTAAAGATAATCTTCTAATTAGAGGCTTCTCCTTATCAGCCAATTCGAGTAATCTTGCTTTAGTTAATAATCCGAATATCGATTCAAAAATAGGAATAAATAAAATTGTAAAAAGCATAGCTATAGCCAACAGCAAGGAATCAGAAAATATATCCCCATTAGTTAAAACAAAATCTTGCTTATTATTAATAAGAGATATTTTATCTTTACCAATCAATATCCATTGACTCAAGAAAGATCCTATGGGAATAAAAATTGATAGTTGAAGTAACTGAGCTCTACTTCTTATTCTTCCTCCAAGAAGAGATACTATTGAAGCAAAAACTAACAAAATAAAAAATAAATTGTTATTTATAACAATTTCTGGGTCAGGCCAAATAAGACTCGCTATTGATACCCAAGCTAAAGCTGTTATGGTTCCCATTCCTTGAGATATTATTAATGCAGGTGGAATTATCATAGATAATGGACTTGTGGTTGAACCTAAGGCTAATTTCGAAACTTGTACTGCTAAAAGAAGAGTAATGATCAAAAAGATCTGTCTTGAGGAAATTGTAGGATTCTCTTTTTTTGAAACTAATATCAAAACACCAGAACTAATAAGTATTTCAATAAAGGTCAAAAACCAAGAAAAAATATCTGCGATATTTAAAGGCGTGATAAGAAGTAGTTTAAAAGAAGAAATTATTGAAATTAAAATGCATACTAAAAAAATTATGAGATTATCTATTTTTGAAATTTTAATTGGTTGTTTTACTGGGACTTGACTTCGCCTCCAAAGATAAAACAATTTCTTTAAGGTAGTTATGATGTTTTGCACAGAATATAGATAAATCTATTTGAATAATTTAAAATTATAGGCATGCTAGGTGTAAAAAGGAGATGTTTTTCTAAATGTCATTAAAATTAGACGGAAAAAAATTATCTCTTGAAATTGAAGAAAGATTATCTAATTATATCTCGAGTAATAAAAAAATTGCAAAAAGAGCTCCCGGTTTAGCTGTAATAAGAATAGGTGAAGACCCCGCGAGTGGTGTTTACGTTAATAATAAGGAAAAAGCATGTTCAAGGATTGGAATAAAGAGCTTTATCTTTCATCTAAAGGATAGTGTAGAGCAAAAAGAAGTTGAACAATTAATAAGCAAACTTAATTCTGATAAAGATATTGATGGAATGTTACTACAACTTCCCATCCCGAAGAAGTTTGACGAACAAAAACTGATCAGCCATATTAATCCAAGCAAAGATGTAGATGGACTAAATGAGATAAACATTGGCAAACTAGTAAAAAATGAGCCTGCGATGAGATCATGCACACCAGCAGGAATTATTAATTTATTAAGATCTGAAAATATTACAATTGAAGGCAAGAAAATTGTTGTCATAGGAAGAAGTTTGCTTGTTGGGAAGCCCCTATCGCTTATGTTGTTGAACCTAAATGGCACGGTAACAATTACTCACTCTAAAACATTTAATTTGAATAAAGTTTGTAGAGAAGCCGACATTCTAATTGCTGCTGCAGGAAAACCCAATCTTGTAGATTCGAGTTTTGTGAAGGAAGGAGCAGTTGTTATTGATGTTGGAATACATAGATTAAAAAGTTCCGCTAAAAATCAAAGCAGATTATGTGGCGATGTATTATTAGAAGATGTTATTTCTAAAGTATTTGCTTACACACCTGTCCCTGGAGGTGTTGGACCAATGACAGTAACAATGTTACTTGTAAATACTATTTTTAGCTGGCAAAAACAATTTGGTTTATCATCAACTCTTAATGACCTTTTGCCATAAACTCCAAGATGAAATTTTTTTTACTAAAGGTATAAAATGAATGAAGTTATAGATAATATTTCTGATTTTGAAAAATATCTTAAAAACACAAAAAAGATTGTAGAAGAAGCACTTGATTTTTCCTTGGGCCCTGAGAATCCAGAAATATTGAGAGAATCAATGAGATATTCTCTTTTAGCTGGAGGGAAAAGAATACGTCCAATTTTATGTTTAGCATCTTGCTCTCTAGCTGGGGGAGAACCCTCTCTTGCTGTTCCTACTGCAGTAGCAATAGAGATGATCCATACAATGTCCTTGATTCATGATGATCTGCCCGCTATGGATAATGATGATTTGAGGAGAGGTAGGCCAACAAATCATAAAGTATATGGAGATGCAATAGCTATTCTTGCAGGCGATGCTTTATTAACAAGGGCTTTTGAAATGGTCTCTTTAAGAAGCCCTGGAGTTGATCCAAATAGATTATTAAATGTAGTTGGCGAATTATCCTTAGTTGCTGGTGCACCAGGCCTAGTCGGGGGACAAGTTGTTGATTTGGAATGCGAAGGCAAAGAAGTCGACCTTGAAACCCTCGAATATATTCATCTTCATAAGACTGGGGCTTTATTAAAGGCCTGCGTAAGAACAGGCGCAATGATCGCAGGCGCTAACGAAAAACTATTACATGCTCTGACAACATATGCAGAGGGAATTGGTTTGGCCTTCCAAATAATAGATGATATTCTTGATTTAACTTCCAGCAGTGAAAAGCTTGGTAAAACTGCAGGCAAAGATCTTTTAGCTGACAAAACTACTTACCCTAAATTACTTGGAATGGATGAGTCAAAGAAAAGAGCATTTGATTTAGTTGAAAAAGCAAAAAAAGCTATTGAACCTTGGGGTGCTGACGCAAGGTATTTAATATCATTAGCCGACTTTATTACAAACAGAGATAGATAATAATTTTTAATTTATGTCTGAGTTTTTTACCTTTTTTAATAATTCAGTTCTTTTCTGGAGCTTATTATCCTGCCTGCTAGCACAATTTTTAAAAATTGTATTCAATTTCTTTTCAACTGGAGAGATAAGATTTGGGATTATGATCGAGACTGGTGGTATGCCTTCAAGTCATTCCGCCTTAATAACTGGCGCTACATCTGGCATAGGTTATGAATTAGGATTTGATAGCTCAATATTCGCATTATCAGTTGCTGTAGCATTAATAGTTATGTATGACGCTAGTGGTGTACGAAAATCAGCTGGGATTCAAGCTGCAGAAATCAATAAACTATCAAAAAAACTAGACCCTCAATCTGAATTACTTTTAAAAGAAACCCTTGGCCATACAAAAATTGAAGTCATGGTAGGGAGTTTTTTAGGACCATTAATCACTTTGCCTGGAATGTTTTTTTTGGGTTCTCCACTCAAAATATTTGATTTGATAATAAATTAAGAATGCTTTGAAAAACTTATTTGGGTGGCATCAATAAAGTTTTTCGAGACTTCTGGAGAACTTGGCAAATGTAAGTGAATCCAACTTGCATGTAATTTCTCATCAAAAAAGCCTTCATTTTTGTATTCACTTTTCCAAGATTTAATTTTCCATGGGGAAGATAGTTTCTTCTGATTCGCAGTTTTTCCTAACTCAAGTTCAGATAAATTATCTTCAATTTCCCAAAAATGAAATTCATGGCCTCTAATTAATTGATTTTGTTTAATGATCGGAGTATCTTTTAAACCCTCAATGTATCTATAACCAACTGAAAGTTTACTTTTTTTTGATCTAAAAGGCAGGATGCCACTCATTTTATGATTAGTACCATTTTCATCTTTTATAAAGTCTCCTAAAATCATCATCCCTCCGCATTCTGCATATATAAATCCATTTTCGCGAAATTTCCTTAACGAATTTAAGCTTTTTGTAGAGTTACTTATATGATCAGCATATTTTTCAGGGAACCCCCCTGGAATAATTAAAGAAGAAGCCTCATTAGGTATATCTTCATCATCATAAATACTCCATGAAATCAATGGAATGCCTATTTCACTCAAAAACTCCTTAGTTTCAGGATATTGAAAATGAAAGATTTTATCTTCTGCAATTGCGATAGGTTTACTTTTGTCTATTTTAAAATCTTTAAAATTGACAGAATTAAATATTTTCTTTTGAGGAGATTTCATGAACTTAATAATAGAAAATACATTAAGGTGTTTTTCGGCGAAATTTGCGAAATATTCAACATCAATTTCTTTTCCATTATCCATTGGAGATATCAAACCTAAATTAGCTTTATTTAAAGTTATTTTTGAATCAGATGGTAAAAAACCAAGAATTTCTATGTCTTCATTTTTAAAAACTTCTTTGATTAATTTTTTATGTCTATCTGAATTAACATTGTTAAATATAATTCCTACTATTGACAACTCACTATCGAAATCCCTAAAACCTCGAATAGTTGCCAAAAGAGAAGCTACTTGGCCTCTAGCATTAACAATAAAAATTATTGGAGCATTGAGAAGTTTAGAGATATTTGCTGTACTGGAATAGGTTGTTGACCCTAATCCATCAAATAAACCCATAGCTCCTTCAATTAATGAGAATTCATATTTCAAAGAATGTTTAAAAAAACTTTCTTGAACCCATTCCTCACCGCTTAAAAAAATATCTAAATTCCTACAAATAGGTTGGCCAATGGAACTAAGTTGTTGTTGATCAAGATAATCTGGGCCAACCTTGAAAGTTTGAATCTTTATACCTTTTGAGAACGCCCAAGAGGATAGCAAAAGGGATAATGTAGTTTTACCACTATCCGTGGAAGGAGAAGATATTACACAAGACATTTATTAGTTATTAAAACCATTAAATATTTGAAGGGCTATTTTGATAGAATTTTCAAAAAGAGGACTGGTATTACCTCTACTACTTCCCAATAATTTACTAACATCATACTCTGATGTAGAAAAAGAATTTGGAACAACTTGTTCTATTAATTCCATATTAGCCATTCCTCCTGCTTCAAGTCTCATACATTCCACTGATTCACAGCCAAGTATTACACAAGTATTATTTTTTTGAACCTCACTAATTTTTGAAATCAGCCTCAATCCAATAACTTGTCCTAAATGAATACTTGGATTTCCCAAAGATAAGGGATTAATTGATGCAGAAATTATTTCGCCATTAATTCTTTCAAACTCTATTTTTGTTGATTCTGTATCCTTTTCAACTCTTATAAAAGACCAACCAAGTTTATCGCTAATCCATGAAATCAAAAACAACGCTTGAATCATATGATCTCCTGCGATATCGATGTCAATATCAGTAATATGGTCTAAAATTGGTCTCCTCGATGGAGGATCAAAAATCATTGCTAATGATTCTCTCCAATTTTTCAATCTAACCCAATTCAAATCATTAATAGCTTTATTTGAATTATTTAATTGATCTAAAACTTTTAAACATCTTTTTGGCGATCCAAGAGCAGTATCAATTATTAACCTTAGACCATGATTAGTAAAATATTCGAAGATTTCAGGCGATTCATCCAAGTTTCCATTCCACCACAACCATGTAGGTAATTCATCAATAGATAATTCATCAATTATTTTTAATCCTTTATTAGATATTGAGGTGGAGTCTCCCCTAATAACAACTAAATCCCCACATATAGGTTGCATAGCCGGAGTATCACTTAGTGGACAGTAAGCGGATACAAAAGTTTTGATATCTGAATTTTTATTTAACGTTGGCGCTAGAGTTATTAATCTTCTTGGATTCAATCTACTTATTGATGATTCAAAAAATTGTCCTCTAAAATCTTCAAAGTCTTGATTAGATAAATTTTCCTTCAACGAATTCAATAATTCTTCACTACTAAGAGAAGTAGTGATAGGAAGTCCTTGATCTAGTATGAATTTTTTAGCAACTTCAATTATCTCTGGACTTAAATTTCCAGTAATTGGTCCATTTAATAATCCTTTTTGAACCATACATTGTTCTAGCCAAGCAGGCTGCCAGACCATTAATGTAAAAGTATTAGCTCCACTATTATCGTTATCTTCTGAAATCCATAATTTATTAAGGTAATTAGAAATTTCCTGATAAGGCAGTTCTAACGGGGTTTGGAGTGTTAGTTGAGGTTTCATTTTTAGGGTCTACGCCAGAAAATATTATCTTTTGAAATTAATTGATCAGACTCAGGAGGTCCCCAAGTCATAGATTCATAATTATAAATAGGTAACTTCCAAGGAGAATTATCCATCAATTCTATTAATGGCGTATAAAGTTTCCAGGCCGCCTCTACTTCATCACTTCGAGTAAATAAGGTTGGGTCAGAAAGCATTGCATCAGCTAATAATCTTACATAGCCTTCATCTGAGGGTTCTCCAAATGATTCATCATAAGAAAATTCCATTTCAACAGGCCTTGATTTCATTCCAGAACCAGGAGATTTTACCTCAAATTTAAAAGTAGCACCTTCATTCGGCTGAATTCTAAGGATAAGTTGATTTGGGGCGGGATTTATTATTGTTGATTCAAATAAATGAACAGGAACATCTTTAAAAGTCAAGACTATTTCTCCAAGTCTTTTAGGTAGTCTTTTACCTGTTCTCAAATAAAAAGGAACACCTTGCCAACGCCAGTTATCAACGAAAACTTTTGTCGCAATATAAGTTTCTGTTGTGCTATTACAATTAACACCTTCTTCCTGCCTATATCCTTTTAGTTGATTTGAAATATTTCCTCCCTCTCCATATTGACCTCTTATGCAACAATTCCACGGTTCATTTTCGTCAGCAAGTTTTGAAGCTTGAAGAACCTTAGCTTTTTCATTTCTTATCGCTTCTGGTTCAAACTTTCCAGGAGGTTCCATAGCAGTAACAGCAAGCATTTGAGTCATATGATTTTGAAGCATATCCCTTAGAGCACCAGAGCTTTCGTAATAACCTGCTCTATCTTCAACCCCAACTGTTTCAGATGAAGTAATTTGAACACTTGATATATAATTTCTGTTCCATATTGGTTCAAAAATAGTGTTAGCAAACCTCAAAACAAGAATATTTTGAACTGTCTCTTTACCTAGATAATGATCAATCCTGTAAATCTGACTTTCTTCAGCGCAACTTTGAACGATCTTATTCAATTTTTTTGCACTTGAATAATCTCTTCCAAAAGGTTTTTCAATCACTATACGACTTTTCTTAGGGTCATCTAAAAGGCCAGCTGCTTTAAGAGCTTTACATCCACTTGCATAGAAATTCGGAGATACTGATAAATAAAATGTTCTATTCCCATGAGTAGCTTGTGTTTTATCAATTTCATTTAATCTTCTAGAAAGCCTTACTACATGATCACTTTGTTGTAAGTCAACTGGTTCATAGAAAAGATAATTAGAAAATTGTTCCCACTCCCTTACTTTACCCGATATTTGATTTGATAGCTTTATTTTCATCTTTTCTCTAAACTCAGTATCAGTCCAAGGTCTTCTCGCACAACCAACTATTCCAAACTCACTAGGAATTCTTCTTTGCAAATAGAGTTCAAATAAGGCTGGTATTAATTTTCTATGAGTAAGGTCTCCACTAGCACCAAATATTACTAAGCATTGTGGAGATATGACTCTTTCCTGCCGTAAACCTAGTCTTAGAGGATTACTTAAAGTTGAAGGCATATTTTTAATATTCTTTATTTAAAATCCTCTTTTTTTTAAATATTAGCTACATATTGTGTCTAAACCAAAAAGTATTTAGTAGGTGAAACTTAAATCTAGATATAAAATATTTAGTAAGTTTCTACATGCCATCTGCCTGCTTTTTTTAGTTGAGGTCTTAATTCTGCCCAGTTCAAGCCTTTTTCTTCTGCTGCCTTAGTCATTGCTTCATCTATTCCAGGTTCCATACCCTTTAATCCACAAAGATATATGTGTGTCTTTTCATCTTCGATCATATTGAAAAGTTCATTGGCCGACTCTAGAACTCTGTCTTGAATGTACATTCTTCCACCTTTTGTATTTTGCTGCTCACGACTAATAGCTTTTGTATATTTAAAATTATCTGGATGGTCAGCAATATATCTTTGAAGATCTTCTTCGTATAACAAATTAGCTGATTTTGGAGCACCCATAAATAACCAAGCTTTACCCTTGAAATTCCATTTATTTTTTTCTTTTTCAGTTGGTTCGAACATTCTTCTTAAATATGCCCTCATTGGTGCTATTCCAGTTCCAGTGGCTAACATAACAATGTTTGCGTCCTCTTCATCAGGGAGAAGCATTTCTTTACCAACAGGACCTGTTATTTTTACTTTATCTCCAGGCTTGATATCACATAAGTAAGTAGAGCAGACGCCATTGATGGTTTCACCATCTTTTTCATACTGAAGCTGTCTTACACAAAGAGAAACTGTATTTCCATTAAAGTCATCACCATGTCTAGTGCTAGCTATTGAGTATAGTCTTAATTTATGAGGTTTTCCATTAGCATCTTCACCAGCAGGCATGATACCAATACTTTGCCCTTCTACATAATTTAGAAATGGATCACTATCTTTAAGGTCGAAAGTTATGTGATTAACTCTACCTATTGCTCCTTCTTTGAGAAGACTATAGTTTTCAATAACTGTTCCCTCATACGGTGTTTTAGGACGGTAAATATTGACTGGAACATCTGCATGTTTTTTCTTAACTATTTTTGGAGCTTCTGTTTTTGGAGCTTCTGTTTTTGAAACAGCGACTTTTTTAGTTTCCACAGCTTTTGCCTCAGGTTTTTTTGTTTTTGCTTCTTCAACAAATTTTAAAGCTCTTTTATTAAAAGTTGTGAGTATAAAATAAAAAACGGCTATTACTATTGGTATATGAGCTAATCCGCCTGCGATTACTTTTGCTTGTGAATACATTTTTTAGATTTCTTTTATAAAAGATTATCAATTTGTAGTTTAATTTGTAGTGATTTTACAAAAATGGTTACGTTTTGAGATCGGGATAAATAAAAGAAATTATTTTAATTTTTCAGTATTTGTTGTTTTTATCTGTATAGTTACACAAAAATAATTTTTTATCTAATTAAAAAATTCATTTATGAATAATCCTCAAGAATCAGAAGATCATTTTAAAAACAATGATTACAGGACAATTGAGCAGACGATGGAGAAGTTTTCCAGTGGGACAAGACGACTGGCAGCTCAACTTACAACTTCTGCAAGTTTTGATTCTTTGTGGAGTGTTTTAACAGATTATGATCGGCTAAATCTCTACATACCAAATCTTTTATCGAGCAAAAAAATATTTCAGAAGGGAAATAATGTCCACCTCAAACAAGTTGGGGCTCAGGATTTCCTTGGCATAAAGTTTTCAGCTGAAGTAACTATAGATTTATTTGAAGATAAGGAGCTTGGCCTCTTAAAATTTAATTTAATAAAAGGTGATTTCAGAAAGTTTGAGGGTAGTTGGAAAATTCAAAATATTAAAAATACTTCAACAAACTCATTAATTTATGATCTTACTGTTCAAGGTTGTCAGTGGATGCCAATAGGGATGATAGAGAAAAGACTGAAAAAGGATCTTTCAGAAAATTTAATTGCCGTAGATAGGCAAGCAAAATCATCAAAAAGATCGTTATAAATTTAAATTAATAGCCCCAAGGGGATTCGAACCCCTGTCGCCTCCGTGAAAGGGAGGTGTCCTAGGCCTCTAGACGATGGGGCCAGGAAACTAGCATAACAGCTTATTAAAAACTAAGAGTAAGGCTAGCCTTTCGTCAAGTATTGTTGCTCTTTGTTTTGTCCTTGCCACACAGGAACTGTGAAATGGAAGCAGGAACCTTCCCCTACTTCAGATACAACCCATATTCTTCCTCCATGGACTTGTACTATTCTCCTACATACTGATAACCCTATACCAAATCCTGAAGTTCCTTCAGAAGTCTGGGGAAGTCTAACCCTATCTAGAAAAATTCTTTTTTGTTCGCTCAAAGGAATACCTGCACCTTTGTCACAAATTGTTATTTCTACCCATTGATTTGTCTTATGAATCATAGTGATTTTTATAGATCCAGAATCTTTAGAAAATTTAATAGCATTTTCAAATAAATTTAAAAAAACTTGCCTCATTCTTCTTTGATCTGCAAATACACTTGGCAGATCAGATGGAATATCAGTATCAATTTCAATATTCCTTAATCTCCATAATTTTTCTAATTCGAGTATTACTTCAGCACTAATATTACCTAAATCAATTTTCTGAGGATTAAATAATGCTTCCCATTTAGTTGTTCCAACCTCTAAAAGATCCTGAGATAAGAGTTCAATCTCTTCAAGACGTCTTTTAATAACCTCCTGCAATTTTGAAATATCTATTTGTCCGAGTTTTTGACTTTGAACAGCCAAAGTAGCAGCTGTTAAAGGTGTTCTTAATTCATGCGCGACCATTCTTAATAATCTTTCCTGAGATTCTATTCTTTTTGTTAATGTCTCATTTTCTTGTCTTAAAACAAGAAGTTCATCTTCCAATAGAAATTCTTTTTGAGTTCTTGTTGAATCAATTTTGGATGGCTGCAAATTAATCCCAAGATTTTTTGTTAAGCCTTCCTGTGACCACCTTGGCAACCATTTTTGCAACTGAGAGAAAATATTACTTCCAGCAAATATTTGCTTTGGAGCTGGGGAAACCTTTATAAGAGCAGGAATAGCAACTAATCTATGTAATTCAAGTAATTCTGGTTGCTCTGTGGGTTCTGAGATCTGGAGAGATGTCTCAAACTCACAATCATCTGATTCTAAATAAGCTATTAGGGACTTAATATCATTACTAGAAAGTTGATTTCTAGCTGCCACAAGTATTAATTTTAGCTCTTTTTTATCATTCAAATGAATTCCTCTGAAGTGTTGAAAAGCTGTTAATCCTTATAAACACCTTAAGATATTTTTTTTTATTTTACAGATAGGCTATTAAATAAATAGGACTTTTTTATAAATGGTTGCTATTAATCCAAAGAAAAATTTACATTTCGGTGAAAACCCTCCTGAAATAAACTTAAATAGTAATTTAAAAAGGTGGTTTTCCAGGAATATTGGATTATGGAAATCTAATAGAACGTATTTTCTCGATGAAGCACAAAAAACTTATAATTTAAGTATGAATATAAATATTCAAGCTCTCGAGAGTAAGTCTGAATGGGAGTCGCATTATAAATTTACTTGGTATCCAGAAAAAAAATATAATTTCTTTGACGAAAATCCCCAGTATAAAGAACGAGGAGAAATGCATGCATTTTTAAAAGGCCATCAACTTAAGAGGGAAAATTTTTATTTAAGTAATGATGAAGGTATTTCAAATATTAAACAAGTCGACGAACACGAAATGATTTTTGAATCTTCTTACAAAGATTGGTATATTCTTGAACATACAAGACTTGTAGATTCTGATAATTATAGATTTAGGGTTATATATTCATGGAACAAAAATATGCTTAAAATAGTAGAGAATCATCACGAAATTAAAATTATTAAATAAATTCTGTGGGCAGATTTAGTTTAAAAATAAAAAATGTTATCTTTAGTAATGTGAATTAAAAATAAATCAAATATGAGTTTAAAAATATCTAAAATTTTTGCAATTCCTCTAATTTTTTCATCTTTTTTATTTGATACAAATAATGAATTTAATAAAGTAAATGCAAATGTTAAAAATTCGCCTGCCAATAAAAATGATTTAGATTTATATCACGGGATGGGTGTTTCATTTCTCTGTAATGCGACAAGAAAAGGATTTGATCTGGATTTCCCAAAAACATTAAACGTTGCCTCAGCAACGTTCGCATCAGTAGTATCACAAAAACATGGAGGGAAGATAATAGAGAAAAAGAAAGAACAAAAAGTTGATATGAAACAATTACAATTTATTGCATCTCTGCAATTAGTTGAATCAGCTCTTCAAGTGTGTCCAGATAATGTTCCTGAAAAGATCGAAAAACAATTTAAGCTTGAAACTGAGAGACTCAAGAAATTACAAGGTTTGTAAAAAATAATTTTTTTATCTAAACATAGAACTAACAGAACTTTCTTCGTGGATTCTCCAAATAGCTTCCCCAAGCATATTTGCGACGGAAAGAACTTTTAACTGTGGAAAATTATCTTTATATATAACTGGTATGCTGTTTGTCACAATAACTTGTTCGAAAAGATTCTTAGAACTTAATCTTTCATAAGAAGGAGGAGAAAATACAGCATGTGAGGCACATGCAAATATTTTATTAGCTCCTTCTTTTTTTAGTAAATTTGCTCCAGAACAAATTGTACCTCCCGTGTCTATCATGTCGTCTATAAGAATAGCCGTTTTACCTTTGACTTCACCGATAACCGTTAGACTTTCAGCGATATTATGCGCAGCTCTCCTTTTATCAATGATAGCCAACGGCGCATCATTCATTAATTTCGCGAACGCTCTTGCTCTTGCTACCCCGCCTACATCAGGAGAGACTACAACTATTTCTTCTAAATCTAAAGATTCTAGATAATCAATTAATACAGGTGAACCGTAAATATGATCGCATGGTATATCGAAGTAGCCTTGTATTTGAGCCGAGTGTAAGTCCATCGCTAAAACTCTATCAACTCCTGATTTCTCTAGTAAATTGGCAGTTAATTTTGCAGTTATAGACTCTCTTCCTGAGGTTTTCCTATCTGCCCTTGCATATCCAAAATAGGGAATTACAGCCGTTATTTGTCTTGCAGAAGCTCTTTTGCAAGCGTCAACCATGATCATCAGCTCCATTAAACTATCGTTTACAGGAGCGCATGTAGGTTGTATAAGGAATACATCACAACCCCTAATAGATTGCTGAATCTGAACATAAAGTTCTCCATCTGCAAATCTTTTAGATATTAAAGGTACATTTTCAATCCCTAAGTATGATGCAATTTCTTCAGCCAACTTTGGGTTTGTTGTCCCACTTACTAACCTTAATCTACTATTAGTTAGATTAAAGTCCGATTCTTTACTCTGCATTGCCGTGATGAAACTTGTCACGAAATTTGCACCATAAAACTATATTATCATCGTAGTCGTTTATGTGAATTTCGCAAAAGATAATGACTAGATATTTTTAAAGCCACCTCAATTAAGCAAAAAATTGTTGATTAAAAATTAGACTTTATATTTATCCAGACTTAAAAATCAACAATGATATTTGTCAATTAAAAAAAATTTGTATAAGGTTAAATTTAGAGAATTAAAAACACGTTAAGTTTAAAGAATCAAAATATATTGAAAACATGCCTATAGAGTCAATTATTGCAAGAAAATCATTAGGCGTACTTATGCATCCAACATGTATTCCGGGAGGAAGAGTATGTGGAACTTTTGGGAGAGGAGCTAAAGATTGGATAAGAAAACTTCATAAGCATGGAATTGAATACTGGCAATTTTTACCTCTTACACCTACTGACTCTACAGGTTCGCCATATAGTTCCCCATCTAGTTTTGCAATAAACCCATGGTTTTTGGATATAGATGATTTAATCGAAAAAGGTTTTATCTACATCTCAGATAAAGAAAATCTAGGTCCAACAAATCAGAATAAAGATCATTTTGATTTTGATATTGCGGATGACCTAACAAAAAAATTAGGTCTCCTCCTTTTGCGAGGTTGGAGTTCACAATCTGAAGAAAGAAAAATTAATTTTGAAAAATGGGTCAGTAGGCATTCTTGGGTTGAAGATTATGCAACATTTGTTGTTATCAGAGAAGAATTTAATATGTTACCTTGGTGGGAATGGCCTCAAGAATTTAAAATAAAAAATAACAAATTCTTAAAATCATGGATTAAGAAAAAAAGTGAAGAGATACTTATTAAAAAATTAATACAATGGCATCTTGATGAGCAATGGAGCGTTATTAAAAACTTTGCAAAATCAAGAAATATTAAGCTGATAGGAGATTTGCCTTTTTATGTCTCTAGAGACAGCGCCGACGTATGGAGTAATAAATCATTATTTTCAATTTTTAAAAATGGAGATTTAATCTTTCAAAGTGGTGTTCCACCTGATTATTTTTCATCAACAGGACAATTATGGGGTACCCCAACTTACTTTTGGTCAAAGCATAAAAGGACTAATTTCAATTGGTGGAGAAAAAGATTTCAAAGACAATTTGAACTTGTGGATATATTAAGATTTGATCATTTCAGGGGTTTAGCAGGTTACTGGAGAGTTAATGGCAATTCTAAAACGGCAATTATTGGAAAATGGATAAATTCTCCAGGTAAAACACTATTAAATAAAGTAAAAAAGGATCTAGGGGGTAACTATCTACCTATTATTGCGGAGGATCTGGGAGTAATAACTCCAGATGTAGAGAAATTAAGGAAAAACTTCGAACTACCTGGCATGAAAATATTACAATTTGCTTTTGATGGCAATGAAGATAATCCTTATCTACCAAAGAATATAGAAGGAGAAAATTGGGTTGTTTATACAGGTACTCACGACAACTCTACTTCTGTTTCATGGTGGAAAAATTTAGATTATGAATCCCAAAACAGAATAAAAGATGAGTATAAATTTTCAGAAAATCCTTCTTGGGATTTAATAGAAATTGGCATGGAGACAAATGCTAATCTTTTTATCGCTCCATTACAAGATCTATTATCTCTAGACGATTCAAGTAGATTAAACAAACCTGGGACCACAAAAAATAACTGGAAATGGAAGTTAAATTGTCCTTTAGAAGAAATAGAAAAAAATATAAAAATGTTTAGTGAGCTAGGAAATAATTTTGGGAGAACTCTAATATAGATATTATTAAAAATTATTTATCAATAATTTGATTTTCAATATTTTGAATCTCTATAACATTTACATTTAAAATAAAGTATCTCTTTAATATAAAAATAGTTAAAACTAATATAAAAAAATACAAAAGACTTCCTTGCCATGTATTGATAAGATCGAATTTCCTGAACATAAAATCCTTTCCCTTTTTCTTTATAATTTTTCTTTCTTTAACTGCTAAATTTAATAATGTATTTTTTTTTAATACTAAGCATTCCTCTAATTTAATTAATATAGATCTTATAAAAGGATACTCTGGCCTAGTACTTTTATTATTATTTTCAATAGAGTTTATTATTCGTTCAGGGATTTTTGAAATGTATGACAATTCCTTAATTGTAAGGTTTTGTTGAATTCTTGCTTCTTTTACTAACTTTGCAATTTCTAAAGATTGGTCAACCAATCCAGGACTAAATTCTTTATTTTTTTCAGATTTTTTATTAAATAAAAAGAGATTTTTCAAAATATTCATTTAATCTTCCAAAGCTAAATAATCCTTTTACTTCTCATTTTTAAACTATTACATCCAATTCTAATAGAATTAAATTCATAGGTAAGTTAATTAACTATAAATATGAAAAACTAAACTGTTGAAATAATATTTTGTACTGCACTTTTTGCAATGTTTAGAGGGCTAAAAGTATCTCTAATTAAAGCTAAGAGTTTTTTTGCATCAGTAAATTCTAATTTTTCATCTTTTATAAGACTTAAAAGAAGATTCTTCCTAACTTCGGATCCTTTTTTACTGACAAATAATTTCAATCCAGCGTTCGCAACTGGTATGAGATCTGAATTAATATTCTCTGAATCTCTAAATAAAATGTTTAGTAAACTTTCAACTTTTTCTATTTGGATTTGACCTTTTTTATCAAAAACGACTTCTAAAAGTATGTCTAAAATTTCTTCAGAATTATCGGTCAGTAGTTTTTTTGCAATATATGGATAAGCTATCTTTAGAATTTTAAATTCTGGATCTAACCTTAGTGCTAAACCCTCTTGACTAACAACGGCTCTTATTATTAAGGCAAACCTACTAGGAACTCTGAAAGGATAGGAATACATTAGTTTTGAGAATTTGTCAGTTACATTTTTAAGATTAAAATTACCAACCTCAGCGCCAAAAGATCCTCCTAGAACTTCTTTTAATGGTTCAACAAGTTTTTGAAGATCTTGTTCTTTGGTTAAAAAACCTAATTTCTGGAAATCTTCTGCGAGAAGATAATATTCTTCGTTTATTATGTGGACAATTGCCTTAATAAGAGTAAGTCTATCTGAATTTGTAATAGTATCCATCATTCCAAAATCAACATAAGCTAAATTCCCACAATCTGCATTTCCTCCTTTGAGAGCAAACATATTTCCTGGATGTGGGTCTGCATGAAAATATCCAAATTCAAATAATTGCTGCAGTCCACTGATTACACATGTTTTTATAAACGAAGCAGGTATTAAGTTATTTTCCTCTAGTAAAAATCGATCTCTTAACTTAACTCCATCAATCCAAGAAGTTGTGATTACCCTTTTGGATGAAAACTGTTTTTCTAATTTAGGAATAAAAATATTTGGATTTTCTTTGAATAAATTTGCAAACCTCAAAGCATTTTCGGCCTCTTTTAGATAGTCAATTTCATCAAAAAGTGCCTTACCGAATTCATCTATTATCTCTCCAATTCCAACACCTATATTTAATGGTAAGAGTGGGGATAAAAAAGTTCCTAAAAACCTTAAGATTATAACATCCCTTCTTATAAGGAAGTATAAATTTGGCCGTTGTACTTTCACAGCTAGATAAGAATTATTTAATTTTGCTTTATAAACTTGACCTAAGCTTGCTGAAGCAATAGGACTATCTGGAAACTCTTCAAATAATTCATTAGCAGGAGATCCAAGTTCCTCTTCAATAATTTTTAAAGCAATTTTGTGTTCAAATGCTGGGAGATTATCTTGTAAATTTGTAAGTTCAGTAAGCCAATCTTGTCTAACAAGATCTGGTCTAGTTGAGAGTGCTTGCCCTAATTTGATAAAACAAGGCCCTAAATCCGTTATTACATCAAAAAGATATTTCGAGAGATTTTTTTGTACATTTTTATTTTTACTGTTACCTTGAAAAAGTATTCTTAAAAAAAGAAAAATAAAAGTTAAAAGGATATATAAAACTCTTGGGATAAAAATCCATGGTCTCAAAATTAACCAAAGAAAGTCTTCTTTTGCTGAATATTCCGAATAAGATCTTTTCATTAAAGTTTAAAAATATCAAAAAAGATTACCATGTAGTCCATTCTATATATGTCAATAATACTTTATGAGCATTTCATCTTTTCTAACTAAAAAGTTTTTAAAGTCTTTATTCTTTCCCGCTCATAACAGAGGGGCAGCTTTACCAAAGAAATTAGTGAAGTTGTTAAAAAATCCACCTGGGTATTGGGACTTGCCCGAACTACCAGAAATAGGCTCCCCACTATCCCAAAGCGGATTAATTGCTAAATCTCAAAGAGAATTCTCCGACAAATTTGGAGCTAAAGGATGTTTTTTTGGAGTTAATGGAGCTTCCGGATTAATACAATCAGCAGTAATTGCAATGGCAAATCCAGGCGAAAATATCCTGATGCCTAGAAATGTCCATATAAGTGTCATAAAAATCTGTGCGATGCAGCATATAAATCCAATATTTTTTGACTTAGAATTTTCAACCATAACGGGTCATTACAAACCAATTACTAAAATTTGGTTGGAAAATGTATTTAAAAAATTAAATTTTGATGAGAATAAAATTGCAGGGGTTATTCTTGTAAACCCTTCTTATCAAGGTTATGCCGGAGATTTAGAGCCTTTAATAGATTGTTGTCATCAAAAAAAATTACCTGTTTTAGTTGATGAAGCTCATGGTTCATATTTCCTTTTTTGTGAAAATCTTAATTTACCAAAACCGGCCTTATCATCAAACGCTGATTTAGTGGTTAATTCATTGCATAAGTCACTCAATGGATTAACTCAAACCGCGGTACTTTGGTACAAAGGGAATCTTATAAATGAAGATAAATTAATCAAAAGTATTAATTTACTGCAAACCACCAGTCCAAGTTCCTTGTTACTTTCTTCTTGTGAAGAGTCTATTAGGGACTGGCTTAACAAAAAAAGTTTATCAAAATATCAAAAAAGAATTTTAGAGGCAAAAAGTATTTATAAAAAATTAATTCAAAAAAATATTCCTCTCATAGAAACTCAAGACCCTTTAAAAATTGTAGTAAATACCTCTAAGGCTGGGATTGATGGTTTTACTGCTGATAATTTTTTTTATAGAAATGGACTTATTGCCGAATTACCAGAAATGATGACTCTCACTTTTTGCTTAGGATTTGGAAATCAAAAAGATTTTCTTAATTTATTTGAAAAGTTATGGAAAAAATTACTATTAAATTCCAAAAAATCAAAAAGTTTAGAAGTGCTCAGGTCGCCCTTTAAATTAGTTCAAGCTCCCGAAATCGAAATTGGAATTGCTTGGAGAAGTAATTGTCGGAGTATTCCTTTCTCACAATCATTAAATGAAATATCTGGAGATATTATTTGCCCTTATCCTCCTGGGATACCTCTACTAGTTCCTGGCGAAAAAATTGATATAGATAGGTTTAATTGCATAAATAATCAAAGTTTATGCAACAAGGATCTGGTAAATTTTAATATAAGAGTCTTAGAAACATAGCAATTTCATATGAGATTAAGAAGCGGGTTACTTATAGGAATTTTTGGTTTAATTGTTGTTTTGATGGGGGGATGGTTTTTTACATTGGCAACTGCTTTGCTTACATATCTAGCATTATTAGAATTTTTTAGAATGGCAGAATTTAAAGGAATAAGACCAGCTACAAAAACCACATTATTTTCATCCTTTATTATTATAATTTCTACTTATCTTGAGACTATTGGTTTGCTTGAAGGAGAAATTTCAAATTCAATTTTGCCAATATGTTCAGTTGGGATATGTACTTGGTTACTTTTGCAACCAAAACCTGGGACAATTTCAGATATTGCAGCCTCTATTTTTGGATTATTCTATTTAGGTTTTTTACCTAGTTACTGGATTAAGTTAAGGGGATTAGATTCAGTGATAATAAGTTCAAATCAGGGTTTTATGTCGTTTGAGAACTTATCAAATACTACTGGTCTGCATTTAACTTTAACTTCTTGCTTTTTAATTGTAGCTAGTGATATTGGTTCTTATTTTATTGGGAAGTCATTTGGTAAAACATCTCTATCTCCAATATCTCCGAGCAAAACTATAGAAGGTTTAATTGGAGGAATATCCTGTTCAACTTTACTTGCAATAATTTTCGCATTTTTATTGAATTGGGAAAATCCATTATTTGTTGGAATAATATATGGGATTTCAATTTCTCTTATGGCATTAGTTGGAGATTTAATTGAATCTATGATGAAGAGAGATGCAAAAATAAAAGATTCCGGAACTTTTTTACCGGGACATGGAGGGATCCTTGACAGAATTGACAGTTACATCTTTACTCCATCTGTTTTATATTATATTTTTATAATTCTCAAGTATCTAAATTAATTAAAAAATCATTTATTCCAAAAAATAATCTTGGATAATTTTACTAGATAATGATGGAAGATCTATATGTGGAAGATGACCACAATTTTTTAACCTTACAAAATTAAATTTTTCAATATTTCCTATTTTTTTAAGCTCTTTTTTTCCAAGAATTCGATCATTTTCCCCACATAATGTTTTAATTGGGATATTTTGGATATATTTTTGAGTTCCTGCAAACCCACCACTTTTTGCAAATGATGCAAGTGAATTCCTCCATCCTTTACAACCTAAATGAATCGAAGCAATTTGCTCTTCCATCTTACCAACGCATTCATCAGGAAAAGCAAATGCTTGTCTACAAAGACTTTTTCTAACCTGAGGCAATCCAAGAAATGAGGCACCAATTTGGTTAAGAGGAAAAGGGATACTCTTAGGTTCTCCAAACAATCCGGCGGGGGACAAAAGGATAATTTTTTCAATAGAATCAGGTATTTCAAAAGCAAGTTTTAAAGCTGTTGATCCTCCCATAGAGGCACCTATAATTTTTAGATTCTTTGTTATTTTTAACGTCTTAAGGAGATCAATTAAATGCGAAATTATTTTTGAGGAATTGTATTCATTTGTTGCGCACCTGGGACTAAAACCAAAACCCAGAAGATCAGGAACGATAACTTGAAAATTTCTTTTTAGTGATTTATATATTCTTCTGAATTCTAAAAAACTACTATCAAAGCCATGTAGAAGAAGTATAGGTTGACCTTTCCCTCCCATAACTACTGGAAATTTTAAGGAGTTCCAATTTTGGTTGAGTTTTATCCACTTAACATCATTTGCCAAATAAAGACCTAAAGGATCTAATAGTGACAATTTGGCACTTTCGAAAAATTCTGCATTTAAATCACTTAATTGTTCAAATTTGTTTTTAGTCAAAAATATTTATGTTTTAATTTTTTGTTGTTCAAAATTTGAAATAACCTCTATTATGTCCAGTTTATTAATTTCAAAAGGCAAAAAGTGAATCTCAGATTTATCTCGACAAGTAAAATCAGCAATTTTCTCTAAATTATTATTTTCAAAAACATTTATTCCAAGTTGTCCGATAGTAGTTGGCAAATTCAATTCTTTCATAAGTACAAATAATTGTTTGATTGATTGATCAGCTAATTTATTATTATTTTTCATTTCTTCTATTCTTAATTGTAATAATAAACCAACCCCAACAATCTCACCATGTAAGAATTTATTAGGGGTAATTATCTGAGTAATTGCATTATGAATAGCATGTGCTGCTGCAGTCCTACATTTTTCTCCACCAATACCGCCAACTAATCCTGCTGTAAGTCCACATGCATCTACAGTATTTTGCCAAGATAGATAATTCTCAAATTGACCCTTAAATGCTTTTCCTCCATCTATTAATAGTTGATCTCTTAAAACTCTTGATATCTGAATTGCTTGTTGAACAAGACCGTCATCTATTTTTGAACTTGTTATTGAGGATTCGTACCATTTTGCCAAGGCATCTGCTATGCCACTTGCAAGTGTTCTTGATGGAGCTGTTTGAATAAATTTATGATCAAAAACTAGTATTTTCGGACAAGATCCTAATGCAACATCTTTTATAAATTGACCATCCTTTGTATAAATATTCGATAAGGCTGTCCAACCAGCACATGTAGAGGCGCTAAGGGGAACTGTAATACAAGGGATATTAAGAGAATCGGCTATATATTTTCCAGAGTCTAGAACTTTGCCACCTCCAGCTGCGATAACACAATCATTATTATTATTTGAAATAATATTCTTAACTCTTGAAATATCTTCGTAACAACAATCAAATTGTAAATTAGCAGAATTTACATTAAGTTTTTGATTTTTTAAATCATTAAAAATATTATTTCTCAAATTATTCGTTTGAATCCCTCTACCTAGAATTAATGGACTTTTAGTTAATTTAGTAATTTGAGGTAAAGATTTTTCCCAAGCAGAATTTCCCCTGTATATAGTTTCTGGAGAGATAGACTGCATATTTACTTTGAATGATTAGAAGTTAGCTCCTGCTAACTCTTGAGAAGATTCTTCAGTAGAAATATTTATTGTAACTTTTTTATTATCATCTATATCAACTAAAGCATTATCTCCATCCTTAATTCTCCCAGAAAGAACTTCTTCAGCCAAACTATCTTCTAATAAACGCATAACTGCCCTTCTCAAAGGTCTTGCTCCGTATGAAGGATTGTAACCTTCTTCAACAAGTCTTTCTTTGAAAGCATCAGTAACATTTAATTTAATACCTTTGTCCTGTAGTCGGACAAAAACTTCTTCCAACATTATTTCAGCAATTTCTTTAACTTCATTTTTAGTTAATTGTCTGAATACAATTATTTCATCAAGCCTATTTAAAAATTCAGGCCTAAAGTATTGCTTAAGTTCTTCATTAACTAGTGATTTAATTCTGTTGTACTGGCTATCTTCAACTGAATCACCTGAGAATTCGAATCCTAGTCCGCCACCACCTTTCTCGATTACTTTTGAACCGATATTAGAGGTCATTATTAACAATGTATTTTTAAAATCTACAGTTCTACCTTTGGAGTCAGTTAATCTTCCGTCTTCAAGTAGTTGCAGTAATAAGTTGAAAACATCTGGATGCGCCTTTTCAACTTCATCAAATAAAACGACGGTATAAGGACGTCTTCTAACAGCTTCAGTAAGCTGACCACCTTCATTAAAACCAACATAACCAGGAGGTGAACCTATTAGTTTACTAACTGTATGTCTTTCCATAAATTCAGACATATCTAATCTAATCATTGCTTCTTCACTACCGAAGAAATATGAAGCCAATGATTTAGTCAATTCAGTTTTACCAACACCGGTAGGTCCAGAAAAGATAAAACTTGCTATGGGTCTATTAGGATTTTTTAATCCAACTCTTGCTCTTCTTATAGCTCTTGAGACAGCCTTTACAGCTTCGTCTTGTCCAATTAGCCTTTGGTGAAGTGTTTCCTCCATGTTAAGAAGCTTGACTGATTCAGTTTCTGTTAATTTTTGAACAGGAACACCTGTCCATGAAGCCACAATATGAGCTACATCCTCCTCACTAACAAGGGGACTTTGTAAAAGTTTTGAATCACTTTTTATAGAATTATCTGCATCGGATTGATCTCCAGCTGTAGATTCTTTTTTATTATCCAAAACCTCTTTAATTTTTGCAGACAATTCCATCTCTTTTTCGCGTAATTGGCCAGCTTGATCGAAATTTTGATCTCTTACAGATTCTTCCTTCTGTTTTTGGACTTGTCTTAGTTCTCTATCTATTTGTCTTGCTTCAGGCGGAAGTTTAGAGTTTATTAGACGTACTCTACTTCCTGCTTCGTCAATGAGATCAATAGCCTTATCAGGTAAAAATCTGTCAGATATGTAACGGTCGCCTAAATGAGCGGCGGCCTCTAGCGCATCATCAGTAATTTTTAGACGATGATGTTGTTCGTAACGCTCTCTAAGACCTTTTAGAATTTCGATTGTATCTTCAATAGATGGCTCCCCTACCATTACAGGCTGGAATCTTCTTTCTAGAGCAGCATCTCTTTCAATATGTTTTCTATATTCATCTAGAGTTGTTGCTCCAATACATTGGAGTTCCCCTCTAGCTAATGCTGGCTTTAGTATATTTGCTGCATCTATAGCTCCTTCAGCAGCTCCTGCACCAATTAAAGTATGCACTTCATCTATGACAAGAATGACGTTACCTGCTGATTTAATTTCTTCCATTATTTTTTTTAACCTTTCTTCAAATTCACCTCTATATTTTGTTCCTGCTACCAAAAGGCCTATATCAAGAGTCAAAACTCTTTTATCTTCAAGTATGTCTGGAATATCCCCAGTTTGTATTCTTTGAGCTAGACCTTCTGCGATAGCTGTTTTACCTACACCTGGCTCCCCAATAAGAACAGGATTATTTTTTGTCCTCCTACCTAGTATTTGAACTACACGATCTATTTCTGAATGGCGTCCAACCACTGGATCTAATTTTGATTCACTTGCTAATTTTGTTAAATTTGTTCCAAATTCATCAAGAGTAGCAGTTTTTAAGTTGCCCTTAGTTGTACTTGCCCCTGTGCCAACTTCGGCGGTTTCTCCAAGCATCCTTATAACTTGAGTTCTAACTTTTGTAAGGTCAATATTAAGATTTTCAAGAACTCTTGCAGCCACACCTTCACCTTCTCTTATTAAACCCAACAATAAATGTTCTGTACCAATGTAATTATGGCCAAGTTGACGAGCCTCTTCCAAAGATAGTTCTAAAACTCTTTTAGCCCTGGGAGTAAAAGGTATTTCTACGGCTACAAACCCTGAACCTCTACCTATTATCTTTTCTACCTCTATCCTTGAATCTTTTAAATTAACTCCCAGTGATTTAAGTACTTTCGCTGCGACCCCAGTTCCTTCTCCAATTAACCCCAAAAGAATTTGTTCTGTTCCAACAAAATTATGACCAAGTCTTCTAGCTTCCTCTTGAGCAAGCATAATGACTTTTATAGCCTTTTCTGTAAATCTTTCAAACATTAGAAGGTTAAATCCTATTAATAACCTACCAGTAATATGTCAATTTTGTGTTCAGAATGAGCTTTTGTGAATACCCAAAAGTATAATTTATCAAAATAAATTGAACTTTTTTAGTGATATAGCAAGAAAATATAGTAATTTCAAGGTTTCTGGTTATCCGAACATTTAAATTTTTACATTATTTTGTTGTTAATTTTTTTTCTTTTAAAAGAGCATGTGAACCATCTTTATAATAATTTTTTCTTATTCCCACAGTAGAAAAATCAAAGCGACTATAAAATCTTTCAGCAGTAACATTGCTCTGAGAAACCTCTAATAGTAATTTCTTTAAATTTAATTTTTCACATTTATTTATTAAGTAGCTCATAAGATAAGATCCAAATCCCTTTTTTCTAAATTTCTTATTTACAACAAAATAATTTATTTGAGCTTCATCAAGAACAACTTGAAAAACACATACTCCAATGACTAAATTTTTAATTAATAACCCAAAAATTTTTATGCCATCTTTTTTGAATTCGTTAGCCCATTGTTCTTTACTCCATAGAGAGATGGTATTTGAATCTAATTCATAACATAAATCAATATCTTCCTTATTTATTTGTTTAATAGATATCATTTATTATGTATTTATATCTAGTAAGTTCAAATCTAAAGTCATTATAAAATATGACAGTTTTGGCATAGCTTTATTTGAAGTTCTCCCATGGAAGAAAAACAATCTTTTTTAAAACAAAAAATTGACTTGGAAAGTCCTAACAGAAATATCATGCCCATTACCACATCCATTCAAAGAGATGGGAAATTGTCAGTTGGTGGATGTTCTATTGAAGAACTAGTTAAAAAATATGACTCTCCTCTTTATATCTTGGATGAAATCACTTTAAGAAATTCTTGTAAAGCGTACAAAAAAGCATTAGAAAAATATTACCCAGGAAAATCCTTGCCCATATATGCTTCTAAGGCAAATAGTTCCATTTTCATGAGTAGTCTTGTTTCCTCGGAAGGTTTAGGACTTGATGCTGTTTCAGAAGGAGAACTATTAACTGCTATTAAAGGTGGGGTTCCAAATGAAAAAATCGTCTTTCATGGTAATAACAAATCAGACAAAGAATTAAAATTCGCAGTTAGAAATAATATTAAGGTTATTGTAGATAATGATTACGACTTAGAAAGATTAGATGAGATCTCAAATTCATTTAATCAGGATTTAGAAATAATGATTCGCTTTACTCCTGGAATAGAATGCCATACACATGAATATATTAGAACTGGATCATTTGATAGCAAATTTGGTTTCGGAATAGAATATTTAAATACTCTATTTAACAGAGTCAGCAACACAAAGCACCTAAAATTAAAAGGTTTACATGCTCATATTGGTTCACAGATTTTTGAACTAGACCCTCATAAGGATCTGGGAGAAATAATGGTAAAGGTTATCTTAGACGCCAAAAAATTCGGTCATAATATTGAGGAACTTAATGTTGGCGGGGGTTTAGGTATCAGGTATACAGAAAGTGATGATCCCCCTTCAATTGATGAATGGGTAAAAACAATTTCTTCTTCCGTTGTTGAAGCTTGTAAAAAAAACAACTTAGATCTTCCCACATTAATGTGCGAACCTGGTAGATCTATTGTATCTACAGCAGGCATAACCATTTACAAAATTGGGGCTTTTAAAGAAATTCCTGGTATCAGAACATATTTATCTGTTGATGGTGGTATGAGTGATAATCCAAGACCAATTACATATCAATCAAATTATTCTGCATGTTTAGTAAGTAATCCATTTAATATTAATTCCAAAAATAAATATACTATTGCTGGTAAGCACTGCGAATCAGGAGATGTATTGTTTAAAGAAATTGAACTAGCAGAATGTAAAACGGGAGATCTTATATGTGTTTTTGGTACTGGTGCATATAATAATTCAATGAGTTCTAACTACAACAGAATTCCAAGACCTGCTGCTCTCTTAGTTAAAGATGGAGAGGCAGAAATTATTCAAAAAAGAGAAAGCCCATTGGATCTTTTAAAATATGACGTATTACCTGATCGCTTTATCAAACAAAATTAGGTAAATTTAAATTAATTTTGATTTTAGTGTGAATTTCTGGGGGATTATAAATTTAAAGCTTTTATTAGATGTCTTATTTGCTGTTGGTTTCGGACTATTATTATTCTCTAGAGTAAAAGAACAACGGACATTATGGCTTCTAAGAGGATATTTGTTTTTAGTATCATCCGCATGGTTTATTCAAAGATATGCATACTTACCACTAACATCAAAATTAATTGATGCTGTAGTCCTCGCTTGCTCTCTCTCATTAGCGATCCTTTGGCAAGGAGAGTTAAGAAGATTAATGGAATTACTAGGCACTGGGAGGCTAGCTGTATTACTAGGTAATCCACCAAAGGAATTTAGAGCAACTTCAACTACCATTACTCAGTTAGTTGAGACTGCCGGTAAACTCTCTCAAAATAGAAGAGGTGCTTTAATCGTTGTAGATTTGGGGAGTGATTTAAGACCTGAAGATTTTTTATATTCAGGTACCAATATTGAGGCACAATTATCAACTGACCTTTTAATAAATCTTTTTGCTACAGATACACCTTTACATGATGGAGCAGTTCTTGTGAAAGGAAATAAAATAATTTCTGCTGGCGTAATACTTCCTCTCTCAAGACAAGGAATAAGTAGATATGGCACAAGACATTTAGCAGCATTAGGTATTACAGAAAGATTTGATAGATGTATTTGTATTGTTGTTTCTGAAGAAACAGGTACGTTATCATTAGCAAACCAAGGAAAACTTGAAAGGCCAATTACCAGCAGCAGGTTACAAGAACTTCTTGCAAAATTGATTGGAAATCAAAACTCTATAGGAGCAAACAAAGCATCTTTAAGTAAAAATGCTTCATCCCAAAAGACAGACTCGAGTGATAATATCATCAGTGATATTAATAAAAAAGAGTCAGAAAAATCAGAAATTTTTATTAAAAAAAAGGATTAACTAATGAGTTTAGAAAAAGTAATAGACGATAAAATTACTGACTTATCAATGAAAATAGATAAGCAAAAATTGCCCAAGCATATAGCAATAATTATGGACGGTAATGGGAGATGGGCGATTAGAAAAGGTTTACCCCGTTCATTTGGACATAAACAGGGCGTCAGTGTATTAAAAAAAATTCTCAAAGCTGCAAAAAATTTAGGTTGTAAAGTAATTACTGTTTATGCTTTTTCAACTGAGAATTGGACAAGACCAACAAAAGAAGTTGATTTTCTTATAAATCTTTTTAGCGAAGTTTTAAAAAACGAAATTAAAGAGATCCATGAAGAATCAACAAAAATAAAATTTATTGGAGATTTAACTCCTTTCCCAAAAAATTTAAAAGAAATAATATCAAGTTCAGAATCACTTACTAAAGACAACAATAAATTTTTATTCAATGTTTGTGTTAATTACGGAGGCAGACAAGAAATAGTAAAAGTTGCAAAAGAACTAGCATTAAAATCTTCTTCTGGAGAAATAAAACCAAGTGAAATTAATGAAGAATTATTTAATTCAGAGTTATTAACTAGAGGAATTAAGGATCCAGAATTACTAATAAGAACTAGTGGTGAAAAAAGGATAAGTAATTTTTTATTATGGCAATTAGCATATTCAGAAATTTATATATCTGACGTACTTTGGCCAGAGTTCAATGAGCATGAATTTCTTAAAGCAATAATTGATTACCAATCAAGAAATAGACGTTTCGGCGGTATAGAATCATTACCAAATGAATCTTTTGAAGATTCTCAATATATTTCCCAATAAAAATGGCTAATTCGAATAATCAGTTATTAAAAGAAATTAGGTTCGATTGGAATAAAGCGGAGATTTTAAAAATACTTAATATGCCTCTTATTGATTTAATGTGGGAATCACAAACCGTTCACAGGAAATTCAACAAATATGATATTCAATTAGCATCATTGTTCAGCGTAAAAACTGGAGGATGCGAGGAAAATTGTTCGTACTGTAGCCAATCAATTTATAGTGCTAGCGAAATCAAAAGTCATCCACAGTTTCAAGTTGAAGAGGTTTTAGCAAGAGCTCAAGTAGCAAAAAATGAGGGTGCAGATAGATTTTGTATGGGTTGGGCGTGGAGAGAAATTAGAGATGGGAAATCTTTTAATGCAATGTTGGAGATGGTTAGCGGTGTAAGAGATTTAGGCATGGAAGCATGCGTTACTGCGGGGATGCTTACAGAAGCACAAGCTTCCAGACTTGCTGATGCAGGCTTGACCGCGTATAACCACAATCTTGATACTAGTCCTGAGCATTATAAAAATATTATTACGACTAGAACTTATCAAGACAGACTAGACACTATCGAAAGAGTAAGAAATGCAGGAATAAATGTTTGTTGTGGAGGAATAATAGGCTTGGGTGAAAATAATGGCGATAGAGCATCTCTTTTGGAAGTGCTCTCAAACATGAATCCACATCCTGAAAGTGTTCCTATAAATGCATTAGTAGCTATTGAAGGCACTGGTTTAGAAGATAATCAAGATATTGATTCTATTGAAATGATAAGGATGATCGCTACAGCAAGAATTCTTATGCCTAAAAGTAAAATAAGACTAAGTGCAGGGAGAGAAAAGCTTTCAAAAGAAGCCCAAATATTATGTTTTCAATGTGGAGCAAATTCAATTTTTTATGGAGATGAGTTACTCACAACTTCAAATCCATCTTTCCAATCAGACAGAAAACTTCTTAAAGAGGTTGGAGTATCATTTAACAAAGATTTTGAAACTTGTGAAAAAACATTATCTTCTTTATGAAAGGCAAATATTATAAAATAGTTTCTCTTTACTCTTTTTTCCCATTTCAAGAAAACTTAATTCTTGATCTAAAAAATAAATTATTAGAAATCGAAAATGAAAACGATCTTTCAGGTTTATTTATTTTTGCTAGTGAGGGCATTAATGGAACTATTTGTGCTGAGAAAAATGTAATTGATATTGTTATCAATTTACTTAATAAATTTTCCGATAATAGAAATTTGAATATTAAAGTTAATTTTTCAAAAAACAAAGTCTTCAAAAAATTAAAAATAAAAATCAAGAAAGAAATAGTTACAATGGGAGTCCCTAAAATAAATCCTTCAAAAGATAATGGGGCCTATGTTGACTCAGCTGATTGGAATAAGTTAATTAAAAATCAAAATACAATAGTCATTGATACTAGAAATCATTATGAGGTGTCTATAGGTACATTTAAGAACTCTATAAACCCAAATACAAAAAATTTTAGCGAATTCCCTAAGTGGGTAGATGATCATTTAGATACCCATTTAGAAAATAAAAAGTATACAAATATAGCAATGTTTTGTACCGGAGGCATAAGATGTGAAAAAGCTACTACTTTGCTGAAAAAGAAAGGTTATAAAAATATATATCACCTACAAGGGGGCATCCTTCAATACCTTTATGATATACCAAAAGAAAAAAACTTATTTGAAGGTGAATGTTATGTTTTTGATAAAAGAGTTGCTTTAGATCAAGAATTAGAAAAAGGCTCCTATTCGATTTGTCATGCATGTGGGATGCCAGTTTCAATTCAAGATCAAGAAAGAAAAGAATATAGAAAGGGTATCCAATGTCATTTCTGCATAGATCAATTCAGTGATGATGATAGGAAAAGGTTTGAAGAAAGACAAAAACAGATCGACAGATTGAAAGTGGTTAATCATAAAATCGATAAGGACTAATTTTCAAATTCATGAAGGTTGAAGAATTAGAAAAATTAGCAAGTAACATTGGATTATTAATTAAAATTCAAGTTAGAGAAACTCTAGGATTATGTTTCTTTAGAATCGTTATAGCAGAACAGAAAGATAACATCATTAAGATTTGGGCCGAAATGAAAGGTTGGACTTATTTAAATAGACAAGGTATTCAGCTTGATACATTAAGAATCATTAGTAAGGCTCCTGCTTTTGTTTCGGAATTAATATGGGCAACAACTATGGCTTGGGCAATTGAAAAAAAATCAAGCAACAAAGCAAGACTTTTAGCTATTTTTGATAGTGAAGGATATAGTAAAAAACTTGTAAGATATTTCAAGTTAATTGGATTCAAAATTGTAAAAGAAGTTGGTTCTAGCCCAGTAGATCTTTTATTAAGACTGGTTTGGGGAGGTGCAGGTACACTTATGAACGGAGAATGTATTTCCATATTGAAAAAACTTGAAAAGAAACTCTCTTTAATTGAAGAAAGTTAACCCGCATGATAACTACTTCTGACTAAAGGGCCAGAAGATACTTTTTTGAATCCTAATTCCTTAGAGAAGCGATATAAATATTCAAACTCTGATGGATCCCAATATTTCTTAACTGCCAAATGATTCAATGAAGGCCTTAAATATTGGCCAATTGTAATTTGATCACAATCTATTTTTTTAAGATCATAAATTGTATTTTTTATTTCATCCAATGTTTCCCCAAGACCTAACATAATACCTGATTTAGTTTGAATATGAGGAGCTATATCTTTTGACTTTTCTAGTAAACTCAGGGATTTTTTGTAATTTGCACCCCTCCTAACTTCTTTTTGCAGTCTTTCAACAGTTTCAAGATTATGATTAAAGCATATTGGATCTTTTTCTAAAATCATCTTCAATCTCTCAGTCTGAAGGTTATTACTTTCATTAAAATTTTTACCTCCACCCCATAAATCGGGAGTTAAAACCTCTATTTTAATTGTTGAATCAATTTTTCTAATCTCATCAATTGTAGTTATAAATAAATTTGCTCCATGATCAGGTAGATCGTCTCTAGCTACAGATGTTAAAACAACATATTTCAATTTTAGTACTTTCACTGCTTCAGCAACTTGAGTACATTCATCAACATTGATAGAACCAGGTCTGCCTTTATTTACCTGACAAAAAGCACATGAACGAGAACATATCGATCCACCAAGTAAGAAAGTGGCTGTTCCTGAGGCATAACATTCTGCTCTATTAGGACATCTTGCTTCTTCACAAATAGTATGAATATTTGATTTTTTGATGAGAGTTTGTATTTTTTCGAACTCTGAAGCTTTACTAATAGGAAATTTAATCCAAGAGGGAAGTCTTAAGATTTTTTCTTTCTTGATTAGATTATTATCTCTCATTATCTAATTTAGTTTTGTTCTTCCTTCTAACGCCCTTGCAAGTGTAACTTCATCCACATATTCAAGTTCACTGCCCATTGGTAGACCATATGCAATTCTCGTAACTTTAGTAAAAGGGGCTAACAATTTCCCAATATAAAGACTTGTTGTATCTCCCTCAACACTCGGGGTCAATGCCAATATGATCTCATCTATCTCAGACTTACTAACTCTTTCAACCAAGCTTCTTATTTCTAAGAGTTCGGGGCCAACAGAATCCATTGGAGATATTAAACCACCAATAACATGGTAAACACCTTTAAATTCTCTGGCGCGCTCCAACGCCAGCAAATCTTTAGTTTCTGCTACTACACAGATTAGTTTTTGATTTCTTTCAGTATTTTTACAAATTTCACATTCATCTTCTGAAGTCAAATTAAAACATTTTTTGCAACGACTAACATTACTATGTGCTTCTAACAGAGCCTTTGAAAAATCTCTTATTGTACTTTCAGGTTGTTTTAAAATAAACAGAGCTAGTCGTTGCGCTGTTCTTGGACCAATCCCTGGGAATTTCTCAAAATGACCAATTAATTTTGAAAGCGGTTTGGTATAAGTAATCAAAATTAAACTATTTCTAGGAATAATTTAGACGCAAAATTCTGAATTGCCATAATTGTTTGCTTTTAATGTCTTATTATGTTTTTAGTTAGTAATTTCAAACAAAATGAAAAATATTAAATTTAACCCTTTCAAATATTTATTTTTGATTTTTTTGTGTTTAACACTTAGTGCTTGTAGCGGCGGACTAAATGCGGGATTAGAAGCTTATCAAAGTCCAGATGGAAGATATGCCTTTTTGTATCCAACAGGATGGACTAGAGTAAAAGTAGATGGAGGACCTGAAATTATTTATCATGATTTAATAAATAGTAATGAGACCTTAAGTTTAGTTATTTCTGATGTAAATAAAGAGGTTCAATTAGAACAATTAGGAAGCCCAAGTGAAGTTGGTCAAACATTAATTGATAAAGTCATTGCTCCGGAAGGTTCAGGTAGAGAGGTGAAACTTATAAATGCCAATCAGAGGGAGGTATCCAATCATATTTTTTATGATTTAGAGTATGAATTAAATTTAAATGAACAAGCCAGGCACGAATTAGCTACTGTCGTAATTGATAGAGGAACACTTTACACTTTCGCTGTGGGTACAAATGAAGAGAGATGGAATAAAGTTGATGGTATGTTTAGTAATGTAATTGAATCATTTAACTTCTTAATATAGTTTAGAAATTCTATACTAGATTCCTACTTGAACATTCCACAAATCAGAATATATTTTGTCCTGATCTAATAGTTCTTCATGTTTTCCGCTTTCAACTATTTTACCTTTATCAATAACAAGAATATTATCCGCATTTTTTATAGTACTTAATCTATGAGCTATTACTATAGTTGTTCTTTCTTTTGTGATTTTAGATAAAGATTTTTGAATTAAAGCCTCTGTTTCATTATCAACTGAGGCTGTGGCTTCATCTAATATTAATATTGGAGCATCCTTTAAAACAGCTCTCGCCAAGGCAATTCTTTGACGTTGTCCGCCTGAGAGCCTTTGGCCTCTTTCCCCGACTATAGTTTTGTAACCATCTGGTAATTGTTCAATAAATTTATGAGCTTCAGCAATCTTTGAAGATTTAATAATATCTTTAAGACTTGGGTTGATTGATCCATAAGCAATATTTTCTTGTACACTGCCGTGAAATAAATAAGTTTCTTGACTTACTAAAGAAATACAATTTCTTAAATCCCTCAAATTTATTTCTTTGATAGAAATGCCATCCAAGGTTATTGAGCCATTATTACTATCATAAATCCTAAGTAGAAGTTTTATTATTGTACTTTTTCCAGAACCTGTTAGACCAACAATTCCTAATGTTGAGTTATTTTCAATTTTGAAATTTATGTTTTTTAAAGTTAAATCTCGTCCAGGATAATTAAAATTTACATTACTAAAAATAATTTCTCCCTTAATAACTTTAGGTTCAATTTTTATTTTTCCATCTTTTATTTTTATAGGCGTATCTATGAGATCAATTACTCTATCTATTGAAGCCATAGATCTCTGAAAATCATCTAAAACATGCCCCAAAGTAGTTAAAGGCCATAATAGTCTTTGTGTAATAAACACTAAAAAACTATAAGTACCTACATCAAGTGTCTTATTCCAAGTTTGGAAACCTCCAATTAATAGAATGGCTATAAAAGCAAATAAAATTGCGAATCTTATAAGAGGGATAAAAGCAGAAGATAATTTTATTGCAGCCTTATTACTTCTTTGATAATCGAGACTTTCTTTATTTAATCTATTTAGTTCCCATTTTTCTTTAGTAAAACTTTTTATGGTTAGAATTCCACTTAAATTATTATTAAGTCTTGATGCCAACAGTCCAGCTTTATTTCTAACATCTCTGTATTTTGGAGCAAGCTTCCTTTGAAATTTAATTGATCCGAAAAATATAATTGGGATAGGAAAGAAAGCAAATAAAGCAATTTTTGGAGCGACAAAAATCATAGTGCCCCCAATTATTAAGACAGTTATAAATAACTGAATAATCTGATTAGCCCCTTGGTCTAGAAATCTCTCGAGTTGATTTATATCATCGTTCAAAATAGATAATAGCCTTCCAGTATTATCATTTTCAAAAAAATCCATATCTAATTCCTGTATATGCTCATAAGCTTTTATTCTTAATTTATGTTGCGATAGCTGCGCCAAATTTCTCCATAAAATCGAATATAGATATTCAAAGGACGATTCACCAGACCAAACTATTCCTGAAGCAAATGCAAGAAAAATTAATTGTGCTGGGACTTCTTTTATCCCAAAACCAGCAATCCATGAATTCTGTTCCTTAACGACGATGTCAACTGCAAGACCAATTATTACAGGAGGAGCTAAATCTAAAATTTTATTAATTATGGAACTAAGAAAAGCAAAAAATAGTAACCTTCTTTCTTCAATCAGATTTAAATAAAGTCTTATTATTGGATTTTTATTGTTCTTAAGCGTCATAAAATAAAAATTAAATTTTTCTATTATGATTTAAATTTTCTTTAGTTTCTAATTTACATTTTGTTTTTGCATCTTGATGACTTGCAGTTTGTTTAAATTCTTCGTAGTAACAATCACAAGTTTCATTCGCAATTTTCTCAATATATACAATTTCTGCTTTCAACATCTCCTCTTTGACACTCTCAAGACAAAATAATTTTATGATTGAATTTTGTTTAGTTTGAGCTAAATAAAAACTATTAAAAGAGTTGAATAGAATTATCAGATTCACAAAAATAAAGAATTTATATTTGCTTGCTTTCATTATCTATACCTAGTTTCTGACTTTAATTTTTTTTAATTTATTTTTAGTTTCTCTATGCAGATCTCTGGGTAAATCTACTAAACTGTAATCATTAAAAATCTGTATCTTACCTATGGATCTACCATTTATATTTGTTGAGTTACAGATTGAGGATATAATATTTGCAACTCTAACCCCATCAAATTTACCAAAGTTAAATTTATAGGTTTCAAAAGAATCGTTTTGATAATTATTTCTTCTATTTGGATTTCTCATACGATTATTAATATTTCTATTCGATCTATTTCGATCAGTATTATTTTGTTTAAGAATCCAATAATCATCTTCATTAACAAAAAATGATTTATTACCTATTACTAAATTAATCGCCGCCATTGCAATATTTGAGTCATCCATAGAGTATTTTTCTTTTAAATTATCTAGTACATCAATAATCAAAGCTTTATTTTCTTCATTTTCATCTTTAGCTAAAAAACTCTCATTAACATTCTCTATAAGTTTCTCCATCCTTTTTTCATTTATTATTTTATTACTTGGTATATTAATTTCTTCAATTTTAGTTCTTGTTGAGTTTTCTAAGTTTCTTAAAAAATGTTTTTCTCTTTGATTAACAAATAAAATTGCTTCTCCTGATCTACCTGCCCTTCCAGTTCTTCCAATTCTATGAGTATATGTTTCCTTGTCAAAAGGAAAATCATAATTAACAACAAGTTTTATTCTCTCAACATCTAATCCCCTAGCTGCGACATCTGTTGCAACAAGGATATCAATAAATCCTTTTTTTAATCTATCTACAGTATTTTCTCTTTGGTTTTGAGGTATATCTCCATTAAGTACTGCCACAGTATGACCTGAATTCTCTAAAGCTTCAGCTATTGAAGTAGTAAGTAGTTTTGTCCTGACAAAAATAATTACTCCCTCGTTATTTAGTTCTAATATTCTTTTTAAAGCATCTAACTTATGATGCCTTTGTACATATAGAAATTTTTGCGAAATTAATTGAGTTTCTTTTTTGACACTTTTGATTAATATTTCGGCGGGATTGTTTAAATATTTTTTTGCTATATTTCTTATCTCACTAGGCATTGTTGCTGAAAACAATACCATCTGTTTATTTTCCGGAAGCTGATCTATTATCCATTCGATATCTTCAAGAAAACCCATATTTAGCATTTCATCTGCCTCATCTAAAACAAGACAATTTATATCTTTAATTTTAAAAGTCCCCTGCCTTATATGATCCATTATTCTGCCTGGGGTCCCAACTACTACGTCAACTTTTCTTTTTAATGCAGAAATTTGATTTCGATAGTCTGTACCTCCATATATTGCCACCGTCTTAAAATTACTAGATTCAGAACTATAACTTTTAAAAGATTCTGCCACTTGAGTTGCTAATTCTCTTGTAGGAGTCATAACTAAAACCTTGGCATTTAATTCTTTATTATCTTTAAGTTTTTCTATTAATGGTAATGCGAAAGCAGCAGTTTTCCCTGTTCCTGTTTGTGCTTGGCCTAGTAAATCCCTGCCTAACATTAGTTCGGGAATTGCAGCTTTTTGGATGGGAGTTGGATTTTTATATCCTTTATTTATTAACGATTTTAAGATCGATTGATTAAACCCAAAATCGCGAAATCCATTCTCATTATCATCTTCTTTCGATACTTCCAATAGTTGAGATTCAATTTCTTTTTTGTTATCTAAATTCTTGAACTCTAGTAGGGAAGAATCTTCATTCTGAGACTTTTCCTGATCACTACCGAGAGAGTTACTATCTTTTTTTAAAGCCATTTTAAATGCCTAATAATCTTCTGATTAGGCATTCAACAAATATCTAAATTGACTTAAATTGTTGATTAGCCTTACAGAGCCGAATTATTAATCTAACATCTTGGGGTTAAGATATTACTAATTTCTCAAAAAAAAATTTAATTTAAATAATATATATTTAAAGATTTTTTTGCTCTTGTAACAGCAGTATAAAATAACCTTCTTTCAAAATTATCTGTGCAAAAGATATTTTGATTATCTTTTTTTTCTTTTGCAGCATATTGATTTTTTCTATAATTTTGGGACCACAAAATGTTTACTTTTTCAGATTCACTTCCTTGAGATTTATGAATAGTAATGGCTATTGCTGGTACAACATTTTCTAAATTTGATGGATCAATTAATGCGACTATTTCTTCATTATTATCATTAAATTTTCTAAAAAGATATTTTCTTTTATTTTTTAAACCTATAAGTACTCCGATATCCCCATTTGACAATCCAAGTTCATTATTATTTTTTGTACACATGATCGGAACACCCTCTTTAAGAGTTTTAAGGTCATAGGGTTTTTTTTGACCAAAAATAATTTCATTCAAATATTCAACACTCCATATTCCAGAATTTTTTTCGCATAAAATCATGTGACTTTGTAAATCCAGAAATATCTTATCTACTAAATCTTTTTCATTAAGCAATAAATTATCAATACTCTCACCAAATATATATTTTTTTTTACTTAAATTTGAAGTTGAAATATTTAACTGTTTTAGATGACTTGTAATCGAAAATAATAGATCCTTTGGAATATCTTTTGCTCTACTCTTTGAAATGGTAATTTCTTTTGAATTATTATCTTTTTCTAATTCTTTTATCTTTTGATTAAGTAAAGAAAAATCATTATTAAATATTAAACTACTAATTAATGCTATATCTCCAATATTTCTATAAGTTTTTTCTAAATTTACTATACAAGATTTAATTGAACTATTATCGTAATATTCAAACAAATAATTCCATATAGAACAGTTATTTACTGGAGACAATTGATTTTTATCTCCAACTAAAATAATTTTACAGTCCTTTGCCAGCAAATTTAAAACTGATTCAATCAAATCAATATTAACCATTGACATTTCATCAATTATGAAAATATCAAGCTCTTTAAGTTTAAATTTCAACGCAAGAGATTTATTTTGAGAATTTAAAATCCATCTATGTAAAGTTTGAAATTCTATTTGGTCTAGAAATTTGCTAAAGGAAATATTTTTTTTATCATTAAGAGCTTCTTTTAAACGAGCTGTAGCTTTACCAGTTGGAGCAGACAAACCAATATTTAAAAAGTTATCCATTTGAAGGAGTTCTCGTATTAACTTTATTATTAAAGTGGTTTTACCCGTACCTGGTCCTCCTTGAAGGAAAACTAAGTTTGAATATTTAAATATATTTTTAATTTGATCAATTTTATTATCATCTTTATAAATTATTGATTTCATTAAATTATCAGTATCTATTTTTTTTAGAAATGAATTAATAACTCTTTCTATCTTTTTTGACCATTTTGATAAGGATAATTTTCTATTTACTAATACGAATGGAGAATTAAGGGAACCAATCAAACTTATATTTTTTAGAACATCTATATGTTTATTGGGCCAGCCATCTTCTAATAATTCAAAGATTATTAAACTATTATCAACATCAATAATAGTTTCTCCATTTTTTTCATACTCTAATAAAATTCTTATTACATCTTTTACGAAATTTCCATATTTTTTTTCACTAAATTTGAAAATACCTAAGATTAAGTTAAATATATGATCGTATTGGAACTTTTCAATATCTGAAGTAGTTTTAGTCATTCTAAAAAAGGTTATCTAAATAACTAATTCTCTTTAAAGGTGCTTTGCTAATAAAAATACCTGGAGATATATCTTCAGACTTAGATTTTTCAAATAATTCAAAATCTGGCAATCCCTTTAAAAACAAATAAATATATCCTCCTAGATGTTTATGTGGTTGATAATTTTTAAGTCGCCACTTTAATAATCTATGCAATGCTAATAAATAAAGATGAGATTGCAATGGATAATGATGTTTAATCATTTCATTTCTCATATTTTTATAGTTATAGTTTCTTGGTAAACAATCACTATTATCACTACCAGAAATCAAATTACTTTTCCAATCAATTACCCACCATTTACTATCTTCTAATTTATTTCCTACAGGGAAAACACAATCGATACATCCTGAATGAAAGCCTTTATTCATAATTTGAAGATCATTTATTTTATTTGCATATTCTGCACCAAATTCATATTCCTGATCTAAAAAAAAGCAATTTGATATATCATTAGAATTAATATTTCTACCTTCATAAGATAGGGTTAAATCATATTTGAGTTCCTTAATTAAGTATTCATTTGGAATATCAACTAGTTTCTTATTTTGTAATTCTCTTCCTAAAGATATATTTATGATTCTTAAAATCGCATCTTTTACTTTAAAAGCCAAAGAAGTATCGATTTGATGAAAGTTCAATTCCTCAATAATTAAATCAATTAATTCTTGATTATTATCGTTTCTAAATTCAAATCTCTCTATTATTTTGTGCAGGCAAGTCCCAGCAACAGTTCCTTTTGGAAATTCACTTAAGGGATTTGGATAAGAAAAATAATTAGGATAATTCTTTGAATTCTTAAAATTAGAATCTTTGATAATTGATATATTATCTTCATAATCCTTATATTGATTAATGACTGCATCAATATTTTTATCTTTACGTATCCAAGAAGAATAACTTGAATAAGAAATAAATTGATCAGAATTAAATACATTAGATATTTTTTTATTAACGTTATCGATTTTCCAGAGATTATTATTCAATCGGTTGGTTTGGAACTTAGAAAAAATTTCTTTTATTTTCTCTTTTTCTATCCTGACTTCAAAAGTAGACTTATAAATATTGATATTTTCCAAATTATTAAGTAAATCATTATTTAAAATATTATTTGTATCCTCTAAATCATTAAAAACAATAAGTTTATATTTGCTCCTTGTAAGTGCTACATAAATTAACCTCTCACTCTCTTTAAATAAATCTTCTTCTTCTATTAATTTAAATTTTTCAACCTTCGCGTAATTATTAGAAATATTAACGTATATATTTCTATCAATATTTGATTTCCAAAGAGGTCCTTTAATTTTATTTGACTTATTTGAAATAATTGAGAGATATGGACATAGGACTATTTCAAATTCGAGGCCCTTACTACTATGAATGGTAGAAAGATTTATTCCATTTTGAAGATTATAATCTTTCGTGAAAAAATCTTCTCCAGTAGAAGTTCTTAAAATATTATCTAACTGATTTTTATACCAGTTAAAAACTATATTGAGATCAAAATCATTATTTATTAATTCTATTTCAACAATTTCTGAAAGTTGAAATAAATTTGAATTTAAATCTGAATCTTGAATAATCGAGGATGACTTGTAATTTATAAGTAGTTCATTAACAATATTTAAAAAACCTTTTTCTCTTAATTCTTGGGACCAAGTAATGCATTTATTAATTAAAATTTCTAAATCATTACTAATTCCATTATCAAGTAAATGTTGTAATTTTATTTCTATAAACTTTGAATTAGCTAGCAAAGTTATATTTTTAAATGACCTCGGATTTAATAAACATTCAATGAATAAAAATAGTAGAGAACTTGCTTCTGTATCAAAAATATTTTGTTTATTTTGAATTTTGGATGGGAGGTTAAACTGATTTAATTTTTTTTTAAAATCTAAGCATTGCGAATTATTTAATGTAAGAATCGCAATTTTATTAATATCAATTTCTTTATTATTTAAAATAAAGTTAACTATGTAATGAGTTACAAGATCCTCTATATCATTCTCCTTTTTTGAAAATTCTACAATTTCAAAGACATTCTTAAATTTAAATTGAGGATTAATATTTTCATTAATTCTTGAGGTTAATTTACTATAGTTTAGTTTTGATTGTTTAAGTCCATTCTTATAAAGTTTATTAAGAACATCGATTAACTTTTTTGAGGATCTATAGTTATCTGTAAGACTAAAAACTTCAATTGCATTTGATCTTGCATCTAAGTAAGTTTCAATATCTCCACCTCTAAATTTGTAAATCGCTTGTTTTGGATCACCTACGCAAAGTAAAAAATGATTTTTTGTATTAAAGAACTTTTTTATTAAATTCCACTGAGTAATATCTGTATCTTGGAACTCATCAACTAAGACACATATAAATTTTTTTTGAATTTTAGATAGAGTATTGCTATTACTAATTTCTGAATATAGAAATGTACTTTCTACAGTCTTTATAAGATCATTAAAGTTGAAAATAGATAAACTTTTCTTTAATTCAATTAATTTTATATAAGCTAATTGGGTAAATATTCTTACAAATTCAGTAAAGAAACCTTCTTTTATTTTATAAATTTTCTCTTGTAATAAATTAAATTTAGTAAAATCTAATTTGAGATTATGTTTATTAATTTCTTTAGATATATTTTCAATGTAAAAATATTTAGATAAAAGATCATCCTTAGAAATATCATATATAAAATCAATAAAATTTTTAGAATTAAGCCTTTTGTTAATCTCTTCAATCCAACAATTTATTTGATTAAACTTATCATTTCTTGGTTTTGCAGCATATATTTGACTTTTTCCACCAGTCTCCTTAATTAATTTTCCCAACTCTATGAGTTGTAAAAATAATTCCTTACCTTTCTTATTCCATTCAAAACAAAACTCTTTCCAATTTAAATAAAAAAATTCATTAAAATAATTATTTAAATCACTAATCTTATATTTATTATTTATTTGAAATTTACAGATATTTTCTTGATCTATATTTTTTAAAATTTCTACAAAAAATGACTTATTGATCCTACTTCCAAATCTAGAACTTATTTTTTTTTGGTTGACTGCTGAAATAAGCTCATGATTAAGATTCAGAAAATCATCAATCCACAAATTATCTATTACATCTTTATACAAATTATCAATATTATTCTCAATATATGGATCCTGAGTTGCACCTATTTCAATACTATATTCATCAATAATATTATTACAAAAAGCATGGAACGTAGTTACTTTTAACTTATAGAACTGATTTATAAAATTATCAATTTCGGAAATTATTTTTTCCTTCGATTTATCTTTATCCTTAAAATTTAGATACCAATCCTTAAGAGTATTATCTATATTACTTTCATTATGACTTTGCAAATATAATTTTAAATTATAAAATCTCAAAAGTATTTTCTCTCGTAATTCAGAACAAGTATTTTTTGTAAAACTTAGCAAGAGTATCTCATCTGGTTTAACTTTTTTCTCCAAAACATTTCTTAAAACTATGTGAGCCAAGGTAAAACTTTTACCAGTTCCTGCGCTTGCTTCAACTAATTTAAACTTATTATCTAATTTAATTTGATTAATATCCATTTCTTTATTAAATTAAACTTTGACCTCATTTTTATAAAGTAAGTAATTCTTAAATTTATTAATTAAATATTTCTCTTCCAAGGCAATCTTAAATTTAATTATTAAAGATAAACTTATTGTCAAAAATAAATAATAAATAGATAATTTTATTATAAAAACTCCAATGGAAATAAATATTAAAGAATAGTACATAGGATGACGCGTAAATCGATAAATACCTGAAGTAACGAGATTGCTATTGTTTATAGGTCTTGGGAAAGGGGATAAATTTCTACCTAAATCTTTAATTGAAACTAACATTATTATGAAAGCGATTATGATAATTAAAATACCCAGGAAATAAGAAAATGGACTTGCTTGAATTATTTGTTTTTGTGGAAAAAATTCCCATTGAAAAAAATGAAGACTTATAATAAAGAACTGTAGAAAAACAAGCATTTGATCATAAGCAGTTTTAAAAAAATTTTTTAACTGAAATTTAGACATTTTTTATTTCTTTAATGCTTTAATTAGAGGACCATATAATCTGTATGATAATTGATCAAAATTATTATTTCCAAGAAAGAAATCTGGTTCTTTTTCATTTCCAAAACACATTTTCATTTCGATATTATCTCTTTCTCCTTTAGAAAAATTCTTATTACCAATCCATTTATCTGTAAAAGCTTTTTTTTCATTTTTTGATTTTATTTTTGCTTCTACATATTTATAAGAACTTTCTGGAGGAAGAGGTAAACATTTTTCAGAAAAATTTTTAAAAATATTTATGTACTCCTCCATAATTAGATTTGATTCAGTTGCTCCTGGTGATTGAATAATTTGCGATTTATAATTATTTTCTGTTCTAAAAATTATTTTAGTCCTTTTTATATTCCTCTTTAAAGAAGAAATAAAGAGTAATTTTATCCAAGCCTCAGTCAAACGACTTAAACTTAGTTTCGCATGAATCAATTCAATTATGGTGTCATCAGCAATTAAATATTCTTCTTTATTCGAATTTAACTTTACATAGATTTTACTAATCTTATTATGTTGACTCAAACTTGCACATAGACTGCTTAATAAGTCTTTGATTTCTTTTTCTTTTGTAAAAATACTATTTTTGGGCATAATAATGCCATTTTCAGCCAATTGATCATTAATATTTAAGTCATTTAAATCATCAATAATATTATGATTATCAATCTCTACTTGCTGGATTATTTTTGTAATAAGTTGCGACTTTTGCAGATTGCTTACATACTCCTCGTCTGGATGATGTATAAATATTTCCTTGGGAGAAATATTGTTTTTATTAAGCCAATATTTTTGTGGAGTCTTGAACCAATAAATTAATTCTGATAATTTGTAATTTTTAATATCAGATTTTTTTTCATTCCAATTTATATCTTCTATTAAAGAATAATTACTTTTAAAAATCTTAGATTTATCAAGATCAATTATTTCATTTTTATTAAAATCAGAATCTTTAATTATTAGTTCTCTTTGGCTTTGGTTTAAGAAACTATCAAAAAAAGAAATTAACTCTTTTATAGGAAAAGAAACATCTAATTTTTTATTGTCTTTATCATTTTTTACCCAAGTAACTATAAATTTATCTCTACATGAAATTAACAACTCCAGAAATGCATATTTCTCTCTTTCAAAAACAGATGGATCACCCAAATGATATTTGTTTTTTAATAAATTAATATTTTCACTCTTTGGTAATTTTGGATAATTAACACTATTCATGTCTATTAGGAAGATAACCTTATGTGGAATATGCCTTGAATTCTCAATATCACTTACTAGGATCTTGTTGACTCGTGATTTGCTTTGATATTTAACTTTATTTATGCAAGAAATTAATATTTCTCTAAAAACTTTTAACAAGATAAGATCATCAGGTATTAAAGGTATTGCGTGATTATCCAGAATTCTATTTATTTCACTTATTTCTAAATTGAAATTTGCATTAGAATCAGCAATACTTTTTAATATAGACTTTATCTTTTCAACCCAATTCGAGTAAGAAAAAGATCCCCTTATCAAATTAATATATTTTTTTAAGTGAATTAATATTTTAACCCATTTATTCAAATCCAAACTTATATTTTTATAGCTAAATGGTTTTAAATTAAAAGTACTTAAATTTACTTCTTTGTCATAAATTAAGCCTAAAGTAATTCTATTTATACACCAATCTAGAGTATTTTTCTCATCACCTAATCTTTCTTTATCATCTAATCCCCAATGAAACCCCGCTTGGGTAAGTAAGAAAATAATTTCATCCTTCTCAGAAATATTAAAATCAAAAATTTTCTGAGTTACTTTTTTCGAAAGAATATAATCTATTTTTTCAAGTGTAATTTTCTCACTTGCTATTTCGGTGATGTCAATTAGAAATTCATAAATGCCTGAAGAGTCATGATTATCCTCATCAATAAAAAAATAAGGTATCTTTTCACCATTAATTAACTCATTATTAAAGATGTACCTTAGATAAGGTTTAATTAAATTAGTTTGTGGAGATAAAACAGCAATATCACTATATTTAATATAGTCGCAAGAATTTATTATTTCTATAATTTTATTTCTTAAATATTCAAATTGACTATTCTGATTAAAATGCTCACAAAGTAATATTGAATCATCCCTTTCACTTACTATAAAATCAACCTTATTATTATCAATTAGTCTTTTTTGTATTTGATTAAGAAGAGGAATATCTTTCTTATTATGAAAATTAGTTGTTGGATCGAGATAAATAAGATTATTTTTTAAATTTATACCTTCTGTATAAATATTTTCATCAATTAATTTCTGAAAGTTTGCTCCAAATTTACCAAATATTTTTTCTATATTTGTATTATTTAAATCTAATTTACTTTCATTATCATCAAATTCCAACTCACCTTCAAGAAAATTTATTCTATTCCATAAATCTTCTCCAGGAGATAATAAATACAAATTTACCTTAATAAATTTTGAAAGTTCTGAATAAAAATTAATATGTAGTTTAGATAAGTTATTATCTGAAAAAATATAAATTTGATTTGGTACTTGAAATTGAACGTTTTTAATTTTTCTTAAATTCTTTATTACTTCAATCATGTATAAACATGATGGTTTTTCAGATATCTTTTCTTCCAATAATTTATATAAAATAGGTTGCCAAAATTGATCTGAGTTTAAATTCTTAAATAGATTAGATGAATTAATTTCATATCTATTCCATTGAGCAATCATTTCAGGTCTAAAAATCAGATAATCAATAAAATTATTCGTGATCTTTTTTGTCAGATTATATATGTCTCCATCAATTGTCTTTTTATTATCCAAATATTTATTAATCCAATTTCTAAGCGGAAATGATTCTTTAAAGCTATTTAATTCTTCCAAGGAATCAATAATGCCCCATTTAATTGACTCAAAATTCCATGCGCTCATATCAATTGCAGGGAAAAAATTTGTCAATAAAGATTCGGTATACGTTGATATTGTCTTTAATTCATAAAGGGCACTTATTTTGTTTTTTATAGTTATTTGTTCACGTAACCAATTCCCCAAAAAGTAATTGGGGACAACTATTTCTAATTTCTCATTTATAGGCGGAGGACATATTTTCAATTCCTCTGCTAAGAGCTCACTAATTACTTCAATTTTATTTGACTTATAAAGATTGAGCAATTTACTAGATGGTTATATTACTCAACTTTAAATGGATCAATTATTTCTGCATTAGGACATTCGAATTCCCCCACAGCAACAAACTCTAAACGAAGCTTTAAGAAAGTTATAAATTTTTTATCAGTCGATAAAACAACTGCTGGGGTAGATGGAATTTTTGCTTTTAGATCAGCAAATTGGGTGGTTTGTAAAAATGATGGATTTTTTAAGAGCCAAAAATCTATTTCTTTATTATTTTCTTTATAGTTCCTCATCCTCTCTTTCAAAATTTCATCAAGTGGTTCTTCAACAGTTAAAAACTTTTCACTTGCAGCGACGAAAAAGTATGTTGTCATTTTGAAATTTAATTTAATGTAATAAGGGACTTCATTTCACGTACAGACTTTTCTAATCCTATCGCTAAAGCCCTTGCAACAATACTATGACCAATGTTTAACTCGTTCATATTGTTAATTGATGCAATTTTTTTAACATTATTGTAGTTCAGGCCATGACCAGCATTAACAACTAATCCAAGGTCATTTGCTAAATGTGTAGACTCTATAATCCTTTGGAGCTCTTTATATTGTTCAGATCCCGATAATTCAGCATATTTTCCAGTATGTAATTCTATAAAGTCAAACCCTATTTCTTTAGAGTAATTTATCTGTTCACCAAGAGGATCAATAAATGCACTTACTTCTATATTTGAATCCTTCAAATTTCCAACAAAATTCTTAAGGTATTGCGCATTACTTTTTAAATCCAACCCGCCTTCAGTAGTAACTTCCTCTCTTTTCTCGGGTACAAGCGTTACATAATCGGGAAGAATTTTTTTGGCAATTTCTAACATTTCCTCTGTAGCAGCCATCTCCAAATTGAGTTTTGTTTTTATAGTCTCTTTTAGAAGGAATACGTCCCTATCTTGTATGTGTCTTCTATCTTCTCTTAGATGCACTGTTATAGAATCTGCACCTCCTAATTCAGCTAAAAAAGCAAATTGCACAGGGTCAGGCTCGACAGTTTTCCTTGCTTGCCTTACATTTGCAATATGATCAATGTTTACTCCTAAAGTAGCCATAATTTTGAAAATCTTAGTTTCTAGACAATCTAGTAACCGCCCAATAATAGCTAATAAAAAAAGGCAAACACTTAAATTATTAATATATAGTAAATAGAACTTGGAGAAGAATCCCTTAAATATTTGGCATAAAATCAACCCTTTATTGGGATTTATTGCAATGTTCATTACTCAGGACGTTGTTTTGAGGTTCTTTTTTAGAAAAAAGAAAATATTAAAAAATGGTTTTTCGATTCCCATAAACTCATCTATCATTTTGGCTCCAACCCACAGATCAAGATGGGACGGCTTAATACTCACAATGGCAATGGGTAGAAGGGTAACAAAAAAGGATTGTAGATTTATGGTTACTAAATCCGAAATGAGAGGAATACAAGGATGGTTTTTAAAAAGACTTGGATGTTTTTCAATTAATCAATTGTCGCCATCTCTCTCAGCTTTAAGATATGCGATAGATCTTATAGAAAAAGGAGAACAACTAGTTGTTTTCCCCGAAGGAAAGATTAATAGATATGGGAAAAAATTAGTTCTCAAAGAAGGATTATATAGATTAGCTAGATTAGCTACCAAAAAAACGACCTCTATTACTATAATTCCAATTGGAATTGCTTACAGCAAAATACCGCCAAACTTTAGAGGCGAATTTTGTTTATCCTTTGGAAAACCAATACCAATTAATGATTACTCAAACTTTACTATCAAGGACTTTAATATACTTCTACATCAAAAAATGACTCAAGAGGAAGAAAAAGCATTAAAAAATGTAGGTAGATGAATCTGCAATAAGTTAGTATGAATTTTAATAATTGAAAAGAAAATGAAATTCTTAAAATTAATACCAATTTTATTTATATTTTTTGGAAATGTTCATTACAAAAATGAAGTTCATGCAGAAATAAAGAATCCAGAAGAATTCAGGGTTCTCTCAAATGAGAGTAAAAAGCTTTCCATCTCAAATGTTGAATATTTTATAAAAGAAGGAGATAAATATATTAAAAACGGGGAGTTTGAAAAAGCTAAGGATTTTTACTTAGATGCTAGAAAATTAGCAAAGCAACTCGCGTCTTTTTATTCTGATCTAAATTCATCGTTCAAAGGTATTGATGCGAGAATACCAAATGAAATGCAAAGGAAAGGTAAGCAAACATTACAAATTTTGGCAGAATCAAATGAGAGATTAGCTTCTTTGTATATAAAAACTGAAAAGCCTGAGGTTGCAGTACCCCTACTTGTTGAAACAATTAGAATAATGTCACCTAATAGCCCTGAAGGTAAAGAAGCTTATGAAAGATTGATCCAACTAGGATTTGTTGAGACAAAATACAAAGGTTAATTAAAATTTATTATGATTACGAAAAAAGAAGTTATTAAATTAATCACTAAAAAAATCCCAAGTTCCCAAGTATTTGTTGAAAACCTCAAGGGAAATGATCATTTGCAAGTAACTGTAATTGCATCTGAATTCAATGGATTATCATTAGTTAAACAACACCAGCTAGTGTATTCTGCTTTGAAGGAAGAATTAGCTTCAGAGGCTATCCATGCACTGGCTTTAAAAACAGAAACTCCAAATTGAATTATGGACAACCTAACAAAAGATAAAATACAAAAACTGATTGACTCTAATCCAGTGATGGTTTTCATGAAAGGGACAAAATTAATGCCTCAATGCGGTTTTTCCAATAATGTAGTTCAAATACTAAATTCCTTAGGCGTAGAATTTGGCACTTTTGATGTTTTAAGTGATTTCGCTTTAAGAGAAGGTATCAAAGAATATTCAGATTGGCCAACAATTCCTCAAGTTTACTTAAAAGGCGAATTTCTTGGTGGATCAGACATTCTTATTGAGATGTACAACTCTGGATCTCTTAAAGAAAAAATAGAAATTGAATTAGCGTCTTAAGATAATTAGTGAGTATAAATACTGTATTGATTAATAAAAATTAATATTTTAAATACTTTTTTTATCAAAAAAACCTTTATTTCCATCTCCATCTGGATCAATAAAACTTGACGGATCTAAAATCCATCTTTCAATTAGTCTTTCTAATTTCTCTTGATCTTTTTGCTCTAAACCACTGCAATTCCTTAATGCTTGGAGATAACCATCACTATATAATTTAAGATCAGATGGCGTATGAAAACGAGTAACTAAGTCCTGGCAACTATCGCAAATTGACTGAAAGTGACGAATTGCTTTGGGGTTTTCAAATGATGTCATAATTCTATAAATCCTGATTTTTATTTAGCATTTGTTATACCTTATTAAAGACAATCAAAAATTGCCTGGCCAAACAGTAATTAAGAATGCAATCAACTGAGCAAATCTTAGCTTCAACTCCTGGCAGTTCACAATTGCCTACGAGCTCTCAAACCCCGTCAAGAGTTCTAGTTGTTGAACCTCACCCCACACTTAGAACAGTACTTGTGCAAAGGCTTCGCCAAGATGGCCATTTAGCTGCAGCAGTAGGTACAGCTGCAGAAGCTATTGACTTATGCAGAGAACAATCCCCTGACTTATTAGTTAGCGCAGAAATCCTAGAGCAGAATACTGCAATGAGACTAGCCCAACAACTGGGGTCTTCAGTCATAGTTTTAACGGCAAGATCAGGTGTTGAAGCATTAGTAAATCTTTTAGATGAAGGAGCAGATGATGTTCTCAGAAAACCTTTTGGACTCGAAGAGCTTGCAGCACGATGCAGAACTCTCTTAAAAAGGGGAAGGATAGGATTACAAGAAAAGGTTGAGGTTGGACCTTTAGAAGTCCATCTTCTTCTAAGACAAGTTACCCTTAGCGAGAAGCCCGTAGAATTAAGCCCTAGGGAATTCGCACTGCTTTGCGCTCTTTTGATGCCACCAGGAATGGTAAGAAGTCGTCAAGAGCTTTTGAGGATGGCATGGCCGCCCTTCAGTGGAGGTCCAAGATCTGTAGATACTCAGGTATTAACTTTGAGGAGAAAATTAGAACAGGCTGGATTGGGAGAAGGTGGGGGAATAACCACAGTTAGACAACAAGGCTATCGTTTCAGTGTTGATAATATTTAATTTAGAAAAGCAAAAAGTTCACCAACAATCATCAAAACTGATAGAAATGTCAGTAATTTATACGTCCATAATGGTGATATGTAAGAAATCTTATCAATAGCAATATCAGTATTCTTTGAAACAATTAATACAAATTTTTCGAAATTTTCCACCCTTTGCGGGACAAGAAAGTTTTCACCTTCATAAGTATTAAAGTAATAAACTTTACTTCCCTGACTAGTTGGCAAAGATTTGATTAACTTAATATCCTTCCACGAAATCTCCCAATTTTTTTTTCCAAAGGTTTTACAAATAAAGCTTGTTTTATAAGAAATTTTATTATCGCAAGTTTCTACATAATCACTTGTAATATTTATTATTAAATAAAGGCCTAAGACGAATGTAATAATTGAGATGATTTTCAAACTATCAACTGAGACAAAGGGGATAGGAATTGTAAGCGCTAAATAAAGAGAAATTAACGAACTTTTCACAAAAAAAAGAGTTTTAAATTTTTCTATCATTTCAAAAGGTTCATTTTAGTCGGGCAATTTAAAACTGTTTATGTTTAACTTTGCACCTATTTTGTGTGCACATGCATATCCACTAAAAGCAACTGCATTTAGGCCTTGACCAGGGAAGCATGAATCCCCTACACAATAAAGGTTTTGAATTTTTGTAGTATTGAAAGGCATTGGCAAAAGTCCCAGCAACTTTTTACTAGGAATTGGCCCATAACTACCTTGATATCTTCCAAGAAACTTTTTATGAGTTTTGGGAGTACCAATTTCTTTGTGATCAATATTTTGTTCAAGATTAGGAAGAATAGTTGATATTTTTTCAATAAGAAATGAAAAATATTTTTCTTTCTTTTGCAAATATTCTTTCCTTGATAGGCCTTCCCATTCACTCATCGAAGAAGGAGTAAATGCATGTACTATATGTTTACCTTCTGGAGCTAAAGACGAGTCAAGCAAAGTAGGTATAGAAATAAAAATAACTCCCTTTTCGCTTTCTAATTCATCCCAATTTTCAACGATTATATGATGACAATTAATATTATCGGATATTATATTTTTTTCTACTCCAAGGTGAATCGAAACAAAAGAAGGTGAGGGTTTATAAGTTTCAGACCACTTATATTCACTTTTTGGCACGTTTTTACTAGAAATTAATCCTTTAGTATTATCTTTTAACCCAAATGTATCCCATCTAGTTGAGTTAGATACAATAATATTTGAATATATCTCTTCCCCATTTGAGAGCTTGACTCCTACCGCTTTCTCATCTTTTAAGAGGATTTCAGTTACATTGGCTTTATATCTAACTTTTCCTCCAAATTTTTCAATACCAGAAACAAACTTCTCTGCTATCGTTCCAACTCCTCCTTTTGGATAATTTATCCCCCCAGCATGCCTATCTGTAAATACCATTCCCGCATTAATCATAGGGGTTTTTAGAGCTGGCATTACAGACCAACAAAAACATTCGATATCGATAAATTTTAAAAGTTCAGGATCTTTTATAAACTTTCTCGCAACATCTCCCGCATTTGCTGGTAACCATCTAGCTAACCCTAAACAGGATAATGGAGATTTAAAGAAAACTTTAAAAAGATAACTTGGATCCTCTATTGATAAAAGAGGCATTGAATCTAAGCATCTAAATACACTTGCACAAGTATCATAGAATTTCTTGATACCTTTTTTTTCCTTGGGGAAACTAGCTGATAATTTGCTTATAAATTGCTCATAATTTTTGTCTACAGAAATAGTAAAGTTATGTGGCAAGTGATATTCCAGTTGAACAGGATCGGGAATAGTTTCACATTTTTCATTTACATCTTTCAAAGCACGAGTTAATAAATTGGTATAACCTTTCTCTCCAAATCCGAATATCATTGAAGCGCCAACATCAAAGGTATAGCCTTTCCTCTTAAAAGAGCCTCCACTCCCGCCTGGAATAATATATTTTTCAAGAACTAATACTTGAGCTCCTTTCGCCGCCAATTGTGAAGCAGTTACTAAGCCCCCAATTCCTGAGCCAATAATAATTGCATCGAAATTTTCCTTATTTAATTCCATTTTTGGATCTCTGATAATTAATCTTAGTAAATTTTGCTAAGTAAGTGGTCTTTTTCAAAATAAGAATCTAGTGTATTTTTAAAGTCATTCAAGACTTCTGTAGATCTTTCTTGATAAGCTTTGTACCTTAATCTTTTATCTTTTATTCTTTTAGTTAGTTCTGGAACCAAACCAAATGAAGCAGGCATTGGTTGGAATTTATTCTTTTTCTGATTAGACAATATTTGATTTTTATTACTGATAAAATTTACAAGAGAACCAATCATTGATTCATCAGGAAAACTTACTGGTTTTTTACCCTTAGCTAATAAGGATGCATTTATTCCTGCAAGCAAGCCCCCTGCTGCTGCTGCTGCATAACCTTCAGTACCAGCTATTTGACCCGCAGCAAAAAGATTTTCTCTTTTCATAAATTGCAATGTCGGTAAAAGTAATTTTGGAGATTCTAAAAACGTATTTCTATGCATTACTCCAAAACGTACAAACTCAGCCTTTTCTAAACCAGGAATCATCCTAAATATTCTTTTTTGCTCGGACCATTTGAGGTTAGTTTGAAAACCTACCATATTTAGCAATTTTCCTTCTAAATCTTCTTTTCTTAATTGGACAACTGCATGAGGTCTCTTTTTCAATCTATTTTCCCTATCAAATAAATCTCCCCATTTTGGATTCCATAACCCAATAGATTTCAATGGTCCGTATCTCATAGTATCAACTCCTCTTCTAGCAATTTCTTCAATTGGTAAGCAAGCTTCAAAGAAATTAGCTGACTCTTTTTCAAAGTCTTTTAAATTAGCTTGTTCTCCTTCTATTAGTTCATTTCTGAAATGGATATAATCATTTTTATTCATAGGACAATTTAGATATGCCGGATCTCCCTTGTCGTACCTACTAGCTTTAAATACAATTTCTTGATCAATAGTATCTCCATAAATAATTGGACTAGCGGCATCAAAAAAATGACACGCATCGATACCTGTAAAAGCTTGAATTTTAAAAGACAATTCATCAGCAGTTAATGGACCAGTTGCGAGGATCGTTATATTTTCTTTGCTTGGGAGATCCAATTGTTCAAATCTCTTAATTTCAACAAGAGGATGATTAGATAAAGCATCAGATAAAGCGATACTAAATTTAGATCTATCAACAGCCAGAGCACCACCTGCTGGTACAGCAAATTTGTCTGCTGTTTGAACTATCAATGATTTAAAAATTCTAAGTTCTTTTTGCAATAAACCTGCAGCTCTATCAGGACTTAAAGCTCCAAAACTATTACTACAAACCAATTCTCCAAATTCACCCGTATGATGAGCTGGAGTTGATTTGATAGGCCTCATTTCAACTAGTTTGACTGGTACACCAGAATTTGCTATTTGCCATGCAGCTTCAGATCCTGCGAGTCCAGCACCAATAACTATTACTTCTTTATCTAACAAATTGGATTAATCCTTGCCCAAAAAGTCCCTATTGAATTGCTCTCTTGCTGGTTTTTGTATATTGAATATAACCCAAGCTAAAGCGGCGATAATGGGTGCAAAAACTACAATTGTTCTAAGCATTTTAAAAATCTTATTATTAATTAAATCATTTTAACTTTTAACTGTAAATTTAGAGAGAAATTTTAATTTTTTATTTCATAAGTTAAGAATTGTTTTTCTATTGTTCAACTTGAGATAAAAAGTTGTTTTTTTTACCTTAAAAAGGGATAATTCCATATGTACTCAATTTTACAAAATGGGTCGCTAGCTCAGCGGTAGAGCATCCGGCTTTTAACCGGCTGGTCCTGAGTTCGAATCTCAGGCGACCCACATTTTTTTATTTAAATTGAGTACATTTTTTTAATTAGCACGAATAGATTTAAAACAAAAGTTTAACTCTTTAATCACGAGAAAATAGCTTATCTATTATTTTCCCAAAAAGCCAAGGAATTGTAGATCTCAACAAATTAATAATTTGAATTTCTTAAATTATCAAACATTAACAAATTTATTAATACTTCCTTAATAACTGGAACTTTATCTACAAAACTCTGAAGATAAAAAAATGTATTATGTCGGTAATAACTTAAAGAAGATCATAACTTAATTTGATGTCATACCTGCCTTTACAAATGATGAAATATTAGAAATAAACTCCTACAGGGATCACCAAGTAAAGAAACAAAATTAACAATACATTTATGTCTCACTATTGCTACGTTATCGCAACTTTTTTGGTAACTTAAGCTATTTCCTAAAAATTTTAAAAATTTACTTTACAAACCTTCATAAATGCTGTTACAATAATTCACATATCTTACATTTTTAAAATCATGACACCTGAAGCAGAACGTTTTAATGGATGGGCAGCAATGTTAGGTTTCGTCGCAGCAGTGGGAGCCTATGTTACTACTGGACAAATCATACCTGGTTGGTTCTAAGATTTACCTACAAAAAATGACTTTATTATAAAGTCATAAATTTACCTAATCTAATTCCATTAGATTACAACCATCAAAAAAATTCTTGAGTAATAAGAAATTATTTTTTAATTTCTTCAGACCTCAAGGATTTTTTTTTAATACTCAAAATATTAATCAAATTCTCATGAATTATCGGTAAATTGCTAAAAGAACTAACAGTTAACTCTCCATGAATGGTTTTATGCTCCTCATAATAAATCAAGGTTTATTTGGTTGGATAGGATCAGGTCTACTTTAATAAAAAATACTTCTAAACTCTCCTAAATCTTGATTATCTTTAGGTTTTTATCTAAATGCATGTTGTCCAGACAAGTCGAACATAAGAGATGACCTTTTTTAACCCAAAAAGTCTTTTTGGATCTTTCAATATCTTTTCTACAGAGCAAGCACTTAAATATTGGAGACATTCAATTAATACGAAACATGTTTTTTTCAAGCTTACCAAACTTAAATATTTTTAAAAATAAGTTTCACCTAAATATATCTAAAAAATAATTAACACTAATAAAATATTTTTCAAGAAAAAGACCTACCTTAATGGCAGGTCTTTTTAAGTGTGTAGTTTTAATTAATAACTAAACTAATTTAATTAGAAACTAAATGATGTTTTAATTGCAAAAGCAGTAACATCTCCAAGTCCAGATTCCTTATATGCGATACCTGGTGTAATTGTAATACCATC
>QCCH01000005.1 GCA_003281315.1 Prochlorococcus sp. AG-347-K20 | reverse complement strand
TAAACTTGGAATGGGAGGTAAGATATCACCAGATAGCGATGAAAGCTCATATAAAAAAAGAATGCAGCAAAGAAAAGATATTCAAGCCGAAAGACTTCAAATTAGAAAAACAAAAAAAGGATTATTGATTGTTTTCACAGGAAATGGCAAAGGCAAGACAACCGCATCTTTAGGTATGGCTTTAAGGACGATAGGGCATGGCTATAAAGTAGCAATAATACAATTCATCAAAGGAGGCTGGACCACTGGAGAAGAAAAAGCACTTAAAAACTTTTCTTCAAACTTATCTTGGCATTCATTAGGAGAGGGATTCACTTGGGAAACACAAAACAGAATAAGAGATGAAAAATTAGTTCAAGAAGCTTGGCAATTAGCCAAAAAATACATACAAAACGAATCTTATAAACTAATCATTCTTGATGAAATTAATATTGCGACAAAACTTGGTTATCTTGCACCCGAAGAAATAATCACTTTCTTAAAAAGCTTTAATAATAGAAAAAATCATATTGTTTTAACTGGAAGGGGGGCATCTGATTTAATTATCAATTACGCTGATTTAGTTACAGAAATGAAACTAATAAGACATCCATTTAAAGAACAAGGAATAAAAGCACAAAAGTGTGTCGAATTCTAATTAAAGTAAAATATTATCTAAAATTTTCTTTAGGCAGGTTTAGAAATGTTTAAAGACGCAAGCAATATCTGAACAAAAAATAAATTTGGTGCATTTACTTGCTAAGGTCTTAAAAGTACAATTATTGAATGGCTTACAAAAGAGTTCTCTTAAAACTTAGTGGTGAAGCACTAATGGGTGAAAAACCTTATGGTATTGATCCTGCTATAGTTCAGTCAATTGCAGAGGATGTTTCAATAGTAGTCGAAAATAATGTCCAACTTGCAATAGTTGTTGGGGGCGGGAATATTTTTAGGGGTCTTAAAGGGTCTGCAGATGGCATGGATAGAGCGACAGCTGATTATGTTGGGATGCTCGCAACAGTAATGAATGCCATTTCACTTCAAGATGGATTAGAAAGAGTAGGAGTGGCAACCAGAGTTCAAACTGCAATAGAAATGCAGGAAATTGCCGAACCTTATATCAGAAGAAGAGCTATGAGACACCTTGAGAAAGGGAGGGTTGTGGTCTTCGGAGGTGGATGCGGAAATCCATTTTTCACAACTGACACTACGGCGGCTCTGAGGGCAGCGGAGATAAATGCTGAAGTTGTTATGAAGGCGACCAAAGTTGATGGAGTATATAATTGTGATCCTAATAAATTTAAAGATGCAAAAAAATATTCCTCTCTCAGTTATCAGCAAGTTCTTAGCGATGAAATTGCAGTAATGGATAGTACTGCAATTGCACTATGCAAAGATAACAATATCCCTATCATGGTATTTGATATATTCAAAAAAGGGAACATTTCTAAAGCTGTTGCTGGGGGTCCTATAGGGTCATTAATTAGTTAAATCTTATTAAAATTTTTTATTATGAAAGAACAAGAAATTCAAGAAAATATGAATAAAAGTATTGAAGCCACACAAAGAAATTTTAATACAATTAGGACAGGTAGGGCTAATGCTTCATTGCTAGACAGAGTAAGTGTTGAGTATTACGGAGCAGAAACACCAATTAAATCACTTGCCACAATAAGCACTGTTGATTCACAAACAATATCAATACAACCATTTGATATTTCATGTTTACAAGCGATTGAAAAATCTATTTCTATGAGTGATTTAGGTATTACTCCAAATAATGATGGTAAAGTAATAAGAATAAATGTTCCTCCTTTAACAGAAGAAAGAAGAAAAGAATTCTGTAAATTAGCCTCTAAATACGCAGAGGAAGGAAAAGTAGCTTTGAGAAATATCAGAAGAGATGCTGTTGATAAAGAAAAAAAAGACGAAAAAGATGGTCTCATTTCTATTGACGAATCGAGAGATAATCAATCTGAAATTCAGAAAATTACTGATAAATATATTGCCTTAATAGAAACTAAATTGTCTGAAAAAGAAAAGGAAATTCTAAAAGTTTGATAGGATTTGACGTCGTAATAATTGGAGGAGGTTTATCAGGATCTTCCACCGCTCTTTATCTATCAAAGAAAGGATATTCAGTTTTAATTTTCGAAAAAGAAAAATCCCAAGACTATAAACCATGTGCAGGCGGCATGGCTTCTTCAATGCAAAGATTTCTTCCTTTAGATATAAATGATTCCATAGAATCAAAAATTAAGAATGTTGAATTCAGATGGAAGGCTTCAGATAATGTAACTGCTGATCTGACTGGAGAATCCCCATTTTGGATTATTAAAAGAGAGAAGCTTGATCAATTATTACTTAATGAGTCCTTGAGTAATGGAGCTCAGATAATGAGACCGTTATTGATAGAAAAAATCATAAAAAAAAATGATAAATGGGAAATTACTTGCAATAACAAAATAAAATATATCTCAGAATTTCTTGTGATTGCAGATGGGTCCCAATCGAAATGGGCGGGTTATTTCAATTTAGGGCCAAGAAAACCGAAATTTGCGAACACAATCTCATTAAGATTGAAAGGGTTAGGTGAAATACCAAGAAATGCAGTTAGATTTGAGTTCGGATTTATAAAATATGGTTTTGCATGGGCATTCCCCCTAAGAGAAAGCTTAAATATTGGTCTAGGTACTTTTATAAATAATGGTCTTCTAGAAAATCAGGCTATAAATAAACAAGTAATTAGAAGCTTCGGTTTTGATGATTTTCCTCATAAAACAATTAGTAAGAAACTAAGAATATGGAATGGCTTCCACTCAATTAATGGTGACAAAGTTTTAGCGGTTGGAGATGCAGCATCTCTATGTGATCCATTTTTAGCTGAAGGAATTAGACCATCTTTAATTAGCAGTTTTTATGCTGCAGAATATATAGATCAGTGCCTATCAGGAAAAGTAGATGATTTAAACCTTTATACGAAAAAAATTAACAACATTTGGGGGAAATCAATGGCTTGGGGGAGGAGAATAGCTCAGGTATTTTATAGATTTCCTAGAACTGGATACCAATTAGGTGTCAAAAGAAAAACAGCACCTAAACGTATTGCTCAAATATTATCAGGAGAAATGAGTTATGAAGATATAGCAAAAAGAGTTATCAGAAGACTTTTAACAAAAAGTGGGGCTTAATTCTTTTTCAATTCAAACTTAAATTTAATTAGCAGAAATCAAATTATGATTTTTAATTTCTGAATATCTCTTAAGTAGCAGCTCTTCCAATTCTTCTATAGCCTTACTGAATCCAGTAATACCTTCACTAAGCTTTTCACTTGCCATTTGATCTTCTAACATGTCTAATCTGAAATCTTTTTCTTCAAATTCGTAGTCAATAGAATCATTTATTTGGGTACTTAGATCTAATTTTCTAACTAACTCTCCTTTCTCTTTTTTCAGTTCCTCAAGAAATTTTGGTGCAATTGTTAAAAGATCGCAACCTGCTAATTCTTTTATTTCATCAAGATTTCTAAAACTCGCTCCCATTACTTCTGTCTTGAATCCCTTTTCTTTAAAGTACTTGTATATTTGTGTAACGGAAATGACACCAGGGTCTTCAGCACCAGCAAAACTAGTTTTACCAGTTTTAGCTTTATGCCAATCCAATATACGGCCAACGAACGGAGAAATTAGAGTTATCTTTGCATTGGCACAAGTCACCGCTTGGCAGAAGTTAAAAAGTAAAGTTAAATTACACCTAATACCCTCTTTTTCCAAAATTTCAGCTGCCTTAATTCCCTCCCAAGTTGCAGCAATCTTAATCAAAATTCTTTCCTTTTCAATTCCAAAATTTTTGTAAAGATTGATCAATTTTCTCGCTTTTTCTACCGTAGCTTCGGTGTCAAAGCTAAGTCTTGCATCAACTTCTGTAGATACGCGCCCTGAAATAATTCTCAATATTTCTTTTCCAAAAAATACTGAAACTTGGTCAACAGTTTCTTTAATTAATTCAATTTCGGAGAATCCTTGGGGCAATGCATTTTCTGAACTTTCTAAAGCTTTATCAATTAATTTCACATAATCAGGATTCTTAGCAGCAGCAAGTATTAGCGATGGATTGGTGGTTGCATCTCTTGGTTGAAATTTTTTTATCGAATCTAAATCTCCAGTATCAGCAACAACAACGGTCATTGAGGACAATTGTTCTAAAATTGATTTCATGTCTAAATAAACATATCTATACACAAACTAGCTTTTATTCTTGATGAAATCATCAAATAGTGAACTAAATATTTATAAAATCGGAAAATTTCAGGGTTTTTTAACAATCATTCTGTGATCTTTAATCTTAGGAGGTATTTTTTCAATTACTATTAAGCTCTCGATAATTTCTTTCGCAACTGGTACTGCGACAGTTGAACCATATGCATATGATTTAGATGGCTCATCAACGACTACAAGGACAGCATATTTCGGATCATTAACTGGCAAGGTCGCGACAAAACTACAAACTTTTTTGCTTGAATAAGAACCATTTAAGGCTTTTTGAGAAGTGCCCGTTTTCCCAGCGATCCTATAACCCTCAATTTTTACTCCAGATCCACTCCCTTTATCAACTACGCTCTCCATCCATTCAAGAACAGTTTTAGAAACCTCGTGTGAAAAAAATTGTTTTTTGGGATTTTTATTAAATCTTTCTTTGAAAGTTGAGGTTACATGAGGAGTCACTTCAAAACCCCCATTTGCTATAGCCGCATGAAGTTGAACCAATTTAAGTGGCGAGATTGAGAAACCTTTACCAAAAGAAGTCACGGCAGGCTCAATTGATTGATTTACAAATAAATCTTTTCTCTTTAGCTGGCCAGCAGTTGATTCAAATAAGTCTGTCTCCAAATTTTTATTTATACCTAAATTTTTTAGCCAATCCCAATAAATTGTGGGGTCTAAATTTTGCATTATTTTTACCATCCCAACATTACTTGAAACCTGCAAAACTTTTGGATAGTCAATGTATCCATTACCTTTTTTATCCCAATTAGAAAGTGTCCATCCTCCAACATTAATTTTTCCATTATCTTCAACTACTCCATCTTTCTGGATTACTTTTTCTTCTAAAGCTAGGGCAAGATTAATAGGTTTAAAAGTTGAACCAGGCTCAAATAAATCTTGAGAATACCAACCCTTAAAGAGTCCAGGATCATACTGCCAAAATTTATTTGGATCATACGACGGGACTGTAACCAAGGAGAGAATCCGACCATTATTAACATCCATAACTATGGCAAATCCCTTCTTTGCTTTCCATTTGCTTACTTGCTTTGATAAAGCATTGAATGACGCTTTCTGTAATTTTGAATCTATAGTTAGGCCTAAACTTTTGTAATCAGAAATAAAATCGCCTGGGGATGAATTATCCGGCAGAGGAGTTCCATCTCCACCTCTTTTTATTAAATTACTTTTATTAAAAACTTTAATTTGATTATCTAAATGAAGCTCTAAACCTGCTGAAGCTATATTCTCATCATTAACAAAACCAACAAGATTAGAGTAAAGCTCCCCTTGTGGATAATATCTCTGCGAATATTTAAACAAATCAAGTCCGCTTATTTGAAGGTTCTTAATCTTTTCTGCCTTTTCTTCGGAAATTTTATCCAAAAGCTTAATACCACTCATTTTATTATTAAATTTACTCAAGAGTATTTCACCATTTATATCCAAGATAGATGACAATTTTTCTGTAACTTCTTCAATACTGCGAACTCTGTTAATTGAATCACCAGGAAAATTAAAATATTTTGGATGGGCCCATAATTTATAGAGCGGTTTATCGTAAGCAATTAGTCGATTATTTCTATCAACAATCGCTCTCCTTTTTTTTAAGGCGTTAGTTTTAGAAGACTGTATTAATCTAGCTTTCCTTTGCAAATCAGAGGCGTTAAAAACTTGCAATTTAACTAACCTACCAAACAAGCAAAATATTAGTAGTAGGCTAAAAATATAGAGAAATTTAAATCTTCTTTGATCAAGGGGTATTAGACGAACAATTTTTTTGTATTTTTTCATCAATATCCCCTTTGATATTTGCTATCTCTAAAACCATTAATGAAACTACTTAAATTTTTCTTTAATAAACTTTCTTTTTTTTCTGGAAGTTTATTTAGATAGATTAAATCTTCAGGTTTAGTTTTTCTGTAAGTATTGATAGACTCAAGTTCACTAATATAAAATTCCTCAATTTTAGAAATATAATCAATTAGATTATTATTGTTAGCTCTTGTTCTAGATAAGTTTTTATATGTATTTGACCATTTTCTTTGACTATTAAAAGACAAGAAAAATAAGGTGAAAATTAATCCCAAAAGAGAGATATTTATGGTGTCGAAAATTTGATGTATTAATTTGTTATTAATTATGGATATTTTTTCAGAATTTTTTTTAATTTTATATGAAACTTTTTTTTTTAAATTAAGTTGATTCCCATAAGGTTTCATCTATGATTAATTATTTAAATAAAAGAAGTGTTATTAATTAAATAAACATCTTTTTGTTTGATTCGCAAGTAAAAAATTAAATTCTTTATGTCCTCAATAAGAACAAATTTAAGAAAGTCAATCCATTCCATAAAGAATGCATAATCACTGAGGAAAACAAACTCCCTGAAGAAATTCTTGTAATTGCTAATCCAATCCCTAGAACAAATAATGGCGGCATTTCTCCCAAACTTAAATGGGCTAATGCAAAGATAAAAGCTGAAACTATGATGCCCGAGATTACACCAAAATCTCTTGAAAGAGTTGGTAGTAAAATACCGCGAAAAATAATTTCCTCAAATAAAGGAGCCAATAGAGTTGTTGTTACAAATAATAGAAAAAATGATAAGTAATTCTTATTATTAAGAACAATTTCAAGCAAGGGGTTACTACCATTCTGATTATCGATCAGACTATTCATAACTAGAGAGATCAATAAAACAAAAGGAACAATTGTTAACCAACCTTTAATTCCCTGAATAATTGCATATTTTATTGGCAAGATATTGAACTGTAAATAATCCTTTTTAAAATTAAATTCACCATTCAAAGATTTAATTTGATAATAAACTATCCCTAATGGCGGAATAGCCATAAAAAGATATCCAAAGAATATTTTTAAAGATTGAGATAATTCATTAGAGATATTTTTAGAAAAAAGTTCAACCAAACTGATAGAAAACAAAGGTGATACAACTTCTCCTAAAACAACAAATCCACCTGCAATTAATAAGACCATATCTATTAATTCTAGATCTAAGGATTTAATTTCTTGCCAACCAAACTTTTTCAAAGATATGGTTCTCCATAATGTTTTCAAAGCCAGAATAGAGCCAATAATTATTGTTAAAAGTGGTATTAGTCTTATGGCTAATAATTTTAAAAACATTTTGCTTGATAATGATTTTGTTATTAATGCACTATCGTCAAAATCAAATTTCCGGCTTAAGAGGTGATATAAAAATCTATCACCTTTGAATAAATCAAATTTATCAGAATTTGGTTTATAGGAATTATCATTGGATTTTTTTTCTATCTCATCAATCAGATATTTAAAGTTTTTATTTTCAAGATCTTTGGATATATTTTTATAGATTAAAGGATCATTTAATTCTGAACTAATTATTCGAATTAATTTATTTCTCTCAGTTAGCTCTTCAAATGAAACCTCAGAGAGTGATTTATTTATTTGATCAACAGGATCATTAAAGATAAAAAATTTTCTAAGATTTACAGGTATTGATTGGACAGATAATTCAACAATTTCTTGCTCTTTTTGGCTAATATCAAATGAGACAGATGCTCTATTTAAACTATCTCTTAAGCCTTGCTGCCATACAAAAAAAGTTATGACTATAGAAATAAAAGCTAAAGTGAGTTTTGCCTTAGAAATACTTTTAAAGATCATAACTTATTATATTGTTGAAAACTGTAGTTAGTTATCATTGAATTTACTTATATATATGTATCTATTTTAATCACTCCATGAGATGATTAAATTATCTTATTTTTCAAATTTATATAATGGCTATAAGATTAATTTTAGTTAGGCATGGACTAAGCAGCTTCAATGCAAAAGGATTAATTCAAGGAAGAACAGACGATTCATTATTAACTGATGAAGGATATGAACAAGCGCAAAAAGCAGGTAAAGCATTATCAAAAATAAACTTCGATAAAATCTATTCCTCCCCACTTGTGAGAGCGGCAGAGACTGCAAAAACAATTAAAAAGACCTTCAAGAAAAAACAAGATATTGTATTCGATGATAATTTGCTAGAGGTAGATCTTAGTGAATGGTCTGGTCTAAAAATTGATGAAATAAAAAAGAAATTTCCAGAAATTTACCCTATATGGAAAAATGATCCAGAAAATCTAATCTTAAAAAGAAAAGACAATAAGACTTATAAACCAATTCAAGAGTTATTTTTTCAAGCAACAAATTTTGTAGAAGAAATTTTAAAAATTTATCTCGACAAAGATGATGTAAATATTTTAGTTGTAGGACATAATGCAATTCTTAGATGTTTAATACTCTTGTTATTAGGAAAGCCTAAGCAAGGTTTTAGAAAAATAAGATTAGAAAATGCTTCTTTCTCGATACTCAATATTTCAAGGAAAGATAAATCTTATAAGACACAAATTGAATGTTTAAATCAAACTTCTCATATAAACAAAAATATTCCAAATCAAATTGGCGATTCCAGAATATTTCTAATAAGACATGGAGAAACTAACTGGAACAAAGAAGGTAGGTTTCAAGGCCAAATTGATATCCCTTTAAATGAAAACGGAAAAGATCAAGCTAGAAAGACTTTTGAATATTTGAGAAATATTTCTTTTAATAAGGCATTTTCAAGTTCAATGCATAGGCCTTATGAGACTGCACAAATAATCCTTCAAAATAACAAAGATTTAAAAATAGAAAGAATAGATTCACTTGTAGAAATTAGTCACGGATTATGGGAGGGTAAACTGGAAGCAGAAATCAGAGAAAATTGGCCTGTTTTACTAAAAAATTGGCATGATAAACCAGAACAAGTAATAATGCCCGAAGGTGAATCTATAAAAGATGTATCAGTAAGATCCGTAGAAGCTTTTGACAAAATTTGTTCATCTCAAAATGATAATGATCTAAGCCTTCTAGTCGCTCATGATGCAGTCAATAAAACTCTAATTTGCAAAATCCTTGGCATTAATTATTCAAATATTTGGATGATAAAACAAGGTAATGGTGGCATAACTATAATTGACCTTTTTAATGATCCCAATAAGCCCCCTTTAATTAGCGCTCTAAACATTACAACCCACCTAGGAGGAATAATTGATTCAACTGCTTCAGGTGCACTTTAAATTAAAACCCTTTTTAAAATCTATTGTGATCAAGTCAGATGCAGAAAAAGGCGTTAATCATTGAAAAAGCCAACTTTACTAAGAGGCCAAAATCTGAGATATGCTTTACCAATTATCTCCTTTTTATGAAGAAATTTACTTCCAGGCCAATATCTTCCATCCCAGCTATTTGACCTATTATCGCCTAAAACTAAAAAATGATCTTCTGGAACTTTGATATTTTCAAATTTACCACATTTATTAAACGGGGATAATGAGCATTTATAAGAGACATAAGGTTCAGGAATTAATTTATTATTTATGATTAATTCACCCTTAATATTTACACTTACAATTTCTCCTGGAAGTGCCACCACTCTTTTAATATAAGCATCGCATGCTTGATCCCTCAAGCCAGGAATAAAAGACATAGGAGGAAAACTCATAAAAAAACAATATCTTTTTTTTGGTAAAGGCTTAGATCTTGATAAAATTAATTTTTCGTCAAAGGAGTAAGGTGAGTTAAAAACCACAATATCTCCTCTTTTTGGTAAAGAGTTTCTTAGAGAAAATTTTTCAATAATTAACCTATCGTTTATCTGTAATTCTGGGAGCATTGAACCAGAGGGGATATAACGTGGTTCTGCGAAAAATGATCTACAAGAAGACACAAAAAAAGTTAATAAAATGAGTAAACCCCATTCTTTTAAAAAACTTTTAATAGAAGCAGGCATAAAATTAATAAAGTATTTATTTTTTAAATTTATAGAAATTGCTTAGCATATTGAATTTCGTTAAAACCTAATATTACTTTTTTCCCTTCGTAAATCAAAAATGGTCTTTTTATTAATTTGCCATCACTTAAAAGAAGTTGAATAATTTCTTCCCTTGATAAATCATTAATATCAAGATTGAGAGTTTTAAAAACTTTACCTCTTGTATTAAAAATTTTTTTCTTATCATTAGAGTATTGTTTTAGAGCTAGATTTAAATAATTAGCAATTGGTGGTTCTTTTACAATATCAATTAATTGAAATTCGAAATCTTTGCTTTTAAGCCACTTTGCAGCTTTTAAGCAAGTAGAGCATTTTAAATAACTATAAAATATTATTTTTTTCAATTTAATTTACTAATTTTGATTTCTTAAGTACTTTAAAGTTTTTCTTTTTTAGAGGTATACAACTTTTCAATAAATTTTCAACCACATCAAAATCCCTCCAACCGTCAATTTTAACTGTTCTGCCATCAAGTCCTTTACTTGTTCTAAAAAATTCAGCAACATCCTCAAGCTGATTAGGAGCAATTTGATTAATACTCATTATATTATCCTGCCTAGGATTAGCCATAGGCACACATAAAAGTTTTCCATCATATGCACCACAATCATGCATATCCAAAACTCCAATAGGTCTAGCTTTTATTAAACAACCAGCAAAAGTAGGCTCATCCATTATCACCATTGCATCAAGAGGAGCACCATCATCAGCAAGGGTATTTGGAATAAAACCATAATCAAAGGGGTACCTTACTGAAGAATGCAATACTCTGTCTAAGGCCATTATTCCTGCATCAGAGCAATATTCATACTTATTCCTACTCCCTGCAGGTATTTCAACAACAATATTTACTATTCCCTTCATTGGAGATGGAGGTATTGAACTAAGGTCCATCTTTTTTAAAATTGTGATTATGAATTATCTCGTTTCCTTTAGATAAAGGTCTTCCAATTAAAATGCTTATTGAAGGTAAAAAAATTGTCAAAAAGGCAAACATAATACCTAAAGATGTTATTGATAAACTCCTTATACTTAAGGGGTCATCATCATCTCTTTCAAAATCACTACGAGCAGAATCATGAGAAGATTCTTCGCTTGATTCACTTTGAATAGAATGCTTTGATTTCGTGTAACTCAAGAACTCTTAATTGGTAAAGATTAAGGAGATAATTAAACATCATTATCCTACATTCAAAATGTCAATAAATCAAAACATTGATTTAGTAACTTTTTGATTACTCTTTTTCTAGCAAAGACCTGATAGATTTTAGTTCGTCTAATATTTGCACCAGTATATTTTGAGCAGCGGAGGAAGGTGTATTAAAGACTTCTACAGTAACCTCCTTAATTCTTAAAATATCTTTTGCAAATCTTGCTACTTCATTAGGATGAAACTTTAAAGGATCTTTTTGATCAGTTCTAAATTCGGGATTTAATTTTCTTGGATTAAAGCTAGGGTTTAAATTTCTTAAATCTGTATTTGTGTATCTATAGACAGAAGCTCTTGATCTGTTTAGGAATTTTTGAACTTCATCAATACCTACTAATTCCTCTTCGCTAGAAATATTGGAATCTATATTTTCCATAAACTTAAGAAAATGTTTAGTAATAATGAACTTTTAAAAAAGTCTGAACTTCATTACTGAAGAAGTTAGCAGAAACAATATTTTTAGACTAGCCGCGTTGAGGGACTCAAGACACTTTAAATTATTTTTTCACCTTAATTGATAAAATTAAATATTATTAAGGATTTTTTTGTATGCGCGTAACAACCTCATTTCCTCTGGGGACACTTCGTGACACACCTTCTGAAGCTGAGATTATTTCACATCAATTACTTTTAAAAGCTGGGTATATACGGAGAGTTAACAGTGGTATTTATGCATACATGCCAATAATGCTTAGAGTTATTGAAAAAATATCCACAATAATAGATAAGGAACTTAATAATATTGGTTGTACAAAATTACTATTACCCCAACTTCATCCTGCAGACTTATGGAGAAAAAGTGAAAGGTGGGAAGGATATACTGCAGGGGAAGGAATAATGTTTAATCTCAAAGATAGACAAGGTAAAGAATTTGGTTTAGCTCCAACTCACGAAGAGGTGATCACAAGTATTGCATCAGACACCATCAACTCCTATAAGCAATTACCTCAATGTTTTTATCAAATTCAGACAAAATTTAGAGATGAAATAAGGCCAAGGTTTGGATTAATGAGAAGTAGAGAATTTATAATGAAAGATGGTTATTCTTTTCATTCTTCAGAAAACGATCTAGCTACTTTCTATGAAAAGGTAGGCAAGGCTTATGAAAATATTTTTAAATCATGTGGACTGCAGACAGTAGGGGTTGAAGCTGATAGTGGATCAATTGGCGGTGCTTCATCTAAAGAATTTATGGTCACTGCTGATGCTGGGGAAGATTCCATTTTATTTACTCAAAGTGGTTCTTATGCCGCCAATATTGAAAAAGCTGTTTCTCTACCATCTCAACCAATTCCGCTAAAAGATAATATTGCAGATTGGTTGGAAACACCTGATCAAAAAACAATCCTAGAAGTTTGCGACAATAATAATTTAGACCCTAGTCAGATTATTAAAGTAGTAATATTCCTTGCACAGTTCGAAGGTAAATTTGATGTCCCAATTCTTGCATGCATAAGAGGCGATCAACACATTAATGAAGTAAAGCTTTTTAACCTAATCAATAAACTGCATAACTTAAATCTCCTTAATCTTAAAAAGATTGAAGACAAAAATACTATAGAAAAAAATCTAGTTGATTTACCCTTCGGTTTTGTAGGGCCAGATTTGGATAATAAAACTATTAAAGCTAGTTCTAATTGGGATAAAAAATGGACAAGAATAATTGACCATTCTGCAAGAGACCTCTCAAAGTTTATAAGTGGTGGGAATAAAGTTAATTGCCATAAAGTTTTTCAAGAATTTTCTTTTGCATCGAAAGACTATCTAATTGGAGATATAAGGAATGCCAAAAAAGGAGATAAAATAAGTGTTGATAATGACGAGGAACTTCAAGAAAAAAAAGGTATCGAGATTGGACATATTTTCCAACTAGGTCAAAAATATAGTGAAAAATTAAATGCAAAGTTCTCTGATAAGGATGGTAAGTTAAAAAATTTATGGATGGGTTGTTATGGAATAGGAGTGACAAGAATAGCTCAAGCCGCTATAGAACAGAATCATGATCAAAAGGGAATTTGTTGGCCTATCCAGATTGCACCTTTTGAAGTAATTATTATTCCAACAAATCTAAAAGATCCTATACAAAGTGACCTTGCTGAGCAAATCTATAACAACTTTTTAAATAATAAAATTGCTGTCCTTCTTGATGATAGAAACGATAGAGCTGGAGTGAAATTTAAAGATGCTGAATTAATTGGTATTCCTTTCCAGATAATTATTGGCAGAGATTCTGTTAAAAAAGAAGTAGAACTTTTATCTAGAGCAAATAATACTAAGTTTAAAATTAGTACTGATAAATTGTTGAAAACATTTATTTCCGAATCAGAAATAATGTACAATAAAAAGTCTTAAAGCTTATTTTATAGGAGCTAAGTTATGTTAATGAAATGGACATCAAAATTATTTTTAAAAAATCTCACCAAAGCCATATCTTTTTCAATATCTTTAATTGTTATTTTTACCCTATTTAGTTCCCCTTCTATAGCTGTAAAAACCTCTATGACAGGTGACTACACAAAAGATACAATTTCAGTTGTTAAAACATTACAAACAGCTGTTGATACTCCAAAAGATTCTCCAAATAAAGATGAAGTAAGAAGTGAGGCTCTTACACTTATAACTGACTATATTTCCAGATATAGAAATAGAGGAATGGTGAATAAAACACAATCATTTACCACCATGCAAACAGCATTAAATGCTATGGCAGGTCATTACAAAAACTTTGCAAGTAGACCTTTACCAGATAAACTTAAGGAGCGATTAACCAAAGAATTTTCTCTTGCTGAAAAAATGGTTCTAAGAGAAAGTTGATACAATTCATTTACTTTTTAAAAGTAAACCAAGATTTTTGAATATATTAAATATTCGCACAAAAATAATGCTCTTCTAAAATTGGCCAATGTTGTTGTAATCGGAGCCCAATGGGGTGACGAGGGAAAAGGTAAAATAACGGATTTACTTAGTCGTTCGGCAGATGTTGTCGTTCGCTACCAAGGGGGAGTAAATGCAGGTCATACTATAGTTGTAGATGATAAAGTCTTAAAATTACATTTAATTCCTTCAGGGATACTTTATAAAAATACTTCTTGTCTAATTGGTTCAGGAACTGTTGTAGATCCAAAAATCTTGCTTAAAGAAATTGACATGTTAATTGATAATGGAATTGATATCTCAGGATTAAAAATTTCATCAACATCACATGTAACAATGCCCTATCACCGAATATTAGATGAAGCGATGGAGGCTGATAGAGGTTCAAAAAAAATAGGGACAACAGGACGTGGGATTGGCCCAACTTATGCGGATAAGTCACAAAGAAATGGCATTAGAATAAGAGACTTACTCAAGAAGGAACGGCTAAGTGAAGTGATCGAAATTCCACTAAGAGAAAAAAACGGTCTACTAGAAAAAATCTATGGCATTAAACCACTTAAATTAGAAGATATTGTTGAAGAATATCTTGACTATGGGGAAAGATTATCAAAGCATGTTGTTGACTGTACGAGAACTATCCATACAGCCTCAAAGAATAAAAAGAATATTCTTTTCGAAGGTGCTCAAGGTACTTTACTCGACTTAGATCATGGGACTTATCCTTTTGTTACCTCATCAAACCCTATATCTGGAGGGGCATGTATTGGAGCTGGAGTCGGTCCCACCCTAATTGATAGAGTCATAGGTGTCGCAAAAGCTTATACCACAAGAGTAGGTGAGGGCCCTTTCCCAACGGAATTGCAAGGGAGTATTAATGACCAACTCTGTGATAGAGGCAGTGAATTTGGAACTACTACTGGGAGAAGGAGAAGATGTGGTTGGTTTGATGGAGTTATTGGTAAATATGCTGTATCCGTAAATGGTCTTGATTGTTTAGCCGTTACGAAACTAGATGTGTTAGATGAATTAGATGAGATTCAAGTTTGCATTGCATATGATCTCGATGGAGAGAAAATAGACTACTTTCCTACAAATTCAGATGACTTAAAAAAATGTAAGCCAATCTTTAAAAAATTAAAAGGTTGGCAATGTTCAACTGCAGATTGTAGAAAACTATCTGATCTCCCAGAGAATGCTATGAATTATCTCAGATTTTTAGCTGAATTAATGGAGGTTCCAATTGCCATTGTCTCGTTGGGGGCGAATAGAGATCAAACTATAGTAATTGAAGACCCAATTCATGGTCCTAAAAGAGCACTTCTAAGATAATTTAGTTCCAAATTTAATGAAAGAATCCTTTAGAAATTTTGAACATAATAAAACGTTAGATCTCATTGGCCTGGGCAACGCAATAGTAGATATTATTGTAAATATTGAAGATGAGTTTCTTGAGATAAATAATCTGGATAAAGGATCAATGAATCTAATTAATTCTGATGAATCTCAGAGATTGTTAGAAAATTGCAATGTGATCAAACAAATATCAGGGGGATCCTCAGCAAATACCGTTGTTTGTTTAGCAGAATTAGGTAATCATGTTCAGTTTATTGGAAGGGTGAAAGATGATCAATTTGGAGATTTCTTTTCTGAAGATATTAAACAAAGTAAAACTATATTTAATACTCCACCCACTATTGAAGGTGCTTCAACAGCTCATTCAATTATTTTGATTACACCTGATGCACAAAGAACTATGTGCACTTACCTAGGAGCATCTATAGAGTTTGAACCAAAAGACATTGACTTTACTATGATTGAAGAGAGTAAATACTTATATTTAGAAGGGTATTTATGGGACAGCGAATTAGCTAAAAAAGCTTTTATTAAAGCCGCCCAAATTGCAAAACAATCTAATACAAAAATAATCCTTTCATTGTCTGATTCATTTTGTGTAGATAGACATCGTGAGAGTTTCTTGAAATTAATTGATGAATATGTAGATATTATTTTTTGTAATGAATCCGAGGTGTTAAGTCTATTTAAAAAGGATAAATTAGCAAGCTGCCAAGAAGACCTATCTTCCTTATGTGAATTAGTCATAGTAACTTTAGGTAGCAATGGTTCTCTCATACTTAACAAAAATAATGTTGAAATAATTGAGTCAATAACGAAAGGCAAGATTATTGATACTACAGGAGCGGGAGATATCTATGCGGGAGGATTTATCCATGGATTAATAAATAATTGTTCCCTCAAAAAATGCGGAGAGATAGCTTCAATTTGTGCGGGACAAATAATTACACAATTAGGATCTAGATCAGATATTGATCTTAAAGAGTTAATAAAATAAATTCAATCAAATAGTCTTATTCAACCAATCGCAATATTTCATCTCAGCATGGTATTTTTTGTAAATAATCTGAGGGATATCATATGTGGAATTTTTATTTAAAAATTCAATTAAATAATCTTGAAATTCTAGTTTACTTTTTATGATGATTTCAAACTCTTTAGTTTCTTCGATATCATCATCCCACTTATAAATTGAAAAAATTTCCTTTATCGAAACACAAGCTGCAAGTTTTTTTTGTATTAGTAATTTAGCCATTCGCAAAGCATTTGCTTTACTGGATTCAGTTGTGATCATAACTAATACTTCCATAATAAATTAATTATCAATATTTTTAATTATGTGATTTATCAATTTGTGATATTGATCAAAAGAGTAAGAATAATCATTTTTAACTTTCGGCCTTTTAACCAAAAATAACTTCATTTCACTTCCACAAACTATATTCTCCCAGTTTTGCTGAGAATAACTTCCAGATTCTCTGCATAGAACATAATCTATCTCCCAAAAATCACAAAGTTTTTTTTCTAAAATGCTTCTTTTATTTTTACTCGGTTCAAGTATCGCTATGTTTGAATTTTTAATACATGATCCAAAAGCTTTAGTTATACTCTCATAAGTTGGAAGTACCCTTGTAAATACATTTGCTTTACAATTCATATAATAATTTGCTGTATCGTTAAGGAATCTTGATCCTATTGCCAAAAGAATATTCTTATTTTCTATATAAACGTTATTTATATCCTTCAAATCGTCAATATAAAAAAAATTATTAGTGTTATCTATTAGAGATTTCCTCTCAAATTGTAAAAGAGGTATATTAATCTCTTTACATGCATTATTAAGATTTTTAGAAATTATTACAGCAAACGGATGAGTAGCATCAACAACGCATGTGATTTTATTTTTTTTTATGAAATTAATTATTTGATCTTTATTATTTAATTTACCCGTAATGATATGTAACTTTGGATTTCCAATATAAGCTTGCCCTGCCTTATAAGTTAAAACACTTGCAAAGACTGAATAATTAAGTTCAAGAAGCCTATTAGCTATTACAGGTCCATCCGAAGTTCCTGATAGGATCCAAACATTTTTATAGCAATTTTCTTGATTCTGCATCAGTATGTCTTTAATTAAATAGTAAGTAATGAATCATTGTTTAATTCAGGCGGTAATTAATAGCGCTCCCCAAATGAGGTATACCAAAGAAAACCAAACTCCAATTGCAGAAATGATAGTTAATTTTAAAGGATTACGTAGTGAAGATCCAACTAGAGATCTCAAGATCATAGGATGGGGAAATATTGCCCAAGAAATGGTAGATGAACTAAAGGAGGGGCAAAATATTGTTATTGAGGGACGTCTAAAGATGAATTCTGTCACTAGAAAAGACGGAACAAAAGAAAAGCAACCAGAACTTACAGCTTCAAAGATTCATCAAATATCGCCAGTTGAAATTATTAATTCTGATCAAAAAGAAAATAACGAGTCATTTGAAAATAAAGAAACCACCAAAAAATCTAGTTGGGATAGTTCACCTTTAGTACCTGAAGTTGACGAAATACCTTTCTAAATCAAATGCCAACATTATTTTCTTGAACACTTATAATTAATTTGCTTATTTTTCTTTCAAGCGCAGCAAGCTCGCTTCTGATTTCTGGCCATTTACCCTTATCAAGATTTTCTAGTAGCCATGCTCTATCTTGATCAAGTTTAAAAATTAAATCTCCTTGATTTGCAGTATTAGAATCTTGCATAATACTTGTTAGCCCATTTAAAACTCATTCTACTAAATCAAAATGAAGAAATACTTATCGCCTGGAAACTTAATCGTAACCACTGGGGGTATATTAGCTTTTGTTGGAATGACTGCTTATTTTACAGACTCAGTGAATTTAAGTGTACCGACTTTTTTTTATGGAGTACCTATTTTTCTAATTGGATTAGGCTTAAAGACTTCCGAAATACCTCCTGTAGTGTTGTTTGACAAGACAAATTTTGTGACAAATAAATTTAATAGACCAAAAGAATTAACAGCACTAGTTAAAGATGTTACAAGATGGAGGTATGGGATAAAAGCTCATCTTGAATCGTCATTAGAATCTTTAAATTTGTGGGATGAGGATAACCCCCCTCAATTAAAAGAAATAGAAGAAATTACAAAGGAAGAAAAAAATGGTCTCAGAATGCGTTTCGAATTAAACGCTGTCCCACTAGAAAAATGGATTGAAAAACAAGAAAGATTAAACAGATTTTTCGTTAAAGGTCTTGAATCAGAATTTATTATCGACGATAATAAAAAAGAATTTGATTTTATTCTCTTTTATTGAATATAGGGATATATTTGTAAAAACCAAATTTCTCAATTCAATCAAGTTTTAATGAATTTTAATAATGAATGATTCTCAAAGAGTATCAATATTAAGCGAAGCACTTCCATATATACAAAGTTTCTCAGGTAGGAAAATTGTTATCAAGTATGGCGGTTCTGTTATGGAGAATAATAATTTAAAAAATGCTTTTTTTAGAGACATAGCACTTTTATCAACCGTTGGGGTTTGTCCGATAGTGATTCATGGAGGTGGACCCGAGATTGATAATTGGTTAAAGAAATTAGAAATATCTCCTAAATTTGAAAATGGATTAAGAATTACTGATCAAAAAACAATGGAAATTGTCGAGATGGTTCTCATGGGAAGAGTTAACAAACAAATTGTAAAAGGCATTAATAAAACTGGAACCTTAGCTGTGGGAATATCAGGTCTTGATGGCAACTTAATTCAATCTAGAGAACTAGGAGATGGGAGCCATGGGTTAGTAGGAGAGGTTACAAAAATCAATCCTGAAATATTAGATCCTCTTATTTCTAAAGGATATATCCCAATTATTTCTAGCATTGGATCAACCTTGGAAGGTATTTCCCATAACATCAATGCAGATTTTGTGGCTGGAGAAATTGCTGCTGCAATAAATGCAGAAAAACTTATTCTTCTTACTGATACTCAAGGGATTTTAAAAGAAAAAAATAACAAAAATAGTCTTGTTGAAAAAACTAATCTCAAAGAAGCGAGAGATTTTATTGATAAAAAAATAGTGACTGAAGGTATGATTCCAAAGACAGAATGCTGTATAAGAGCTTTAGCCCAAGGAGTCAAAGCAGCTCACATAATTGATGGAAGAATAGAGCATTCATTACTTCTTGAGATTTTTACAAATTCCGGAATAGGTACAATGATAGTCGCCTAAAAATGAAAACTTATGAGCAAGTTTTAGAAATAGTAGAACTTGCTTTAGCTAAAGGTGAGTATCATTATTGCATTGAATTTCTTTTGCCCATAATCGAATCATTCCCTTCATCAAGCAAAGAGGGAGTAAATTTAAGAACAATCTTAATTACTGCTCTTTGTGGTATCAATAAAAAGGAGGAGGCTAAAAGGTTGTGTAAAGAACTTCTAAAATCTTACGATAATAAGACTAGAGAAAATGCAAAATATTTGATGGAAGTTATAGACTCTCCTGATATTAAAAAGCCAGAAAATTGGAACGTACAGTTTGAAAGCGACCCATCTCTAAATAAAAAATCTCTTAACTCACTGCGCAAAAAAAGGGAAGAATTGAAGAAAAAAAAATTTATTAATGTAACTGAGACACCAACTGGTGAAACAAAACCCTTTCAGAGAGGCTTTTCACTGATCATTTTTTTAATACTATTATTATTAATTCCACTTTTAAGTGGCTGCGTTAAAATTGAGGATACCCTTGACCTTAGTGAACTTGATTCAATAACCAATAAATTTGTGATAGAAAGTAAATACATAAAGAAATTTCCATGGCAATTAAAATTTGAAGAGAAGATGAAAGATATTTTCCCCGACGCAGAAATTGAACAAGACGAATCAACCTTTTCTTTGAAACATAAAAATCTAAATTTAGAAGATACAAAGCAAGTTCTTAAAATTACCCAAAATACAGCTGGAGAGTTAGCGGGAGAATCAACAAATATAGAAATTAATACCACTCAAAAAAACTTCATTTTTTTTAAAAAATACTTTTACAGGTTAGATTTGGATCTAAATCATATTCAAGGTATTGATAATTTAGAACTCATTTTGAAAATTATTCACCCTAATAAAGCTATCCTTATCAATAAAAATAATTCAAAGTTAGAAATCACAAAAAATCTAATAATTTGGAATTTAAATCAAGGGCAGATAAATAGTCTTGAATTTTCTTACTGGAGCCTCAACAAACTTTTGATTGGGATATCTATTATTTTTGTAATTATAATATTTGCTTATTTATTAAGATTCTATAGATTTAAATTAGGTTCAGATTTACCTCAACTCCCATCAAAGTAATTACAACTCTGCTGGATTAACATCTATTGTTAAAAAAACATTTTTTGGAATAAGTTTCCATAATATTGATCTATCAGGTAAAGGTATCTTTGTTCCTTCAGGACCATGTATTAATATCTGCCATCTAAATTTTTTACCCACTTTAGCAATTAAACTAGGAGCAGGACCAATTAATTTCCAGTTCTTTTTCTCACAAAAATTGAGTATATATTTTGCTAATTTTATTGCAATTGACTCAGTTAATTCATAATTTTCACCTGATAATTTAAGAAGGCAAATCGTGCAAAATGGAAATAAATTAGCATCTTTTCTCAATTTAGAGTTTTCATTCAAGAATCTTTCATAATCTCTTTTCTGAAGATACGAAATTACCGGGTGGTTAGGTTTATATGTTTGAAAAATTACTTTTCCTTTTTTTTGAGCCCTGCCTGCCCTGCCAGCTAATTGCAAAAACAATTGTAATGATTTTTCTTCTGCCGAAATATCTGGACGATGAAGCAACCCATCTGCTGCAATAACTACTGAAAGAGTAATATTGGGGATGTCAATCCCTTTTGCCAACATTTGAGTTCCCACAAGAATATCAGCATCACCTTTAGAGAACTTTGAAAGAATATCTCTATGACCATCTTTTCCTGAGGTTGTATCTCTATCAAAGCGAAGTACTCTTAAATCAGGAAATTCTTCATTTAAAAACTCTATTACCCTTTGTGTACCTATTCCAAAAGGTTTAAAGGCAGTTGAATGACAATCTGGGCAACGATTGATCAATCTCGATTTATGATTACACCAGTGACAGTTTAACCATTTTTTCCCTTGTGAACCGAGATGCACTGATAAAGGAACATCACAGTTAGGGCAATTTATTAAATATCCGCAATTTCTACAACTTAAAAACCCACTATGCCCCCTCCTAGGGATCAAAATTATTGCCTGCTCTTTTTTTAAGCGTAATTGAGGAAGTAATTGTAATAATTCATTAGAAAAAATTTTCATATTTCCTTTCTTGAACTCATCCCGCATATCAATAATTCTTATCTCAGGAATCTCATTACTAGATATCCTTTGAATCATTCTTATTAATTTAAAATTCTTTTCAAAAATACACTTTTTCCAAGTCTTCATTGATGGGGTTGCACTCCCAAAAATTAACTTTGCAGAATTCCTTTTTACTATTTCAATAGCAATCTCTCTTGCGTCATAACAAGGCATAGGACTATCTTGTTTATAAGAAACATCATGTTCTTCATCCATGATTATTAATCCTAGATTTTTCATTGGAAGAAAAACTGCGGACCTTGTTCCTATTACTATTAAAGGTTCATTAGAATTATTAATTTTCTTCCAAACCACAGTTCTATGATTGGGAGAACAGTTACTATGATATTCGTAAACGATATTATTAAATCGCCGACTAAACCTATCAATAAGTTGAGGAATTAGTCCGATTTCTGGGGCTAATATCAAACAACTTTTTTTCTTAAGAAATTGATCTTCAGCAATTCTCATATAAACTTCTGTTTTCCCTGAACCTGTTTCGCCCCATAAAAGCAAAACATCTCCTGGTTTCATTTTTTGAAATTCTTGAAATGCAATTCTTTGCTCATTTGTAAGATTTGGTTTTTTAGTTACAATATCATCATTTAAAAAGGAATTTAATTTAGTATTTATATTTTTTTTTCTTTTAGATTTAACAAGGTAATTTTTACTGACCATTGAGTTAATTAGAGTGTAATTAAAACCAGACTTTATTAATGCACTTTGCCAATTCCCTTTTTCAGACAAAGTATTCATTAAAAAAAATTCTTTTTTGGTTAATCCATTTTTCTCAATATCAAATTCTTTTTTAGTTTCAATCCATATTTGATCTTTTAAACCTTTAGAAAAATTCTTATATTTACCAATCCAACCAGGAGGAAATGCAGTTTTAAACATTTTTAAATTACTAACCATATAAAAAGAGGCTAGGGACTCTATCCATTCTCTCCAAGAGTCATCAATTACTTTTTTCTGCAAAATACTTTCAACAAACAAATATCTTATGCTTTTTCCTCCAGTAATATTTGCTTCATCATTATTGATTGTCGAAAAGTTTTTTTTTGAAATCACCAACCCATTCAATAATCTCCCTCTTAGTCTCACACTTACGATATCTCCAACTTCTGCCCCAAGATTATTTCCATCTAAATAGTAAAAGCTTTCATTACTACTACCTATATCAAGCACAATTTCTAATTTGTAGGAGATATTCAATAACTGATTACTTGCCGGCTTCAAAACTTTTTCTTAGTATTGGATTGTTGAACATTCCACAAAGTGTTTTTTGCACATTGTAAGTATCCTGCTCTTAAGGGAGACATGAAGCTTTGATCATTGACTGAAAATTCAAAAATGATCTGCCTGTCTGAGAAATCCCAAGACTTTTTACTTTAGGTAATCTATAGCACTATTTAAATTTTTCAACAATTTAGAAAACTTTTCTTATTCCAATTTTTTGAAAAAGTTTTTTAAACATTAAGGGTGACTTTACTACTAAATGTTCAAATTAGCCCTAAATAAAATTTTATCTAGTTAAATTCACCTTAGAAAGGAGTAAATTATGTGTCCAGTCGCAGCAGAATCGAAGAATTCCAAGCCTAGTTCAAAAAAAAAGATTAATAAAAAAATTAATACAAATTTAGAAACAGTAGTTGAAGGAGATAATAATAAAAATATTCAAAATTTACATACATCTTCAGAGTTAGACGAAAGCAGTATTGAAAATAATAATGAATTTAGTGATTCTGAAGAAGAAGATAAAGGGCTTGGGAATATAAAACTTGGGCCAAAAGGTATCTACACTGAAGATTCAATAAGAGTTTATCTACAGGAAATTGGAAGAATTAGACTCTTAAGACCAGATGAAGAAATTGAGCTTGCAAGAAAAATTGCTGACTTACTCCAATTAGAAGAGCTGGCAACTCAATATGAGTCAGAAAAAGGACATTTCCCATCAGTTAGAGAATGGGCCGAGTTAATAGATATGCCTCTTTCCAAATTTAGAAGAAGACTTCTCTTAGGGAGGAGAGCTAAAGAAAAAATGGTTCAATCAAATTTAAGATTAGTTGTTTCCATTGCTAAGAAATATATGAACAGAGGTTTATCATTTCAAGATTTAATCCAAGAAGGAAGTTTGGGTCTAATTAGGGCAGCGGAAAAATTTGACCATGAAAAAGGTTATAAGTTCTCTACATATGCAACATGGTGGATTCGCCAAGCCATTACAAGAGCAATTGCGGATCAAAGTAGAACTATTAGATTGCCAGTTCACTTATACGAGACAATATCCAGAATTAAAAAAACTACAAAAGTTCTTAGCCAAGAATTTGGCAGGAAACCAAGCGAAGAAGAAATCGCTGAGAGTATGGAAATGACAATTGAAAAATTGAGATTTATAGCTAAAAGTGCTCAACTTCCTATTTCTCTAGAAACTCCAATAGGGAAGGAAGAAGACTCAAGACTCGGAGACTTTATAGAGGCTGATATAGAAAATCCAGAGCAAGATGTTTCTAAAACTTTATTAAGAGAAGATTTGGAAGGAGTTCTAGCCACTCTTAGTCCAAGAGAAAGAGACGTTCTCAGATTGAGATATGGAATTGATGATGGAAGAATGAAAACTCTTGAAGAAATTGGCCAGATTTTTGATGTGACTAGAGAAAGAATTAGACAAATAGAGGCAAAAGCCCTAAGAAAACTTAGACATCCAAATCGAAATGGGGTTTTAAAAGAATATATAAAATAAAAAAAGTTAAGTATAATATTCAGCTTTAAAAACTTGCAAAAGAATAGCTTAAAATAAATTCGACTTTATTTTAATTCAAACTCAAAATAATATTTAATGACAAATTTTAAGCTGAAAATAGCTAGTAGAAGAAGTAAACTAGCCATGGTTCAAACTTTATGGGTTAAAGATCAACTAGAAAAGAATATTCCTAATTTAGAGGTATCTATTGAAGCTATGGCAACTCAAGGTGACAAAATCCTGGATGTAGCCTTAGCAAAAATAGGCGACAAAGGCTTATTTACAAAAGAACTTGAAGCACAAATGCTAGTAGGCCATGCAGATATAGCAGTACATTCTCTGAAAGATTTACCAACCAATTTGCCTAATGGTCTTCAATTAGGGTGCATTACAAAAAGGGAAGATCCTGCAGATGCTTTAGTAGTAAGCAAAAAAAATGACTGTTATAAATTAGAAACTTTACCTGAAGGTTCTATTGTTGGAACAAGCTCTCTAAGAAGACTTGCACAATTAAGAAATAAGTACCCACATCTTGTTTTCAAAGATATCAGGGGAAATGTTATTACAAGAATTGAAAAATTAGATGCCGGGGAATTTGATTGTATAATTCTTGCGGCCGCTGGTTTAAAGAGATTGGGCTTTGAATCAAGAATTCACCAGATTATACCTAGTGAAATTTCCCTTCATGCCGTTGGCCAAGGAGCTCTAGGCATTGAATGTAAATCTGATGATAAAAAAGTTTTAGAAATTATAAATATCTTAGAAGATAAACCCACCAGTCAAAGATGTCTAGCAGAAAGGGCTTTTTTAAGAGAGCTTGAAGGTGGATGCCAAGTCCCAATAGGTGTGAATAGTAAAATTCAGACTGAACAACTTTGCCTTACTGGTATGGTTGCATCTCTTGATGGAAAAAGGCTTATTAAAGATCAATATATTGGCAATATTAATGATCCCGAAGAAGTAGGCAAAGAACTAGCTAAAAAATTAAAGCAGCAAGGTGCCGAAGAAATACTAAGCGAAATATTTGAAAAATTTAGAGAAAAATAAAATTAGTTAATTTACTAATTTTGGATCAATTTCTTTTTTGTATCTCTCTTCACAATCTTTAATCACTTTAACAGCTTCTTCTATCCCAAAAAAACCATTAACAGTACATGTTCCTGGTTTTTTTAGATCTTTGTAGTGCTCCCAATAATACTTTGTTTCTTTTAACCAATGATCTCCAAGATCTTCATAACTTGAGATATGATCCATTCTTTTATCATCTGCGAGAACCGCTATTACCTTATCATCGACCTCTCCACCATCATCAAATTTCATCACCCCAATAATCCTTGCTTCCACAATAGATCCGGGTATCAATGGCTCAGTTACCCCAACAATTTCTACATCAAGCGGATCTCCATCTTCATCCCATGTCCTTGGAATACATCCATAAGCAAAAGGATACGCAAGTGATGAATAACCTACCCTATCAAGTTTAAGATGGCCCGTTTCTGTAATTAATTCATATTTATTTATGGTATTAGAGTTCAATTCAACAATAGTGTTTATTATTGTATTTGAGCTGTCAGTGAAAGCATTTAGTATGTGCAATAAATTTGGGGTAACCCTGCTTGGGGGCTGATTTAGATTTGCCATCAAGAAATTATTTTTGTTTATCTTACATCCTCACACCTAACCAAATTCTTTAAAAGTAATGTTTCAGCAAAAATCATTTATTTTAGACCTTAAATGATTAGTAAAATAGTTTGGCGATAGTTCTTCATTAGTTACATCTCTTACCAACTCCATACAATTAACTGATCTGCCATATTTATGTATATTATTTTTTAACCAAAAGATGATCTTTTGATATTCACCATTTTCAATTAAGTTGTCAATCAAACCTATGTCTCTTTCCATTTGAGAAGATAATTGCGCACTTATAACATGTCCTAACAAATATGAGGGGAAATATCCAAACGCCCCTTCACTCCAATGAACATCTTGAAGACAACCTTCTGAATCATTAGATGGTTTAATTCCTAGGAGTTCATCATATCTTTTATTCCATTCTGTTGGAATATCTTCAGCAGGTAACCCTCTTTCAATTAAATCTATTTCAAGTTCGGTTCTTATTAATATGTGTAAGCCATAAGTCAATTCATCCGCTTCAACCCTATTTAATCCTGCTTCCAAATGATTAATAGATTTCCATAGTTCTAAATAATTATCAAGAGAACATCCAGCCGAAACAAATTTGTTAAAAAATCTTTTTGAAAAAGATTTGGATTTAACTATTCTATTTTCCCAAAATAAAGATTGACTTTCATGAATACCCATAGAGGTTGCTTGACCTAAAGGCCAAGCAAACCATTGATGACTTTGAGATGGCAAACCCTGCTCATAAATAGAATGCCCCCACTCATGCGCAGTTGCTAAAAAACTTGATAATGGTTCACCTTCAACAATTCTTGTCGTGATCCTGTAATCATTAGGCCCTAATGTAATCGAAAAAGGATGGGGAGATTTACCAACAACAACTAGATCTTTATCTCTCCCAAACTCATCAAGTAATTGAGAACATAAATTATGTTGAGATTCTGGACTCAAATCCCAGTGATATTTCTTAGATTTATTAATCCCTCTAATCAACTCTGGGAGAGTATCTTTCAAAGGCTGAAACATTTTATTCAGCCACTTTAAAGTTAATTCAGGCTCAAAGGGTTGGGCTAAAGTTTCCCATGGTGAATATTGATCTGATATTTGTTTTGCCTCTTCAATCCGCAATTTGACTAATTCTTCGAAGAAAGGAAGAAAAATTTTAAAATCTGATTTTTCCTTAGCTTCTTGCCAGCTTTCATATCCTTTAGATTTTGCCTTTGCTAGAGACTCAACTAATTGGGGATCTAAATTTCTTTCTCTATTGAATTCCTTTAATAAAAGACTAATATTTCTCTCTTTATCTTTTATGAAAAGTTGGTTATCGGAATTTCGTTCAATATCTGCTAGTTCATTTTTAGCAGATTGTATCAAATTAGAAAATTCCTCGGAAGAATTTCTTTCATGCAATACTTTTGCAATATAAGTAAGTTGTTCAGACCTCCAAGAAGCACCTTTCTTTGGCATTCCAGTATTCTGATCCCAATAAAGTGTATTTTGGATTGAACCTAATATTTGTGTTTCTTTAAGGTAAGCACCCAATTTATTCCAATGAGTTTCAGCCAAAGATTTAAATGGAAATTAAATTTATTTTAAGATAAAAATTTTAATATCTGCAGTAAAACATACATCTTATCCATAATAGGATATTGATTAATTAAGTTTTACCTTAAATGGAACAAATATTTTCAAAATTAAAATTCTTAACCCATGGCGAGGGTTTTATTGATATCACATATGATTTGAATTTTTGTATTGAAAAAAATAATTTTCATTCCGGAATTTTAAATTTAACTTCACTTCATACAAGTTGCAGTCTAACTATTAATGAGAACGCAGATCCAAATGTGCTAAGAGACCTAAAAAAGTATATGCAATCGATAGTTCCCTATGATTCCTACTTAACCTTATCAAGGGTTAGAGAAGAAATATCCTATAAACATTATCAAGAGGGGGCTGACGATATGCCAGCACATATTAAAACATCCCTAACAAACACTTGTTTATCTTTGAGTTTTCAAGACGGGAAAATTATGCTGGGCACATGGCAAGCAGTTTATTTATGGGAACATCGATTTGATCAAAAGGAAAGAATCATAAATGTACATATAATTGGTGAGAAAAAGTAAGTTATTTATAATGTAATAAGTCAGATTTCTTATTTAATGGAACCATACATTTTGCAAGATGAAGAATTGAATGAATTAGTTGTCAAGATACCTGGCTGGGAAATTAAATCTAAACAAATCCAAAGAGAATTTAACTTCGCTAATTTTATTGAAGCCTTTTCTTTCATGACTAAGGTTGCTTTAATCTGTGAAAAATATAATCATCATCCTAACTGGGAGAATGTTTATGCAAAAGTAATAATTAAATTAAATACACATGATCTAGGAGGTATTACAAATCTGGATCAAACATTAGCTTCGGAAATCAACAAAATTTTCGATCAATAAAAATATAAACTTGTTTTCAACTAGTCAAAATGTCTAAAAATTTATTGCCAGTTACTATTATTAGTGGATTTTTAGGTTCTGGCAAAACTACACTTCTGAATCATATTTTAAAAAATCAAGTTGGTATTAAAACAGCTGTTTTAGTCAACGAATTTGGAGAAATCGGAATTGATAATGAATTAATAATAGAAGGCTCAGAAGATATGATCGAATTAAATAATGGATGTATATGTTGCTCTATTAATGGCGAATTATTAAATACCGTATCTAAAGTTTTAGAAAGAGCTGAAAAATTAGACTATTTGATTGTTGAAACAACTGGATTAGCAGATCCATTACCAGTAGCTATGACTTTTGCGGCTGGTGATCTGAGAGAAAAAGTAAGATTAGATTCGATAATCACAGTCATTGATGGAGAAAATTTTGATTTTGAAATTAATAATACAAGTGTCGCCTATTCTCAAATTTTATACGGAGATATCCTTCTTCTAAATAAATCTGATTTAGTAAATGAAAAACAATTAAAGAAAATAGAAGAGGTTATAAATAAAATAAAAAAAGAACCAAGGATTTTGAGATCAACTAATAGTGAAGTTGCATTACATACAATAATGAGTGTGGGTCTATTTGAGACAGATACTTTTGAATTAGAGAAAAACAAAAAAAATGTAGAACAAAATTCCCACGATCACTCTCCTCATTCCCACGATCACTCTTCTCATTCCCACGATCACTCTTCTCATTCCCACGATTTGAACAATAATATCGAGGGTTTTACCTCAGTTTCTTATGAGACATTTGAACCATTCTCCTTAAGGAAGTTTCAATATTTCTTAGATAATCAAATCTCACAAAATGTATTTAGAGCAAAAGGAATATTATGGTTTATGGAAAGTGAAAGAAAACATATTTTTCACCTATCTGGAAAGCGGTTTTCTCTAGATGATGAGGAATGGACAAAAGAAAAATCTAACAAGATAGTCTTAATTGGGAAAAACTTAGATCACCAAACTATTAAAAATCAACTGTCATCATGTAGATTTAATTCAGATTAGAGTTCATATTAGGATTTAATTAATTTTTGAAAATACGCATTAAAGGGTTAAAAAAAACATTAACAGAATTAAATTTTCTTTATTTCACTGCGTTTATTGTCTCACTCTTAGTAATCATTCCAATTTCCAATTTTCTTCTAGAGGGAATTAATTACATCATTAGTGGAAATTTTTCATTAGGTATTGCAGGAGGAGAAGAGGTATTAGGTACTTTAAAAGTTCTAATACTGACAAGTTTTTTTGGTGGCGGGTTAGGAACTTTAAATGGATGGCTACTTTCAAATTGTGATTTTAAGTTCAGAAAAGTTCTCCGTATTTGTCAGCTAGTTCCACTAGCTGCCCCAGCATATCTAATAACAGCTATTTTGCAGGATTTAGGAAGTATTTTTGGGTATCAGGTAACTGGTTTATGGTGGGGGGTATTAATACTTTCAATTTCTACTTATCCATATGTATTCATTCTTGCTAACGAAAGTTTTAATAAATTTGGAGTTAATCAAATCAATGCTAGTAGAGGATTGGGAGTAGGGCCTTGGAGGAGCTTCTTTAAAATCGCTTTCCCAATGGCGTTCCCTGCACTAATAACAGGAATAAGTTTAATGTGTATGGAAGTAATGAATGAGTTAGGTACATTTGCATTATTAAACATACCCAGTATTTCTACTGGTATAGCTGAAAATTGGATAATTGAGGGTAATCCAAAAAGTGCTATTGGATTATCATTGGTAGCCTTATTAATGATTTTCACTTTAATTATTTTCGAAAAGTTATCAAGAAGAAAATCAAAGAGGTGGAGTGAAAATCCTGCATCAAAAGATTCTCAAGGATGGGAATTAAAAAAAACTAGAGCTTTTTTAGCAATAATCATATCTTTATTTCCTCCAATTTTCTCTTTTGGGATTCCATGTTTTTGGGTTCTACTTAATGTAGATCTAATTCAAAAAGGGTTATCTATGGAATTACTTAGCCTATCATTAAGGACCATAAGTCTAGGACTTTTAACTGCATTAATAGCAATGCTATTCTCCTTAATAATTTCCTTAGCCAGACGCCCAAATAAAAGCTTATTACTAGGACTAATAACAAATCTTGCGGGAATAGGTTACGCAATCCCAGGCACTGTTTTAGCTTTATCTTTGATAAGCATTTCTTCTTCAAAATTTAATTTTATTGCTATTTGCTTACTAATTTGGGGTTATCTTGTCCGATTTCTAACTATCTCTAAGGGGTCTATTGATTCAAGTCTTGAGAGAATTTCTCCTAGTCTTGATGAGGCAGCACTTGGACTAGGAGAGAATTGGCTGGGGATCATCAAAAAAATTCATCTACCTCTTCTCCAAGGGCCAATATTCGTAGGATCACTTTTAGTTTTTGTTGACACGATAAAAGAATTACCCATAACCTTTATTTTAAGACCATTCGATTTCGATACATTATCTGTGAGAATATATCAATATGCTGGAGATGAAAGAATGGTAGAGGCAATATTACCGGCCATTCTTATTATGACTTTAGGCCTTATTGCATCAATTACATTGATACCAAGTTTAGAGAAAAAAAACTAAATTCTTTTAGAAACTTTTCTTATTAAAAAAGGTAAGCTTAACAACAAATCTGCCGAGGTAGATATAACCCTAAAATAAACTAAGCTTATGAGAATTATATTTTCTGGAATACTTTTGCCAACAAATAATAGGAGGCAAGCCTCAAAAACGCCAACTCCTCCAGGAGCTGCTGGGACTACCAAGCCTATAGACCATGACAAAGAAAAGATTACTAATAAATATATGATGTTCAGAGTATTACTTGTATAAAAAGTATTTAAGCAAATATAAAAACCAATAAATTTAGATAAAACAAAACCAATTTCAAGAAATAAAGCTCTAGAAGGTAAAAAAGAAACAATATTTATTCTTTCTTTAAATTGGCCCTTTGAATTTGGAAGTCTCAAAACCTCAAGAACTTTCCCCTTAAGAGACTCTAATATTTTAAATATCAAAAAAATAAATTTCCTATTTAAGAATATTAAAGGAATAATTAAAAAAAAATAAAATGGTGAAAAAATTAATCCCATTGATGCCAAGAGAAAAGATCCAGTCAACATAAAATAAGGTTCTATGAGTGTCGAATACAAAGCAATCTGAGGGTTACTTGTTTTTTTTATAAAATTAAATCTTTCAACAAAATGCCACATACCTCCTGGAACATATTTAAGAATATTTGTTAAAACATAAAAAGAAACTATATTATTACTTTTAAATTCGTTCCCTAACCATTTAATGATATATTTCCATGCATAAGCGTTCAGATAAATACTTAAAACACAAAATAAAAATGATAAAAATAGCTTAATTCCATTTCTTTCTAAATTGATCTCAAAAGAAATTTGATCAATATTATGAAAAAAATAGATACAAAAATATGACAAGCTTGAAATAAAGAAAATACTTTTTAAACCCCCAAAATTAATTTTTTTAAGGAATATCAAATATGGTTGAATACTTTTATTAAATCTCATTTCCAATTTTCAAGTGCTTTAAATTTTTTACCTGTCTCTTTTATTATTTTTCTTATTTCGCAAGAAGATATTTTATGCTTTAGTTGTAATCTCAAAACCTCATCATTTTCTGGTTTCGTAATTATTGATCCATCTGGTTTCAAAGTTTGTTTAACTTTTATATTTCCAAAAGTCGTTGAACATTCTCCTCTGCGTCTAAGTAATATCCACCTAGATTGGGTTCTTTCACGAACCCCAATAGTGTTGGAATAGTCAAACCATAATCTTCTAAAAAACTCTTTTTTTTCTATAGGTAAGATTACTTGAATAGAAAATCCAATTCTATTTTTTTTCATATTAATAGCTTGATAGGAAACATCGTAAGCTCCCTCAATCCTCAGTTTCTCGACAAAATTAGATATATCTTCGGGTGTTTGGTCATCAATCCATGCTTCTTGAATAGATATCTCTTCACACTTTGGACTAATTTGTTCATTATCTTTAAAAGCAAACTCCTCAAATGAAGTAATTTTGTAAACTCTTACCAAATTGGGGAATGGGAATTTTAAGTTACCAATGCCTACTCCATAAGAGTTAATGGAATATTTTGAAGGAGGTTCAAGATAGTCGGCTAAATTAGCAAGTAAAGCGATGCCAGTTGGAGTTGAGAGTTCACCATCTATTGAATTAAGACTTGATAAAACCTTAATATTTTTTTGTCTTATTAGCTCTATTACAGCAGGAGGTGGTACAGATAATTTTCCATGTTCAGTTTGAACAAAACCTTTCCCCAACATTGGTTCATTACAATAAATCCTCTTTGGATTTAAGTAATTCAATGAAGCACATACTCCAATTATATCCACCAATGAATCTATAGCTCCAATTTCATGAAAATGAACTTCATCAGATTTAATGCCATGAACTGTTCCTTCCGCAATTGCTAAAGATTCAAATACTTCATAAATTATTTTTTTTAATTTATCTTCTAAGTGGCCATTTAAAATAAGTTCCTTGATACTTCTCCAAGTTCTTTTAATAGGATTACAGTCAATATTTTCAACCTTTGCCTTGACGCCTCGGATTGAACAACTTTTTGATTCCTTAAAGTCTAGTTGATATAGATCCTTTAATCCAAGATCAATAAGTGGCTGTTCAATAACTTTTTTAGGCACACCTAAATCATAAAAAGCTCCTAACAACATATCTCCAGAGATACCAGGAGAACATTCAATTAAAACATCATCCATAAATCAAAGATTTCTTAACTAATAAAATTGCGGTGGAAATCAACCTTTCATTCTAGTTTTTTTTAGAAAGATTTTTTTCAATCACTTCGTACTTTATTAATTGCAAAGAATTTCCATCTCTGTTGATATCTAGACTTACGAAGCTATGTAAAAGTTCAAGAGAAAGCTCTCCTTTAATGACTAATTTAAAATTTTTATTTTTTAAATTTTTTGACTTTATAGTAGGGCAGATTTTAATAACAATTTCTTTCTTTTGAGTGTTAACAAAAACTAATTCCCCTCTAACAGAAAAATAATTGTCTTTTAAATCTAATTCTTCTAATAATTTTGAGAAGTTAGTTTTTGAAGAATCATTAGGGAAATCATTCAGCTGATATGGATCCCATATGCCTGCAACCTGTAAATGCAAGTTTTGAGTATTTTTATTCTTTGGATAAACAATCCAATAATAACTTTTCTTTAAATCAATATGCTTTTTCAAAAGTGATAATGCTTTACCAAGAATTACTGTTTCAATTTTTTCGTCTTTATTGTCAATTAAAAACCCTCTATTTAATTGCTCACCACTAAGGGGAGTGAATTTACCATTAATAATGCCGATTGCTCTGTGCTGTAATTGGTTAGTAACTTTTGGGATAGGGTTTTTTAACATATTAAAAATTTGAAAATAACAATTTATCGTATTAAATTTCTTAATTTTCCTCCAAACTATTAAAAGACCTTAACGCATCGTCAATTGCATCAGAAGGATCAGTCGCATCATTCAAACTATTTTGTCTCCGAATCATTTCCACAAGTTCAAAAGGATTAGTTGGAAGAGGTGAACTATCATCTTCTGTTTTAGTTGAGGTATCGATTTCTAATTCTTCAAATAAATATTCAGCATTTAGATAATCACTTTTTAAGGGAATTAATAAAGTAAAAAAAATTACAAACGTAATTTGTTTAAAAACGCTTTTGCAAAAATAATTTTTCATTTTATTTAATTTCAAAATTCTTTAACGACAAAAATTCTTGCTATTTTAATTTTACATAATTTGGTAGAAATTTGTTAATAGCAACTTGGAATGTTAACTCTATAAGAACCAGGCTTTCACAAATATTAGATTGGATTAATAAATCCAATCCAGATATTCTATGTTTGCAGGAAACGAAAGTGATGGACGATAGTTTCCCTGTTGAACCTTTTGAAAAATTAGGTTACTCAGTAGAGATCTACGGACAAAAATCATACAATGGTGTGGCTATTATTTCCAAAATAAAGCCAGAAAATGTTAAAAAAGGATTCTACGGTTGTAATGACTCTAATCAAAATATCGAAATTTTCCAAGATCAAAAAAGATTGATTTCTGCTGATATTAATGGTATTAAAATCATAAATGTTTATGTTCCAAACGGATCTTCTCTAGAATCTAGTAAGTTCGAATACAAAATTAATTGGTTAAATTGTTTAGCTTCATTTTTGGATGAGCAAGAAAAAAAAGGAGAATTAATTTGTCTTATGGGTGATTTTAATGTTGCTCCATCCAACTTGGATATTCATGATCCAAAGAAATATGAAGGAGGAATAATGGCATCTGAGATAGAGAGAAGTGCACTAAATAATGTTCTAAAAAAAAGATTAATAGATTCGTTCAGGATTTATGAACAAAATACTGGCTATTGGAGTTGGTGGGATTACCGTAACAACGCATTTGAATTAAATAAAGGTTGGAGAATAGACCATATATATATCAGCAGAGAACTTTCATCAAAACTTAAAAGTTGTGTCATAGACAGCATCCCTAGGGGGAATTTGCGTCCAAGTGATCATGCCCCAGTAATGATAGATCTTAACTTAAACGAAATAAATGCAGATTTTTTTGAAGATGAGGATAATTTCTTCGAAATATAAATAAAATAAATTGAATTTCTTTAATTCTTGAAAACGCTTATTAATAAAGCGTTATCTAAATTAATATTGTTTTTTATCATGATTTCTTTAAAATTAATAATTTACAATCCAAACTATCGCAATAAAAATATCATAATGTAGAATTTCAATCTGATTGACAAAATTTTTACTTATTTCTAACTTAGAACATGACTAGATTTTTCTCAAAACATCATTTAGCTAAATTGTGACTGACATATCAAATTACACAAAATCAGAAGAAATTTTCTCTGCAGCCCAAGAACTAATGCCAGGAGGAGTAAGTTCTCCAGTTAGAGCTTTTAAGTCTGTAGGAGGCCAGCCAATTGTTTTTGATAGAGTCAAAGGTCCTTTTGCTTGGGATATTGATGGAAATAGATATATTGACTACATAGGAAGCTGGGGACCTGCTATATGTGGACATGCCCACCCTGAAGTTACAACGGCATTACAGGAAGCAATAGAAAAAGGCACTAGCTTTGGTGCTCCATGCGTTCTAGAGAACCAACTTGCTGAAATGGTAATAGATGCAGTCCCATCTGTAGAAATGGTTAGATTTGTCAATAGTGGAACTGAAGCATGCATGGCTGTTTTGAGACTTATGCGAGCCTTTACTGGAAGAGATAAAGTTATTAAATTTGACGGTTGTTATCACGGTCATGCAGATATGTTTTTAGTAAAAGCAGGATCAGGTGTAGCCACTCTGGGTTTGCCAGATTCTCCAGGTGTTCCACGGACAACAACTGCCAACACACTTACTGCTCCATACAATGATCTTGAAGCAGTAAAAAAATTATTTTCTGAAAATCCTGATGCCATTTCGGGGGTAATTCTTGAGCCTATCGTAGGTAATGCTGGATTTATTACTCCAGAACCTGGATTCTTGGAGGGATTAAGGGAATTAACCACTGAGAATGGATCCTTATTAGTTTTTGACGAAGTAATGACTGGATTCAGAATAAGTTATGGAGGAGCTCAAGAAAAGTTTGGGGTTACTCCTGATTTAACAACCCTTGGGAAAGTAATTGGTGGAGGCCTGCCTGTTGGAGCCTACGGAGGCAAGAAAGAAATAATGTCAATGGTAGCTCCATCAGGGCCGGTATACCAAGCAGGCACTTTGAGCGGTAACCCACTCGCAATGACTGCTGGAATAAAAACTCTAGAACTGCTCAAACAAGATGGTACTTACGATAAACTTGCTTCAACAACTTCTAGATTAATTGAAGGGATAATTCAGTCTGCAGAAAATAACGGTATCGCTATTAATGGTGGAAGTGTAAGCGCTATGTTTGGATTTTTCTTATGCGATGGGCCAGTTAGGAACTTTGATGAAGCAAAAAAAAATGATGCCGAACTTTTTGGTAAGTTGCATAGAGAAATGCTTCGAAGAGGAATTTACCTAGCGCCGAGCCCCTTCGAAGCTGGTTTCACATCACTAGCTCACAGCGAAGAAGAAATTGATAAAACTATTGAAGCTTTTGACGAATCTTTTAATGCAATTAAAAAATAATCATTTACTAGTCTTTCCTTAAAGAAAAATAAGTAAATGATTTAAAAACTAAAAAGGTCTTTTCTAAATTATTATTTTCTACCACCTACTATTACTGGGGGAGTACCTCCTGCTGAACCTGGTAAGCCAGGAACAACTTGTGTACTGCCATCCCATTTGTCGAGAAATAGTTTGAAAAGTACTTGATCGTCGAGACTTCTATTTAATGTCTCATATCTAAGAGCTTCTTGTTCAGCAATTTCAACTTCAGTCTTTGCTCTTAGTAATTGCTGACCAGCTATTTGCTTTTGTTCAATCGCTGCTCTATATTCTTCAGCGATCTCTAATCCAGTAAGATCTAAACTTTTAACATCTACATAATCGAATGAATTTAGTTCTTGTGCAACGGTGTCACCTACTTTTTCAGAAATGACTGCGAATTCAGTAGCAATTGTTTCTAGCTCATATTGGGAAAAGACTGATTTTAGAGCTTTTAGCAATGATGGCTGAACAATTTTCTGATAAACATCGCTATTTCTGCTTGCAATTGTTGCGAAGATCCTTCCTGCCTCGTTAGGCTTTACTGAATACTTAACAGTAGCTGTAGCTCTAATAACTTGAAGATCTTTAGTTAACGTTTCAAATTTTTCTGGTTGAACTTGAGTTTTTATATCAAATGGGTATACAGACTGAACAAATGGAAGTTTAAAGTTTAAACCAGCTCTTCTAGAGGGGCCACTAACTTTCCCTAGTGTTGTAACAACTGCAACTTGTCCAGAAGGTACAACAAATAATGATTGAGTGAGCAAAAGAAAGCCAGTAAAAGACAATACAATCAATAATGTTGCTGTCCCACCAGGACCTGTTGGTGTAACATTTTTAAAGGATGTTGACATTAAATTTATACTTTTAATTAATCATATTTAAATAGACTACTTAGTGCATTAGTAAGACATTTAATTAAAATATTTTTTTAATAATTGTAAAATTAAATACAGCTTATAAATATTAGATATTTGATTTAAATTCTTGCAAAAGTTCTAAATAAAGATCCTCATCTATCTCCCTAATATCATATTCAGAGGGTAATACACCATGCTTATGCTCATGTACCGCCATCCAACAAAATTTCTCTATTTCTTCTTTTGAAAAACGAGGGTATTCTTTTACATTCGTAATCAATGCGTTAATGAGAGATTTTGAATAATCTGCCATATTTTTTTAACATAATATTACTAAATATTTTATCTAAAGTTATTAGCTTTTAGAGGAATGTTCAAAGACTCCTCCAACTCACTAACAAGCTTAATTGCCAATTGAAGATCATTTTTGCTCTTACTCGCAACTCTGAGTGTTTCTCCATTAATGCTGACATTAATTTTTTTAATTTGATCTCTAATATTTTTACTGATTTTTTTCGCAATTTCTTGTTTAATTCCTTGTTTTAATAAAATTGTTTGTTTAATTCTATTACCACTAACTATTTCAATATCACCGTAGTCAAATATTTTTAAGGATAAGTTTCTTTTTATTGCCTTTTGTCTAATTATGTCATTAACAGCATTCAAAGTAAGTTCGCTATTGGTGATTATAAAAATATTTTCTTTTTCTAAATCAACTGAAGTATCGGTGCCCTTCAAATCGTAACGCTGAGAAATTTCCCTTTTAACTTGATCCAAAGTATTGACTAATTCTTGTCTATCAAAATCAGAAACTACATCAAATGAAAAACTTTCTGCCATAGTAAAATATTAAATGCTAAATATTATTAGCATAAATCATCTTTTACTAAGGGGAAATGGGGTAATTTAATCAAAAAATAATAAACTAACCACTTTGCCCATTTCTTCAGCACATCTACAACTATTTAACAAAGTTTCACTATCGTGAAAGGCAAAGCATATTAATTGATCGCACCTAGTAATAATTTCTTGATTACAAAGACTACTGGCAAGTGGCAAAGGTAATTCATCATTTTCACTTTTTTCAACCAAATGCATAACTCTCTCAAGTTGATCCTTTATTTCGGGTATTTGTCTATCAAGACTTTGTGGTAATAAAACAGTTAATAATGATGGATTAATATCTAAGACAGCTCGAATAACAGCTGCATTAACACCTTGAGATCCAGACGTAAGGATATTATGTCCTTCCTCTGCTAACGACCTTGCTATCAACTCAATTAAGTGGATATCTACAACCGGTACGTGTCTACTACCTAAAAAAGCAATTCTCCTTTTCCCATTATCTTGGAGTTTTGCAAGTTCTTGAGCTAAGGCATCAACACCTTCAGTTGCTGGTAGATCTAAAGAGCGACTCAAAATAATAAAGTTCCTATATTTGAAATTAGCATTTATCTGAAAAATTGCAGGGAAAATCTATCTTTTCGAGAATTCTTTTTAGATTTACATGCTCTTGAACTAATTGAATAGCATAAGAAGCTTTAATTGATTCATGTATTCTGACATGACCAAAAGCTTGTTCAATAATTTCTACGGAGGAAAGAGTATCTAACTCCACCTTTAAAATTGGCACCTCCAATTCCTCCGCTCTATGAATCAATTGTGACAAAGGATCTCCTAAACCAGTTAAAATTAGACATTGAGTCGAAGCCTCCAAAGCAGCAAGTTGGATATCAGTTCTATCAGCACCAGTAACTACAGCCATATTTCGTCTTCTCCTGAAAAATTCCATTGCAGAATTCACCCCCATTGCACCAATACTTAATGTTTCAACAAGCAATTGATCTTTTTCAGGGCAACAAATTACTTGGGCATCTAGTCTTCTTACAAGCTCACCTACGGTAACACTTCTAAGTAGTGGTGATTTAGGCATCACTCCAAACACTTCAATATCCAGATCTTTAAGAGAGGGTATTATTTCATTTTTAACTTTTTCGACTTCTTGCGGCAAAACTCCGTTTAAAACCACTCCAGCCAATTTCTCACCTAATTGTTTTTTCGCATCAAGTAATGCATCCACACTTTTACAATCTTCCCATAAATTCACAATTAAAACTTTCGCATCTAAATCCTTAGCTAGTTGTGGGAGACTTAAGCCATAAATCATACCCTCATGAAGACTTCCGGCTGCCTCTAAAATATTCAGACCTTCAAAATCATCATTAACCAATCCTTCAATCTGATCAAAACCTTTTCCAGGGAGTAAGTCTTTATTGAAGATTCTTTTTTCAGCTGAGATATTATCCAATAATCCTACAGAAGAAATTAAATTCTCCTCTTCGATATTTAATGTTGATCCAATAAACTTAACGTCATCATCTATTAATCCTTCATAAGACATTGAGGGAAGATTAGTAAGTTCAATACATGTTGCTAGAGGTTTCCCGATGCGCACTTTTTTTTTCTTCTGTAAAAGTTTTTTTGCTATCCCAAGAACCATTGCGGACTTACCACTAAATGGCTCACATGAGCCAATTAATAATATATCGCTCATAATTTAGTAAATTATTTATTAATAGGTTTAAGATAATATTTTTTTCAGTACTAAACAAATATTTATTTATGAGTTTTAATCAAATAAAAAAATAAATAATATTTTTTTGGTAAATTTACTTTAATTCTTTGGTATCTCATAAAAATCAAGCAAAATGATAAATCCAACCAAAAACGAAAAAACTATAGGGATTACTGGAGCTTCAGGTGCGCTAGGTAAAGAATTAACAAAGTTGTTTCGTCAAAAAGGATATAAAGTGATTGGATTTACTCATAGTAAAACTAATTGTGAAAAAAATCTTGAATCTCCAAATGAATGGATTAAATGGGAATGTGGGAAGGAGTCGTCTTTAAAAAAACAATTAGAAAATATAGACATTTTAATTTTGAACCACGGTATCTATGATTTGAGTAGAGAAAATTCCAATTATGAAAACTCAATAGAGATAAATGCATTAAGTAAATTCAAATTTTTAAATTTATTTGAAGATATTGCTTTAAGCAATGATTCACTAATTAAAAAAGAGATTTGGATAAATACATCTGAAGCAGAAATATTACCCGCCCTAAATCCTTCCTATGAGATTAGTAAATCCCTTATTGGTCAATTAGTTTCTTTCAAAAAAAATCTTCTGGACAAAAATACAAAGAAAAAATTAATAATAAAAAAAATCATTTTAGGGCCTTTTAAATCAGAATTAAATCCTCTCGGAATAATGAGTCCCAAATTCGTTTCTAAAAAAATTTATGATTTAGCTAATTCAAAAAATTATTTAGTAATAATTAGTCCAAACCCTTTAACCTATATACTTTTCCCATTGAAAGAATTTTTTAATTTTTTGTATTGCCAAATTATCTACAAGTACAAATCTTAGCGTCTAGAAATCTCGATCTGTCAATATTTCAATACCATCTTTTAAAACAACTATTGTATGCTCCCATTGGGCAGATAGTTTTCCATCTTTTGTTATTACGGTCCATCTATCATTTAGTGTTTTGCAAAATTTAGTTCCTTCATTAACGATAGGTTCTACCGCTAATGTCATTCCTTCTCGAAGGACGACGTTAGGCAATTCTTTGGTCCGAAAATTAAATACTGATGGTTCTTCATGAAGATTTCTTCCAACTCCATGACCTGTATAGTCTTCTACAACACTAAAGCCATTTTTTACAACTATGTCTTCGATTTCTCCAGCCACATCCAGAAGTGTATTCCCTGCCTTGATTTTCGAAAGCCCCGCATACAATGCTTTATAAGCTATGTCACTAAGTTTTTGAGCCTTTGGACTAACTTCTCCTACACAAATTGATATACAACTATCTCCATGGAAACCATCTAAATATGCCCCTGTATCAATTTTAACCAAGTCACCATTTTTAATTAATTTATTTTTACTTGGAATACCGTGTACAACCTCATTATTAATACTAGAACAAATACTAGAAGGAAATCCATGGTAGCCTTTGAAACTTGGCACAGCTCCAAAACTTTTTATCCTCTTTTCTGCGAAATCATCTAAATCTTTTGTACTCATTCCAGGTTTAATTAAGTCATTAATTTCCCTTAAAACAGTTGCTACAATCCTGCTAGATTTTTTCATCAAATTTATTTCACGTGAAGACTTTATTTCGATTCCTCTTCTCCTCTGAATGAAAGGGACTTGATCATTAGCTTTGGAATTATTTTTATTTAACAAAAGATCTGCAAAATGTCTCATTGGAATAAATAATAGTAATAGTTAAATATCTTCAAAATAGCCTTTATGGTCTTGGCTACCTTAAATCTATCAATAACAATGGGAAAGAAACAAAAATGAAAGGTTTATTTAATTCTAGGCAATTTCATAAGGCTTTGGCGCCCTGGGTTTTTCTTCCATTATTTATATCTTCAATTACTGGTCTTCTTTATAGAGTTGCGAAAGATTTACTAGGTTACTCTAGAGAACAAGTTCATTGGTTAATGTCTCTCCATGAGGGCGAATGGCTTGGAGATAATGGAGAACTTATATACGTAATATTTAATTCCCTTGGAGTTTTATGGATGCTCGTAACAGGATTCCAAATGTTTTCAAAAACAATTTCATTTACCAAAAAGGTTACTAAAGGCGAGTCAAAAGGTTAAGATATAGAACTTGTAGGACAACAAGGACAAAAATGGCCAAAGAGAAACAAGAGAAGGAATTAGAAACCGGTATTAAAGCTGACGCATCAGTTGATGTAGCAGTTGAACAAAAAGAAAAAAATACTGTTTCTGAGACTACGCAACCCTTAAGGGCATCCAATCTTATTAGGGAATTTGAGAATGAACAATTAAAAAAAGAATTACCTGAAATATATGTTGGGGACACTGTTAAAGTGGGAGTTAAGATTACAGAAGGTAATAAAGAAAGAGTCCAACCTTATGAAGGCGTTGTCATAGCAAAAAGGCATGGAGGTATAAACCAGACTATTACAGTTAGAAGAATTTTTCAGGGTATAGGTGTTGAAAGAGTATTTATGCTACATAGTCCACAGGTTGCCTCTCTAAAAGTTGAACGTAGAGGTAAAGTAAGAAGAGCTAAGTTATTCTATCTAAGAGATAGAGTAGGAAAAGCTACTCGCGTAAAACAACGCTTTGATCGATAAAGTTGTAAATTATTCAACTTATTGGTCGCAAAGACGCTTATAATCATCTAAATGCGTCGTTAGTTCAGTTGGTAGAACGCAGGTCTCCAAAACCTGATGTCGGGGGTTCAAGTCCTCCACGACGCGTTTGAACAACATTATGTAAATCATTTTTTCATAAGATGGAGTTAGATCTTCAACCTGGGGACGTAGTTAAAGTCCTCGAATCAGCAGCTTTAGGATGGGTTCGTGCAAGAGTTATCAGAGTTAAGTCTGGTGGGAGAGTTGTCGTACAAAGTGACCAAGGCCGAGAATTTACTGCTAGAGGCAATCAAGTTAGGTTGATAGAACCTGCTGGTTTTAGACCTCAAAAATAAATAGTTGTTTATACTGAGTCAGTTGAAAAACTAATTATTTCTTTAAATCCTCAAATTAATAAATTTTTTTTATTACAACCCCATTAATTAAGTATTATGATCTGATAATTTTAAGAATGAAGTTCTAAATAAATTTAGAACATACTCTGGGACCGTAGTTCAACTGGTTAGAGCACCGCCCTGTCACGGCGGAAGTTGCGGGTTCGAATCCCGTCGGTCCCGTTTTTTCTAAAAGAAATTTGGAAAAACGTTTAAGGCTAGCCCCGAGTCCAACGGGTTTATTTCATATTGGGACAGCGCGAACAGCACTTTTCAACTGGTTGTATGCACAAAAAATAGGTGGAAAATTTCTTATCAGAATAGAAGATACTGATTTTCTTCGATCTAAATCTGAATATACAAAAAATATACTAGAGGGCTTGAGTTGGCTTGGACTTAAATGGGATGAAGAACCTATAAAGCAAAGTGACCGAATTTCGATTCACAAAAGTTATATTAAACAGCTATTGGAATGTGGAGCTGCATATAGGTGCTTTACAACAGAAGATGAAATATCCGAATTAAGAGAAGAACAAAAAAAGAAGGGATTACCTCCAAAGCATGATAATAGACACAGAAGTCTCTCAAAAGAAGAAATAGAAACATTCATATCCCATGGAAGGACTTCAGTAATAAGGTTTAAGATTGATGAAAAAATTGAAATTAAATGGGTAGATCAGATAAGAGGCGAAATCAAATGGCAAGGGAAGGATTTGGGTGGTGATTTAGTTTTGTCAAGAAGGGCTAAGGGATATGAGATTGGAGATCCTTTATATAATCTTGCAGTTGTAGTTGATGATAATTTCATGCATATTACTCATGTTGTAAGGGGTGAAGACCATATCTCGAACACTGCAAAACAAATATTGATTTATAAAGCATTAAATTTTAATTTGCCAACTTTTTCGCATACACCCTTAATACTAAATAACGAAGGGAAAAAATTATCTAAGAGAGATTGTGTTACTTCAATCGACGAATTTAGAGAAATGGGATATTTACCTGAGGCTTTATCGAACTATATGGCATTTTTAGGTTGGTCTCCAAAATCTGCCGACAGAGAAATACTCTCACTTAAAGAGATATCTGAAATTTTTGACTTATCAGAAATAAATAAAGCTGGAGCTAAATTTAATTGGGAAAAACTTAACTGGATTAATTCTCAGTATATAAAAAATATGGATTCAATAAAGTTAAGTGAGATTATGAGGAAATACTGGGATGATAATGATTGGGTGCCGCCATCTCAAGAATGGGCTTATAAATTAGCAATTTTGCTTAGAGACTCCATGACGCTTTTAAAAGATTCAGTTGATCAATCAAAACCCTTTTTCTTAATACCTAAAATTCGAAAAGAAGGTCAAGATTTTCTGGGGAACAAGGATAGCAAAGCATCTCTAAAACTAATCTTAAATTATTTAATTGAGCAAAACATCACAAAATTAAATAAAGAGAAAGCCAAAGAAATAATAAACGAAATCTCAAAAAAACATAATGTTAAAAAAGGGATTTTAATGAAATCATTAAGAGTAGCTTTTTTTGGATCTCTCAGTGGGCCAGATTTAATTCAAAGTTGGGAGCTTTTCGCAGAGAGTAAAACTGATAGAACTCGTATTGAAAGATGTCTTAAATCAATCTAAATTATTTTTTTTGACCTAATTCAAGTCTATTCGCCAAAGGTTTAGCCGAGAGACCTTGTATTCCAACTGTCATCAATATAGTAAGAAAAACCAAACCTTGGAGACGGCCAGCTCCAAGTATACCTGCCTGCTCTAATCTGATAGAAAAAAGAGAAGCTACCGCTGCAGTAACAATACCTCTTGGGGCTAACCAGGCTAAAAATATTCTTTCTTTTAACTTCAATTCTCTCCCTATTGTTGCTATCCAGATAGAGATTGGACGAACAATTACCATCAACATAAAAACGCAAACAACCCCTCCCCAGCCAAGCGGACTTAATTCACCCCAAGAAACGTCAGCGGCCAAAAGAGGGAAAAGAACTGTAATTGCTAATTGAGCTAATTCACCTATTAGATTATCCAATCTCTCCTTATCTATAACTTCTCTTTTACCTACAATAAAACCTGCCGCGACAGAAGCCGGCAAGCCTGATTCTGGTAAAAAATATTCGCAAATCCCATACACAAGGAAAATAAATCCAAGTGTAACTTGAAGCTCAATACCAAATGAGGCTTCATTTTTTATTTTTTTTAAAATTTCTGAAAGTAACCATCCTGCACTTAATCCGATTAAAACTCCTCCCCCTAATCTTTGCATTAATGCTATAAATACATCCTTAATCCCACGAAGGTCCCCTAAAGTCAGCTCTAAAAGCAGTAGTGCTAGTACTGCACCAATTGGTTCCAGCAACAACCCCTCAGCCTTTAACACTTCCGAGAGTGGGGAAGCTAATTTTATTTGTTCTACTAATGGAGAGACAACTGTTGGTCCAGTAGCTAGAACTATGGCACTATATATTCCTGCGACTTGCCATGAGAGGCCAGCCAGCCAATGAGCAATAAAAATTCCAGCTGATAATGAAATAAAAAGTCTTACCAATGAAATTTTCAAAACAGTATTTCTTATATTCCCCTCAGGCAGTTTTAAATTTAATCCCCCTTCAAATAGAACCAAACAGACTAAAAGCCCAACAATAGTTTCAAGCCCTTGCCCGAGATCTAAAGGCTCAACCAGTCCTAATCCTGATCTTCCTATGAATAATCCAGAAAGCAATAAAATAACAACACTTGGGAATCCTGTAAAAGAAGAAAATAATCGAGCACAAGCACCTGCAAATACAGTTATCCCCCAAAGTAATCCGAGCCTTTCAGGCGTCATATAAAATTATAAATAATAAAATATTCATTATTTTGATTAAATCAATAATCTTATCTCAAGTCCAATAAATACAATACTTTTTAATTAAATTCATCGGCTGAAAAAGATTAATTTTAAAAGTACTTTCAAAACTACTTTTCAGAAAATTAACTTTATTTCTATTAAGAAAACTGGCTTATTAAAGCAACAATTATAAAAATAATTCCTATACCAACAGTTGCCATCCTTCCATTCCATATTTCAGCTTGAGGGGTAAAACCTCTTTTCCACAAATTCAGTTCCTTTTTATCAACGAAGTTTTTTGTCTCTTTAATCTCGATTTTAGGTTGTTTGTTCATTGAAATTAGAAAGGTGGGTTTTCATAATAAAGGGTATTTGCTTGTTCAATTGATAGTCTTCCTGCGACACCTAATTTTAGGGAACTTAAATGATCCTTAAATTTGATTCTGAACAACGCCGCCGCTCCAATCATTGCCGCATTATCTGTACAAAGATCACGAGGAGCTAAATGAACTTTAATAGATTTTTTACTAGCTTCACTAATCATCATTTTTCTTAATGTATTGTTAGCAGCAACTCCCCCAACCACGACAACATTATCCAAGCTATGATCTTCTGCACATTTTATTGTTCTCTCTACCAAGACCTCTGCCACTACTCTCTCAAAACTTGCAGCAATATCTGGAATTGGAACGGTCTTCCCATCCAAATTTATTCTCTCAACTAATCTTAATACGGCAGTTTTTAGACCACTAAAAGAGAAATCATATTTAAGAAATCCACCTTTTTTATCAGAGATCTTACATTTTGGTAAATTAAATTTCATTGGGTCCCCATTTTTAGCTATCTTTTCAATTGCCGGTCCTCCTGGATAACTAAGACCTAATAGTCTGCCAACTTTATCAAAGGCTTCTCCAGCAGCATCATCAAAACTTTTCCCGAGTCTTTGCATCCCCCTTCTATCATCAACCTTTATCAATTCAGTATGCCCGCCGCTAACAAGTAATGTAAGAAAAGATTTCTTTGGATAGTTTTCTGAAAATAGAATTGAAGATAAATGCCCCTCCAAATGATGAATTCCCAAAAATGGTTTTGAATGTAACATGCAAAGTGATCTTGCAGTTATAGAACCAACTCGTAAACAACCAACTAATCCAGGAGCTACAGTTGACGCAATATAATCGACTTCCTCAATTTTAATTTTTGATTCTTCTAGAGCCTTATCTAAAACAAAAGGTAATAACTCTAAATGCTTTCTAGCTGCAAGTTCAGGCACAACTCCTCCCCATTTTGAATGATCTTCAATCTGAGAGGCAATTATATTTGAATGTATTCTGAAAGTATCGCCAATATTAGAAACTATTGAGACAGATGTCTCATCACAACTTGTTTCAATAGCTAAAACTTTATGCATTTTTGATTCAACTTGTTTTATTTTAATATTAATTTCTTACTTAACACACTATAGGGAATTAAAGATTGCAACTTATGAAATTCTTTTTTTCAATCATAACCTCAGTTTTTCTGTTTCTCGGAATTACTCCAATTGCTCTAGCTGCAAATGGGCCTACCTTAAACGCAGATAGAGCTAGCACAGAATATACTGCTTCAGCCCTCACAAAATGCTCTGAGAATCCTAAATTCATTGAGAGAGCAAATTCTGCAACTACTCAAAAAGACATCGCAAGATTTGAAAGATATGGAAAAGCATCATGCGGAGATGATGGTCTTCCACATTTAATAATTGGACCTCCTCTAGAGCCATGGGGAGCCCTTTTAAATAGAGGTCATGAAGGAGATTTACTTATTCCCGGAGTATTGTTCATTTACATTGCTGGAATTATAGGTTGGTCAGGGAGAGAGTATCTCATTGAATCTAAAAAAACTAAGAATCCAGCAGATCTTGAGATAATTATTGACCTGGACTTAGCCAGGAAATGTCTTGTAAAAGGAGCGCAATGGCCTCTTCTTGCTAATAAGCAAGGTAGAAATGGAGATTTAAGAGAGAAAGATAACAATATTACACTTAATGGTCCTCGCTAAACATCCTTAAACAAACTTTTATTAAACAAATGTTCAAAATCCTAAATACAAAATTTGTCAGATCTGCTCCAGTGGTGGCAGCAATTTGGCTAAGCCTTACAGCTGGAATAATTATTGAATTTAATAGGTTTTTCCCAGATTTATTATTCCATCCAATGAGTTGATAAAGAGAAAATAATCAAGTTTTTATTAACTTGATTATTTTTTTTGCTGTTTCATCAACATTGTTATTTGTTAATACAAAATCGAATTGATTTGATACTGAAATCTCATAATTAGCCCTTACGAGTCTTTTTTTAATTGCCTCTTCGTTTTCTGTACCTCTATTTCTTATTCTTCTCTCTAACTCTTCTTTATCCGGAGGAAGTAAAAATATTGACAGTGAATTAGGAAACTTATTTTTTATTTGCCTTGCACCCTCTACTTCAATTTCAAGAAGTACTGTAAATCCTTTTTTTATTTTCTCATTAACAGAAGACAAAGGGGTTCCATAGTAGTTTCCAGCGAATTGAGCCCATTCAAGAAACAGGTTTTGTTCAATCATTTCTTTAAACTTTTCTTGATTTAAGAAGTAGTAATTTCCTCCCTCCTTCTCTCCCTCTCTAGGTTCTCTAGTAGTTGCAGATATTGAAAGCCAAAAATTTTTTTCTTTACCTAATATTTCTTTAACAACTGTTCCTTTACCTACTCCGCTGGGTCCAGTAAGGATAATAAGTTTTTTTTGATTTTTCATATTAAATTTTTTACAGTAAAATAAAAATCTTGTGAATTAAAAAGGAATAATGCAAAAAGGTGTTCCACAGATAATGGATATTACATCTATTAGATCTGTCTTGCATTATTTGACAAAGAACATCTTACCTACAAAGTTTGAGACTGCCCAACAACCAGAGCCTAATACAATTCAATTATGTTTCAGAGGAGTTGATTCTCAAACATGGTTAGAAGTTTCATGGAATGGAGACTCTCCAAGAATACTAAAGATAAACAAGCCAGAAAAGATTGGGAGAGAAAGCACACTTTCTAAACAAATAAGATACGGGTTAAAGTATATGGCTTTAATTTCGATTGATCAAGATGATTTCGAGAGAGTTATAAAATTTAGTTTTGCGAAAAAACCTGGAGATGAAATTAATAAGTATTTAATTTTTGAATTAATGGGAAAACATAGTAATATTTTTTATTTGGATAATAAACGTAAAATAATTGCCGTTGGTAAACAAATTAAATCAAGTCAATCTAGTTTTAGAACAATTTCAACAGGATCAATTTATTCTGGCCCTCCAGTCAATCTCAAAAAACAACCTAGAGAAGATGAGTCTTTTCAATCATGGAAAGACTCAATTTCGATAGTACCTGAATCTTTGAAATACTGTTTAATAAATACCTATCAAGGAGTTAGCCCTATCCTCACAAAACAATTAGAGGTTATTAGTGAAACTGTTAATTCTGAAATAATGGGAAAAAATATTGATTTCATTAGCGATTCTGACTTAAAGGAGATATTTAAAAATTGGAAGATTTGGATAAACAGGTTTAAAAACAATAACTTTAACTTTTCTACATTTAACAAAGATTTTTATTGCGTTTGGTTTTTTGATAAGGAAATTAATTACGAAAATAAAATAGATTTATGCACCAGTTTAGAGAATTATTATGATTATCATCTAAAACAAAAAAAACTTGAATTATTGGAAAAGAAAATTGAAGGGATAATTTTTAAACAGACCAATACTGAGAAAAAGAATTTAAATATTCAATATGATCTTCTGACAAAATCAGAAAACTACGAGGTATATAAAGAAAAAGCTGATAATATATTTACTTCAAATGAAATTAAAAAACAAGATATTATAAAAGGACAAAAACTATATAAAAAGTCAAAAAAACTCAAGAGATCTAGAGATTTAATTAAAGGAAGATTAAGTATTTACAAAACAAATATAGAGAGATTGGATGAATTCACTACTCTTCTAGAAAATTTAAATTCTTTAAATCATGAAAAACTTTTTATGAGAATCAAACTACTAGAAGAAATTATGGAAGAAATTTGTAACGAGTTTAATATCAAAATCAAGAAGCGAAGAGAAGATCAAAAAAGTACATATGAGATAGAATCTTCACCAATTCAAGTTAACACTCCCACAGGATTGAAGCTTCAGGTAGGCCGAAATATGAGGCAAAATGATTTAATAAGCTTTAAGTTCTCAAAAAAAGGCGATTTGTGGTTTCATGCTCAGGAATCACCAGGCAGTCATGTAGTTTTGAAGTCTTCATCTCAAGTAGCATCTGAACAAGATCTTCAAATAGCTGCAGATTTAGCTGCTTTATTTAGTAAGGCAAAAAGAAACATTAAAGTTCCAATTAACTTAGTAAAGGTTAAAGATTTGCAAAAAATCAAAAACGGAGGACCGGGTTGCGTTTCCTTTAAAAATGGAGAAATTATTTGGGGAAATCCTACAAGAGGAGAAGATTACATTAAAAAAAATCTTAAAACAGTAATTTAGTTTATAATAAAAAAAATCTTTAAATCTAAATGTTTGATTTTCTTTTGGGCACTCATGAATTTTTAGGAAATCATAGTTTTCCGGAATTTATTGTTGGATATCTATTTGGTGCTGCATTAATAATTGGAGCTCCTACTGTTTTCTTACTACTTGCTTTCGTAAGCGCTTTAATGAAAACAAATGGGAAAATGGGTGGATATAGAGAATATGAAACTTATGGTGAATCATCTTTAAATGATGCCCCTCCTTTCTTATTACCAGATCCAACTAATCCTAAATTAAGCAAATAATTAAGTTTATCGAAAATTAACTTGGACTTTGACAATAGTAGTTTAAAACCTTTTTCTTACACAATCTTTATCGAATAATAATGAGAGGTACAGGTCAAAGTGAAAATAAATTATCAGATTCGATGACTTTTAGTGATCATTTAGAGGAGCTTCGTCAAAGGATACTAAACTCAATTTACTCAATACTTATTTCAATATTCTTTAGTTTTCTCATCATAAAGCCATTAATATCTTTTTTAGAAATTCCAGCTGGTGATATTCATTTACTACAACTTGCTCCAGGAGAGTTTTTATTTGTCGCTATTAAAGTTGCAGGTTACAGCGGATTCATAGTTTCTATGCCTTATATTTTTTATCAAATAATATTATTCATTTCTCCTGGTCTAACAAAACAAGAAAAAAGCCTTATCTTGCCCGCAGTTTTTGGTTCAGGTCTTATGTTTTTTTTAGGATTAATTTTTTCATGGTGGATATTAGTCCCTGCAGCAATAAATTTCTTCATTAGTTTCGGTGCTGATATTGTTGAACCAACTTGGTCTATAGAAAGATATTTTGATTTTGTTCTCTTATTAATGTCCAGCACTGCAATAGCTTTTCAATTGCCAGTATTACAATTTATTCTTGGTTCTCTTGGAATAATCACAACAGAAAAAATGATCTCGAATTGGAAGATAGTTGTAATTTCCTCCGCGATATTATCTGCAGTGATTACCCCTTCAACAGACCCATTAACAATGTCATTGCTATCTATATCGATTGTGTTTTTATTTTTTGTGGGTACTGGATTAACTTACTTATCAGAAAATCTTAAGTCAAAAACTCTTTCATCTTCTCATTAAGATTTAGTTGCAAGCTGACAGCTCTACCTAACCTTGGCCTAGCATTGACTTTCTTTAGCCATTCCCTTACTTCTTCTGAATATCCACATCTATTTAAAATCTCGATTTTATCAGCTATCGATTTTTTATATTCATCTTCACTTAAAGGGAATGATTCCTGTCCAAGAAATCCCCACATCATTTGAAAATAGACAAATTTTCCTCTTCTAAAGAGTCTAAAATCATACTTTTTCCCCCAGCGATAAATCAAATAATGTATTACTTCATCAACTAGTAATGGATTCATTTAAATCAATTAATTAAGACTTCCTAAACTTTTACTTTAAATTATTAAAAGTCCTATCTATTTGCAACAGAAATTGAACAATTTGATTCATAATAACTAATAAATAACAGAACCAAGTAGCGAATGACTCAATTAAGTTCCAATGATGTCCCTTCAATGGGTCGAAGGCAATTTATGAATCTTCTTACATTTGGTACTGCAACTGGTGTAGCGCTAGGAGCCCTTTACCCTGTAGCTAATTATTTCATGCCTTTAAGAGCAGGCGGCGGTGGAGGTGGAACTTCTGCTAAAGATGAATTAGGGAATCCAGTAACTAAGACAGGTTGGTTAGCTACCCATCAAGCAGGAGACAGAAGTCTAGTGCAGGGCCTAAAAGGAGATCCAACTTATTTAATAGTTAATGAGGGTGGTGAAATAGGAGAATTTGGTTTAAATGCAATTTGTACTCATTTAGGTTGCGTTGTCCCATGGGATAGTGGTGCTAATAAATTTATATGTCCTTGTCATGGAAGTCAGTACGATACGAATGGGAAGGTAGTAAGAGGGCCTGCTCCTTTATCTTTAGCTCTAGCTCATGTCGATATTGAAGATGATGCTGTACTCGTCAAACAATGGTCAGAAACTGACTTTAGAACTAATGAAAATCCATGGTGGGCATAACAAAATGAAAGGTCTTAAAAATCAAATCATGAAAAAAACAAGTTTATTTATCTTTACTCTGCTTTTCATTTCGAGCATTGTATTTTACCCAAAGATCACTTTTGCTTATCCATTTTGGGCTCAGCAAAACTATGAATCCCCAAGAGAAGCCACAGGAAAGATAGTCTGTGCAAATTGTCATCTAGCTCAGATGCCTACTATTGCAGAGGTTCCACAATCTGTTGGAGCAGACAGTGTTTTCAAAGCTATAGTTAAAATTCCCTACAAAGATGACCTAAAAGAGATCGGGGCTGATGGTTCAGAAGTCCCATTACAAGTTGGTGCAGTTGTAATGCTGCCTGATGGCTTTAAACTTGCTCCACAAGAAAGATGGACCGAAGAAATCAAAGAGGAGACTGAAGGGGTATATTTTACTAATTACAGTGAAGAGAAAGATAATATCATCATTGTTGGACCTCTACCTGGGGATACCAATAAAGAAATTGTTTTCCCAGTACTTTCTCCTGATCCATCCACTAATAAAGAATATCACTACGGGAAATACTCGTTACATATCGGAGGCAATAGAGGTAGAGGTCAGGTATATCCAACTGGAGACAAAAGCAATAATGTAGTTTTCACTTCTTCCACCTCAGGAACTATTAATTCAATAGAAACAATTGAAGATGGTAGCTATAAAGTCAATATAGAAAACGATAATGGTGAGATAACAACTGAAGCAGTACCTGTTGGTCCTCAACTTATCGTAAAAGCACAAGACAAAATTAATGCAGGTGAAGCTCTTACTAATGATCCCAACGTTGGTGGCTTTGGCCAATTAGATGCTGAGGTTGTACTTCAGAGCCCTTATAGAGTAATTGGATTGATTGCATTCTTCATTGGTGTAGGCCTAACACAAATACTTTTAGTATTAAAGAAAAAACAAGTAGAAAAAGTGCAAGCAGCAGAAGGTATTTAACTTTCTTTATTAAATGCTTATACTTCAAGCTTTTATACAATCTCCAGGAGAAACTTTTTTAAATTTAGGATTTATAACTATTAGGTGGTACGGACTGCTTATTTCGGTTTCAGTTTTAATAGGCCTATTTGTCTCAAAAAAACTTGCGAAGGCAAGAAATATTAACCCAGAATACATCAGTGAAATACTTCCATCATTAATATTTTCTTCAATAATTGGAGCTAGAGCTTATTACGTAATTTTTGAGTGGAGGCAATATAGCGGAGATAACTTTTTTACTTCTTTTGAAATATTCAATAACATCATTAAAATACCTTCTTTTCTTGCAGTTTGGGAAGGAGGCATAGCAATCCATGGAGGTCTAATTGGAGGATTAATATCTATTATATATTTCTGCAAGTCGAAAAAAATTAATTTAAAAACTTTTATAGATATTTTAATACCCTCGATTATTCTTGGACAATCAATAGGAAGGTGGGGAAATTTTTTCAATAATGAAGCCTTTGGAGTTCCTACAAATTTGCCTTGGAAATTATTTATACCTATCCAAAATAGGCCTTTAGAATTTCTTAATTATGAATTTTTTCATCCTACATTTCTCTATGAATCATTGTGGAATATTTTAATTTTCATCGTCCTTATTATTATTTTTAATAAACAAGGTAAAACAGATTTTTTCAGGCCTGGCTTGATTAGCTGTCTTTATTTAATAAGTTATAGCTTTGGAAGATTCTGGATTGAAGGTTTAAGAACTGACCCACTATGCATTGGTGGACTTCCACCTTTTTGTGATGGCGGTATAAGAATGGCTCAATTTATTAGTATTTTTCTCTTTTCTTCTGGATTAATTGGAATATTTTTTTTAAGATTGAGAACATATACTGGGGAAAATAGAAAGAATGGATAAAAAAATATCCTTTGTTGGTGTTGGTCCAGGGGATCCAGAATTATTAACTTTAAAAGCATTAAAAAAGATAAAAATTGCAGATGTCATTATTTGGACTGACTCTCTAATTCCTGAAAAGATTTTAGATTTTTCTAAAGAAGGTTCTGAAAAAATAAAAACGAGTTCGCTCAACTTAGAGCAAATCACCTCAATTATGATAGAAAAATTTCAGGAAGGGAAGAATGTTGTAAGGTTGCATGATGGAGACCCTTGCCTTTATGGAGCAATTAGAGAACAAATCGAAATTTTAAAAAAGGAAAAAATTGCAATCGAAGTCGTACCTGGAGTAAGTGCTTTTCAAGTTGCTGCAGCATATCATGAAGCTGAGTTAACCATCCCTGACGTAACGCAAACAATAATTTTAACTAGAGCAGGAGGGCGAACAGGTATGCCCGAAAAAGAATCTCTGAGAGATCTTGCGAAACACAATTCCTCTATATGCCTATATCTAAGTGCTAGGCATGTGAAAAGGTCTCAAGAAACTTTACTAGATTTTTACCCTCCAGAGACTAAAGTGATTGTTGGATTTAGAGTATCTTGGGATGATGGTTGGACATCATTAATAGAATTAAAAGATATGGAAAAATTTTCTATTGAAAAAAAACTAATTAGAACAACCATTTACATTATTAGCCCAGCAATTAGTAATTCTCAAGAAAGATCTAATCTTTATAATCCATCTTATAGGCATCTCTTTAGGAATAAATAATCTTAAAGTTGATAGAAAAATATTAATTACTATAATTAGTAAAAATTTATTTGCTTTGAAAGAAATAAAATCTGTTTCGGGAATCAACAATAAAGGAGGAGATTCCTCTTTAAAAAGGATCGGAAATTTCATTAAAGAGGCTAGGTTAAGTAAAAATCAATCTATTGAAGAATTGGCTTCTGATTTAAAAATTGGAACTCATCAACTTGAAGCCATAGAAGAAGGTAATGAAGAAAAACTACCTGAAAAAGTATTTATCAAAGCAATGATTAGACGGATTTCACAGAAGCTCAAACTTGATACAGAATTTTTAATGGATGAATTCAAGACAGAGAGGAAAGAAGTGAAAATTGAAGAAATAGTTGAAGAAGTTTCCAAAAAAAATTATAAATCTAGGCAATCTAAGAATTTTAATCCACTAGGATTCCTAATATTTATTTTAATTTCAGGCTTTCTTGGACTAATCGCTTCATCCTTAATTTTCAATTTATTTTCCGACTCTTCTCAGAATCAAACTCCAAAACAAGAACTTTTAAAAAAAACTAAATAACTTTTAAATCCAAATTCTTTAGTTCTTTTATTACATTACGGCATAATCCTAAGTTCCATTTTTCAAGAAGAAGATCATGGTTTCTATCTAAAGGTAAAAGTTGAAATGTAAGATTATTTTCCTTCAATTTTATTTGCACTGAGGAGATCACCTTGTCAGGTCTTTGATCAAGAGATGCTGCTATTCTCAGGATTAATGACATTTCAAGAACTAATGTTTTATCTTCTTTGGATATTAAATTTTGCCAAGACTCATGTCTTTTCTTGGGAAGAGTCTTTCTGTGGTACCTAGCAATTGAAGCAATAATATTTGTTTCTGCTTCAGAATATCCCAACAACTCACAATTTTTTATTAAGTACCAAGAGTGTTTGTGATATGAACCAACGTTCACATATTTCCCACAATTATAAAGATTAGAAGCTGCCCAAAGAAGTTCTTTAGCTTTAGGGTCATTATCGCTATGAAAGATATTTTTAGTCTGATCATAGATTTGAAATGCAATATCAATAACTTTCTCGGCTCTTGTATTATCTACTCCAAACTTTCTGGCCTGATGAACTATAGTTGTTTTTCTAATATTGCTTTGAATATTTAACTCATTTTTAATTATTCCTTTACGAAGCATCCAATCCACAACCAAACCCTCTCGAAGCGCCCTCTCACTTATTATTAATTCATTAAAGTCCAACATCTCCATTGCGGTGTTTAATATCAATGCTCCTGGAATAATTATTTCTGCTCTTCGCTCACTTAATGAAGGAATTTTCTTGATTTCCGAAACTGTCAATTTAATTAGTTTTTCCAATACATTTTGTAAATCTTCCCTTTTAAATTTATAACCATGCAGCTTTTGTTTAGATTCTCCCAAATCATCTGAAATCAAATTTCCTAATGAGGTTGCAGTGCCACTGGTTGCAATCATAGATAAAGGCTTATCTCCCTTAGATCTACTCTTTATTTTTCGAACAGATGGTTCTAAAGATCCTTTAATAAAAGTTTTTAAAAAACTCGATCTTTCTGAAGTTATAGACTCTTTATTTAAAAAATCGTTTTTAAGTCTTACCGCACCAATTCTCGAACTGGTAAGAGCTATAGCATCTTTTTTATCTGCAAGTATTAATTCTGTAGATCCTCCTCCAATATCTATGATTACAAAAGACTGATCTTCAAAAGACATCCCAGAAAGAACACCAAGGTAAATTAATCTGGCTTCCTCAGAACCACTTATCATTTCTATTTGAATACCAGTTTCATCAAGAACTCTTCTAATAAAATCTTGACCGTTTGGAGCTTCCCTAACTGCACTTGTTGCTGCTGTTACTATTTGTTTTACTCCATTACTTTTACAATATTCCTTAAATCGCTCTAGAGTAACTAATGCTCTTTGGATTGATTCTTCAGTAAGATTACCCTCCTCATCTCTTTCTCCAAGACGAGTGGTTGATTTATCAGTGAATTTTATTGAAAATGATTTTAGTTCTAGATTAATTTCTGCTACCAAGAGATGTGTAGAGTTAGTTCCAATATCTATAGAAGCTACTAAAACTTGCTTTTCTTGAAAATATCTTAAATCTTGTTTCTGTATCATTTCTTTTATAAGATGCAGATATCTTTAATCCATTAATAAATATACCCAAGATTAATTATTAAATAATAGAAATCATTTAATCCTAGTAAGATTATTTAAAGTTATGAAATATAAAATAGGTCATATGCAAAATAAAAATCGACAATTTAAATTAAATGCTTTTTTTGAATTATTAAGGTGGAATAAGCCTACTGGAAGAATGATCTTACTTATTCCTGCTGGATGGAGTTTATATTTAACCCCAGATGCTAATCCAACATTTTTAATGTTGCTAAGAATAATTCTGGGGGGACTTCTAGTAAGTGGATTAGGCTGCGTGGTTAATGATATTTGGGACAAAAAAATTGATCAAAGAGTTTTTAGGACAAAAAATAGACCTCTAGCTGCAAATAAAATCGGTCTTAAAACGGCTTATTCAATTCTTTTCATTTTAATTTTATGTAGCTTCTTTTTAACTTTGTCACTACCTCAACATGGAAGAATCCTGTCTATTTCACTTGCTTTTTTAGCTTTACCTATTATTTTAATTTATCCTTCTGCCAAAAGATGGTTTAAATATCCTCAATTAATCTTATCCATATGCTGGGGTTTTGCTGTCTTAATTCCCTGGGCAGCAAATGAAGGCAATTTAAATAGTATTGTTTTATTGTTTTGCTGGCTGGCTACCATTTTTTGGACTTTTGGCTTTGACACGATTTATGCTTTAGCAGATAAACAATATGATATCAAAATTGGAATAAATAGTTCCGCTGTTAACCTCAAGAACAATACAAGAATAACTATTCAAATTTGTTATTTTTTAACTTCTAGTTTTCTCGCATTATGCGGATTTATTAATCAAATGAATTTTATTTTTTGGCCAATTTGGCTTACAACGTCAATCTTAATGCAGAGAGATATACTAAAAGTATTTCCTGAGGAAAAGCAATCAATAAAAAATATTGGGAATCACTTCAAAAATCAATCAATTTATGGAGGAGTCCTTTTACTAGGAATTATTATTGCCTCATAAATTCTAAATATGGTTTTTAGATTAAAAAAAGGTGATCTAATAGATATTTTAGCTCCAGGCTCCTTTATTGATGGGGACGAAAATTTTCAAAAAGGCATAGAAATCTTAAAAAACTGGGGCTTGGAAATTAATGAAAATAATTCTTTATCAAAAAAATTTGGTTATTTTGCAGGTGATGATCTAACTAGATTTGAAGAACTGGAAAAAGCACAAAATAGTAAGCTAATAATTTTTGCAAAAGGAGGCTGGGGTTCAGCAAGACTTTTAGAAAAAGAACCTTCTTGGCAGCATGGTTTAATGCTTGGATTCTCAGATACATGTTCTTTATTACTATCTAAATACTCTCAAGGATTTATAGGTTCTATTCATGGCCCAATGGTTACTGGCCTTTTTAAAGAGCCAGAGTGGAGTCTTGAGAGATTAAGAAATTTACTTTTTGAGGGATATGTTGAGGACATAAGAGGAATTCCTTTAAGAGCTGGAAAAGCTAAAGGAGAAATTATCGTTTCTAACTTAACTATTGCTACTTTTTTAATTGGCACTAATCACTTTCCAGATTGCAAAGGGAAAATAATAATCTTTGAAGATATTAATGAAGATATTTATAAAATTGATCGCATGTTGACTTACCTCAGAATGACTAAAACACTTTCTGAAATTGCTGGTATTGGATTCGGAAGTTTTTCTAATGATTCCTGCGACCTTGAATGGAAAGATTTACTAAAAAACTGTATTATTGAAAGACTCCAAGAGTTTGAATTTCCTATTCTTTTTGAACTCCCAATAGGTCATATATCGGGAAATGCTTGCATTCCTTTAGGATACGAAGCCACCTTAAATGGTGATGAGGGCATTCTTAGTATCGATACACCTTTTTAACTAGGGGTTCTTCACAAAAAGTTTTGCTATTTTCAAATCTATAGGGGATGTAATTTTTATATTTGAATAAGTTCCTTCAATAATCTTCACTTTCCAATTAAGCATTTCGAATAGAGAAGCATCATCTGTGACTTTCCAGTTTTTATCAATTGCCATTTTATGAGCTTTTTTCAATCTATCTACTAAAAAGCCTTGAGGAGTTTGCGCTGCCCATAAATAATTTCTGTCTGGTGTTTCTTTAATAAAACCTTCATTATCAACAATCTTTATAGTGTCAGTTACCTTAGTAGCCAAAATTACAGCTTCATTTTCATCTAATTTCTTGGCACAAAGGTCTATCAATTCAGGATTAATTAGACATCTAGCACCATCATGTATTAAAACTTTTTCAGCATCTTTTGGTAACGCTTTTAAACCATTAAAAACTGACTGTTGTCTTGTATCACCACCATTAATCCAATGAACTTTATGGGCAAAATCCTTGGCTGAATTTAATAATAAATTTTTATCTTTCGGTTGCCCAATTATTCCAACCCAATTTGTTGAGCTTGCAGATAATACAGATTTAAGTGTCCAATAAATCAAAGACTCCCCCTCTAAATCAATAAGTAATTTATTTTTTCCAGCTTTCATTCTGCTACCGCTCCCTGCAGCTGGTATTAAAAAGTGCACAATAGAAGGTCTTAATATTTTCTAGACAATTATAAATAAAAGCAATATCTTTACACAAATAGTACTACGATTGAAAATTATAAAAATTTCATAATGTCCAATAAAGATTTATTATCAGGCAAAATTGCTTTAATCACTGGAGCAAGCAGAGGAATTGGTAAAGAAATTGCTTTAGAACTAAGCCGATTGGGAGCAGAAGTTTTTATTAATTACTCTTCTTCTGATGAAAAAGCTGAAGAAGTTGTAAATTTAATAAAAAATTCAGGAGGTAAAGCTTATAAATTAAAATTTGATGTTTCAAAAGAGGATTCTGTCAGTTCAGCTTTTGAAGAAATAATCAAAATTAATGGCACCATTGATATCCTCATTAACAATGCTGGAATTACTAGAGATGGACTTTTGATGAGAATGAAATCGGAACAATGGGATGATGTACTAAATACAAACTTAAAAGGGGTTTTTCTTTGTACAAAATATGCTTCAAAATTTATGATGAAAAAAAGAAGTGGTAGCATCGTAAATATTTCATCTGTTGTTGGCATAATTGGTAATCCTGGTCAAGCAAATTATTCTGCAGCCAAAGCTGGAGTTATTGGATTTACCAAAACTTGCGCTAAAGAATTTGCTTCAAGAGGTATAAATGTTAATGCAATAGCTCCAGGTTTTATAGAAACAGAGATGACTGAAAAACTTAATACTGAAGAGATTCTAAAAGTTATTCCTCTAGGGAAATTAGGCAGTTGTACTCAAATTGCAAACTTAGTGGCATTCTTAGTTTCAAGTGATTCAGGAAGTTACATTACAGGGCAAACAATCAGTATAGACGGGGGTATGAGTATTTAGTTATTTACTTTCATAAGGCTGGCCTAATTCATCTCTCAACCTTCTAATTTTTTGTAAAAGTTTTAGTCTTCGACTTCTAGCAGTTAATGTCAAGAAAAATCTTAAAGGAAAGTATATCAGTGTCATAGCAACCGCGAAGATTGCGGTAAGAGTAAAAATAAGATTATTTGTTTCTTCCATAACTTAAAGATACTCTTATTTGAGTTAATTTGTATTTCTAATTAAAAGAAATTCGGCTTTCCCCACTTAATTAAATATCCCTTTAAAAATGATTCTATGGGAGATTAGAATAAGACAAAAGATCGAGCAAACATGGCTAAACAGTTAAGTTTTTCTAATGAATCAAGAGAAGCGCTAGAAAAAGGTGTTAATTTCGTAGCTAATGCGGTAAAGGTTACTATTGGGCCGAAAGCAAAAAACGTTGTAATAGAAAAGAAATTTGGTTCACCAGATATTGTAAGAGATGGATCTACAGTTGCTAAAGAGATAGAGATTGAAAACCCTATTTCTAATTTAGGTGCGAAATTAATAGAACAAGTTGCATCCAAGACAAAAGAGAGTGCTGGTGATGGAACAACAACAGCAACCATTTTGGCTCAGAAGATGGTTCAAGAGGGATTAAAAAATATTGCTTCTGGTGCCAGTCCTATGGAATTAAAAAAAGGTATGGAAGTAGGCCTGACTTTTGTTCTAGAAAAATTAAGTTCCAAAAGTATTTCATTAAGTGGTTCTGATATCCAAAAAGTTGCAACAGTTAGTGCTGGAGGTGATGAAGAAATTGGATCTATAATTTCAAAGGCAATGGATATTGTTACTTCAGATGGTGTAATAACTGTCGAAGAATCTCAATCACTAGATACAGAATTAGATATAACTGAAGGAATGTCTTTTGATAGAGGCTATAGTTCTCCATATTTCGTAACAGACCAAGAAAGACAAGTTTGTGAACTTGAAAACCCTAAAATATTAATAACTGATCAAAAAATTTCAACTTTAGTTGACCTGGTTCCAATACTTGAAGAAATTCAGAAATCAGGTTCACCTTTTCTAATTCTTGCTGAAGATATCGAAGGAGAGGCTTTAACCACCTTGGTTTTAAATAAGAATAGTGGAGTGTTAAATGTAGCTTCTGTAAGAGCTCCGTTATTTGGCGAGAGAAGAAAAGCTGCCCTTGAAGATATTGCTATTCTTACTGGAGCTAAGTTAATTAGTGAAGATAAATCGATGACACTTGATAAAGTATCGATTAGTGATTTAGGCAAAGCAAAAAAAATAACTATCACGAAGGACAAAACTACAATTGTCGCCTTCGAAGACACTAAAGATTTGGTTAAAGCGCGAGTAGAAAAATTAAAGAGAGAAGTTGAAATAACAGACTCAGAGTATGATCAGGACAAAATCAATGAAAGGATAGCAAAACTAGCTGGAGGAGTAGCACTTATCAAAGTTGGAGCTGCAACAGAAACAGAGATGAAGTACAAAAAGTTAAGAATCGAAGATTCCCTTAATGCTACGAAAGCTGCTATTGAAGAGGGTGTGGTTTCTGGAGGTGGACAAACTTTAATTGAGATATCAGATGACCTTTTAAATTTAAGTCAAAAATCTTCCGATGATTTAAGAACAGGGATAAATATAGTAAAAGAAGCCCTTTTGGAACCTGCTAAACAAATAGCAAAAAATGCTGGTTTTAATGGTGATGTAGTTGTCGCTGAAATTAAACGACTTAACAAAGGCTTCAATGCTAATTCTGGAAAATATGAGGATTTAAAAGATTCAGGAATATTAGATCCAACCAAAGTAATAAGATTAGCTCTTCAAGATTCAGTATCTATTGCAGCTATGATCCTCACAACAGAAGTTGCGATGGCTGACATTCCAGAGCCTGAAGCCGCAGCCCCAGGAGGACCAGCTGGAGATCCAATGGGAGGCATGGGCATGCCAGGTATGGGCGGAATGGGTATGCCAGGAATGGGAGGCATGGGCATGCCAGGTATGATGTAAAAAGCTAACTAGCTTTTTTATCGTTATTTATCCATTTTCTTAAATTTTTAATATTAGGTAATGGTAATTTTGGGGTTTTAAAATATTGATTTATTTGATTAGATTCTTCTTTAGTATCAATGACTTGATTATTGTTAGAAATTTTTAAGTAATTTGATTCACAATTTGTTTCTTCTAAATTTTCTAAATTTTTAAAAGATTCAAGTTTAATTTGTTCTTGATTTTCTTCTTCATATACTTCATCCATTAAAGTAGTTTGTTCTTGATTTTCTTCTTCATATACTTCATCCATTAAAGTAGTTTGTTCTTGATTTTCTTCTTCATATACTTCATCCATTAAAGTAGTTTGTTCTTGATTTTCTTCTTCATGATTTTCCATTTGTACTGGACTATGGATTAATAAATCATTTAAAGAATCAATCCCAAATCTATGGACCCACTTAAGAACAATATTTTCTTTAAGCAAAAAATTATTTTCTAAAGAGGCTTTTTTAAAAACTTCTATTAGATTATTTTTTAAAAGCATAAATTTATTAATTTAACTTCTTATTTAACAGAGGCCTTATGATAATCAAGGATAAAACTGTTAAAGAAAATAAAATTGATATACAACTCTTACAAGTTAAATCACCATATGGAGCATGTAAAGCCACTAATTCTAAATTTATAGTTTCTGTATAAGCAGTCCTAATAGGTTCGATCGCAAAAGTTAATGGATTTAATGAAGCCAACCACCCAAGCCAATTTGGCATGAAAGAAATTGGAGCCAAAGCAGTACTTGCAAAAAGAAGAGGTAAATTTATCACGAATATAAGAGCGATTAATTCAATATGTCCTGGCAAAACAAACGCTAAACATAAACTTATTGATGTCACAAAAAGAACTAATAGAATTAGTGTTGTAAACACAATTCCTAAACCATATAAGTTGGGCCATCCATATCCCAAAGTGTATGAAACAAACATTATTACAATACTCTGAACAAAGCTCAGGATTGTTATGTAAAAAAAAGAAGATAAAACTATGGATAATCTACTGGTTAAAGGAGCCACAAGTAATCTATTAAGAAATCCAAACTCTCTATCAAACATTAAAGGAAGACCAGAATTTAGGGCTCCGCTAAAAGCAGTAAAAACAATAAGTCCTGCTCCTAAAAAATTCCCATAAGAATCAACTCCCGGTAAAAAACCTTCAGGAGCTTTAGAAAATAATGCCCCAAATAAAAAAAGCCAAATTATAGGTTGCAATATTCCAGCTAAAAGAGTTGATGGTCTTCTTTTTAATTGAATAAATAATCTCTTTGTTAAGGCAAATGTTTCTTGATATAAAAAAAATAAATTATACTGTTGTAATTCCATAATTAGCAGTAATTAGTCTTCATTATAGTTAGTTAACCAAAAGTTTTTTTATCGCATTGATTGCTTTGATTCTTTTTTTAGGTCTCTTTTCCCTGCCATAGAAATTTCAGCATCCAATAATGTTTTTCCAGTTGCCTGAAGATATACATCATCCAAGCTTGGCTGACTTTGGGTAAGAGAAAAAATTTCAAACTTTGAGAAAGCTAATTCCACTTTTAGCTTCGTAAGTAAATCTTTTTGCTTATCTGCCACGAAATTTATCGAGAAACCTTGAGCTTCATTTATGATAATCTGACTAATTCCATCTATTGAAGATAAAATTTTAGATATATTATTTGCTTCTTCCTGATTACTAAATTCTCTTACTTTCAAAGTTACTCTATCTCCTCCTAATTTATTTTTGAGCTCTGCAGGAGTCCCTTTTGCTATAACTCTTCCATCATCAATTATCACTAATCTATCTGCCAATTTATCTATTTCATCAAGATAGTGACTACTTAAAATAATGGTCATTCCATTATTTCTCAAATCTTTCAAAAGTTGCCATATAATATTTCTACTTTCAATATCTAAACCAACTGTAGGTTCATCCAAAATTAAAACTTGGGGCAAATGTAAAAGTCCAGCTGCCAGATCTATTCTTCTTTTCATTCCCCCTGAATAAGTTCCGCACTTACGATCAATCCAATCATTCATTTCTAATTGATCTATTAATTTATTTATCCTTTCAAATTTTTTATTTTTGTTGATGTGATATAAATCTGATTGAAAATCCAAAAGCTCTCGTCCAGTTAATATTTTATCAAGTGCAATGTCTTGGGCAACATAACCAATTAATTCTCTAATTTTCCTTGAATTTTTTATCAGATTAATATTATTTATCAAAACTTCTCCACTATCAGGCTCTATTAAAGTAGCAAGTATTTTTATTAGTGTTGATTTGCCAGCACCATTCGGGCCTAGTATTCCGAATAATGTGCCAGCTTCAATTTCTATCGATAAATTTTTTAATGCCTTGATATCTGAATAAGATTTTGAAAGCCCTTTTACTTTTATATAATCCATCAAACTTACAATTTACTTAAAAAACATTTTACATCTAATTTAATTACTAAGCAGGGATAGTATAGATAAAAATATTTGCATAGATTGCTGCTCAAATTCTACAGATAGTTGGGTTCTGGAAATTAATAACAAAAGACAAATACCAAACATATAGAGAATAGACCATCTAAAGAGAGACTTTGCTCTTGAAAGATCATCAGGAGATTTCTTTAATTCGTTTATTAATTGCAAAAGTCTTCCATTAAATGGCAATAACATAATTCCGTATAAAAGACCCCCTTCAGGTAAGGCAAAAACTCCCATAATACTCATTAAAATTGTTGCCCATCCATAACGAGAAATCGCTTTAGCAGTAAAAACAGATCCTTTAACAGAAGGGAGCATTGGAATACCAACAGATGCGTAATCATCCTTCAACAAAATTGCAAGTGCCCAAAAATGAGCTGGGGTCCATAACATTACTAAACCAAACAACCACCAACCACTAAGACCTACATGCCCTGTAGCAGCAGATGCTCCAACTAAAGGTGGTATCGCACCAGCAACTCCTCCGAAGACAATATTTTTTGTTGTACGAGGTTTCAAAATAACTGTATATAAAATTACGTAGCTAAATAAACCAAGGAGAGTTAAGCCCGCAGCCAAATAATTTACACCACTTACTAATAGCATCGAAGCTGCCAAAGTACATGATACGGCAGCAAAAAATACAGTCTCAGATGACAACTTTCCAGCTGGCAAAGCTCTTTTGCTAGTTCTTGTCATCCTTTTATCTAATTCCATTTCCCACAAGCAATTAAGAGCTCCTGCTGCTGCTGCTGCCAAAGCTCCGCCTCCTAAAGTACAGATAAGTTTCGGTGAAGACAAAGGCCATTCTTCAGTTAAAGCCATTCCTCCCAAAGTTGTTGCCAGTAAAAGTGGGATTAATCTGGGTTTTGCTACTTCAAGCCAAGGCGGCAAAGTTATTTTTTTTCTTGAAGGTACAACTTCATCCCTAATTGAAGATTTATAGTTCAAGTTTTCTAAGTTACTACTGTTCATGAATTGATACCAACCATTTGTGAATTTAGGGAGTGGTTTAGACCTTTTTTGGTAAAAGGATTTCTAAAAATTAATGTTGTTAATATCGCAATAAATAAAGAGGCGTTAAGTTGATGACCGATAATAAAAATAGGTTCATTCAAATTTGTTTTAAGACTTAAAACACCCAAAGCAATTTGAGAAAACAATAGAAAAATAAGTGCTGAGAGATATTTCCAATTTTCATTTAGCAAACTTCTCTTATAAATTGCAGTAGCAATAATCAATAGAATAGAAAAAGCAATTGGAAAAGCAAATAATTTATGAGTATTTAGAATTAGACATTGTTTGTTAAAAGATAAACAAATATGTGCTGACCAGGTTGATGAAAGCCTTACGCCAATAAAAGATTGAATAAGAGTGAGTAAAAGAGGAAAAAACAATAAAAATCTCCACCAAATTAATGGCTCTTCTATATCGTCATTTTCTAAATTTTGATTTATTGAAATTGTTGTGATGAGCAGTAGAAAAGCTATTAAAAGATGGCCAGTAACAGTATATGAATCAAGCAAGTTTATTACTGTTAAAGCTCCAAAAGATCCTTGGACAATAACGAGAAAAAGTAATAGTGAATAAGTTTTAGGTAACCAATTTGGAATTTCATTTTTCCAAATAATTGAAAGAGCAAATTTAAAAAGAATTAATATTCCAACCAGAAAAGCATCTAGACGATGAAACCACTCTAGAAATACTCTTAGGTTCATATGATTAAAAGGCAAAAAAGATCCATAACATAATGGCCAATCTGGACAGGCAAGTCCAGCCTCCATGACTCTAGTAGCACCTCCAATTACGATTAGTGCAATGAGTGCGAGTACACTATGACTTCCCAACCTTTTAAAAATTGTCAGATATTTTGATTTATATAATTGGTTATTAATCAAATGGATAAAACCTATTATTTTGCATAATAAATTAGATTTAAAAACCAAACATTAATTAAAAATTAATATGTTTAATTTAAAAAATAATTTACTAATTTAATCTTTTTTCCCTGACAATTAACTCTAAAAAGTTATTAATAATACGCCTTTTATTTCATAAATCTTAAGAAGTTGTGAATTTAAATGTTTTTCTTTTAACAAAGGATGCAGGATTAAAAAAATTGAATATCTTGAGGATATAAATACAAATTTTTAGAGATCAATTGTTAAATAAAAACTTTTATTTAATACTAATTATTACCCTCGTCTTTGCTATATCTTTTTGGATTGGTTTTAATGTAAATTTGCTCCCAGCGGAAGCAAGTATTAATGCACCAATTTACGATGAACTTTTTAAAATTCTTTTCATCATTGGATTAATTATTTTTATAGGAATGACAATAGCTGTTATTTATAGCTTGTTTAAGTTTAGGAAAAGGAATGATCAGATAGGAGATGGTATAGCTTTAGAGGGAAATTTAAGCTTAGAAATTGTATGGACAATTATTCCTTCAATAATTGTTTTGTTAATAGGTTTATATAGCTACAACATCTACGATCGAATGGGAGGGATGAAAGAACTAAATCATAACCACGAAATGATGAGTTCTAATTCTGAAAAAATATGGGCTGGAATAAGTCAAACTTCTGATAATGAAATAGCAATAAATAATTTATCAATTGAAGTTTCAGCTATGCAATTTGCATTTCTATTCAATTATCCCAAAGGCAATTTCATATCAGGAGAACTGCACGTACCTGTTGATCAAAAAGTATCAATGAAGATGGAATCCAAAGATGTCATTCATGCTTTTTGGGTGCCAGAGTTCAGAATTAAACAGGATATTATTCCGGGGCAACCTACTATTCTAAATTTCACTCCTACAAAAGTAGGAAAATATCCGATAATTTGCGCAGAATTATGTGGCCCATATCATGGAGGGATGAGAGCCTCCATAATTGTTGAAGAAGAATCTGATTACAACGAATGGTTTAACAAAAATAAAAAACCTGAGGTAAATTTATGACAATATCAATTGATCCACAAAAAACTAATAATGAAAGCCTTCAACCTAAAGGCTGGCTTAGATACTTTAGTTTTAGCCTTGATCATAAAGTAATTGGGATACAATACTTGGTTTGTGGTTTTCTTTTCTATTTAATAGGAGGAACCTTAGCGAGCGCTATAAGAATTGAACTAGCCAGTCCAATGTCTGATTTCATGCCAAGAGATGTTTATAACCAAGTTTTAACTTTACACGGAACAATAATGATATTCCTTTGGATAGTGCCTGTAGTTAATGGTGCTTTTGGAAATTATTTAATTCCATTTTATGTAGGCGCGAGAGATATGGCATTCCCAAGATTAAATGCCGTTGCTTTTTGGTTAATTCCTCCTTCAGGTTTGATGTTGGTAGCAAGCTATTTTGTTGAGGGTGCTGCTCAGGCTGGATGGACGGCTTATCCACCTTTAAGCATAACTACTCCTCAATCTGGACAAATTATTTGGATTCTGAGCGTTCTATTACTTGGAGGCAGTTCTATATTTGGTGGAATAAACTTTATAGCCACCATTATCAAATTAAGAAGGCCAGGATTAAAACTAATGCAATTGCCAATGTATTGTTGGGCAATGCTTGGAACAAGTCTATTAGTTGTTTTGTCAACTCCTGTTTTAGCAGGCACTTTAATTCTTCTTAGCTTCGATATCATTGCTAATACAGGGTTTTTCAATCCTGTTTTAGGAGGCAATGTCGTAGTTTATCAGCATTTATTTTGGTTTTATTCTCATCCCGCTGTATACATTATGGTCCTTCCAGCCTTTGGTTTAGTTAGTGAAATACTTCCTGTACATGCTAGAAAACCACTTTTCGGATATACAACAATGGTTTTTTCAATAATGGGTATAGTAGTTTTAGGTTTAGTTGTTTGGGCGCATCACATGTTTACAAGTGGAACGCCCCCTTGGATGAGATTGTTCTTTACAATTGCTACAGCATTTATTGCTGTTCCAACAGGTATAAAATTTTTTAATTGGGTTGCAACATTATGGGGAGGTAAAATTTCCATAAATAGTGCAATGTTATTCTCTTGTGGATTTATTATAAATTTCGTTTTTGGAGGTATTACTGGAGTTGCTTTGGCACAGGTACCTTTCGATATTCACGTACATGATACCTATTTCGTTGTCGCCCATTTTCATTACATAGTTTATGGAGGGACTGTTTTTATTATTTTCTCTTCAATTTATCATTGGTTCCCCAAAGTAACTGGAAAAATGCTCAATGAAAAATTAGGAATTTTACATTTTATCATTACCTTTATAGGATTTAACTTGTGCTTTGCGCCTCAACATTGGCTTGGTTTAAATGGAATGCCAAGAAGAGTTGCAGAATATGATCCTCAATTCCAGTTCGTTAATCAAATTAGTAGCCTTGGGGCTCTTTTGATGGCTATAAGCACAATTCCTTTTTTAATTAATGTACTCCTTAGTGTGAGAAATGGAAAAGATTCTGGAGATAACCCTTGGAATGCTCTTACACCTGAGTGGTTAACATCTTCTCCACCTCCAGTTGAAAATTGGGAAGGAGAAGCTCCATTAGTTGAAGAACCCTATGGTTATGGTAAAAAAATTTCTGAACGAAAATAAAAACATATGACAACTCTTGATAGCTCAAAAGAAATTCAAAAAAATAATTCTGAAGTCAACGAAACACATGAAGACTTCAGAATGTTTGGTCTTATAACTTTCCTAATTGCGGACGGAATGACTTTTGCTGGATTCTTTGCTGCTTATTTAACATACAAAGCAGTAAATCCATTACCTGATGGTGCTATTTATGAATTAGAACTCCCAATACCTACACTCAATACAATTTTGTTACTTGTTAGTAGTGCAACTTTCCATAAAGCAGGCAAAGCACTTTTAAAAGATAAAAACTCTGAATCCCAAAAATGGTTATTTTTTACTGCTTTTCTTGGAATTATATTTTTAATATGTCAATTATTTGAATATTTTCATTTACCTTTTGGATTAACCGATAATTTATTTGCAAGTACTTTTTATGCTCTTACTGGTTTTCATGGATTACATGTCACTTTAGGAACTTTAATGATTTTAATTATTGCTTGGCAATCGCGAATCAAGGGCGGAAGATTAACTAGTAAAAATATGTTCCCTTTGGAAGCTGTTGAATTGTACTGGCATTTTGTAGATGGAATATGGGTTATTTTATTTATTATTTTGTATCTTTTATAAAAAAATATATTTTAAAAATTAAATATATTTTTTATTAATTTATATTGCCACAGTTCTCCTTTTTAGTAAGAATATATAATTAGAAATTTGTCAGATAATGCTAGAAGGAAAAGAACTTCTTGAAAAAGCAAAATTATTAAGTAAAAAATCTGAAGATGAGATAGCCAGAGGTTGTGGGTACGTAGGTCCTAGTGGAAGAATCTTAAGGAAAAGTTTTTATAGGGCGCTTATTGAAGCTAAGGGTTACAAAATAGGAAATGTTCGTCAGGGTAAAAATGGTAATAGGGCTTCAAGAGGCAGACAGACAGAATTCAAAACTAAAGTTCATGGCAATGGGAATCTATTAATTGGTCATGCCTACACCAAAAAATTAGGTCTAGAACCTGGTCAGGAATTTAAAATCGATCTTAAAAAAGAATCAAAAACAATTTATCTGATTCCATTAAATTAAAAAATATATTTTACCAACCGTTTTCTTTAAGCCACTCGGAAGAAATATTATTTGAAGATAAATCTTGATTACTATTTTTATTAAATAAAAGTAATTTCTCTACATATTTAATTAGTGCATCTGCCTCAAGGTTTACGCTGTCACCGATATTTAATTTATTCAGATTTGTTTTATGCCAAGTGTGAGGAATTATCGCAATAGTAAATATTGCTCCTTCCTGCTCATATTTTGCAATCGTGAGACTTATACCATTTACACAAATACTACCTTTATTAACTACATATTTTGAAAAATTATTATTTTTCCACTTTATTGATAAGAGCCAAGATTTCTCTAATTTTTCTATATTCTCAACTATTCCAAGGCCATCAACATGTCCGCTGACTATATGCCCTCCTAGACGGTCAGACACCCTGAGAGCGGGCTCCAAATTAACAATCTTCAGGTTCGACTTTACTCCTAAAGTTGTTTTTTTTAATGTCTCCTCACTAACATCAACAGTAAATTTATTTTGAAAAATCTCTTTAACTGTCAAACAAATTCCATCAACAGCTATGCTGTCACCAATTGCCATATCAAATAAATTATCTAGAATTTCAATTTCTAAAATATTTTTTTCTTGTCTTAGTTTTCCAACTGATTGAATTATTCCTGTAAACATAGTTTAAAAAAATATTTTTGCAAAATTTTGTATTTACTTTAATTTACTTTAAATCATTTTCAACTATAAATAAATTAAAGAGTAAATAAAAAGAAATTGATCATATTTAGATGATTATTAATTCACAAAAAAGATCATTTGGTAGAGGGGCGAAAGTGAGCTTATTCACTTTGGGGACAATGCGAGCAACTGAAAGTCTCGAAAAAATGTATAGCATAATAAAAAATGCATATTATGTAGGAATTAACCACATAGAAACAGCACCCTCTTATGGTGATGCTGAATCACTTATTGGAAATTCAATAAAAAAATTAGCAATAGAAGAGAATATAAAAGAAAAAAATTGGGTGATTACTTCCAAAGTTTTACCAAAGGGTGATTTTGACTTTTTAAAAAATAATTTTAAAAAGTCTCTTAAAAATTTAAATCGCGAGAAAATTAATAATCTTGCAATTCACGGACTCAACTTAAAACAACATCTAGATTGGGTTCTTTCTGGAGAGGGTAAGAAATTCATTTCTTGGATACTTGAGAAGGAACTAGTTGATCAAGTCGGTTTTAGTTCTCACGGAAGTTATTCACTAATTCAAGATGCAATTAACTGTGAAGTTTTTACTTTTTGTAGTCTTCATTTACATTATTTAGATCAATCTAAGATTGCTTTAGCAGAGGAAGCTATAAAAAAAGGTATGGGAGTTTTAGCAATATCACCTGCAGATAAAGGCGGTAGATTGTATTCTCCAAGTGATATTTTGATAGAGGCCTCTAAGCCTTTTCATCCATTAGAATTAGCGTATCGATTTCTTCTCGCAAAAGGCATTACAACTTTATCCTTGGGGGCGACAAACAAAAAAGATTTTGAATTTGCGCATAAACTTAGAAACTCATTTGAGAAGCTTACAAAACTTGAAAAAAGCGCCCTTAATAAAATTGAGGAAGTTTCTAATGAAAGATTAAACTCAACCAAATGTGAACAATGTAGATCTTGTCTTCCATGTCCAAATGAAGTGCCTATTCCAGAAATACTTCGTTTAAGAAATATATCTGTTGGTTATGGCCAATTAGAATTTGCAAAAGAAAGATACAATTTAATAGGAAAAGCTGGCCACTGGTGGGAAGAAAAAAATTCCTCATTTTGTAAAGAATGTAATAAATGTGTTCCTAAATGTCCTAGTAAATTAGATATACCAAATTTATTAAAGAAAACTCATAACTTATTAATTGAAAATCCTACAAAAAGATTATGGGGATAAGGACTCATTCCAGATATTTTTAAGATTAATTTTTTGTTCATTTGTTAAGACAGGGAAAGACCAACTATTTTCCCAACATTTCTCAGAAGGTCCTGAGATGGGGAGCATTTCAGTTTTATATTTACTTTGCAAATAATCACTATTGAATGGAAGATACCAACCCTGGCTTACTAATTTATCTACTATTGATTTATTTTCTAAAGATTTAATCCATTTCATTAATATTGCATTATTTAGATTTGATCGACTAAGTAGAAAATGCCACATCAAAGGTACGCCTTGGCTAGGGAAAACTAAAGAAAGCCTTGGATCTATTTTTAAATATTTTGAACAAATACTATAAGGAACTATTGCGACAATAGCATCAGAATTAATCAACCAATTGAGCATATTTTTATCATCAAATAACATAGCTTGGCTTTTGAGTTTTTTTAAAGAATTAGATGAATTAATTTTTTGAGCAATTGACAATATTATTCTGGGACTTTGAGGAAAAATAATTTTCCCAGTTAATTTTTCAGAAAGAAGAAAATCCCAAGATGTTCTTGCTGAATTTATTAATTCTTTATTATTTTTAATGATGATTGTATAGGGTACTACGCCAATAGGAAATAATTTACTCCTCTGATTTTGATTAAAGCTTCCCAAAAAATCTATCGATCTCTTATCCAAATATTCGAACAGTGCATATTCATTTATTTTTTCAAATTCTGAAAAATCTATACTAGAAATCCATCCATCATTTATTAAAGTAAAGTCAGAATTCAAAATTGTGTTTCTATTTTTTTGTAGCTGAATATTTTCAAAATTAATTTTTTCCTGCTTCCAATCTTTTGGAATCGTATCTTTAAAAGATTCTGGATAAAAAGAATTTTGTAATGCAATTTTTACTTTATTAGGTAGATTACTGCAAGAGTTTAAGAAAAATAAAAGCGAAAGCTTACCACAATTTAAAAATTCTCTTCTGGTTGCAAATTTTGAAAACATTCAGCAATCCTTCTCTAAAGAAATTTGACCTAGGCCCTTCATCATTTCCAGATTTTGTTGACACAATGAAACTATTTCTTCATTTTTAAATCCATCTAAGAAAGCAAGCAATGATATTCCACCAGCACCTACACCTTCTTTTACATGACCTAATTCATAATCCTTCAATTCTTTGTATTTTGAAGATTTAAAATTTAAAGGACTGGCTAAACCTAATAATTTGACATCATATTTTTCATTAATTAGATTTACTAAATCATTTAGAGAATTATCTTTCACAAGCCACCCAGTTGTAGCAATAAAAACATCTTCAATAAATTCATCTTTATTTTTTTCACCTAAAAATTCTAATACAAGCAAAATGACTGCTAACATCTGACTTCCTCCAGACAATATTACAGGTTGTTTTGCTAACCTAGCACCAATTAATAGACCCATTGAAAAAGCTTGGAAAGGATCACCTACTGCCGCGACAACATCAAAAGAGTCAGAATCAGCCTTGAAATTCGCATTTAAAAGTCCCCTTTTAATTACCTGTCTTCTTAGTTCTCTTGGAGCTTTAAATAAACTACTCCCTACTAAATTAGATACCTGCAAACCAAAAGCTTCCATTACTGCCTGAGCAGTTGTGGTGCCCCCCGGTACAGATTCAGAAATTAAAACTAATTGTTTTAAGGATTTTCCTATCGCAAGACCTTTCTCATAGAGATTTAAAACTCTCTCTTTAGTCATCGATTTACCAGTAGTAAGACAATTTGATGGGCCCAAATTTCTATCTTCTACAACCAAATGATTAAAATAAGGCTTTGCTCCTATTCCCAGAGGAACAATAACTGGATGTGTATTTATCAGCTTTGAACAAACATGACTGATTAGGGCCGGAGTTACTCCTGCATTTAGAAGAGGCAATTTATAATTATGATCTTTTGAAGCACCCTCAAGTAAAAATTCAGCATCTGCGAGAGCAGTTGTTTTCCTCGATTTTGGATTAATACCTGCTGCGGAAATTCCTGGAATTTGTGATGTGTTAGTGCCAGCAATTATAAGAAATATTTTTAAATTTTTAATATTCTTTCTCAGTATTTCTATCTTATTGAGTTGTCTTTTTTTATTGGATTCATTTCCAAAAAAATTTATCCCTAATTCTGTACTGTACATTCTTACTTTTTTTAATTATTAAAATCAACTAAGCTATTTAGCAATCTTGGAGGATCTGGGATGGTTAATTTAAATCTAGGAAACAGAGAATAGGCAACTACATGTATAGTTAAAACATAAACTATTTCTTGAAAAATTATTAATAAAATTGCACCTATTTGTATACTCAAAATTGAGGGATATAAAGGTAAATTAAATAATCCAATTAACTTTTCTATTAGACCATAACTCGCTCTAGTAATTAACACCCAAAGATTATCTCCAACCAAAGTAGATAATGCTATTACTCTTATTAAAAAGCCAAGGGTTCCAATAACAACTCCCCCATTTAAACTAAGTTTCCAACTCTTTTCTTTAAACCAACACCAACCTAGCCAAAAAGCCAAAATCCCATAAGGAAATAAAAATAAAGTTCCTCTAACAGGACCCATAATTATGAATAAAAGTAGAAATTGTATTAAAAGTCCTTCCAATGCAATTTTACTTCCCCTTCTCAAGTGCAACAAGATCATTGGGAGGGGTAAAATCAACCTTAATAAAGCTCCCCCAATTGGCAGATAATATAATGCAACCCATAATAAAGACGAAAGAGATGCTAAATAAGAGGTCTCTACAATATTTAATGCTTCAGTTTTTGTTGTTATTTTCATTTTTGTTGAATATTTTTAATTAATTTTCATTCATATCTTTATTTTTTGAATCAAGGATACGTTCAATCTTTTCTATTTCAAAATTTACCTCAGAATTACTTAATATGGAACTTAACTCTTCCGTGGGATCTTTTGGATCTACATCTTTTAATATGAATATTATTTTGTAAGATTGAAGCTCAATTTTTCTTTTTTTTGAAAGATTTTTATTTTTTTTATTTTTTTGTTTTGGTATCTTTTCTGAATTTATATCCTTTTTATTTTCGATAAAATTTTCTGGCTTTTCTACTTTCTTTATTTTTTTATTTTTTTGTTTTGGTATCTTTTCTGAATTTATATCCTTTTTATTTTCGATAAAATTTTCTGGCTTTTCTACCTTCTTTATTTTTTTATTTTTTTTATCATTAATCTCTTTGTTTTCTTTTAATAATTTTTTTTTATTTACAAAATTATTTTGTAAATTTTCATCTTTGCTTATTTTTTCTAAATCATTAAAACTACTTTCAAGAAAATTTCCAATCCTCCCTCCAGAGCATGATTGCAAGAAAATTAAAAAAATTAATAAAAAAAATTCTTTTTTTTTAAAAATCATATTTTTTCTAACTTTTCTTTTTCCTTGAAGTTTTTTTATTACTAATCTTTGTTTTTTTTAAAATTGCGCCTTTTTTATCTTTTAGTTTTTCTTCTAAAAGAGATACTGCGTCATTTATGGAAAATTTTTCTATGTCAGTATCTTTGGCAATCGAAACATTAGTTTTGCCACATTTTAAATAGACGCCATATCTTCCATTTAATATTTGAATTTTTTCTTTAAATTCTTTCGGTTTTCCAAATTCTTTAAGTACCTCTTGACCACCTCTACCCATTTTTGGCATCGCAAGAATTTCTAATGCTCGTTCTATATCAACTGTAAAAACATCATCCTCTTTCTTTAAGGATCTGTTTTCAGATTCATTTTCATTTTTAATCCATTTGATATACGGGCCAAATCTTCCTCTATCAGCCTCAACAACTCCTCCTTCAGGATGAACTCCTAACAATCTAGGCAAACTTAAAAGTACAAGAGCCTCATCTAGAGTTAGATCATCAGTTTTCAACTCTTTGGGTAATGAAGCTCTTCTTGGTTTAGCTTTATCTTGATCATTATTTCCCAATTGAACGTAAGGACCATAAGGGCCAAATCTTAAAAAGACTTTTTCCCCAGTTTTTGGATCAGTTCCAAGATCAGATGGGCCACTTAAGATTTGATCAACTTGTTTTATGTCTAAATCTCCAGGAGTAATATCCATTGGAAGATTACCTTTAGCCTGAATTTCATTACCAGATTCATCAATTTTTGTACCCTCTAGCCAAGGTCCGTTAGAGCCTATTCTGACTACGCAAGGAAGGTCTTCGAAATCAACTTGTCTATAAGCTTTACCATCAATATCACCCTCTGTTTTCTGAACCTTTACCTCCAAACCATTTTTACCTTTATAGAAAGTTTCGAGGTATGGGAGCCACTCAAGATTGCCTGAAGATATTTCATCCAATGAAGATTCCATTTTTGCAGTAAAAGTAGTATCAACCAGATCAGGAAAATGTTCTTCTAATAGAGCAGTAACAGCAAAAGCCGTAAACGTTGGAGCCAAAGTATTGGAAGATATATTCGCATAACCTCTATCAACTATGGTCCCAATAATGCTGGCATAGGTAGAAGGTCTTCCAATCCCTTCTTTTTCAAGAACTTTAACTAATGCAGCCTCTGTATATCTTGCAGGAGGTTTAGTTTCATGAAAAGTAGATTCCTTATTAGTAACTTCAAGACATGTACCAGTTGTTAAGTTTGGGAGAATAATTTCTTGTTGTTCAAGGGATGAAGTTGGGTCATCACTTCCCTCGACATAAGCTCTGAAAAATCCTGGGAAATCAATACTTTTCCCGCTCGATTTAAATAATCCATCCCCTACGCTAATTTCGGCATTAATCATTGTTAACCTAGCTTCCGCCATTTGACTAGCTACAGTTCTTTTCCAAATTAAATCGTAAAGTGATAAGTCTCTACCAGTAAGATTAGTTTCCTTTGGTGTTTTAAATACCTCACCTGCCGGCCTAATAGCTTCGTGTGCTTCTTGAGCATTTCTTGCAGTTGAATTAAATTGTCTTGGTGAGTTAGATAAATATTCTTTCCCATACATAGAACTGACACATTCTCTAGCTGCTCTTGTGGCTTGTTCGGAGAGATGAACTGAATCAGTTCTCATATATGTTATGAAACCTCTCTCATATAGCCCTTGTGCACATCTCATAGTTTCTCTTGCAGACAAACGAAGCTTCCTATTTGCTTCTTGTTGTAATGTGCTAGTTGTGAATGGAGGAACTGGCTTACGAGTGGATGGCTTTTTTTCGATTTTTGAGACTAACCAATCCTCTGAGGAAAAAGTCTTCAATAAATCATTTACTTTTTCTTTTCCAATTATTAAAGATTTGTTTCCTTCTTTTAATTTGCCGGTTTGTTCGTCGAAATCGGAACCGTTAGAAATTCTTTGACCCTTTAAACTGAATAATTTAGTTTCGAAATTAATATTATCTTTTACTAGTGAAGCTTTAATCCCCCAGTAACTAGCTTTTTTAAAGGATCTTCTTTCTCTCTCTCTCCTAACAAGAAGTCTTACAGAAACTGATTGAACACGACCAGCAGATAGTCGGGGGGCTACCTTCTTCCAAAGTAAAGGTGATAATTCATATCCAAAAAGCCTGTCCAAGATTCTTCTTGTTTCTTGAGCCTGAACAAGTTCCATATCAATTTCTCTTGTTTGGTCTAAAGCTTTATTAATTGCCTTTTTTGTGATTTCATGAAAAACCATCCTCTTAGTTGGTATTTTAGGCTTAAGTATTTGCAGGAGATGCCAGCTAATACTCTCTCCCTCTCTATCTTCGTCAGTTGCCAGTAATAGCTGGGTCGCATCTTTCAATGCATCTTTTAATTCTTTAACAACCTTTTTCTTATCTTTTGGAACTATATAAAGTGGTTCAAAGTCTTCTGTTGTATTAACTCCTATCCTGGACCATTTTTCCTTTTTAACCGCAGCAGGTATTTCAGCAGCTCCTTTTGGAAGATCTCTTACATGTCCCATTGAAGCGAGAACTTCATAATTAGGAGGCAAAAACTTTCTTATAGTTTTTGCTTTGGTGGGACTTTCAACAATAACAAGTGTGTGATCCAAGGTTTATTTGAAAAATTGGTGTTTTTGTTCTGTTAGGGCATATTATGATTATTTGAAGCTTTTTCAAGTAATTTCTTCTTTAAATTTCAAAAATCATACCCACAAATTATAATCAAGTTAAGATTAACTCTTAGACCCTTACAATCAAACATCTAATTTAATCCAATTTAATAAAGTGCCCAACGAATTTTTTACAATTAACTTAAATGCTCAAGCCATTATTCCAGAGGCTTTTATTTTACTCGGTATTGTTGGAACACTTCTTGTAGATTTAGCTGGAGAAAAAACTGCATCAAAATGGGCACCAATAATTTGTTATTTATCAATTGGCAGCTCTCTTGTTAGTTTGGCATTGCAATGGAGTAACCCAGTAGAAAGCGCATTCCTTGGGTCCTTTAATTCAGATAATTTAGCAATAGCATTTAGAGCAATAATTTCTCTCTCAACCTTAGTATCCTTACTTATAAGCTGGCGGTACACAGAACAAAGTGGTAGCCCTATCGGCGAGTTTGCTGCGATAGTTCTTTCAGCTACCCTTGGAGCAATGCTTTTGTGTGGATCTACTGACCTTATTAGTGTATTTATATCCCTGGAAACTTTATCTGTAGCAAGCTACTTACTTTCTGGTTACCTCAAGAGAGATCCAAGAAGTTCAGAAGCGGCTTTAAAATACCTCCTTGTTGGATCAGCTGCTGCTGCTGTTTATTTGTATGGATCCTCTTTTCTTTATGGATTAAGTGGTTCAACAAACTTAGCGACAATAGGCTTAGAGATTATCAATAAGCCATCCTTTATTACTTCACTAGCTCTTGTATTCGTCTTATCAACAGTTGCATTTAAAATTGCTGCTGTGCCCTTTCATCAATGGACTCCTGATGTATATGAGGGTTCACCTACGCCTGTAGTGGCTTTTTTATCTGTTGGTTCAAAAACAGCGGGCTTTGCATTCGCAATAAGAATATTAAGCACAACTTTCTCTTCTTTTGACGAAGAATGGAAACTTTTATTTACCATTTTGGCCATATTAAGCATGGCTCTAGGAAATGTTGTAGCTCTAGCTCAAACCTCAATGAAAAGGATGCTAGCTTACAGTTCTATTGGACAAGCCGGATTTGTAATGATTGGAATAGTATCTGGCACACAAGATGGTTTATCAGCAGCTGTTTTATATTTGGCTGCATATTTGTTTATGAATTTGGGTGCATTTTCTTGTGTAATACTTTTCTCACTAAGAACTGGTTCTGACAAAATTCTTGATTACTCAGGGCTTTACCAAAAAGATCCTCTCATTACATTAGGCTTAAGCCTTTGCCTTTTATCTCTTGGAGGTTTACCTCCAATGTTAGGATTTTTTGGAAAGATATACTTGTTCTTTGCAGGTTGGGCAAATCATCAATATCTATTAGTAATAGTTGGATTAGTAACTTCAGTTATATCTATTTATTACTACATTTCAGTGATAAAAATGATGGTGGTTAAAGAACCACAGGAAGCTTCTGAAATAGTCAAATCATATCCTGAAATTAATTGGGGAATTGTAGGATTACCACCCTTGAGAATTGCACTTTATACTTGTGTCGCAGTAACTGCTCTTGGAGGAATCCTGTCTAATCCTCTTTTTAAATTAGCTAATACAGCAGTTTCAGAAACTCCTTTCTTACAGGATATTATTGCTACAGCAAATAATATTTCCTAGAAGAATTCTTCAATAAATGTCTAAGAAAGTCGCGAGTTTAGAAAATATATCTAAAACATATGGGAAAGAAGATCTAACTGTTAAAGCCTTAGACAGCATAAACTTAGAAATTTATAAAGGTGATTATTTAGCTGTAATGGGAGCAAGTGGCTCAGGCAAAAGTACAGCTATGAATATTATTGGATGTCTAGATAGACCATCTGAAGGGATTTATAAATTAAATGGAATTCCTGTTGAGAATTTATCTGATGATGAGCTCGCGGAAATACGCAACCAAAAATTAGGCTTTGTTTTTCAACAATTTCATCTTCTTTCAGACGCAACTGCACTTGAAAACGTAACTTTGCCTATGATTTATGCTGGTATTGAGCCTGAGCAAAGATTAGAACGAGGTAAGAATGCCTTAAAAAAAGTTGGCCTTTCAGAAAGAATGAATAATCGCCCAAACCAATTATCCGGAGGTCAACAACAACGAGTTGCTATTGCGAGGGCTATTATCAATAACCCCGCAATTTTGTTAGCAGACGAACCTACTGGAGCACTAGATTCACAAACCACTGAAGATGTATTAGATCTTTTTGACAAACTGCATGAATCTGGAATAACTATAGTTTTAGTTACGCATGAAGATGAAGTTGCAAATCGCGCAAAAAAAATAGCCAGATTTAAGGATGGAAGAATAGTTGAATTAAAAGTTAATTAAATTCAAAACCTTCTAATTACCTTCAGTTGAGTTTCATTTTCAATTCTTAAATTCCCACTTGAATCAATATCTCTTATTTTCCATGAATGAGGACAATAACCACTAGGTAAAAAACTTTTAGTAAGAAACTTATTCGCAGATTTAATCACATATTCTTTTTTCTTATTACATTCAATCGCATCATGAAAAGCTTTAAGAACTTTGGCTGTCCAATAATGATGATTAATATTTTTAGTTTGAAGTACTTTTGATAGTGGAATACCTTCTGATGGAGTGTAATTTAAAACATTCATGCCAAGTCCTATTCTTACATAGATAATTTCTTTGCCTCTTGTTATTACCCTTGGTAAAAATCCAATCAACTTTTTTGAACCAAAAAAAATATCATTTGGCCATTTCAAACAAACATTTATTTTCTCTTGTCTAAGCATTTCACATAACTTAATACCTAAAGATAAATTAAATATTTGAAATGCAAATTCTTTTGAAAATATTGGGTAAGCTGCACTTAACCAAATCCCGCCTTTTGGAGAAACCCAAGTTTTTGAGTTTTGGCCAAACCCTAAGAACTGTTCTCTTGCGATTATCCCTACTGGCTGGTTTTTCTTTATTGCAGAATATTCAAGCAAGTTTGTTAGCTCATTTTCGGTACTTTTACATTTTATTTTGTAATGAAGTGTCCAGGTTGGATATTGACCCTGAATTTTTTTTAAATAAAAAGCTGTCTTAGCTGCAGGTCCAATAACTTTCACAAATTCTTTATTAAAACAACGAGCATCTTTTAAAAGATTAGATTAACTTTAGTCTTAATAAGTAAATATTACAAATTGGACAAAAAGTATTTGCCAATAGTGAATAGAAGGAATCCACATCCATTAAAAAATTGTCTTGAAAATTTCAAAAAATCCTGCGGAGATTTAGATAAACTCACTAAAATCAATGAAAACTGGAAGAACCTAATAGGCTTAGAACTATTTCAAGAATGTAAACCATTAAATATTGAAAAAAAAATACTTACTATTGCAGTAAATCATCCACAGTGGCGCCAAGCTTTAATCTATAACAAGCATAAATTAAAAGAGAGAATCGAGAAAATTGGAATAACTTTGAATGAAATAAAAATAATACAAAATTACGAAATTAAAAATAAAAATATCAAAGCTACTAATGCAAAGATAGTTTGGGCAAAGCATCCAAGCAGAATCAATCAAAATAATATGTGCATTTGTACTCTTTGTGGTTCTCCTACTCCTGAGGGCGAAATCAAAAGATGGGGAAAGTGTTCTTTTTGTTGGAGAAAAAAAATTAAAAACTGAATTCTTTATTTAGTTAAAATTAGTATTCCCATTTGCCCACCCATAATAGTCCTATATTCAGCATTTTTAAATCCAACTTCCTTAGCAATATTTATAAGCACATTTTTCTTTGGAAAATTACTAATACTTTTTTCAATATATGCGTACTCTGGACCTAAATTAAAAAGCCGCGAAATGGTTACTACAATTAATCTCAAATAAATTTTCTGAAAAATATTGGATAAGGAATTTCTTGTTGAGTGATTAAAATCCAAAAATCCTGCCCTTCCCTTATCCTTCAAAAGATCAAAAACTTTTTTTATTCCTTCTTCAACATTATTCAAGTTTCTAAGTCCATATGACATACAAATCCCATCAAAATTTTTTGAATAATCATTAATTTCTAATACATCTTGAATTTCCCACTTAATAAATTTATTTTTTTTAAGCTCTGATTTTTTTTTTGCAATATTTAAGATATCTTCAGCACTGTCAATCCCAGTAATTGAACCGCTTGGACTAACTCTCTCAGAAATTAAGAATGCTAAATCTCCAGTTCCACAGCATAAATCAGCCCAATCTTCACCATTTAAAGGTTCCAATAAATTAACTAATTTCCTTTTCCATAATCTGTGAAGCCCAAAACTTAATAAATTATTTAAAAAGTCATATTTATAAGAAATTTTATTAAATATATTTTTGACTTCGATAGTTTTTGTGAATTTCATTTTTAAAGTTTTAACTTATTTCTTTTTGGTATTAAATTAAATTTTTTATTCATACGGTCTAATTGGAAGTTTTTTTTCGAGAAGGAAAGTCTTTATTTCTCTTAAAGAAAGTTTCTTATCATGAAGTAATGATGCTAAAAGTGCGGCAGATGCCCTGCCCTCATTGAAAACATCATAGATATCTTCTAAACAACCCGCTCCTCCAGAAGCAATCACTGGGATGTTAACAATATTGGTAACAGATTCAGTCAGAGGTAAATCATATCCATTCTGCGTACCATCACCATCCATCGAAGTAAGCAAAATTTCCCCTGCGCCTAACTCCTCAACTTTCTTTACCCAACTTAATACATCTATTCCAGTATTTTCTCTCCCTCCTTTTACATATACCTCCCATTCATCAGTCTTATTAACTTTTCTTTTAGCATCAATTGCTATCACGATACATTGATTGCCAAATTCTCTAGAACTTTTAGAAATTAAATCTGGATTTCTAACAGCAGAAGAATTCAAACTCACTTTGTCCGCTCCAGCTCTTAAAAGATCATTAATTGAAGAAACAGAATCTATTCCTCCACCTACCGTAAATGGAATTTTTACTGATTTTGCGGTCCTAGATACAAGGTCAACCAATGTATTTCTATTTTCTACACTAGCTCTAATATCTAAGAATACTAATTCATCTGCGCCCTCATCAGAATACCTACAAGCCAATTCAACAGGATCACCTGAGTCTCTCAAGTTAACAAAATTTACACCTTTAACCACTCTGCCATGGGCGACATCTAAACAAGGAATTAAACGAAGAGCTACCATTTTAGTAAAAATTGTCCAAATGCTGTTAATCTTGCATAATAGCTTCCATTTTACCTCTTATGGCTGAAACAAAATTATTACCCAAAATCGGTAGTAAAATCAAAATTAACATTAACAAAGTAAAAGATAGACTACCGGCTAAATTAATCGATCAAATATCCTCGAATCCTAAAGCCGTAATAACAGGCTATAAAATGACAGACGGCAGAAGTATTGGAATCACCGCAAAATTTCAGAATGGTGAGCAAAATTGGTTTTTCCCAGAAGAAATTGAGAAAGGTTAAAGAGTAAAGTGAATGATCCAAAACAACTATTAGGAATTAAGGGTGCCTCTGAAACATCAAGTATATGGAAACTCCGTGTACAGTTAATGAAACCTATAACGTGGATACCTTTGATATGGGGAGTTATTTGTGGAGCAGCCGCAAGTGGAAATTTTGAATGGACATTTAGTAATGTTTTAGCTTCACTAGCGTGCATGTTAATGAGTGGGCCACTTCTGGCAGGTTATACACAAACCATAAATGATTTTTTTGATAAAGAAATTGATGCAATTAATGAACCAAATAGACCAATTCCTTCTGGAAAAATTTCAATTAAAGATGTAAAAATTCAAATTTGGGTATTACTTATAGCGGGTTTAATAGTTGCTTTTCTATTAGATTTATATGCTAAGCACAGCTTCCCCTCCGTCTTACTTTTGGCATTAGGAGGTTCCTTTGTTAGTTATATATATTCTGCTCCACCACTCAAATTAAAACAGAATGGTTGGCTTGGAAATTATGCATTAGGAGCATCTTATATAGCTTTACCTTGGTGGGCAGGACAAGCCTTGTTTGGGAAATTAACAATCGTGACGGCGATACTAACACTTGCTTATAGCCTCTCAGGACTTGGAATTGCTGTTATTAATGATTTCAAAAGTGTTGAAGGAGACTCAAAGCTAGGCTTGAATTCTCTACCAGTAGTATTTGGAATTAAAAATGCAAGTAGAATAAGTGCAGGACTGATTGATATTTTTCAATTAGCAATGGTTGTAGTATTAGTCATTATTGGTCAACATTTAGCCTCTGTAATTTTGGTTTTATTGGTAATTCCACAAATTACATTTCAAGATATGTGGTTACTAAGAGATCCTCTTAAGTTTGATGTCAAATATCAAGCAAGTGCCCAACCATTCCTTATAACTGGAATGTTAGTTACAGCTTTAGCGATAGGACATAGTTTTTTAGTTGCTTAAGGTGCAAAAGATTAAATTCAAATCTTTTGTTTTAATAATTCCAATATTAATTTTTTCTGGAATATCTTTTTATTTTTTCAGTCTAATATTTAGTACCTTAAAATTTGACGTTTCTAAAAATAAAAAGTCTCGGGAAACCAAATATTCTTATGTAATATCATCTTCTGATCATAAGATACTAAGCAAATTAAGCCGCAAATTTGAAATAGATAATAGTTATCATAAAATTCCATTTTTTCTTAAACATTCTTTTATATCTTCCGAGGATAGAAGATTTTATAAACATAATGGAATAGATTTAAAAAGTATTTCACGTGCACTTATTCAAAATATTAGAAGTGGTTATGTTAAAGAGGGAGGAAGTACGATTACACAACAAGTTGCTAGATTACTTTTTCTAAATAATGATTTAAGTTTTCAAAGAAAAATCAAAGAAATATTTTTATCACTCATACTTGAATTTAGATATAGCAAAAATCAAATTTTAAAATTATATTTAAATAATATTTATCTAGGATCAGGAGCATACGGGGTAGATGAGGCTGCCCAAGTTTATTTTGGAAAATTTATAGAAGAATTGACATTATCTGAGATCGCATTAATTGCAGGATTAGCTCCAGCTCCATCAATTTATTCACCTTATCAAAATTTAGAACTAGCTATTGAAAATAGAAATAAAGTTCTTGAATCAATGTATGTTGATGGATATATTTCTCTTGCAAATAAGAATAAGGCTATTAAAGAAAAAATAAAGTTAAATTATCAAACAGCTAATAATTTATTAGATGATAAATTACTAATAAACTTTATTCTTCAGGAAACAGATAAAAAAATTGGAAGTAAAAATGATTATAAGTTTTTAAGAATTAAATCTTCTATCAACAAAGATTGGCAGGAAAAAGGTCAAAAAATATCAAGATATGCAGGGCCTAAAGAACTTGAATTTGGTCTGTTATCTATCGAATCAAACACAGGACTAATCAGAACAATGATAACCAGCAAAAGTCCATCAATTAATGAATACAACAGAGTGATTTCATCTGTAAGACCTTTAGGTTCTACTTTTAAAATAATCCCTTATGCTGCTGCATTAATAGAAGGAATAAAATTAAGCGATAAATTTGAAGACTTACCAATATGCTGGGAAAGTTATTGCCCAAAAAATTTTTCAGAAGACTATAGAGGTTCAATATCTTTGATTGAATCATTTAAAAGTTCATCAAATATCGTTCCAATATCAATAACAAAAAAAATCGGCTTAAAAAATATTATTAATTTAGCGAATTCATTTGGACTAGGTTACGAGCAAGAGTTTGAGGAATTCCCATCATTAGCTATTGGCGCCTACGGAGATAATCTTTTAAACATCACAAATGCATATTCTGCCATAAATAATAATGGGAAGATTCAAAGCCCTGAAATTATAGAAAAAATAGAATCATTTAAAAAAGAACCTATTTGGGAAAATAAATCTATTTCCAAGAAAATATTAGATTTAAAAATAAACAAGAAAATAAATAAACTTCTTGAAAAATCTGTAAAAGAAGGCACTTCAAAAGCAGCCTCTATAAAAGGAAAGAAAATTTATGGGAAAACAGGAACATCTGATGGAAATAAAGATCTCTGGTTTATTGGTTCCATTGATAACCTTACATCAGGGATCTGGATAGGTTACGACGATAACAAGGAATCTGAATTATCTAGTGGTAATGCAGCTTATTTATGGAAGAAGTTCATATCTGAAATTTATAAAATTCCAATTAAAAAATAAATTATATTTTTAAGATTTATAAGAAATTATTGCAGAATAAAATCCATCACCAGGATAATCCAAGCTAGGTAAAATTTGCTTTTGGCTAACCAATTTTAAAGTTTTGTTTTTTTCAATAAATCGTTCAATTAATAGATTATTTTCATCGGGACAAATAGTACAAGTTGAATAAACTAAAGTGCCATCTTTTTTCAAAAGAGGGAAAATACTCTCCAAAAGTTTTTCCTGTAATAAAGTTAAAGATTTTATTTTTTCTTTACTTAAAGACCATCTAGAATCTGGATTCCTGGAAAGAGTTCCAATGCCTGAACATGGAGCATCTAATAAAATCTTATCAAAATAAGATATAAACTTAGGATTTAATTCAATCAAACTCGTAGCGTCAGCCTTAAGGGTATTAACAGATTTCAAATTTAACCTTTCTAAATTTGATTGCAGTATTTTCAATCTTTTTGCTGATCTATCTACGGCAATGATTTCAGCACTATCATTTGTTAATTCTGCAAGGTGGGTAGACTTACTTCCTGGTGCTGCACAAGCATCTAAAATCTTTTCACCTTCTTTTGGATTTAAGAGAGGTGCTATCCACTGAGAAGATCTATCTTGAATTGTCCAAAGTCCATCACTATATCCTGGTAAATTTTTTATAGATCTTGGATTAGATTTTAAAGTAATTCCATTATGTAAATCATTAATAATTTCAGCATCAATATTATTTTCATGAAGTACTTTCAAAAAGTTATCTAAATTAGTTTTTAATTGGTTAATTCTCAAATCAATTGATGGTTTTTTATTAAATGCCTTAATGATATTTTCACCCTCGCTATTGCCTACCCATTTATAAAGATCCTTCACAAGCCATAATGGAAATGATTCAAGACATGAAATTCTTTCTTTTCTATCAGAGGATAATTCCGGAAAGATTTTTTGTTCTAATTTTCTTGATGCATTTCTCAATATCGCATTTAAAGTTCCGGCTAAACCATTCAAATCTGTTTTTTTGGCTACTTCTACAGTGGTAGAAATAGCTGCAGAAAATGGGATTTTATCCATTTTCAATAGTTGATACAAACCTATATGTAGAAGCCATCTTAACTTTGGAGGCTGTTTTTTATGAGTAATTTTTGATGTATGATCCGTCCAAAGATCAAGAAATTTTCTATACCTTATGCATCCAAAAGATAATTCCGTAATAAAAGCTATATCAAGAGGATTAAATCGATAATTTTTTAAAACCTTTTCAAGAGCATGATCAGAAAAATCACCAGAACTAACTTTTAATAAGATTTCCCAAGCTGCCTTTCTTTGTAAATATCCTATGCTCAAAATATGATTAATTTTTTAAAGATAACTTTAATATACAAAAAATTTAAAAAATTAAACTACTTTTTCAATTGAAGAATTTAACCAAATAAAACCTAAGATAGAAATAAGTGAAAGATTAAATCCTAAAAAAAGAAAGATGCTCAAAGAATGGATTCTTTCCAGAAAAAATATTTTTTTCTCTTTTTGATACTTCATTATTAAAATAAAAACTTATTCAGGATTTCAAACGGCAACCAATATTGATAGATCCTGCATCTAGCATTCTGCCTAATTTAATTGCTATGGATTCCTCCAACCTAGTGAAATTAGATTGATGGGTAGTTATCCAATCTAATTCAGAAAAAGTGATAATTCCCGTCAAATTACTTTTTAAAAAAAGTGTTCCAATTTCCATTAGATAAATCTAATCTTTTTTAACTTAACATCTGTATTTAATATTTCTTCATAACATAATATTGTTTTAATTTTTCAACGACAACTGTAGGTTATTACTCTTAATTTATTGAATATCTCTTAAAAATTTATCGGCCGTTTGTAAGTGATTATTTAATTTTTCCTCTGACATTTTATCAAGATTTCTCGTTAACATTGCCAGACGATATTGCTTTCTAAAAAAGCTTTCATTATCTTTAATAAATTTCCAAAATAAGCCATCCCATATTTCACACCATGGGCCACTTTTAAAATTAGACATTTTTTTTACATAATTAGAGCTTGATATATATGGCTTTGTTGAAAAGATACCACCATCACTAAACTGACTCATTCCGTAAACATTTGGGACCATCACCCAATCATAGGAATCAATAAACATTTCCATAAACCATTTATAAACTTGGTTTGGGTGAATTCTACATAGAAGCATAAAGTTGCCAACAATCATTAGCCGCTCAATATGATGACAATAACCAAATTTAATAATATTTTTTATAACAACGTCTACTGGTTCAATTCCTGTATTTCCTTGATAAAAAGATTTTGGAATTGGTTTATCTTCAAAATTCCAAAAATTACTATTTCGCATCTTTGTTCCATACTTTTTATAGACGAGGCAAATAAATTCTCTCCATCCAATAATTTGACGAATAAAACCCTCTAAAGAGTTAATAGGAACATTATTATTTTTTGCAAAAAGTAATGCTTTATTTACTACTACATCTGGGGTTAATAAGCCGCTATTTAAAAGAGGAGAAAGTAAACTGTGCCATAAAAAAGAATTTTCTTTAGAAATAGCATCCTCATAATCTCCAAATAAGAAAAATCTATGTTTAAAAAAATCATTTAACCATCCATCTGCCTCTTCAAAATTAGTTGGATATAAAAAGTTATTACTTTCTCCAATAAACTCAATACCAAAATTGGCTAATGACCTTTCTGCATTAACTACAAATTTATTTTTTTGTAATTTAGGTGTATCGGGTATATTTATTTTTTTTGGTAATTTTTTTCTGTTCATTTCATCGAAACTCCATTTACCACCTTCAGGTGTATCATCAGGATTAACTAATATCTTTTGGCTCTTTCTTTGATTCTCATAAAATCTCCCCATAAGAGGTTTTTTTGCATTTGATGCAAATAAATCTTTTAAATCTTCACTGCTCATAAACATAGGAGAAGGGAAAATATTTAAAGCTAAATTATTACTTTCAACAAAATTATTAATCCTCTTCATTATTAAAAAATCATGAGGGTCAATGAGATTTATTTTCTGATATTTATTTTTAATAAATTCCGATAAGTAATCAACTGTAGAAACATTATTTTTGTTTTCGATATATAAAACTTTAAAGCCAGATATTTCTAAATAATTTTTATAAGCGAGCATAGATGCTCTATGAAAAACTAACTTATTTTTATGATTAATTAATTTATGAAATTTATCATTTCCAAAAAATAATGAGTCTTCCAAAATCAAAACTTCACAATTTATTTTTAAGATTGGGCTTTCTCTAAAAAGTTGATTCGGGAAAATAATTGATACTTGTTTCATATTTGCGACTTCCTGTTACTGCATCTTTTTGAACAGTAGATAACATCATCCCAACAGTTTTTCCATTTTTTACGCCACTCAAACGGCCTATTGCAAACAGGACAAGTTTTAGTAGAAAGATTTTTCAAAATTTATAATTTTCTTTTATGAGTAGATTTAAATCTAGTTGAATCTTTAAGGGCCATATGTTTTGTATTTCTTCCCGAAACTCTCTTTCTCCAGACTTTGAAAGATTTGGGTTTAAGATTTTGACGCATAATTTTTATAGCATCTTCCTCTTTTAAACCAAATTGATACTCGATAGCTTCAAAGGGTGTTCTATCTTCCCAACACATCTCTATTATTCTGTCTATATCGATACTTTCCATATTCATTGTTCACATTGTGAGGTACAAAGTTTTTCAATATCGGATCTACCTGTAATTTGAAGTCTATATTTTGCCCAATATCTGTAAACCAATTTCAATAATGGAGATAAGAGCTTAATCTTCAAGGGATAATAAACCCAACCTAAACCAACTAATTCATAAGAGTATGCAAGTACATCTAGTCCCCTAATAATTTCACCATTTTCAATAATCCCATGCAGGTTTGACATAGCTTCTGAATATGAGATGTCATTAAATAGACTTTGATCATAATCCTTACTATTAATATCTATAAATGCAATTTGATTTGAGGTATCTCTTTTTTTAAGAAAATTTGTTTCTCTCAAACAAAGTGGGCAACCACCATCGAATAAAAAGGTTAATTTATTTTTCATATTTTTATTCAAATATAGAAATTAAATAACTTTTTTGTGGAATAAAAATTTTTTTTTAGAGTACAAGCTTTATAAAGCCTTAATAATTGACAGTTCTAATTTAGTGAAATTATATTATCTTATTAATTACTAAGCCATTGATTAAGGGATACATCAATGGTTTAAAACTATTTATGATCAGTCATCTAGAAGATGAACTCCTTCTCCTACATCAGGAGTAAACTTACAATATTTTTCAAAAATAAGTCCAACACCTCTCATTTTTTCTCCTAATTCATCGTTAAATTTATTCCATTCTTCCGATTCACGATCAGGTAGATCCCACCCTTGTTTTTCTACCATACTTGTTATTACTGTATAGTCCCATTCTATGTATGCCATTGAGTTAATTTAAACTACCAAAATATTATAAACCAAGAGATTTAATAGGTAATCAATATTTTTTGAATATAATTTAAAAGTGTGAAAAAATTATAAATGTCAATTTTGCCAAGAAGATTTGAACGAATCAAAAGTGTTTTAGATTGCAGAATGAAAAACTTGACTGTTTTAGTTGAGGATGTCAATAAACCACATAATTTATCTGCGATATTAAGGACATGTGATGCGGCAGGAGTTTTCGAAGCAAATTTTATTAGCAAAACGAATGCCGTTAAGACTTTTAATAGTACTGCTCAAGGAAGTCAAAAATGGGTAAAACTGAATAATCATGAAAACACTATCACGGCAATATCTGATTTAAAGAATAAGGGTTTTAAATTATATGGAACGACTCTTTATAGTAAATCAGTAGATTATAGAAATTTTGATTATTCTCAAAATACATGTTTTGTTTTAGGAGCAGAAAAATGGGGACTAAGTAATGAACTTATATCAATGGTTGATCAATCAATTTTTATACCTATGAGAGGTATGGTTCAATCTCTGAATGTTTCAGTTGCTGCTTCTATATTATTATTTGAAGCTGTTCGCCAAAGAAAAAATAAAGGTATATTGCCCTCTAATGGAGAAGGGTTAAATATGGATGAATATCAAAAAACACTTTTTGAATGGTGTTACCCAGAATTAGCTTCGGTGTATAAAAAATCAGCTAAAGAATATCCAAAGTTGAATGATCAAGGAGAACTTGATCCTATTACAGATAACTAAATTTATTCAGAATTTTGACGATCAAAAATTTCTTCAAGGTCCTCTCCTATAAAAGAAAGACCTAAAACTAAAAAAAACATTGCCAAACCTGGAAACAAAGCCGTCCACCAGATACCTGTAGGTAAAGCGGCAAGAGCCAGATTTAAATCACTTCCCCATTCTGGGACATCTGCAGGAACTCCAAGTCCTAAAAATCCTAAACTTCCTAATACCAAAACAGCATCTGCAGCATTTAGGGTAAGTAGAATAGGCAATGGTGTTATTACATTTGGGAGAATATATTTAAAAATAATTTTTTTAACATCAGCTCCAGCAACTTGAGCTGCCTCCACATAAGTTTCGGATTTAACCAATATTGTCTGATTTCTGATTAATCTAAAATATTGAGGAGAGTAAACAATACACAATGCTAAAGCCGCGTTAAGGATGCCCTTACCCAATACAAAAGCCACAACAACTGAAAGCAAAATTACAGGTATTGAAAAAATAGTATCCATTATTAGTGATAAGCATTTATCAAAAAAACCACCAAAATATCCACTTAATAATCCCAATGGCAAACCCAAACTTAATGAAAAAAGAATAGCTAAGAATACAACTTCTATCGCTAATGATGATCCTTGCAAAGTTCTTAAGCAAACATCTCTTCCTAATCTATCTGTGCCACAAAAATGATTAAGAGAAGGAGGGGCAAAGATATCATTGCTTAACATTGAAAATGAATAGCCAAAAAAATTATTGGCCTCTAAAAATTTCATTATTAAAACAACAAGAAGATAAAAAAGTACAATTAAAAATCCAGCTTTTCTGATATTTGCGCCGACACGATTAAATGAGTTAATATCCAAAATCTTTTTTTAAAGATATAAATGAAATATACCCAATTCTTTTAAAAATAAATAGCTGTAAATTTTAAATTAAAAGAAATTACTGGTTTAGTTTCAAGACTGCCATAAAAGCTTCTTGAGGGACTTCAACTTTACCCATTGCCTTCATCCTCTTTTTACCTTTAGCTTGTTTCTTTAAAAGTTTCTTTTTCCTAGAAATATCCCCTCCATAACATTTAGATAAAACATCTTTTCGCAAAGCACTTATGCTTTCACTTGCAATAATCCTGCTACCGATTGATGCTTGAATAGGTATTTTAAATTGTTGTTTTGGAATAAGTTCTTTTAATTTCTCAACTAAACTTCTGCCAATTCCATAAGCCTTATCTTTATGAACAATAGAAGTTAATGGATCTGCTCTTTCTGAATTTATTAGAACATCTAATCTAACAAGGTCATTTTTTCTATAGCCAATCAAATGATATTCCATTGATGCATAACCTTGGGTTCTACTTTTCATTTGATCAAAGAAATCTGTAACAACTTCTGCTAATGGAATTTCATAAATCAAGGTAACTCGATCTGTTGTTATGTATTTCATATCTATAAATACTCCCCTTCTTTCCTGACATAAACCCATTAATGTTCCATTAAATTCATTGGGAGCATAAATTTCCATTTTCACATAAGGCTCTTCTATTGATTCTCTAAGTTGTGGATCAGGAATTGTAGAAGGATTATCAATAAAGATATGTTCCTGCTGATTTAAATTAACTTTATAAATAACTGATGGTGCCGTTACGATTAGATCCAAGTCATATTCTCTTTCTAATCTTTCTTGAACAATCTCCATATGAAGAAGTCCTAGGAATCCGCACCTAAATCCGAAGCCCATTGCGCTACTGGTTTCTGGCTCATATTTTAAAGCTGCATCAGATAATTGTAATTTTTCTAGTGATAATCTTAAATCTGGGAATTGATCAGCATCAGTTGGGAATAAGCCACAAAAAACCATAGGATTTGCTGTCTTATATCCAGGCAAAGGATCATTGGCAGGTGAATTTAAAAGCGTAATCGTATCTCCCACTCTCGCATCAGCAACTGATTTTATAGAAGCAGCTAGATAACCAACTTCTCCTGCATGTAATTCATCAACTTGCTGCTGATCAGGCGCCATTATTCCTATCTCATCTAGTTCATAATTTTTCTTACTTGCCATTAATAATATTTTTTCTCTCTTATTTAAAGACCCAGATATCACCCTGAAATAAACAATAACTCCCCTGTACGGATCATAATAAGAATCAAAAATCAGTGCCTTTGTAGGTAGTTTAATTTCATCTTGAGGAGGAGGTACTCTTCTTACGATTGCTTCCAAAATATCTTTAATACCAACTCCAGTTTTTGCTGAACAATTTATTGCACTAGATGTATCAAGTCCAATAATTTCCTCTATTTCTTGTTTTATTTTTTCAGCATCAGCCCCTGGTAAATCAACTTTATTTAAAACAGGAATTATTTCAAGATTATTTTCTAAGGCAAGATAAACATTAGCTAAGGTTTGAGCTTCTACCCCTTGACTTGCATCAACAACAAGTAAGGCTCCTTCACAAGCTTGAAGAGATCTACTAACCTCATAAGAGAAATCAACATGACCTGGAGTATCTATTAAGTTCAAAACATATTCTTGGGAATCTTCAGCTTTATATTTCATCCTAGCTGCCTGTAACTTGATAGTAATTCCTCTCTCTCTTTCAAGATCCATACTGTCCAAAAATTGTTCTTGCATATCCCTTTGCTGCACAGTACCAGTATCTTGAAGCAACCTATCTGCAAGGGTAGATTTACCATGGTCAATATGAGCGATTATGCAGAAATTTCTAATTTTTGAAACCGATATATCAGTCATATAGAAAGAAAAATTCTCCTCTTATTACATCTTGATTAATATTAGCTAATTAGAATTATGGATGGAAACCAAAAATGGAATTATTTCTTTTTTTGATTTCTTTTATGAAGGTACTGTAATTTTTAGAGACTGAAAGTTCTGGATAAATTAAGTCATTGATTTTTTTCTGAAGATTATGCTTATCGTTTAAAAATAAAACAGATTTTTCTAGAACCTCAACCATAATTGAAACCGCAGTACTTGCTCCGGGAGAGGCTCCCAACAAAGCAGATAATGATCCATCAGATGAATTTACAATCTCAGTTCCAAATTTCAAAGAACCACCACTTTCAGTTTTTTTAATTATTTGAACTCTTTGACCAGCATTCTTTAAATACCAATCAGAAGGATTAGCTGATGGCATCATATTCTTTAAATTCTCAACTCTTGAGTTATGGTTCTTTAATGATTGTGATATTAGGTAATTAATTAAATCGTTGTTCTTGAAACCAACGTCTAACATAGAAAAAATATTATTCTTTTTAATTGAACTAAATAAGTCAAAGTATGAACTTTGTTTTAGAAATTTCGTCGTAAATCCAGCAAAAGGTCCATATAAAAGAAGTTTTTTATTATCAATCCATCTGGTGTCTAGATGAGGCACAGACATTGGTGGCGATCCAATATCAGCTTTACCATAAACTTTTGAGTTATGTTTTTCTGTTAGATCTTTTTTCTCGCAAATAAGCCATTTCCCACTAACAGGGAATCCACCATAACTTTTTGCTTCTGGAATTTTTGATTTTTGTAAATAATTAATTGTTTTTCCACCAGCACCAAGAAAAACGTAGCCAGTTCTAATTGAAGTTTTTCTATCATCAGAACTGATTTCTAGTTCCCATTGTTTTTTATCAATTTTCTTTAAATCTACTAATTCTGTTTTGTATCTAATTTCAACATTTTTATTTAAAGAAACTAATGACAAATACTCTTTAGTTAAAGCCTCAAAATTTATATCTGTTCCTCTACCTATTCTGGTAGCAGCAATTTGAGTAGATGGATTTCTATCTTTTGTTATTAAAGGAGCCCATGATGAAATTTCATCAAAAGATGTAGAAAATTCCATATCCATAAATTCAGGATTTTCGGTCATTTTCTGAAATCTTTTTTTTAAAAAAGAAATATTATCCTGACCAGACACAAAGCTAATATGAGGAATAAATTTTAGAAACTTCTTAATATCAATTTTCCCTGCTTCATATAATGAGGCCCACAAAGACATGGATGTTTCAAAAGAACGATTTATTGAGAGCGCTTTCTCTATTTTTAGATCTCCTTTTTCATCTAAAGGGGTATAGTTTAATTCGCAATTAGCCGCATGTCCTGTACCTGCATTATTAAAAGCGCCAGTACTTTCACTTCCTGGAGCATTTAATTTCTCTATAATAAGAAATTTTATATCTGGTAAAACTTCTGATATTAGGAGGGCTAAAGTACTACTCATTATCCCTGCTCCTACTAAGACTGCATCAAAGCAGCTATTGTCATTAGTGGGATTTTTAGATGAAGTCACAACAGAAAATTATCTTTTTTGCAATTAATCAGATTTCTTTCTAGGCTTATTATAAAGTTAATCCAAAATTATGAGTACTGAAACACTCTCGCTGACAAACGAAAATGTAGAAAAAGTCCTTGACGAGCTAAGACCTTTTTTGATTTCTGATGGAGGTAATGTAGAGATTGCAGAAATAGATGGTCCAATTGTCAAAGTCAGACTTCAAGGAGCATGTGGTAGTTGCCCAAGTAGCACTATGACTCTCAAAATGGGTATTGAAAGAAAGTTAAAAGAAATGATTCCTGAAATAAGCGAAGTTGTCCAGGTTTTATAAAAATTTTTAACTGAAATATTTGTTATCTAGTTTTTAATTCCTTCAACAAAGATGATTCCATATCAAGACAATCAATTGGAAGTCCTTGACCAATAGCGATTAAAAGAGGTGCAAGAATTCCTAAAGTAAAAACTAAATTTGATTGGCTTACATCATATTTACTCAAAGTAAAAGTTATCAAATAAATAATTGAAAAATAAGCATGTAGCGAAAAAAATTCTTTTGGCTTTAACACTGGCCACCTTAAAGTATTTCCCAAGAAATATAAAAAACCTGTCATAAATAAATAGTTACATGAAGATTAAACCAAATATAAACATAAACCCTTTTAGAGACTATTTATCAAAAAATTTACCTAAGATAATAATTAAAAAAACATTAAATCTTCGTTTCTATTTATAAAAGCTAGACATACAGTTAAAAATTAGCTTATAATAATTTTGTAGCAATTGCTACTTTTTCGTTCACCCTCATTTGAGGGCGCAGTTCGAGTCATACCATGGAACGGGGGATGGCCGTTTTGTCACATCGAATCATGACTACTTTAACTTACAGAGGTAAAAATTACGTTCAAAACAAAGAAGCTGCTAAAAAGCAACTTGTTGAACTTACCTACAGAAGAAACGTATACACCAACAGAATGGATGACGCTTCTTCAAGTAATGAAAAAGCAGAATTAAATTACAGAGGTGTTAATTACACTAAATAATTTAATTAAACAAATTAAAAGCCCCTTTTTCAGGGGCTTTTTTTTGGCTATATTTATCATGAGTCCTTTAAAAAATATGTCTGACAGTTGCTGTAATACAAGCACATCGAATAAAGCACCTAATCAATTCGATCATATAGATGCTATTCAAGAAAGATATGGCTCCGCCGCACAAGAAAAAGAAAGTTGTCTTTGTACACCAGTTGGGTTTAATCCCGTTTTACTTGAAGCAATTCCTCAAGAGGTTATAGAAAGAGACTATGGGTGTGGTGATCCAACAAAATATGTTCAAAAAAATGATATAGTCTTAGATCTTGGAAGTGGTAGCGGCAAAAATGCATTCATTTGTGCCCAAATTGTTGGGAAAGAGGGGAAAGTTATTGGAGTCGATCAGAATCCTGACATGCTTTCTTTATCAAGATCAGCCTCTAAAGAAGTTACAAAAAATATAGGTTTCAACAATACAGAATTTCTAGAAGGTTCAATTGAAAAACTTAATGAATTAGATAAAGATTTAAATCCATTAATCGCAGATAAATCAATTGATATTATTTTAAGTAATTGCGTTTTAAACTTGGTAAGTCCAGAATCTAGAAATAACCTTCTAAATAACATAAAAAGAGTTTTAAACGATAATGGAAGAATTGCAATTAGCGATATCGTCTCTAACAAAAAAGTTCCTTTAAGATTGCAAAATGATCATGATTTATGGACAGGATGTATTAGTGGAGCATGGTATGAGCCAGAGTTTATAAGTGATTTTAAAGAACTAGGATTTAAAAATTTAAAATTTGCAGAAAGGAGTGCTGAACCTTGGAAAGTAATTGAGGATATTGAATTTAGAACAGTAACTTTAGTGGGCAATATTTAAAAAAATTCAAGAGTTGAAAATATAATATAAATTCCCATGAGAAATAATCTAAGAGAACAAATACCCGCATTAAAAAATAAGTATTATTTCAACTATGGAGGTCAAGGACCATTACCAAAATCTTCTCTAGAAGCAATAGTTAAAACTTGGGAAATTATCCAAGATTTAGGACCATTTACCAATGATATGTGGCCTTTTATTTACAAAGAAATATTGACCACAAAAAGAATCATTGCGCAAAAATTAGGTGTCAATTCAAAGAATGTAGCTTTTACCGAAAATATCTCTTCCGGTATGATTTTGCCCTTTTGGGGAATAAAAGTAGAAGAGGGAGAAGAGTTGTTAATAAGTGACTGTGAACATCCTGGAGTAGTGGCTGCAAGTCGAGAATTTTGCAGAAGAAATAAATTAATATTCAAAATTCTGCCAATCCAAAAAATTAAAAATCTAAATGATGCAAATATAATTTTGAAGATTTTGAAAAATCTAAATAGTAAGACTAAGATCCTAATTATTTCTCATATCTTTTGGAACTTTGGATATAAAATTCCTTTAAAACAAATTTCTATCGAATTAAAAAATAATCGAGAAGATTCTTATTTACTTGTTGATGGTGCTCAAACCTTTGGGCACATAAATATTGAAAAAGAAGTTTTTTATTCTGATTTATATTCAATAACTTCTCATAAATGGGCATGTGGACCAGAAGGACTTGGAGCCATTTATGTCTCAGATAGATTTATTCATGAAACAGATCCAACGATAATTGGTTGGAAATCATTAAAAAAAGAACAAGGCATTTATGAGCCTTCAGATAATCTTTTTCATGATGATGCAAGGAAATTTGAAATAGCTACCTCTTGTATTCCTTTACTTGCTGGGCTCCGGAATTCTTTAGATCTTTTGGATAAAGACTGCCATGAAAAAGAAAAAAACAAAAATATCAAAAAATTAAGTGGAAAACTTTGGGATGAATTAAATCAATCAAAGGGTGTTGAATTAGTTTTAGAAAAAAAATATTTAAATGGGATTGTTAGTTTTAATATCGAAAATATTAAAGATAAGGATAAATTTGCAAAGAAACTTGGAGAAAAGAAAATTTGGATTAGAGTTTTAGAAGATCCAAAATGGTTTAGAGCATGCGTACATCAAATGACTACAGAAGCTGAGATTGATTTACTTGCTAGAGAAATAAAAAAAATATTGACTTAAAGATCTATTGATATAAAAAAAATATTGACTTAAAGATCTATTGATATAAAAAAAATTTAGTTTACCAAGGTATCTCCGAGTTATCCCATGCAATAAATTTTCCTGTAGATTCTGGTGATTGATTTTTAATAATATTTATCAAGAATTGGGAGGATTTTTCTTTACTAAATAATTTATGTTCTGGAACAAATTTATGAAAAGGTCTAGATAAATCAGTATCTACTGTTCCTGGATGAAGCAATGTGATAGCAGCCTTTGGGAAACGTCTAGCCCATTCAATACTTAAAGATTTAAAAAACTGATTTTGCGCAGATTTTGCAGCTCTATATGAATACCAACCTCCAGTTTGATTATCTCCAATGCTACCAACTCTTGCACTTATACTTGCAAAATTAAAATCAAAATCTTTTGGTATAAATTCTTCAATCGCTTTAGCTAATAAAATAGGAGAAAAGGCATTTATTGAAAAACTTTCCATCATATTTTTTTTATCAAGATGTTGTAATCTTTTTTCTGGTTGAAGAGAATCACTATGAAGTCTACCTGTAGCATTAACAACTAGCCTTAATTTTGAAGGGTGATTTGATATTTTATTTTTCAACTGCAAAAGGGATTGAGAATCCTCTATATCTAATTCCCAAAAAGGATTAAATTCACTTTTTCTTCCACACAAAACTACATCTAAATCTTTTTCACTTTCATTCAGATCTTTAGCTAGTTGTGTTCCAATTCCACCTGCGCCTACAACTAAGGCTAAGCCTTTCATTTTATTAAAAATAACTCCATTGATTCTAAGAAACTTTTCTTGTGATTTGCGTAAAGATCTTTCTTATTTGATAAGGAAATTTTATTTAGATTTATTTTTTTCTTTTAATAATTTATAAGCTATTTTTCTATCATCAAAATCAATAACTTTATCATTGAGAATTTGATAGTCTTCATGTCCTTTTCCTGCAATTAAAACAATATCTTTTTTTTTGGCAAATTTAATAGATTCATTTATTGCTTTAAATCTATCAATTTCAATTGTTATTTTTTCTCTTTTTTTTATACCCATCAAAATATCATTTACTATCTTTTGGGGTTCTTCTGATCTTGGATTATCTGAAGTTATAAAAAGTTGATCAGACAACTCTTCAGCTATTGATCCCATTAAAGGCCTTTTACTACGATCACGATCTCCGCCACAGCCAAAAACAGTTATTAGTTTCCCTTCACAAAGTTTTTTAATTGATTGCAAAACTTTTTTTAATCCATCAGGAGTGTGGGCATAATCAACAATTACTGTTGGAAGAGATCTTGAAAAGTCATTATTATCAATTTGTATTTTCTCCATTCTCCCAGGAGCACCAGGGAAAGATTGTATTAACTTTGATAGATCTTTTAATGAAAAATTAAGTTTATACAAAATTGTTATTGCTTGAATCGCATTCATTAAATTAAATTCACCGACAAGTGGAACAAAAAGTTGAATTTTTTCTTTAGGTGTATGAAAAATACAGGTGGAACCACTTTCAGTAAATTTTTTATCTGTCACGAAAAAAAAATCATCATTTTCAAATTCACTTTCAGTAATCTTTGTAGAGACTAATAAAGATCTTTTTTCAAGATCAGATGATAATTTAGATATCCAATGGTCATCATGATTTAATACACAAATCCCATCTTTATCTTTTAAGTAAGGAGGGAAAAATAATTTTCTTTTTGTTTGAAAATATGATTCCATATCTGAGTGATAATCAAGATGATCTTGAGTTAAATTAGTAAAAATAGCCGCCTCAAATTCGCATCCTGATATCCTGTTTTGAGCAATAGAATGCGAACTTACCTCTAATATCGCGAATTCAGATTCTGCCTCGACAGCAGCATTTAATTTCTTTTGGAGTTTATCGGCGAAATCAGTTGTATGAAGAGCCACTTCTGAAAAGCCAGGCCATCTATTGAGCAAGGTACCAAATAATGCAGTCTTTTTCCCTAATTTTTTTAAAAGATATTCCAATAAAAAAGTAATTGTCGTTTTTCCATTTGTACCCGTAACACCAATAAGTTTAAGTTTTCTTGAAGGCCTATTCCAAAACTCAGCGACTATTTGACCAAAAATATAATCTAAATTATCCTCTATAACCAAAATCCTTTCTCGATCAATAGATCCAATTTTCTCTTTTGCAGCAGACCCAATAATGGCAGCCTCTGCACCATTTTCAATTGCCTCAATACAATATTTTCCTCCATCAACATTTAAACCAGGCATGCCTAAAAATAAAGTTCCTTTTTGTACTTCTTTAGAGTTAAAAGAAATATGATTTATTTCATGATCGATTAAATATAATGAAGGAATAATTCCTACCAAATCTAAAAGTTTATGTAATTTTATAGATCTCATATGAAAAATTATTTCTCCAGAATGGTACTAATATTTTTTTGAAACCAATTCTTTAATTGATCATCTTTTAATCTTGGAGAAATGCGAGGCAATTCTATAATCTCCTCGGACCTAATTCCTTCAACAGCAATAACAGGTACTTCATAATCATATTTTTTATATTTATCTTTATATAAATCGACCCTATCAATATCAATTTCTTTAAGCTCCTCCAGATTAGGGAATAACTCATTAAGATTTATTTTTGCAAGTTTATTTTTTAATGAATCACAAAGGCAACATCCCTGCCTAACAAAAATAAATATTTTCATTAATTTATTCAGGCACAGGGTCACAGCCACAGGGAGTTAAAGGATGACATCTGCTTAATCTTCTTAAAGTTAACCACCCTCCCTTCCAAGGACCATGTCTAGTAATTGCCTCATATCCATAAGAGCTGCAACTTGGAATAAATCTACATCTTGGTCCGAAAAAAGGAGAAAACCACTTTTGATAGAACGAAATCATAAAAAGAAGTATAGAAGTAATTAATTTATTAATAGTTTTGAACACTTTAATGATGTAAAATAATATTTCAGTAGTAATAGTTTAATTGAATTAAATCAATTATCCAATTTATTGCAAATTTCTATTTAATTTAAAATTATGTCAAGATACCGCGGCCCCAGATTAAGGGTTACGCGTCGCTTGGGAGAACTACCAGGTCTCACCAGGAAAGCTTCAAAGAAGTCTAATCCTCCAGGTCAGCACGGCCAAGCCCGTCGCAAGCGATCAGAATATGCTATTCGTCTAGAAGAAAAGCAGAAACTTAGGTTTAATTATGGAGTTTCTGAAAAACAACTAGTTCGTTATGTAAAAAAAGCGAGAGCTCAAGAAGGATCTACAGGAACTAACCTACTAAGACTTTTAGAAAACAGACTTGATAATGTTTGTTTTAGATTAGGTTTTGGAGGTACCATTCCAGGCTCAAGACAATTAGTAAATCATGGCCATGTAACCGTTAATGGAAAGGTTCTTGATATTGCTGGTTATCAATGCAAATCAGGCGATGTAATCGGAATTAAAGAAAACAAAGCAAGCAAAAAACTTGTAGAAGGTAATATAGAATTCCCTGGTTTAGCAAATGTCCCACCTCATCTTGATTTAGACAAACCTAAATTAATGGGGAAAATAAATGGGAAATGCGATAGAGAGTGGGTGGCTCTTGAAATAAACGAACTACTAGTTGTTGAATATTATTCAAGAAAAGTTTAATACTACTTTTCTTTGGATTATTAAATCTCTTATTAAAAAAAAATGAGAGATTTAATTAAATTCTTATTTTTAAAAATAATGGGAAATAGGGAAAATAATATAAAAAAACCTGGTTTTAAGACCTTATCTATTCACCATGGGGAAACATTTGCAGAAAAAACCGGATGCGTTATACCTCCTATTTTTTCTACATCTACTTTCAAACATGGAAATAAAGATAATTTCGACTACACAAGATCAGGTAATCCAAACTTTAGAATTCTAGAAAGCGTTCTTAAATCAATAGAAGATTCAAAATACTGTACAGTTTTTGGATCTGGAATTAGCGCGGTAACTGCAATTACATCAACACTAAAATCAGGTGACAAGATACTCTGCGAGTCAAATCTCTATGGTTGTACAGTGAGGATGTTCGAAAAAGTTTTCAAGAAATTTGGACTAGAAGTTTTATACACAGATTTTACAAACGAAAAAAATATCAAAAAGATTTCATACTTCGAGCCAACCTTGATATGGCTAGAAAGTCCAACTAACCCACTTTTGAAGGTACTTGATATTAAGGCGATTTGTGATGAAGCGAATAAACTACAAGTCCCAGTAGTTGTGGACAACACCTTTTCAACGGCACTTATTCAAAAACCATTGGACCTTGGTGCAACACTATCACTCGTAAGCACAACAAAATTCATTAATGGACATAGTGATGCACTTGGTGGAGCAGTACTGACAAATAATGAGTTATGGAATAGTAAGATGCTTTTCTCTCAAAAAGCACTAGGGCTTCAACCATCTCCTTTTGATAGTTGGCTCATTACGAGAGGAGTAAAAACTCTTCCTTTAAGAATCGAACAACAAACGCAAAGTGCAAAAGTCATTTCTGAAGAATTAGACAATCATAAAATAATTAGTAAAGTAATTTATCCTTTTAATCAAAAACATCCGCAATTTAATTTAGCAAAATCGCAAATGAGATCTGGAGGTTCGATGATCACCATAAAATTAAATTTAAATAAAGAGGATACTTTTAAATTTTGCAAATCTCTCAAATATTTCTCGCTAGCAGAAAGCCTTGGAGGAGTTGAAAGTTTAATTTGTCACCCAGCAACAATGACTCATGCTTCTGTTGATGATGAAACAAAAAATCTTTTAGGGATAGATGATGCTCTTGTCAGATTATCGATTGGATGTGAAGACACAAACGATTTAATCTCAGACATATTATTTGCTTTAAATAAATTCTGAAAATTGAGAGATTTACTTAAAAACCCTATATGGAAAAATTTAGAATTAGGATATTCTATTCCTGATAGTATTCACGCTGTTTCTGTAGCATTACCAACTTGGAATGATGTAATAAATTACGAGGAAAAAAATCAAAAATGCATGAATTTATTAAAGTCCATTTACCCAAGATTCGGGCTAAACCCTATAGTGAAAAGATTATGTGAAAAAGTAAAAAAGGAAAATTACCATAACAATAAAAGTATCTGGCCATATCCGAACGAAAGCATAGCTTTTAAAGCAAAAAAATACATTGATAAAAATACTTCTGAACAATTCTCATTTATAGAAAAAAGAGATAATTTAGCTTTCTTAATAACTGAAAAAGAAGGAAGTATTTATGCGAAATCTTTTTGGCAACATACTGGTCTTGGCATATCTTCAAGGGCTGCTGCTATAGAACTAGGTCTTGAAGATTGCCCTCCAAAATCTTACGTAAATGAATGTTCTCAAAGAATAAAAAATAGAATTTCTAAATCTACAAAAATTAACTCTAATGATATTCACTTAACTTCATCTGGAATGTCTGCATTGCATACATCATTAGAAATCATATATAAATTATTTCCAGCTAAACCAACACTCCAAATTGGTTTTCCATATGTAGATGTACTTAAATTACCATTGAATATCTTTCATGGAGCCAAGTTAATTACAGAAGAAAATTGTGAGGATATTGAATTTGAAATCAAAAGCATAAATCCATCAGCATTAATTATTGAACTACCGAGTAATCCAATGCTCAAATGTGTAAACATTAAAAAAATTTCAAAAATAGCAAAAAAGTTAAAAATTCCCTTAATTGTTGACGACACAATTGGTTCAAATTTAAATATAAATTCCCTAGAACATGCAGATATAGTTTTTACTTCACTTACAAAAATTTTTTCAGGTAGTGGTGATATTCTTGCCGGATCATTAATACTAAATCCAAAAAGCAAATGGATTGATCAATTTAGAAATGCATTAAACGAGATTTATCTTCCAACACTTTCCGATGGAGATACAGTTTATCTAGAGAAAGTTAGTAGAGATGTAAATCAAAGAGTTTTTGAACAAAATAAAGCATGTTTAAAATTAAAAAAAAGATTAGAGACCCATAGCGAGATTAAAAATATTTTCCATCCTGAAAATTGTCCAAATTTTAATTCTTTACTTAATTCTGATGGAGGATACGGCTGCTTATTATCATTTGAATTAAATGGAGGATTAAACAAAGCTAAGAAATTTTATGATTCTCTACAAGTATCTAAAGGTCCTAGTTTGGGTACAAAATTTACTCTAGTTTGTCCTTATGTTTTACTAGCTCATTATGACGAGTTGGAATGGGCTGAAAGTTTTGGTATACCCACGCACCTTATTAGAGTATCAGTTGGATTAGAAGACCAAGCTCAATTATGGGAAACCTTTTCTGAGGCACTAAATAATTTCTAAATTCCTAGTATTTACCGTATAGAAACTTATATACTCTTTTTCTGAATAATAGTTAGTATTAATATATATTTTCTCAATATATAAATGGCAAAAATTTATGAGGACAACAGTTTTGCTATTGGAAACACTCCATTAGTAAAATTAAAATCAGTTACTAAAAACGCGAAAGCTACAGTTCTTGCAAAAATTGAAGGTAGAAACCCCGCCTATAGTGTTAAATGTAGGATTGGCGCAAACATGATCTGGGACGCAGAGAAAAGTGGGAAACTTACAAAAGACAAAACAATTGTTGAGCCAACTTCTGGAAATACAGGAATTGCTCTAGCTTTTACTGCTTCAGCAAGAGGTTATAAACTTATCCTTACAATGCCAGAATCCATGTCAATTGAAAGAAGAAGGGTTATGGCAGTGTTGGGTGCTGAAATTGTTTTAACAGAGGCATCTAAAGGTATGCCTGGAGCAATAGCTAAGGCTAAAGAAATTGCAGAAAGTAATCCTTCTAAATATTTCATGCCAGGTCAATTTGATAATCCAGCAAACCCTGAAATTCATTTCAAAACTACTGGACCAGAAATCTGGGATGATTGCGATGGTGAAATTGATGTTTTAGTTGCGGGTGTTGGAACTGGCGGCACAATTACAGGAGTTTCAAGATACATTAAGCAAGAGAAGGGCAAAAATATTACTTCTGTAGCTGTAGAACCCTCACATAGTCCTGTCATTACACAGACAATGAACGGAGAAGAGGTTAAATCTGGACCACATAAAATTCAAGGAATTGGAGCAGGATTTATTCCTAAGAACCTTGACTTGTCAATTGTTGATAAGGTTGAACAGGTAACAAATGATGAGTCAATCGAAATGGCCCTTAGATTAGCAAAAGAAGAAGGTCTATTAGTCGGAATATCTTGTGGAGCTGCTGCTGCTGCTGCTGTTAGATTAGCTGAACAAGATGAATATGCGGGAAAAACTATTGTAGTTGTTCTACCTGATTTAGCAGAGAGATATTTATCATCAATTATGTTTACTGAAGTTCCAAGCGGAATCATTCAAGAACCAGTCAAAGCCTAAATCTATTTTTTCTCCAGTAATGAATCCGGAGAAATATACATAGCATCGCCATAAGAGAAAAATCTAAATTTTTCTTTTATGGCTTTTTTATACAAATCTAATAATCTTTCTCTACCAATCATTGCACTTACTAATAGTAATAATGAACTTTTAGGAAGATGAAAATTAGTTAATAATCCATCAACTACCTTAAATTTATAACCTGGCTTAATTACTAAATCCACGTATTTCGCTATTGGAATAAAGTCATTAATTTCGTGAGAATAACAACTTTCAAGAGCTCTCACACTAGTTGTTCCAATAGCAATTATTCTTCTATCTGTTTTCTTTATTTTTTTTATTTCCTCCACTACTTCCTTATTAACACTTACCCATTCTTTATGAAGTTTTAAGTCACTTAGATCCTCTTGAGCAATTGGTTTGAATGTTCCATAACCCACGTGCAAAGTTATCGGTAAAATTATTACTCCTTTTTTTTTTAAATTGGAAATAAGACTTTTGCTTAAGTGTAAACCAGCTGTTGGTGCAGCAACTGACCCCGGATTAGTTGCATACTCAGTTTGATAACTTTTCTCATGAAAAGATTCTTCTTCGGAATTTTTTATATAAGGAGGAAGTGGGATTTCCCCGTATTTATCAAGAAGGTCATTCATTGAATTGAGACAAGTTATATTTTCCGGAAATTTAATAAATCTCCCTCCAGTTTCTTCATCAATCCCATCAACAATCAAATTAATATCTTGTGCTAAAGGAAATTTTAATTTTAATTTTCTATTTATTTTTAACTTTTTCGCTGGCTTTGCCAAACATAACCAAACACATTCATGGGATCTTTCTAAAACTAATAATTCGACTAATGTCTTATTTTCTAATTCAACCTTTAACCTAGCTTTCATTACTTTAGTATTGTTTACAACTACAAGATCGCCTTCTCTAAATTCATCTAAAAGATTCTTGGTAAATTTATTAGTTATACAGTCTTCTTCTAAAACACTATTTCTAACTATCATCAATCTTGATTCATGTCTAATTGCAGAAGGTTTACTAGCAATTAATGAAGGATCAAGTAAATAATTATAAGCTTCAAGCTTATAATCTCTTTCTTCATTATTAATTTGAGAAATCAATTAAATTTAGGAGACAAGAGTCTCTGGCTTATCTTCAATTAGGGAAGCCAAGTCTTTTAAGAATGAAGCTCCATCAGCTCCATAGATCACTCTATGATCAGCCGTTAAATTTACTTGCATTATTTTTTTAACAGATATTGAACCATCACTATTTGCAACAACGGTTGGTTTCGATGATGCTATGGCTAAAATAGCCCCGGTACCTGGGGGAAGAATTGCGTCAAATCTATCAACTCCAAACATCCCAAGGTTAGATAAAGTGAAGGTTCCAGTTGAGTATTCATCAGGTTCTAATTGTTTTGTCCTTGATCTTTTTACGAGATCTTTCCATTCCCTAGACAATTCAAATAAATCAGTATTGCATGGTTCTTTTAAAACTGGAGTTATTAGTCCACCATCTTCCATCGCAACAGCAACAGCAATATTTATATTTTCTGGATAAGAAATTCCATTTTCTGAAAAACTTGAATTAACTTGAGGATGTTTCTTTAGTGTCTTTGCAACTGCCTTTACTAGTAAAGCAGTCATTGTCACTCCGTTCTGTTTTACTTTTTTGTAGAAATTATCTAATTTATCTGTATTGATGGAGTATCCCACCCTAAAACATGGCACATCTAAGCTAGATTCCATATTTTTATTTACCGCTTTTTGAAGAGTATTAAATTGAATTGTTTCTCCAGGATTACCAAAACTATTTCCTGAAGTTTCTGGTTTACTTTCAACTCCCAAATTTGAACCAGGAATACTTGCAGGAGTACCACCTTCTCCTATCCATGGTATAGAAACAGGTTGGCCATTAGCTTTTAAAATATCATCGGCTTGAATCCTTCCGTGGGGACCAGATCCATGAACTTTTGCTAAATCAACACCCATTTGAGAGGCTAGTTTTTTAGCTCTTGGAGATGCAATTATCCTCGAAGAAACATTTTTTGTAGAGGCATTAATTTGATCGCTATTAAAAGAAGGGGCTGCCTTTTCACTCTTTAATACAACTTCTTTTTCTTGTTTTTCAACAATTTCACTTTGGAGCACTGGTTTTTCTTCAGTTTTATTGCTTACCAATTCAAGTTGATCCGAGCTAGAAACTTCGGGTTGATTTCCTTTATTTTGCTCTTGAACAGAAGCTATCTCATCCTCATTTTCTACAATGAGACCAATAGTCTCTCCTACTGGTGCAGTGCTGCCGGCAGGCATTAAAACAGCCGCAAGATATCCATCTTGAAAAGATTCAACATCCATATCTGCCTTGTCAGATTCAACAACCAAGACAGATTCACCTCTTTCAACTTTATCTCCTGGATTTTTCAACCATTCCACAATCTTGCCCTCCGTCATAGTAGAACTCAAGGCAGGCATGAATATTTCGTGAGACATAAGAAAATTGTTATTGCATAAGTTTCAAGGGATTTCTACCAAACTTCCTAAAGTTTTTATGATTAAGAACCCTTTAAACTCTTGTTTTAATTATACGAAATCATGTTCACAGTGGGAACTCTTAAAACTTAAGAAAGTAATAATTTAGATCGATTAGAATTTAAAACTTTTCGAAATTAAGATTTACTTATTTTTATCAAAAATACTAAATCTTCTCTTTAATTACTATCTATAGATTGGATAACTCCATCTTTGACAGTTATCGAGACTTGCATTTTTTCAATAAGATTGTCACCCACCGTGACATCACAGAAACTATCCACTTGTCCTTGATCAACAATTTCATCCATTTTTAATTCGCGAACTTGACTCTGTTGTTGAAGTAGATTTCTTTTTTGTTCTTCAATTTCATTTCGTTTTGCTGCTACTTGTTGTTGCACCTGACTAACCTGTTCTTGAACCCTTGGATCTAGAGGATTAACCGATTGGGATCTAATATTATTTACTATTTGCTGCCCCTCCTGCTCAAGTTGAGATAATTGCTGGTCAATGTTTGAAATTGCTTTACTTAATTCTTTTTCAGCATCTTCCTTCCAAGTTGGTGTAACTACAGCTTTAATAGCTATTGAGCGCTTTATAGATATTGAGTTTTTTGTTTCCATAAAAAATAAAATTACCTTTTCAATATAGTTTGAACAAATCAAATTTTCTTACTAAATTTGTTTTCATACATATTTTCTATTTGTGATGAATACTTTTTTTCTATTTCTTTTCTTTTTTGTTTAAGAGTTTGTGTTAACAACCCATTTTCTAAAGTAAAGGCATCAACAAAAAAACAATCTAATATTTGTTCTTCTGATCTTGCTCCTAATCGACTTTTCAGCAAATTATTAATTTGCGATTTAAAAAATGTACCAATATTCTTATTAAGGTTTAATTTTGAAAAGTCTTCTTCCAAAAACTTATTTTTAACCAATTCGACATTAGGCACTACAAGGGCTGTTAAACATTTCTTATCTTGTCCTACTAGTTGAATCTGATTAATAAATTCAGAGCTAAGGATTTCGGTCTCTAGCGGATTCGGTTCTATATTTTCACCACTAGATAGCACTATTGTATCCTTGGCTCTTCCTGTTATAAAGAGGGAACCATTTGGTATTAGAAAACCTAAATCACCAGTATCAAACCAACCATCCTTGGATAAAACATCTTTTGTAGCCAATTCATTATTAAGATAACCTTTCATTACTTGCGGTCCCTTAACAAGAATTTTTCCGACTTCTCTGAACTTCAGAATCTTTTTTTTATCATCATTCACTATTTTGATTTCAGTAAATGCTAGAGGCTGACCGGATGATCCTCTAACATTTAATTCTCTCCTCCTACAAGTTAATACTGGACTAGTTTCTGTGAGCCCATATCCCACTAAAACATCTACACCTAAAGATTCAAAAAAAAGATCCACATGTTCTGGCAATGCACCTCCGCCATTAATGGGAAATTTCAGTTTTTCTCCGCATAGTTGTCTAAGAATATTTGGCCATAAAAAAATTGTCGACAATTTATGTAAAGGATATCTGCTAATAACAGAACCTAGTAAGGGGATTTTTGATTTAAAAGTTATTTGATTGATATCAAAATTTCTTATCATTCTTAAACTTCTTTTAAAATCTGAACTATTACTTATCAAAAACTTAATAAGTTTTTGCTTCTTGGAAGGCATTTTTTTCAACGCCTGAAAAAAACCATCATGTATTGCCTCCCAAAGTCTTGGTACAGTGGCCATTACAACAGGTTTTATTTGTGTAATATCATCTTTCAGAAATTTTGGAATTGTATAGTATTGAGAACAACCACATGAAAAAAAGAAGTATTCAGCACTCCTCTCATAAGAATGCCAGATAGGTAACACGCTTAATACAGTAGTTCCAGGTTCTGGATCAGCAATATACGCTAAATTAATTATTTGATGTAAAAAATTTGCATGCGTCAAGGGCACACCTTTGGGTTTTCCTGTTGTACCTGAGGTGTAAAGAATAGTAGCAACATCATCAATTTTTGGATTAAATTTTTCAAGATTATTATTTTGTGTATTTTCTTTTTCTCCTGCACTTATAAATTTATTCCAACTTATTAAACTTTCAAATTGTTCATCTTCTAAATTGATAATAAATTTTAGTCTTTTTTTTAATTCTTCTTTGTTGTTTAACTTTAGCCAAATTTCCTTAGATTGAACTATTAGTCCTACTGAATTAGAATGCTCGATAATATAGTCTAATTCTACAGAAGGAGAATTAATACCTCTCACTGCATTTATAGCTCCTAAACGCATTAAGCCTTGATCTGCTAGTAGCCATCTTGGAGAATTTTCAGATATTACAGTGACCACATCCCCTTTTACTAAGCCATAATTTTCAAAAGAAAATGAGGCTTTTGTTATCAAATCAGCTAGTTCAGAATAAGAGAATTTTTCTTTATATTTTCCTCTTAAGTCGCAAATAGCCAAAGTATTGCCACATTTCAATTTTAAATTTTCCCAAATTTGGTCTATATGATTGAGGTTCTCAACAAAATCTCGATTTTTAGCAAATTTATACTT
>QCCH01000004.1 GCA_003281315.1 Prochlorococcus sp. AG-347-K20 | reverse complement strand
ATCACGTTTGACGGACGAGAGATACGACTAACTACAGGACTATATGCTCCTCAAGCAAATGGATCAGTAATGATTGAGTGTGGTGACACTTCTCTATTAGTTACAGCGACAAAAACTACTAAAAAAGATGCTTCAGACTTTCTACCTCTAATATGTGACTATGAGGAGAAACTATATGCTGCAGGAAGGATTCCTGGGGGTTTTATGAGGAGAGAAGGTCGCCCTCCAGAAAGAGCGACTTTAATCGCGAGATTGATTGATAGGCCAATGAGGCCACTTTTCCCATCATGGATGAGAGACGAGATACAAATTGTCGCCTCTTGTCTTTCTCTAGATGAAAGAGTTCCCGCAGATGTTTTAGCTGTTACTGGGGCTTCAATAGCAACTTTACTTGGAGAGATTCCATTTTATGGGCCAATGGCTGCAGTTAGAGTTGGTCTCATAGGAGATGATTTCATCTTAAATCCAAGTTATAGAGAAATAGAGAAAGGAGATTTAGACATTGTTGTTGCAGGTTCACCTGAAGGAATTGTCATGATTGAAGCAGGTGCTAACCAGTTATCAGAGCAAGATACTATCGAAGCTATAGATTTTGGTTATGAAGCAGTTAATGAACTTATTAAAGCGCAAGAAGATTTACTAAAAGATTTAGGAATAAAACAGAATAAGCCATCTGATCCTGAAGAAGATAAAACATTGCCATCTTATTTAGAGAAAAATTGCACAAAACCGATTGAGTTAGTTTTAAAGAAATTTGATCTTACAAAGGACGAGAGAGATCTTGAACTCGAAAAAATAAAAGTTGAGACTCAAGGTAAAATAGAATCTTTGAAAGACGACAACCAATTAAAAGTTCTTCTTTCAGAGAATGATAAATTGTTAAGTTCTGACTTTAAAAAACTCACAAAAAAATTAATGAGATCACAAATCATTAATGATGGGAAGAGAGTTGATGGGAGAGATCTTGACGAAGTTAGAAAAATATCAGCTTCTGCTGGAATTCTTCCAAAAAGAGTTCATGGTTCAGCATTATTTCAACGAGGTTTAACCCAAGTTTTATCTACAACTACTTTAGGGACACCGAGTGATGCACAGGAAATGGATGACTTGAATCCAAGCACTGAAAAAACTTATCTTCATCACTATAATTTTCCTCCATATTCAGTAGGAGAAACAAGACCGATGAGAACTCCTGGAAGAAGAGAAATTGGTCACGGAGCATTAGCTGAGAGAGCAATAATTCCTGTGCTGCCCGGCAAAGAAACATTTCCTTATGTTCTTAGAGTAGTTAGCGAAGTTTTAAGTTCTAACGGTTCAACTTCAATGGGGTCTGTATGTGGAAGCACTCTTTCATTATTAGATGCTGGAGTTCCCTTAAAAGCGCCTGTAAGTGGCACTGCTATGGGTTTAATTAAAGAGGGGAAAGAAGTACGAATACTTACAGATATTCAAGGAATTGAGGACTTTCTTGGAGACATGGACTTTAAAGTAGCTGGTACTGATAAGGGAATAACTGCTTTACAAATGGATATGAAAATTACTGGATTGTCAGTTTCTATTATTTCTGATGCAATTAAAAAAGCTCGTCCTGCAAGATTACATATCTTAGAAAAGATGCAAGAGGCGATAGATAAACCTCAAGAATCCCTATCTCCTCATGCCCCTCGCCTTCTTAGTTTTAGGATTGATCCTGAGCTTATTGGAACAGTCATAGGACCTGGTGGAAGAACGATTAAAGGAATCACTGAAAGAACTAATACAAAGATAGATATAGAAGATGGAGGAATTGTGACTATTGCTTCTCATGATGGGGCTGCTGCAGAAGAAGCACAAAAAATAATCGAGGGATTAACACGTAAGGTTCATGAAGGTGAGATCTTTTCTGGTGTCGTAACAAGAATTATACCTATAGGTGCTTTCGTAGAAATATTACCTGGCAAAGAAGGTATGGTCCACATTTCTCAATTATCTGAAGCAAGGGTTGAAAGAGTCGAAGATGTAGTAAGGCAAGGAGATGAAGTGACCGTAAGAGTTAGAGAAATTGACAGCCGGGGAAGAATTAATCTTACTTTGAGAGGTGTAGGACAAAACAATGGAATGTCTTATCCCGAACCAACTCCTACACCAGTTGCTCCCCTTAATTAAAAACTAAAGTGGATATATCTGATTTTCCTGAATAATTTTCTTTATTTCGAGACAAATTCTCCCATGACTATTCTTATTATTCGTGGCCACAATAATTCCTCCATGCTCAAAATTACTTTTTCCATAGCATAGTTCTTGATTATCTAAATTTGTAATCGCTCCACCAGCTGCTTTCAAAATAGACTCTGGTGCAGCAAAATCCCAATCTTTTGGTGAGCTTTTGCCAGGCAAACTAAGACAAATATAAATATCACTATCCCCGCTAACGATAGAAGCCAATTTGCAGCCAATGCTCCCCATGATTTCGACTTTGCAAAAATTAATTTTCTGAATTAAATTTCTCAAAATTTCATTTCCATGATTTTTACTTGTGACCAAAGTCATTTCTTGAAGATTTTTATTTCTCAAGAGAACTGGTTCATATTTGGATCCGTCTCTTTTTTCACACCATGTTTTTTTTCCATCTGTAATCCATAATTGATTTTTATCTGGAATCAAAACAAAACCAATATATGGCTTTTGTTTAAAATTTAATGCCAAATGCATTGCATAATTTCCTGTCTGTTGGATGAAATCTTTCGTTCCATCAAGAGGATCAAGGATCCATATCCAATCATTATTACTTTCAAAATTTTTTGAAGAAACTTTTACATTTTCTTCGCTTAAAATATCCCAATTGACATCTTTATATTTTTCATTTATTCGTTTTATGATTATTTCATTAACTTTTAAATCAGCAAGGGTAACAGGATCTTCTTCATTATCATATTTAAGTATATCAACCTTATCATTTGAATTTTCTAACAAATTAGAGTAATAAAGCAAAATATCTGCTGCTTGCCAGCTGAAAATTCTTATATCGTCGATAAGATTATTAATATCAATACCAGAAGGTAATTTAATCATCAAATGAATAATAATTATTTATTATCCCATAGAAAGGAAGAACCAGAAAACGGGATTTTATATATGGTTGGCACACCAATTGGGAATTTAAATGATATGTCTCAAAGAGCATTAAATATTCTAAAAAATGTTTCTTTAGTTGCTTGCGAGGATACAAGACAAACAAAAAAAATAATGAACAAGTTCAATATTTCAAATCAGCTTATAAGTTTTAATAAACATAATTCTTCAATTAAAACTCCAAAAATTGTTAAAGACCTCAAGGAAGGAAAATCAATAGCAATCGTAAGCGATGCTGGCATGCCAGGGATTTGCGATCCTGGCGAAGAAATTGCTAGGAGCGTAAAATCTGAAGGAATCGATATTATTTGCATTCCTGGAGCATGTGCTGCGATAACAGCACTTGTTTCAAGTGGGCTTCCCTCTTCTAGTTTTGTATTTGAGGGCTTTCTTCCTAAAAAACAAATCGATAGAGATAAAATTCTTTTAGAGATAAGCAAAAATGAAAAAACAACCATAATTTATGAATCACCCAAGCGACTAAAAAAATTATTAAAGGAATTATTTGAATTATGTGGGGGGGAAAGAGAAATTGTGGTCGCCAGAGAATTAACTAAGAAATTTGAAGAGCATGTAGGAAATAATATTAATAATGTTATGGAATTTTTTAGAGATAAGGATATTATTGGTGAAATAACAATTATTGTAAAAGGCATCCAAAAAAGAAATTTAAATCCTAATAAATTTATTATCAAGAAAGATCTCAATGATTTAATAAATGCAGGCCTTAGTTTGTCAGCAGCATCTAAATACTTGTCTAAGAGAAATGGGTTAAAGAAAAGCGAGATTTACAAAATGATTTAAAATTGAAAGTAAAATATTAATCAATATGAGCTTCTTAGTTAAGAAACTATTATTCGCATCGATTTTCAATTCTTGTCTATTTATGCTTTTATTTATTGGTATTCAAAATAGTTCAAACAAAAGTAAAGTTGACTTACTAATAGATGAAACTATTGAGCTTCCAATTAGCTTTATAATGGGGTCTAGTTTTATATTTGGGTCTTTTTTAGGAAGCTTTGTTGTTTTCAATATGGATAATGAAAAATAATAATAGCTCATAAAGCTATTAGATTTTCAGCGCAAACGATTCTTGAAATACCTCTAGCAAGAAGAAAAGGTGCTGTGATTCTAAAAACATTGGTATTTGGGACTTTAAGTACCTTTTGCTCTTTGTTACAACATTTTTTAGCAAGATTTAAATCAAAAAATATCTCTATAGTTTTTCTATTCAAATCGTCATAAGGTAAAAATTCCCATTCTGGAAAATCTTTTAATAGTTTTATCTCTAACTCAATTTTCTTATTCACAATCATATAGACAACTCTGGGGAAATCAAACTCCGATAAAGGAATCGAAGATAATTCTTTTCGAGACAAATTATCTATTTCGTAATTGATAGGAGCAATTTCAAAAAAATAATCGTTTGGAGCAATATTTGTAGCAGTTATATTTTCATTTAAAACTTTTGGATTATTTGAATCATTCTCTAAATCATCATTATCAAAAGTTGTTTCTAAATTGTTAACTTGGTTACTATGCTTTTTAGATTTTGCTTTAGAAGATTTACTTATATTATATAACTCTCTGTATTTTAATTCTCCAAGATATTTCTTTAAATTCCTTATGATTGTAGAGCTAGTGCAATTATATTTTTTTGACAAAATATCTGTAGCTGTTCCAGATTTAAAACTTTTGACTATTTCTTCTTTTTGATTTTCGGTAAGTCTTTTGGTCAAAATTAAACTAAGTTTATAATATAATCTTATTTGATTTCTTATTTAAAGAGAATTAAAAAAAAAGAAATTTACCAAAAATCATAAAAAGAATTTACTTAGTTTGTTTAGTCTTATAGTGTCCGATATAATAACAAAGGTGCTTCCTTAGCTCAGCTGGATAGAGCAACTGCCTTCTAAGCAGTGGGCCGCAGGTTCGAATCCTGCAGGAAGCGTTAATTTTGCAAGAAGATAAATTAATGAGAAAAATAAAGCTTACCTTATCAAAAGAAAATTCTTTCGAAGATTATGGTTTGATTTTATTTCTTATAGGAATATTTTTTTTACCCTCATCAATAATAATTGGGATTTTATTCTTATTTCCATCATTTATATTATCTAGTCTTTCAGTTAATAAATCATTTTACAAAGATTATTGGAATTACCCCTTTATTATCTTCGGCTTGTTAATAACTCTTAGCGCAATTTTTCAAAATTATCTTTTAACTAACAATTACTCCGAAATTTGGGATCCTAAATTATCTTTGATTGGTTTAGGTAATTGGCTTCCTTTAATTTGGGTTTTTTGGGCAGCCCAAACATACCTTAATTCAAATTCCAAAAGAAAGTTATTTTCATTAATTTTAGTAGCTGGGACATTCCCAGTATTAATTACTGGTTTTGGTCAATACTTTTTAAATTGGACTGGTCCTTTTACAACACTTAACGGACTTATTATTTGGTACCAGAGACCCATAGAAAATCCAGGTGGATTAAGTGGTTTATTTAGTAATCAAAACTATGCAGCTTCTTGGTTAAATTTTGTCTGGCCATTTTGTATAGCATTATTTCTTGAAAAAAGTAATAATCTTTTTAAGAAAACAGCTACTTTAGGTTTTCTTATATCCACTGGAATGGCAGCATTTTTAACTTTTTCAAGAAATGCGTGGCTTGGACTATTTACTTCAATACCTATAGTTTTAGGAAAGAAAGGAGTTAAATTTATATTGCCATCAATAACAATATTAATATTAATTATAACCTTTTCTTTTTCTCCAATTTTTCAAGGAGAATTGCAAAACAGTATCAGGAATTTATTGCCTGGAAAAATATTGTTAGAATTTTCTAATGAAGGTTATAAAGAACTAGACATAACAAGAATAGGTATTTACAAAAGTGCATTAGAACTTATTAAAGAAAATCCTTTTTTTGGAATTGGTGCCGGATCTTTTACAGAGATATTTTATTCTAATACAAATTTCTGGAAAGGTCATTCACACAACCTCCTTTTAGAATTATCTCTTAGTTACGGTTTACCAGCAACTATTATATTTTTTATTGCTATTACTACTTTGATTTATTTATCATTCAAGAAAATCTTTTTTAGCAAAAAAATTATTAATATTTCATACATCGATAAAGCATTTTGGACTGCTTTATTTTTCTTTTTTATATCTCAACTGGCTGATGTGCAATATTTCGATGGGAAAATAAGTTTGGTTACATGGATCTTAATGGCAGGTCTAAAAAATATAATTTTAGATAAAGATTTTAAAACTTTAAGTAGGTAATGAGAACAATAAATCTTTGTTTTAAAAATAGTTATCCAACGATTATTATCATTATCTCTTTGAGTTTTCTAATTGATAATTTTTTTATTTTAAAAATTAATAATCCGACTTCTTTCGACCAAGGTTATCATCTAAGTAATGTATTTAAAATGTTGAATATTTTAAAAGATCAATGAATATAAAAAATTCAAATATAGCTATCATACACGATTGGTTTCTGAAGAAATCATTTGGAGGATCTGAAAAAGTCACTTTGATTTTAAATAATTTATTAAAAGAAAAATATTCAACACCTGATATTTACTCATTAACATCGAATATTGAAAGTTTAAAAATAAAATCTTTTCAAGAAAACAAAATACAAACAAGTTTTATTCAATCATTACCATTTGGGAAAACAAATGTTCAAAGCTATCTTCCTATTCTTCCTTATGCAATAGAACAATTTGATCTAAGAGAATATGATTTAATTATAAGTTCAAGCCATGCAGTAGCGAAAGGCGTCATAACCTCTCCTGATCAATTACATATAAGTTACGTACATACACCAATGAGATATGCTTGGGATCAGATGCATACCTATTTAAAAAAATCAAAATTAATAAAATTTGGATTTGAACTTCCCATTAGATTAATGCTTTACAAATTAAGAGAATGGGATTTCTATAGCTCTCAAAGAATAGATTATGTCATTGCAAATTCAAATTTCACTGCAAAAAGAATAAAGAAATACTGGAGTTTGGAACCTGATGTAATACATCCTCCCGTGGATACAGAAAGATTTAAATATAAGGAATCTAGGGGAGATTACTACTTGAGTGTAAATAGGCTAGTCCCAAACAAAAGAATTGATTTGTTGATTAAGGCTTTCAACAAATTAAATCTTCCTTTGATAATAATAGGAGATGGACCTGAGAGGCTTAAACTTCAAAAAATGTCTAATTCTAATATAAAGTTCCTTAGAAAAATATCTGATGAAGAAGTTGAAAAATATATGTCTAGATGCAAAGCATTTGTATATGCAGGAATTGAAGATTTTGGAATTGCACCTGTCGAAGCGATGGCATCAGGCGCACCAGTAATTGCTTATGGAAAAGGAGGGATTTTGGATATAGTTAATTGTTTAAATCAACAAAATAAAGGCATAGTTTCAAATGGATTACTTTTTAAGAAGCAGACATCTGAGGATATTATTGATACTATAAGTTGGTTTGAAGATAAACGTTTATGGAATAAATTTAATCCTGAAATATTGAACGAATATTCCCAAAATTTTAGCGTCGAAAACTTTGTCAGTAAATTTGAATTTTCAATCAACAACGCTTGGGAATTTTTTAAAACGAAATAAAAGATATATCCCAAATTTTCTAAATAATTAATAAAAAAATTAAGATCCTTATGATTAAAATTTCAAGAAAGAAAAGAAGCATAAAATTATATAAATTTCTAAAAAAAATTTTTGATTTATTATTTTCTTCAATTTTTTTAATATGTAGTCTTCCATTATTTCTAATAATTTCTTTTTTTATAAAATTAAGCTCTAGAGGTCCTATATTTTTTGCACAAGAAAGAATTGGTAAAAATAACATACCATTTAAATGTATTAAGTTTAGAACTATGTATCCCGAAGCTAACGATATTCTAGAAAATATACTGTTGAAAGATGATAAATTAAAAAGGGAGTTTGAGGCAACACATAAGCTAAAAAATGATCCAAGGATAACTACTATTGGAAAATTATTAAGAAAAACAAGCTTAGATGAGTTACCACAATTTTTCAATGTTTTAAGGGGAGAAATGAGCATTGTTGGACCAAGACCAATAGTAGAAGCTGAGATTAATAAATATGCAGAAAATTTCAAAAAAGTTTCATCTATAAAACCCGGCATTACTGGTTTATGGCAAGTAAGCGGCAGGAATAACCTAACCTATAAAAGAAGAGTAATGTTAGATTTGATTTACGTTGAAAATTACAATTTACTTATGGATTTAAGGATCTTGTTAAGAACATTTGGGGTTATATTATTTCCATTAGACAGAGGTGCTTACTAAGTGCAATTTTGGAACAATATTCAAACTGAACATCAAAGAGTGAAATAAATTCAAATTATGTTTGCATATAAGAATGTCTAGTGAAACTTTTAGATTAGTTAAGAGGATTCTAAATAAACTCTCTTCGAAAACAAAAAGATCTTTATTGACTCTTTTGCCAATTGCAATAATTACTGGATTAATTGATCTTCTCGTGGTGGCTTTAGTTTCAAGAGTATTTTCTGCTGTTGTTGGTCAGGCGAATAAACCGCCAATCCCATTTTCAGATCTAATTACTACTGACCCATTAACAAAGGTTATTTTACTAATTTCAACTTACGTATTTTTCAATTGGATAGCCTCTTTCTCTAGGATATTACTCAGAGCGAAACAAGAACAATTAAGGGCTACCGTTTTTTTAGAGCTTTCAAATATCGCACAAAAAAAGGTTTTGACACAAAACTATGATTTTTTCCTAACTGATAAAAGTCAAGATTTATCTTCAAAAATTTTACTTAATATTTCAAGAGTTTCTGAAAAATTAATTAAACCCATATTACAAATAGTTAGTGGAATTTTCATAGTTTCTTTTATTTTCATAGCAATTATAAGTTTTGCAAAAATCACTGCTTTATTTTTGATGGTAAGTCTTGTAACTAGTTATTTAGTAATATCTTTAATAGTTACTCCCTTTATTAGAAAAGCTTCCCAAGAGAGAATAATTTTAGAATCAGAGATTAACAATGTAATGAATGAGTCAATACGAACAATAGTTGATGTTCATTTGTCAGGCTCAGAAAAGTTTTTTCAAGAAAGGCACAATAAGGCAGGAAAAGTTGCTTTCCCATTTCTTTGGAAAGCAGAGACCTTTCCAGAATTTCCAAGAGCTCTTATAGAGCCATTGGGAATAACTTTTATATTTTCTATAGGTCTTTTCCCATTATTTTCAAAAAATAGTCCTACAAACTTATTAGAAATAGTTCCATTTTTAGCTACTATTGCAGTTGCATCGTTAAAGTTAACACCACCTTTGCAAGATCTTTTTAGAGGTTTAACAGATTTGAGAGCTGGGATACCAGACGTTAAAGAGGCATTAAGCATAATTGAATTAGAGGAGAAAAGAATCTATTTAAAGAAAATTACAAAAAATAAAGAAAAGACATTACAAATGGCAAAAAAAAGTATTGCCTTGGAAAATGTTTTTTATCAATACCCAAATACTGATAAGTTTGCTCTTAAGAATATAAATATAAAAATTCCAATTGGTCAGAAAATTGCTTTTATTGGCAAAACTGGTAGTGGTAAAACAACAACAGCCAATCAAATACTTTGTCTTTTAAGACCATCTGCAGGTAATTTACTCATTGATAATAAACCACTTAAATCATCAGATATACATGCTTGGCAATCTTTATGTTCATATGTTCCACAATCAATAAATTTACTTAATAACGACATATTATCTAATATTGCTTATGGTTTGAATGAAATTGAAATCGATGAAAAAAAAGTTTGGGAATCAATAAAAGCAGCCCAAATTAATGAATTAGTAAATAGCCTTCCCAAAAAACTAAAAACAAAAGTCGGTGATAATGGAATAAGACTTTCAGGGGGACAAAGACAAAGAATAGCTATTGCAAGAGCTTTTTATAGAAATGCAAAAATAATCGTAATGGATGAAGCTACTAGTGCTTTAGATAATAAAACAGAATCTGATCTAATAAAAGCTATCAGTAATTTAAATAAGGATTTCACGTTTATTTTTATAGCACATAGAATTTCAACAATCAGAGAATGTGATTGCATTTATGAATTTCAAAATGGAGAGATTTCAGCATTTGGAAATTATGATGAATTATTTAAAAAATCAGAAGGTTTTAGAGAACTAGTAAATAAAGATTCAAATAATTTTAAATCTTTTTAGTCTTTTGAAATATAAAAAGGTGAAGAAGAATCTTGAATAAACTTTATTATTAAGCTAAAAACTTCCCAAAAAACAAATTTAAAACACTTTAATAAATTCTTTTTTATTAAGTGATTTTAAATATTAAATTCATACATCATTGAGATAAATTTTAAATACTTAACATATTTTTTTTTGTAAATATAAAACACAATAAGTTTTCAAAAAGATTAAAAATTTTATGATATTTATTAATTTTAAAGCAAATATATATTTAGTTTCTTTGGTTTATATTATAAAGTAATATGTAATATTGAGAAATAAATAATATGTCTAATAATTCAATAGTTCCTTTAATTTTATGTGGAGGATCTGGAACTAGACTTTGGCCACTATCTAGAGAAAGTTATCCTAAACAATTTCTATCGATAAAAAAGAAAGATAAATATACTCTATTACAAAAAACGATCCTAAGAGTTTTAAGTTTAGAAAATCTCAAAAAACTAATATTGGTTTGCAACGAAGAACATAGATTTATTGTTGCTGAACAAATGCGAGAACTAAATATTAAGGACTTCATAATACTTCTTGAACCCTTCGGAAGAAATACAGCACCAGCAATTACACTTGCAGCCTTAAAATCCCTTGAACTTGAAGAAGATCCAAATCTGTTAGTTCTGTCCTCAGATCATGAGATAAATGATACTAAAAATTTTTTGGATGCAGTAAATACTGGTTTAAAATTTTCTGAACAAAGTAAACTTGTAACCTTTGGAGTTGTTCCTACCAAACCCGAAATTGGTTACGGGTATATAAAGTCTAAAAAGCCATTTAGTAATAATCTTGATGGATCTGAAATTGAATGTTTTATAGAAAAACCTGATTTAGAAACTGCAAAAAAATTAGTAAAAGATAATAGATTTAATTGGAATAGTGGTATTTTTATGTTTAAGTCCAAAGAAATTATTAAAGAGATAAATCAATTTTCTCCAGAAATTTTAATTTCATGTAAAGAAGCAATAAAAAAAAGCATATTTGATTTAGATTTTCAGAGATTAGATCAAGATTCTTTTAGAAAGTGTGAAAATATATCTATTGATATTGCTGTAATGGAAAAAACATCTAAAGGTATTGTTATCCCACTAGATGCAGGTTGGAGTGATTTAGGAAGTTGGGAAGCTGTTTGGGAAACGTCAAAAAAAGATTTGCAAGGTAATTATAAAGAAGGAAATGTTATCTTAGAAGGAACAAAGAATTGTTATTTAAAGAGTAAAGATAGGCTTATAGTTGGAATTGATTTAAATAATTTAGTTGTAGTGGAGACAAGAGATGCGATTCTGATTTCAGAAAAAAAATCTTCCCAAAAATTAAAAAATATTGTTAACTATTTAAAAAAAAATAAGATCCCAGAAGGACGAAGTCATACAAAGGTTTTTAGACCATGGGGTAATTATCTTTCTGTGGTAGAGGACAATCGATGGCAAGTAAAATTGATAGAAGTTAAGCCTGGAGAAAAATTATCTCTTCAAATGCATCACCATCGATCTGAACATTGGATAATTGTAGAGGGGACTGCAAAAGTTGAAATAAATGGGGAAGTTAATATTCTTACTGAAAATGAAAGTACTTATATACCGCTTGGATCAAAACATAGATTGACTAATCCCGGAAAAATTCCTTTATCATTGATAGAAGTACAAAGTGGATCTTACGTTGGAGAAGATGATATTGTTAGGTTTGAAGATAAATATGGCAGATATAATTAAAGTAAAATTAAATTATAATAAAAAGAATTTGATCATTCTATTTAGTAATCTATCTATCTAATTATTAAAATTTAATGTCCTCTCAAATTAAAAATATTTGTTGCATTGGTGCTGGTTATGTAGGTGGACCTACAATGGCAGTATTTGCTGATAAATGTCCGTTCTTAACTATTAATGTTGTTGATTTAAATGAAGAAAGAATAAAAGCATGGAATAGTGATGACCTAAATAAATTACCTGTATTTGAACCGGGTTTAGATGTAATAATCGAGAAATGTCGAAATAAAAACTTGTTTTTTTCTACAGAAGTAGAAAAATATATATCTTTAGCTGATATTGTGTTCATCTCAGTAAATACGCCAACCAAGACTAAAGGTATAGGAGCTGGTAAAGCTAGTGATTTAAAATGGGTTGAAGCTTGTGCAAGACAAGTAGCCAAATACTCCTCTGGTTATACAATTGTCGTAGAAAAAAGTACTTTACCTGTAAAAACCGCTGAAGTAATTAAAACAATTCTTGAAGCATCCCCTAAAAATCAGGAAAAAGCCTCGTTTGATGTCCTATCAAATCCAGAATTTTTAGCTGAAGGTTCTGCTATAAATGATTTAGAGAATCCTGATAGAGTTCTAATAGGAGGAGAAAATCCAATAGCTATTAGTTTACTTAGTGAAGTTTATAAAAATTGGGTGCCTGAGAAAAAAATCCTACATACAAATATTTGGAGTAGTGAATTAGCTAAGTTAACCGCGAATGCCTTCTTAGCTCAAAGAGTAAGTTCTATTAATTCTATAAGTGCAATTTGCGAAGCTACTGGGGCAGATGTTAGAGAAGTTTCAAGGGCAATAGGATCTGATACTAGAATTGGTCCGAAATTTTTAGACTCTGGTCCAGGTTTTGGAGGAAGTTGCTTCAAAAAAGATATATTAAATTTAGTATATTTATGCCAATATTTTGGATTACCTGAGGTAGCAAATTTTTGGGAAGGAGTGGTAATTCTCAACGAATGGCATCAACACAGAATATCAAAGTTAATTGTTAAAAAACTTTTTGGGACAATTTCATCAAAAAAAATAGCAATACTAGGATTTGCTTTTAAGGCAAATACTAATGACACTAGAGAAAGTGCTGCCATAACAATATGCAAAGATTTAATTGAAGAAGGTGCATTACTTTTAATACATGATCCAAAAGTAAATCCCACACAAATTGCCAAGGATCTTGGAATTGATGAAAATAAAAATAATCTTATGAAAAGCAAAAACCCTAACTCCCCAGACGGAGAGTGGAGTTTTACCGATTCAATAGTTAATGCATTGAATGGTGCTGATGCAGCGATAGTCCTTACGGAATGGGAAGAATATGGAAAATTAGATTGGGGAGAACTAAGCAAATTAATGAGGCGTCCATCTTGGATTTTTGATGCAAGATCTACATTATCACCTAAGAAATTAAAAGAAGCTGGATTAAACTATTGGAGGATTGGAGATGGTTCATAATGATTGAGATTAAAAATAAAATAAATCTAATTCCATACTTAAAAATTTAAAGAAAAATAAAAACTATGGTTGAAGTAAAAAAAGTTGCTCTTATCACTGGGATTACTGGCCAAGATGGAAGTTATCTTGCTGAATTTCTTTTATCCAAAGGTTACGAAGTTCATGGCATCAAAAGAAGGGCAAGTAGTTTTAATTCTTCAAGAATAGACCATCTTTATCAAGACCCTCATGAAAATAGAATTAATATTTTTCTTCATTATGGCGATTTAACAGAAAGCACAAACATTATAAGAATCATCAAGGAGGTTCAGCCAGATGAGATTTATAATTTAGCAGCACAAAGTCATGTTGCAGTCAGCTTTGAAGTGCCTGAATATACTGCGAATTGTAATGCCCTAGGTACATTAAGAATTTTAGAAGCTGTTAATGTGTTGGGATTACAAAAGAAAACAAAAATTTATCAAGCAAGCACTAGTGAACTGTATGGATTAGTTAAAGAAAGTCCACAGAATGAAAATACACCCTTTTATCCTAGGAGTCCTTATGGAGTATCCAAACTTTTTTCTCATTGGATTACTATTAACTATAGAGAAGCATATGGAATTTTTGCCTGTAATGGAATACTTTTTAATCATGAAAGTCCTAGAAGAGGAGAAACATTTGTTACCAGAAAAATAACACGCGGATTAGCACGAATTGATGCAGGATTAGATAAATGTATTTTTATGGGAAATTTAGATGCAAAAAGAGATTGGGGTCATGCTAGAGATTATGTAAAAATGCAATGGCTCATGCTTCAACAAGAAACTCCTGATGATTACGTAATAGGATCAGGAAAAATGGAAACAGTAAGAAACTTTATTGAAATGAGTGCAAAAGAGCTTGGATGGAACAATTCAAAAAATGAAAAAGCAATTATTTGGGAAGGGAAGGGGCTAAATGAAATAGGTAAAAGAGCCGATACAGAAGAAATTGTAATTCGAATAGATAAAAGATATTTTAGGCCAACTGAAGTTGAAATGTTACTTGCAGACTCAGAAAAAGCCTTTAAAAAACTTGGCTGGGATGCAAATACTTCATTAAACAGCTTAGTTGCAGAAATGATTAAAAAAGATAAAGAAGAGGCACTTAAAGAATTCATTCTTTTAAAAAAAGGATTTAAAAGTATCCCGCCACAAGATTAAATTATTAATGAAAAAAGAATTTTCAAAAAGCGATAAAATCTTAATTGCGGGTGCTAATGGAATGGTGGGAAGTGCAATATGTAGGAAATTATTTTCAAAAGGATACAAAAATATTCTTAAGCCAAGCAGAAAACAATTAGATTACCTAAATAGTATCGAAGTTCGCAATTGGTTTAATAGAAAGAAACCAAATATTGTTGTAATTGCAGCTGCCAAGGTAGGAGGAATCTTAGCAAATTCAAGTCAACCAACAGAATTCCTCTTAGAAAATACTAAAATTCAGTCAAACATCATAGAAGCCTCTTGGCAATTAGGTGTTAAGAAATTAATTTTTCTTGGAAGCAGTTGCATATATCCAAAAGAAGCTGATCAACCTATTAAAGAGGAATATCTTTTAAGCGGTCCTTTAGAAAATACTAATATTTCATACGCTATTGCAAAAATATCAGGTATACAATTATGTAATTCCCTAAGAGAGCAATACGGATTCAATGCAATGTCATTAATGCCAACAAATCTTTATGGCCCTGGAGATAATTTTGATGATAAAAACAGTCACGTTATAGCGGGATTAATACAAAGGTTTTATAGAGCGAAGACTCTCTCAAAAGATTCGGTTATATGCTGGGGTTCAGGTTTGCCAATGCGCGAATTTCTTTTCGTTGACGATTTCGGTGAAGCTGTTGTTTTCGCATTAGAGCGGTGGGACCCAAATTCAAAAGATGCTCCTAAAGATAAACATGGCAAACCTCTCCTCCATTTGAACGTTGGGACTGGGAAAGACATATCTATAAGAGACTTGGCAGAAAAAATTTCCAAAATAATAGGTTTTAGGGGAAATATTATTTGGGATAAGGATAAACCGGATGGAACTGCAAAAAAACTGTTGGATGTAAGCAAGATTAATAAATTAGGATGGCATTCTAAAACCTCTCTAGAAGATGGCATTAAAAAAACTATCAAAGAAACTGACTTAGAAAAGATAATGAATATTCAAAATTTCTAATAACCCCTTGGATTATTTACCTGCCACCTCCAACCATCTTTACACATTTGATTTAAAGTCCTTTTCGGATACCAATTCAAAAGAGATTTAAGCAATGAATTGTCTGCAACTAGCCGAGCCACATCACCGCTTCTTCTCTCTACAAAAGTATGGGGTATTTTTAAGGAATTACTTTCTTCAAAAATATTTAGTAACTGCAAAACACTCGTACCTTTTCCCGTTCCCAAATTCATACTCAAACATTGGGGGCCATTATTTATTAAAAATTCCAATGTTTTAACATGCCCCTCTGCCAAATCCATTACATGAACATAGTCTCTTTCACCTGTTCCATCAATTGTTGGCCAATTTTTACCAAAAATCCTTAATTCTTCTAAATTACCTGCAGCTACATTTGTTAGAAAAGGGAAAATATTGTTTGGAATGCCTTTAGGATTTTCGCCTATCAAACCCGATTCATGAGCCCCTATTGGATTAAAGTATCTTAAATTTGCCACTCTCCAAGACCCTGAATAATTTACAAATAGATCATTTAATAATTTCTCTATTACCATTTTTGTACTTCCATATGGATTAATTGGTTTAAGTTTAAAATTTTCTTTTAACTTTGTTTTGCTGGAGCGACCATAAATAGTCGCACTGCTGCTAAAAACAATTGTACTACAATCAAAAGATTGCATTACGTTCAGCAAATTAATTGTACTCCCAACATTTGCATCCCAATATAAAATTGGTTTTTCTACTGATTCTTTCACTGACTTTAAGCCAGCAAAATGAATAACTCCATCTATCTTTTTATTTATTTCATTTGCCTTAGTAAAAATATCCTTCAAAATTGAAGCGTTTCTCAAATCTCCTTTAAAAACGTGCAAATCCCTTTTTGGTTTTTTGTCTTTCTCACAAATGCTTTTTACTCTTGCCAAAGATTCAGGGGAGCTATTAACAAAAGAATCAAGTACGAAAACGTCATAGCCAGACTCTAAAAGATTAAGACAAGTATGGCTTCCTATAAAACCAGCTCCACCAGTAACTAAGATTGACATAATTTATAATTTAAACTTTTGAAATTTGCATTTTACTTTTAAATTTTTTTAATATTTTTAATTATGTTTGTGGTACTCATTTCTGAAACCAATTTTGCTCTTATAATCTTACCTCCAGTACTTAAAACATAATCTTTACCAATTATTTGATCCATCTCATAATCCTCACCTTTAATCAAAACATCTGGCGATAATTCTTTAATTAAATTAAGTGGCGTTTCTTCATCAAATATTATTACATCATCAACATATTTTAAAGCCAGTAGCATTTGTTTTCGAATTTCTTGTTTATTAATAGGTCTACTATTTCCTTTTAATTTTTTAACTGATTTATCACTATTCAAACCTACTGTAAGGTAATCACAAGTATCCTTAGCCTGACTCAGTAAAGATAAGTGACCAGGATGTAAGATATCAAAACATCCATTAGTAAAACCAACTTTTAACTTTTTTTCAGAGGATTTAATTTTGAATTCTTTAGGTATAGGCACTGTACCTTTATGAGATACAACAAAGCCAGCCGCAGAATTAGCGAATATTAAGTGATTCAAATTTAGTAAGTTTAATTCGTCAAATTTAGATTTTTTCAAATCGCGATAAAATGAAAAAACTAAAGCAGATACAAATGCATCACCAGCACCAGTTATATCAACCATCTCAACTTTATTAGCAACAGCGAAATAAGTATCTTCTTTCGATGAGGCAACTGAACCTTTATCTCCTAATGTTACAACTAAATTTTTAATGTTACTTTCAACTCTTGCCTTACTTATTTTATCTTTAATACAATCAATATCTTCTTTATCACTTATCAAATAATTAGAAAATAAATTATTAAATTCAGTAATATTAATTTTTAAACAAAAAGCATTTTTAAAAATTTTAAAGTTTTTAATTTTTGTATCTATAAATAAAGGTATTGATTTTTCATTACATAATTTTATGAGAAATTCCAAATTTTCAGCAGAAATAAATCCTTTTTGATAATCAGATAGAATAATTATTTCATAATCTTGCACAATCTTTATTATAAATTCCCTTTTTATAGCAGAATATTGAGAAAGAAATTTTTCTTCATTATCCTCTCTCATGAAGTTATGATTATCAACATAATATCTTGTTTTTAAAGGAATAATAAATTCCTTTTCACTTGAAATTAAATTTAAATTCACAGATGTATCTTCAAAAAGACTTTTGATCAGATTTAAAGATATATTTTTTTGTTTTTCAGAAAAGGCAAAATAAAAATCAATTCCATCGAATAAATTCGAGAGTGAAATTGCAACATTACCTGCACCTCCAGCTATGATTTCTTCGCTTTCTTTTTTAACTATTGGAGCTGGACCTTCAGGAGATAACCTAGTCGCTTTAAAATATTTATATTTATCTACTATTAAATCTCCAATTATTGCAATTTTTCTATTCATTTTTGGAGTAATTTTTTACCTAATCATAAAACAATTAGGATAAATAAGAATTATTTTATTTTATATTTTTTAATAAAAAGGACAACTATAAAAGATTACAAGTTTAGATTTATACTTTTAGTAGTTAATAGTATTTATTCTAAAAAATGAATATATTTAAATAACCTGTAATTAAATATTTTTATCTTTATCCGAACTTTACGGTATTATATTAAGTTAATTACAAAAACTACATTGAAAATATATTTAAAAAAGTTTTTAAAACTGATTAAAAGATTGTCTTTTTCATTTTACGGTGATATATATTTTTTCCTAAAATACAACATTAGAAGAAGGCTCATAAGTGATTCATTAAAACAATATATTGAATATAAAAAGTACCCATATTATTTCACCGTTGGAAATGCTGCATTATTTTGCCTAGATGATGCTAAAAGATTTTGCAAAGGAAAGGGTATTGATGTTGGTGGAAGTATCTATCCATTCCCTGGAGCTCGAGTTGTTGAGAATAATAAAAAAGAAAATGCTTTGAAAATTTCTGATCCTAATGAAAGCTTGGACTTTGTTTTTACTTCTCATTGCATTGAGCATTTATCAGGAAATGAGCAGATTAAATTTATTGCCGAATGTAATAGAGTTATTAAAAGAAAAGGGATTTTATACATATATATGCCTATTGAAGGTGCAAGTCTTTGGAAACCTGAATTGATGAAAGTGCATAAAAAAATTACTGAATCAAAATCTTTGATAGATTTATGTTTGAAAAATGATTTTGAGGTCCTATCAATTAGTTCTACAGCAGACCTTTATTTTTCAAAAAGGTTCGTTTTTGTCAAAAACTAATCAAAATTTTAATGTCACTTATTCAATCTAAGAAAAAGATCTTTTAGTAAATATTTTTAAATTATTCTGGCAATATTAGTTACTTAAAAAAAAATACTATATTAAAAATTAATACAATTAAAAAATTGAAAAATATATTTTTAGAATTTACTAATTTCCTTAAATATTAGTCTATGTTAATATAAATTGATTACTTATAGATGAAGTTGAATATATTAATATTAGCTAATACCTCAATAAATAAACCTGGTAATATTGGAGTTAGAGTTGGTAAAATTTTAGGGGCTCTTGAGGAAGATAACCATAAAGTATTTTGTTACGCAAGAGGTTCAAAGTTATCAAATAAAAGAATATTTCATTTCCCATTTTTTGAACTTATCGGAAGAGGTTTAAATTTCACTCGACTACACTTAATTAATTTTAATCATAGATTAATTGATAGTTCTATATTTGAAGTCTCAACATTTTTATTTTTATTTTTTTACGATTTTTCAGAAATTGATATAGTAATTTGTTTTGAATATATGCCTAATATTTTAAAGTTCTTCAGAAAAAGGGATATTATTACAATTACTGATATTCCAATAACTCTTGAAAATTATAAATTAGTTGACTATGAATTATTTTCTAATAATAATCTTAAGTATAGAAAGTCAATTGATAATTTAGAGCAAGCTTCTATTAAAAACTCAGATCATGTTATTTGTACTAATCAAATTAGTCAAAGCCTTATAAAAAATATATCTCCAAAAACCAAATCTCACTTGTGTCAATACACTGTTGAACCTATTTATTCAATTAAATTTCTACTTAAAAAAAAGGAATTAATTATTAATAAAGAAAAGCAAATAAACTATGTTTTTGTTGGTAATTTATCATCTAGGAAAGGGATTATCCCTACAATAGAAGCATGGGCTGATTTTTTTATTTGGGCAAATATTAATATTAAAAATTATTGCTTTAATTTGAAATTATTAGGTAAAAATAATGAGAATATTGATATCCCATTAGGAACAAATATAGAGTATCTAGGTTTCATAGATCCAAAAAATATTTATGCAAAATCTCATTTTTTCTTACTAGCCTCCTTTCAAGAAGGTTATCCAAAAGCACTTGCAGAAGCAAAATCTTTTGGTTGCGTTCCTATTACAACTCTTCTAACTGAGGGACTACAAAAAAAATCATCTAAAAATAATTTTTTTAATATAAAGTCTCCAGAAAAAAAACATATTTTAACTGCATTAAAGGAATCTGCTAAAAAATTGGATAAATGGCATAAGATGAGTGAAGAAATATACATAGAAGAATTAAACAAAGAAAGTTATCAAAACCAAATCTGTTCTATTTTTAAATAATATGAAAAATAAACTTAAGACAATAATTATTTTTGATCGAGATGGGGTTCTGAATAAAGATCTTGATAAAGGAGTTCAGGATGTTGCACAACTTGAAATTTATGAAAGTCATATTAAATCTTTAAAAAAAATTTATGACTTAGGTATTCGTTTTTTTATAGCTTCAAATCAAGCTAATGTAGGACGAGGTATCATCTCAATGGATAAATTAAATCATATTAATAGTTTTATAAAAAAGATTTTCGAAGAAAATGGAATGTCTATTGAAAATTTTTTCTGCTGCACGCATGCTCCTGAAGAAAATTGTGACTGCAGAAAACCAAAAACAGGTTTAATAGAGAAAATAAAAGTCCTATATCCAAATTATGATTTTATTTTTGTAGGAGATTCTATCTCTGACTATGAAGCTGCAATTAAATCAAATATCCAATTTGCTCTAGTAGGAACAGGTAAAGGTCGTGAATCCCAAAAATTTTTAAATCACCAACTTTTCTTTGATGATTTAAGCAAATTCTCAAATTATTATTTTTTGAAATTGAAAATTAATGAATACAGGAATAAACATATAGAAGAAATAATAAACACAAAAAAAAGCAATGATGAAAATATTATCAAGATGGCCAATAAAATAGTTGATTGCAGTAAAAAAGGAGGATTGATAATAACTGCTGGTAATGGAGGTTCATCGGCACATTCCGAACATCTTACGGCTGAATTACAAATTAGATTTGAAAACGAGAGAGATTCACTAGCCTCTATTTCACTAACTTCTAATTCATGTTCCTTGACTGCGGGAGCAAATGATTACTCTTATGAAGATGTATTTATTAAACCTTTTTCAAGCTTTGTGAAATTAAATATACCAATAATTTTAATTTTATTTAGTACCTCTGGGTCCAGCAAAAATATAATACAACTAGCGGATTTTGCTAGTAAAAATAATATTACAACTTTTTTATTTATTGGTTCTCAAAAAAGCAAGCTTCAAAAATATTCTGATTTTTCAATTAATGATTCTTCCAACAGAACATGTATAACTCAGGATATTCATCAATTTTATATTCATTCTTTATGCATTGCCATTGATCACTTTTTAAAAAGTGGAGATTCTTAAATTGAATAAAAACTTTCAATCAAATTTAATTTAATTTAATCATATGAATACATACGTAATAGGAAAATATGTAGGAAGTAATGTAGGGGGAGCCGAATTAAGTAGTAATGAACTTGCGAAAAGCTTTTCTCAAAACTCATCAATAAATATTAGATTATCTGATATTGATAATTTTAGAGGCAATAAAATTCAAAACCATAAAGAATTCAAAACTATAAATTATCCTAAATACAAATTCTTATCGTTATTCTCAGTATATTATGCTCCCTATTTTTATCATAAGTTTCAACGAAAAAACATAATTAAAGAACTTCAATTCATCAAAGAGGAAGATATTGCTATTGGAGTAGGCATCGAATCAGTTCCTGTATTATTAGAATTAAAATGTAAATGCATTTTTGTCGCAAGATCTCCAAATGATTTATCAATTACACCAATATATGGATTTAATTTTTTAAAAATAAAAAGAATTGTCAAATCAATAATAGACTTTATACCGTCTTTGTTATTTAAAAAATTACTTCTAAAATATATATCTAGTAAAAAAGAATTTGCAGTAAATTCTCAATTTATGCAAAATCTTGCAAGTAAAAAATTAGGACTCAAAAAAGATAAGATAAAAATTTATCTCCCAAAACCACAAGCAATTAATGAAAAAGTTAATCTAAAAAAATATCCAAAAGAGCCAAATATCAGATTAATAATGGTTGGTAATGATGAATGTAAAGGTATAAGCATCTTTAAAAAAATTTCAAAAACTATGAGGAAAATAGAATATCACGGATTAAATTATGAAAACATTTGTATTTCAAGAAAACACTTTAAGTTAAACTACTCTGAAAGAAATAATATTTTTTATTATCCATGGGGCCAATTTTTCAAATTAATAAACAAAAATACAATTGTTATTATTCCATCCTTCTGGGAAGAAGCATATTGTAGGGTAGCTAAAGAATGTAATATTTTGGATATACCAGTAATAGCATTTAAACGAGGAGGAATTCCTGAAGCATTACATGGTCATAAAAGATGTATCCTTCTAAAATACAGCAATGATGTTAATCAATGGATTGAAAGCATCCAAAAATTATCTTCTAATTGTTATTAATGATAAAAAAAAAAGATAAATTAAAAAATATTTTATTTCTAGTCACAAGATCAGACACTCTTGGAGGAGTACAAAGGCATGTATTAGATTTAGCAAAAAAACTTAATCAGGACGGATTTAGATGTCAGGTTATAACTGGAGATAGTAAAGAGAGAGTTTTCCTCAAAGAATTAAAAAATAATAAAATACAATTTGCTATTTGCCCTTTCTTACAAAGAGAAATCTCAATAAAGAAAGATATTTCAGCTTTTTTATGGATTTTTTTATATCTTAAAAAAAATAAAGCCGAACTTTTATATGCACATTCAAGTAAATGTGGAGTTCTTTCAAGAATTATTGGAATAATATCTAAAACAAAGGTAATATTTACTGTTCATGGTTGGTCCTTTTATTCCTATAAAGGTATTAAAAAAAGATGCTTTATTTTCTTAGAGTTATTACTTTACAAATTAACTGGAAGTATTATTTGCGTTTCAAACTATGATTATCAAGTTTCTAAAAATTTAAATTTTCCAATAAGCAAGACATCTATCATACATAATTCAGTGCCCGAAAAAAAATCATCATTAAAAAAAATTAGAAAAAATAAGAAAAAATCAAAGATTTTAATGGTTGCAAGATTCGATAAACAAAAAAATCACATGCTTCTTATTAAAAGTCTTAAAAATATAAAAAACTTAGATAATTGGGAATTGCATTTTGCTGGAGAAGGGCCTCTTTTTAATAAAATTAAAAACTACGTCAATTATTTAGGGCTTGAAAACAATATTAAATTTCTTGGATTCAATTCAGAAGTCGATGAGCTTTATAAAAACTATGATATTTTTGTATTGACAAGTAATTGGGAAGGATTTCCGATCACAACAATTGAAGCGATGAGGGCATCTTTACCAGTAATTGTTACTGACGTTGGAGGTTCCTCTGAAGCTGTTATTAATAATTTCAATGGATTTATTATCCCACCAAATGATGAGAAACAACTTACTTTATGCTTAGAAAAACTTATTAATTCAAAAAAATTACAGCAAAAATTCGGTGCTAATTCTTATTCTATGTATTTGAAATTATTTTCATATGATGTTTTCTATAGTAAAACAAAAAAAATTATTAATAATTTATTAGATAAATGAAGATTCTTTTTACAGGCTTGTCAGGATTAGTAGGTTCCCACATAGCAAATTCATTATTACTGGAGAACAATAACTATAATATTTGTTCAGTGGTTAGAAACACTAATTTTTCAAGTCAATCTTTGGGGGCAAGGTTTTTACCAAACAAGATATATTTTGGAAATATTGAAGATTTAGGTTTCTTATCAAAATTACTAAATGAGTTTCATCCAGACCTTATTGTGCATTTAGCGCAAATTAAATTCACTCCTAATATTATTAGGGCTATAAAAATCAACAATATATCTCCGCATTTATTAATTCTTGGTACAACTGGAGTTTTCTCTCAATTCAAGGAATGTTCAGATATTTACTTACGATCAGAGGCATATTTAAGAAATAATTATGAAAATTTTACGGTTCTAAGAAGTTCTTTGATATTTGGCAGTCATTACGATAGAAATTTTAATAAATTATTCAAGAGAATAATTAAAAATAGGGTATTGTTAATTCCCAAAATAGCTTTAAAGTCGCAATATCAACCAATATATTATAAAGATCTAGGAAATATTATCTTAAATCAAATAAAAGAAAAAAATAAGAAAAACGGATTTTACAATATAACAGGTTCTAATACTCTCTCTTTAGGAGAGATAATCAAAAATATCGAATTAACAACCTCCTCAAAAGCAATAATTTTTTATCCACCTTTAAAAATGTTTATTTACGTGGTAAAAGTTTTAGAGAAAATGAGATATATAAAAAGAAAATTACCTATAAACTCTGAACAACTATTAAGAATAAAAGAAGACAAAATATATAATTCAGATTTAAAAAAGCTAATGCCTGAATATAAGTTAGCATCAATAAAAGATAGCCTAAAAAGTCAATTCTTGGAAATAAAAAAATTTTTACTTTAGAAATTATATTTCTTTGCTTACTGGAGAAACTGTTTTCAATTATTACTTAACTAAGATTTATTTTTTTTTCTAATTCAACTAAGATATATAATAAAACTATTTAAAGAATGTTTCCCTGAATTAAATTGGGATTATGAAGTTAGATACAATAAAATACATTTTTAATAACTTGCAAATAAGAAGAGTATTTTTATTATTAATTGATTTAATAATAGTTTTTTCAACTTATGCTCTTTTGTACAAATATTCCTATGACGAACTAAAAATTGAAAATAATTTTTTGAGTTTAGGAATAATTATTACAATTTTTGCAGGGATTTTGTACATATTAACTGGTCAATATAATAGTCTTACGAGATATTATAAGAGCAAAATAATCTATGACATATGCCTTAGAAATCTACTACTTTTAGGATTTACTTTTTTTTTATTTCTATCTAAAAACCAAGAATTACCAAGTTTATTATTCTTTGTATTATACTTTTGGCTATTGTCAACATTTGGAACAGCTTATAGAGTAATTTTAAAGGATATATTGCTTAATCAAAATAGGGGATTATTTGTTAAATCTAATAAAGTTGCAATTTATGGTGCGGGCTCAGCAGGAGCTCAATTAGCAGCCTCAATAATTCTTAGAAAAGATTATGTTGTTACAACTTTCATAGATGACTCTCCAAGTCTATGGGGTAGAAGCTTATCTGGAATAAAAATCAGACCAATATCATATTTAGAAAAAAACAAGGATCGTATTGATCAGGTTCTAATTGCAATCCCATCAATAAGTTCTTCGCAAAGAAATAAATTAATTCATAAAATCAAAACTACAGGAATTGATGAAATATTAGAGGTTCCCACGATTGATGATATTTTATCTGGGAAACTAGAAAATAAGAGATTGAATAAAATAGATATTGATTCGCTTTTGTCTAGAGACGAAAAGAGAAGTAAAAAGAATTTTCATATAAAAAAATTAAATAAAACTAATATCTTAATTACAGGAGCAGGGGGTTCGGTGGGTAGTGAGTTATGCAGACAGATCATCCTTCAAAATCCATCAAATTTGATTATGTTAGATATGAGTGAGATTAGTCTATACACCATTGATAAAGATATTAAAAGACTAATAAAAACTCAAGAATTAAATTGCGAGACGATTTCAATACTTGGTAACTGTTGCGATAAGAACTTAATAGATGAAATTTTTAAAAAGTTTAAAATAAATGTAATTTTTCATGCTGCAGCATATAAACATGTTCCTCTAGTAGAAAGTAATTCTCTACAAGGATTACAAAATAATATTTTTTCAACAAAAGTGATATGTGAAGCAGCTAAAAAATATAAAGCATCAAATTTAGTCCTAATTTCCTCTGATAAAGCAGTAAGACCAACAAATGTAATGGGCGCCTCCAAAAGACTTGCAGAACTTATTGTTCAAGCATACTCGAGTGAAGAAAAAAGAGAAAATAATTATACAAATTTTTCTATGGTTAGATTTGGAAATGTTTTAAATTCCTCTGGATCTGTAATTCCATTATTCAGAGAGCAAATAAATAAAGGAGGTCCTATTACTCTTACTCATCCTAAAATAATAAGATATTTTATGACGATCACAGAAGCTGCACAACTTGTAATAAACTCTATCGATTTATCAGATGGAGGCGAAGTATTTCTATTAGATATGGGTAAACCAGTTTTAATTTACGAATTAGCGGAGCAAATGATTAAATTATGTGGATTAACTGTCAAAAATGATAAAAATAAAAATGGAGACATAGAAATTAAAATTACTGGTCTTAGACCTGGAGAAAAATTATATGAAGAACTTCTAATTGATTCTAAATCTGAGCCTACAAGCAATGAGCTAATATTTAAGGCAAATGAGAGAAAGATAAGTTATCCAGAATTAATTAAGGATCTTGAAAAACTTGAAGAAAGTTTAAAGAATAGGGATCATCTAAAATCAATTAGATTACTTAAAAAAATTGTCCCAGAATGGATTCCCAGTAAAGAAATTCAATTTATTGGAGATAAAATGTGATTTTAAAAATAATAATTTTTATACCAATCAACAAATAAATCTATCCCTTCTTCAATATTAATTTTTGGTTTGAAATCGATCCAATCACTTAAAGAGTCAATATCAGCAAAGGTTTCTTTTACATCACCAGGTTGCATTGGCTCAAAACATTTTATTGCTTTTTTTCCTAAAGCTTCCTCTAATAAACCAATAAAATAAATTAATTCTATAGGATTATTATTACCTATATTAAAAATCCTGTAAGGCGCCGAATTAGATTTTGATGGATCTGGCTTTAATTTATCAAAATTTTTATCGACTTTAGGTAAATTAAAAATGCACTTTATTACACCCTCAGTTATATCATCAATATAAGTAAAGTCACGCTTCATTTTTCCAAAGTTAAATACCTTTAATGGCTCTGAATTCAAAATCGCTTTAGTAAATATCATAGGGGCCATATCTGGCCTTCCCCAAGGTCCATAGACGGTAAAAAACCTTAACCCAGTACATGGAATATTGAAGAGGTGACTATATGAATGAGCCATTAATTCATTCGATTTCTTAGTTGCAGCATATAAACTCACAGGATGATCAACTGGATCTGACTCCTTATATGGAAATTTCATATTACCTCCGTAAACAGAGCTACTTGAAGCATATATAAGATGCTTAATTTCAAATTTTCTGCAACATTCCAAAATATTTGCAAATCCAATAATATTTGAATTTATATAAGAATCTGGATTTTTGATCGAATATCTAACTCCTGCTTGTGCAGCTAAATTGATAACAATTTCTGGATTATATTTATGAAAGATATTTTCCAGTAATTGTTTATTTTCAATAGAAAAATTAAAGTAAAGCCATGAATCTTGAGAATTTGATATGGAAAGGATGTGTTTAATTCTATCTTTTTTTAATTTTGTATCATAATAGGAATTTTCATTATCAATACCAACAACCTTATAACCCATTTTAAGAAGTTTTAAAACAACTCCAGCGCCTATAAAACCTGAAGCTCCCGTAACTACAATCCAATTTTTTTTGTATTCCATTTAAAAGTCTAATATCAAATAATTGATTATGAATAAATATATTGTCTCATTAGTAAAGTATTTTATGAATTTATAAAAATAAAAATACATTTATAGTAAAAATTCAATGTAGTTTAATCATTAATTTCTTTAAAAAAATCAAATATTACTTTAAATATCTTAAGCTATAATTTTATTATGAAGTAATTTTAGATTTGAAGAGAAGTATAAAAATAATTTTTATTTCTAGCTTAACTAGCTCTTTAATATCTAATTTATTTTCAGCATTATCTATCTTATTGATTTCTAAACTCTCAGGGATAGAACTTCTAGGGGAATATGCTACTATTAGATCTATTTTTGGTATTTTATCTATAATTTTTGGATTTAGAATAAATGATGCAATTGATAGAAATATCGTTCAAATAAAAGATAATAAAATTAAATTTGAAACAATTAATTCATTATTGAAATCAATATTTACTTGCTCAGCACTGGTTTTTTTTGTAGGTTTTATAATAGTCTTTAATCTAAATAAATTTGAATTTAGTTTTTTAACAATTTTATTTTTTGGATTAAGTATTATTTTTAATAGTCTAAACCCAATTTGGGCAGGCATAGCAAGGCATGAATTAGATAAATTACAATTGATTTTATCTTTAAATATTGAAATAATAGTCAGATCAATTTTTATAATTTTGTTTTTATATTTATTAAAATTAAATATGCTTACTATTGCTGCATGTCATCTATTAAGCAGTTTTATTAGTTTAATCTTAGGTAATAATTATATAAGAAAATATTTATCTCAACTAAAAGAAAATATTGGATCTTATAAATATATCTATCCTTGGAGATTAAATAACAATCCAAACTTATGGCCACAATTAAAATCAACTTATTTAGTTGATACTTTTTCTGGTATTACAGCAAAATTTGATTTGTTAGCAATAGCTTATCTTTATAATGCGGAATTGGTAGGCATTTTCAAACTTACGAAGACAATTTTTTCAATTATGAATAATTTGATTTCGATAATTCGTAGGTCTTATTTTCAAGAAATGGCAGAACAAGCTATTTCAATCAATAAACAAGAATTATTTAAATACTATTTAAAACGAACAAAGAGAACTTTTCTTTATTTCGCCTTTTTAGGGATTCTATTAACTCTAATAGTATCAATATTATTTAAATTTAATACTATTGAATACTCTTCATTAATTTTTAAACTCCTTATTCCTCTTACAATATCAAACGTAATATCAGGGACATTTTTCTGGACCTCTTCAGTAATTTTATTACAAAATAAATACAAAGCTTATTTTTTGACTTGTATTTTTCATTCAATTATATCTGTAAGTGTTTTATATTACTTAACATATAAATATGAATTAATAGGTACTTCATTATCGTATATTTTAATAAGCATATTAGGGGTTACTGTTCACTTATTAGCCTTGAAATATCAAAGTAAAAAATCAATAATCTAATGAAAAAAATATTAATATTGACATCCTCAAGACTTGAAGGATTAATGAATAAAGAGAGGCTAGAAATTTATAAAGAGCTTGAGATTAAAGATAAAGGATATATTATTTACATTGATAAATTTACAACGGAAGGGTTAAGTGAAAAAATTAATTTCATGAAGAAAGATATTTTTAGTATTATTTTAGAAGAACCTTGCTGGCACAAAAAGCTTGATATAAATCCATTTAAATATGAATGCATAAGGAATTTAAAACTTCGAAAGACTGTAATAGTATCAGATTTTTTTATTGATTCTGATTATTTTCAATGGTTTTTAAAGTGGGCAAAGATTGATTTTGTTGCTTCTAATCATCAAACATCAATAAATTTTATTTCTAAAATTAAAGATATTAAAGAAATTTTTTATTTACCCTTTTCTATACGAAAAGAGGATTACAAGGAAAAAATAACTAAGGATATAGATATCTTATACACATCGAGAAGCGAACCAGTAACCCCATTAAGAAATAGAATTGCAAAAGTATTAGAAAAAAATTTTACTGTTACGAATTTAGACCATCCTGGGAAAAGACTCGAAAAATCTAGTAAAAAGATTCATGGCTCAAGTTATATTGAATATTTAAAGAGATCTAAATTTGTAATAACCTGTACAACTAAATATAAAATCTCATTAAGAAAGTACTGGGAAATATACGCTGCAGGAGCAATAGCGATAGGAGATTTAACAGAATACCCAGAACATGACATATTTAGGAAAAATATAGTTTTAATAACGGAAGATTTAAGTGATCAAAAAATAATTGAAAAAGTTCGTCAAAACTTAGAAGAATATGAAAAAAGATACAAAGGTATAAATACCATATCAAATAAATTAATAAATGATCTTTCTACTGAAAATATTGCCGAAACTTTATACAAAAAATTGATATATCTATCAAGGATCCATGATCAACCTTTTTTTAAATTAAAAAAAATTCATCGTAATGCGAAATTAAGTGATTTTAAATTTTTAGTTAAAAAATTCTTAGAAGTAAATTTCAGGTTTATAAAATAACCTATATATTCAAATAAAAAGATAGAGAAGAGATCTCAGAATATCATGTTATCCTTTATTTACGATTCTTAAAAATGATTTATTTAATTAGAAAAATATTTTTTAATACATTCTATATTTTAAACGGTTTTAGGTATCAACTTCAGATACCTTACTATAGATTTCTAGGGGCTAAAATTTCTAAAGGTGTTAGATTTTATGGAAGAGTTATTATTTTAGGATATCCATCTAACTTATCAATCGGAGAGAAAACATCTTTAAATGACGGGGTTATTATAAATTGTATTGATAAAGTTTTTATTGGCAAACAATGTCATATCTCAACCAATGTGATGATTCACACTGCAGGATTAAATGAATTTGATTTCAAACATAATAAAAAACCAATAAAAATTAAAAATAAAGTATGGCTAGCTGCTGGGGTTGTTGTCACGCAAGGTTCAGAAATATCTTCAAATACAATAATTGCAGCTAATTCAGTAGTCAAAGGATATATTTCTGGAGATAGTTTATATGCAGGTTCTCCTTGCAAGTTCAAGAGAAAACTTAATAAATCAAAAACCCTAAATTGACAACTTTTATAAATGAAGAATCAACATAAATTAAATTTTAGAAATAACAAATTTAAATTCAATAGAAGTTCACCTTTAGTATATATTACCTCCGCTTTTCCAAATGGGAATAACGCACATAGTCACCAAATATATTCTATGAAATACTCTTTTTCAGAAATTTTAGGAAATTCATTTATTTTTATTCAGCCGCAAATAAAAAATAAGCATACAAAAAGAATATTTAAAATAAGAATTATAAGACTACTAATTTCTTTAATTTTGACTTTGAAAATAAAAATTAAATATAATAAGCCCCATATTTATACAAGAGATATTTTAATATCATATTTTTCATGCTTATTGTCATTATCAAATACTTACGAATCTCATAATTTACCAGAAAGTGTAATTGCAAAATATTTATTTAAAAAAAATTGTCTATCCAAATACTTCTCAGTTGTAACTATATCTGAAAATTTAAGAAAACTTATCCTAAAATCCTATCGATTAAAATACAAGAAAAGAATTTTCTCAGCCCATGATGGAGTAAATATTAATGATTATAAAAGACTAATTTCAAATAAAGAAATATTAAGAAAACAGTTATTTCCTAATATTCCTAAAACTAAGATTATATTGACTCATTCAGGATCAATCTCAAGAGGAGGAAGCGAAATCTTGCTTAAAAATTATAGAAAATATAAAAATTTACACATAGTAATGTTAGGTATAAAAAAAGAAGATCTGGTCAATTTTCCATATTTAAAAAAATATCAAGATTCAAATAATATTACTTTTATTAATTGGCTTGATCAAAAGGAAATTGCAAAATACCAAATTGCATCTGATATTTTAATTTATCTAACTAGTAAAAAATCATCAATTAATTCAGTAACTTCACCTTTAAAAATATTTGAATATATGGCAACAAAAAATTATTTGATTTCTAGCTTAACAAAATCTATTTCAGAAGTATTAAACGATCAAAATGCTTATTGCTATTTAATAGATGATGAAAAAAGTTTTTTAAAAAACATGGATAAACTATTTGAAGATATTAAAAATAATAATAAATCAAGGCCATTAAAAGCATTTGAAGATGTTGAAAATAAATTTAGCTGGAATAAAAGATCCTCGAAAATTATAAATAATATTTCTAAAATAATTTAGACAAAATTTATTTATCTTACTAAAATCATATAGTATAAAATTCATTATTAAAAAATTAAAAAGATGAATTTAATTTTTTTTGCCAAGTTAATATTCATTTTTATTTTTACTTATTCAACAATTTATTACTCATTACCAATATTTAGGAATTTTCTCATTGACAATCCCAATTATAGAAGTTTGCATTCATATCCTAAAGCTAGGGGCGGAGGATTAATTTTTTATTTAATAAGTCTTTTTTTCTTTATAAAAGATGGTAATTTAATTCTTCTATCATCAATACCTTTAGTTATTATAAGTTTTATAGATGATTTGAAAAGTATTAGCTCGAAGATAAGATATCTTTTTCAATTAATAACATGTAATGTAATTCTTTTTGTAAATTTTCCAAATTTAAATTTTGAAGCAAATTTATTTTATAGTTTTTTATTATTAGTTTTCTATATGATAATTTCAACAGGAATTATTAATTTTATAAACTTTATGGATGGCATTGACGGACTTGTAGGAGGATGCTTCTGTGTAATTATTTTATATTCTGCATTAAAAATCGATTTTACTTTTTTATATATACTTTCAAGTTTATTTGCATTTACATTATTAAATTGGAGTCCATCAAAAATCTTTATGGGCGATGTGGGAAGTACTTTTCTTGGCTCATTATTAATTATTCTATTTCTCAACGCTTCTAATATTGATACATCAATCTCAATTATTGGAATAGCTTTTCCTCTTTTATGTGATGCTTTAACATGCGTTTTAAGAAGGTTATTATCAAAACAAAATATATTTACCCCCCATAGTTTACATTTGTACCAGAGATTAGTTAAAGGTGGCTTCTCGCATCAAAATGTCTCTATTATGTATATATTGGCAACTTTATTGATAGCGTTAAGCGCATATTTTGGTAATAAACTTTTTGAATTTATATCAATTTTACTTGTGATTTCAATTGGAATTTTTTTAGAAAAAAAATATGCCTTAAGTTTTTCTAATGACTAAATTTAAATAGCTACTTTAACTAAATCTTTAATAATTAGTATTAAATAGACTTGTCATAAAGGGTCTCGTGTAAAATTAATAAAATATATTTTAAAAAATGAATATTAAAATAAGAAAATGTCCTTTTAAGATTAAGAATGAATTTTATAATTATGAAAACCTCCTTAATGAAGAAGTTTCGTTAAAAGAGGGATTCTACTATTTAATTTTTCAATATGATGGCAACTCAAGTTTAAAAAATTTCAAGACAGACATATTAAAATCATCAGAATATATTGAATTTATATCAAGTAAAAATCAAACTATTAAACTTAATTCAGGTACTGCTGTTTTACTAAGTAAAGAAATATTAAACAAGGATTTAAGCAAAAATCATTATCAATTTGGCTCCTTAAAAAAAGACGCCTATTTTGTAAATAAACCTTGGGGTTATGAATATTGGATAACAGGAGAAAATCCAATAAATGAATTAGTTCTTAAGTTTATTCATATTAAAAAAGGCACAAAAACGAGTTTACAAGTTCATCAAGAAAAATTCGAAAGTAATTTCTTAGTTGAAGGAGAAGCAATCTTAAGTTACTCAAAAGAAAGTTTTACAATAAAAAAAGATTATATAATTGATAAAATTCAAATAAATGAAAAATCAGTAATTGATGTATCACCTCTGGGGATTCATCAATTAGAGTCAATTTCAGATATCTATCTTTTAGAATCATCAACTAATCATTTGGATGATGTTATTCGATTGATAGATGATAGTGGTAGAGGAGATGGAAAAATTGAATCTGAACATCAAAACTCTTAAATATGGACTTTTGCATTTTATCTGCAGGAATTGGTTCGAGATTTAAACCATTTAGTAATTTTGCTAATAAAGCTTTAGCACCAATTCCATATCAAACATTATTATCCAAAATTATTAACTCTATACCTTTAGAATCAAAAATTTATATTGCGACTGGATATCTTTGTGAAGATTTAGAAGAAATAATCTCAACAGTCCATTCTGATAGAAAAATAATATTTAAAAGAAATTTAGAATTTTCCTCTACTGAAATGGGTGATACGCTTATGGGATTTATAGATGATTTGTCAGATGAATTTGTCATACTTCCAAATGATGGAATATATCCTGATGGTTTAAATATTGAAAAAGAAAAATTATCATCAGATATTTTATTAGGAACCTCAAGAAATGAATATAATCCTAATGATTATACTAATTTATTAATCAATCAAAACCAAGAAATAACGAAAATATATAGAGGCTGCTTTAGTTTTGGTGAGGATAAAAATAAATTTGAATCTAAAATATTTACAGGCTTTATGTTCATAAAAAATAAAAATTTATATAAGAAATTCTTGAATAACTATCCAAAAGGTGAAAGAGAGATTTATTTCCCTATTAAGGATTATTTAAAAAAACAGAAAATAGTTAAGGAAAAAGAATTCAATTGGATTGACTGTGGCACATATGAAAAATATAAAAATGAATTAAATAAACTGATAGATTATGACTTTAGTAAATCTAATGAAACTTTACTAATTTACAAAAATAAGCTTGTGTATAAGATTTTTGCTGATGAAAATATTTCAAAGAAAAGGGTACAAAAAGCAACTATATACAAAGATGCTTTCCCTAAATGTAAGATTTTACCAAGTTCTAAAGGTTATTCTTATGCTTATGAAAATGGAAAAACTCTTTATGAAGAGCCTACCAGAGAAAATCTAAATAATCTTCTTGAATTTCTCTCTAAAAATCTTTGGTCAAAAAACCCTCTAAATGAAGATCTTTATGAAGATGCTAAAAACTTTTACAAAAATAAAACCTTAAAAAGAATAGAGTTATTAGAAAAAAAATACCAACTAAATAAAATTAATAGTATTAACAATCAAAAAATAAATTACATTTCAATTATTCCCCCATTTGATTATGAACTTATTATCGATAATATATATATCTCACCATTTCACGGTGATCTTCAATACGATAATATTTTAGTTAAAAAAGATAAAAGTTTCGTATTAATTGACTGGAGACACGAATTTGGGCAATGTGTTGAATTTGGCGATATTTATTATGACTTAGCAAAATTATTAGGTGGAGTTATTTTAAATTATAAAAGAATTAAAGATGGAGATTTTAAAGCTTACATTAACCAAAATAATACAAATATAGATTATGAATATGAGGAAGACTCTTATTCATTAGAACACCAACAAATAATTTATAATTATCACTACACTCATAATTTAGATATTAGTAATACTAGAAAGCTTTTAGCATTAATCTATATTAATATGGCACCACTTCATGAAAGTCCTTTTGATTTATTATTAATAGCATTAGCAAACAAAATTTTCTGGGCAAATGCATAAAGTTTTCTATTCAATTTCTAAAAAACCAGGAAATTTTGGAACTAAAATTTATAATTATTTCTTTAATCTTTATAATATAAAAGCAATTTATAAAGCAGTCGGTATAGAGAACGAGAACGATTTTTATAAATTAATTGATCTTTTTATTTCAACTAATATGATTGAAGGCTTAAGTATTTCGATGCCATTTAAAACCTTAATATTTAATTATTTGAGAGAAAAAGATTTACTTTCCTATCCTAATAAATTTAATTCTTTAAATTGCGTCAAAAAAGATCTAAATAATAAAATAAAAGGTGATTTAACTGATTACAAGATCTTAGAAGAGTTCTTAAAATTTTATACAAATATGGATTTAAAAATTACCAAGTTTTATATAATTGGAAATGGTGCGATGGCTAATTTAAGCAAAGTATTTTTTAAAGATAGGCAAATAGATTTAGAAATAATTGATAGAAATAAGCTAAAACATTTTAATTTAAATGACTTAAACTTTAAGAAAAATATCGGTTTAATTAATGCCACTCCAGTACATATCGAAAGGGTTTTAGAAATAAAAAAAATACAATTTCCATTTTTAGATTTCCCAGTAAGGATTGATTTTAACTACGATAATCCTTTTATTTTTAATGGATATAAAGCAACTAAAATTCAATTTAGACATCAGTTTGAATTTTACTTAAATAAAAAAATTTCTCTTAGCGAAATAGATAAGGCATGCAAATTAATTTTTTAGATACATTTATAATTTAAATTTGAGATATTCTGGATTAGCTTCGAAAAATAAATCGTAAAAGCATTTTGAATACTGCTGCATTGACCAATGACTGTTAAATCCATATTTTCTTTTCATCCATTTTTTTCCCTCCTCTATATAGAGCCTCAAATTTGATTCATAAGGCTCTGTCTTAATTAAATCTGACTTATTCAAAAGATGGGATTCATTTTCTGAAGAAATTACTTTCTTTGTTATTGCAGCCGCCCAATTATTTATATAAGCTTTTGCAATAAGTTCATGCTCTAAACCATAACCTCTAAAATTTGTACCATCAAATAAAAAATGCATATAGTTAGATTTATCTTTATCAAGAATTGATTCAATAAATTCTCGTCTAAGAAAGTACGCATTATTATGAATAAACCAAAAATAAAGAGTTTCTTTTTTATTTAGTAATTTATATTCTCCCCAATTACTTGAGCAAGGGGAAAGAATACCTACCCTAGGATGCTCTTTAAGAATATCTTGGAGAGGTTTAATAGTTTTTTCAGCTCTTAAAACAGTATCATTTGATATCAGGAAGAAAGATTCATAATTATCAAAATTCCCCTCCTTCCATAGATTGCTTAGAGCAAAATTCATACCTCTTGCATATCTCAGTCCATTTAATATCGCATCATCCCAATTTGCATACCAAGTACAGTACTTAGATAAGTTATCTCTATCAGATCCAGATTCAACAACAAAAATATCTGTATTTTCAGAGTCAAAATTTTGAAGATGTTCAACTAAACTGTTAGTAACATCTGGTAAATTTCTATTTAAAATAATTGTTGCCGTTTTTGCTGACATTTAACTAATTAGTCTAAAATTAGAGATATATCTTAAGATTGACCTTGATATTGCTTCGCAAAGTATTTCATCCAAATTTATATTTTTTGATTTAAGTTCATAAGATGCTTCATTTTTTAAATCTATAAATTCAGGTTTAGAAAATACATAGTGTCCTGATAATATTGCTTTTTCTTTATCATTTAGATTTGAATTTGGTTTGAGCCACTTTTCCCATTTTTTGCTTTCAAAAGATACTTTTAAAAACTTTTCTGATAAATCACTTAAATTATTTTCATTAAGAACTTCCAAAAAAGATTTTGTTTCAGCAACTCCAAATTCAGGAGCAACATTAACTGCATGAATTCCTAATCTTGGATGCCAATTCAATGCATCAGTGGATAAATAATCGGTATTATGAGCTTTCATCATAACATTGTACTTATTACAAATCTGTAACATTTTAGGTAACTGAATTTCAGCAGGTATTTCATTCATAACTCTTAAGGGAGTATCAAAAGAACCCACATTATTTGTCTCTAAAACTCTTGTTCCGCACTGAACAACTACAAATGTAGGTTCTTGAATTTTAGATTCCTTACAAAACTTTTTAATCTCATTGAGTGTAAATTCAAGTTCATCTTGAGTATTTGTACTACCACTTTGTTCTTCAGTCCCTATTTCAAAGGCAATATTTTTATTTAACTTATTAGCTTCATTCCAACAATATTCATAAAGCTCAAATATTCTATCAAGCACTTCACTTTGACTAGGATTGTTATGAATATCAATACTTGGATCAATATGAATAATTTGAAAGCCTGCTTGAATATCGCTTAAATAAGATTTCTTAGCAGATTCCATAGCTTGCCTTAAACCATAATTGGCTTCGACTTCTTTAGGATTTTGCCATGGGCCTCCATGATCTCTACAGATTAATACTTTTCCTTTTTTGTCTCTACTTACAATATGATTAGCGAACTCTTTTGTCGTCCAATTATTTACATATCCTCCACCAAATTCATAAGAATCAATTTGCCTTCTACTTGCTATTAAAAATAAAGGTATATTGAATTTATTTGCTAAATCGATTGTTACATTTGTACAATTAAGACTCATAGGTCCTATTCCTAAGAAAGTACATCTGCGCTCTTTATAAAATTTTTCTAATTTCTGTTTAATCACACTGCCCACCACTCACCTGAAAGTTTCGTCTCTTTATTGGGAAATTTTTCAGGATCAAATGCTTTAAAAAACTTTTCCAAAATATGCAAACACGCTTCAGCTACAGCCCTATTACCTCCCTCTCTTTTAGTAATATAATCAGAATATTTTTTTGCATTTTCATCACTATTTAAAGGAGCGATAGAATAACCTACCTCTCTCATTACATAATGATCAAAGATACCATCCCCCATATATATTACGGATTCTGCTTTATATCTTTCCTTTATCCAGTCAATTCTTTTAATTGTACTTACTAAATCTAATTCAAACTTCATATCATCAACAATTCTTCTTTTACTTATAGGGAAACCTTTTTTATCTCCAGTGACAAATCTGATTTTTAAGAAATTATTTAACATTGATAATGCATCATGATCATCTGGACCAAAAGACTTTAAATATTTTCCTTCAGATGAGTAAAAAAAACTACCATTTGTCATTACTCCGTCTACGTCTAATATAAATATTTCTGGAGCAATCATAAAATATTAAAGTTGTCTTTCTTAATACATTATCCTACCTTCAAATAAATCAAATACCAATCCATATCTCTTATAAATTTATTCTAAGCTTTATAAGCTTTTATTGAGATAATTTTATTATCTTTAGAAAATTTAATTATATCAACCACTTTTAGAAAAACCTTCTTATCGAGTTCGATTTTCATTTCAATAAATACTAAATTCTTTTCTGAAACAATATTTAATATATTAATATCAATATATTCAAATTCCTTAAATAATTTACTATTTAATTTTATGAGATCATTAACTCCCTCAATTTCATTGTCCCAGTCTGTAAGCTTAACGTTTTGATCAAATAAATTCTTCAATCCTATTAAATTTTTCTGTTTAAATAAATCAATATATTCTTTCGCTAAAGTTTTAAAGTTATTCATAATTAAGATTATAAAGAATTACCTGATTTATTTCATATTCTTTTAATTCTTTATTATTTTGATGTTTCAAAAATTAAATTTATATTTATATAATTGAAATAAAATATGTAAAGTAATACTATATATTTTTGAGAGATAAATATTAAATGGAAAATATAAATCTGTTTTTTTGGTTAATAAAAACAAAAAACTTTAAGGAGATTTTCAAACTTTCACTTCAATTTTTAATAAAAGATAAAAACTACTATAAAGGTTATAAAAGATATTCTCTGAAATACACTCCAATAAAACTTTCCCAAATAGTAAAGTTTTTACAAAAAAATGAATCATTTCAATCTGATTTAGTAATTGTCCCAGAAATATACAAAAAAACACTAAGGAAGAATTTTCCTGGATCATTTTTTTCAACTTTAGACAATATTGAAACAGAAATTCTAGAAAAATCTAATCGATTATTTTGGCTCTCTGAAAGAGTAGATCGAGGAGTTAAAGTAGCTTCACATTTCTATAAGAAAAAAAAACCTGTTAAAGTTATATGTCATGTTGGACCTGCAAGAGTTTGGATGCATGATCAGTTAAAAGAAAAAATATTATTTAAAGAATACAGATTACAAAACGAAGAAAAAATTCAGTATTTTAGCCATGGTATTGGTGCTGATTTCGGAAATTTATTACAGGTTATAGACAATTGCAAAGAAATAGAAGGTGATTTTTTAGAGATTGGATGTTTCAAAGGTTCCTCAACATGTGTAATGGCTTCATATATAGAAGAAGAAAAAATAGATAAATGCTTATATGTTTATGATTATTTCGAAGGTTTCACTTATAAAGAAGCTTCCACTTCTATAGATAATATTTGGTTAGATACACATCAAACAGATGGTTTAAAAAGTTTATACAACAGGGTAGTTAAGAGATTAAGTGACAAAGATAAACTTAAAATTTATAAGAGAAATATAATAGATAATGACGCGATAAAAGAGATAGATAAAATTGCGTTTGCGAATATTGATGTGGATCTTTATGAAGCGATAGTAGCCGCTCTAAATCATGTACATAAAAAATTAACAAAAAATGGAATCATTGTAGTTGAAGATGCAGGACATACTCCTGCTTTGTTAGGAGCAAAATTAGCATTAGAAGAATTCCTTACTGAAAAAAGTGAAGATTATATTTGTGTGCAGATGGAATCAGGTCAATATTTTCTTATAAAAAAATAGTCTATATTTTTTTATAAATTTAATTTTTTAATCATCTTTTGTTAATCTAAAAGCCAGACAAAATTAATATATGTTCGCTTCTTAGTTTTTATTTCTTTTCAGCTTTTAAGTAATATCCTGTAGTGATTGGCTTTGGAAGAAAATTATCTAAAGTTTTAATTAATGGATATAGAACAAAAAATAATATACTAAAAAAACAACCTATTAGCCTTTGTAATGGATTTTTGCAGATGATTAATCTAGAAAACAATGTAGATATCGTCAATAAAAATCCGCTTCTTTCATTGATATTTAATTGATCAAATCTATAAAAAATTTTCTTTAAACCATATTTTGTAAATCTCCAAAAATCATAAGGTGCATCATGTATCCCAAAGGTAAAAGGAGTACTTAATAATAGTATGCCTTTTGGTTTCAAAACTCTGAATATCTCAGAAGAAGCATTAAAAGGTTGGTCAACATGTTCTAAAACTTCAAGCAATAAAACCAAATCAAATTCCTCTTCTTCAAACTTCAAATCAGTTATGGACATTACATAATCTGGTTTACGCTTATGATCAACGTCAATTGTAACTAAATTACATTCTAATATTTTTTTAACAAATTCTTCTAAAGCTCCTCCTGATCCAACAAAAAGTACTTTTGGATTTTTATTTTTTTTAGCAATTGAAATTAAATCATCCATAAGAAATGATTCTAGATTATTACGCGATAATCTTTTAGAAGCCTTTAATGTAATAAAAAAAAGTTGTCTAATAAAAATTCTTACTAACTTGTTCAAGAAATAATTAGGAGCTTGTAATAATTTATCATAAACATAAAATAAAGAAACAGATTTAAAAAATAAATTGTTTAAATATTTGTCTAAAAAATTAATCTGATGATAAAGCTCTCGAATCTTTTTTTAATAATTTTATAAGCTCAATTAACATCAATGTTAAGAATAAAATATATGGTACGGATCCAAAAGCAATTGAAAATGCAAAATTACTTAGATCATGGGGCAGAAGTTCTTCATTATTTGATGAGAAAAGTGAATCAATCGAAAATCGGTTTAATGTCAATCTTGATGGTTTAGATTACGATGCAAAATTCGTATTTGAGAAAGTTGGATATAATTTAGAAGGTAGTGAAATAGGAGCTGCTTTTGCCCTTGCTCAACTTAAAAAATTAGAAAAGAATATTAAAACTAGACAAGAAAATTTTAAACTTCAATATAATTTCTTTAACAAGTATAAAAATCTTTTTAGTAATCCTATTGAATTACATGGCTGTAATACTGCTTGGCTCGCTTTCCCTATCCTAATTAAAAAAGAAGCTAACTTTCTCTGATGAAGATATAGTTTAATTTATATTGAAATAACTTTCAAATTACAAATGGAGCCAAGCGGACTCGAACCGCTGACCCCCTGCATGCCATGCAGGTGCTCTACCAGCTGAGCTATGGCCCCATAATTGATTATTATATGAAAGTTTATTGTTGAAATTAATTTTTATTTCTTATAACTTTAAAAAAGTATAAAATTTTATTCTTTTTCGTTTCACAAATATGGCAAAGATAAACTGAATTCAAGACCTAAAAAAATTAAGCTAAAAATATTTAAAATTTGATAATATTTAATGCCTGAAAAATTAGTTCCATATTTTACAAAAATAAGTGAAGAAATGACTAATAAAAAGCCATTTAACCTAGCTATTGAATTAAAAAAAATAAGAATTGAGCTTAGAAATATTATAGTTTTTAAGTAATTTCTAAATTTCCAAGATATTTCTTTTTTTCTTAAAGATAAAAAAGAAATAAAAATAATCAATAATGATTTTAGACCCGTACTACCACTATCAGTAGAATTGAATCTTTCTAAAAATTTTCCAATTAATAATGCAAAATTAATTATATTAAATCTTAATAATAAAAAAATTAATCCTATCAATAAAAATATATATATCAAATTATTTTTTTTGATCTTGTATTCAATGAAGATATCTTTAAAATTAATATTTGATAAAATTAAGGGAAATGATATTATTATTGCGGAAATGTGACTTACTATAATAGCAATATTTTTTGAATAAGAAAATAATTTTTTTTCATCAATATCATAAAAAAATATAATAACTAATAAATAAGCTAAACTGAGTCTAAATGTGGCTACAAAACAAACAATAAATGATGAAGTTATTAAAAATAGAACTAAATAATTTGGTATTTTTCTAATAAATATAGTAATGGATAATGCAATACCTAAAAAAATATCAAATAAAAAAGAAAATCTGATATCAAACAAAAAAGAAAAATAACAAGGAATAAATGAAATTATTTTATAAACAAAATTATACTCATAAGCTGCTAAATAACTTAAAAGATCTCCATTCGAATAAAGACAAAAATTATCATAATATAGTCTGTCCCCAACGCTAACAATATTTCCGTAAATAATGGAGAGAATAAATATTGCTGGAACTAGAAGCCAAGAATCACTTTTATTTGGTCTTAATAAAGCAAATGGTAAAAATACTAATAATATTAAAAGTGCCCCATAAAATCTTCCTACTACTACTTCATACACGAGCAAAAATTTTGTTATTTATATATTAATTTAATTCGAACAATATACAAAATCATTGTGTTAGATATGTTAATAGTAAATGATATTTGCTTTATCGGAAAATTTTCTCACAAGAGGTTTTTCGGGGCCAACAAATATTTGTGTACAATTTAAGCCAATAATCTGCGCAATATTAGATATGCCATTATTGGCACCAAAATAGTAATTTGATTGAGTTAGAAGATCAATTGATTGATCTAAACTAAATAATCCAGAAGAATTAAATATCTCTTCACAATATTGCTTAAGCTCTTGACAAACAAATCTATTATATTCAATTTCTTTTTTTTTATTAGAGCCTATTACAATTACAGAAATTTTTCTTTTTAGTTCTAATTTTTTTTGTTTAAGTAAATCCTGAATTATTTTTATATTAGGCCTGAATTTTTCATAAAAATTATAAACACTTATCGAAATAATATAATTTTTAGAATTAATACATAATTTAAGATCCTCAATTGAGAGATAATCACTTCTAAGTTTCCTCTTATTAATTTCCTGTTGAGACCAAATAATTGGTTTAAGAGAAATACCTGATATAAAATTTTTTGATAAAGGTCCTAACCTCTCAAAATATGGTCTTCTGTCATTAATATAAAACTCTTCTTTATTTAAAAATGTTTTAGGAGTCATATATTTGTAACCTACAGATTTTTTATTATTCAAAATATGGGAAATTATGAAATTCAAAAAGGTATATGTTGGAAATATATATAGATCTCCTTCCACTAATTGATCAGTATCTTTTAAATTAAAATATTCTACTCCATCTCTTTTGTTGTCAACCCATGGAGCAGAGGCAGCAACTTTTACTTTATCGAACTTTAAATAAATTTTTACTAAATCAACGATTCTAGAAAGAATTATCAAGTCTCCAAGACCCAAGGCAGGAGGAAAAATAATAATGCATGCTTTGTGTTTAAATTTTTTTAATCTAAAAATATTTTTTATTCTTGAAATAATTAAATTTAATAAAAATTTAGTAAATTCAATGAGAGAAATATCTTCTCTCCTTTTCATAAAAATTTTTTTTATTATTTTTTTCAATTTTTTTTAAATTTTTTTTCTAACAAAATTACACCAAATAAAGATTTTTTTGCAATTAATAAACGTTTTTTCAATAAATTTACATTTTCAAAAGTAATGAGACCAGTGGAAGCAAGTAAAATTAAGATATGATTATTATTTTTAAGGGAACCTATTTCATCCTCTAGTATAAATTTTATTTTACTTTCATCAAATTTTTTGTAAGTTAGGACTTTAATCTCATTAAGATATTTTTTCATATCTCCCACTACTATAAGAAATAATTCTTTACCAGGATTACTATCGACGATGGATTCAAGCAAGGGCAATTCTTCATTTAAAGATGAAGAATAATCTTTTATTTTAATTTTTTCTAAAATTTTTAAACTTAAAAGATTTTCTAAAATTTTTTCGTCATAAATTAAATCTGATTTTTTTTCTCTGTAATAAGATGTTCCAGCTCCAAGAATAAAACCTACAAAAAGACCGAATAGTTGTATTTTACTCTTATTAGCATTTACAGCTCTTTTTTGAAGAGTAGGTTTGGTTATTAATTCCCAAGGAGTATCAAATTTAGCAGCATCTAACTGATTTAATCTTAATTGATTTTCAAGATTTACTAAAGTTTCTTCATCTCTTTGAGCTTCTCTCACGAGTTCTTTATATTTAAGAAGAACTTCTTTAGGCCTCATCGCAGATTTCATTAAAGCTTCAGTTTCAATTTTTTTTGCTTTTAAAAAACCAATAGATCTTTTTTTGAGAAGTTCTATTAGTAAATCTCTTTTTTCTATTAATCTATTTATTGAGGGATCTTCTTCAGTATATTTTGAACGTTTCTCAACTAATTCTTCCTCTATTTTCGCCAAAGTAGTTTGTAAACCTTCTTTAACAATCTCAGGGATATTAGCACCTACAAATTGAAGTTTTTGTAAATCGTTCCCAAGTTCTTCGATATTGAGTATCTGTAAATCAATTTTTCTTATTTCATTTGCTGCCTCAGCCCTCACGCTTTCAATTTCTATATTGGGCAATAGAAGATTATTGAATCCAGCATTTTCTGATAGGTCATTATTAGGTTTATTAAAGTAGATAAGATTTTGATTAATTGCAAATCCTTGAGCAAGTTTTAAAGATTTAGCGCTTTTCTTTCTATATATTTGAATTTGATCTTCTAAAAAATTATTTGTTAATGTTTGATTTTTTCTTTTATTTCTACCTGAGTATTCCAAATAAGCTGATGTTATTCGTTTTAAAACAGGAATAATCAATTCTTTATCATCATCTTTATATGCAATATTCAAAATTGATGTCCCTGGCTCTAAAGATATTTTCAAATTATTTTTTTGCCACCCATTAAAAACTGAATCAAAATTTGGGTTGGTTTGTTTCTTCTTAGTTTCAACATATTCAAATATTGGCATTAAAACTGAGGGGCTTTTTAAAATGCCAACTTCTGTTTTTAAGTTGTTTGCATTATTTGAAGATAGTCCTACAAGGGAACCTAATGAAGGATTAATATTAATGGAACTATCTGCTTTTTGATTTAAGACTATTTGAAATTCACCCTTATATATTTTTTTCAAAGTTGATTGATAAATAGTTGCTAAAATTATTGATAAGACAGTTAAGATTCCAATTAAAAATTTATTTCTTAATACAAATTGGAAAATAACACTTAAATTGATCTCATCATCAAATTTAGATTCAATATCTTCTAGATTTTCGTTATTGTTTTTAATCATTGAATTATTCATTTATAGCCTTAATAAGGCCGTAAGTTGAGAAGATTCCCACAAAAGGTTTTGTAATATCTGAAATTACTTCATTTGTAATTGTCATAAAGCTTTCATCAACAACAATAAGATCTCCATCTCTCAATATAGGATTACTAAAAGAACCTCTTTTACTTTTTTTATTAAATTTAAATCTTCTTTTATCAATTGAACCATCATTATTAAATCTAATAAATGATAGCTTTCCTTTCAATGCCTTCGTACCTCCTGAAATATCAATAGCATCATTCAAAACACTAGCTTTAGAAACTATTGTTCTTCCAGGATTTCTAACTCTACCAGTAACAAAAACACCAATATATTTAGGATTTAGATTAGAAAGTACAGCTTTTCTAAGGATTTTATTACTTGGTTTATTTCTCTTAAATATCCTAATAATATCAGAATCGTAAATTCTTATATTTTGAGTATTATCTCCTGAACTAATAACATTTTCAAAATCAAGGCTCGTAGTAATTTTACCTCCTCCATTAGTAAAATTATCATTTCTAATAATTTGAATTCTTTTTAAATCAGCATAATCTGTTATTCCTCCGCTTTGCCTAATTGCATCAAAAACAGTAGGGAAATAAAATCTATTAATCTTTCTTCTTTGACTATTATTTAAATCTGACAGAGTATTTGAATTATTAAGTCCAAATAAAGAGCTATCTTTATTTTGAGCTTCTTCTTCAATGTATTGGTTAATAGTTAAAGCACCTGATAAAGTTTGTAATCCAGGATTCTCTACCTCTCCCTGAACTAACACTCTAATAGGTCTATATCCTCTAACTTCGACTTCAACTTCAGGATATTTTACAAAAGTTAAAAACGCCTTATTTAAAAGTTTAGTTAGCTCAAGTAATGTCAATCCTTTTACATAAATTCTATTTAATTTGGGTAAATAAATAGTACCTTCACCATCAACAGAAACAATCTTATTAAGTTCCTCATAGTCTCTCGATACAATTATACTTAAAGAATCCCCTGATCCAATAATATAATCATTAGCAGGTAACTTTTTAAGATAATCAGTGGTTAATTTTGTATTTGATAACTCCGATTTTATTTGATTTGAAGCAACTAAAGGCAAAGTATTTCCTGAAAAGATTAATATTATTGAAAAAAACGAACAAATTTTATTTCTCAATTTTTTTTTTAATCTATAAATATTAATTATAACCTAAGTTTGAAACCTATCTTTATAGAACTCTTTTTAGTTTTATTATGTTTAACTTTCTATATATTTTTGAAAAGTAACATAACCAAATTTTTTATTTTTCAAAATACAAACTAAATAGCAATTGAAAACCTACCAAACATTCTTACCTCATCTAAGTTTTTTAATTTATAATCATCATAGGATTCAGCAATTGTAAGGCCTAAAGTTAATCGATAACTATCTCTGTAAGATAAAGATGTTCCAATCATAAAAGAATAATTATTATACTCAACAAAAGTTGAAAGATTGTTGTTAATAATCGCACTTAGAGTTCCGAACGGGCCCCAACACAATTTATGATATTTTGCGATATCAACAGCTGCTCCACCAAATAAATCAGAGCATGCAAATTTGGTTTCGTCCCATAAGGCGAGATATCCCGAGCCAATTCCAAAAGAAGTAACGATTAAAGGGAATTGATTTCTTACCCCCTTATCAAGCCATACTTTAGAAGTCGTTAAGTAAATATCTCTCCCGGTATCCGTTTTATTATCAAATTGAATAAGTTGTTCAGCCCCAAACGCTATTCCAATATTTCTGTCTAAATTATAAGCCCATCTAAAACCCGAAGAGACACCCTCGCCAATAGCTGAGGAGCCACCAGGCAAGTCTCCAGAATATAAACTCCTAAAACCAAAATTTAAATCAAAACTTGATTTTTCATTATTTAATAATTGATAGTAAATATTTGCTACCGCGTCTCCACCATTCCAACGAAACAATGATGAATTATCTGGTCTCCTATTCCACCCTCTTACTGAAAAATCAAATTTTTTATTGCTAGTTGTTTTAAATCCAATTGGCACTAAAAAACTTATATCTGGACCTATATTTTCATCAATTACAATTGATCTGTTTAAACTTGTAAAATGCAACAGCTTTTCATTATTAAAATGTTTGGGAGAGGAATAATGTTTTAATTCGTCGACGTATATTTCTTCATTCTCACTTAAACTATTCCAAATAATTTCATCAAAAATATTTTCATCGTTTTTTCTCTCAGTTTCAAGCATTTCCCATTCAATGGGTTTTTTAAAATTTCTTTGTTTTTCTACTTTTCTAAATTTTTCCAGTTCTGCCAAAGAACTTATATTGAAAAAGACAATCTGAATGAAAGTTAATATTAGAACTTTAATAAAGAATTTATTGTTTGCAAATTTTGATAACATAATAAACATTAAACAAATTGTATTAATGATAATAAACAAGAAATAAGTATCAAACCAAAGAAGAATTCAGAAATGATCCATTAATTATTTCCTAATCATAATTTATTCTTCATTTAAAAATCACTCAATAAAGAAATACCTTTTAAAAACTTATGTTGAGTTCATAAAAAAACATTAAGACAAATTAAAACATATTCATAGATATTTATTTTTGCTAGTTATTGCATCTGTCTTAACCAATGGGGGTGATCTTTTGAAATTGGTTTGCAAGTCTTAAAAGGAATATTAATTAATCATAAAACAGGCCTATTTTTTTATTGACATTAATAAATAGGCAAAAGTTTAATGATAATGTTCAGCTTATATATTTTCTTCTCAAAAAGTCATAAAATAAAAAAACAACAATAAAAATAATAATTGAAAATGTTGAAAATTCAAAAATTTTTTTTTTAAATGCACATCTTAGCCCTAATGAGCCATTACTATTGAGGTAAGCAATTGCATTTTCGTAGTGGATGAAAATATGATTATCAGAAATTTTATTGGAGTTGCACTTAATTTTAAAATAAAAAATAAAGCTATGATTTTACCTGATGAGACAATATTATCTTTTAATAAAGATACTGAAGGAGGGGATTTATAATATTTAGGGAACAAAGGCGTTAATAATTACAAAGATTTTTGGTTTGATAAATATATACGAAAAAAGAAATTTATAATTAATTTTTAGATTTTCCTCCAAACTGCTAATAGTTTTCCTTGAATTACAACTTCATCTAAATTCAACTCTATTGGGTCATATGCTGTATTTGCTGCTTCAAGAAATATTTTTCCTCCTCTCTTAACAAAATACTTTAAAGTTGTTCCTAAACCTGGAACCAATGCACTGACAATAGTTCCGTTTCTAAGAGAGTATGAATCTGTAATTGGCTCCATCAAAACCATATCTCCATCTGCAATATATGCGTCTATCATAGAATCTCCATTAACTGTAAGAGCAAAAACATTTTTCTTTTTTAAAACGTCAGAAATATCTAAATTCTCTTGAACATCAGAATAAGTTTCAATTAAACCTCCAGCTGCGACTGAACCCATAATCGGTACACCTTCTATAATTTCATCAACGATTTGCATTGTTCTTGCTTTACCTTCTTGCCAAGAGATGTAGCCCTTTTCTTGCAAATGTTTTAAGCGACTTTGTATTGGAGCAGGAGATTTTAATCCCATAGCTTGCATCATTTGTCTGATGGATGGGCTATGTTGAAAGTTTTTCATATATTCTTTTATCCATCCATAGAGCTCATTCTGAGCTTGGGTAAGATCGTCCCCTGAAGAATTTTCCATAAAACATATGTACTCTAATACATTTGTACCCTTTTATTAATTAGTTCGCAAGTAACCCTATTGGAGAATACAAGATAAAAGAGCTTGTTGAGCATGTAATCTATTTTCTGCTTGATCAAAAATTCTACTTTTGTGACTTTCAAATATTTCATCAGTTATCTCTTTGGATCTATAAGCAGGAAGGCAATGAAGAATAATTGCATCTTTATCAGCCTTTCTAACTAAATCACTGTCAATAGTGAACCCATTAAAAACTTTTTCTTTCTCATCTTTTTGATTTTCTTCACCCATAGATGACCAAACATCTGTATAAAGAACATTTGCTCCTAAAACAGCAGTATTGGGATCATTACTGATTTTCAACAAATTCTTATTTTTATATATTTCATATGCTTTATCGATCAACAACGAGTTAGGTTCATAACCTTTTGGACATGCAATCCTAACTTCAACTCCTAATAAAGCGCCACTTAAAATAAGAGAATTTGCAACGTTATTACCGTCTCCAATAAATGTTAAAACTACATTTTTAAAATCATGAAATTCCTCTTTAATTGTCATAAAATCAGCTAAAGCCTGACATGGATGTTCTAAATCAGTAAGAGCATTAATAACTGGCTTAGAGGACCATTTTGCATACTCCTCCAAATCAGTTTGTTTAAATGTTCTTATCGCAATAACATCGCAATATCTACTTAGCACTCTTGCTGTATCTCTAATTGGCTCTCCCCTCCCAATTTGTGAAGTAGTAGGATTAAGGTCAACTGTGGTGCCGCCAAGTCTTGACATTGCCACCTGGAAGCTAACTCTGGTACGAGTTGATGACTTATCAAAAATTAACCCTAAAACTTTTTCTTTGAGTTTTATATTTAGATCTTTATTTTTAAAATTTTTTGCTAACTCTAAAATATGAAGAAATTCTTCACATGATGTATCCAAGCTTGATAAAAAATTTTTACTTGCAAGCTTGATTGGGTTAAACATCTAACTTTATACTAAAACCTAAATTCTACTATGCAGGCATTTTACTTTCTGCTAAGAGGGCTTTAAGATCATCACCTTCTATAACTTCTTCTTGGAGGATTTTTTGGGAAATCGATTCAAGAAGAGATAAATTATTTCTCAAAATATTAAGAGCTGTTTCGTGTGCATCATCAACTAAATCTCTAACCTCCTTATCTATTGCTTGAGCAGTAGCATCACTAACAGATCTTCTTGGATTATTTCCATTTCCTAAGAACTGACCTCCACCTTGTTTATCATAAGCGAGGGGGCCAAGAATATCACTCATTCCGAATGTACCGACCATTTGTTCTGCTATATCAGTTGCTCTTTGTAAGTCATTTGAGGCTCCAGTAGTAATCTTTCCAAAAACGACTTCTTCTGCCGATCTTCCTCCAAGAAGGGTAGCTATTTGCCCTTTTAATTCCTCTTTAGAATTCAAAAATCTTTCTTCTGTTGGCAATTGAAGAGTATAACCAAGTGCACTCATACCTCTTGGTACAATTGAAATCTTAGCAACTTTTGAACCTCCTGGCATAAGATGGCCAACTATTGCATGGCCGACTTCGTGATAAGCAACAACTTTCTTTTCATCATCTTGTAAAACACGACTCTTCTTTTCCAATCCAGCCACAACTCTTTCTATAGCTTCGCTTAAGTCTTGTTGTTCTACACTTTTCCTTTTAGCTCTAGCCGCAAGTAAAGCAGCTTCATTCACCATGTTAGCTAAATCGGCTCCAGCGAAACCGCTGGTAGCTTGAGCAATAGAGTCTAAGTCAATTGAATCAGCAAGTTTGACCTTTTTGGTATAAATCTCCAATATAGTTTTTCTACCAGACAAATCTGGTCTATCAACCAATACTTGCCTATCAAATCTTCCGGGCCTTAATAGCGCAGCATCAAGAACTTCTGGTTGGTTAGTAGCAGCAAGAACTATAACTGGCTTATCTGCAGAGGCAAAGCCATCCATTTCGGTAAGAAGTTGATTTAATGTTTGTTCTCTTTCATCATTGCCGCCAACGACCCCCATAGATCCAGAACGACTTTTACCAATAGCATCCAATTCATCAATAAAAATAATACATGGAGCTTTTTTCTTTGCTTGTTCAAATAAGTCTCTTACTCTTGCGGCACCTGCACCAACAAAAAGCTCAACAAATTCAGAACCCGAAATTATAAAGAAAGGAACTTCAGCTTCTCCAGCTACAGCTTTCGAAAGAAGAGTTTTACCTGTTCCTGGAGGACCAACAAGAAGTACCCCTTTTGGTATTCGAGCACCGATGTCTGTATATCTCTCAGGTTTTTTAAGAAAATCAACTATTTCCGTTAATTCGTCCTTAGCTTCATCAACGCCAGCCACATCAGCAAATGTTACTTTTGATTCGTCATCTGGGACGTAAACTTTAGCTTTACTTTTAGTAAAACTTAGTGCTCCTTGAGCACCTCCACCTCCCATACTTCTTCTAGCAAAAAATTGTAAAACAAGAATAAAAATTAATGGCGGAACAACCCAGCTCAAAATAGTTGAAAAGAAATTAGGTTTCTTTGGTGGTGCCGCAGCGAATTCCACTCCTTTAGTTTCTAACCTTTGTGGAAGATCCATATCAAAAATTGGGGTTGTTGCTAAAACTGAAGGCGCTCCTTCTTCAGATCCATTAAGTTCATATCTAATTTGCTCCTGAGTTATATATGCTCTCTTAACCTCACCATCATTAACCTGATCAATAAATAAAGAATAAGGTACCCTAGGAATTTGCATATTTTGATTAGGGAAAAGACTACTAAATAGCAGTAATGCTCCTACACCTATCAAAATGATATTTACAATTCCAAATCTTCTATTAGGTTGATTATCGTCTTGTCTTATTGGCATAGTTATTATCAATTTTGAACTTATTATAAACTAAACGATGAGTTTCCGTACCTGTATTATTTTTTTTGGGTAAGAACCGTACGGTACTTTGACCTAAGTGTATTGGTATTAAAATTAATTTTTAAGTGAACTTTTAATACATATATCATTTCCAATCAAACTAAACTGAGAATCACTTAATTTGATAATTTCGTGCATTTCTCTAAATTCAAAATCACTTAGTGGATTCATATTATTTTCTCCACCTAAAATTTTTGGAGCTATAAAGGTAATAATTTCCTGAATACAATTAGATTGTATAGCGGCAGTAGCTAATCCCGGGCCACATTCCCAAAGAACTTTATTACATCCTCTTTTTGCAAGTATTTTTGAAATTAACTCTGGTTTATCTGATAATACCTTTTCAACCTCCACACATTTCGGAATCCTTGAGAGGTAGCTTTCATTTGCTGTAGAAGAATCATAAATAACTAAAGTTTTTGCCTTACTGCAATCCCAAAGATTAGATTTTGAAGGGAGATCTAAACTTTTTGTGAAAACAACGCGCAAAGGCTCAGGACTTTTGGAACCTCTAGTAGTTAAAAGTGGGTTGTCTCTTCTTAATGTGTTTCCCCCAATGATTATTGCATCAAATTCTGCTCTAAAAGAATGAACTAGTGACCTTGATTCATCATTAGTAATCCATTTACTTTTTCCATTTTTTAAAGCTATTCTTCCATCAATACTCATCGCCCATTTAAGAACACCAAATGCCTTTTTAGTAATATTCCTATGAATGAAATCCTTATTTAGATCTAAGGATTCTTTTTTACATAATCCTAAGTGAACTTGTATTCCAGCTTCTTTTAAAAGCTTAATCCCTTTACCAGAGACTCTTTTATCAGGGTCTTCAATAGATATGTATACTTTTTTTAACCCAGAGGATATCACCTTATCTACACATGGAGGTGTTTTACCTTGATGGCAACAAGGTTCAAGATTGACATACATTATTCCACCTTTAGCATCCTTTTTTAAATTATTAAAAGCCATTGCCTCTGCATGAGGCATCCCCGCCTTGAAATGAAACCCTTCTGAAATAAGACTTCCATTCTTATCAAGTATTACCGCTCCCACCCTTGGGTTAGGACTCGTTGTGTTTTTACCTAAAGAAGCCAAAAAAATTGCTCTTTTCATCCATTTTGTATGGCTTACTTTTTTTTCAGACATCTCCAAAAATCAAATTCAGTTTATTGATCTCCACTCTTTAACAACGAAAGGAGGCACAGGCAACTCAGAAAAAACTCCTGATAACGATAATCTTAATGGTCTATTTTTATCTAAATTTTTAATCAATGCATCAAGATCAAATTCTGCAGCAGCTTGTCTTCCATCATTTGCTAATTCAACATTAAGTAATGTTTTATCATCTAAAAGCCACTTTTTTCTACCTGATTCCACCCTCAAGTCAGTGGGATGATCAATCCTGAGGTTTCCTGGATATCCTATTACTCTCAAGATCAATTTATCTTCAAAAAGAGGTGATTTATAGGCTACTAATTGCCAAGTTTCAAAGTCCAAGTCCCTTAAAAACTCACTGCTAGCTTTTATTAGTTCCCCATTTATTTCTGTATCTGCAACTTCTGCAGATACTTTTAATGGGTTAAAAATAAAGGATAATAGTAAAAATAAAGGTAATATTCCTTTTAAAAATATTTTTTTATTTGATTTTGTAATTTTCTTCATTTTCAGAATCCATCAGAGCATCTAGAGTTACAGCTGTTCTTACAATAGCTTGATATCTTTTGATTATTTTACGATTTTTTTCTATAACTCGAGATAAATTCAAAGTGTCTTTTTCAGAATAGCTAGATGTTAAATCGCTAGAATCTTCTTCAATAAACTCAAATTCACTATCTTTATTAATTAGAGTTAACAATAAATCATGTAATCTCTTTCTCCTTTCAGACAATTAATTTACTATGGTAACTCGAATAATAATAAGATAATTTAATAAAACATTCAAACAATTTAGTTCCATTTCATTAAATATTGATGACTGAAGATAATAGAAAAATTCATGTAATTGGGATTAATTCTTATAAATTTGAGGATCTATCTTTCAAATTACAAAATCTATTTTTAGAAACAGAAAATATTGCAGTTCCAAATTCATATTTTGAAGAAATAAAATCATGGAAGGAAATTGGTTTAGAAAAAAAGAAATTATTTTTTTTGAGCAAAAGTAATAAAGATCTTGTTAACTGGCTTAAATCTCAAAAAACTGATGTTATATTGATTTCGAGAGGAGATCCACTTTGGTTCGGCATTGGGAGAATACTACTTGAAAATTTTTCAAAAGATGAAATAAGTTTCTACCCTTCAAATACTTGCATTCAATTAGCATTTAGTAAATTAAAGATCCCATGGCAAGATACTGTTAATGTGAGTATTCACGGCAGAGATTCGACTAGGTTAGTGGAGGTTCTTAAGACAAGGCCTTCAAGTTTGGCTATTATTACAGATTCAAATAAAAAAAGTTTAGAAATAATCAAAAAAAACTTATCAGAATTAAATATTATTGATTTCTATGATTTTTGGCTCTGTGAAGAGATTGGCTTCGACAATGAAAAGATAAGAAAATTAAATCTTAAAGAGTCATTACCATCTGATATATCAAGTTTGAACATTGTTGTTCTTACAAAAACAAAGAAAAATTACTCAAATTATAATCTCCCTCTTTTCGGAAATAGTGACCATATTTTTAAGACTTTTGATGATAGACCAAACTTATTTACTAAAAGGGATGTTCGCGTTCAAATATTAGCTGCCTTAGAGCTCCCAAAAGATGGTGTCATCTGGGATATAGGAGCAGGTTGTGGGTCAATTGGTTTAGAGGCACTAAAGTTAAGGCCGAATCTAGATTTGTTTTGTATCGATAAAAGGATTGGCTCAAAGGAATTAATACTAGAAAACTCGAAGAGGCTTGGCGTCAAACCAAAATTTATTCTTGAAGAAGACATAAATTACGCCTTGAATATGAATAATTCAAGTTATCTTGTAAAACCTAATAGATTAATAATTGGAGGATGCGATAAAAAAACTAAACTCCAGATTATTAATAAAATAGCTCAAGGTATGGATATTGGAGACATTATTGTTATCCCAATAATTGATATTCAAGCTATTAAAGAATTGAAAGAGGAATTAGAAGATAAAAATTTCAAAACAATTTTAAATTTAATTCAGACCTATAAAAGCTTAAGTATTGCGGAGGGAATGAGGCTAGAACCAAATAATCCTGTTTTTATATTAAAAGGTAAAAAATAAATTCTAATTATTGTTATTTGTCAGGTTTAGCAACATGGGGCAAACCCCAACCTAGTTTATTTCTTAAAACTTGGAAAAATTCGTGGTCTTCAAGTCTAATAAATTTTACTGAGTGTTTACTTTTTCTTATCAAAACCCTATCTTCAGGCCAAATATAACAACCAGCATTTCCATCAACAACCATTACTAACCTTTCAGGAGTTGCAGGAAAAACAGTTACTGGTTCTGAATCATTAAAAACCAATGCCCTAGATGCCAATGAATGTGGAGCAATTGGAGTTAATTGCACTACTGGACAATCAGGCGTGATAACTGGTCCTCCAGCACTTAGAGAATAGGCGGTAGAACCAGTTGGAGTAGATAAAATTACGCCATCAGCTGAAATATCCACAGGAGCATGTCGTCCTATAGAAATTTCAAAGTGACACATACTTGTTAGAGGTTCTCTATGAAGAGCCATCTCGTTAAGGCAAAGAGACTCCCATCTCCTCTGATCATTCCTCATTACACTAATTATGAAACAAGTTCTTTCTTCAATATCCCAATTTCCAGCAATTATTTTATCTACAGCCTCATCTAGGTTTGATAAATAAGCTTCTGCAAGAAATCCTAAATGACCAGTATTTATTGTAAGAATTGGAATTTTAGCAGGCGCTGTTTGCCTTGCAGCAGAAAGTACAGTCCCATCTCCGCCAAGGACAATTGCAAATTCCATTGATGAATCAAACCCCTCGGGAACACAATTCGTATATCCCAAAGGACGAACATGTTGATCAGGATTTGCGAAACCAACCATCCCTCCAGAGCTACTAACTCTTACAACTTCAAAATTAGATTTTTCCAATTTTTTTTGAATAGAAGTTGCAGTTTGGACAGCTAGTTCCTTTCCATCATTAACGATTAGTCCTGCTTTACGTACCAATCAAAAAACTAAAACTAGGACTATCTTAAACTAATTTGTTGGACAATCCTAATTTAAGAATTAAATACTATTAGAACTGTTCTAAGAATCTAATATCATTTGTGTAAAATTTTCTAATGTCGTCGATCTGATGTCTCACCATACAAAATCTCTCAACACCTAATCCTGCTGCAAAACCAGTCCATTTCTCAGAATCTATTCCTAATCTTTCTAAGACCTTTGGATCAACCATTCCGCAGCCCATTACTTCTAACCATTTACCTTTCCACTGGACGTCTACTTCTGCTGAAGGTTCAGTAAATGGGAAATAACTAGCTCTAAATCTTACAGGAATATCTCCAAAAAAGGCCTTTAAAAATGTAAGAACTGTTCCTCTTAAATGACTAAAATTAATATCTTGATCTATACATAAAACCTCAACCTGATTAAATACAGGGGAATGAGTAGCATCTACTGCATCTCTCCTATATACTCTCCCGGGAGCAATAATTCTTACTGGAGGTGGATTTTTCTCTAAGAATCTTATCTGAACTGGAGAAGTATGGGTCCTTAAAAGTCGATTTTCATTTAAGTAGAAAGTATCCTGCATATCTCTTGCGGGATGATTTTTGGGTATATTTAGAGATTCAAAATTATAAAAATCAGTTTCTATTTCAGGGCCACTTTCAACTGAGTATCCTAAACCACAAAAAATATCTATTATTTCGTCTTGAGTTGAAATCAAAGGATGTTTTTTCCCAGGGGGTGTTCCAATTGAAGGAATAGTTACATCAATTTTTTCTTTTTTAATCTTTTTATCCAATGCTTCGCTGTTTAATTTATTTTTTCTTTCAGTTATTAGTTCTTGCAAAGTTATCTTTATTAAATTTGCCTTCTGGCCAATAATTGGTCTATCAGTTGCAGATAATTGACCCATTGTTTTCAAAATAATTGATAAATCACCTTTTTTCCCTAGCAAGGAAACTCTCAATTGATCCAGTTCTTCATGAGTATTAGAATTATCTATATTATTTTTTGCTGTTAGAGAAAGATTATTTAGTTTTTCCTCAATTTGACTTAATGATTCAATTTGACTCACTGATATAGTAAAAATAAGTATTGCTTTATCTTACTTAAATATCGTCCATAAATAAAATGTCTTGATTAATGAAACCGTTAAATATATTAATTAGCAATGATGATGGTGTTTTCGCAGCGGGTATAAGAGCTTTAGCAAAATCAGCACAAAAAAGAGGACATACAGTAAAAGTAGTATGTCCTGACCAAGAAAGATCCGCTACTGGTCATGGTCTTACTTTACAATCCCCATTAAGAGTTGAAAAAGCTGACGAATTATTTGAAGAAGGAATTGAAGCTTGGGGATGTTCCGGCACACCTGCTGATTGTGTCAAATTAGCACTATCAGAACTCTTGGATCATAAACCTGATCTGGTACTATCTGGAATAAATCACGGGCCCAATTTAGGGACAGATATTTTTTGTTCAGGCACAGTCGCTGCAGCTATGGAAGGCACTTTAGAAAATGTTCCCTCCATGGCAATAAGTGTTGCTAGTTTTAAATGGAAGAATTTTGAATTTGCTGGAGAAATTGCAATGAATATTGCCGAACAAGCAATTAACGATAATTGGCCATCTTCACTTTTATTAAATTTGAATATCCCCCCTTGCGAAAAAAATAAAATAAAAGAATTATCCTGGACAAGATTATCGGTAAGAAAATATAAAAATCAATTTTCCAAAAGGGAAGACCCGAGAGGTGATGATTATTATTGGTTGGCAGGCGAAGTTGTTTTAGATCTTAAATCTAAAGGTTACGGTCCTAAGAGTTGGCCTAGTGATGTATCTCAAATACAAGAAAATAAAATATCTCTTACACCTGTAGAACCAGATTTATTTTGGAGAGGTAATTTAGACAACTTACCTAAAATTAATAATTCATTTGTAAATCCTTCTTAAAAGCCATAAAGAAAAGCAAAGTCCAAAAAAATGAGCAGCAATAACTTGAGTGTTACTGAGAACTGATAATATTTCAAGACCAGTAATTGGGATATCAGATGTCGCTGTTATCAATTGTCCAGTTGTTTGAGAGGATGCTTGTATAAATAAGGCTCCCATGAGAGCTTGATATCCAATTAATCCAAACAAAATTCCAAACAAATCAACTATTAGTCCTCGTTTTATCAATTTACCAGTTTGTCCTCTTGAGGGTCTTGCGTTGCTTGCGATTGCTCTTCCTGTTCTAACTATTAACCAACCTTGCCAAAGACTAAAAAGTAGTAAAATCAGGGATATTGTTGTAAGTGATAGACCAGGCGCTAAGCCAAGTTGTCCTTCGCTGTTATTTACAACATTTGAAAAAAGCAAAACAGCTGCAACAACAACACCTAAAATGGACTGAAGCCAAAAGCGTATCCATCCAATGCGCCGCATTCCAAATGAAAGGGACTGAAAATCTATTTTGTCAGACATTCATTTGATTAAATAAACTGTAATCAATCCAAATTTGCCACTAAAATCATAAAATTGCACGTAATCTTTTGATCACTTTAATATCGCCATCTGAAGTTAAGAGTCCTACCTCAATAGCTATTGGAAGTTTTGATGGCCTTCATGCTGGCCACAGACAATTAATAAAAAGTGTGGTTGAAGAAAATCAATATACCCCAACTATTGCAAGCTTCTGGCCTCATCCCCGAGAAGTTCTTTATAAAGAGACGCGTCTTAGACTTGATCTCCCCTATGAAAAGCTATCTATTCTTGAAGATCTGGGGATTGAACAATTAGTTTTAATTCCTTTTGATATGGAACTATCCAAATTAAGTGCAGAAAGATTCGTAAGAGATATTTTGATAAATCAATTACAAGCAAAAAACATTTCTGTAGGTGCTAATTTTAAATTTGGTTTCAGAAGAAGTGGAGACATAAATACAATAAAAAATATCATTAAGGATAGGGATATTAAACTAAAAATTACGCCAATTTTAGAAGACAAGGAAGGTAGAATCAGCAGCAGCAGAATAAGAGATCTATTAGAAAAAAGTGATCTGAAAAATGCTTTCAAAATCCTTAAAAGGCCTTATAGTTTTAATGGAAAGGTTGTTAAAGGTAAAGGAATTGGGAAAAGTATAGGATGGCCTACCGCAAATCTTGAAATAGATGGCAGAAAATTTTTACCTGGAGAAGGAGTTTACGCATCTTGGACAATCATAGAAAATTCCAACAAAAAAATTGAATCTGTTATGAATCTTGGCTCTCAACCAACAATAAATCCTTTATTGCCATCTGCAGTTGAAGTTCATTTAATAAATAAAGATATCGATCTATATGGTTTAAATTTATCTGTTGAACCAGTTAAAAAACTTAGATCTCAAATAAAGTTCAAAAATATAGTTCAACTTTCTAATCAAATTAAAAAAGATAGAGATAATGCTCTAAAAATTTTTAAAAACTATAAAATATAAATTACAAATGTTGAATTCCAATACTAAAGACGCCGAAGATTTAAGAATTTATCAAATTATTGACGCTAATCTAGATAGAGCTAGAGAAGGACTAAGAGTATTAGAGGATTGGGCTAGATTTGGCCTAGGCAAAGAAAAATATGTTAAAAAGATTAAAAATTTTAGACAAATTTTAGGAAAAAATCACTTAGAAGTTTATAAACAATCCAGAAATCACATTGAGGACAATTGTAAAGGATTGACTCATCAAGAGCAAATCAACAGAAAAACTTCTGAGCAAATTATAAGTTCTAATTCTGCCCGAGTTCAAGAAGCATTACGAGTCATAGAAGAATTCTCAAGGCCGCTGAATAATGAGCTTTCAAAAATCGCTTCGAAAATTAGATATGAAATTTATACTATTGAAATTGACTTATTAAGTCATAGCAAGTGTAAGAAGTCGGAGAAAATATTAAAAGAAAATGACTGTTATGTAATCACAGATCAAAAGGACAATTTACTAGAAATAATAGAAGAAATTTTAATTGCGGGAGTAAGAATTATTCAGCATAGATTTAAAACGGGAACTGATCAAGATCGTCTTCAAGAAGCAATTCAGATTAAAAATCTATGTGAAAAATATAATTCTTTGTTTATAGTTAATGATAGAGTTGATATAGCTCTAGCATCTAACGCGGATGGAATTCATCTTGGACAAGACGATTTAGACTTAAAAACCGCAAGAAAACTATTAGGATATTCAAAAATTATCGGTATAAGTGCAAATAATGCAATTGATATTTCAAATGCTCTTAAGGGGGGTTGCGACTACATAGGAATAGGGCCAGTATTTGAAACTAAAACAAAAAAGAATAAAAAACCTTTGGGTATTGAAAATATCAAAACATTAACAAAGGATTTAAATATTCCTTGGTTTGCTATTGGAGGGATCAAGTCAAATAATATTTCATATTTAAAAAGAAATGGGTTTAAAAAATTTGCCTTAGTTTCGCAATTAATGAATTCTGAAGATCCTAAAGAAGACGCTATTATGATCCTAAAAGAGTTATCTCATGAAAATTAAGGTAAATGGAGAAGAAAAAAAAATAGAACTTGATCAAGAAAATGCTCTACTATCTAAAGCTCTTAACCATATGGGATATAAATCAAACACAATTGTAGTTGAGTTAAATAATTTAATTATAAATTCAATGAAATGGGAAAAAGTGAAGCTTAAAGATGGTGATAATTTAGAAATCGTTTCGATAGTTGGTGGTGGTTAAAAGATAAATTCTTGATATATTAAAAATCTTCATAATTTTTTAAGTTTAGGCTTGAAACAATAACCAAAATTCTTCTTTTTTCGTTTTATATTCTTAATACTTAAATTTAATAATGAAAGAAAAAATTGATAATAACTCAAGGTCTCTTAAATGGGAACAGAATGGTGAGTTAGCACATAAAGATCTCTCTGAGCTAATTGAAAGATTAAAAAATGTAGAAAGTGAACATACTTCAACTGAGCTGTCTAGATTAGGTACAAAATCAAACAAAAAAGATTAAATTTGTTACTTAGATCTTGCTTTTACAAAAATTTGTACCAAATTAAAATTACTGAATATTAAAATAAATGCCGAAAAGATTTCCAGAGTGGATAAATACAGAAGTCGTAATAAAAGCAATCAAAATGAGAGAAGAAGGAATGCTATCAAAACAACTTAATTTATGGATAGAAAACCTATTAGAAATAGAAAAAAAGTAATTAATTAGGAAATACTTTTAATAATTCTGAGGGCCGCCATTGCTGCTCCGTAACCATTATCTATATTCATAACTGCAATACCTGGAGAACAACTTGACAACATACTGTTTAAGGCAGTTTCTCCATCTTTGCTAACACCGTAGCCGACTGAGATAGGAACTGCAATTATCGGTTGTGGCAACAATCCACCCACAACTGTTGCCAAAGCTCCTTCCATTCCAGCACAAACTATTAATACATCATATTTATGGATTTCTTCTAACTGACTCATCAATCGATGAAGTCCAGCTACTCCAACATCTATAAAAGATTGACAATTCACTCCATAAATTTCAAGCGCTAATTGTGCTTCAAGTGTTACTGCCAAATCACTTGAGCCACCAGAAATTATGGCAACTTTTTTATTTGTAGTTATTTTATTCAGATTTTTCCCAATTATTAGGCAATTTGCTTTTTCATAGAATCGTGCATCATCATACAAATCTAAAAGATAATTAGCCTTTTCACTACTAATCCTAGTAATAAAAACAACCTCATTTTTACTTAATACATTTTCAGATAATCTCTCTAATTGGTCGATACTTTTATCTTGCCCCCAAATAGCCTCAATGATTCCAAGCCTATCTCTTCTTTGAAAATCAAACTTGATATCAAAATTCATCTTTGCTTATCTAATTCTCCCTCATAAATTAATTCAAAAGGATTTTCGCCTACATTTAGAGCAGCTTTAACATTATCTTCAAATTTTTGTTGAACTACATTTACTTCTGACATTGGTATGCTTTTCCATAATTTTTTACTTTTCCAATTTACCAATATTAAAGCTTCTTCTTTTTCTTTATCCCAAAATAATTGTCTTCCCAAAAAACCATCTCGAGAAGATAACCATGGCTCCCATATTTCTTTTTCAGCATTTAACCAAGCTGATTTTACTTCGGCAGGTACTTTGAGTCTTAATTCCTCTATGACCATTTCACTTTGAAAATTATCCATTGTAAGAGCTTTTAAATTAGGAATATCAGATTGAAAAATTAAAACTATTAAGCAAATTAATAATAAACAAAATTTTTGAAATTTTTTTTTCATATTTAAATTAAATCTCATTTTTTCTCAAGTAGAACTACTGAATGGCAACTTATACCCTCTTCTCTCCCTTCTGGACCCAATTTTTCATTCGTGGTTGCTTTAATCCCAATTAAATTTTCATCAATATTTAATATTTCAGAAATATTTTTTTTCATTAGTTTTATGTGTGGCATGATTTTTGGCCTTTCAGCAACAAGAACACTATCAATATTATTAATTTCCCAACCATCTTGCCTTATCAAATCAATTACTTTTGATAACAAGACCAAGCTATCAGCATTTTTCCATTTTTGATCAGATGGGGGGAAATACTTTCCTATGTCGCCTAGCGAAAGTGCTCCCAATAATGCATCCATTATTGAGTGACTTAAAACATCAGCATCACTATGACCATCCAATCCTAAATTTTCAGGATGATGCAATTTAACACCTCCAATAATTAAATCTCTATCCTCTACTAGTCTGTGAATATCGTATCCATTACCTATTCTAAATTGCATGAATTGATTGTATTCTTTTATTATTCTCTTACTTTGTGCGAATTTTTTGTAGTTTTTATTTGAAATTAAGTCACTTCTTCTCTCCAATGTTCTTTCAAAACTTTTTCTTTGTCTCCACGATTTAATCTCTTCATGATTACCGCTCACAAGAATATCTGGTACTTTCATATCTTTAAAAGTTAACGGCCTCGTATATTGAGGATATTCTAATAAGGAAGAATTATGACTCTCATCGACTAAGGAGTCTGGATCGCCAAGAGTTCCTGGTAATAATCTAGTCAAACCATTAATTATTGATATAGCGGGTATTTCACCTCCAGAAAGTACATAATCGCCTATCGATATCTCTTCATCAGCTAAACATCTAATCCTTTCATCAAAACCTTCATATTGACCACAAATAATTATTATTTGATCCAAAGTAGCCCATCTCGCAAGATCCTTTTGCTTTAAGACTTTACCCTGTGGGGTCATCAGCAAAGTTTTACTTTTAGGTAATTTTCCAATTGATTCATATGCCTTATAAATTGGTTCAGGTTTTAATACCATACCTGCTCCTCCTCCATAAGGCTTATCGTCTACTTGTCTGTAAGAACCTTCTCCATATTCTCTTAAATCATGTAAATTTACATCGATCAAATCCTTATCTAGAGCTCTTGTAATGACCCCTAAATTATTTATTAAATCAAAAGCTTTAGGGAACAATGTAATTACATCAAAATTAAAACCACTCATCTAGAAATTTTCCTCATAACCAAACTCAATTAACCTTGATTCTTTTTTTCTCCAATTTGGAACAACTTTGACAAACAACTCTAGGTGAACTGGACTATTAATTAATTTTGACATATTTGATCTTGCTGACTGACCAATCATTTTTAACATTGAACCTTTCTTACCAATAAGAATGCCTTTTTGAGTTGATCTTTCAACAATAATAGTAGCCAAAATAGCTGTAAAAACTTTGCCATTTTTTCTCCTTATTTCCTCTCTTTTTTCTATCTTTACTGCGACACTATGAGGCACCTCCTCTCTTGTATTTATTAATACCTGCTCTCTTACTAAATCAGACAATAAGTTATCTAATGGTTGATCGAAAATAGTCTCTTCACCATAAAGTTTTGGTCCCTCTGGAAGAAAATTCAGTGCCATATCGACTAGTTCAGAACATCCTTCTCCTTGAAGAGCACTTACAATTTGAAAGTTTCTATTAATTCCAAAAAATCTTTTATATTGATCTAATCGTGAATTCCTAAATTCCTTATTAACCAAATCCCACTTATTTAATGCAACAATAAACTCAGTTTTATTTGCGATTAAAAAGTTCAAAATATATTCATCACCTCTACCAGGTTCTTCACTTGAATCAATTACAAAAATTACCATATCAACTCCATTAATTGCAGATTTTGCATTTTTTACTAATATCTCTCCAAGTCGATGATGAGGTTTATGCACACCTGGCGTATCAACTAAAATAATTTGCCCATTTTTTGTAGTAAGTATTCCTTTTAATTTATTTCTAGTAGTTTGCGCTATTGGAGAAGTAATTGTTATTTTTTCTCCAATCAATTTATTTATTAAAGTAGATTTACCTACATTTGGCCTTCCTAGTAAAGTTACAAACCCAGATCTATAATTGGCCAAAGACTTTTAATGCATCAATAATAAAATTCTGATCAAAAATGGAAAAAAAAACCATAAATTTAAAAGAAGCTTCATTCACGCAAGCAATAAACATATCCGCGCAATGGTGCAAAGAGTGGGCTGAAGATTTACTCAGCGAAGAGGTTTTAGCAGATAGAATCGCAGAGCTAACTAAAACCAGAAATGGACTTAGAGGATTTTTTGCATACGCTTTATCAGATAAAGATTGTTTTTTGTTAGATAAACTTCCTTTTTCACTAATTTACAAACTGAACGAAGGTGGTGATGCTGTAACAGACATTGTTGTAAAAAATTTAATAATGAGTTCCGCTCAAATTATTATTCATCGAAGAAATAATAATCATGAATATGAGATAACATCGGAAAACATTTCAGATAGATGTAAGGCTATTTTGAGAATGCTAGAAACTAAGTCAGTTACAAAATCTGTCAATCAAGTCCTTATAGACTTAGATAATATGGGAAATAGTTTTGATAATTCGGTAAAATATGACTCAGAGCAAAAGGAATTTATAAAAAAACAAATTCTTGATATCGCCAAATAAAAAAGCGTAGATTTTTTCTACGCCTTTAATTATAAAATTAAATAATCTTTAGTCTCTTCTTCCACCGCCTTGAAGGGCAATCATTAATCTCAATATAAAAACAAAAAGGTTTATATAAGTTAGATACATACCTAAAGCCCCTGCAAGGTATTGATCATCATTATATCTTCTTGGCATTGTGTAAAAATCCACGAAAGACATTGCAACAAATAAGACGGTTCCAAATCCTGCAATTATCAATTCGAGGCCTGAACCTCCAAAAACTCCTGGAGCAAAGAATCCTCCAATCAATTGGACAAACATTGCTATTAGCAGCCCTATCAAACCAAGACCAACTACCCCACTTAGAGCTTGACCAACACTATCACTCATTCTTTGGCCAGTGTAAGAGGCAATAACGAAAGTTATACCTGTAGCTAAGGCAGCTGTTCCAACCGAACCAATGCCAATTGTTCCTATTGCTAAAGCAACTATTCCACTTAAGGTAAATCCAGTTAACAAACTAAAAGCTGTCAATAAAGGCAAAGCCTTAGCATTATTTGCATTATTTGCAGCACTTGTGGATATAAAAAACAAAATCAATTCTGCAATTAATGCAACTATTGAAAGAGGCTGGAAAAGCCCAGGATTTGTTGCTATGAGTGAGACACCTGCTAAAACTCCTAAAGAAGTTAGAACCATACCTCCACCTACATAAGGTAAAGCTTTTTGAACAACATTAGGTCCAACAATTGAACTAGTTTGTGCTTCACGAATAGCTTGATTGAAATTACTACTTGCTGGCATTTTTTTTATTAAATATGGTCTTATTCTACTTGATTTTTAAAATTTCAGGGTACGGATCACCAGAGTTATAAATTTATTGATAAGCCTCAATAATTTTCTGAACTAAAGGATGACGAACTACATCTTCAATAGTTAAATAACAAAATTTTATATCTTGATTTTCAGAGAAAATTCTCGATGCTTCGATAAGGCCGCTTTCCTGATCTTTTTTTAAATCAATTTGTGTAACATCTCCGTTTACAACCATTTTTGATCTCTCTCCTAATCTGGTCAAAAACATTCTCATTTGAGAGCAAGTAGTATTTTGTGCTTCATCTAGGATAACCATTGAGTTATCTAAGGTTCTGCCTCTCATAAATGCTAAAGGAGCAACTTCAATAATTCCCTTATCGATTAACGAATTAGTTCTATCAGACCCGAAAATGCTATGTAAAGAATCAAATAGTGGTCTTAAATATGGATCTACTTTTTGTTGCAAGTCACCAGGCAGAAATCCCAAACTTTCACCTGCTTCTACAGCTGGCCTGGTTAAAACAATTTTTTCAATTTTTTTTTCATTCAATAGTCTTGCCGCGCAAACAGTTGCTAAAAATGTCTTACCAGTTCCAGCCGGACCAATTGCGAACGTAAGATCATAGTTTTCAATTGATTCAACATATTCTTTTTGCCTTATAGTTCTTGGTCTTAAATATCTTCCTTCTTTGGAACGCGCAAGAACTTTTTTCCCAAGTTCAGCATGTGAAGAGGATTCTCCTATATTTAAAGAACTTAAAGCCGCTTTAAGATCTACCTCTGGGACTTCTAACCCTTGTTCCCAAATTGGTCTTGTTAGTTCAACTAATGCTGAGGCTCTCTCAATTTTAGACATAACACCATTCATTTCAAGTTGTAAGCCTCTTATAGTTAAAGAAACTCCTGTAAGAGACTCAAACTTTTTTAAGAAAGAATTACCGGGTCCAGATAATGCTGTAGCAGCATCAGGACTTGGCAAATCAATTGTGAAGTGACCAGTTTTGGAAACTTCCTTCATCTAGTTATTGTATAAGAATAAAAATTTATCAAATCACTAGCTTTCAGCTTCATTACTCTTGCTTTCAGCTTTACTACTATCATTTTCTTCATCTTTAGTTTTAGCCTTAGCTAATTTTTCCTTCTCTAACTTTGCTTTACCAATTGCGATAGAGGGTCTTTCCGTTTTGTCTAATAACCCTCCCTTTTCTAATAAAGTTCTCACAACATCAGTTGGTTGAGCACCTTGAGTAAGTCTTATTCTTAAAGCTTCCGTATCAAGCCTGGTTTCCTTAGTTCTTGGGTTATAAAAACCTAGTTCTTGTAGGGGTCTACCATCTCTTCTGGAAGTACTATTGCATGCAACAATTCTGAAACTTGCCTCTTTTTTCTTTCCAAAGCGCTTAAGGCGCAATTTAATCATCTTAAATTAATGCATTTTTAATAATAATATCATTTAAAGGTAAAAATTTAGAAACTATAAATCTGCAAAACCTTTTTTCTTTTTGTTATTTTTTTGTTTTTTCGTTGGTTTATTACCACTCATCCCTCCCATTCCTGGCATTCCTCCCATTCCTGGCATTCCTCCCATTCCTGGCATTCCTCCCATTCCTGGAATTCCTCCGTTCGACATTTGTTTCATAAAGCCTCTCATTCTTTGAAAATCAGCTAATACTTTATCTACATCTTTTGCTTCATAACCGCTACCTTGAGCGATTCTTTGTCTTCTTGAAGGCTGAGCAGCAAGAACCTCAGGTTTTTGTTTTTCCTCAAGAGTCATTGAAGAGATCATGGATTCTATTTTCTTAAGTTGATCCTCTCCATCCTTTATCATCCCATCATCAATTTTACTCATTCCAGGAATCAATTTAATCAATCCGCCAAGTGATCCCATCCTTTTAATTAATCTCATTTGCTTAACAAAATCATTAAAATCAAACGTCGCTTCTTGAAGTTTCTTTTGCATCGCTTCTGCATCAGCAAGCTCAACTTCTTTTTGGGCTTTTTCAACAAGTGTCAATACATCACCCATGCCTAAAATTCTGCTAGCCATTCTCTCTGGATGAAATGGTTGCAGTGCCTCTATTTTTTCACCGACACCTATAAATTTGATTGGTTTACCACTTATTTTTCTAATTGATAAAGCAGCACCTCCCCTTGAGTCTCCATCCAACTTAGTTAATATCGCTCCTGAAATTCCTACTTTTTCATGAAATGACTTTGTTAGGTCCGCAGCTTCTTGCCCAATCATTGAATCAACAACAAGCAAAACCTCATCAGGATTAGAAACTTCTTTTATTCGAACCATTTCACTCATCATGGAATCATCAATTTGCAATCTTCCTGCTGTATCAATAATTATCGAATTAAAATTATTTTCACTAGCAAAATTCAGTGCTTCCTTTGCTATGTCTTCTGGTTTACTATTTTTTTCTTTAGCAGAAAAAACTTCCAAGTCATATTGACTTCCCAATGTTTTAAGCTGCTCTACAGCTGCTGGTCGATAAATATCTGCAGCAACCAAAAGAACTTTTTTATCTTTTTCCTTCAAATAAAGTCCTAATTTCCCTGTTGCAGTTGTTTTACCCGCTCCCTGAAGTCCAGCCATCAAAATTACTGTAGGACTATTTTCATTTTCGTTTAATGGAGAATTTTCATTCCCCATAATGTTAATCAATTCTTTATTTACAACTTCTATAAATTTTTGACCTGGGTTTACACCCCTAACTACTTCTTCTCCAATAGCTTTATTTTTGACATCTGATATAAACTCTTTTACTACAGACAAACTAACATCTGCATCAAGGAGAGCTCTTTTTACCTCCTTCAAGGCATCGTTAATGTTATTTTCACTAATCTTTGCTTCGCCTCTTAAACCCTTTACTGCGTCTTCAAAGCGTGACGAGAGTTCATCAAACATTATTAAAAAAATTAATTTTAATCATTATAGATGATCTTGAAGTTTGTAATTACAAGCCGCTCACGAAATCAACCAATTTCCATGATTTATTTGAAAATCCGAAAATGTATTTAACTTTAAGTGGAGTCAATGATGTTTCATTAACAAATTCTCCAGATTTCTTGACTATTCTCTCTAGATAATTTAATTCAACTAAAACAACTATCCGAGATGAAGTTTGTGATTCCAAATCAATCTTAAGTACTTGGGAATTAATTTCTTTATAAATCCCCTTCTTGATATCGTTCTGTCTTTCTTCGATTGTTCGATCAATCAAACCTTTACTAACAATGTTAGAAAGATTAATTTCACTCTTTCCAGATAAGTAATTACTCTTACTTACAAGCCATCCATTAATTAAATTCCTAAGTTCTTCCAAAGAAGGTGAAGGGGTATTAAGTTCTTTGAATTCATAGGAAATCATTGAAGTAGATTTCTCAGGAGTAGAATTCAATTTGCTTGAAGGATTTTTTTTTATTTCTTGAATAATATCTTTCTCACTAATCTTTTGATTTTTAGCTATGGCAATTAGAGGTTTTTCAGCAATAGCTTCCTCCTGAATTGATTTTTTTAAATTATTTCTTAAAGATCCAATAACAATACCAAATGCAAATAAGATCAAAAACGAATAAATATAAATTAAATAAGGGGACCGATTAAGAATCTCATTATCCTTCAAAAATTCACCAAAACTAAACTTTAATTCAGCTATTTTTTCAATTAAAAAATTATAGAACTCTATTGGTTTTTTCTTAAAGTATTCCTCATTGAATTCGTTGTCTTTGATCTCAACCTTTTCATAATCTTGTTTTATACCACCAGGCCAAGGCAATCTCCTTTCATCAATATTTCCCAATAAATTATCAAAATCTTCAGTCGTTTTTATGGGGGATTCCTTCTCAATCTGTTGGTTCTGAAGATTTGATCTAATTGAAATTTTATTTGATTTCTTTTCTAATTTTTCAATAAATTCTTGAATTTCCTTATCTTCAAACCAAGAATCTAAATCCACCTCTTTTGAGTCAATGTCTCTATACCCAACTAAAACATCATTCTCTAACCAATTTTTACAGAATATACATATCGCTTCTAACTTATTTCCAGGATAATTATTAAGCCAATCTCGTAAATTTTCATCAGAACTACTTGAAAACCTTGCAGAGGATTGGTCAATATCAGCTAAGAGCAAGTCTAAACAACCGACTAGAGGCATTGAATCAAGACCTGATAAATTTAGTTTCTTTAAAATTCTTCTCGCCTCAAATAATTTTTCCGGCTTTCTTCTAGAGAAACCAATAGCTGTTAAGGATAGAAAAGCTAAAAATCCTGCTTCTAATGATCCTCTTTTTTGTAATTCAAGGAACAAATCAATTTGTTCTTGCACTGTCAAAAATGGCTTAATTTGTTTAAAAAAATCTTCAAACTCTTGCTGATCTAAATAATCTTTATATTCAGATTTATTATTACCTTCCAAACCACCTCTTTTTATTATTAAATTTTCCAACATAATTAAGCCTTTTTTATGAGAATCTTGATCATTTAGATCTCTACTAAGTAGATCTAGGATTCTGTAAGGAAGCAAAGCAACCAAGTCTTCTTCAAGTTCTTTTCTTATGTCTCCAAGTTTTCCCATTCTTTGTAGAAGTTGTATACCTTCATTTAAAAAGTCCGCCGCGTTCGAATAAGATCTAAGCTGTTGTTCTTGAATTGCAGAATCTCTAGCTGTTAAAGCAGCCAGTAATGTTAAGTCAGCTTCTCTAGTACTTCCTAAAGCTGGAGTTTGCGGGGGCTGCAATGCTTTTCTCGTGATTTTAAAAGCTTCTTTTGGTGAACCCGATTCCCAAAGAAGTATTAATCCTGCTACTTCTCTATTTGAGGAAAATTCTAATCCGGACTTCCCATTTAATAACAAATTTTCGTACTCTCTTCTGCTTTCTGGATCTGTAAGTAAATCGGCAGTGAGGCGAAGTAACTCAGATCTTTGGGTTAAAACTTCATAAGTAAAACCCTCATCGGGTGTTTTATCTAACCGTAATTGAAACGCCCTTAATATTTCCTCAGAAGTTGCTGAGGGGCTTACGCCAATTAAACGAAAATGGTCTAAAGGAAGTTCCAAACAAATATCCTATTGAAAATTCTTAGACAAATCTTATCAAGTTAAAAATTTTTTTCACAAGGTCTTACAGAGTTATTAAAAAAAATCATGAAAATCGCCCTTCACAGCTTAGAATGTTAACAAATCAAAACTTCATTAAGGTATTTTTCTTGGAAACACACGTAGAGAGAATCTCAAATCTTCAAGACATAAAAAAAGCCGAATTAGATCGAGAAACCGGATTATTTCTTTTTGAAGACATGACGCTTGGTCGTAGGTTTGAAGATAAGTGTGCAGAAATGTATTACAGGGGAAAAATGTTTGGTTTCGTTCATTTATATAACGGTCAAGAGGCTATAAGCACGGGAGTAATTGGCGCTATGAGAAAGAAACATGATTGGTTTTGTAGCACCTATCGCGATCATGTACATGCACTAAGTGCAGGAGTTCCCTCATTTGAAGTAATGAGTGAACTTTTTGGTAAAGCTACTGGTTGTAGCAAAGGCCGAGGTGGATCCATGCACTTATTTTCAAGAGAGCATCACTTACTCGGAGGATATGCATTTATTGGAGAAGGAATTCCAGTTGCCTTAGGCTCAGCTTTTTCAAGTAAATACAAAAAAGAAGTTGCTGGTAATAGTAATAGTGATGCTGTCACTGCAGCATTCTTTGGCGATGGGACTTGCAATAATGGGCAGTTTTTTGAATGTTTAAATATGGCCCAGTTGTGGAAATTACCGATAATTTTTGTTGTTGAGAATAATAAATGGGCTATTGGTATGGCTCACGATAGAGCTACTAGCAATCCTGAAATTTGGAGAAAAGCGTCTGCTTTTGGCATGCACGGCGAGGAGGTTGATGGAATGGATGTATTAGCCGTTAGAGGGGCAGCACAAAGGGCAATTGAGCGCGCTAGAGCAGGAGAAGGTCCCACACTTTTAGAATGCTTGACTTATAGATACAGAGGGCATTCTCTCGCAGATCCAGATGAATTAAGATCTGAAAAAGAGAAGGAGTTTTGGGGAAAAAGAGATCCCATTAAGAAATTAGCCCAAGAAATTGTTGATGGTAAATTCGCAACTGAAGAAGAATTAAAACTTATTGAAAAGAAAATTGATAAAGAGATATCGGATTCAGTTAAAAATGCTATTGAAGCACCCGAACCCCCTACACAAGAATTAACTAAATATATTTGGGCAGAAGATTAGATTAAATACTGCTAGGTAATTTTCTAGTCAAATTTCTTAATTTTCTTAGTGCCTTTAGTTCAACTTGTCTTACTCTTTCTCTCGAAACCTCTAATAGCCTTCCAATTTCAGCGAGAGTATGTCTCTCATTTGCATCAAGTCCAAATCTTAATTTGAGGACGTGTTGTTCTTGCTCGCTTAAATGACTTAACCACTTACCAAGTTGTTCTTGATGCATTTTTTGTTCAACTTGGTCTAAAGGTTCTTCATTATTACTATCTGCAATCAAATCACCTAAAAAGCTCCTGCCATCATCTCCATTAACTGGGGCATCTAAACTACTAGTAGATAAAGCTTGTCTCAAAACAGAATCCAATTCTTCTACATCAATTTCCATTGCCTCTGCAATTTCAATTCTGCTTGGCATGGCACCAAGTTTATGAGCCAAATCTCTACTAACTTTTCTAATGGAAGCCAACCTTTCACTTAAATGAACAGGTAAACGGATTGTTCTTGATTGACAGGCAATTGCTCTTGTCATACTCTGTCTAATCCACCAAAAAGCATAAGTAGAGAACTTATATCCCCTTGTGGGGTCAAATTTTTCAACAGCCCTCTCTAACCCAAGAGAACCTTCTTGTACTAGATCAAGAAGTTCCAGTCCTTTACCTTGATATTTTTTTGCCACACTTACAACTAACCTTAAATTAGCTTTCATCATTCTTTCTTTAGCTCTTCGACCAATTTTTATTGTTCTTTTTTGCTGAGTTGTAAATTCATTAATCTTTTCATTTAATTGCCCGTCTTCTGTAAGAATCATCATTTTCTGGACTTGATTACCCAATTCAATCTCCTCGGCGGGAGTTAATAAAGGGACTCTACCGATGTTCTGCAAATACCAACTTATTGGATCATTACTCCTCCTTTTAGGTTGTTCTGCTTGTGTTGGTAGTGATGAAACCATTTTGTTGACCTGGTAAGGTATTAAAACTCTCCTACACTTTTAAAGAAATAGCCAAATATTTAATACGCGCTTCAGATTTCACGTTATATTTGTACACTTATGTGTTTAAAACTATAAATAACTCTCTTAAATTGTTTCTTTCAAGATATTTGTCTCATTTTTATATTTCTCATTAATTTTGACAATTCGTAGCCAATAGCAGAAGCATTTGACCCACTTTTGCACTTCGATGCGGCAAATGAATGCAAAAGTACATATTTAGTAAAAAAATCTGTTGATATATTTCTACACAAGGTTAAATCAATCGCAGAACTACCAGCTATAAATCCAGATAAAAGATCACCCAATCCAGCTCGAGCTGTCTGTGAATCGGTTCCGAAAAGTTGCCAAACTTTTTTACTATCAGCAACTATGCTGTTAGCTCCTTTAAATAGAATACTAATATTAAATTCTTTTGCTGCATCAAAAGCTAGCCCTAAATTGGTAGCAGAATTGATATTAGGGAATAACCTTCGAAATTCTTTGCTATGTGGTGTAATCCATGTTTTAAATTTTCTCTCTAAAAAGAAATTTGACCCAAACTTAGATTCCGAAATCCTATTAAGTGCATCTGCATCCAAGATCAATAATCCTTCAAAACCAATGAGAATGTCTTTTGATTTTTGCCAATCATAAATATCAACTCCAATTCCTGGGCCGACAGCTACTGAATCAAATGCACTTAAATCAATATTTTTTAATGAACTAAATAAAGATGCATTTCCATTTTGGTTAGATTGCATAGTTTCTTTTAAAACTATTTCTGGCGCAACTTGCCAAATAGATTCAGCAACTAACTCAGGCAGGACAGCCGAGATATAGCCTGCTCCACTTGCTATCGCGCCTTTTAATGCTAAGTATGCAGCACCAGGATATTTTTCACTTCCAGCTATTAATAATGTTCTACCTCGTTTATATTTGTTGGAATTTTTTGGTAAAGAAGGTAAATCAATATTTTTTAAATCTTTGTAAGTAACCTTAAAAATCTTTTTATCAACTTTGGACAGTTTACTAAAAGGCACCCCAACATCTATATGGTGCAATTCTCCAATAAAAGGTAATGCAGAATCTTGCGTCAACCCAATCTTATTAAGACCAATTGTTAAGGTATAGTCTGCCTTTACTGCGTTATCTAAAAAAGGCTCTCCTTTATCAGGACATAATCCTGTTGGAATATCAATACTTATTACCTTGCCATATTTGTTATGAAATTTTTGATTAAAAAGTTTAATTAATTTATTATCAACTTTTCTTGTTTGATTATTACCAAAAACCGCATCAATCCAAAGTTCTTTGCCATTTGCATCAGGGGACTCTACTAATTTTGTGACACCAATAGATGTAAGATAATTAAGGTGGTTATTTGTTAATGTTTTTTTTATCGGGAATGGACACCATACCTTTACTAAAAAACCTTTCAAAAAAAGCTCTCTAGCTATTACTGCACCATCCCCACCATTATGCCCAGGACCTATAAAAACAGTTATTCCATACTTTAGAAGAGGTTTCCTTTTCAAGAGCCATCTACTAATTTGAATACCAGCTTTTTCCATCAATGCTTCTTGAGGCATTCCATCAGAAAACATTTCTTTCTCTAATATCAACATTTGCTTTGAATCAACAATTAAATGTTTAGAGTCAATTGTTGGCCATACAATTTCATTCATAATTAGTACAAAGCAATTGAAGAACTGTTCAAAAATTTAAACTTCCATGTTAAAGACACAAAAGGATAAAAAATTAGAGAACTTTTTTTCTTCTAATGATAAAACTAAAAAGAAGAAAAATATTATTGTAGGTCTTTCTGGTGGCGTAGATAGTTCCCTTTCAGCTGCTCTTCTTGTAGAAAGAGGCTGGAATGTTGAGGGACTAACTCTTTGGCTAATGAAAGGACAAGGCTCCTGTTGTTCTGAAGGATTAGTAGATGCTGCTGGTCTTTGTGAAGATTTGGGAATTAATCATAAAATAATAGACTCAAGAGAAATTTTCGAAAAAGAGGTAATAAAAAAAACTACTGAAAGTTATGAGAAAGGATTCACTCCACTTCCATGTTCGATGTGCAACAAAAATGTGAAGTTTGAAGAGATGCTTAATTACGCAATAAACAAAAAAGACTTTACTTATATTGCGACCGGACATTACGCAAGGATAAAAAAATCATCTTATGCTGAAACACTTGATTGCAAGAGCTTTGTATTTAAGGACTTCCTTCTTCTCAGAGGTGCTGACGAAAACAAAGACCAAAGTTATTTTCTTTATTCTCTTTCACAAGAAGTACTAAGCAGATTAGAATTTCCTCTTGGTGAAATGAAAAAAGAAGAAACAAGAAAGGAAGCCCTGAGATTAGGCCTTAGAACTGCTCAAAAACCAGAAAGTCAAGATTTATGTTTAGTTGAGCATTATGGATCAATGCAGAGATTTATCGACGAACACATTGAAACTAAAGAAGGAGAAATTGTGCATGTAAATGGGAAAGTCCTTGGAACGCACAATGGTATTCAGCACTTTACAGTAGGTCAAAGAAAAGGTTTAGGCATCGCTTGGCCGGAACCATTATATGTAAAAAGTTTAGACAGGATAAAAAACATAGTTTATGTAGCAGATAAAAGTGATTTATTTAATAGAGAAGCAATAATTACTAAGGTTAACTGGGTTTCAATCGAAGAACCTAAGCAAGAGATACAAGTAGAAGCACAAATCAGATATAGAAGTCATCCAGTAAAAGGAACTTTAATCCCTTTGAAAAATTTAGATAATCCAACTAAAACATTTAAATTAATATTTGAAGAAAATCAAAGTTCGGTAACGCCCGGACAAGCTGCAGTTTTTTATAAAGGAGAAATTTTATTAGGTGGTGGATTAATTAGTTAATTTTCCAAAAGACATTTAATCCCATAAATAATATAAACAAAAACAAAATAGGTTTATCTCCAAATTTTGTATAGAAAGTCTTTTCGGATGAAAAATTAGGGAACACTATTTCATTTTGCTCAACATCATAATCTAAAAGTTTAATTATTTTTCCATCATCTTGAACTAAGCCCGAAGGACCAGTGTTTGATACAAGCAGATTATCTTTTTTATTTTCAATACTTCTCAATCTTGCCAAAGACAGGAATTGATTATAAAGCTTAGTTGGATAGGGATCCAAATTTGCTGCAGTTATTATTAGTTTTGCACCGCTATTAATAGCCTTTCTTATTTTCAATCCATCACTAATTTCATAACAAATAGCCACCGCTAGAGGTTGTGTAAATTTAGGATCAAAAAATCTTGAATCAGAGCCTGGTTGAATTCCTCCTACTGCGGATAATCCTCTTGTAAAACTATCTAGAAATCTAGGTGTTTTTTCACCTAATGGAACAAGTCTATTTTTATCTATATATGAGGTAAAAGATTTATCTCCAATTTGAAATCCGAGTAAAGAACTTCTTAATTCATTATTTGAATTTCTGAAACCTCCTGACAAGGTATTAACCTTAATGCCTTTAGAAAAATAAAAATTATTAGATAGAGTTCCTTCAGGAGCAACAAGAAGTTTAGCTTTGTTTGATAAAGCATATTTTTGAGCGATAGATAGCTTTTCTTCAATAAATTCATCATTTATTTTTAATTTTTCTCTTGTTGGTATATTAGTTTGCCAAATAGCTACTGGTGGATATTCATAATTTCTTTTTATTGGAGTTGTTAAACCTCCAAATAAGTGTAAGAAAGTAAAAAACAAAATTCCTAAAAGAAATATTTTTTTAAAGTAAAGTTTTCTTTTCCATCTACCTTGAATATAAAAAATCCAAAATCCAATCAATATTTGTAATACGCATAAACCACTTGCACCAATCCATCTTGCTAAACCAGCAAGATAAATATCACCTGGGATAAGACTCTCTCCTAAACCTATCCAAAAAAAAGGTGTTTGAGAAAGTATCAATTCACCAATACCCCAAGTCAAAGATAAAAAAAATACTTTTACTGTTAAAGATAATATTTTCATGCTAAAAACATCCTCTTTCCAGAGAATAATTTTAACTAACAATCCCCATAAATAAACTAATATCCCACCCAAAAAAGCGCAGAATAATAATATTAAAATGGCAATAATTAAACTTTCAAGCCATGAAAACCCAAGCCATGTCAATGGATGAAGATCATAAAGCCAAGAATGACTTATCAAGATAAAGAAAAAACCCCAACAAAAATTTGCTATTCTCCTTTCACTTCCCTTCCATAAAATAAATAATGATATCGGCATAAAAATCAGCCAAAAATGAGTTGAAACTGAAATTCCTCCTAAAATCCCTCCTAAACAAGGGTAAAAATATTGTCTTAGACTTTTAATTTGAGTTGGGATTAACAATCTAAAAATACGAAATTAAATTTATAATCACCCATTTATTGTACCTTCATTCTGTAGACTAAGTTTTAGTAACTTTCAAAATTTAAGTGAAAGAAGTCTTTATTAGTTTTGCAGTTTTTGTTTTTTGCGTTTCATTAACTCTTTTCAGTCAATTTAATTCACCTCAAGTTGTTAATGCTGCTGAATCAGAACCTCAGTCAGTTCAAAGAACACCTGTTGCAAAATCATCAAATGTATCAAATAATAATTTATTTGAACTAGACCCATCAGATCCAAATCCTATACTTTTCGCTATGGCAGAAGAAACACCATCAGACAACAATTCAAGGACTACAGAAAGTGGTCTAATTATTGCAGATATCGTAAACGGGGAAGGAGATGAGGCTAGTGCTGGGCAAACAGTTACTGTAAATTACACAGGAACACTAGAAGATGGGACACAATTTGATACCAGTATCGGCAGAGCTCCATTCAGCTTTCCCTTGGGTGCTGGACGAGTAATAAAAGGTTGGGACGAAGGTGTAGCAGGCATGAAAGTTGGAGGCAAAAGAAAATTAACAATACCTCCGGAACTTGGATACGGATCAAGAGGAGCTGGAAATGTAATACCTGCTAATGCGACTTTAATATTTGAAGTTGAATTATTAAAAGTCAATTAAATTAAGTAAGAAAAATATCTAAGACTTTTCAATTTAGTTAATCTCCAAGTAATATATATACAACACCAAGTATTTGAAATGTTAAGTAAATTCATCAATTCTTTTCTAGATAAAAAATCCCCAACAACAGTCCATGCTCATTGTGATGGTCCTTGTGGTGTTTACGACCCAGCATCTACGAGAGTTGCAGCTGAAGCAGTTTTATCAATGACAAAAAAACTTATTGCATTAGAAGCTCCTTCTAGCACTGATTCAACAGAGTGGGCTGCATACAGTAATACATTTGCTAGATATGTTGCAGTTAAAGAAGATCAAGCAAAAGAAACAAAGAAAGAGATTCTAATTTTGTGGACAGATTACTTTAAACCTGTTCACTTAGAAACTTATCCAGACTTACATGAAACCATTTGGAAGGCGGCCAAATTATGCAGTGCATGCAAAGTTAATATTGACTTAGCCCAAGCTGAAGAACTCATGAGTTATGTAGAAAAAATTCATAATATTTTCTGGGCTTCAAAAGGAAGATCAGACGCTTTTGTAAAAGCTAGTTAATCAAAGTTATTTTCAAAAGTTTTTTTGATTTTATTTTATTTTTTTTAGGTTTAAGAAAAACCGCGATTATTAGTGGTGAATCGATGATTCCTTACCTAAAGGAAGGTGATATTGTATTTTTTAAAAAATATAAAAAGAATAAATCAATACTTAAAAATCGACAAATAGTTATTTTTAAACATCCAATTAAAAATAAAAACCTAATAAAAAGGATAAATTCAGTAAATCAAAATAACGTTGAGGTTATTGGCGACAATATTGAATTTAGCGAAGATAGTAATAAATTTGGATTAATCAATAACGAAAAAATAATTGGGATTGTTACCTCTAAATTAATTATTCCTAAATTAAAAAATTTTTTAATTCAAAAAAACAGAAGCACTTCTTTGAATCCAAAATAATCCCAAAGAAAAGGAAAGCCCTCCTGCTACAGCTATTAATCTTTTAATAAATTTTTGACTTGCTTTAAAGGTAGTAAAAGATATTAAACAAGTAAAAAGATTCATACTAATGAGTGAACCAATCAAATATGAAATCAAATATAAGCAAGCGCTTGTTAAAGGTAGTGCTAAAGCAGGAAGAACCGCAAGAAAATGTGAACCTCCAGCTATACCGTGTAGCAAGCCTAAACCAGTCAAAGCATGTGAGTGTTTATAATTATTTTTTTGTTCCTTAACATGAAAGTGAAAGTGACGATGGGCAATTCCATTCTCATGCTTATGGGAATGCGAGTGGATACTTAATTGAAAAGAATTTTTTATAGCAAATACTCCAACAATTAGAAGTGAAATTCCAACCAGGAATTCGGCAATACTAGAAAATTTGTTTAATGGCGTAATATCCTTAATAAAAATTGCTAGAAAAGCTAACAAGAGGACTCCTGAAGAATGTCCCAAGCCCCATGAGAAACTATTTTTAAAAGCTTTTTGGGGATTATTAATCGCTGCTGGTGCCATTGCAATTAGATGATCAGCGCCACTTACTACATGCACAAATCCTGCTACAATACCTGTTAAAATCACAGCCTGCATATATATATTCAGTACAACTCTGTTTATTAAATTTTATAGCACGATTTGAAGTCAATATTAAATTGAGTTAAATAATTTCTTGAACGATTGTTCAATATCAGTTTCTCTCATAAAAGTTTCACCAATTAATACTCCCATGATTCCAATAGATCTAAGCGATTCTAAATCTTCGGAACAATTAATTCCAGATTCACTTATGGGAATAATATTTTGTTTTGAAAATATATCTGCATACCTATGCATCAATTCTTTTGATGTTTTTAAATCCGTTTTAAAAGTCTTTAAGTCCCTATTATTTATTCCAATCAAATTAAAAGATTTTAACTTTAGAATCCTTTCTAATTCATTAGAGTTATGGACTTCAACAAGAACACTCATCTTTAAATTATCAGCTATTTTCTTTAAATAAATTAAATCATCATCACTTAAAATCGCAGCGATTAATAATATTGCATCAGCACCAGATACCCTTGCTTTATAAATCTGATAAGCAGAAATAATAAAATCTTTGCAGAGTAGAGGGAGATTAGTTGATTTCCTTACAGTTTCGAGTATTTCATAACTACCTTGAAAAAACCTTTTATCGGTAAGTACTGAGATACATGATGCGCCTAATCCTTCATAACAAATTGCTATGTTTTCAGGGTTAAAATCTTTTCTAATAACGCCTTTACTCGGACTAGCTTTTTTTATTTCAGCAATAACTCCTGGTTTTATTTTTGACTCCAAGATATTTTTGTAAAAATCTTTGGGAGTAGGAAGTTTTTCAATCTTTTTGATGAGATCTTCTAAAGAGACTATTTTTTTAAAATTCTTAATTTCAATATCCTTATGCCATACAATTTCTTCCAGAATATTTTTTGCTTGTGCTTCTCTATTAGGTACAGCATATTCTAAATTTTCTACCCTTACTGTTGGATTTGGTGGCCTGCGTCTTATCTCCATTAATTTTAGATATTATTTTATTTGAGAAGCCGCCTGTTTATATGCGACCTCAACTACTTCACTAAGAGTAGGATGAGTATGAACTTCTTTAGATAATTCAATTACATCTTGGTTCCTTGCAATAGCGTTCGAAATTTCTTGAATTAAATCAGCTGCATGTAACCCAAAAATATGAGCTCCTAATACTTTCCCATTATCTTTGTTGAAAATCAACTTTAGCAATCCATCACTCTCTAATTCAGCCAATGCTTTTGAATTAGCCTTAAAGAAACTTTTGACAACTCCCAAAGTAAAATTTTCTTTTGTAGATATCTCTTTAGCTTCAACTTCAGAGAGACCAACTGAACTTATCTCTGGGTGCGTAAAGGTTGCTGCGGGGATACTTTTATAATTAATTTCGATATTACCACCGCAAATATTATCAACAGCAATAGTACCCTGCGCTGCAGCTGTATGGGCAAGCATTAGTTTGCCCGTTACATCTCCAACAGCCCAAATGTTAGGTATTATTTCATCACCATTCTTAACTCTCATTTGATCATCTACAGGAATGAAACCTTTTACTGTTTCAATACCAACCGACTCAAGATTTAAGTTATTACTATTAGGACTTCTGCCAGTTGCCACTAGTACAGCATCCACTTCTAAAGTTTCTACAACTTCCTTAGATTTTGCATCAGTCAGTTCTATTTTTACAGGGCATCCAGGTGTTATTTTTGTCGCAAAGACATTTGATTTTGTGTCTATATCTCTTGCTTGAATAAGGTTCTTCTTAGCAATTTTAGTGATGTCTGGATCAAATGTTGGCATAATATTCTCCAAAGCCTCGATCATGGTAACTTCACAACCAAGCGCGGTATAAACATCAGCAAATTCAAGACCTATATATCCGCTTCCAATAATTGCTATCCATTTTGGAAGCCACTCAAGTTTAACCGCATCATCGCTAGTAAATACGGTCCTATTATCCAAAGTTATTCCGCGGGGCACAAAAGGGGAAGAGCCTGTTGCTATAACAATATTCTTACATGTGAAAATTTTATCAATTCCGTTTTTATCTCTTACACCTACTTTTTGATTTCCTTCAATTCTTCCAATGCCCAAAATAATTTCAACTCCACTCCTTTTAAGAGTCTTTGTTAAATTTTCTCTAACATTTAAAACTAAATTATTTGCATGATCTGCAATTTTTGATCTCTCGAACCTTACTGGTGAAGCATGTATACCAAATTTAGCTAAATGTTCATAATTAGCTATTTCTCTAACTTTTCCACTTGCAGCCAAAAGGGCTTTAGATGGAACACAACCCTTGTTAACACAAGTGCCACCCATATCAGAGGATTCTACTATTGCGACTTTTAGTCCCTTACCAGCAGCATGTTTAGCGGCATCAAAACCTCCATATCCTGCTCCTATTACGATTAAATCAAAGTCAAAACTTGAATCAGTCACTTTTTATTTATTTATTTAGAGGTGTATGCGACTCTTTTTCGTTCTAGTAATAATGGAACTGCAACACAAGCCACATTCAATGATTCTACAATCTCACTATGCGGAATTGTAATTGTTTCATTAAAAGCTTCTTGAATTTTTTTATGAATACCTTGACCTTCATTACCCAAAATTAATGCTGTACGTCTAGACCAATCAACTTCCCAGTAAGGTTTTGAAGGTTTTTTTGAACTCTCATTATGACTACTAGTAGAGAAAATCTTAAATCCTACATTTGATAATTCAGACAAAGACTTAAGTAAAGAATTTAATATTTCTTCTTCAATGCCATCAAATCTTAAAAATGGCAGATGAAAAACTGCACCTGAGGATGCTCTTAATACCTTTTGGCCTAATGGGTGCGCACCTCCAGCTAAAAAAATTGCATTAACACCCGCAGCTAAAGCGGTTCTAAATAGATTACCCATATTCCCAGGATCTTGAATTCTGTCGAGAACAAGAACAAAATCATCTTTTCTATTAAATTGATAATTAGGTATTGCTGAAATCTCTACTAAAGCTGCTATCCCATCTGGATTAATTGTTGAAATCGCAGATGCCAAGACTTCCTCTGAGACAATATTTATTAATATCTCATCAAATTTTTTGCTTAGATTTTGATTCTTTTTTAGCCATTTTTCGGTAACTAAAATCTTAGAGGGATTTTTCCCAGACTTCAGCAATTCTTCAATTAGATGTGTGCCCTCTATGCAAAAAAAGTCTTGATCTTTTGAAGATGATCCTCTTTTAAATGATCTAAATCTTTTAACTAGATTATTGTTTTTACTAGTTATTTTTAAAAAAGTATTTTCTATGATTATTTTGAAAAATTTGTTATCAACTATATTTTAATTACATAAATATTTTGATCAATTATTTATTAAATTTTTATTTCCCAAGAAATCAAAAAATACATTTTCACTTTTAATTAATATTCATGACGTTACATAGGGTGGACTTAATATTATTAGTTTGTCATGATGAATCTAATAAATTAAGTCTTAATGATTTGCGGAAGCAAAACGAAGTCATATCTTAAATCGCAAAATTTAAAGATTCTTGGCCAAGGCAAGTTAAATGGAATAGTTGAAATAAGTGGTGCGAAGAATTCCGCATTAGTTTTATTAGCCTCATCATTGCTAACTAATGAAAAAATAATTCTTGAAAATGTACCTTTTCTCACTGATATTGAAAAGATGGGGAATATCTTAAAGAATTTAGGAGTGAATTTAGTTCGTAAAAACAACCAACTAGAAATAGATCCAACAACTATTTCGATTAAAGAACTTCCATATGAACTTGTTAAAGGATTAAGAGCTAGTTTCTTTTGTATAGGTGCACTATTAACTAAATTTGGAGAAGCTCAAGTACCTTTACCAGGTGGATGCAATATTGGTTCAAGGCCAATAGACGAGCACATTAATGGACTAATCGCATTAGGTGCAGACATTATTATTGAAGAGGGAATTGTAAAGGCAAAAACAAGGGGGAACAAAAATAGACTTCATGGCACTCATATTAAATTAAATTGTCCAAGTGTAGGTGCGACTGAAACTTTAATAATGGCAGCATCTTTAGCCAAAGGAAGAACTACTATTGAAAATGCTGCTAGAGAGCCTGAAGTTCAAGATTTATGCCAAATGCTTAATAAAATGGGAGCAAAAATTTATGACTCCGGTAAAGAAACAATTATTATTGATGGTGTTAATAAACTTGGCGGATGTACCCATAAAGTAATTCCAGACCGAATAGAAGCTGGAACTTTTCTAATAGCTGCTGCTGCAACTTCCTCTTCAATAACAATTGCTCCAGTAATCCCACATCATCTTGAAGCTGTCACTAATAAGCTTCAAGAGAGTGGGAGTAAAATTACGATTAAAGGTAATTCGATTTCTATCAAGAGTAAAGAGATCAAAGGAGTAGATATTGAAACAGCTCCTTTCCCAGGCTTTCCTACTGATTTGCAGGCACCATTTACAACTCTAATGACAATCGCAAATGGTGAATCAAAGATAACTGAAACAATTTTCGAAAACAGAATGAATCATATTTATTTACTTAATGAAATGGGCGCCAGTATAAAACTAAACAAAAACGTAGCTCACATAAAAGGTGTTAAAACAATTAATGGGATGAACCTAGTTGGCTCAGATTTAAGGTCATCAGCTGCATTAATAATTGCAGGAATCATCGCAAAAGGTAGTAGTAATTTCTATGGATTAGAACATCTAGATAGAGGTTATGAAAATTTTGAATTAAAACTAAAAAATTTAGGTGTAAAAGTAATTAGAGAGATCAGTAAAAATACTTTTAAAGAGAATGAATATAAGAATGAATATAAAATTAAACCTAAATCTGAGAATCTTTCAAAACTCGAAGCAGCTTAATCTTTTCCAAATATATTTTTAAAACTAAGAAAGTTGATTCAAACGTAAGCAATATTGATTAGTGAAATACAACCCAAAAATAATAAAAATAAAGCCAGAAAGCGATTAGACCAAATTTTATTTAGACCACTAAATTTGAATTCGTTCATGCCCAAATTCCACTATTAGATCCGAATGTTGTAAGTATAGTTACTGCAATAAAGAGATAAGGGACGAATTTTAAGGATAGTTTTTTAGCTTGAGTTTTAGACATTTGCTTTTTTCTCAAATATAACACAATATTACTAATCATGAAGCTATTTCCTTTAAAAAAGGATTTTTCAGCGCATTTAATCACAAAAATGTATCATAAATGTTTAAAATTTTCTTTTTCCCCTCATTTCTTGTCAGCAAATGCAATAAATAATTCTATGTTTTTATCGAAAAGATTATCTATTTACAAACGTTATCTTGATAAACTGTTCCTTTAGCAAAACAATAGTCAATGAGTTGATTTTTGTTATAATAAAAAAGTTCATTTTTTCAAAAGCCTTGGGAGCGTGGTGGAATTGGTAGACGCACCGCACTCAAAATGCGGCACCTTCGGGTATGTCGGTTCAAGTCCGACCGCTCCCACTTTGATGAATACCTATAGTCGATTCGATATATCTTTCAAAAAAGGAAAAGGTTGTTGGCTATGGGACAAAACAGGTAAAAGGTATCTTGATGCAGTCGCTGGTATAGCAACTTGCAGTCTTGGACATAGCGATAGAGTTTTAGGAAGAAGGTTATCAAGTCAACTGAAAAAGATTCAGCACATTTCCAATCTTTACAACATTGAGGAACAAGAACAATTAAGCAGAACTTTAACGAATATGAGTTGTGCTAAAAGCGTCTTCTTCTGCAACAGTGGTGCAGAAGCAAATGAATCAGCAATTAAATTAATTAAAAAATATGGTAATACAACAAATAAAGGTAAAGGATCAATTATTCTCGCCGCAGAATCTAGCTTTCATGGAAGGACGCTGGCAGCCTTGAGTGCTACTGGACAGCCCAAATACCAAAAAGGTTTCGAACCAATGATTCAAGGGTTCAAATTTTTTAAATTTAACAATTTTGATTCGGTAAAAAAATTATTTGAGGAGTGTGAAAATAATAATCAAAAAATTTCCGGCGTTTTAGTTGAACCAATACAAGGAGAAGGTGGCGTGATTCCTGGAAGTAAAATATTTTTTAAAAGCCTGAGAGATATATGTGATAAATATAATTCTCTTCTTATTTTAGATGAGGTCCAAAGTGGAGTAGGTCGAACTGGGAAAATGTGGGGTTATGAGAATTTAGGAATTGAACCTGATGGATTCACGCTTGCTAAAGGATTAGGAGGAGGCCATGCAATTGGAGCATTATTAGTAAAAGAAAAAGCCAACATTTTTTCTCCAGGAGATCATGCAAGCACTTTTGGGGGGAACCCTTTCGCCTGTAAAGCTGCCCTAACGGTATTAGAAGAAATCAATAGAAGAAATCTTATCAATAATGTTTATCTAAGAGGGGAACAATTAAGTGCTGGATTTGAAGAATTGTCAAAAAAATTTCCAAATATTATTGCCGGAAAAAGGGGTTTAGGTTTAATACAAGGTCTCGTAATCAATGATGATTATGCTGATGCAAAAAAAATTACATTAAAAGCTTTTGATAAAGGATTACTGGTAGTTCCTGCAGGAGGGAACGTTGTAAGGATTGTCCCACCTTTAGTTATATCGCGAAGAGAAATAAATATTCTTTTGGATAAGCTAAATTCAATTTTTGAAGAGTTGTAGCAATTTAAATTTTGAAAAATGCAAATTTAAAATTTTTTGAATTATCGCCCAAATATGAAAGGGAGAGTATCAAGTTAGGTTTATCAAGAATTAAAAAAGCTCTTCTAGAACTTGGTAATCCTTGCGAGAATATTCCCGCGATACAAATTATTGGAACCAATGGGAAAGGATCAATCGCGGCATATTTAGAAAATATACTTTTTGAAGCTAAAAGAAATTTTGGTGTAACAACATCTCCCCACCTTTTGGACGTATGCGAGAGGATTAGAGTTAATAAAAAAAATATTAACAAGACTGATCTTGAAAAAATCTATAGATTAATAGAAGAGAAATTTTCAACATTTGAATTAACTCCTTTTGAAAAAATCATTTGTTGCGCACTAAATTTCTTTGACAAAAAAAAAGTTGAATTGCTCATTCTTGAAGCTGGCTTAGGGGGAAGATTAGACGCGACAACAGCCCATAAATCTAGACCAATAATTGCTATTGGAAATATTGGCTTAGACCATAAAGAATTTCTTGGAGATACTATTGAAAAAATTGCCGAAGAAAAATTAGCAGTTATTAAAAAAAACTCAATTGTCATCTCATGCAAACAAAATAGTCAAGTCGAAAATTTAATAACCAAAAAAGTTAAAGAGGTTGGAGCAGAAATTATCTGGAAAGATTCAATTTCAAACAGCTATGAGCTTGGATTAAAAGGAATTTTTCAAAAGCAAAATGCTTCAGTAGCTGTAGGAGCAATTGAAGCGTTGAATAATTTGGGGTTTAATATAAAAGAAACACACATATCTGAAGGTCTTAAAAAGACATCCTGGAAGGGAAGGCTAGAAATAATAAATTTTTTGAACAAAGAAATTCTTGTAGATTGCGCGCATAATTATCCTGCTGCAAAAGCACTCTCTCATGAGCGAAGCAATTGGGAGAATGAAGATAAAGGAATTTATTGGATTTTAGGCGTCCAAAGACAAAAAGATTTTTACGCAATATTAAAAACGCTTCTAAAGAAAAATGATCACTTATTACTTGTGCCAGTGCCAAACCAACCTAGTTGGCAATTAAAAGATCTTTCTCAGATTAAAGAAATTGACCTTCAAAAAACAATTGAATTTAAAACATTTGAACTTGCCATTGATTATTTATTTTCCTTAGAAAATTGGCCACCTAATCGTCCTGTCCTAACGGGTTCTATTTTTTTAGTTGCTGAATTTATTAAATTTACAAATAAACAGAATGTTAAATATTAAATTGTTCCTTTACTTCCCAACCTTCCAATTTTCCAGGATTCAATAGCCCTCTTGGATCAAATTTTAATTTAGCTTTTACTTGATCTGCGTCAACCACTCCTAGGCCTCCGCCTTCAACAGTTAAAACATGGGGATTAAAGATAAACGCCCCAAGTTTCTTACAATCTTCCATTATTTCATTTAATTCATCTATCCCATTCCACCTTAATAAAGGTAAAGCCGCTAATCGCGGTGATCCTTGTTGAGAAACTGCCTCTAAATGCCAAAGAACTTTTCTACCCCATTTTTTTCTCAAAAAATCAATCAATTCTAGTTCATTATTAAGTGGCAAAAGCATCTGTAAATAAGTCCAATTTTTATCCTTAGACCTCATATGAAGAGTTGTATGGTTCCACACGACTTCAGAAATTCCATTAACGAGTTTTTCTTCTTCCCCAAGGAGGGTAAATTCAACTTTGAATTTTTTACAAATCAACTCGATCGTTTTTGTTCCTCCAAAAGTAGATTGAATTAATATCTTGTGACTTCTAGCATTACCTTTAAACCATTTTGGCATTTGATCTACAATTTCTTCTTCAAGAATTGCTCCTAGTTTTAGATCAATTGCTGCGCTGGTGAGAGTTTTTAATATTTCTATTGTTTTTTCAAATTCAATACAGTCGATAACTATTGAATACCATTTACGTTTGATATCGGTAGCAAGTAGTAAAGAAGTAATTATTCCATTAGTCCCATAAGCATGATTTAGAGGTTCGGATTCTTCAGCATCAAATTTTAATAATTCAGGTTTTTCATTCATCGTTACTGCCTCTAAACCAATAAGATTTCCTGGATCTCTTAAAAATCCCCACCTAATTGAACCAATGCCTCCTGATCCACCTGCAATAAAACCTCCAATTGTTGCAGTTTTCCAAGTACTGGGAAGCAACCTCAATTCCCTCCCATATTTCTCTAATTGTTTATTCAAATCTCCCATCACACAGCCAGACTGTACTTTTACAAAACCTGTATCAGGATCAAATTCTTCTAACTTATTAAAGTGGCTCATCTGCATTACAACTCCTTTAAACAATGGGACAGCTTGTCCATAATTACCTGTACCTGAACCCCTTAAAGTAAGTGGGATAGAAAATTCCCAACAAATTTCTGCTACTTCCTTTACTGCTTTGTGATTACAAGGTCTTACCACCAAATCAGCAATACATTCGTCTAATTTTTCAGTAAGGATTGGAGAGTAGTTATAAAAATCTTTTGATAGCCTTTTTATGTCAGATTGGCTTTCAATTATCTCTAAGTTTTTAACTTCCCTAAATTTGTCTATAAATTTAAGAGTATTTGATGTCATTAATTAATTTTTATTGTTTTGTATATAAATTAGCCGATTAGCAATATAAATCGCCTTTTATAAACACTTTTCTCTTTAATGAACTCGAAAAAACATCTGCCCATCTTTGTGCATCTAAAATCACAAAATCAGCAGGGCAACCCTTTTTAATTAAACCATCCCATTTTAAGTTTAATAATCTGCTTGGAGCTAAAAAAATAGAAGATAGAGTCATTCTCTCCCAGGGATTTAGTTGAAGCATAGGTATAGAGCAAGACAACATATAAAAAGGATCAAAATTACCAAATGGGTACCAGGGATCTTGAACGTTATCACTACCAAGAGATACATCCACGTGTGATTTTTGTAGTTGCTTTATTGGAGCAACTGGTCTTTTTAATGAGGTAGTTTTATTACTTCGATTGAGCAGCCAAAAATTTGTTAGAGGTAAAGCAATAACTTTAATATTTTTCTCAGCCATTTTTTCTCCTAAATTTAAAATCTCTCTATGACTTAGAGAAATAAGACTACTCAAATGACTACAAGTAATTGGAATACTTTTAATTTTTAAATTTTCGATTGTCTCTAATAAAACTTTTATTCCCGCTCCAGGCTCAATGGTCGATTCGTCTATATGAAAATCAATTTCTAATTTATATTTACTAGCTAGAAGAAGCATTTTTGCGAGAAATTTGCTTGTATCTTTTTTATTGAAAGGAGGAACAATTACACCTCCTAAAATACCTCCGTTAGAGGAAAATATTTTTGCCAAATCTTCTCCATCAGTTGTATCCCAGAATTCCAATGGAGCTAGAGCAACGAATTGTAAAGTCAACTCAGATGAAAATTTTTTTTGTAATTTAAAAAGTTCAATCCAAATATCAATAGATTGACTTTTGTAAGTATCAATATGACTTCTAATAGCTCGGTATCCATTTTGTATGGCGAGTTTTAATGATTTCTCAACTCTTTCAATAACCTTATCTGTAGTTCTAGTTTTATGTTCTTCAAGATTTACTGATAATGCTCCTCCATAGTTTGATTCCAGATTAGGAAAGTCTGCCCATGTAAAAGATTTATCAAAATGCGAATGCGTTTCAACAAATCTTGGGAATAAAATATTTTTTGGTTTTGTAACTTTATTTTTTAAAGGCTTTAACTCAGAAACAAATCCATCCTCCCAACAAATAGAAACTGAACATAAATCCTCTACATCGATAATGAGGTTATCTATATCTTCTATTAAACAAAGGCTTCTGGGAATAAGAACCTCAGCTGTGACGGAATTACTCAAATTTTTAAATTTTCTTTTATTTTAAATCATAAGAAAACTTTACTGAATTAGAAAATAATTCAAATTTCGCTAAAAGATAAAATTACTATGAAAAATTACCCTCGAGTTGTTAAATTTATAAATGTGAGGCGGGCGTCGCCAAGTGGTTAAGGCAGCGGCTTGTGGCGCCGCTATTCGGGGGTTCGAATCCCCTCGCTCGCCCTCAAAAATATTGCAGCAAAATTATTTAACTTGTAATTTTGAATTAAAGAATCATAAAAAATTCCTAGCAAAGTGCTAACAAAAACAAAATCAGACGAAAAAAAATCTCAAAAGAATTCAACTACTGGCAGTTATTGGATAACCACATTTGGATGCCAAATGAACAAGGCTGATTCTGAGAGAATGGCTGGGACATTAGAGAAGATGGGATATACCAGAGCAGATAATGAATTAAATGCCGATTTGGTCTTGTACAATACATGCACAATCAGAGATAATGCGGAGCAAAAAGTTTATAGCTTTCTAGGAAGACAAGCAAAAAGAAAGCACAAAACACCTAACTTGAAACTAGTTGTTGCAGGTTGTCTTGCGCAGCAAGAGGGAGAATCCTTATTAAGAAGAGTCCCAGAACTTGATCTTGTTATGGGGCCTCAACACGTAAATAATCTTGAGAATCTTCTGGAGAAAGTTGATTTAGGAAATCAAGTTGCTGCCACAGAAGAAACCTTCATTTCTGAAGACATAACAATTGCCAGAAGAGAAAGTTCTATTTGTGGCTGGGTTAATATAATTTATGGATGTAATGAAAGATGTTCATATTGTGTAGTCCCCTCTGTGAGAGGAAAAGAGCAATCAAGATATCCAAATGCGATAAAAAGTGAGATCCAAAAATTAGCTGATGATAATTTTAAAGAAATTACTCTTCTGGGTCAGAATATTGATGCTTATGGTAGAGACCTTCCAGGAACTACCAAAGAAGGGAGAAAAGAGAATACTCTAACTGATCTTTTATATTATATTCATGATGTTAAAGGAATTCGCAGAATAAGATTTGCTACTAGTCATCCAAGATATTTTTCAAAAAGGTTGATTCAAGCTTGTTATGAACTGGATAAAGTCTGTGAACATTTCCATATTCCCTTCCAAAGTGGAAATGATGAAATCTTAAAACAAATGTCAAGAGGATATTCTATCAAAAAGTATAAAAATATTATAGAGAATATAAGATCATTAATGCCAGATGCATCAATCACTGCTGACGCAATAGTTGCTTTTCCAGGAGAAACTGAACAACAGTATCAAGATACATTAAAACTAATATCAGAAATTGGTTTTGATCAAGTAAATACGGCAGCATATTCTCCAAGACCAAATACGCCTGCAGCAGTTTGGTCGAATCAACTTTCTGAAGTGGTAAAAAAAGCTAGATTACAAGAAATTAATGATTTAGTCGAAAAAACTGCTAGGACCAGAAATCAAAGATACATCAACAATATTGAAAGCGTTTTAATTGAGGGTTTAAATCCAAAAAATTCCTCGCAAATTATGGGTAGAACTAGAACAAATAGATTAACTTTCGTAGAGATTCCCAAAAACATTAATTTTAATTTTTCATTGGGAGATGAGATAGATGTCAAAATAAATGAAGCAAGACCTTTTTCTTTAACAGGTGAACTTTATTTATAATCTTTTTAAATGATAGGGGGGCAAAAAAAATGTATTGGTTTAATATTTGGTGGGAATTCCAATGAGCATGAAGTATCTATATCCTCTGCAAAAACAGTTTTTCAAGCATTTAATTCAGAAATAAACAAAGAACGTTTTACAGTTAAAACCTTTTACATAAACAAATATGGCGATTGGCTCGATAATCATCTCTCAGAAAAGATACTAATTGGTGGAATTGAAAACAATAAAACAAATAAACAAGAAATTTTTAATCAGAAAAAAATTAACTTCCTTGACGGAATTGAATTTCAAAATGTTGATGTTTGGTTTCCTCTTTTACATGGATTTAATGGTGAAGACGGATCAATTCATGGCTTACTTAGATTTACAAAGAAACCTTTAGTCGGATGTGGAATTATTGGCTCTGCACTTGGAATGGATAAAATATTGATGAAAACGATTTTTTCATATCTTAAACTTCCACAAGTTAATTATCTAGTTTTTCAAAATGAAGATCTCAACGATGAGGAAGTAAAAAATAAAATAATTAATGAAATTTTAAAAAAATTAAAATTCCCTCTTTTTGTTAAACCATCTAACTCCGGATCATCTCTTGGCATCTCCAAAGTCAAAAATGAATCAGAAATATCGCAAGCATTAGAAAAGGCTCGGGGAATAGATCCAAGAATCTTAATAGAAGAAGGTTTAGAGGTAAGGGAGATTGAATGCGGAATAATTGGGGATGCAAAACTCTTATCCTCTGAGATAGGCGAGGTAAATTACGAAAGTGATTGGTATGACTACGATTCAAAATATCACTCAAATAATAAAATTATTATCCCAGCTGAAATAGATCCTATAATCACAAAAGAAATTAAAGAAATTGCTATCAAAAGTTGTAGAGCACTAAATATTTTCGGTTTTGCAAGAGTAGATTTCTTTTTAGAAAAATCTTCAAATAAAATTTTTCTAAATGAAATAAATACAATTCCTGGTTTTACAAAAAATAGTATGTTTCCAATGCTTTGGGAAGCTTCAGGTTTAAAAATTGAACAACTTGTGGCTAAACTAGTTGATATATCTCTAGATTTGTAATTTAAATCAAATGTTGCATGGACTACTTTGGTTACCATTACTTTTAATCTTCATTTTATTAACTGCACTTGGATGGTTAGAAAGAAGAAGGCAAAATCTTTTTAGAAGTTGGGCGAGTGATTCTGAACTCTGCAAGTTAGATAGTTCTGGCGCAGCGTCCTTAAAAGATGGGGAGTTAAAGTGGAGCGCATTTGAAGCTGGTAAATTTGAAGAAAAAGATTGTTTTAAAATCAAGAAACTGGAATTAGTTGAATTAATGGCTCTAACTTCAGGAGAAGCTCCTCTAACAAGTGAATCTCAAGGTAAATGCAGGTTGAGACTAGTAGGGGATGGGAAAGAGATGGATGTGCCATTTTCAGATGCAGAGCAAGCTAGAGAATGGATGGACCAACTGATGGAAAAAGCAAGATGTGATTTGTGAAGAACCAAAAAGTAATCAAAAATAGAAGCTTTTTTTTTCTAATTTCATTTTTATTTTTAACAAGCTTATTAAGCATAAAAACTCTTAAAAAAGTTCATACTCAGGACATTAGAATTTCAGGTAGTGAATTATTTTCGCAGAATGATGTGGTAAAAAATTCATCTTTAAATTTTCCGATCCGATTAATTTTTGTTGAAACTAATTTGTTAGAAAAAGAGTTAAAACAAAATTTATCTCTTAAGAATGTTTCTGTAAACAGAGAATTATTTCCTTTTGGTTTGAAAGTACATTTAAATTCAAGAATTCCAATAGCTTACGGAGAAAAAATATTAAACGACGAAAAAATAGTAGGCTTCATTGATAAAGATGGAATTTTTATCAATAAACAAAATGTGGATGAAAAAAATTTGAATAAATTAACCATACAAGTTTTTGGATGGAAAGAAAAATTTAAAAAAATATTATCTGAAATTTTTATTGCTTTAGAGAATTATGAATTAGAGATAGTTAAAATAACTTTTTCATCCGATGGGTTTCTAACTGTTGAGGAAAAAGATTTAAAAACAATATTCTTAGGATTTAAGCCTAATTTAATCAACTATCAATTACAAATAATCAATAATCTTAAAAATGAATTTAATAAAAATAGCTTTTCAAAAAAATTAGATAATATTGATCTTACTAATCCAGATAAACCAAAAATAAAAGTGTTCAAACCCTAATATTTGAAAAAGGATTTTGAGTAAATTTTTTTAATTATTGTAGTGTTGATATGGGTTTTGCATTCAAAACAAAATATTTAGTAAATAAATATTTTAGGGTTTTCCTCAACAAATTCCTAAAAGTGAGCTCAGTAAGTTCATAATGCACCCAATACTAATATTAGATTCTTATTAAGAGATGAGCTTCGGTAACAATCCAAACTTTGATCAATCGAGAGAAATCCTTCCAAGCCAAAACGCCAAAATAGAAGTTATTGGTGTAGGTGGTGGTGGCAGTAATGCAGTAAATAGGATGATAAATAGTGATTTAGAGGGTGTTTCATTTAGAGTTCTTAATACCGATGCACAAGCCCTACTACAATCTTCTGCTGAGAGTAGGGTTCAACTTGGACAAAATCTCACTAGAGGTTTAGGTGCAGGTGGGAATCCAAGTATTGGGCAAAAAGCAGCCGAAGAATCCAAAGAAGAGCTTCAACAAGCTTTAGAAGGATCTGATTTAGTTTTTATAGCCGCTGGAATGGGTGGAGGAACTGGTACAGGAGCAGCTCCGGTAGTTGCAGAAGTAGCTAAACAAAGTGGGGCTCTAACAGTAGGTATAGTAACCAAACCATTTTCTTTTGAAGGTAAAAGAAGAATGCGTCAAGCAGAAGAGGGGATTGCAAGACTAGCTGAAAACGTTGATACTCTTATAGTTATTCCAAATGACCGATTAAAAGACGTTATTGCAGGAGCTCCACTTCAAGAAGCATTTAGGAATGCTGATGATGTCCTAAGGATGGGTGTCAAAGGCATTAGTGACATAATTACTTGCCCAGGATTAGTTAATGTTGATTTTGCAGACGTAAGATCAGTCATGACGGAAGCTGGCACTGCTCTTCTCGGAATAGGTATAGGTTCAGGAAGATCAAGAGCTATAGAGGCAGCACAAGCAGCAATGAATAGTCCTTTATTAGAAGCAGCTAGAATTGATGGAGCTAAAGGCTGCGTTATAAATATTACTGGTGGCAAAGATATGACTTTAGAGGACATGACCTCCGCATCTGAAATTATTTATGATGTTGTTGATCAAGAGGCAAATATTATTGTAGGTGCAGTGGTCGATGAGTCAATGGAAGGAGAGATACAAGTTACTGTAATTGCTACAGGATTTGAAACAACCCAACCATTAAACCAGCAAAGAATAAAAAATAGATTATCTAATCAACCTTTATATAATTTTTCAGATAATAAAGAATCAGGAGCCAGTATTCCTGAGTTTTTAAGATTAAGGCAAAATAAAAAAGATATAGGCTAAAAGGTAAAATAAAGTGACTCGGTTATCTCGCCTGCCTCAAGCATCCCTTGTGGCTGCTACCTTCCGGTCCTGACCAGGTTTAGGCGTTAAAACCGCGAAAGGCCGAGTCAAAATCATATTAGCAATTCTTGAAAAAAAAAGATACATAAACTTATTATGTTACCTTCAGAACTAGTCAATTATAAAAAAAAATCTCGCAGAATCGTTGCACTAACAGCATGGGACTCCATATCAGGATCTATTGCAGAACAAGCAAATGTTGATCTCGTACTAGTGGGAGATTCATTAGCAATGGTCTGCTTAGGATACAAATCGACATTGCCATTAACTTTAGAAAACATAATTTATCATACTAATGCTGTTTCAAGAGGATTCAAGAAGAAAATTGAGGAACAACCTTTAGTCGTTTCAGATATGCCTTTTCTGACTTACCAATGTGGAGAGGATAAAGCTGTTGAGTATGCAGGGAAAATCATTCAGAGCACTTATGCAAAAGCTGTAAAGGTAGAGGGAGCTGAACCAGAAATACAAAAAGTTATTTCTAGATTAATAAGAATGGGAATCCCTGTTATGGGTCATATAGGTCTTACACCACAAAGCTATTTAAATATTGGATTAAAAAAACAAGGAGAAAACTTAGCAAGCCAAGAAAGAATTAAGAAAGAGGCTTCAATTCTTGAAAAATTAGGATGTTTTTCAATAGTTCTTGAACATATTCCTGATTTGCTCGCTAAAGAAATACAAAATTCTTTAACAATTCCCACAATAGGTATCGGAGCAGGCAATTATTGCGATGGGCAAGTAAGAGTTACTGCAGATTTGTTAGGCCTCAATGATGATCAACCACCATTTTGCCAACCGATTATCCAAGGAAAGAAATTATTTGTTGATAAATTAAAAGAATGGGTAGACTCTGAAAGACTTAATTAATCTTATCCCACCACTTAAACATAGATACAAGAACTTGATTGCTTAATTCCATTCCATGAGGATCACTTAAAAAGAATCTATTCCCCTTTCTTACTAATAGACCACTTTCAATAAATTTTTCCCATTCTTCAAGTAATTTACTAAAGTTGCTTTCAAATTTTTTATTTTCCCAGTTTTGTTCTTTAAACACTTCTTTGATATCTACACCCTCTTTGAGTCTTAATCCCAACATTATTTTCTCATCAAGTTCTTTATAGACAAACTCCTTATTAATTAGGGATGAATCTAAATTAGATTCGTATTGTCTAATCACCCATTCTTTATATTCTTTACTAACTCTTGGTCTAGTTAACTTTCCCCCCCAAGGTGAACTAGTAGAACCTTGACCAAAACTCCACCAGCCTAAACCACTCCAATAAACTCTATTATGTCTCGACTGATGTCGCGGAAGGCAATAGTTTGAGATTTCATATCTTGAATACCCTGAGTTTTTTAAAATTAAATGGGTTGATTCACTATTCCTAAAAGCTTCTTCATCACTTGGGAGTTTTAATTTGCCTAAATTAATTAATTTTTTAAAAACAGTGCCATTTTCAATATTTAAATCGTAAATGGATAGATGCGGTGGTGAAAATTCTATTGTTTTTTTTAAGTCATCTTGCCATTCTTTAAATCCACTCAGTGGTAAGTTTTGAATTAAATCTAAACTCCAGCTTTTTATTAACCCAGAATCATATTCTCTCTTCAACCATAAACAAGATTTTTCAGCATCCTCTCTCAAATGACGCCTTCCGGACTTTTGAAGTATCTGATTATTAAAACTTTGTACTCCGAGACTAAATCTATTTATACCAGCATTTATAAATCCAAAAAGATCATCTTGAGTAAAACTAGCTGGATCAACCTCCATAGTAATTTCAGCACCATAGTCAATTCCATAATTTTCTTTAAAAAGATCAATTAATTCTTTGATTTGGGTAGGATCTAAAATTGATGGTGTACCACCTCCTATATAAATTGTCGATAGAGGTGATTTATGCTTAATTGACAATATTTCTTTATATAAAAATTGCAAATACTCTTGAACAGTTTTGCTTCCATAACCTTTTAAAGTTTCAACTTTATTTCCAAGTGGAATAACTGCAAAATCACAATAAAAACACCTTCTATGGCAAAAAGGAATGTGCACATAAGCACTTCTTGGAAACTTATTCATAATCTAAATTCATTTTTAAGCTCCAAAATAGTATTAAGGATTGAAAAAAATAAAATCCTTATTTACTCAATTAATAAATCCTAGTAGATTATAGATATGACAGATATCTTAGTTTTAATTTTATTTGTATTATCAGGTGCTGCTTCAGGGTGGCTTGGTGTTGATTTATTGCCAGTAGACATACTCAAACAGGTATCTAATGTAGAAGGTTTTAGAATTGTTTTAGCAATAATTGGTTTTTTTGTAGGATTAGCAGCTGGTTTTGTATTCCTTCAACTTAGAAAGACTTTTCTTGATCAAATAAGAACAATGCCAACGGACTTACTAATAAGTAGGTCCGTTGGATTAATTTTAGGATTACTTGTTGCGAATCTCCTACTAGCTCCAATACTACTAATTCCCTTCCCTAGAGAGGTTTTTTTCGCAAAACCATTAGCAGCTATTTTAAGCAATATTTTCTTTGGTGTGCTTGGTTATAAGTTGGCAGATACCCATGGAAGGACATTATTGAGATTATTCAATCCAAATAACACTGATGCATATCTAGTCAATGAAGGGATCCTCCCTGCTGCAAGTCCAAAGATTCTAGATACTAGCGTAATTATTGATGGAAGAATCAATGGCCTATTAAATTGCGGCTTATTGGAAGGGCAATTAATTGTTGCTCAAAGTGTAATTGATGAATTACAAACTTTAGCTGACTCAAGTAGTAATGAAAAAAGGTCGAAAGGCAGAAGAGGTCTCAAGCTATTAAAAGAATTAAGAGATTTATATGGGAGAAGACTTGTAATAAACCCAACAAAGTATGAAGGTAATGGGGTAGATGAAAAACTCCTTAAAATTACTGAGGATATGACAGGAACTCTAATTACGGCTGATTATAATCTTTCTCAGATTGCTGAAGTTAAAGAATTAAAAGTTATGAATTTGAGTGATTTGGTTATTGCTTTAAGGCCAGAAGTACAACCAGGAGAGTCACTTAATATAAAAATCGTGAGAGAAGGCAAAGAAAAAATGCAAGGTATTGGATATTTAGATGACGGAACAATGGTTGTTATTGATGAGGCAAAGAATTTTGTGGGAAGCAGATTAGATATTGTCATCACAGGAGCATTACAAACTCCCACGGGAAGAATGGTCTTTGGAAAACTAATAAATAATCCTGAGTCAAACAAATCTTTTAAATCACCAGCGACACAGGGCTAAATCTAGCTAGAATCAGTTCAATCTTAATTTTGTGATACAAATGACTGTATCTGCTCCTTATTACGGCGAAAACACCGTTATGAGGACTCCGCCCCCAGATCTCCCCTCTCTTTTACTGAAAGAGCGAATTGTTTATCTTGGTTTACCATTATTTTCAGATGATGATGCCAAAAGACAACTAGGAATGGATGTTACTGAGCTAATCATTGCTCAACTTCTTTATTTAGAGTTTGAGGATCCAGAAAAACCAATCTATTTCTATATCAATTCAACTGGGACAAGTTGGTACACTGGTGACGCAGTTGGTTTTGAAACAGAAGCTTTCGCTATCTGCGATACCATAAGCTATATCAAGCCTCCAGTACACACGATATGTATCGGACAAGCAATGGGTACTGCTGCAGTTATTCTTTCATCTGGCACTAAGGGACAAAGAGCCGCTCTTCCGCATGCTTCTATTGTTTTGCATCAACCTATTAGCGGGGCAAGAGGCCAAGCAACCGATATCCAAATAAGAGCTGAGGAAGTTTTGAAAAATAAAAAATCAATGCTTGAGATTTTATCTCGTAATACTGGAAAGACAATCGAAGAACTCTCAAAAGACTCTGACAGGATGAGTTATCTCAACCCCCAAGAAGCACTAGATTATGGAGTTATCGATAGAATACTCACAAGTCAAAAAGATCTCCCAAATAAAATTTAACACTCACAAAACTATTTTAAAATCATGCCAATAGGAACTCCAAGCGTGCCTTACAGACTTCCAGGAAGTCAATATGAAAGATGGGTCGACATATATACAAGACTAGGTGTTGAAAGAATTCTTTTTCTTGGACAAGAAGTGAATGATGGTATTGCTAATAGCCTTGTTGCACAAATGCTTTATCTAGATTCTGATGATAATTCCAAACCTATCTATCTGTATATAAACAGCCCAGGAGGATCAGTAACTGCTGGCTTGGCAATTTATGACACTATTAAATACGTAAAGAGTGATGTAGTAACTATATGCGTAGGCCTCGCAGCCTCCATGGGAGCGTTCCTATTGGCCGCTGGTACAAAAGGTAAAAGAGTTGCTTTGCCTCACAGCAGAATAATGATTCATCAACCCTTAGGAGGGACATCTCAACGCCAAGCAAGTGATATTGAAATAGAAGCTAAGGAAATTTTAAGAATTAAAGATATGTTAAACATGTCTATGGCAGATATGACAGGCCAATCATTTGGGAAGATTGAAAAAGATACTGATAGAGATTATTTTCTAAGTGCGGAAGAAGCAAAAAATTATGGATTAATTGATAGAGTAATTACACATCCAAGCGAAGCAAATCAGTCTTAAACATTCTAAATTAATATTTTAATTTTAATTTTTTAAATTAATAATTTTTTTGGTTTATTGCCACCTTAATGTCTAAAATAATAACTATCAAACGCAAAGAAGCTACAACTAATGACCCAACTCTTTTACGACACAGATGCAGATCTAAGTCTTTTAAATAATAAAACAATAGCGATTATTGGATATGGATCACAAGGTCATGCTCATGCTCTAAATCTTAAAGACAGCGGTATGGATGTAATTGTTGGATTATATAAAGGAAGTAAGTCTGAAAGCAAAGCCATTAGCGATGGTCTACAAGTCTTTAGCGTTTCTGAAGCTTGCGAAAAAGCAGACTGGATTATGATTCTCCTTCCCGATGAGTTTCAGAAAGATGTTTACCTTAAGGAAATAGAACCAAACTTAAAAGAAGGAAAGATACTAAGTTTTGCTCATGGCTTCAATATAAGATTCGGACTTATCAAACCTCCTAGTTTTGTGGATGTTGTAATGATTGCCCCAAAAGGTCCTGGACACACTGTTCGTTGGGAATATCAGAACGGTCAAGGAGTTCCAGCACTGTTCGCAGTTGAGCAGGATTCTTCCGGAAGTGCAAGATCATTGGCAATGGCTTACGCTAAAGGGATTGGAGGAACGAGAGCTGGGATTCTTGAAACAAACTTTAAAGAAGAAACAGAAACTGATTTATTTGGCGAACAAGCGGTTTTGTGCGGAGGATTATCAGAACTGGTCAAGTCAGGATTCGAAACTCTTGTAGAGGCAGGTTATCAACCCGAACTTGCTTACTTCGAATGCTTACATGAAGTTAAACTTATTGTTGATTTAATGGTGAAGGGAGGCTTATCTCAAATGAGAGATTCCATTTCAAATACTGCAGAATATGGAGATTATGTAAGTGGTAAAAGACTTATCAATAGTGATACAAAGAAAGAAATGCAGAAAATTCTAAAGGATATTCAAGATGGAACTTTCGCTAAGAATTTTGTGGATGAATGCGATAAAAACAAACCCTTAATGACAAAATTAAGAGAAGAGAACTCAAAACATGAAATTGAGAAAGTGGGTAAAGGTCTGCGCTCGATGTTCAGTTGGCTGAAATAAATTTATTTTTACTATTTCTTGGATCGATTGGTTTTGATTTATTGATCGGCGATCCAAGATTCTTAATACACCCTGTTCAAGTAATTGGCTTTTACATAAAAAAAATATCCGATTACCTAATAAATAATTTTGGAGAAAATAAAAATATATTGTTTTGGGGTGGTTTCTTCATAGCTATATCCACTATTGGAATAAGTTTTGGTTTAGGAAAATTCATAGAACTTATTTATGTGCAATCAAGAAATCATTTTTTTGTTGGATTGTTAATTTTTTTTGGGCTCGCAAGTTGTATTGCGTCAAAGGGACTTATTTCAAGTGTGAAAGAGATTGCAGAGCTAATAGAACGCAAGGAAATTAATAACCAAAATAAGAAAATAATCAAAGAGAAGGTACAAAGAATAGTAAGTAGGGATGTAAGGTCATCTTCTATAAAACATCTCTTGCGATCAAGTACCGAGAGCCTTACCGAAAATTCTGTTGATGGAATATTTGGGCCATTATTTTGGATTTTTATTGGAATTATTTTTATGAAGTTTTCAATTTTTCTACCAGGACCTTTGTCACTTGGTTTTTCTTACAAAGCCATAAGTACTTTAGATTCAATGATAGGTTACAAATATGATTATTTTAGATATTTAGGTTTTTTCAGTGCAAAAATCGAAGATTTTTTTACATTTGTTCCTTCAAGATTAGTTTTAATCACATTACCTTTAGTTAGCTCCAAAGTTAATGAGTATGGATCAATCATAAAAAAAAGTTATCTTGATGGTAAAAAATATAATTCGCCTAATGCTGGGATTTCAGAAGCTATATTTGCCTATATTTCCGGTATTAAATTGGGAGGTAAAAGTAAATATAAAAATGAAATTATTGAAAAGCCAATAATTAATGAGACTGGAGATAATTGCACTGAAGAAAAAATCAAATTAATTTGTCAATTAATTACGAGATTACAATTTTTATGGATAATAATTTTTGCCTTAGTTTTTTTTATAATATCGAGTTTAATTTGATAATAAATTAGTTTAAAAATTATTAGAATAAACTTAAAACCAATGCAAGAAAACGGCTCTCAAATAGAAAATCAAAATGATGATCTTACTAATACATCATCAACTGATAATGAATACTCAAAATGGGTAGACAATCAGGGAGATGAAGTTAAGAATGTTTTTGGATTCAATAGCAGTGCTGAGCTTGTAAATGGTAGAGCAGCAATGATCGGATTCTTAATGCTCATATTAACCGAGTTAGTTTTTAGCGGCAGGCCAGTCACTTCTTCGATTTTTGGTATCAATTAAAAATGGAAGAAAAAAAATCTAATCCAATAAAAGCAATCCTATACATATCTGTATGGGTAATAATTTGGGGAACATTAGGCTCTTTCATTGATTATCCTCTTTATAAAAATAAAATTTACTTAGAAGGAAGCATATATCAGTATCTTACTTTCGCAATTACAGCGATAATATCAATAATAAGTGCAAAGTTTTTTTATAAAAAATTTGATTTATAAAAATTTGTACCTAAATTTCTTAATAATTTTAGCTGGTTCTTTTTTTTCATTTGACTCGTAAAGTATCCACTGATGTGTCTCAGTATCATGATCGCAACCATAATTTCCAGATAGGTTATCGTAACTGGAAAGATATGAATGACAATTTTGGTCTGCCTCAAAAGCAGAGTCATATCCTATTAGAAAATATATCAAAAATAGAACAGTTATTAACAAAAAAAATACTTGAAAAACTAAATTTACTACCCTCATAAGAATTTCTAAAATTTAAATATATCATCTAATAAAATCTTTCGATCTAAAAATATAGCTAACGTCCAACATTAAATACAAAGTCATGAAATTCTTGATTCTTTAAATACAGGATTACTAGCAATACTAAAATGATATTTAAGCCTATTACTATTGATCCAAAAATATTTATTTGTTTTTTGCCTGGCAAAGTGTAAGTAAATTTCTTGCCTTTAAGAAAACCAGCTAAGCCTTTTTTTTCTTTTATTTGAGTATTTTGAGTATTTTGAGTATTTTGAGTATTATTCTTAACTTCATTATCAGAAAAACCTTTTACCATTACAAATTAAATAACAAGTTTATAATATTCCAAAAAAATAAATTATTTTAATAATTAACAATTTTTAATCACATATGGGATCATTAATGAAATTCTCTCATTTGAGAAATTATTAAAAAAATAAGCTTCAATAATTTCCGTTTGCAGCCCCAATAAACTTGATTGACATTTGAATCTATTTTGGTCAAATACTACTAATTGAAGTTTTTCTATTTCAGAAACTAATTCTTTACATATTTGGGTTCGAGAATTTTTAAAACAATCATTAGATTGTTTTAAAATCTTAGACTTTGTAGGTATTGTTTCAGCCATAACAAAATTAGATAACAACAAAAATTTCAGGAATAAAATAGTTAAACACTTCATTACTTCTTAAGATTTTCAAAATTTTGGATGCCTCGTTAAGAGTGATGGGCATTGAGCTAATTGCATGTTCTTGAGATTTAAAAAAAAAGATGCCCTAAAAGAGCACCTAGTTATTAAAGGAAGAAATAGATTAAAAAAATTACCCTTGAACTCTATCCTTAAAAAGTTTACCTGCAGAGAATGTTGGAACTCTTTTAGCGGGTATTGCTATTTTTTCGCCTGTCTTAGGGTTTAATCCCTGTCTTGCAGAACGATCTCTTGGTTCAAAAGAACCAAATCCTAGTAAAGAGACTTTTTTGCCTTCCACTACTGAATCAACAATAGTTTCAATAGCTGCATCAACAACTAAAGAAACATCCGTTTTTGTGAGCTCTGTACGAGCTGCAACAAGATTTACTAAATCAGCTTTGTTCATTGAAATTTAAATTAAAGCTAGGGGTTAAAAAAAGATTTAAATCGAGTTTAAACCTCGAACTTTCACATCATATGGAGCAAATACAAATACGGCAACCGAAAATGCCGGTGGCGCAAAGCTTTATACAAATTTTAGGGACATTTTTAGCAACATTATTTATTTCTTATAGCCGCGCTTTTTCATTCATAAAAAAAGCATCTTCATTTAGAGAACAGCGAAAAGCATTGGTAGCACTGGATTAAGCATTAAAAATCTAACACCATTTAGCAAAGGGGGGAAATGTCAAAGGGGGGTTGAATTTAAGAATTTGAGCTATTTATTATGTTTTATTAATTTTCAGATATATTTCCTTCTCATCACATGAAAAAACACAATTTGTATTTTGAAATCAAGAAAAATCTAGTTTTCTCATTATTAAACTTTCTCTATAAATCGTTTTATGCACTGAGCAGATGGATGAAGAAATTGTAATTAATTAGAAAATTAATACTCTCCAAGATCTAATAAAGTTGATTAGTGAAGCCTTAAATTTGAGTTTTTTTTAAAATTTTGCATCTATTATTCAAATATCAGTAATTTAAATAAATTATCTCAATATTTAACTAATCAATGATAAAGAAAAAGTGATTCATCTCAATAAAGGTAAACCATTTCCTTTAGGGAGTTCTCTAACTTCACAAGGGATTAATTTTTCCGTAGTAGCCACAAATGCAGAATATGTAGAAATCTTATTGTTTGAGAAAGAGGACTCTATTTCCCCAAAAAGCATATTCAAATTAGATCAGACTCATAATACAGGTCCATACTGGCATGCGGAAATAAAAGATCTAGATGAAGGTTGTATTTATGCTTTTAGAGTGAAGCAAAAAAATAATGAGATTAATAATAACTATGAAAAAAAAGTATTACTTGATCCATGTTCAAGGGGTATTACCGGATGGAGAAGTTATAAAAGAGAAAATGCATTAAAAAATCAAGAAAATACTAATTCTTGTCTTAAAAGTGTTGTTTGCGATAGAAAATTATTTAATTTTAAGGATTATCCAAGACCGAAACATTCTTGGGAAGAAACAATTATTTATGAACTCCATATCAAAGCTTTCACTGAATCAACTGAAAAAGATGAAAGTTGTTTTAAGAAATTTTTTAAAAAAATTCCTTATCTCAAAGAACTGGGTATTACAACAATTGAATTACTTCCAATTTTTTGTTTTGATCCTACTGATGCCCCAAATGGTCTAAAAAATTTTTGGGGATATAGTCCAATTAATTGGTTTACTCCGCATTTTGAATATCTTTCGAATGAATCCGCCGAAAAGAATAGAGAGGAATTTAGAAGATTTGTAGAGGAATGTCATAAAGCAGATATTGAAGTCATATTAGATGTTGTATACAATCACACTTGCGAAGGTGATTCAAAAGGGCCAGCAATATCTTGGAAAGGTATAGATGAAAATCTTTATTACTTTATTGGGAAAGATAAAAATTTTCAGGACGTCTCCGGATGTGGTAATACTATTGCAGCAAACAGAGGATTAGTTAGAAAACTAATAATTGAATCTTTAAAATGTTGGGCGAGTGAATTAGGAGTTGATGGTTTTAGATTTGATTTAGGAATTGCCCTATCAAGAGGAGAAAATCTTTCACCGCTTGATAATCCTCCAATTTTTGAAGATATAGAATGTGAACCAGAACTTATCGATATCAAGTTCATAAGTGAGCCATGGGATTGTGGCGGTTTATATAAATTAGGTGATTTCCCATCTAAGAATACTTTCACTTGGAATGGCCATTTTAGAGATGACTTGAGGAGATTTTGGAAGGGGGATAAAGATACAGCTTGGAATATGAGCGATAAAATCAAAGGTACTCCATCAATTTATAAAGGAGATACTATTTTGCCAAAATCAATAAACTTTATAACTTCACATGATGGATTCACTCTAAAAGATTTAGTAACTTTCAATAGAAAACATAATTTTGCGAACAGAGAGCAAAACAGAGATGGTGATAACCATAACAATTCTTGGAATCATGGTACTGAGGGACCAACTACGAACTTATTAATCAATGATTTAAGAAAAAGACAACAAAAAAATCTTGTTCTTAGTTTACTTATCTCTAAAGGTGTTCCAATGATACTTATGGGTGATGAAATAGGAAGATCACAAGGCGGGAACAACAATTCTTGGTGCCAAGATAATTTATTGGGCTGGATGAATTGGGAAAATGGTCAACAAGATTTGGAATTATTAGAATATTTTAAATATGTTATAAAAATCCGAAAAAAACTAATAAACATTTTCAATCCATCATTCTTCCCGAATAATCAAACCAATAAAAATATTCCAACATATCATTGGCATGGAACAAAGTTAGATAGCCCCGATTGGAGTAGTTGGTCTCACACAGTTGCCTTTAGCATTAACCAAGACAATACTAATCCGCTGGTTTGGATAGGTTTAAATGCATATTCAAAAAGTATCGATTTCCCCTTGCCGAAATGTAAATATAATTGGTTAAAAGTTATCGACACTAGTATGTCTGAGATTTTTGAACCCTTAACCATTAATGAAAAATCTGTTTCAATAAAGAGTAGAAGCTCTTTACTAATCATTTCAGAAGAAGTATTTGGGGCAAAAAATAATTTATTCTAAAAGCGGGCGGCGGGAATCGAACCCGCATCTTCAGCTTGGAAGGCTGAGGTTTTACCACTAAACCACGCCCGCATTAAGTAATAGAATTACCATTGCAATAATACATTATCAAACAATAAACAAAGTAAAAAGATTGGAAAATTCACACTCGAAAAAAAATATTTCTAGATCAACAACAAGATTAATGTTCTCTTATGGGCTAGGAGACGCAGGCACAGGTTTAGTCGCGACACAATTTGGTTTTTTTCTTTTCAAATTCTTTATTTCTGCTGGTTTACCAGTAATAATTGCAGGATCATTATTAATGTTAATAAAGATATGGGATGCAGTAAATGATCCGTTAATTGGATGGTTAAGTGATCGTACTAAATCAAGATGGGGGCCTAGAATCCCTTGGATGGTAGCAGCATCTGTTCCCCTTGGTTTCTCTTTAGCTGCGATATGGTGGACACCCACTGGTTCAGTGCTAACCAAGACTATTTACTATGCCATAATTTCTATAATCGTAATGACTGCTTATACAAGTATTAATCTTCCTTTCGCAGCTCTTTCTACTGAAATTTCTGAAAAAACAGCAATAAGAACAAGACTAAACGCATCTAGATTTACTGGCTCAATAATCGCAGGACTAACTGGTTTAATAATTGCTGGAGTTGTATTAGGTTCCGAAGGATCAGCAAATAATGAATATTTTTTAATGGGTAAAATAAGCGGGTGTATTGCAGTTGCTGCAACATTAATTTCTTGTTGGGGATTAGCTCCATTCGCAAAAAAAGCAAGAAGGCCTTCAGGAAAAGTTGAAGCTATAACACTTCAATTCAAAAGGATCTTCAGAAATAAAAAATTTCTAAAAGTTATTACGCTCTATATTCTTCTCTGGTGCGCCTTACAATTAATGCAAACAGTAGCTTTAATCTATGTCGAGGATGTACTGAACGTACCAACTTATATTGCGAAGTGGATCCCGATACCTTTCCAAATTAGCGCTTTAGTGGGTTTACAAATATGGACCAGAGTATCAAATAAATTGAACAGGATTTCAGCGTTAAACTATGGAGCGATTATGTGGATTATTTCATGTACAGCAGCTTTATTTTTACCTTCATTATCAAAAATTTCAGGAGCTGGAGATATTTTATTCCTAAATGCCAGCAACATATTTCTGTTCATTCTTTTAATTTTCATAATCTGTCTTATTGGCATTGGAGCTTCAACCGCTTTTCTTATCCCTTGGTCACTACTTCCTGATGCAATAGACGAAGACCCAGAGAAACCAGCAGGATTATATACTGCTTGGATGGTACTTATTCAGAAGATTGGTATCGCGTTTAGTGTTCAATTATTAGGATTTTTATTGTATTTATCAGGTTATCAATCATGCTTTGTTGATAAAGATGGCCTTAATATTATTGAACAATGCTACTCAGCACAATTAACTATTAGATTATGTATTGGTTTTATACCCTCAATATTCGTAATCATTGGTATTTTAATCATGAGAAAATGGGATCGAAAATAAATTACAAACTAATATAAAGATATGTATTACCTTGATTTTTTCAAAAGACTTCTAAGCAGCCTAGTCATTGGCGGGCAAGCAATTAATTTTATCTTTAAGGGTAAAATTTCCAAAAATGATCTCTTTGAGCAACTTATGGAGTCAGGTCCTGGCAGTTTGTTAATTGTATTAATTACGGGAATTGCCGCAGGTACAGTTTTTAATATTCAAGTTGCATCACAACTTACAAGTATGGGGGTTTCAAGTGAAATTGGAGGTTTATTAGCAGTAGGCATGGCAAGAGAAATGGCTCCTCTTCTAACTGCTACTTTAATGACTGGAAAGGTTGCAACTGCCTATGCTGCTCAACTGGGTACTATGAAAGTCACAGAACAAATTGAGGCAATAACCATGTTAAGGACCGAACCAGTCCAATATTTGGTAGTCCCAAGGTTACTATCGATGGTAATAATGTCTCCAATACAGTGTCTTTTGTTTTTATCTGTAGCTTTATGGAGTGGACAAATTTGGAGCACAATTTTTTATAAAGTTCCCCCAATAGTTTTTTGGACATCCGTAAGATCAGGCAATGTGAGTTTAACCAGTGCAGACTTAACTGCAATGTTAATAAAATCTGTAGTGTTCGGATTACTTATTTCAATCATTGCTTGTGGATATGGACTTACAACCAAAGGAGGTCCAAAAGAAGTTGGAACAAGTACAACAGGTGCAGTTGTAATGACTCTCGTTACTGTATCTTTAATGGATGTATTACTAACGCAAATTTTATTTGGATGATCCTATGTTTAATACTAAATCAAAAAAAGAGGAGCCAGTAATAATATCTCCTTCATTTCAGTTACCAATCATTCTAATAGTTTTAAGTTTTATGCTTTTGTTTTTGAATATTGGTTCTTTACCAACAATAGTTTTTGCTACTTTTAGCTTTTTTTTATTACTTCAGTCATTCACCTTAAGAATAAAAATAACAAATGATGATTTTATCGTTTTACAATTAGGTAAAGAGATTAGAACTTTTCCATTCAAGAACTGGATATCATGGAAATTCTTTTTCCCTATAATCCCAGGTATTTTTTATTTTAGAGAAAAGTCCAGTCCTCATTTATTACCAATTTTATTTAATCCAAAGCAATTAAAAGATGAGCTCATAAAAAAAGTTGACTCACTGGAAATTAAAAATTCTTAAGATTCAGACTTTGCCTAATCATCAAAATTATTTAAATGACCAATACAGAAATTTCCGACAATAATCCTGAAAAGGAATTAAAAATAGACAAGTCAATTTCAGATGATAAAACAAAACAAATTAGTAAGAAAAATACAACTCAAAATAAAAAAATTACACCGAAAAACGATAAATCAACTAAATCTTTTGATGAAATTTCTAATGAAATTTTTAGTGATCTCTTTTCAAAAAAAGATTCTTTAGTTAAAGAAATAAAAGAGTTAGAAGCAAAAAAAAATGAAATAGAAAAAGATATTGAGTCTAATTTTAAAGGACAGTCAGATAATATTGCTAAAAGAGTTAAAGGCTTTCAAGAGTACTTAACTGGAGCTTTGCAGAATCTTTCACAAAACGTAGAGAAACTTGAATTAGTTTCTCAACCAATAATCGTAAAGCCTTCTCCCCTTGATGAGAAAAAGCAAGACAATAGCACAAATAATGTAGTTAATGTTCCTGCTCTTTCCGAGACATTTAAGCCAGATGAAGAGATTATAAAAAGTTGCTTTTCAAGTTTCACAGAACAACCCGACTTTTATGCAGAACCTTGGAAATTAAGACGGAGTCTTGATTCATCAGATATAGAAATTATGGATGATTGGTTCTTTAACATGGGAGGAAGAGGTTCTCTTGAAAGTAGAGGATCTCGACAAAAAAATGCATTGTTATCAGCTGGCTTAATATCTATTCTTGGCGAATTATATGGAGATCAATTTCAGACTCTTATTTTAGCTTCACAGCCTGAACGATTAGGTGAATGGAGAAGAATTCTTCAAGATTCACTTGGTCTAACAAGGGATGACTTTGGACCTAATAGTGGGATTGTTCTTTTTGAAAGGCCTGAAGGTGTCATCGAGAGAGCTGATAGGTTAGAAGCGAATGAAGAATTGCCATTTATTATCATTGATGCAGCAGAAACCTCTGTTGAAATTCCAATACTTCAATTCCCATTATGGGTTGCATTTGCTGGTTCAGATAATGAAATTTACGATGATCTTGAACTAAACTAAACTTTATGAATATCTTAATAATTTTTGCGAGTTATCTTTTAGGATCACTTCCGACAGGTTTTTTAATTGGGAAATATCTCAAAAATATAGATCTGAGAACTATAGGTTCTGGATCTACAGGTGCCACAAATGTCTTAAGAAATGTTGGGAAATGGCCAGCACTTTTTGTATTTATCATTGACGTTGGGAAAGGCCTTATTGCAGTAAAAATTGCTCAATATTACACAGATCAAGGATTAATAGAAGTTATAGCAGGGATATCCGCTATCTCAGGACATATTTGGCCAATATGGCTTAGAGGTAAAGGAGGGAAAGCTGTTGCAACTGGATTAGGTATGTTTTTAGCTCTTTCTTGGAAAGTTGGACTCGCATCACTTGGCATTTTTTTAATAGTCCTAACAAAAACAAAATTTGTTTCTTTATCAAGTATTTCAGCTGCAATCTTACTTCCTATTTTTATGTTTTTTTACCTAGGTAAATTTATGCACTCATACTTTTTTATAAGTTTAATTGTTGCATTATTAGTAATCTGGAAACATAGAACAAACATAACAAGATTGCTTAAGGGAGAAGAATCCAAAATTAATCAGAATCAATAGATTTAAATATTTCTATTAGAGCTTTATTAGGATCTATAGCGTTTGAAATTGATCTGCCAATGACTAACTTAGAAGCACCATTATCTATAGCTTCATAGGGAGTCATAATTCTATTTTGATCATCTTTATTGTCAATATTTAATCTGATACCTGGTGTAATAAGTTCAAAATTATCCTTATAAATAGATCTCAACATTTTTACCTCCCAAGGGGAACAAACACATCCATCTAATCCGGCATCAAAAGACAAATTTGCAAGTCTCAATACATTTTCTTCAATTGAATTATTTCTATCAAGATCAGTTTGAAAATCTTTAAGAGAAAAACTTGTTAAAACAGTTATTCCTACAACCAATGGAGGTTTTACACTGACTGAGGTGGCTCCTTCTAAAGATGCTTTTTTCGAATCCTTAAGAGCTTTTAAACCTGCTGAAGCATGAATAGAAATTATATCAACCCCTAATTTTGAAACTTGGAAACATGCTGCACGCATGGTATTTGGAATATCATGAAATTTTAAGTCTAAAAAAATTTTTTTATTTAAACCTTTTAATATTTCAATAGCCCTTGGACCTTCCCTAACAAAAAGTTCTAAACCAACTTTAACCCACTTAATATTAGGACATTTTTCCAAAAGTAATTTTGCTTGACTTACATCTAATCCATCAATTGCCAATATTATTTTATCTTCTGAATTAAATCTATTATTCATCAATTTTCAGTTTTCAAACCTCTTAATTATTTTTTTTCCAATTTGCAAAATTTTTCCTTCCAAATCATTTTTTGAATTAAAAACTAAATCAGGATTTATTACTTTTTGACTATCAATTTTTACACCCCCACCTTTAATAGATCTTTTTGATTCGCTGCTAGATTTGAAAAGTTTTAGAGCACTCAATAAGTAGAAAAACTTTACTGGAAAAACTACTTCTTTTAAAGAAACCTCTGGAATTTCTCCAACTTTTTCTTTGTGTCCAAGGAATAATTTTTCGCAGTTTGATTGCGCCTTTAATGCTTCTTCGGCCCCATGGAATAAAGTAGTAACTTCTAAAGCCATTCTTCTCTGTAATTCACGAGGATTTGAATTTTCCAGAAAACTTAAATCTAATTCAGTAAGTAATTCAAAATAGGTGGGTATTATATTATCGGGTACTTTTTCTAATTTTGAATACATTGAAAGAGGATCTTCAGTTAAACCGACGGTGTTAAATTCAGATTTACTCATCTTTTTAATTCCATCTAAACCTGTCAAAATTGGCAGCAGAACACCAAATTGAGGGTCTTGTTTAAAATACCTTTGAAGGTCTCTTCCTATTGCAATATTAAATTTCTGATCTGTGCCTCCAAGCTCAATATCTGATTGGACAACTACCGAATCGTAACCTTGTAATAGTGGATATAAGAATTCATGCAAAGCAATTGGGACTTGCGAAGTGTACCTTTTATTAAACTCCTCCTTAGCTAACATTTGACTAACTGTTGCACTCCCCATCAATTCAATTATCGAATTAAGATTTAATCCTTTTAACCATTCGCTGTTATATCTAATTTCTATTCTATCTTTTGAATCAAAATCTAAAATAGATTCATTGGCTGGCTTTCCCATCCCTAGTTGGGTTAAGTATGTTTTTGCATTATCCTTAACTTGTTTTTCCGATAACTGAACTCTTGTTTTGTTTTTTCCGGTTGGATCTCCAATTTGAGCAGTAAAATCCCCAATAATTAAAACTGCAATATGTCCATTATCTTGGAATGCCCTAAGTTTTTTAAACAATATGCTGTGCCCAAGATGAATATCGGTTCCAGTTGGATCGATGCCGAGTTTAACTCTTAATTTTTTATTATTTTTTTTCGCATGATCAATTATCTCCGAAAAGGTCTGATCTGTTCCCTTAATTGGAAAATATTCTTCTATTCCTCTTGACAGCCATGATGGCAATTTTAAATTATCTGTCATGAAGCTTTAACCGTTAACTTTAAGAAGTTTTATCAAGTTCATCCTTCATTCTTATTAAGGTTTTATTCATTTGATCGAACATTTGATCAGGAGTAATCCCAAATTGACTTAACTGTGTCTTTAATTGTTCTACTGTCATTTTTGCTTGAAAATCTTCAGACAATTCAAATCTCTTCATAAAAACCTTATAACGATCCATAAGAGATTCCATTTTTTTTATAAACATTTTTTTCCCTTCTCTATCAAATTTTCCATAATCAGAGCCAAGTTTCATAAGTTCTTGGTAATCTGTAAAAAGCTTTTTAGCTTCTTCTTGAACGATGTCTGACTCAAAGAATCCCATTTCTATTTTTTTTTCTTCTCAGATTAAGGCTCAATTACAAGATAACAAGAATCTTTTAAATTGATTAGAAGATTAATAAATTTTAGTTTATAAATAATTCTTTGATTTATATTTTTTCAGAATTAAATTTAGTAGACATGTTTCATAAATATTGGAAAAATTTAACGTAAATAATATTTCAAACCAAAATAGACAATTTGAATTATTTGGTTCAAATGTAAATACATCAATTAATTTTCAACACTCAAATAATCTTAAAATCAAAGGCGAAATCCTAACTGAATGGAGGGAAAGAATATATAACCACCAATTCAAAATTTCAAAAGATACTCAAAATAAAACTTTGCACCAAACAAGTCTTCCTATAAATACAATTTCTGATGAAAGAAAAATTGATCCGTTTTCCTTGCAGCCATTATCATTGAACTTTTGGAGAACCAATCAATATATACACAATGGGCCAGCAATGTATTTTGTAATTGACTCGATGGAGAGTTCTAAAATAATCCTTTATATAGGAGAAACAAATTCAGCAAATAAAAGATGGAAGGGAGAACATGACTGTAAAAATTACCTCATGAACTATAAAGAAGCCCTAGCTCATAACAAACTCTCAAGTCACCAAGATATTCGTTTCTTCTTAGATGTACCTAAAGAAGTAAAATTAAGACGTAAATTAGAACAGCAACTGATATATTTATGGTTACCACCTTTTAATAAAGAAACTCGAGATAGGTGGGCAACTACTTTCACAAACAATTAAAAGTTAATTAAATCCATTTTACAAATGCAATTTTCCACATTCCAAAAAAATCTAGATAACTGGCAAGGTGCTTCATTAATTTTTGGAGTTTTAGAGGAAGATATTGCAGTCCAACTTGAAAACATAAAATTTGTTATTGACCCAAAATTATTACTAAAAAAAGTTACTCAAAAAAAATTTAAAGGAGAAAAAGGAAAAACTTTAAGCTTTGAATTTTTAGATCAAAAATTAGAAACTTTATTCATAGTTGGTCTTGGCAAATCAAAAGACCTAAATAAAAGTGATATAGAAAACTCTATAGGAAATCTAGTTAGGAAAAGTGTTGATAAAAATGAAAAAATGAGCATCTTACTACCTTGGGAACTTGTAAATTCACAACTAGAAATAAATCAACTAGCAGAGTCAGTCAGATTATCTGCCTTTAAGGACAATAGATTCAATAAGAAAAAAGATGAAAAGAAAGTTCTTAAAGAAATAGAGTTTTTGAATCTGAAAAAATTTGAGAATATTAGCTTTGAAGAGACAGCAAAAATATGTGAAGGTGTAGAACTAGCCAGAAGACTTGTAGCCGCCCCTCCAAATAGTCTTACGCCTCAGGAAATGTCTATGCAAGCATCTCAAATAGCTAAAGATCATGGTTTGGGAGTAAAAATTTTAGAGGCAAAAGATTGTGAAGATTTAGGGATGGGTGCATATTTAGCTGTAGCAAAAGGGTCTGATCTAGATCCTAAATTTATACATCTTACTTTAAAGTCAGAGGGGCCTATAAAAGAAAAGATTGCGCTTGTAGGGAAGGGTTTAACATTTGATTCTGGAGGATACAATCTAAAAGTGGGAGCCTCTCAAATTGAAATGATGAAATATGATATGGGCGGAAGCGCTGCAGTTTTAGGAGCAGCAAAAGCACTTGGGGCAATAAAACCAAAGGGATTAGAAATTCATTTTATTGTGGCAGCTTGCGAAAACATGATAAATGGATCTGCAGTACATCCTGGAGATGTAGTTAAAGCATCTAATGGTAAGACAATTGAAATAAATAACACTGATGCAGAGGGTAGACTCACATTAGCGGATGCTTTAACTTACGCATCAAATTTACAACCGGATTCAATAATAGATCTCGCCACTTTAACAGGAGCTATTGTTGTTGCATTAGGGAATGATGTAGCTGGATTCTGGAGCAATAATGATGATCTAGCAAAAGACCTAAAAGCTGCATCAGCCCAGTCTGGAGAAGAATTATGGCAAATGCCTTTACAAAAATCTTATAAAGAAGGTTTAAAATCTCATATAGCTGATATGAAAAATACAGGTCCTAGAGCAGGTGGGTCAATAACTGCTGCTTTGTTTTTAGAGGAATTCTTTGATAATGAGATTAAATGGGCTCATATTGATATTGCTGGGACTTGTTGGACTGATAAGAATAAGGGAATAAACCCATCAGGTGCAACCGGTTTTGGAGTTAAAACTCTCGTGCAATGGATTAAAAATAAATAATTATATTTAAAATCATTCAGTCCAAAGATTTATTGATCTAGCATTATCCCCCCATAATTTATCCAACCTCTGATCTCTCCCACATGAGAATCTATAGAACTTATATTTTAATTCATTTCTCTCAGCAAAATCCTGATGATATTCTTCAGCCAACCAAAATTTACCTTTTGATTTTAGTTCTACAGATATTTTTTCTAATGGCACTTGCAATTCATTAGAGGCTGAAAGAATTGCATTTTTTGCTTCACTTTCCTCAATTTCATCTTTGAAAAAGATCACTGGCCTATAAGAATCTCCACGATCACAAAATTGACCCTTGCCGTCTAGAGGATCAATATTTCTGAAATAGAGCCTAAGTATTTCGGGTAAAGTTACCAATGGGGAATCATAGTCCACCAAAACCACTTCCTGATGTCCTTCATGATTTTCGTAGGTAGGATTTAGTAAACCTCCACCTGAATAGCCACTTTGTACAAAATTTATCCCCCTTAATGACTCTAAATCATGTTCTAAACACCAAAAACAACCTCCTGCAAGAATCAATTCCTCTGCAAAAGCGTTTACAGGGTTGATAAGCATTGAAAGAGCAATTATTAAAGGTAAAAAATATTTCATTTATTTATTATAAAGTTCAAATAATAGAATTAATAATCTCTTTAGCAGTTCTTTGGACTACGCCTTCTTCACCTAATTCTTTTTTTAAAAAAGCATAACCTTTTTTTATTTTTATTTTTTCTGATTTCCCCTCAATAATCCTACAAGATTTATAGAAGATTTTCTTTTCATTAAACTCATTCTGTACAAACTCAGGTATTATTGATTTATTAACTAACAAATTTACAGGGGAAATAAATCTTACTTTGAAATTGAGAATTTTTTTAGCGATAAAAGCAGTTACCCTACTGACTCTATAACCAACAATCTGCGGTATGCCATATAAAGCTAATTCCATATTAACTGTCCCAGATTTGCAAAAAGCAATTTTAGTGAGCGAATAAATATAAGGCTTTAATTTTGCACTATCTTTTTGCGAAATCACATGTCCTTTAACTTGATATTTCCTAAAGGCTTTTTTAAATATTTCATCAAAAGAACTCCTACAGGAGGGAATATAGACAACCAAGCTTGGATATTTTTGTTGTAATTTTTTAGCCGCTTTCATAAAAGTAGGTAATACATATCGTAATTCTTGAGGTCTTGATGCTGGCATCAAAAGCAGGATATTTTGATTAAAGCGAAGGTTAAGAATAGTTCTGGCATCCTTCTTTAGAGGAAGTTTTTTTGTCAAATCAATCATTGGATGTCCCACCCACAAAACATTGCCGCCCCTCTTTTTATAGAATGCTGCTTCTTTCTTGAAAATCGCAAAAATTTTATCAGAAAATTTTATTAGATTTGTTGTAGTATTATTGCCAACTCTCCAAGCCCACTCTTGAGGAGCAATGTAATAAAAAATTGGAATTTTAGTCTTCGATCTTTTTAATTTAGTTCCAATTTTTATATTAGGACCCATATAGTCAATCAGAATTAAACAATCTGGAGGATATTTTTTTAGTAATTTATAAAACCTTTTTTGAATTCTTATTGTTGGAAGAATAAGAGGTAAAGCCTCCCAAATTCCTATTGCACTTATTGATGTAGTATCTTGAAGAATTTTTACACCTTCTTTCTTCATCCTTTCCCCGCCTAATCCGCAAATTTCTAAATCTATCGATTTTTTTTTAGCTTCATATAATAATGCTTTTGATAATAAACTTCCGTGCAAATCACCAGAGACTTCTCCAGTACTTATAAATATCTTTTTATTCATAAATTCACTATAGGCATTGGTCCTCGTCTTTCTTTAGATATTGACTCTTTTAAAAAACTACATAATCTTGAAGATGAAATATCTAATTCTCCTTTCATTACTTTTTCTAATGAATTTGAAATCGCATCATTAGATTTAAAAAGTAGATTCCAAGTATTTTGAAGTAATTTTAAGTCAAAATCTTTATTTTCCATTAAACCACTTCTTTTAATTCCAATCCTATTTAAACCTCTCAATCTTCCTGGATGCCCTTCGGCCAAACAAAAAGGAGGTACATCTCTATCTACCCTAGTCATTCCTCCAATCATTGCTAAATATCCAATATGTACAAATTGATGGATGCCTAAACAACCGCCAATAATAGCTTTATCTTCAATCTTTACATGGCCTGCAACTTGAACACTATTTGATAAAACTATCCTATTACCAAGTTCACAATTATGGCCAATGTGAGTGTAAGCCATCAACAAATTATTATTGCCAATAATAGTTTTTTCTCCTTCATCGGTTGCTTTATTAATAGTTACACATTCTCTGAAAGTATTATTATTTCCAATAATTACTTCAGTAGGAGCGCCTTTATATTTAAGGTCCTGGGGATCAAGACCTATAAAAACGCTTGGGAAAACTTTATTGTTTATACCAATATGAGTTCTTCCTGAAATAACAGCATTCGGTCCTATTTCGGTTCCTTTCCCGATAGTCACATCAGGTCCGACAGTAGCTCCTTGAGAGACAATAACTCCATCATGTAATTCGGCACTTGGATCAACAAAAGCATTTGGGTGGACTTTTACGCCACTAAAGCTTGAGTTTAATTCAGTATTTTTATGATCCATATCCCTAATCAACTAATGAAAACATTAATTCTCCAGCACAAACCAACTTCCCATCAACGTGCGCCTCACCTTTAACCTTCCCAAACCTTTGTCTCTTAATTGACAATAATTCACAAGAAATTATTAATTGATCTCCAGGCACAACTGGTTTTCTGAATTTAACATTATTGATTCCAGCAAATACGAAAAGTCCTTTAGGAAGATCAGGCATTTGCGTTACGATTATTCCGCCAACTTGAGCCATTGATTCAACAATAAGAACCCCAGGCATCAAGGGTCTCTCAGGAAAGTGTCCCTGAAATTGAGGCTCATTAATAGTTACATTTTTTACTGCAACGGCTCTCTCTCCAGGAATATGCTCTATTACTTTGTCAACAAGAGCAAAAGGATATCTGTGAGGTAACAAACCTAGTATGTGCTCAGAGGAAAGTTGATTATTTTCACTGTACAATTTCTTTTCCAAAACAATTTAAAGATAAAGTTAATTTTTTAGAGATGAGGCCAATAAAGCATTTAAAGAATGTGATCCTTTATAAACTAAAATTTGAGCCTTAGGTAACCCTACCAAAGCCAAGTCCCCAATTAGGTCTAAAATTTTATGTCTTATTGGTTCATTATCAAATCTTAATGGAGGATTAACCCATTTATCACCATCACAAACAAGGGCATTTTCCAAACTTCCGCCTTTTATTAATCCAAGTTCACTTAACTCTTGAAATTGATCTTTAAAACCAAATGTTCTAGCAGGAGCAATCATATCAACAAAACTTTTTGGATTTAAATCAATCACAAAAGTTTGATTTCCAATTGCTTTATAAGCAAAATTTATTGTGGATATAATTGTAGTTTTTTCAGAAGGGGTTGCTGCTATAACTGAGTCTTCTTTTTTTAAAATTATTGATTTATTAATCTCTCGAAAGAAATTATCTGGTCTAGGTGCCTTTTTTATCCCTACTTCTTCAAAATCTTTAACCCACTGGATTGCTGATCCATCTAAAAGAGGAATCTCTTTCCCATCAACCTCAATATGTATATAACTTAAACCACACCCTGCCATTGAAGATAATAAATGTTCGATGGTATACAAATTTCTACTACCTAATTTAACCGCCGTACAAAGCATCGTACTTCCAATTAAATCCTGAGTTAACTTAAAAATCTCGTTGGGTTTATCCCTAAAAGACACATAATATCCTTCTTTATCGTAGGAAGAAATTGTAACTCTTGTTTTTTCTCCACTATGTAGGCCTATACCCTCTCTGGAGATAACACCAGCCAAGGTATAACAAGAATCATAATTAGCAGGCCAAGAAAACACCTAAAACTTCCATCCAACTCCAAGTGTATATCTCCAATCTCCGCTTAGGTCTTTGCTAGCAACATCTAATCTTAATGGACCTATTGGTGTTTTAACCCCAACTCCTCCTCCAAGAGAGAAACCAGAACCTGATTTCTGCAATAATTTACCTGGTTTCCCAGGAACCTCCTCTTGAGAGCCTAAATCACTTCCTCCATCTACGAATAAAGCTCCTGATATCATTCTCCAAACAGGGAATCTATATTCTGCTGTGCCCTCAACAAAACTTCTACTTACAGCCAAATCACAAGATCCCCAACCTCTAACAGATGATGTTCCTCCCATACAAAATGCTTCGTAAGGAGGCAATTCGCCAAGAATAGTTCCCGCTTTAAATTGAAATCCAATAGTTTGAGGACAATCTTCGCTAGTAGCATCGCCAGACTTACATGCTTTCGTTAGATTTATTAATTTTGTTGGTATAAAAAATGAATATGAGGCTCGCATTCTATTGAAAGTTGGAGAGTTTTTCCCTGTTGAAACAAATTGTTCGGTACCAAAGCTAAATTTATTTCCTGCAGTTGGGTTGATGGAATTGTTCAAATTATTTCTAGAAGTACTTGCGATAACACTTAATAGTGTATTTTCTTCAGGACATGAACCATCATTTGGAGTAAATCCAATACAGATAATATCGCTTATATTGTTTCGGGTTGTGGTTGGCGTTCTATCACCATAAGGTTTTTTGTTCCCATCACCATCAATCATACTTACTTTCTTAAAATTCATTCCTGCAAGAACTCTCCATTTAGCGACCTTAAATGGATCTCCACCATTAAATGGCCTTGAAAAAGAAAATCCACCTCCTGTTTTTTCTAAAACTATTGATGAAAAAGTGTCAGCGCCAGATGGTGTTTGATCATCTACAGCATATAATTTCCCATTATTTTCACTTTTAAATTCTTGTGGATAATCTCTACTTAAGAAGATATTTGTTCTAAAAGATGTTTTATGTTTATCTCCTTTAATCCATGGATCAGATAAAGAAAAATTATAGGTAGTTGAATATTCTCCAAAATTTAGATTTAAATTTGTAGACCATGCCCTTCCAAGTGCATTTGTTTCCTGCAAACCAATGGATGCGAAAATACCTGAACCACTACTATAACCAATTCCACCTGTTAACGATCCTGTTCTTTGCTCACTCAAGTCTAAAAAGATTATGACTTGACCAGGATTTAAATTATCAGGGCCAAGAGAAACCTTTACATCATTAAATAATGATGTGGCATAGAGTCTACCGATATCAGCTTCTAAAATTTTTCTATTAAAAATGGTGCCAGGTTGTGTTTTTAATTCTCTCTTTATTACCCAGTCTTTTGTTTTCCCTTTTCTAGCTTTTCCATCAATAAAAAATTCACCATCAGAATCTGGGAATCTTATTTTCACGTCAGATATAATGCCCTCAGAAACTTTTAAAATTACTACTCCGTTTTCAGAGATTCTATCTGGTCCACTTACTCTAGCTAAAGAATAACCCTCTTTTTCATAACGTTCTTTTATAATTTCTATCTTATTTTGAAATTCATTTAGGTTAAGAGTCGTCCCATAATAATTTTTAAAAATATCATCTACGTATTCATTGGAGACTATAGAGTTTATTGGTTTAAGTTCAACTTTCTTCAAGATTGGATTAGGCACTACATTTACTATTAGCCTTACGCCTAATGGTCCATCTTGAGACTTTATTTTAACTCCTGAAAACCAACCACTAGCATATATTGCATTAAGGTCTTGATTTAAAATTCGATTATCAACAATACTTCCAGGCTTAATGCTCATAGAATCATAAGCTGCCAATTCGAGTTTTCTGCCCTCAGGATGATTTTCCCAACCCTCTATAACTATTTCTGCGATAAGAACACTTTCTTCATTAATATCATTATTTTCCGCAAGAAGAAATTTTTTCTCTTTTTTAAGATCAACCCTTTGAAATAAAACATTATTAATATTTGGTATTTCTAAGGTTGTTTTTGATTGATCAACGTCATTTGGCAAATACTTTGCAGCCATTTCTGAATTATTTGATATCAAAATCAGAGGAGAACAGGCAACATTTATGAAAACCTTTCCAAATTTAAAAAAATGTTTTTGCATAGTACTTGTGATTAAGATAAATAAGTCATCATTTATTCAATTGGGTTTAAGAAAATCGTTTATTCTTCGGTGAATTTCACTATAAGCTTCAATTAAACCACCTAAATCATTTCTAAATCTATCTTTATCTAGGCTAACAATTATATCATTTTTTTGATTTAGATCCCACAATCTACAATTATCAGGACTTATTTCATCTCCCAGGATAATATTATTTCTGAAATCATAACCAAATTCCAATTTGAAATCTACAAGTTCAAGTTGAATATTTTTAAAAAAACTTTTCAAGATTACATTAATTTTTAAAGTTAAATTAATTATTAACTCTAAATCATGAGAGCTTAATATATTCAATAATGCAATTCTATCTTTTGTAATAAGGGGATCATTAAGTTCATCATTTTTAAGATAAATATCAATTAATGGTTTTGATAGCAAAGTTCCAGATTTAACAGTGGTTTGTTTACACAAAGAACCATAAGCAATATTTCTAAGAACAATTTCTAATGGAATTACTTTGATTTTTTTTGCAATCATTATATTTTCATTCTCAAGTTCAATAAAATGAGTTGGAATATTCTTCTTCATGAGAATCTCAAAAATTCTTGCACTTATTAAGCAATTAAGTTTGCCTTTACCTTCAAATTTTTCTTTTTTCAACGCATTAAATGCTGTAGCATCATCTTTAAATTCAATTTTTACTTTATTTGCATCATTATGAGTAAATACTTTTTTTGCTTTGCCTTCATAAATCAACCCATGTTTATTATTCATTAATTTAAAACCTCATTATTACTACTAAAGAACTTTTTATAATTAACATAATTATTAGAAATCAACTTCAAATGATTTTATTTTCATTTTAACTGATTATTCATCGAAACCTCATAACCTTAAAAAACAAATATATGGGCATTAATTCACCTATTTCTAAGAACCTTATTAGATTAGAAAATATTTTAATAGTTGGAAATGGCGGGAGAGAAAACTCTTTGGCTTGGGCTATTCAAAAAAATGAATTAGTTAAAAAAGTTTATTTAATACCTGGTAACGCTGGTTCAGAAAGAATAAATAAATGTGAAAGAATAAAAATTGATATAAACGACAAAAATGAACTAGTCGAAAAGCTTGATTGTTTTAAGATAGATTTAGTCGTTATTGGACCAGAAATACCTCTGGCAAATGGATTAGCTGATTTTCTTCGCAATAAAAATTTTAAAGTATTTGGTCCTAATAAAGATGGAGCAAAACTAGAATTCAGCAAATCTTGGGCGAAGGAATTTATGCAAGACGCAAATATTCCAACTGCAAATTTTTGGAAAGTCAATTCTCTAGAAGAAGCCAAAAAAATTATTAATTCATCTTCAATTCCACTTGTAGTAAAAGCTGATGGTCTAGCTTCAGGTAAAGGTGTTTTTATTCCTAATTCAAAAGATGAATGCTTTAAAGCAGCAGAGACAATTTTTAATGGAAGATTTGGCAACTCTGGGGATGTAGTTGTTCTAGAAGAAAAAATTCAAGGACCAGAAGTTTCAGTTTTTGCTTTATGCGATGGAAAGAGATATACATTACTACCAACTGCCCAAGATCACAAACGACTTAATGAAAAAGATAAAGGTCCAAATACAGGAGGTATGGGGGCTTATTCTCCTGCCCCATTATTAACAGAAGATTACCTTGATAGAATAGTCATAGAGATAATTGAACCTACAATAAATGAGCTAAATAAAAGAAATATTGACTATAGAGGGGTTATTTATTTTGGGTTAATGATCACAAAATCTGGGCCCAAGGTTATAGAATATAATTGCAGATTTGGTGATCCAGAATGCCAAACAATAATGCCCCTGATGGATCCAAATTTTGTATTTCTTTTAGAAAAATGCTCAATGGGAAGTTTAACTGGTGATGAAAAAATTAATACTTCTGATAAAGTTAGTGGTTGTGTAATAGCGACTTCCAAAGGTTATCCTCATGAATATAAAACTGGCTATCAAATAAAAATAGGTGAGATTGACTCAAATGATTGTCAAATTTTTGACTCAGGTACTTCTTTTAGTGAAAATGGGAAATTATTAACTGCTGGAGGAAGAGTCTTAAGTATTGTCTGTCAAGATAAAGACTTCGATACGGTTTTTGAAAAAGCTTACAAAAATTTAAAAGAAATTCATTTTGAGGGTATTTACTTTAGAAATGACATAGGTCATCAAGTGAGAAAAAACTTTTCTAGGGAGAATTAAGCTTATGGTGGATACCAATAATCAAGAAAGTAGAAAATATAACATCACTGATAATGAAGATATGAATAATAACTATTGGATTAATGGACTTCTCTCTTGGTGGAGTGGGTTCAGTTTAAGAACAAAGTTATTAGCCATAGCAACTCTTGTCGTAAGCCTTCTAATGACAGGAATAACTTTTTTCGCATTAAATAGTATTCAAAGAGATGCAGGCATGAATGATACTAGATATGCACGAGATCTTGGCTTATTATTATCTGGGAATGTTACAGAATTAGTCGCTAATAACCAAAAAAAAGAAATTTCAAATGTAGCAGAAAAATTTTGGAGATCAAGTCGAAACCTGCGTTATATATTCTTTACTGATGCTGAAGATATTGTTCAACTTGGGATACCAATCAGTGCGACACCAACAAGCTCAGACAGTCAGTTTCAGCTCACTCGAAAATTAAAACTACCTTCAGAATTGAAAAAGAGACCACAATTCCCTCTGGTTAGGCAACATGCGACACCTCAAGGTCAAGTAACAGATGTATTTGTCCCAATGTTGTGGAAAGGCAAATATCTTGGAACTTTAGCTTTGGGAGTCACCCCTAATAAAAAAGCACTAGCCAGCGCTGCCTTAACTAGAGAAGTAACCATTGCGGTTTTTATCTCTATTTGGGTTTTAGTAATACTTGGAGCTGTATTTAATGCCCTGACAATTACAAGGCCAGTCAGAGAGTTAGTAAGAGGTGTTAGAGAAATTTCAAGAGGAAATTTTAAATCCAGAATTTCTTTACCCATGACAGGTGATCTTGGAGAACTCTTAAATGGATTTAACCGAATGGCAACACAGTTAGAAAATTATGATGAAGCTAATATAGAAGAACTAAAAGCGGCACAAATCAAGCAGCAATCATTAATAGCTACAATGGCTGATGGTGCAATATTATTGGATTCCCAAGGCAAGATTGTACTTACTAATCCAACAGCAAAGAGATTATTTCGCTGGGAAGGAAGATTTCTAGAAGGTAAACATTTTTTAAATGAAATCCCCGAAATTTTATCCAACGACTTACATAGAAACATAGAGTCTATTTTAAACAGGGAAAAGGAGAAGGATGACTTAAGATTCAGTTTAGGAGAACCGGCAAGAACCTTAAGAATTGTCTTGCAATCAGTCTTAGATACAAATAAAATTGAATTAAAAGGAATTGCTGTAACAATCCAAGATTTAACTAGAGAAGTTGAACTTAACGCTGCACAAAATAGATTCATAAGCAATGTATCGCATGAATTAAGGACACCACTTTTTAATATCAAAAGTTATGTAGAGACCTTACATGATTTAAAAGATCAGCTCTCTGATGAAGAACAAATAGAATTTTTGGGAATTGCAAATTCAGAGACTGATAGGTTAACAAGACTTGTGAATGATGTACTAGATTTATCTAGATTAGAGTCTGGGAAAATTGTTCAGCTAGAGCAAATGGACATAAAATCAGCAATAGAACAGACCCTCAGAAATTATAGACTTAATGCATCAGAAAAAAATGTTTCATTAGCTTATGACATAGAGGAAAATATTCCTCCAATTCTTGGAAATTTTGATTTGCTTTTGCAGGTTTTTGATAATTTACTTGGAAATGGATTGAAATTTAGTCCAAAAAACAGCGCCCTAATTATAAGAGCTTATACTTGGCCAGATTCCTGCCCTGCTTTCCCTCCAAGTATTAAAAATGATTCAGCCCCTCAATGTGAATTAGTTTCACCACTTCCAAAAGTAAGAATTGAGATTGCTGATACCGGATCAGGAATATCTCAGACTGATCAAGAAAAGATATTTGATCGTTTTTATAGAGTAGAGAATTCTGTTCATACTGAGCAAGGTACCGGTTTAGGTTTATCTATAGTGCGGGGAATAATTGAAAAACATGGTGGGGAAATTCGTATGGCTAGTGAATTAGGAGTAGGAACGACTTTTTGGTTTGATTTAGCCTTGGCACAATCTGATAAAGATGAATTATTGACAAAAGCCATTAATAATTCAGATTCTTTTACAGGTTCTGAAATTAAAGAAATTATCTAATTATTATCTATTCCTTTAAAAACATTTTGAACATTTTGATCAGGTACGACTCTGTGAGGGGCACCACTAAATATTTGTTCAAAATTAGAAAAAGAATCCCTTATTTCTGGACCACTATTTGTAATAATAAATTCTCTTATTCGTTTATCATGCCATGACCCACGCATTTTAAAAACATTTAAAGCTCGTGCCATCTCACCTTTTATTTCTACATATTGAAGCAACAATATGGTGTCTGTAATTGTTGAGATATGAGAATCAGTTATAGAATGACTTCCCATAAATTCTTCTGCAGTATTAGTAAAAAAGCCTGCTATTTCCTCTTGCTTTGTATAACCGGTTACAGCAATTACAAACTGTCTAAATGCATTCAAACTTACACCTCTGGCTAATGCAGATAGAGAATCAATTGCCATTCTTTTTGGTTTAAATTGATTAATTTGCGTTTTTATAATTTGTAAGTGATCCTCTAAACCAGTTGATTCAGGATATGCACAAATAATTTTTAATAATCCATCACCTTCCATTTTTTCAAAATCTATTCCCCAGCTAGTCGCATTCCTAAGCAATTGAGCCCTAGATTCTTCATATGCAAAAAGTATTGCTCTTTCATTATTGTTATAAGCATCTTCAACAAATTTTGATACAAGCATTGTTTTGCCCGTACCAGTTGCTCCAGTAGCAAGAATAATGGAATCTTGAAAATATCCTCCACCACACATATCATCAAGATCTTTAACTCCAGAGCTAATCCTAATATTGGAGGATCTCTGCGTTAATCTCATTGCTCCTAGGGCAAACACACTTATTCCATCCATTCCCATAGTGAATGGATATTCACCTTTCATATGAACAGTACCTCTTAACTTCAGAACTTCAAGAGTTCTTCTTCTCTTCTCTGACTCAAGAACATTTCTTAATAAGACAACATTATCAGATACAAATTCTTCTACACCATATCTAGCAACTGGTCCGTAATCATCTACCCTTTCTGTAGTCATAACTGTTGTAACTCCTATTTCTTTTAATCTTGCAATCAATCTAAATATTTCCCTTCTAACAACGTAAATAGCATCATATTGTTGAAAGACAGCAGTTATTGAATCTATTGCAACTCTTTTAGCTTTATATTTTCTAATTGCATAACTTATTCTCTCAATAAGACCAGACAAGTCAAAGTTACCAGCTACATCCTGACCATCAGGATCAGGAGATGCATCCAAAATAAAAAGTTTATTTTGATCAATTAATTCTTGTAAATCCCAACCAAAACTTGCGGCATTTCTAATAATATCTAAAGGTGATTCCTCAAATGTCACAAAGATTCCAGGCTCATCAAAATTACAAATCCCATGGTGTAAATATTGCAGAGAAAAAACAGTTTTACCAGTTCCTGAGGTGCCACTAATAAGTGTACTTCGAGATACAGGCAAACCACCCCTACAAACATCATCAAAGCCTTCAATTCCAGTTGGTAATTTTTGTACTTGCATTTTATTTGATTTGCCAAATTTCTTATCATTCATAGTTTTGTGCTAATTAAACAAAAATAAAATAAATTTTGAATTTATTTTTAATTTTAAAAATTTTATATATGTTATTTATCTCCACTATATTCAGTTTCAGTTAATTCATCAAAAAGTAAATCTAAACCAATTAAAACTTTTTCTCTATCTGAAAGATCACCTATTATTTTTCTAACTGGTGGTGGTAAAATTTTAGCTAAAGTGGGAGTGGCTAAAATTTTATCTTCTTCTGCAAGTTGTGGTTGTTTAAGTACATCGATAACCTTCAAAGCATAAACTCCTTTGAATTCATTATCTAATATTTCTCTTAAGGTATTTAAAGCTCTCATCGAATTAGGAGTATTTCCAGCAACATAGAGTTTTAAAATATATGTTTTCCTTACTGCCATCGCTATAGTGCCTGAATTGATACGAAAGATTTAAAATTACCCTTGACTTATTACACTACAAAATAAGAAAATAAACAAACAATTATGATTGCTTATTTGGCTTAATCAAATTATTAATTTGAGCCTAGTAGCGTCTTTAATATATGACAAATTCTAAAAACTCCTCTAACAATTCTTCTAAAAGTAATGAATTGTATGCAATAGCAGAAACCTCAGGTCAACAATTTTGGTTCGAAGTTGATAGATACTATGACATAGATAGGTTAAATGCAAAAGAGAAAGACAAGATCATACTGGAAAAAGTTTTAGTTTTAAAAGACAAAGAGTCTATAACTATTGGTAAACCTTATGTTAAAGATGCAAAAATTGAATTAGAAGTAGTTTCTCATAAAAGAGATAAAAAGATTCTTGTATACAAGATGCGTCCCAAAAAAAAGACAAGAAGAAAGATGGGGCACAGACAAGAACTTACAAGAGTTATGGTAAAATCTATTACAATAGGTAAAAGCACTCCTAAGTCTTCTTCAAAAAAAGAAACTGTTAAAAAGGAAACTAAACCAAAATCCGAAAAATCTACAAATTAAAAACTTCTAATGGCACATAAAAAAGGAACAGGTTCTACTAGAAACGGAAGAGATTCAAATTCCAAAAGATTGGGTGTGAAAGCTTATGGAGGAGAAAAAGTAACTGCTGGATCAATTTTAATTCGCCAAAGAGGTACATCCTTTTTGCCGGGGATTAATGTCGGGAAAGGGAAAGATGACACACTTTTTGCACTCAAAGAAGGAATCGTAACTTTTGAAAGTATTAAAAGAAATTTAAGAAATAGAAAAAGAATTAATATAGTTAATTAATTTTCTTATAAGCTCTTGTAGTTATAAGAATAGGATGAAATACTTCTAAAAAATTAGATTGAAGAGTCTCAAAAAACTTTTCAACAACTTGAATGTCGTCGATATGAAAAGGATATTCATTCTTATCTCCTTTGTAAAAATACCAATTAAATAGAGCAATAGAATTACTATCCATAATTTCACTGAAATGATTAATTTGAGAAGTTGGATCTGCAAGATGTTCCAAAACATCAAGACAAATTATCGTATCAAATTTCAATATTTGTGTATCTTGAATTGTCTTGCAGAAAGTAATTTTTTTTTCGACTCCTAATTTCTTAGCCCTGTATTCAACAAAATTTCTATTTGTTTGATTAATATCTACAAAAAACACATGCTCAACTTTTGAAGACATAGCGTTAGCTAAGGCATGCGTGCCAATACCCCCTCCAAAATCCAAAACTAAATCTCTAGAAAATCTCTGCTGAAGTCTTAAAGTATCAGCAATGTAGTCCCTACTTGTGATATGCCAAGCAGCTAAATCAGCTACATGCCTATCTCCTACAATCTCAGTATAAAAATCTGAAACATCATTCAAAGCATCTCCAGGATGTGAATTTGCCAAATTCATCTTTGCACTTGCAAGGAATCCATCTAAATCGCATTCTTTGATAGATAAGTATTCCATTAAATGTAATTTCAAATTAAAAGCATTGTCTAAAAACTCTTTTACAATAATATTATTATTTTTCAATTTCTTACTATAAATTTCCGATACCAAAATCATAGGATGATTATAAATCTTTCTCAAAGTATTCTTAATATTAAAAATGGAAACTAAAGATGGATTCTTAGTAATTAATAAAGATAAAGGATGTACCTCACATGATTGTGTTAAACAAATAAGGAAGTTACTAAATACAAAAAAAGTCGGCCACACAGGAACTCTTGACCCAGAAGTTATAGGAACATTACCAATTGCGATAGGCAGTGCAACAAGATTTATTCAATATCTTCCCCAGGGAAAAACTTACATAGGACAAATTAAATTAGGGATAAGAACTAACACTGATGATATTCACGGAGAAATCATTAATCAAAAAAGTTGGCCAAAAATTAGTTATGAAAAATTAGATCAATACTTAAATAGATTTAGAGGTATTATTAAACAAATTCCGCCGAAAGTATCTAGTGTGCACCTTAATGGTGAGAGAGCTTATAAAAAATCTTTCAGGAATGAAGTTTTTGAATTAGCACCAAGAGAAGTAAAAATAGACGAACTTACTTTAATTACATGGGACCAAATAAACGGCATAATAGAAATAAAAATCAAATGTTCAGCTGGCACATACATAAGAGCAATTGCAAGAGATTTAGGAGAAATTCTTAATTCCGAAGGTTGCCTTCTACAACTAAAAAGAATATCAGCTTGTGGCTTTGATCAAGAAAACTCGATAAAAATATCTGATATCGAAAAAGGTAAAAAAAACTCGAAAAATTTTATTATTCCAACAATTGCTGCTCTTAATCACATTTCATCATTTGTCTTAAGTACCGAAGAACAAATCAATTTTTGGCAAACAGGAAGAGCAATTAAAGTTGATATTAATTACTTCAAGGGTAGTAAGTCTTTTGATTATAAAAAACCCATAAAAGTAATAGATAAAAAACAAACACTTCACGGGATTGGCTTCCTAAGTAAAGATCAATTAAATATAAATCCAAAATTAGTCCTTAATGCTAAATAACTTCTATAGAAAATCTTTTCTAAAAGGTTTAATCTGCACATCCCTATAAAAATACTTTAATATTCTTTCAGCTTTTTGACCTCTGGACGCTAGATATTTAGCACCCCATTGACTCATTCCTACTCCATGACCTGATCCCTGTCCAAAAACTATCAAACCTTTTTTTATAGGAAAATTGTTGTTTGATTCTTCCTCAAAAAATTTAAATCTCACAAAATTACTGTTTAGTCCTAATCTTTTTCTTAACACTACCCCAGGCATTTGATCAGAATTATAAGCCCCAATAACTTTTACATTTTTTACCCTCCCCGTGCTAGTAATATCTAGAATCTCTATATTTCTTAAACCTCCAATCTTGGGAAATAAATTTGTTAATTCATTACTTGAAAATTTTTTTTGCCATCTAAATTTTGGATTATTTTTATCAAAATCTTTCACACTTGATAAATATGGATATTTATTCTTCCATACATCTTCACTGTTTTCTGTCATTCCACCTGAGCTGCTATGGAACAAAGCATTAATTAATTTATTCTTATACGTTAAAACCAAAGATCTTGTACTTTTAACGGCTCTGATAGTTTTATAAGTTCTTGACTCCAAGCCGTTATAGACTTGATTTTTCTGGGTTGAATCTATATCAAATAAATTATTTCCCTTTTGCTTTAATGCATAAGTTCTAGAGGCTATTGCTTGTGCTTTTAATGCTTCGATAGGCCATTTTGTTGGCATCTCTGAGCCCACTACACTACTTAGATATTTTTCTATTCCTAAAACATTTACTACCAATATTTCAGAATCAAGGACAAAGAGATTAAGCTTACCATAAAATCTCTTCTGACCAACCCATATACCTCTTACATCGGAAGAGCGAACTTCAAATTTTTGATTACTTTTTAAGTCATATTTTTTTTGTTTATTTTTGTCAAAATATAAAATTTTTCTATTTTTCTCATTTTTCAAAGTCAAACCTTTTATTTTTTTACTTGAAAAAGATTTACCCTCAATGGTTAAAGGAATTGATCTGTCTGATCTAATCCTTAAATTGTTATTTCTTGATATTAAAACCCTGATTATGGGCTCTCTAGATGCAAAAACACTTTCGCTCTGAAAAACACAAATAAAAAAAATACTAATCAGACAAAATTTTCTGTAATTATTTTTAAATTTAAGTATCACTTTGTTTAAAAAACAAATGCATAATTTGCCTAAGTTTGACTAAAAGTCTAGATTTAATCCAGATATAAAACTAAAAATATAACAAATAAGTGAATATCACCTTCTTAGGAACAAGCTCAGGAGTACCATCCTTAACGAGAAATGTTTCTTCCCTAGCACTTAAATTATCACAGTCATCAGAAGTTTGGCTTTTTGATTGTGGAGAGGGGACACAACATCAAATCATGAAAAGCAATATTAAATCTTCACAAATCAAAAAAATATTTATTACTCATATGCATGGAGATCATATTTATGGTTTGCCTGGACTTTTGGCTACCCTAGGTTTATCAGGAAATAGTAACGGTATTGAAATTTACGGTCCTTCAGAGTTGCGAAGTTTTATAGATTCAGCACTTAAAAGTAGTTTTTGCAAATTGTCATTCCCATTGCGTTTTGTAGAAGTTGAAAATTTTGCATCAAAAAATAAAATTCTATTTGAAAACAACAAAATAAAAGTAGATTGCGCCTGCCTTAAACATAAAATACCAGCTTATGGTTATAGGGTGAGTGAGAAAGATAAGCCAGGTATATTTGATATCAAAAAAGCAGAATCTCTAAAAATAGCACCTGGGCCAATTTATTCAGAACTGCAACAAGGTAAAAAAGTCGTATTGGCGGATGGGAGGACATTTGATGGAAAAGAATTCTGTGGACCTCCTAGAAAAGGAGAAAGTTTTGTTTATTGCACAGATACAGTCTTTAGCGAATCAGCTGTTTCACTATCGAAAAATGCCGATTTACTCGTACATGAATCAACATTTTCTCAGGAGGATGAGAGCATGGCCTATGAAAAATTACATTCCACAACAATCATGGCTGCCAAAACAGCATTATTATCTAATACAAAAAAATTAATTATTACTCATTTAAGTCCAAGATACACTAATAAAAATTCAATTACTCCAGGCGATTTGCTCAAGGAGGCGCAAAAAGTTTTCCCAAATACTCACCTTGCCAAAGATTTTCTAACTGCAGAAATAAAATAAACTGCAACAGTTCGTTAGCAGGAGCGTTGTAAATGACCAACCCATGAAATAATAGTCTTAGGTTTTTCTATTTGACGTCGATCGAAATGGTCTCTATTTTTTCATCACTACATAAGTCTTTTAAAAGACTATTTATTTTTCTTCCTTTAATTGTTGGGTTACTTATTAATCCAATTTCTGCTAATGCACTTTATCCTAGTGATCCTTCATCAGTAGATGGATTGAAAGAAGATCTTCATGGAGCAGATCTTCAAAATAATGAATTTGTAAAATATGATTTATCTTATCAAGATTTAGGAGAAGCTAATCTTCAAGGCGCGTATATGAGCGTGACAACTGCACAGAATTCTAGTTTCAAAAGCGCCAACATGAAAGATCTTATTGCATATGCTGTACGTTTTGATAATGCTGATTTATCTGATGCGAATCTTACAAATGGTGAGCTAATGAAAAGTGTTTTTGATGGAGCAATTATAGATGGTGCAGACTTTACAGATGCAAATCTTGATCTTTCTCAAAGAAAATCATTATGTGAAAGAGCTAGTGGAACTAACCCACAAACTGGAGTTAATACAATTGATAGTCTTGAATGCACTGGCTTAAAAGGTTACATGCCACCAAAGCCAAAAGCATAAGATTTAAAGCTAACTAACTTCAGATGGGAAGATATTACCAGGCTCTTTTGAGTCTGGTTTTTTGCTATACCACCATTCTTGTATATCAGAAGAAAATTTCTTCGAAAAAAAAGTTATAACCGTTTCAACAGGTTTTGATCCAGGCTCCAAAATCTGAACTGAGTAAGATGGGCATTTTCGTGAAGCCATATCAGCAACGAACCTAGAGCCTATTCTTCTCCAACTAGGCTCCTTACTTCTCCAAGCAAGTCTTGAACAGGGCCAGGGTAACTCTTCCCTATCATATAGTCTGCAACATGGTCCAATTACCCTATAACTGTACTGACCTCCATAACTTGATTGAACACTACCAGTCTTGAAAAATTCAAATTTATTCATCCATAAAAAAAGCCACCTTTATAGAGGGTGGCAGAGAAATAATGAATAATCAACTTAGAAAAGTTAATTTTTTATAATTAATACAATTCTTCCTCAGCATGAGTTGTAATTGTTACGTCAGATGTTGGATAAGCAACACATGTAAGTACAAAACCAGCTTCTAGTTGGTCATCATCCAAGAAACTTTGATCTGATTGATCAACACTACCTGAAGTAACTTTTCCAGCGCATGTTGAACATGCTCCAGCTCTGCAGGAATAAGGAAGGTCTATACCTTGTTCTTCAGCAGCATCAAGGATGTACTGGTCATCAGGTACTTCGATAGTTGAATTGAGACCTTCACCTTCGTTGATGAGTGTAACTTTGTAAGAAGCCATTTAAATAAAAAATTGTTGGTAGTTAATACCTATCAACTACATTTTTAACATCGATTGGGTCGATATGTGAGATTTTGAAGTAAAAAATGACACAATAAAATGTATTAATGAGTATTTATAAGAAAAACTTATACTTAGGTTTGATCGCTGGCTTTTTGCGCAGAAATGCATGCCCAATCTTTTCTAGTTGATACATCCAATAATTTCAAGTCATTCTGAATTAATATTTTTATTATTTCATCTTTTTGTGAATTCAGAATTCCACTTAAAATGACTTCCCCATTGTTTTTCAAGCACTTATAAATATTTGGAATCATTTCTTTTATTACTTCAGCAAGAATATTACATAAAACAAAATCAAACTGTTTGAGTTGATTTTTTAAAATTACCTCATTAAAAGATCCCAAATATGTATTTAAGTTTTCTAAATTATCGAAATTTAGTTGAAAATTAGAGTTAGTTGAATTTATAGCTAAATAATCATTATCTACTGCACAAACCTCTTTAGCGCCAAGCAACCTTGCGGCGACACTCAAAATCCCGCTACCACTCCCAATATCTAACACCTTTTTATCAGAAAATAAAATATTTTCCATTTTTTCCAAACAAAGATAAGTCGAAGGGTGACTTCCTGTACCAAAGGCTGCTCCAGGATCAATTTTTATGATCTGTTTATCTTTAAATTTTTCATTTAGATTTATCCAAAAAGGCAATATTAAAAAATGATTTCCTACTAATTCAGGCGCCCAATATTTCTTCCAGCTTGTCAACCAATCCTCCTCTTTAATAATACTCCAGTCAAAAAATTGATTCTTAGGGGCATTAATGTTTAGAAGTTTGCTAATTATTTTTTCAAAAAGACACCTAGAACTCTCGCCCCAATCATCAACTGGAAGCCATATATTTACCTCTTTTTTATTTTCATTTTTAATTAAATATTCAAATGAAAAACTAAATATTCCCAGCTCATTTAATTTCCAAATAATAATTTCTTCTAAATCACTTTCTATCAGAAAAGTGAGTTTATACCAATCTTTAATTGCCATTAATAGATTAGGACATTTTATAGAGTAACTGGATTAGCGTTGGTAATTCCCTCTACTTCAATAATGGTGTCAAGCAACTTATTAGGAATTGGATCATCAATACTTAGAACCATAACAGCTTCTCCTCTAACAATTTTGCGCCCAACTTGCATTGAGGCAATATTTACATTGTTGCTACCCAATAAAGAACCAAGTTTGCCAATAATACCAGGCATATCCCTATGCCTTGTAACCAGCATGTATCTACTTGGCGATACATTAACAGGATATTGATCAATACTAATAATTCTTAATTCCCCATCAGCAAAAATGCTTCCTGCTACACTATGATCTCCATTATCTCCATAAGTGGTTAACTGAAGCGATCCACTAGCAAATTCAGGTCTTGCCTCATCTTTATTCTCGACTACTGAAATACCTCTTGAATCTGCTTCTAGAGAAGCATTCACATAATTAATCCTATCTCCCAAAGCTTTACTTAGAAGGCCTTTTAGACTAGCTATTATTAATGGCTGAGAAGGATGTTGAACAAATTCACCTTGAAGCTTTACTTCTAGTTTCTGTATCTGTCCACCTGAAAGCTGGCTTATAAGCAGACCCATTGTTTCAGCTAACTGCAAATGAGGTTTTAGACTATCCATAATATCAGGGCTCAAACCTGGAATATTTACTGCAGTTCTAGCAGATAAACCAAGCAAGACATCTCTTATTTGTTCTGCAACATCAACTGCTACATTTTCTTGTGCTTCCCGAGTAGATGCTCCTAAGTGAGGGGTAAGAATAAGATTCTTTTCAACCTCCAAAAGTGGTGAATTAGATTCCAAAGGTTCTT
>QCCH01000003.1 GCA_003281315.1 Prochlorococcus sp. AG-347-K20 | reverse complement strand
AAGTAAAATCAAAAAAGGGATTATCATAAAAATCCCACCCATTGTTGGTGTATTACTTTTTTTAAAGTGATTAGCTGGTCCTTCAGTCCTAATATTTTGAAGTAAATTAAATTTTTTGATAATCTTTAGTCCATTTTTCGTTGTAAAAATAGAAACAAAGAAAAATAATATGTAAACTCCTATAAAAATAAAATTATTAAAAAAACAGGAGGTAACTATTAAAGCAAAAGTATTTAATATTAATAAAGATTCAAAGTTAAACTTTTTAATCTTCCCAATCATCTTCCAATGAAGGATCTTCTTCAGTTTTATAATCTTCTTTTTCTCCCATAAGTGCTGAAAGTTCTTCTTCTTCTATAGTACTAATCTCTTGTGAATCTCCATCTTTTTCTGCAACAAGTCTACCTGTATTTTCGAGCCAAGATAGTAGATCAGGTTCCTCTCTTAATGGCAACACAGGAGCTGGGTCATCTCTGTGGTAGCAAGTTAAAGCAGGATTGACTTCAGAAATTTCATCCAATCTAAGTTTTAATTTATTTGAATCCATTAGAGGTTTTGTTCTATATATAAAATAATACATAATGATGCACAAGAAAAACTTTGTTTGATAAAGCAAATTTAAAATACTTTCTTATCTGGCTAATTTCATTATTGCTGGCTGGATTATTTAAACTTATGGGATACTTATACCCTAATGTTTTAATAATTAATAACTTTCTTCTCTTGTTACTAGTTTTTGGTCCAGCTCTTTTAGTTACAATAATATTAGTTTTCAATAAGTTTTCAAATTCTTAATTACGTCAAAAATTAAAATTCATGGAGCAAATTTAGATGCAGCAGATAAAAAAAGTTGTACTAGCTTATTCTGGTGGGGTTGATACGAGCGTCTGTATTCCATATTTAATGAATGAATATGGAATTTCAGAAGTGGTTACTTTTGTAGCAGATCTTGGACAAGGCGAGAATTTAGAACTTATTAGGCAAAAAGCTTTAAATTCTGGTGCATCTAAATCAATCGTTGGCAATTTAGTTAATAGTTTTGTTGAGAGATATGCTTTTCCAGCTATTAGAGCAAACGCATTATATTTAGATAAATATCCTTTATCTACTGCCCTTGCTAGGCCTTTAATTGCTGAAAATCTCGTGAATATTGCTAGAGAGATTAATGCCGATGCAGTAGCTCATGGTTGCACTGGTAAAGGGAATGATCAAGTTCGGTTTGATTTAGCAATTAATGCTTTAGGTCCTGATTTAAAAATAATTACTCCTGCAAGAGAGTGGAATATGAGTAGAGAAGAGGCAATAATGTATGGAGAAAAATTTGGTATACCTGCACCAGTATCAAAAAAATCACCATACTCAATAGACGTTAACTTACTTGGTAGGAGTATTGAAGCAGGTATATTAGAAGACCCAATGCAAGAAGCGCCTGAGGATATATTTTCGATGACTTCATCAGTTGATAATTCACCTGATTCTCATCAAGATATAGAAATTGTTTTTAAAAATGGGTTTCCAGTTGGAATTAATGATGAATTTTTAACCCCAGTAGAGATTATTCAAAAAGCTAATGATCTTGCAGGTAACCACGGTTTTGGAAGAATAGATATGATTGAAGATCGAGTAGTAGGAATTAAAAGTAGAGAGATTTACGAAACACCTGGCCTCTCACTTTTAATCAAAGCTCACAAAGAATTAGAGAGCATTACATTAAACCCTGATGTTGTTGATTTTAAAGGAATAGTAGAAAAAAAATGGGGTCAATTAGTTTATCAAGGTTTTTGGTTTGGACCTCTTAAAGAGAGTTTAGATGCATTTATATCATCGACTCAAACTTCAGTTAATGGAAGGGTAAAGATTAGACTTCATAAGGGGAACGCAATAGTCATTGGGAGAATGTCAGAAAATAATTCACTTTACAGGGAAGATCTGGCAACTTACAGCAAAGATGATGTCTTTAATCATTCTTTAGCAGAGGGTTTTATTTATATGTGGGGTATGTCTAATAAAATATGGGCTGAATTAAATTCAAAAACAAAAGATTAAAATTTAAGATTCTGCATTTTCTTTAGTTTCAGCATCATCTTTGCCAGAAGTTGAAGTATCTGCACTTGCTGCTGGTTGTTTTTCTTTAGTTTCGACTTTGGCATCTGGAATATCTTTATTCTCTGATTGAGATGCACTCTTGTTCGAAGGTCTTGGGGTTGGTAAAGGACCTTCTTGTTTAACGGTCATGTATCTAATAACATCTTCACTTAGTCTCATTGATTTTTCAATTTTGAAAATATGTTGCCCATCACCTTGATGACTTAGTTGAACGTAAATACCTTCTCTGTGTTTTGCTATTTGATAGGCTAATCTTCTCTTGCCTCTCATTTGACTATCAAGAATTATACCGCCAAATTCTTCTAAAAGCTTATTGTATTTATCAATGTGATTAGTTACTTCATCTTCCGCAATGTCTGGGCGGAGGATATACATGGTTTCGTAGTAAGATTGTTGATCGTTCATGGTTTCAGACAAGGTCTTTGGCTCATAAATTGATATTGATGAGCGTCTGTTCATTATTTACGATACATTATGATAGGCGATTTCTTTTCAAATAAGATTATTTTTTTTAAAGATATTTTATTAGTGCGTCATTCATTACATGAAAAGGCACTTCTAAACCATCTGTCCAAAATGATAATGATTTTATTCCTTGAGCAACAAGCATCTCCAAACCATCTATAGTCATGCATCCTTTTTTGGCGCTAAATTTTAATAAAGTAGTCGGAGCAGGATTATAGATTAAATCATAAACAATTGTTTGCGAGTTAAGAGATTTCCAAAAATCTTCGCCATATGGCATGACATCACTTTCATATTTAGTTGTTTTCATTCCTGCTGGTGTTGTATTTACAATCAAATCTGCTTCTTGCATTAAAGTTTGGGCACGATCATCACTATTTAATAAACCCAGCAGTTGAATTTGATTATCAAAGTTTTTTATTAATTCATCTAGTGATGATTTGTTACGTGATATGACTGAAATTGTTGAAAGATTTAAATTTATTAAACCTTGAATGACAGATCTTGCTGCACCCCCTGAACCAAGAACTATTGATTTTTTATTTGCTAAGTTTAATTTTTTTAATGGATAAATAAATCCCTCTACATCGGTATTAGTTGCGCTCCATTCTTTTTCAGAATTTAATTTCAGGGTATTAATTGCTTTAAGTTTGTTAGCAATAGGGGAAATTTCACTACAAAGGTTAAATACTTTTTCTTTGTGTGGAATTGTAACGTTTAAACCTTTGCAATTAATCTTTTTTAAAGAATTAAGGACTAATTCTAGATCTTCATCTTTACAAGGTAAAGCAATATATATTATGTCTAAACCTAGATATTGAAGTGCAGCATTTTGCATTATTGGGGACAAAGAATGACTTACTGGATTGCCAATTAATGCTATAAAAGATGTCTTACTTGTAATCATATTTAAAATTTTAACCTTAAAAGTAATGATCTGTTCGGGAACCACACCCCGTCTTTGAGTAACAATAATGACGTTAATGACCGATTATGGAGAATAACAAATTATTGAGAATTTACCAATGGGTAAGGTAGTAGGAATTGATTTAGGAACAACTAATAGTTGTGTCGCCGTAATGGAAGGTGGCAAGCCTACTGTAATAGCTAATGCTGAAGGTTTCAGAACTACCCCATCAGTTGTTGCATATACAAAAAATCAAGATCAGCTGGTTGGACAAATAGCAAAAAGACAAGCTGTAATGAACCCTGAAAATACTTTTTATTCTGCAAAGCGTTTTGTCGGTAGAAGGGTTGATGAAGTTAATGAAGAATCTAAAGAAGTTAGTTATTCTGTTGAAAAATCTGGTTCTAGTGTCAAATTAAAATGTCCTATTTTGGATAAGCAGTTTTCTCCTGAAGAGGTGAGTTCTCAAGTTTTAAGAAAGTTAGCAGATGATGCGGGTAAATATCTTGGTGACAAAGTTACACAGGCTGTAATTACAGTTCCAGCTTACTTTAATGATTCGCAAAGACAAGCTACTAAAGATGCTGGAAAGATTGCTGGTTTAGAAGTTCTCAGAATTGTTAATGAGCCAACTGCTGCGGCACTAGCATATGGCTTGGATAAAGAAAATGAAAAAATTCTTGTTTTTGATTTAGGGGGAGGAACATTTGATGTCTCAGTTATTGAAGCTGGTGATGGAGTAACAGAAGTTCTATCTACATCTGGAGATACACATTTAGGTGGTGATGATTTTGATAGATGCATAGTAGATCACTTAGCTAATACTTTTAAATCAAATGAGGGAATTGATCTCAGACAAGATAAGCAAGCTTTGCAAAGATTGACTGAAGCTGCAGAAAAAGCAAAAATAGAGCTCTCAAATGCTACGCAAAGTGAAATAAATTTACCTTTTATTACAGCGACGCCCGAGGGACCAAAACATTTAGATTTGAACCTTACTAGAGCAAAGTTTGAGGAATTAGCAGCTTCTTTAATTGATAGGTGTAAGACCCCAGTTGAGAGAGCTATAAGTGATGCAAAGATTTCTACTAGTGAAATTGATGAAGTTGTTATGGTTGGAGGCTCATCCAGAATACCTGCTGTTTTAGATTTAGTTAAAAAAATAATTGGTAAAGAACCAAATCAAACTGTTAATCCTGATGAAGTAGTAGCTGTTGGAGCTGCAATTCAGGGAGGAGTTTTAGCAGGAGAAGTTAAAGATATATTATTGCTTGATGTTACTCCACTTTCTTTAGGTGTAGAGACTTTAGGGGGTGTAATGACAAAAATGATAAATCGAAATACTACAGTACCCACGAAGAAATCTGAAACATATTCAACTGCTGTGGACGGTCAAACAAATGTTGAAATTCATGTTTTACAGGGTGAAAGAGAAATGGCTTCTGATAATAAAAGCTTAGGAACTTTTAGATTGGATGGTATACCTTCAGCACCAAGAGGCGTCCCGCAAATTGAAGTCACATTTGATATCGATGCAAATGGTATATTGAGTGTTACTGCTAAAGATAAAGGGAGCGGTAAAGAACAAAGTATTTCTATTACTGGTGCCTCAACTCTATCTGATAATGAAGTCGAAAAGATGGTAAAAGATGCTGAATCAAATGCATCTGCAGATAAAGAAAAAAGAGAAAAAATTGATTTAAAAAATCAAGCTGAGACGCTTGTTTATCAGACAGAAAAGCAACTTGGTGAGTTGGGAGACAAAATTGATGCTGCAGCAAAGTCTAAAGTTGAAGAAAAAAGTAATGCTTTAAAAGAGGCAACTTCAAAAGAAGATTATGAATCAATGAAAAAACTTCTTGAGGAACTTCAGCAAGAACTTTATGCAGTTGGTTCATCTGTTTATCAGCAACCTGGCAATCAGCCACCATCCCCTGGCGCGGCGGGCGGTCCTGATCAGAGTGATTCAAACGAAAAAGGAGGAGATGATGTAATTGATGCAGACTTTACTGAAACCAAAGATTAAAAAAGGTAATTTTTAACTTCATTAGCAACCCATTTTGAACAAGCCGGAGCTAATAAAATCCCATTTTTATAAAAACCTGTACACATAATTAGACCATCTTTAAGATTTTTCATTATTGGTGCAGGCTCACCATCTGGTCGTGACCTGATTCCGTACCATTTTTTAGAAATCTTCCCTTTTATTAGCCAATTTGGTTTTTTATCGAGAAAATTTGTGAGTTTTTCGAATGTATTTTCTTCTGGCTTAGTACTATATTCGTCAGTTGATCCAATAATTAGCTTATTCTTTGATTTTGGAATTATATTTTTACCATTTATATTGAATTGTTTCGGGAGCGATAATAAATCAACTTCTGCATCATTTATATTAATTTCCATAGCTTGACCCAAGACAGGTTTTAATGTGATGTTGTGAGATATGCTATCTATTAAATCAACTGCTTTTAGTGAATTGCACAAAATAACCATATCAGATTTGATGTTTTCATTATTTCTTGTTGTAGAAATCCATTGATTGTTTGATTTTCTGATTTTTATTATTTCTTCTTTTGAAAAATTGATTTTTTTATGTTTTAGATATATATCTAATGTTTGAAGTAAAGAAAAAGGATTTATTCTTCCATCTTTTAAGGAGATCATTCCTTTTATATTTTTTGTTTGGAAAGCTTTATTTATATTCTTGATGAATATTGAGTCTCTTTTTAAAATTCGTAAGCTTTGATCATTAATTTCACAAATAAATTTCTCTAATTTTTTAAATTTTTCTTTATTAGTAGTTAGTTGTATTAATGGTTTTTCGATGTTTAATTCACAATTAAATTTTTGTAAGAATGTAATCCATTTTGGCCATAATTCAATGCTTTGTTTCCTGAGATCCCAGCTTCTACCGTTTCTTTTTTGATACATATTACCCATTAGTAAGCCCAAAGCTGCATTGCTACTATTTTTGAGTTGAGTTGGATCTATTATCGTTACTTGGAAACCTAATTCTGATAATTCTAATGCGTTAAATTTTCCAATAATCCCTGATCCAATAATAACTATGTGTGCTTTTTGAAAATTTTCTTTTAAGCTTTTCATTGATATATTAGAGATACTTGCTTATTTGACTTAATAGTTAAAGAATTTTTGGAACATCCTTCAATTATATTCAAAATTGTTTGTCCCGATCGTCCTGGCCTAGTAAGTTTACTTACAAGTTGGATTGCAAAATATGGTGGCAACATAAAACATTCTGATCATCATACAGATCAAGATGCGGGTTTGTTTCTTAGTCGAATTGAATGGAATAGCAACAATGAATCTTTGAATAGAGATGAAATTTATAAAGAATTTGAAAAAATTGTAGACGAAGTAAATGGAAAATTTAACGTAAATTATTCTGATGAAATTCCAAATGTTGCTATTTTCGTGAGTAAACAAAATCATTGTTTAATTGATTTACTTTGGCGAGTAAGGAATGGAGAACTCAAAATGAAAGTCCCGTTAATAATTTCAAATCATTCTGAACTTGAAAATATTGCAAATGACTTTAATGCAAAATTTGTCCATGTTGATACGTTTAAAACTGATAAATTTATTGTTGAAGATCAATTTTTAAATTTATTAAAAGAATATGAAATTGATCTTGTTGTATTAGCCAAATATATGCAAATTTTGAGTGACTCTTTTTTAAAAAAGTTTTCTTCAATAATAAATATCCATCATTCTTTCTTGCCTGCATTTAAGGGCGGGCAACCATATCATCGAGCTTGGAAGAGAGGTGTTAAATTAATTGGTGCTACTGCTCACTATGTTACTGAAGATCTTGATGAAGGCCCGATAATTGAGCAATGCACAGTTAATGTAAGTCATAGGGATGAAGTTGATGATTTGATTAGAAAAGGAAGAGATATTGAAAGAATAGCTTTAGCAAGAGCAGTTAGATTACACCTGAATCATCAAGTATTTGTTTATAACAGCAAAACTGCTGTTTTTGATTGAAGATAGTTTTTTAGTCTTCTAATTCTATTTTTATTTGTCTTTCATAAATTGATTCTTCATTAAAAGCTCTTGCTATCAAGAAACTGGCAATGCAGCTGATTAACACAGGTTTCATTATTAATAAATTTTTTGTTAAAGCAAAAGCTAGAAACATTGCTGTTATTGGTGTTCTCGAACATCCTGCTACGAAAGCTCCCATTCCCGCAAAAATGTATGTACTTGGTGCATGTCCTGTCGCAATTTCCACCCAGCTTCCCATTATTAGTCCGATAGACCCTCCTAAAGTAAGCATTGGATAGAACAATCCTCCAGGAGCTCCAGATGCTGCAGCTAAACCTGTCGTGATAAATAATACTAAAACTGCTAATAAAGCAATTCCAATACTAGTATTTTGTTCAGCTATTATTTTCTGTAATTCATCTAAATTATGAAATGTACTGGGTAAAAAAGCATAGATACTTCCTAAAATAAGTCCACAGATAATCATCTTTAAAACAAATTTATTTTTATACCACTTCTTTCCAAGATTTTGCATTAACAAAACAAATCTGCTATACAATTCTGCAAAAATACCAATAATTATTCCAAGTAAAACTAGGTAAATAAAATCTATAGGTAAGAAAAAAACTGATGGATCATATTCTTTTTGGATTAAAAATCCGAGGTTAAAATCAAAGCCTCCTGCGTTAGGATCTAAACCCAAGGCTTGAATAATATCAGCAGATGAATCTGCAATGAAAGTTGTGATTACTACTAGTAGCAAAATTACTGGTCTAGCTGAGTTTAATAACTCTTCTATCGCATAGATAAATCCTCCTAATGGAGCGCTAAATACTGCAGCTATTCCAGCGCCACCCCCTGCTGCTACTATTACTCTTCTGAAAGCTTTAGGAGCTTTGAGCCACTTGGCCATTTGCCAAGCTACTGATCCTCCCATTTGAACTGATGGACCTTCCGGTCCTAAAGGGAATCCACTACCAATAGCAATAATTCCTGATATGAGCTTTACTAATCCTACTTTTATATTCATTGGAACTTTTTTATGCCTTAAGAACCCCATGATTTGACTTACACCTGAACCTTTTGCAGCAGGTGCTATATGTTTGATCAAATATCCTGCAATGGCTCCTCCAAGAGCTCCAAAAATAGGTAAGACTGCAATAGATGGGAATTGGTCTAATAATGCTAATCTCCAATTATTAATAAAGTAAATTCCAGTTTTAAAAAATATGCTTGTAATTGAGGCTCCTAAACCTGTTAACAGGAGCGAAAAAACAACGACTAGGAATCTTTGTTTTAATAATTTTTTGATGGTACGAGAAGAATTATTACTTGTTTTTTGAATATTATCTTTTATAAGGTTTGGCATAGTCCATGATTACTTTGACAAGCTGAAATCGTTTATTTCATCAAATTGAAGATAACGATAAAGTTCCTCTGAATATGGATTAATTTTATTTTTAGTAATATCCTGATATTCTTCTATTTCAGGAATTCTTCCAAGCAGTGCGCAAACTGCTGCTAATTCTGCACTCCCTAAAAATACTTGCGCATTCTTGCCAAGTCTATTGTCAAAATTTCTTGTACTAGTAGAAAATACTACAGAACCTTCATCAACTCTAGCTTGATTTCCCATACATAAAGAACAGCCTGGTAACTCTAATCTTGCACCACAATTTTCGAATATTCTATAGTAGCCTTCATCTTTAAGAGTTTCTTCATCCATTTTTGTTGGTGGACAAATCCATAATTTAGCTTTTAAATTTTGTACACCTTCAAGAACTTTCGCAGCTGCCCTGTAATGACCAATATTTGTCATGCAAGAACCTATAAAAACTTCGTCAATATTTGTATTTGCAACATCAGTGATTTCTTTTACATTATCTGGATCATTAGGGCAAGCAACTATAGGTTGTGTCACTTTTGCTAAATCAATTTCAATGATTTCGTCATACTGAGCGTTCGAATCTGGTTGAATTAATGATGGTTTTTTTAACCAATTTTTCATATCATTTATTCTTCTTGAAATTGATTTTGAATCTTCATAATTACTATCGATCATTTTTTCTAGCAGGCAAATATTGCTTCTTAAGTATTCTTGAACTGTTTCTTGGGATAAAAGTATAGTGCTACCAGCGCATGAGCGTTCTGCAGTAGCATCAGTAAGTTCAAAAGCTTGTTCAAGTTTTAGGTTTGGTAATCCCTCAATCTCCATAATTTTCCCGTTGAATATATTTTTTTTATTTTCTTTCTCAACAGTTAAGAGTCCTTTTTTAATTGCGAAGAGAGGGATTGCATTTACTAAATCTCTAAGAGTAATTCCTGATAATAATTCTCCCTTAAATTTAACCAGCACAGATTCCGGCATATTTAATGGCATTGATCCTATTGCAGCGGCAAAGGCAACGATGCCCGAGCCTCCAGGAAATGAAATTCCAAGAGGAAATCTTGTATGACTATCTCCACCTGTGCCAACAGTATCAGGGAGAAGCATTCTGTTAAGCCAGCTATGAATTATGCCGTCTCCAGGCTTAAGAGCTACTCCACCTCTTTGAGATATAAAATCAGGTAATTCTTTATGGGTAACTAGATCTACTGGTTTAGGATATGCAGCTGTATGACAAAAACTTTGCATTACTAAATCTGCAGTAAATCCTAAACAAGCTAGTTCTTTTAGTTCATCTCTAGTCATTGGCCCTGTAGTATCTTGACTACCAACTGTGGTCATAATGGGTTCACAGGTCATTCCTGGCCTAACCCCATCTAAACCGCAAGCTTTGCCTACTATTTTTTGAGCTTGAGTAAAGCCTGCACTACTTTCAGTGGGATTATGTGGTCTGGTAAATATTTCACTCGGTTGATAATCTAATTTGTTTCTAATTTTGTCCGTAAGAGATCTTCCAATCATAAGATTAATTCTTCCGCCAGCTTGAATTTCATCAGTAAGAGTTGATGGAAATAAGTCGAATTTGCTTATTAATTCTTCAGTATTTGAATCTTTTTCAATTTTTTTAATAATCCCCTGATAAGGATATATTTTAATACAATCTCCTGTTTTCATATGAGATACGTCAGCTTCTATAGGAAAAGCTCCTGAATCTTGTGCAGTATTAAAGAAAATTGGGGCTATTTTGCTACCAATTATTATTCCACCTGTTTTTTTGTTGGGAACAAAAGCGATATCTTCTCCTATATGCCAAATGAGTGAATTAATAGCAGATTTTCTAGAACTTCCTGTTCCAACAACATCTCCAACATAAGCTATCGGTAAATTTTGTTTTTTTAAATTATCAAGAATCTTGAGACCATCAGGTTTTTTAAATTCCAACATGGCTAATGCATGCATCGGAATATCCGGGCGTGTTGTTGCATGTACAGCTGGAGATAAGTCGTCTGTATTTGTCTCACCGTCAACTTTAAAAACTAAACAAGTAATCTCTTTCTCCAAAACTTTTTTATTCATGAACCATTCTGCATTTGCCCAACTATTTACAACTTCTTTTGCATAAATATTATTTTGAGATAATTCATAAATTTCATTAGCTGAGTCGTAAACAAGAATAATATTTTTTAAAACTTCTGCTGCTTTTTTTGCAAGTAAACTATTTTCTCCTTTAATTATTTCAACCAAAGAATTTACATTGTATCCGCCTATCATTGTTCCTAGTATTTCAATTGCTTTTTCGGGGTTAATTGATTTGCAATATTTTTCGGAATTAACAATAGCTGTAAGCCAGCTTGCTTTTACATAAGCAGCCTCATCAACTCCTGGTGGTACTCTATTTATTAGTAAATCAAGTAAATATGATGAATCGTAAATACTATCTTGTTCCAATAATTGTGTAATACAATTTGTTTGCTCAGGATTTAAAGGTAAAGGAGGTATACCTTTACTAGCTCTTTCAGCTACGTGATCCGCATAATCTTTTAGCAATGTTTCCAAATTCTTCATTAGTAAGGTGTAATGCCTAATCTATTGTTATTTTTAATATTGAAAAGGAGAGTATTCATAAATGCTTTTTTAAATATTCAAACTTCTTAATTAATCAATGACGACATCATCAAATAATTCAGCTTTAGAAAAGACATCAGATTTACATGTTGTTGAAACACGTCCATTAATACCTCCAAGCAGATTACATAATGATATACCTTTGGATCACGCCTCTGCTAATACAGTATCTAAAACAAGAAGATCGATACAAAATATTTTGCATCATAATGGTCATAAACTTTTAGTTATTGTGGGACCTTGTTCAATTCATGATCTAGAGGCGGCAAAGGAATATTCAAAATACATTCAAAATTTCCGAGAAATTTATAAAGATAAATTAGAAATAATCATGCGGGTATATTTTGAAAAACCAAGAACAACCATTGGCTGGAAGGGATTGATAAATGATCCTCATCTAGATGATTCTTATGATATTAATACTGGTTTAAGAAGGGCAAGAACTTTGCTTTCATATTTAGCAACTCGCGGTATACCTTCTGCTACAGAATTGCTAGATCCAATTGTTCCTCAATACATTGCCGATTTAATAAGTTGGACAGCTATAGGTGCGCGGACTACAGAAAGTCAAACCCATAGGGAAATGGCATCAGGATTATCAATGCCTATAGGTTTTAAAAATGGAACTGACGGTTCTTTTACTACTGCAATTAATGCAATGCAGTCAGCTTCAAAATCTCATCATTTTTTAGGTGTAAACGAAAATGGAATGGCTTCTATAGTTAATACTACAGGAAATCCAGATGGACATATAGTTTTAAGGGGCGGTTCAAAAGGCCCAAATTTCGAAAGTGATCATGTCAATAGAATTTCAGCTGAATTGAGGCAATGTAATCTTCCCCATAAAGTGATGATTGATTGTAGTCATGGAAATTCGAATAAAGACTTTCGAAAACAGTCGGAAGTACTAAAAAATGTAGCTTCTCAAATTAGTAATGGTGAAAAAAATATTTTAGGAGTTATGCTTGAAAGTCATTTGAAGGAAGGAAATCAAAAACTTTTAAAAAAAGAAGATCTCCAGTTTGGCAGAAGTATTACAGATGCATGTATTGATATAGAAACAACACAGAAATTACTAGCTATTTTATACAATTCACTTAGCTTGTTATAAAAAAATTAAAAAATAATGCTGAAGAAATTGGAACAATCAAATTATCTATTCCTAAAACACTAAATTGTTCGAGCAAAGTCGCAAAAAGAGCTATTGTAAAATAATTTAAATTCAGACTATTTTGTTGGGCGTATCCTATTGAGCAAACTACTATCAAACTTGTTAAAAACATTGTCATAGTACCAAGTAAAGATTTTTTTTGTTTAAAAAAAATCCAACTCTTCGAGTCAAAGCTTTTTCCTATTAACCCAGCTAATCCATCACCAAAAGTCATTATGAAAAATCCACTAATTAATGCATATGGATCTTTATCCCAGAAAAGATAAATCAAAATAAATAAACTTAGACAATAAAACAATGTTCCATAACTCTTTCTCTCAACATCCTCAATTGTTGGAAATAATTTATACGTGTAATTTATGAAAACCATTAATGAAATAATTCCTGTAAAAATTAGGGCAGAGTTTTGATTAATTTTTAAAGATTGAGCAATTGGTATTAAAGGTCCTATTCCAATATGTATTATTTTCCTGACGATTTCTCTGCTATCTTCATTATATTTTTTAAAAACTATTGATATTAAAAATATTGAAAATAAATAAAATAAAATTACAGTAAATTTTATCAATTTGGTTAAGCTGCTCTTTGATGAGTTGTCATTACTCTAAGCTTTAATATTGCTTTAGCTTCTAGTTGCCTAACTCTTTCTCGTGAAACATTAATTTGTCTTCCTATTTCTGCGAGTGTTAATGGTTCTTCACCATCCAAGCCAAATCTAAGCTTCATTATTTTTTGTTCTCTTTCATTTAATTGAGAAAGCCAAGTTCCTAAATGCTCTTTTTGAATAGTTCTATCCATACCTTCCATAGGCTCTTCACAGTTTGGATCAGGTATAAGTTCACCAAGAGTACTTCTATCTTCTTCGCCTCTTGCGTGAGCATCTAGGGAAGCGCAAGGAGCACTTTGCGAAATTAAATCTTCTAAATCTTTTTGATCAATTCCCATTTCAGTTGCCATTTCCAATCTGGTAGGTTGCCTCCCAAATTTATGTGATAATTCTCTAGAGACTCTTCTCATTTTGGATAGTTTTTCACTTATGTGAATAGGCAAACGGATTGTTCTTGCACTGTTATCAATAGCCCTTGTCATTCCTTGCCTAATCCACCAGTAAGCATAAGTTGAAAATTTATATCCCATAGCAGGATCAAATTTATCTACAGCTCTTTCAAGACCAATAGCTCCCTCTTGGACAAGATCTAATAATTCAAGCCCTTGGTTTTGGTATTTTTTTGCAACGGATACAACAAGCCTTAGATTAGCTGCCATCATTCTATCTCTAGCTCTTTTGCCAATCTTAATTTGATAAAGATTTCGTTGCGATCTATCAGTTTCAGGAATTTGTAGCAACTTTTTCATGTTCTGAACATGATGAGCTAATTCTATTTCCTCTGCTGGAGTCAAAAGAGGTACTCTTCCAATGCTACTTAAGTAATGGCCAATAGAATCTGAAGCGAGTCTGCCAGATTTTTTTTGGCTTTGTTTTGCCGTAAGACTGGATTTCGATTTGCGAGTTTTGCCCGCAGTGTTTGGTAATCTTGGCTCATCAGAATTATTATCTGAAGAGCTTTTCGCAGATTCCAGAGGGATCCCCATCACCCTGGCCTCCTAAATAATGGATTTTTTAAAAAGCTAGCACTGAAATTGAAATAAAAACTACTTTTACGTTGAAATTTTAAAGACAAAAAATTTTTTTTTAAAGCTTATTTCATGAAATCCATTGATATTATTGGATTTTATAAAAATTAAAAAAAATTTAAAATATTAACTTTTTTTTTAAAATGTTATAAAAATCAATATTAATTTTATTTTTCTATGAGGTCAATTTGCGAACGATTATCCTTTGAATCTGATTTATATTTCGAATAAGAACCATCTTCCTTCATTATCCAAGAAAAGTAATCATCTTTCATGTAGGTTTGTAAAAGTGAGTATATTTTAGATATCAATTCATAATCCTCTATCGGAGTAACAGCTTCTATTCTTCTATCAAGATTTCTTCTCATCCAATCTGCACTCCCAATAAAAACTTCATTATCACCGTTATTACAAAACCAAAAAATTCTTGAGTGTTCAAGAAAATGGCCAATAATGCTTATGACTTTAATATTTTCACTTAAATTTTTTCTTTGGGGATATAAGCAACAAATACCTCTTATGATAAGGCTAATTTTTACACCTGAGTCAGAAGCTAAATAAAGAAGTTTAATGATTTCTGGGTCTACTAAAGAATTCATTTTTGCAATTATTTCGGCTTTTTGGCCTTTCTCTGCATTTTTAATTTCTCTCTTTATCAGAAATATAAATTTCTCTCTCATCGATGAGGGAGAAACTAATAACTTGTGATAACTTTTTTGTTTAGAAAAACCTGATAAGTAGTTAAATAATTCAAGTAAATCTGATGCAATATCAGGATCAGTTGAAAGCAATCCTAAATCTGTATAAAACTTTGAAGTATTAGAGTTATAATTTCCTGTTCCAATATGAAAATAATTCCTTAATCGTCCTTTTTCTTTTCTTACTATTAAAGCTATTTTTGTATGTGTTTTAAAACCTATGATTCCATATACAACATGAATTCCAGCTTGTTCAAGTTGTTTTGCCCATTGAATATTGTTGTCTTCATCAAATCTTGCTTTTAGTTCAACAAGAGTCATTACTTCTTTTCCATTTTCTGCAGCTCTCATCAAAGCTGCGATGATAGGAGAATCCTTGGAAACTCTATATAAAGTAATTTTTATAGCCATTACAAGTGGGTCATCAGCTGCTCTATTTATAAATTCTTCCACCGAAGTTTTAAATAAGTCGTAGGGATGATGAAGCAGAATATTTGTTTTCCTAAGTACCTTAAAAATAGAATTCGGGTTTGGATTGGCAGACAAATCTAAATTTTTTAATTGTGGGTGAGTTTTTCCAACAAGCAGATTTTCTTTTAAATCATCTCTATTAATTTTTGTCAGCTGATTTAAATCGTCCAATCCTAATAAACTTTTGCAAAAGTATATGTATTCTTCTTGAATTGAGATACTTCCAGTAAGTAACTTTAAAATATTTTCTGGCATATTCGATTCAACTTCTAATCTAACCACGTCTCCACCTAATCTTCTTTTTTGCAAACTTTGTTCAACTGCTAGAAGAAGATCATCAGCTTCAAGTTCTTTTAATTCTAAATCTGCATCTCTTGTTACTCTAAAAAAAGAGTAATTTATACATTCCATTCCGTTAAATAAAGTATTTATATTATTCCCAATTAAATCTTCGACACTTATGAAAACGTGAGAAGTTTTATCACTATCTTGAATAATTTCATTGGGAATTTGTATAAATCGATTTATATTTTTTGTTGGTATTTTGACTCTGACAAACTGATTTTTAGAATCTTCTCCATCCTTTATTAAAGCTGCTAAGTTTAGACTTAAATTACTTATAAATGGGAATGGATGAGCTGGATCAACAACTAATGGGGTTAATAAAGGAAAAATAGATGAAGTAAAAAAGTTATTGCACCAATTTTTTTGATTTTCACTTAGGTCCTTATATTTTTTTAAAATTACACCTTTTTCCTTTAATTCATTATTTAATTCATTATTTACATATTTTTCTTGAAGACTAGTTAATTCTTTTACTTCTTTGTTGATTTTTGTTAATTGCTCTTTAGGGGTTAATCCATCAATACTTTTTTTAGTAATTCCTGCTTCAACTTGAGCCTTTAAAGAAGCTACCCTTACCATAAAAAATTCATCTAGATTATTACTAAAAATTGAACAAAATTTTACTTTATCTAGGATTTTGTACTCCTTTTCCATACCAGTTAGGAGTACTCTTTTATTGAATTCAATCCAACTTAATTCTCTATTAATAAAAACATCAGCCTGGCTTTTCATTAAGAAACTTTTGAATTTTGATTGCTAAAAGAATTATTATTTTTACCCTCTGCAATAAGGTATATCATGAAAAGTAAGATAACGGAACCAGCTATAAAAGGTGATTTAGGACCAAAACTATCATAAACCCTTCCGGCCATTGCAATTCCTAAAACCCCTCCAAGACTCTGCAGGCCCTGAAGGTTACTTAGAATTGAGCCTTGTTTATCAACGTCTAATTTCTTTGATATTAGTGCTCTTAAGGTGGGCGTAATTAATCCTGCCCCAACGGCTAAAAATGAAACAGCTGAATAAATATTAATTGTCGCATTTTCTTTTGGAGCAGTTATTAAAAGAGCACACGCCACAAGAATAAATCCTGATCCGATAAGTGTTAATCGCATTTCTCCAAATTGCTTTACCAGAGGCCCAATTAATCCTCCCTGAACGATAATCGCAATGATTCCTACTACAACAAGAGTTCCGCTTGATGCTTTGGTCGTCCAGTTTAAAGATTCTTGGAGGAAAAATATAAGGATATTAGTCAATCCAGTAAAGGCAATAAAGTAAATAAAAAAAGCTAATGATAATTTTTTAATCTTTTCTTCTTTGAAAACTGTAAATAGAGCTCTTAAAGGGTTTTTTAAAGTAGTTTTTGATTCATTTATTACACTATTAGGCTTGGTTTCTGGTAAGTAAAAAAATACAAGGAGAAAATTTATTATTGGAATGATTGAGGCTATCAAAACTGGAATAATAAAATTATTATTTGTATTTCTTGCAAAAATTACAACAAAAATATTACCTAAGAAAAAACTTAAACCAAAAGCTACACCAATAAGACCAAATGTTTTTGCTCTTTTTTCAGGGCTTGAAATATCTGCAAGAATTGTTGTTGCAGTAGCTGCAGTACCCCCACTTAAACCGTCAATAAGTCTCGCTAAAAATAATAAAAATAACGGGATAGTGGCTATTGAATTTGACCAATTAAAAAGAACTGTAAAAGATAATATTGATATTCCTATTACTGAACCAGTAATACAAAAAAGAGTGATAGGTCTTCTTCCATATCTATCACTCATAAGTCCTATAAAAGGAGAAGCTGTAAATTGAGCTAATTGGTAAGTACATGACAATAAACCATATGTACTTGCTTTAGAGTCAAAAAGTAAAACAAAAGAGGGTAATATGGGTAGAAGTATACTTTCACTTAAACGATCATTTAAAAGAGTAATAAACGCACTAAGGAGAGTCAATTTTTTATTTGGTTTTAATAAACTTTCTTTCACAATATTTACCTTCATTGCGATTAACTTTTACTACCATACTTGTTAATGGAGATTATTGTGCCCGGGATTGTTTATTTAGTTGGAGCAGGTCCTGGTGACCCTGAGCTTTTGACTCTTAAAGCTTTACGCCTAATAAAAAATTGTGATGCATTAGTTCATGATGCTTTAATACCGGATGAAATAACAAAAGAGGCAGGAAAAAATACAGAAATTTTCCATGTAGGCAAAAGAGCTGGGAAGTGTTCTGTACCTCAGGCTGAGACTAATGATCTTATTTTGAAATTAGCAAAAGAAGGCAAAAATGTTGTAAGGCTTAAAGGGGGAGATCCATTCGTTTTTTCTAGAGGTGGTGAAGAGGTATCGATTTTAGAAAAAAATGGAATTTCAGTTGAAATCGTTCCTGGTATTACTTCTGGGATAGCTGCCCCCACATATTTTGGTATTCCACTAACCCATAGAGATGCTGCGAGTTCCGTAACTTTTGTTACAGGACATGAGCGTGTAGATAAGGAAAAAAAGACAGTAAATTGGAGAGATTTAGCTAAATCATCAGATAGCTTAGTAATTTTTATGGGTATAAAAAATATCGAATTTATTGTGGAAGAATTAATTCTAGGTGGTTTAGATAAGAGTACTAAATGCGCTGTTATTCAAGAAGCTACTTTAAAAAATCAAAAATGTTTGATAGAGAAATTAGATAATCTTCCAGATAAAATCAAAGATAAAGAATTCTTAGCTCCATCAATTATCATTATTGGAAAAATTGTTGAATTTAAGGTTAATAACAATATAACTAAAGTATCTGATGTATATTTACCAGATATTAATAAAGTTCAACTATATAATAAATCCCAAAAGTAAATTGGATCGAATTTAGGTTTAAGCTTTAAATTATTAACTTGATTAATTTGTCTGCAAGATAAGCTATTAATTGCAACTATTATGTCATCATTTTGAAATTCTGGAGAAATTAATTCTTCTTTTACAATTTTCAATTTTAAAGCTTCAGAAACCATAATCCCCTCCAAACAGCCGCTCTCTTTTCTAGGAGTTATCCATTGATTATTTCTTTTAATTAGAAGATTAAATGTACTTCCACAACAAAGTTCACCTGATGTATTCAAAAGGATAGAATCATCAAATGATTTTTCATTAGCTTCTTTCAAAACTTGTATTGCCTGATTATATGAAAATGTTTTGCATTTACTTATAAGACTGAATTCATTAATTTTTTCCGTTTGACTAATGCAAACGCTTATCGGATCAAAATTTGGTTTGATTCTATAGAACTCAAGCCATAAATTATCAAAATCTTTTGTCTTTGAAGTGCTATCAATTGTTAGTGTTCGACCTTCATTAGTTCCTCGACTATAGTTTATTCTTACTGAAGCAAATTGATCATTTTTAAGCGATAACTTTTTAATTCCATCGTGAATAATTTGTCTCAAAGTTAATTTATTTATTTTGAGATTAATATTTAAAATCTTGCTACTTTTTTCTAATCTTTTCAGATGTTCATCAAAAAAAATAGGTTTTTTTTCTTTTATCAAGATGGTTTCAAATATACCATCAGCAAATTTTAATCCTCTATTATTAGCAGTAATAAATATTCTATCAATATCCAACCATTGATCCTTGTGCCAGCCTAATGTTTCAATCATTTTAGTGAATCAATTAATGGTAAAAGTTTCCACTTTAGTTCATCAGTTTCCTCTTCAGGGTTTGAGTCAATAACTATTCCGCAACCAGCATATATATTGATTTTATTGTCTTTAATTAAAAATGATCTTATTAGTATATTGCTGTCAAACTCTCCATTCCAATCAAGCTTCAAAAATGAGCCACAGTATGGTCCGCGTTCACATTCTTCTAATTCAAAAAGTCTCTGGCATGATCTTAATTTAGGTGCTCCAGTTATAGAGCCCCCAGGCCAACAAGCTTTTAGTAAATCTATCCAGTTCTTGTCTTTTTTTAATTTGCCTCTGATTACTGAAGTTAGATGATGAACTTTTAAGAAACTTTCAAGTTTTAATATTTCTGGCACCATAATACTTCCTGTTTCGCAAACTTTACTTAAATCATTTCTTATTAGGTCAACAATCATAATATTTTCGGCTCTATCTTTTTCGTTCGTTATTAAATCGATAGCATTAAGTGCGTCTTGATTTAAATCTTTATCTCTGGATCTAGTTCCTTTGATAGGTCTTGATTCTACAAAATTTTTATTATCTATTTTTATAAATCTTTCTGGCGAGGTAGATAATACAGCCTCTTTATAATTATCATTATTAATTATTATTCCTCCAAAGGGAGCTCTTAATTTCCTTCTTATTTTCAAATAAATATCTAGAGGATTATAGTTTTTGGAAGATTCAATTTCGCATTTAGTTGTTAGGTTTGCTTGAAATATATCCCCTAGGGAAATTAATTTTTTCAATTTTAAAATATTTTTCTGAAATTTTTCAGCCATTTCGTCCAAATTTATTTTTGAAAAATCAAAATTCAAATTTGTTTTAATAATATTTTCTTCTTCAATATTTTTTATATTGTTGATTATGTTTTTATAATTCAGCAGTTCAGATGAGTTTGTTCCTTCGATAATTATTTCTTTTTTTATTAGGTTACATTTAATGATTGGATCATACGATCCAATCCATAAAGTCGCCATATTAGATTTTCTCCATGGGTTTTTTGGTTCTATGTAAACTCCAGCTTCATAACTTAACCATCCGATCCAAAATCCTTTTTCAATATTTTTTAGATTATTAAATGGATTATTAGTTTTCTCTAAGTTATTGATATCTCTTGATTGGATTATTTTTTTTGGTTTAATTCCTATGATTGACCATTCCCCATTTTCTTTGCCATCACTGTCTAGCCAAGCTAATCCTTTATCTCCGAATTTTTTTGTTAGATCATGCGTAATCAGTGCTGGATCTATCCATTTTTCTAGAATTATTTTTTTTATTTTCATTTTATATTATTGTTATTAAGCCATCTTTCATAAGCTGCATTTCTAATTCTGCAGCTATCACACTTTCCGCATGGTTTTGAATTACCCGAATAACAACTCCACGTTTTATCTATAGGCACATTATTAGTAAAAGCTAATTTAATAATTTCCTCTTTATTTAAATCTAATAGTGGCGTCCAAAGTTTTATTGGATTATTTTCTCTTCCTCTTTTATTGGCTAAATCTGCTAATTCTTGAAATTTTTTAATGTAGTCAGGTCTGCAATCTGGATAACCAGAATAATCCAGTGCATTAACCCCTAATCCTATAAAATCAGCATCTATTGCTTCGGCATAACTTAGTGCAACGGAAATAAATATAGTATTTCTCCCAGGAACATAAGTATTAGGAATTTTATTAGTTTGTAATCCTTCTTGCGGAATATTTTTTTGAGTATCAGTTAATGAAGATCCTCCCCATAAAGATAAGTCAAGCTTAATGATTTTAAATTCTTCGATATCAAAGTGTTTTGCAATTATTGATGCAGAATTTAATTCTTTTTTATGACGTTGACCATAGTCAAATGAAAGGCCAAAAATTTTAGCTTCGAATTTTTTTGCGATACCAGTAACTGTAGAAGAATCTAAACCTCCAGATAATAAAACTACTATCGATTTATTTTTAAGAGTCATATGATTTCAATTAATTTTTAAGTATTTATGAGTTTGAAGGCTCAATTTCCAATCTGGATTATTTTTTACGAAATCAATAGCAAGAGAAAACCCATTCGCATTGTTCCATGCTGGTTGTAAATAAAAAATTTTATCTTCTTTTTTTAAGCCATCTTCGCTTTTAGAGGGTTGATATTGTTTTAAAGTCTCTTTTTTTATTTGAATAGCAAATTCAATATCTTCTATTTCATTTATGATTATTTTGATTTCATTACAGTTTTTTAAAAAATAATTTTTTGGAGGTGAGTGTCTTTTAGGAGATAAAGTAATCCAGTCATAGCTTCCTGATATCGAATTAACTCCACTTGTCTCAATATGAATCTTCATTGGCTTTTGTTTTTCTCCCATCGTCATTTCTTTTATGGCTTTGCAAAAATTATCCAAGTTATGTTGTAAAGGCTCTCCACCTGTAATAACGCAAAAAGATGCTCCTTTTTCTCTGGCAATTTTTATGCGATCTATTATGTTTTCAATTGATATAGAAGGGTGTTTTTTCTCGTCCCATGAATTCTTGGTATCGCACCATGAACATCCAACTTTACATCCAGCTAATCTTACAAAAAAAGCACTTTTTCCAGCGTGATAACCTTCACCTTGTAATGAATGAAATTGTTCGACTAAGGGTAAAAAATTTGTCATTTTCATTCAAAAAAATAAAGAATATTAATTTGATTGAGTTAACTTATCTTGAGAGGCTTTTATTAAACCTTTAAATAAAGGATGTGGTTTGCCAGGTCGTGATAAAAACTCAGGATGATATTGACATGCTAAGAAGTATGGATGATTTTCTAACTCAATTAACTCAACTAATCTGCCATCTGGTGATGTACCACTAATTTTGTATCCAGAATCTAAAAAACTTTGTTTGTAGTAATTATTAAATTCGTATCTATGTCGATGTCTCTCATAAATAACATCCTCATTATATAAGTTTTTTCCAGTTGTATTTTTTGTCAATCTACATGGATAAACTCCAAGTCTCATTGTCCCACCTAAATCAACTACATCTTCCTGTTCTGGTAATAAATGTATCACTGGATTGGGAGTGTTTGGGTCTAGTTCTGAACTAGATGCATCTTGAAGATTAGCAACATTCCTGGCCCATTCTATAACTGCACATTGCATACCAAGGCACAAACCTAAAAAGGGAATTTTATTTTCTCTTGCGAATTTTATAGCCGAAATTTTTCCATTGACTCCTCTATTGCCAAATCCCCCGGGAACCACAATTGCATCAACTTTATTTAAGTAAGTTTCTGCTGAATTTTTTTCTATCATTTCAGCACTTACCCAATGTAAATCTAATAAAGCCTTTTGTTCAATGCATGCATGTCTTAAAGCTTCAACAACGGATAAATATGCATCTCCAAGTTCAATGTATTTACCTACTAAAGCAACTTTGATTGGAGCTCCAGGATTTCTAAGGTTATGTATAAGTTGCTCCCAATTTTTTAAATCACATTTTTTATCTTCAAGGTCTAAATACTTCAGGGTTTCTTTGCATAAACCTTCTTTTTTTAACGAAAGAGGTACAGAATAAATACTGTCTGCGTCTAAAGCTTCAATTACAGAGTTGATACTGACACCGCAAAAACCACTAAGCTTCTTTTTAAGAGCTTCATTGATAGATTTATCACTTCGGCATACAAGTAAATCTGGCTGAATTCCAATTGATCTTAATTCTTTGACTGAATGTTGTGTTGGTTTAGTTTTTATTTCGCCAGAGGTTTTGATGTAAGGAAGTAATGTTACGTGTATGTATGCGACATCGTTCCTGTTGACATCATTTTTGAATTCTCTTATTGCCTCTAAAAAAGGTAGAGATTCAATATCACCAACTGTTCCACCAATTTCAGTAATTATAATATCTGCATTACTGTTGGCGGCTACTCTATGAATTCTTTCTCTTATTTCTCTCGTTATGTGAGGTATTACTTGCACAGTTCCACCGTCATAACTACCTCTTCTTTCTTTATTGATAACTGCTTGATAGATAGATCCCGTAGTCACACTATTTAACCTAGTCATTGCAGTATCAGTAAATCTTTCATAGTGACCTAAATCTAGATCTGTTTCAGCCCCATCTTCGGTTACAAATACTTCTCCATGTTGGAAAGGGCTCATTGTTCCTGGATCAACATTTAGATATGGATCTAGTTTTAATATTGAAACACTATATCCTCTAGACTTTAATAATCTTCCTAAGCTTGCAGCTACAATTCCTTTACCAATGCTAGAAACTACTCCTCCGGTGACAAATACAAATTTTGACATTAAATATTTTTAATTAAGCACAGCCTCCTTATATTTTATTTAAACAAAAAATTTTTAGAACATCCATATATATTCTTATTCATCAATTGTTATTTCAATATCTAATTCTTTTAATTGTGATTCAGAGACATTTGAAGGTGCATTTGTGAGAAGACATTTTGCTTGTTGATTTTTTGGAAAAGCAATGGTTTCTCTGATTGAATCTGCACCAAGGATCAGCATGGTAATACGATCCAATCCAAACGCTATTCCACCATGAGGAGGAGCACCCATTTCTAAGGCTTCTATTAAAAATCCAAATTTTTCATCAATCTCTTTGTCAGTAAGTCCAACCGTTTTCAGAACCTCTTTTTGTAAGTTCGCTTCATGAATACGTAAAGAACCACCTCCTAACTCCAATCCATTGAGAACTAAGTCATAAGCATTTGCTGTAGAGCTCTCAATTTCTTTTTTCAAGTTTTCAGAATCTTTAGATTTTATATTTTTTGGAGAACAAAAAGGATGATGTAAAGCTTCATATCTATTTTCATCTTCATTTCTCTCAAACATCGGGAAGTCAGTTACCCATAAGAAATTCCATTTACTTTTATCAATAAGATTTAAGTCTTTTGCTATATATTGTCTAACCCTATCTAATGACTGATTGACAATTTGTTTATCTCCAGCTCCTAAGAGGATTAAGTCTCCATCTTTTGCTTCTGTGATTTTTAAAATATTAGCTATATGGTCTTCACTTAAATTATTTTTAATTGCCCCAATAGTCTCAAGCTCATCTCCTTTGACCCTTATAAAGGCCAAACCACCAGCTCCTGCATCTTGAGCTACTTGAAAGATGTCACCTCCTGGTTTAATTCTTACGTTGCTAATACTTGAATTGCCTCCTTTGACTGTTATGGATTTTATACAACCTCCAGACTTAATTGCCTTGGTGAAAATATTAAATCCAATATCACCTAATACTCCTCCTAAATCTTTTAATAACATTTGATATCTAGTATCTGGTCTATCAGTGCCGTAATTATCCATTGCTGCCTGCCATGACATTCTTGGAAAAGCATTATTAAAATTAATATTTAACACTTCTTTCCATATTTTTTTTATGAGACTTTCATTAAAAGAAATTATTTCTTCTTCACTAATAAAGCTCATCTCAATATCTAATTGAGTAAACTCTGGCTGTCTATCTGCCCTTAAGTCTTCATCACGGAAACATTTTGCGATTTGATAATACTTATCTAAGCCCCCAACCATTAAAAGTTGTTTAAATAGTTGTGGGGATTGAGGTAAGGCAAAAAATTCTCCATTTGAAAGACGTGCAGGAACAAGAAAATCGCGAGCGCCTTCAGGAGTTGACTTTGTAAGCAATGGGGTCTCTACTTCTGTAAATCCAAAATTATCAAGAAATTCTCTAGCAACTTTAATAATCTTATGTCTTGTTTTTAAATTTTCTAGTAATTTTCCCCTTCTTAAATCAAGGTATCTATATTTTAATCTGAGTTCCTCTTTTGTATTTTCATAATCATGTATAGACACTGGAAAAGGTAAATTGTTTTTAATTTGGTTGAGAACTTGCAAATCTTTAACCTTAAGCTCCAACTCTCCAGTACTTAAATTTGTATTTATGGAATCTTTGGGCCTTTCATTAATAATTCCGCTAACCATTATTACTGTTTCATTTCTTAGAGTTTCTGCCTGTTTAAATAGATCTACACCATCATCGGGGTTAATTGTTATTTGTAGAAATCCACTATGGTCTCTTAAATCAATAAAAATTACACCACCATGATCTCTTCTTCTATCTACCCATCCGCATAAATTAACTAATTTACCAATATCTGTATTATTGAGTTCTTTGCAAATTTTGTTTCTCATCTAAGTATGATTTATTTATCAATAACTTATAATAATTCTTTAAGGGTAAATTTAGTTAATAATTTTTTTTGTAAAACGCCCTCTTTGTTATTTCCCCTTTAAATTTTTTGCCTCTTATTAATATTTGAACTTCATTATTTATTAAGGCATGCGAAGTATTGATGTATGCAAAAGCTATAGCTTGTTGTTTAGTTGGAGACCAACTGCCGCTTGTGATAGTCCCAATATTTTCTTCACCTTTAAGAACTGCGCAACCTTTTCTTCCTATTGCTTTACCTTCTATAGAGAGACCAACTAACTTTTTTTGAATACCTAATCTTGACTGCTCTTCAAGAAATTTTCTTCCAAAGAATTCGTGATTATTTTCTAGATGTACTAGCCAGCCTAACCCTGCTTCATATGGAGAAGTTTCTTCATTTATGTCTTGACCATAAAGATGCATGCCTGCTTCAAGTCTAAGAGTATCTCTAGCTCCTAAACCACAAGGTGCAACATTTTTGGAAATTGAGAAATCCCATAAATTAATTGCTGCTTTTTTAGATAAAAGTATTTCTAGACCATTTTCTCCTGTATATCCTGTCTTTGAAAAGAAAATTTTTTCTTTAGGCGAAATATGTTCAATAATTTTATATTCGCATCCAAAGTTAGGGATATGTGAGATCGAAGATTCAATCCATTCTTCAAATAAATTAAATGAGTTTTTCCCCTGTAGTGCTAAAAGTACTTTGTCTTTTTTAAAGTTTGTTATCGAAATTTCATATTTATTTAAATTATTTTTTATCCACTGAAAATCTTCTTCATATCTACTTGCATTAACTATTAACAATAATTCTGATATGTCATTTTCTTGTGTACCAAGATCATAAATTATTAAGTCATCTATTATTCCTCCTTTATCATTGAGCATTACTGTATAAAGTCCCTGTCCTTCTGAAAAGGAGTATAAATTAGTAGGAAAAAGTTTTTGAATATAATCCTTTGGATTGATTCCCTTGATAGAAATCACACCCATGTGAGAAATATCAAATAATCCTGCTGAAGATCTAACTGATTCATGCTCTTTAATTAATCCTGAAAATGATATGGGCATTTCCCAACCTGCAAAATCCACCAATTTTGCATTGGATTCACCATATTTTGAATAAAGAGGACTTTTTAGCAAATCCATGAAATATTTAATTTGTATTTATTATTTTTACACTGTAGTTTAGAAATTTTTTATTGCATATTTTCTAATGACAAAATTAAGCTTCTAAGTACTTTAGCTGCAACTATGCTACTTACTCCGCTTTTATCAATTTCTGGAGATAATTCCACAATATCTGAAGCCACAATTCTAAATTCTTTTAGAGTTTTCAGTATTTCTTCAAAATCATTCCAAAAAAATCCTCCTGGTTCTGGAGTGCCCGTACCTGCTAATAAACTGGGATCAAACCAATCTAAATCTATTGTTAAATAGATTGGAGACTTATCGTATGGTAGAAGAGCTTGTTTTAATTCATGTGCATTTTCACCTGGATAAAAGTTAACTAATTGATTGTTGTTATTCATAATTTCAAATTCTTCCTTAGTCCCACTTCTAATTCCTACTTGCAAAATTTTCTTTTCAGGTAGCACTTCTAAGCATCTTTTCATAGTACAAGCATGACTATTTTCATTTCCTATATATGATTCTCTTAAATCTGCATGAGCATCAAGTTGAACCAATATCAAATCTGGATATTTTTTTACTAATGCTTCTATAGCACCTCTCGTAATAGAGTGTTCGCCTCCAAGCATAATAGGGCTAAGGCGTTTACTAATTAAATAATTTGTCGCTGATTTAACTGATTCAATAACGGAATTTGAGTCATTTTTATCAATTACTATTGATCCAAAATCAACATACATAATATCCTCTAAGTCTTTTTTTATTTTTGGACAATATGTTTCTAAACAAGAACTGACTTGTCTTATTGCTTCTGGACCAAATCTTGCTCCTGGTTTAAACGAACATGTTCCGTCATAATTAACTCCAAATATACCAATTGAGCAATTTTCAGGACTTCTTTTTGCTCCCATATAAATTGCATTTTCGTTATCAAATAAATTTTTTGTCATCTTATGAATCTAGTTCTTTTACAATTTTATTTGGCATCATTTTGAATGCTGCATTTTGAAAATTTAAATTCCAAATTTCACATCCTTTTTCTATTTTTAGGGCTTCATCATAATTTTGTGTTGATAAATTTAGATCTTCTGAAGAAGCGAATGTCCAACTCCAAATCCCGCTTGGATATATAGGCACAAAGGAATACATAGTTTCAGAAACTTTAAATATATTTTTAAGGGTTTTCAAAATATTTATGTGAATATTTTTGAAGGATTCAGGAGATTCGCTTTGCGTTGCTAATACCCCCTTTGGTGTAAGTATTCTTTTACATTCTTTATAAAAAGAATCTGAAAATAGTAAATTTGAAAATTCTGAGGGATCTGAACAATCTATAAATATAACGTCGTAAAAATTATCTCTTGTTTTTTTTACCCATTTAACACCATCATCTACATGTATTTCTAATCTTTTGTCATTCCATGCCTCGCCTCCAATTTCGTTTATAAATTTTTTAGATATTTTGATTACCTCCTCATCAATTTCTACTAGATCAATTTTTGATATTTGAGTATATTTAACACATTCTCTTAAAGTACCACCGTCACCACCGCCAATAATTAGTACATTAGATTTTTCGTCAATGCTACTTAATGCAGGATGCACCAGGCACTCATGATAATATTTCTCGTCTTTTAATGATGTCATCCAGCAACCATCTAACATTAGAGCTTTACCATAATATTCATTTTCAATAACAATAATTTCTTGATATTTTGAGGTTTTTTTAATTAGAATTTTCCCATTTAGGCCGAATCTTGAGCCTTTATGATATTCATCTATCCATGTTGTAATATTTGTCATTTGCTTTTAGGAATTTTTCCCGCCAGTTTTTGCTTGGCTATTTGCCAAAGCCTTTGAAAGTCTTTGGGAGTTTGTTTTTTAATATTATCTCCTGCACGCTCTTCGACGATTGAAAATCTGTCTAAAAATTTTATATTAGTTTTTTGAAGAGCTGACTCAGGATTTATTTTTAAAAAGTTTGAGAGATTCAGAAGGGTAAAGTAAATATCCCCAAATTCATTTTTTATATCTGGATCATTTTTGCATTTAATTGCCCCTTTTAATTCATTTATCTCTTCTTCTAACTTTTTAAAAATCTCATCAGTACTTTTCCACTTGAAACCATGTTCTTTAACAACATTTGTGATTTTATTTGTACCAATCGTTGGAGGTAAATTTTTAATTTTAAAATTTAAATTTTTACTAATTGAAGCTTTCATATGAGGTGCTTCTTTTTCTAGATTTTTTATATTTTCCCAAATCTGTTGTGATTTTTTTAATGATACTTTTTCTTTTTTGTTAAAAATATATGGATGTCTATTAATAATTTTCTTATTTAGATTTTTTATAACATCATTTAGTGTAAATTCTTTTTCTTCGTAACCGATTTCAGCATGAAGCATTACTTGTAACAAAAGATCTCCTAACTCTTCACATATGTTATCTTCATTTTTTTCATATATCGCATCTATAAATTCATTACTTTCTTCATACAAAAATGGGATCAATGATATATGAGACTGTATTTTCTGCCATGGGCAGCCCCAAGTTTTATCTTTTAAAGCTTTGATATTAGATATTAAGATTTTAAAACTATTTATAGTCTCTAAATCGGAATTGTTTTCCAATTTATATCTATTGTTTGAGGACATAGGATATATTTTATTAATTAAATTTTGCCTCAATCATGAAATATTTAAATACTTAGCATAAATTTTTTAACTTCATCTATTAGAATGATTTATCATAAGGGCGATTAGCTCAGCGGTAGAGCGCCTGCCTTACAAGCAGGATGTCCCTGGTTCGAACCCTGGATCGCCCATTTGTTATTTTTCTAATGACTGAGATCGTCAATCTTTCCATCAGTCAAAGCGCTGCTTCAGAACTATCTAGGCAAGCTTCTTTTGGAGGTTCTCCAGGAGAAATGTCGATTGATTTGGTAGAGGATAAAAATTGTTCCGAAGGATGGATGCATATTAAATTAAGGCCAGGTACATGTAATGGATCTCCTATTTCAAGAACTGAAGGAGTAACTTTATACGCGGATGTAAAAAAGTTTAATTTACTGAAAGATTTAAAACTAGATTATTACGGTGATTTGAGCGGTGGTGGATTTCTTATTTCAACACCAAAAAATGCAAAACGTTGTTCCTGTGGTTCTGGCTTTAAACTTTTGTAGAATGGATTTGTCTTTTTTTGCAAACTAATATTATTTTCATTAATTGGCTGCTCTCAAGATAAAATAAACAAAAAGTTTATTGAAATAAAATTTGCACATGACAGAGATGAATGATCAATTATCTTTAGAGAATTATTTACCTTTTGAAGTAGAGAAAAAGTGGCAAGAAAAATGGGAAAGTCTAAAGGCGTTTAGTCCTAACCCTGAGGATGATGGGGATCCTTTTTGTGTTGTTATTCCGCCACCAAATGTAACTGGATCTTTGCATATGGGGCATGCATTTAATACGGCTTTGATAGATGTTGTAGTACGTTTTCAAAGACTTTTAGGTAAGAATGTTTTATGTTTACCAGGAACTGATCATGCTTCAATAGCTGTTCAAACTATTCTCGAAAAACAATTAAAAAGTGAAGGCAAAACAAGCGAGGATATTGGAAGAGATGAATTTCTTAAAAGAGCATGGAACTGGAAAGAACAAAGTGGTGGGAGAATAGTTTCTCAATTAAAAAGGATAGGATATTCAGTTGACTGGACTAGAGAAAGATTTACGCTTGATCAAAAATTAAATGAAGCAGTTATTGAGGCTTTTAATATTCTCTATAAAAAGAATTTAATTTATAGAGGCGAATATTTGGTTAATTGGTGCCCTGAATCTCAATCTGCCGTAAGTGATCTTGAAGTTGAAATGCAAGAAGTAAATGGTCATTTATGGCATTTTAAATACCCTTTAATTTCTGAAAGTGGTGAACAGTTAGATAAGTACTTAGAAGTTGCAACAACAAGACCAGAAACTCTTTTGGGTGATACTGCTGTGGCAGTTAATCCTGATGATGATAGATATAAAGAATTTATTGGTGTCAAAGTAAAAGTTCCTTTCGTTGATAGAGAAATACCTATTATCGCTGATTCACATGTTGATAAAGATTTTGGTACGGGTTGTGTGAAGGTTACTCCAGCCCATGATCCAAATGATTTTGCAATAGGAAAAAGGCATAATTTAAAACAGATTAATGTAATGAACAAAGATGGAACTCTAAATATTAATGCAGGTATTTTTCAAAATTTAGATAGATATGAGGCTAGAAAGAAAATTATCAAAGAATTGGATAACTTAGGCCTTTTGACAAAGATAGAGGATTATAAACATACTGTTCCTTTTTCTGATAGAGGTAAGGTGCCAATTGAACCATTATTGTCAACACAATGGTTTTTGAAAATGGATGATATATCACAAGGATGTCTTAATGAAATTGATTCTAAAAAACCATCGTTTATTCCTCCACGCTGGGAGAAAGTTTATAAGGATTGGTTAGAGAATATTAATGATTGGTGTATCAGTAGGCAATTGTGGTGGGGGCACCAAATACCAGCCTGGTATGTTTTAGATGAATCTCAAGACTCAATAGAACAAAATACTCCATATATCGTCGCAAGAAATGAAGAGGATGCCTTAATCGAAGCTAATAAAAAATTTGGATTAAATATTAAATTGGTTCGTGATAAAGATGTTTTGGATACATGGTTTTCAAGTGGTTTATGGCCTTTCTCAACCCTTGGTTGGCCAAATACAAATGATCCGGATTTTAAAAAATGGTATCCAAATAGTGTTCTTGTCACTGGTTTCGATATTATTTTCTTCTGGGTAGCAAGAATGACAATGATGGGGAATACTTTTACAAATAATATACCTTTTAAGGATGTTTATATTCATGGTCTAGTTCGAGATGAAAACAATAAAAAAATGAGTAAAAGTTCAGGTAATGGTATTGATCCAATACTATTAATTGATAAATATGGTTCTGATGCTCTACGATTTGCTTTAATTCGAGAAGTTGCAGGCGCTGGACAAGATATACGGCTTGATTTTGATAGGAAAAAAGATACGTCTTCAACTGTTGAAGCTTCAAGAAATTTTGCTAATAAATTATGGAATGCAACTAAATTTGTGTTAATCAATAAAACTTCTAATAATAATTATTCGCTTAATGAGAGTGATGAAACTTCTTTAGAGTTATGTGATAAGTGGATTTTATCGAAATTGAATCAGATAAATATAAAAGCTGCTGACTTATTGAAAGAATATAAATTGGGAGAATCTGCGAAACTTCTATATGAATTTACGTGGAATGATTTTTGTGACTGGTATGTAGAATTTGCTAAACAAAGGTTTAATAATAAAGAGACGAAAAATAGACAAATATCTGAAAAAGTTTTAATAAAAGTGCTCAATGATATTTTGGTAATGATTCATCCTTTTATGCCGCACATTACTGAGGAACTTTGGCATGTGCTGCAACTAAAACCAGATAATGCATTATTATCTCTTCAAAAATGGCCAATTCACGAAAATAAATTTGTTGATAATAAGCTTGATAATTCCTTTCAGCAACTCTTTGAAATTATTAGGCTGATTAGAAATTTGAGAGCTGAATTAGGTCTTAAGCCATCAGAAAAAGGTCCTGTATATTTAATTTCAGACAATGATGATTTGATTGATTTTTTAAAAACTTTAGTTGATGATATTCAAACCTTAACTAAATCTTCTGAAGTATTTATTTTTAAAACTAATGCTGTTGATAAAAAAGAGTTTGCTAAATCTTTTTCTGGGATAATTAATGATTTAGAGGTTTACTTACCTTTTCAGGATTTTGTAAATATAGATGCATTAAAGGAAAGGTTAACCAAGGATTTAAAAAAGGTGACTATTGAATTAGAAAATTTAAATAAGAGATTATCTAATAAAAATTTCGTTGATAAGGCTCCAAAAGATATTGTTGACGAATGCAGATTTAAATTAAATGAGGGTTCTCTACAAAAGGAAAGAATTACTAAAAAAATCGAACTTTTGAATTAAGAATGAATATATTTCTTGAAAATATTTATAATTTGTCTTTTTTTTTTAATACTGGTTTAGGGATCTTTTCGTTTGTTTGTATTTATATTTTAATTGTTTTATTAATACTTCCAGCCTCTTGGTTATCTTTATTATCAGGTTTTTTATATGGCTCATACTTAGGATCAATTATCGTTTTCATTTCCGCTTCTATAGGAGCATCAGTTGCTTTTTTTGTATCAAAAAGTTTTTTTGCAAAAAAGCTAAAAAATCTTTTTAGCCGTTATCCAAAATTAAGTGTCATGGAAAAAGTAGTAGAAAAAGGCGGACTTAAATTAATTTTTTTAGCGAGATTATCGCCGATATTTCCCTTCAGTATTCTTAATTATTTTTATGGTTTGAATAATATTAAATTTAGAGATTTCGCTCTTGGTCTTCTTGGAATAATTCCAGGAACTTTTCTTTATTGCTCAATAGGTAGTTTGGCAAAAAGTATTCAGGAGTTAAAAAATGTGCAATCACCAAATAATTTATATATTAATAGCATTGGAATTATTTCAACTTTTTTGGTTGTATATTTCTCAGCTAAATACTCCAGAGAATATTTTGAAAAATCTTAAGAATTTACTCTTTAATATTCCAATCTCTAATTGATGCAATTAAGATAAACCACAAAAGCCTTAATTTACCTAGTGAAGTTTTGTTGGCTTTTAATTCGATATATTTTGCCTGTCCGCAAGGTGTTTTTATGAAGTTGAAAACTGTTTTCTTCGTCATAAGTCTCTCAAAAAGTCCTGATAATTATTCTTATATTTTATAGCTAAGATTTTTATTTTTTTCTTTAAAAACCACATTTTTCTTTGACTACTTTGTAAAATATTATTTTTTAAAATTTAAACTTTTTCTCCATCTTTAAATCCTCTAAAGCATTTAAATCTAGGAAACCTAAGACTAAAAGCCATTGCATCCTTTGACTTGGTTTTTGCATCAGCTCTGATTTCTACAAGTTGCCCAACAAGATGATTACGTTTTGACCAATATTCTTCACGTTGAATATCACTAAATCCGCTTCCGCAACTAAGACTGTATTCATACCCATCATCTTCTCCTTCTACTAGGATTGCTCCTAGTCTCCCTTTGTTGCGGCCTGTACCTTCCTCAACCGATACAACTTTTAAAGTGACTTCAATGAAAGGTTTTGCTTTTAACCAACTGTGTGTTCTTTTACATTCATAAATAGCATCAGGATCTTTAATCATTACTCCTTCATACCCACCTTCCACAGCAGATTTATTCAGCTCTACAAATCTTTTTTGTCCTTCAATAGTGTCGAGATCTACATTTTCCCATTCAAGTGTTTGTATATGTTTTAGAAGCATAGAATGTTTTGCTACCCATTCTTTTACTAATAAACTTCTTTTTGTTTGACTAGTGTTCCATCTCCCGTTTTGAAAGTTTTCAAGGGGACATAAGTCAAATAGGTGGAGAACTGCATCTTTGGTTTGTTTGCCATCTTTTCGATGTACCTGTTTCATTAAATCTTGAAAGTTAGCGCTCATTACTTCACCATCGAGTACTAAGTCATAAGGTGCTGGGTCTTCTTTTAAGGCGTTTTCTATTTCTGAGATAATATGACCAAAATTATGGAATTGTTTCCCATTACGAGAAAACATTTCTACTTTATTTTGTCTAATAATAGTTAAGACGCGTACACCATCTAATTTAATTTCAATTTGCTTTTTCCCTATCATTTTTTTTTCATGATTTGCACTGTCATGAGCTAGAGGACAAGAAAAAATAGGAATAGCATATTTGGGAAATTTCTTTGCTATCTTGTTGATTGTTTTTTCAGATACACCACATCTAAGATCTTTAATTAAAACTCGTCTATAAAATCCATTCCACTCTTCTTTTGTAGCAGATTCCATAGCCGTAAGAATTGCATCGCGAGCAGCGTGACCAGTAAGTTCTCTTTGAATAAGCTTATTGGCTAATTTTCTAAAATCTTCCCATAAAAAATTTTGATTTTTTTTAGTCTCTTTCTCAGGGACAATTTTTACCCCAAAGGTTACCAATGGGTCAAGTGCCATACGTATACCTTCAAAAAAATCATCTAGACCTTCTTCCATTGCTTCTGAAATGATTTTTTCTTTATCTAATCTACTTGGGTGTAATTCTAGTTGATGTATTATTTCTTCTTTAAACAATTTTTTTTGCCTCAAAAATTATTAATTCACTTTAGCTATTCTGTCTATTTTCCAATCATTTTCAGTTTTTGCAAAAGTAAAATCTAATGGGAGCTCATCTTGTTTGTCTTCTGATTTTAAATTCAAAGTTATTATGATTTGATCTTCTTGGACTCTAGGTCTTCCTGATTTTAAATTTCTGTATTTATTGAGGTTTAAACTAGCTAAAAATTTAAGAAAGTCTTGTCGTTTTACATGAGTTTTATAAGTTTTTGTAGTCAAACCATAAGCTGCATCAATTCTGCCAGCAGCTATTTGATCGAAAAACTTTCTTACTAATGGATTAATTCCTCTGGCGCTTATAACTAATTTGACTGCATTAAAAGTCCAAAAAGAAACTAGTACAGCTCCGCCAACTAATAATGCTTTAATTCCGATATCTTTAACTAGTGTTGCATCCATGTTAATTTGAGTTTTTTATTACTTTAAGAAAAGAAATCGTTTTTGATGGCTTTTTTTGTCAAAATAATACTAATTTTAATCCATAATGCCTGTAATTCCTCTTTTACCCTTATTTCATAGATTTAATAGCCAATATTTCGAAAATTCTTTAACGGTTAATAATCATCCTTTAGTAAAAGTTAGATGGAGTGATAATAGATTAAAAACTACTGCTGGTTTTTATAAAAGAAAACGAATTAATGGTTTTATAGATTCTGAAATTATCTTATCGAAACCTATCTTGAGTAAATTATCCACTAGTGAAATAAACAGTACTTTATGTCATGAAATGATTCATGCATGGGTAGATAGGATATTAAAGAAGAATGAGATACATGGTCCAAATTTCCTAGAAAAGATGCATGAAATTAATTCAAAAGAGAAGAATTTTCAAATTGCTGTAAGGCACTCATTTCCTATAGAAAGGAGAGAACTAAAATATATAGGAACTTGTCAACATTGTGGTGAGAAATTTTTTTATAGAAAAAGAATAAAGAATATAGCCTGTAAAAAATGTTGTGTAAATTTCTTTAATGGATCATGGAACAAAAAGTGTTTAATTTTGTTTGATTAGAAATAATTAGATGTGTTTTTGTTTCTATCTTTGGAATTATTTATTTTTTTAATGTAATTTATATTTTAAAAAGAACAATAATTTATGGATTCAAGGAGAATTAGAAATCTTAGAAATAGTTTGGATAGAAATATTGTTGATAAACAAGTTGATAAAATTTTTGAAACTGGCAGACAATTCGTTGATGGAGTATCTGGTGCTAGGCCAGGTAAAAGAAGGAACTCAGATTTTCAAGGTTTAACGAGTAAGAGTGTTAAAAAAGTAGGAAGATGGGTATCTGAAAAAGTGGATTTATTTTTTGATGAAGAAAATGATGATTGGAATGATGATTGGAATGATGATAATTTTTATGATGATCAAAGCGATATTAAGACATTTTCCAGAGAATCAAATTCTTATGAATCTACTACTACACAGCATTCAAAAAGACCTTTAGAAGCAATATCTTTAAGGCAACCAAAAAATTTACAGACAACTGAGCAAAAAAAATTACCTTATGTGAAAGAGAGTAAGGACGAGGATTGGCCAGATGAAATGGATTTCAAAGTTGAAAGATGGCAAAGAGCTCCAGGAAAAGAGAATAATACTTCTAGGGATCAATCAAACCAACAAGGTCAATCAAAATCAAGAAATCTTCCCAGATCAAGAAGAAGAAGAGTATAGTTTCGTAAATTCTTTAATTCCTGAATAGCCTAATAAACTTTCTAAATGTGGATTGAATACTTCTCTAATAATTGTTAGGGGCTTTTTGTCTCGAAAAAATCTATAATTTCTTGACCAGAATGGACCTTTTAAACAAAATTGATCCTCTAACCAATTTGAATTAACAAGTGAAATTCGGTCAACTTCTCTAAATAATTCTGATCTGTCTTGTGTCAAATTCTTCCAAATTGGTTCTTCTTTCGCTTTTAAATTTTCATTAACTTGTTCTGCATTCCACCAACTTTCAGCCCATGCTAGGTTTTTATTATTGTTTTTAATCCATACCTGTCTTCTAATTAAGGGGCCATTTAACTGATTTAATTCTTTAGGGCCTTCTTTAATGAATAGAGGATCTACTTGCATCGAAATTAATTTAATTTTCGTCTCTTGATTAGTTAAAAGCTGTAAATGTCTAGTTGGACTTCCATCCCCAAGCAGCATTAATTTCCATGGACCAGATATCTTTGGTAATGAATTTTTCATTAAAAAAGTAGAGGCTTTTTCTTCCCATAAAATTTTTGGTGAGTTAAAAAGTTTATTATTCAGTGCTTTGACGGATTGCTTTTAAGATGATAACTTTTTTCGACAAAAATATTTGCTTTTTCTTTCTTTATTTCTCTTATTTTTAGCCAGACAAGTAATGCAGTTAAATCAGCTTTGCTTACTCCAGGAATTTTTGAAGCATCACCAAAATTTTTTGGCTTTATCTTATTTAAATTTTCTCTAGCTTCTAAAGATAATGTATCTATCTTTTCATAATTTATTTCTTGAGGCAGAGATTTACAGCTTTGACGATTTATTTGTTCAATGTTGTTTTTTTGTCTTTTAAGGTAACCCTCGTATTTAATATCTATTTCAACACCTTCCTGTATTGAAGAACTTAGATTTTTTTCATTCAAATTATATTTCATTAGATCTGAATAATGAAAGTTTGGTCTTTTTAAAAGTTCTTTTAAAGTTGTTGAGCCTTTGATTTTTGATCCCGTGTCCAATTCTATTTTTTTTGATATTTCATCGGTATTTTTTAAACGGGTATTATTTAATCTTAATTTCTCTTCCTCGAGGATTTTCATTTTTTCTTGATAGGACGACCATCTTTTCTCATCAATTAGTCCTATTTGATAACCTAACCGGGTTAATCTCCTATCTGCATTATCTCCTCTAAGAGTTAACCTATATTCACTCCTACTAGTGAGAACTCTGTATGGTTCTTTGAGATCTTTGGTAATTAAATCATTGATCATTGTTCCTATATAACTGCTTTCTCTAGTGAAGATTATTGGATCTTTTTTGTTTAGTTTTCTTGTCGCATTGACTCCTGCAACTAATCCTTGTGCTGCCGCTTCTTCATAACCAGTAGTGCCATTAATTTGTCCCGCGCTAAATAAATATTCAATTTCTTTCGTTTCGAGTGATGTTTGGAGCTGTGTTGCAGGTATATAGTCATACTCCACAGCATATGCTGGTCGCAACATTTTACATTCACCTAATCCAGGTAAGGTCCTTAAAAGTTCTAATTGAATATTTTCGGGCAAACCTGTAGAAAATCCTTGTACATATATTTCAGGGGTATTAATTCCTTCTGGTTCTAAGAAAATTTGATGTGATTCTTTATCAGCAAATTTGACGATTTTATCTTCAATTGATGGACAATATCTTGGCCCCTTACTATCAATAAAACCGCCGTAAATGGGAGTTAAATGTAAATTGTCTCTAATTAGTTTATGTGTTTTGGTAGTTGTTCTTGTGATGTGACAACTAACTTGGGGCATATTATTTTTTATATCTGGGTCAAACGAAAAATATTTATCTGCTGCAGTACTTGGTTGAATATCTAATTCATCAAAAATGATACTTCTTTTATCAACTCTTGCTGGAGTACCTGTTTTTAAACGTTCTGTTTTGATACCAATTTCGTGCAAATTTTGAGTAAGACCATGTGCTGCCTGTTCGCCCGATCTACCAGCTGACATTGATTTATTTCCTATCCATATTTTTCCTTCTAAGAACGTACCAGCTGTGATGATAACTGATCTTGCTGAATAATAACTACCAAAGAAAGTTTTTACACCTTTTATTCTTTTTTTTGAGATTTTTTTTGAGTTCAATCCAATTTCTTCAGTTTTTGCGATATCTAGTTCAGTAATCATTGCTTCTTTTAGAGATAAATTATCTGTATTTTGTAGTATTTCAATCATCTTTTTTGAGTATTCTCTTTTATCTGTCTGAGCTCTTAATGCCCATACAGCTGGACCTCTACTTGCATTTAATATTCTTTTTTGTATAGCTGTCTCATCAGCTAATCTCCCAATAATTCCACCTAATGCATCAACTTCATGTACCAACTGACTTTTTGCCGGGCCGCCAACAGCAGGATTGCAAGGTTGCCAGGCAATCCTATCTAAATTGATTGTAAATAAGGCTGTAGAAAATCCTAATTTTGCTGTTGTTATAGCTGCTTCGCATCCTGCATGTCCTCCTCCAATAACAATGACGTCAAAAGATTCATTTGTTGAGTGATGATCTTGCATTTTAGGAGCGATTTAATTAGCTAAATTCCTAAATCTCGTAAATTGAGGTTCAAATAATAATTTAACAGTTCCTACGGGTCCATTTCTATGTTTAGTGACAATGATTTCTGTAATTCCTTTATCTTCAGTCTCTGGATTATAGTATTCATCTCTATAAATCATTAATACTAAATCTGCGTCTTGTTCAATAGATCCTGATTCTCTTAGATCGCTTAACATTGGCCTTTTATTTGTTCTAGACTCTACCCCTCTACTAAGCTGAGATAAAGCTACTACTGGTACTTTTAATTCTCTGGCCATGCTTTTAAGACCTCTTGTTATTCGTGAAAGTTCTTGCACTCTATTATCAGGGGTTGATCCTTCCATCAACTGGAGGTAATCAATCACAATTAATCCAAGTTCTTTTTTTTGTTCAGCTATTAATCTTCTGCAAAGAGATCTCATCTCTAAAACACTTAAGTTAGGCTTGTCATCTATAAATATAGGTAATTGACCTAATGAATTGATACCTTCTCCGAGTAATGGCCATTCATCTTGCTGTAATCTGCCTGTTCTTAGCCTGCCACTCTCGATTCCAACTTCCATAGAGAGTAATCTATATGTCAACTGTTCTTTGCTCATTTCAAGGCTAAATACACACACAGGTAAATCTTGAGATTGTGCAACATTTTTAGCCAGATTAAGAACTATTGAAGTTTTACCCATTGAAGGTCTTCCAGCAACAATTATTAAATCACTTCTTTGAAAACCTTGAGTCATCGCATCTAGGTCGTAGAAATTTACTGGAATACCAGCTACTGAAGTACCTAATGATCTTGACTCTATTTCATTGAAAGTACTTGTAAGGATTTCAGCTGCTTGAGTCAGGCCTTTTGAAGGTTTTTCTTGACTGATTTCAAATATTTTTTGCTCTGCTTTATCTAGAACTTCATTAGTATCTTGAGTTTGATCAAAACCTAGTTGAACTACTTCATTTCCAGATCTGATAAGTTGCCTTCTCATGAATTTGTCGTTAATTAAATTAGCAACTTGTTCTATGGAGGCTGTAGAGGAAACATTTTCAACTAGTTCTACCAGTTTGCTGTTTCCTCCAATTTTTTCTAATGATCCATTATCTGCTAACCAAGCACTCATTGATGTTAAATCAGTTGGTTTACCCTGGGTATGCAACATTAGTGCTGTTCTAAAAATCTCTTGATGGGCATTTATATAAAAAGCTTCAGGTTTAATTAAGTCTGCAATTCTTCCAATCGCGTCTGGATCAAGAAGTATTCCACCAAGAACAGCTTCCTCTGCTTGAACGTTTTGAGGAGGTACTAATCCAGAATTTTCACTATTAAAATCCTTTTTAAAATTTTTATTCTGCCCATTATTTGGAAAAGGTACGGAAACCATATCTTTAATTGCTTAGATATATACTCTGGCTACTTTTCAAAATAATGCAACAAATTGATTAACTTGTTACTTCAATATTTACTTCTGCATTTACTTCTGGATGTAATTTTATTTTTGCAGTAAAGGAACCTAAATTATGAATATCGGGGACAGTAATGTTTCTTCTATCAATTTCTTTTTTAGTTGCCGCTTCTATCGCTTCTGCAACATCCCCATTGGTAACCGTTCCAAAAAGGACACCATCTTCTCCAACCTGTTTTTTGATAGTGAACCTACCTATTGTAGATAATGCAGTTTGGAAATCTAAAGCTTCTTGCTTTAATTTATCAGCAGCGATTTTTTCTTTTTCTTTCTTCCTTTCAATTTGTTTAAGGACTGCTGGTGTTACATTCATTGCCTTGCCATAAGGTAATAGAAAATTTCTTGCGTATCCAGGTGCTACTTCAACTAAATCTCCTTCTTTACCTAATGATGCGATTGATTCAGTTAATGCTACTTGTACTCTTTTAGCCATGAAAATATTGAATAATATAGTTAATAATAAGACCTAGAGGGTAACTTTACTTTTTTTGCAAGACCAAATTTCGCAAGAATCTTAATATGTTCCCATGTTATGTCTATCTGACCTCTAAATAATCCTTGTTTTGCTGAATTGGGAAATGCATGATGGTTATTATGCCAACCTTCTCCAAATGTTAATGCAGCAACCCATGCATTGTTTTTAGATGAATCACCACTTTCAAATGGTGCTTTACCCCAACAATGAGTCGCGGAGTTGACTAGCCAAGTTATGTGATAAACAACCACAAGCCTCAATGGAATCCCCCAAAGGACTAAAGCCCAGCCTCCAACTCCTAATTTTTGACCTATTGCGTACAAAGAAAGTCCAATTGGAATTTGTAAGAATAAAAAATATTTATTTAGAAATCTATAGTATGGATCCTTGATTAAATCTGCACTTAGTTTTGGAACAGCTTTTAGTGCTTCAACGTCTTTAAACATCCAACCCATATGACTCCACCAAAAACCCTTTTTACTATTGTGATGATCTACTTCAGTATCTGAAAAAGAGTGGTGATGCCTATGTAAACCTACCCAATCTATTGGTCCATGTTGGCAACTTATAGCTCCACAGGTAGCAAAAAATCTTTCTAACCATCTTGGAACAATGAACGATCTGTGTGATAACAATCTGTGATATCCAAGAGTGACTCCTAAACAAGCAGTAACCCAGTAAAAAAATAATAATGAAGTGACTGCAGGGAGACTCCAAAATTTTGGTTGTATAGCTACAAGAGAAAGAATATGAATTGCAGCCATAAAAAATATTGTCCCCCACGTTTTATGTAGTCTTGGAGGATATCTTTTTGAATGACTGGAGGGTTCCAGTAATTTTTCTGAGAGTTCTATAACTTTTTCAGCTGGAACAGGTTTTTTTAATTTTGCTGTTTCTTGGAAAATTACTGAATTCATGATATTGAAATACTATTTTCAAAATTACCGATATGTAATATTATCATACTATACTATTGATAAGTTTAATTATCTGTGAGTCTAGGATATCGCGATAAATTATCTAGAGGTCGAAGGGCTATGGCTCATTTGATACACCTCTGGCATGAAAGAAATGGATGGTCTCACAGAGTTTTGCCATTACTTTCTGAAGTTCTTGATTTAGGTAAAGTTCATAATTCGCAAATTTCTAATCTTAGGAATGGGAAGTTATCTTCGCCAGGTCCTGAAGTTTTTCTTGCTTTAGCTCAAGTTAATACGATTCTTGATCAAGGTATTGATAAAATCAGGGATCGTTTTGAAAATGATTACCCAGAGTTGTGGAAATCTTTGGAAGAGTCTGCATTACCCCTAAAAAATGATTCTGGTAATCCATTGTCCGCCGGGGAGTTATTTGAGATATTTTCAGGATTAAAATCTCTACCTTCATCTTTTGACTGGTACATAGAAGATGAAGAAGCTTCTGCTTTAAGTGATGCTCTTTCAGTGCATTTTTGTCAGAATAAGGCTTGGAGATCATGTAAAAATCAGGTAATGGAAGCCTATGCTGTCAATAAATCTGCCCGTAGAGAACGTTTTGCTGAGGTAATAGCAGGAATTAGAGATTATACCGCAGAAGAATTAGATGGAGAACTTCTTGATTTATATGAGGCTTCAAAAAAACTTTCTTATTTTCAGGGTAGGGGACCTAATGCTTTCCTCGCAGAATTAAGAAATTTAGCTTCTGAAAAATATAATGAATTTTTATAATAAATGACGCTAAACAATAACTTAAAACTGGCTGAAAACGCTGTTCTTTCTGTCGAGGAGAGTTTAAGTAAAGTTTTCCAAGAAAGGTCCAATCAGGTTTTCCAGAAATTAGAAAATATTTTGACAATTTTTAAGGAAGAAAAAGTTTCTACTAGTCATTTCTATCAATCTTCTGGTAGTGGTCATGATGATATATCTAGAGAAAAAATTGATGCGGTTTTTGCAAGATTGTTTCTTGCTGAAAAAGCAGCTGTGAGGATGCAATTCGTTAGTGGAACCCATGCAATAAGTTCTGTCTTATTTGGAATTCTTAGACCTGGAGATGTAATGTTATCTCTTACAGGACAACCATATGACACGTTAGAAGAAGTCATAGGAATAAGGGGAATAGGTAAAGGCTCACTTAAAGATTTTGAGATTGAATATAAGCAAATAAATATCTGCGAGAATTTTGATTCTTTTGAAGAAAAAATTGTTCATTCTTTTAAAGAACATTCATGCAAATTAGTATTCATACAAAAAAGTTGTGGATATAGTTGGAGAAAGTCTCTTACGAATCAGCAGATAGAGAAAATTTGTAGTCTTATTCATTCTCTTGATCCTAACTGTATATGTTTTGTTGATAACTGTTATGGGGAGCTTGTTGAAGATAGTGAACCAATTTCTAAAGGGGCAAATATAATTGCTGGATCATTGATTAAAAATTTGGGAGGGACAATAGTTCCTACTGGTGGGTACGTTGCAGGAGATGTAGAGTTGGTTGAGATGGCATGTTCTAGATTAACCTCACCAGGCATTGGTTCTTCTGCAGGAATAAATTTTGGACTAGGAAGATTAATTTTGCAGGGTTTGTTTTTAGCACCACAAATTGTTCATGAATCACTAAAAGGTGCTGATATGGTTGCAGCAGTCTTTAAAAATTTGGGATTTAAGGTTTTACCAGAGCCAGCAACTTATAGATCTGATCTTATTCAGTCAGTAAGATTGAACAATCCTGATTTGGTACAAAAAGTTTGTCAATCTTTTCAAAATTCTTCACCAGTAGATTCTTTTCTGAATGTTGTTCCAGCATCAATGGATGGATATGATTCAAAATTATTAATGGCAGGAGGTACGTTTATTGAAGGTAGTACAAGTGAATTTTCTGCTGATGCCCCTCTAAGAGATCCTTACAATATTTTTGTTCAAGGTGGTTCTCACATAGCTCACATCAAAATTGCATTAATTCGATTATTATCTGAACTATTAGAGGAAAAATTAATTTCAAAGGATTCTCTACTTCCTTTATCTACTTAATCATGTCTTACAAGTTTCCAGACAACCTCAACTATGCTGATACTCATGAATATGTTTTGGAAGAAAATGGATTATTAAAAATTGGTGTTAGTGAATTTGCTATAGATCAATTAGGAGATATTGTTTTTGTTGAATTAGCTGATGAAGGTGCGACTTTAGAGAAAGGCGAGACTTTTGGAACAATAGAATCAGTTAAGGCTGTTGAGGAAGTCTATCTGCCTTTTGCAGGGGAAATAGTATCTGTAAATGAAAGTGTTATTGAGAACCCTGAGCTTTTACAGAACGATCCGATTGGAGACGGTTGGTTAGTCATTTTGAAACCAGAATCAAAAGCATCAATTGCTGATTTGATGACTTCAGATGCATATAAATCAAAGGTTATGCCAAATTAAAGCAAAATCTTTATGCATAGGTTAAGTTATAGAAAAATTGGACATGAAATTCACAGTTAATTCAGATTTATTTATTAATAGACACCTTGGCTTGAGTGATGCTGATGAGCAGAAAATGCTCTCTAAGCTTGGTTTTAATAATATTGATCAATTTATAAATCAAGTTATTCCTGAAGATATTCAGCTTAAAAATAAATCTTCAGAAATCTTGCCCCAAGGTTGTTCAGAAATTGAGGCTTTAAAAGAATTAGAAGAGATTGCGAATAAAAATACTAAAATGAGATCACTTATAGGCCTTGGCTATTATGACAATCATATGCCTAAAGTAATCCAAAGACATGTTCTTGAAAATCCAAGGTGGTATACGTCTTATACTCCATATCAAGCAGAAATTGCACAAGGAAGATTAGAAGCTCTATTTAATTTTCAGACTATTGTTTGTGAACTAACAGGATTCCCTGTCGCCAATGCATCTTTGTTGGATGAGGGTACTGCTGCAGCAGAAGCCATGGCCATGAGTTTTTCCTCAAGAAAAAATAAATCTTCAAAAGTTTACTTAGTGGAGTCAAATGTTTTTGATCATACTTTTAATGTTCTACAAACCAGAGCAAAACCTTTGGGAATATCCTTAAAACGCTTTACTCAAAGTAACCTTCCTAATCATGATGATGTTTTTGGAATGTTGTTGCAATTACCTGGTAAAAATGGACAATTATATGATCCCACATTCTTGATATCCCAAGCACATAGATCAGAAATTATAGTTACGGCATGTATTGATCCACTGGCACAAGTTTTGATTAAACCAATTTCTGATTTTGGTGTTGATGTAGCAGTGGGTAGTATGCAAAGATTTGGTGTTCCAATGGGTTTTGGTGGCCCCCATGCAGCATATTTTGCTTGTAGCGAAAAATATAAAAGGCTGATACCCGGAAGAATTGTTGGGCAAACTCTATCTAAAAATGGAGAAAAGTCTTTAAGACTAGCATTGCAAACAAGAGAGCAACATATTAGAAGGGAAAAGGCCACTAGTAATATTTGTACTGCTCAATCTTTGTTAGCCATAATTTCTTCTTTTTATGCTATTTATCATGGACCCTCTGGATTAACCCAAATTGCTAAGAGATTAGTGGAGTTGAGAATAAATTTAGAATCAAGTTTAGCTGCTCTAGGTTTTGACATTCCTGATGGAATTAGATTTGATAGTGTTGATGTTTATTCTGAGCACTCCCAGAGGATCCATAATGAAGCTTTAAAAAATGGCTATAACTTAAGAATTTTGCCGTTGGGCTCAACTATTGAAAATTCAACTGGCTTTGGGATCTCTTTAGATGAGCTTAGTAATGAAAAAGAAATCAAAGATATTTTAACTTTCATAGCAAACCTTATTGAAAAAGAAGAAGATTTAGAACATATAAAATTTGATAACGTATTTCATCTTGAAAGTTTAGCTTTGAGATCCAGTGCATGGATGCAGCAAGATATATTCACAAATTACCAAAGTGAAACTGAATTAATGAGATATATATTCCGACTTGCAGAAAAAGATTTTTCTTTGGTAGATGGGATGATGCCATTGGGAAGTTGTACCATGAAGTTAAATTCTGCAGCTGAGTTAAATCCAGTCTCTTGGGCTAATTTATCTTCAATTCATCCTTTTTCCCCACCAGATCAAACTAAAGGTTATACAAAAATCATATCTGACCTAGAAAAATGGATAAGTGATATTGTTGGTTTAAAGTCAGTTTCTTTTCAACCAAATGCAGGTTCTCAAGGAGAGTTTGCAGGTTTATTGGCAATAAATTCTTATTTTGAATCAAAAGGTGAGCTGTTAAGAAAAAAATGTTTAATTCCTAAAAGTGCTCATGGAACAAATCCTGCTAGTGCAGTTATGGCGGGTTTTGATGTGTTAACTGTTGAATGTGATGACGAAGGAAATATTGATTTTTATGATTTGTCGAACAAGGTCAAAAAACATGATAACCAAATAGGGGCTCTTATGTTGACTTATCCCTCTACTCATGGAGTTTTTGAATTACAAATCAGAAAGATATGTGATTTAATTCACTCTGTTGGAGGATTTGTCTATTTAGATGGAGCAAATTTGAACGCTCAGGTTGGATTATGTAAACCGGGGAATTATGGTATTGATGTTTGTCATTTGAATTTACATAAAACATTCTGCATTCCACATGGAGGTGGTGGTCCAGGAGTAGGTCCAGTTGCTGCATCAGAAACTTTAAGCCCATTTCTTCCTACTCATTCTTTAATGGATAATAATTTATCTAATAGTTCCAATTATGTATCTTCTGCCAAGCATGGGAGTGCAAGTATTCTTCCAATAAGTTGGATGTACATAAAAATGGCTGGTCTTAGTGGTTTAAGGAAAGCAACTGCGCATGCAATTTTATCTGCAAATTATATTTCGCATTCTTTAAAGCATAAATTCAAGATTCTTTATAAAGGAAAAAATAATTTTGTCGCACATGAATGTATTTTAGATTTTAGAGAATTAAAATCCAAAACTGGTTTGAATGTGAATGATTTAGCTAAACGATTAATAGATTATAGTTTTCATGCCCCAACTATAAGTTGGCCTGTTCCAGAGACCATAATGATAGAGCCTACTGAAAGTGAAAGTTTGGTTGAATTGGATAGATTTTGCGATGCTATGCTATTGATTGGAGAAGAAATCAGCGAAATAGAAAATAATAATGAATTAAAGAATAATAATGTAATAAGTAACGCTCCTCATACGCTGAAAGAGTTAATTGCTGATAATTGGCATTATCCTTATTCAAAAGAAAAAGCTTCTTTTCCTTATAAAACTCCAACATCTATTAAGTTTTGGTCTTCAGTTTCTAGGATCAATAATGCATATGGCGATCGCAATTTAATTTGTTCTTGCAATGTAAATCAAGGAGAGACTTTAGAAGAAAAAAAATGTGCTTAAAGGACTAGCGTCTTTATATTTCCTTAGTTATTATCAGTGAGAATAAAAATTTAATATTTTCTTATAGAATTTTTTTAAATTTTTTTATTACAATATTCGAGCATCAAATTTTTTGGGGTATTTGAAGCTATGACCAAAGATTTTAAATCTGGTAATGTTAAGCACCTGCCAACTAAGAATGTTGACTTACCAAATTTTGTAAATAATTTTTCAGGAGATAACTCAAACATTTGTTCCATTGAGGGAACTAATGTTATAAGAGTACCTTTTGGTAAAAAATTTTCAAAGAAAAAAAGGCCTGAAAAGAATCAAAATATCGCTACTCTAATACTTCCTTTAAGTTCGTATAACAGTCCTACGCCTCCACACGTAGCATAATTTATAATAAATTTAATCTATTTCTTTTAAAGTATCTGCATAATAATTTTGCAATTGTAGAGTTGCTTGATTCCAATCCCATTTTTCTGCTTCGTTTCGTGCCTCTTTCCTCATAATCTCTCTTTTATCTTCATTCTCTAGAATTTTTTTTGTCGCTGTAATCAAGCTCTGTTCCCCATTATCTTTTTCATCAGGATCATATAAACAACCATTAATCCCATCGCTAATAATATCTGGAATCCCCCCCTTGTTGGCTCCGATAACTGGACATCCTGCTGCCATTGCTTCTAGTAAAACTAACCCAAGTGTTTCTGTACTAGATGGAAATAAAAATATATCTCCAGAGGCATAGGCGCTAGCAAGTTCATCGCCAGATAAGTATCCTATGAAATTAGTCTTTGTATTTTCGAAGATTTTTTCAAGCTGGTTTCTATATGGTCCGTCACCTACAAGTGCTAGGCAAGCATTAGGAATACTTTCTAAGACTGGTTTAATTCTCTCAATTTGTTTTTCTGCTGATAATCTTCCTACATAAATCAATAAGTAATTAGCGTCGTTATATTCCCCAAATAATTTTTTTCTCATTTTCTCACTTCTCAAATCTGGTCTGAAGCTGTAAGTATCCACTCCCCTTTGCCATAGAGCAGTCCTTTGAATACCCTTATCTTTTAACTCATTTACCATAGCGTTGGAAGTACATAAATTTAACAAGGCTTGATTATGTGCTGCTTTAAGTAATTCCCACAAAAGTGGTTCTAACATACCCATACCGTAATGTTCCAGATATTTCGGAAGATGAGTATGGTAGCTAGCAATTAAAGGAACGTTATTAGTTTTCGCTAACCATATGCCGCCTAAGCCAAGTACAGCTGGATTAACAACATGTATCAAATCTGGGTTAAATTTTTCTAACTTATCTGAGACGGCAGGACCTGGTAAACCAAGCTTTAACTCTGGGTATAAGGGTAATGGCATTGCAGCAACGCCAACTACAGTTGCTCCCATATATGATTCTGGACACCCCTCTGGACAAAAAATTATAACTTCATCACCATTTTTTATTAAAAATTCAATCGTTTTAGTCAGTCTTGTGACTATGCCGTCAACTTTAGGTAAAAAAGTTTCAGTAAACAATGCAATTTTCACTTTCTTAATGTAGTTATTTCAGAAATTTTAATTAGTCTTTATAGCCTCAGCTTGTTTTTTAGTCCAGGATGAAACACAAGGTATGCGCTTAAGATCGCATCTGTTGGAATATTTTTTAGCAACTTCAACAACTTCTTCTAATAAGCCATTATCAAGAGTCGTTGGGTTTAAACCTAATTCTATAAAGCATTTATTATCAACAATTAGATCATTTTCTACTGCTTCATTCCTTGGATTTGGTAAATAATTGATATCAGCTCCTGTTAGAGAGGCAACTTTTTTAGCTAGTTCTCCAACTTGATGACTCTCAGTCATTTGATTAAAGATTTTGACTCTCTCTCCAGGTTTTGGAGGATTTTCAAGAGCAAGTTGTACACATTTTACAGAGTCTTTTATATGTATAAATGCTCTTGTTTGCCCTCCTGTACCATGAACACTTAATGGATACCCAATTGCAGCTTGCATAAGAAATCTGTTTAGAACAGTTCCATAGTCTCCGTCATAGTCAAATCGGTTTGTCAATCTCGGATCCTTTAAAGTTGCTTCTGTATTTGTTCCCCAAACAATGCCTTGATGAAGATCAGTAATCCTTACAAGATCATTTTTGTTGTAGTAAAGAAATAATAATTGATCTAAAGTTTTAGTCATATGGTAAACACTACCTGGACTTGCAGGGTGTAATATTTCTTCTTCAAAGCGGCTTCCATCTGGTTGTGGAACTTCAACTTTTAGATAACCTTCTGGAATTGTTGCACCTCTATGCGATCCATATCCGTAGACTCCCATTGTCCCTAAATGAACAACATGAATATCTAAATTACTCTCTACTATTGCAGCAAGAAGGTTGTGAGTGCCATTAACATTATTATCTACTGTATATCTTTTAGTAAAACTCGATTTCATTGAGTAAGGCGCTGCTCTTTGTTCCGCAAAATGGATCACGGAATCTGGTTTTTCATTAATAAGCAAATTGAGTAATTTTTGATATTGTTTTGAGATATCCATATTAATAAATCTCATAGGCTTACCCCCAATCTCTTCCCATGCAGTAAGTCGTTCTGTTATCGAAGCAATTGGAGTTAAAGATTCTACCTCTAGATCAATATCAATTTTTCTACGACTTAAATTGTCGATAATAATTACATCATGATTTTGCTCTGCTAAATTCACCGCACAAGGCCAACCGCAAAAACCATCTCCACCTAGAACAATAACTTTCACTCAGAACTCCAGAATTAATAGATTCGTAATATATTTATTAAATTACTACAGTGTGCTTCCAATTTGCGAAAAAACATTGTAAATAGTTTCAAATCTTTTTTCTTAAATAAGATAAATCAAATCAAATAATAATTTTTTACTTTCTTTTTAAACTTTTCTCAATTTAGAGAATTAGATAGATATATTTTTTTCTGGCGAACTTGCTACCGCAAAGTCTTGTTTTTCAATTCTTCCTGCTAAAAAAGCTTGCCTGCCAGCTTTCACACTATAATTTATCGCTTGAGCCATTAGAGGAGGATTTGCAGCTTGTGCTATTGCACTATTGATTAAGACACCATCAGCTCCAATTTCCATAGCTTGAGAAGCTTCACTAGGCACCCCAATTCCTGCGTCAATTATTACTGGCACTTTTGCATTCTCAATAATTATCCTTATATTTGATAAATTTAATAAACCTTGCCCGGAGCCTATGGGCGAACCCAATGGCATTACAGTTGCACAACCTATTTCTTCTAGTCTTTTTGCAAGAATAGGATCTGCATTGATATAAGGAAGTACAGCGAACCCCTTTTTTATTAAAATTTCGGCTGCTTTAAGAGTTTCTATTGGATCTGGTAGTAAATACTTTTTGTCAGGAATAACTTCTAACTTCACAAAATTATTTTCTTCTTGACCAGATAATTTTGCAAGTTCTCTACCTAAAATTGCTATTCTGACTGCCTCATCGGAATTAACACAACCAGCTGTATTAGGAAGCATCCAGTATTTTTCCCAGTTGATCTTTTGGAGTAAATTTTCTCCAGTCTGATCATTTTTAATTCTTCTCACAGCGACTGTTATAATTTCCGTTTCAGAATTTGACAAACTTTCCACCATATCTTGAGTAGATTTGTATTTGCCAGTACCAACCATTAATCTACTGGAAAATTGTTTTCCACCAATTAGTAAAGAAGAATAATTTTCCATATTTAGAATCCCTTATCTTTAATACCTTTATAAGGTTCATAATTGTTTCTTTTTTCTAACTCCTTACTTTTTTTAATTGCTGTTTTGTTTTTTGGATCTATCACCAAAACCTTTTGATAAGTTTCATATGCCAAGTCGTACTCAAGTAAACGCTGTTGTGCTGATGCGAGGTTATTTAGGGCTATAGGATATTCTGGAAGCGATTTTATTGCAGATTTATAGTGTTTAATTGCTTTCTTAAATTCATTTTGAGCAGCATAAGAAAATCCTAAAGCATTATTTATTATCGCTTTGGCTTCATCAGGTTCATTTTCATAATTTTCAATTGCTTTTAAAAAAGTTTTAGTAGCTTCAGAATATAATCTTTTTTTTATCTGAATTGACCCAAATTCATATAATTCTGTAGCTTGACTGAGAGAATCTAAACCTTTCTGCTCGAATTTTACTAAATTTAATTCTTCACTTCTTGTTTTTAGAAATTGTCTGAATACAAAAATAGAAATTATTATTAATACAACAAAAAGAATGATTAAATAAGATTGAAAGGAAGATATTTCCATTATTTATTATTACTTTTCTAGATTATATTCTTTTTTCTACTTACTAACGGAAGAAACAATTTTTTCAAAACACTTAGGATCGTTTAAGGCTAATTGAGCAAGCATTTTTCTGTTAATGATAATTTCTGCATTTTTCATCCCATTTATTAACTTGCTATAGTTTGTACCATTTATCCTCGCAGATGCGTTAATTCTAGAGATCCAAAGTCTTCTAAAATCTCTTTTTCTTCTTCTTCTATCTCTATAAGCATTACAAAGAGCTTTCATCACTCTTTGGTTTGCGGTTCTGAAAAGATTTTTGTTGCCGCCTCTAAAACCTTTTGCAAGATTTAAGATTTTGTTTCTTCTTTTTCTGGCTATGTTGCCTCTTTTTACCCGTGCCATGAATATCTAATAAAAATTGGTTAAAGATTTATGCGTATGGAATCATTAATCTTACATTATCAGCATCTCTTTCATCAACTACGGCTTTTGTTGATAGATGTCTTTTTAATTTTGAGCTTTTATGATCAAGTAAATGATTATGGAAAGCTCTTCTTCTCATGAATTTACCCGTCGCAGTAGCTTTAAATCTTTTGGCAGCTGATTTACGAGTTTTTAGTTTAGACATTTAAGTCAAATGTGTTTAATTAGGATAATCTAAACCTTTATACGCATCGGTGCAAATTAAAGTTTTTAATTGATAAAGAAAGTTCTAATTTATGAAACTTAAATTTGCCTTTTTAAACTTATTTTTAGGCTGTATTTCTATTTTAATAATAAACACAAAATTTATTTCAAATTCAAAAGGAGAAGAATTGCTAAAGGTTGAACTCCATAATGAAATTAAAAAAGGAAAATTTTTAATTGGTTTAAAGCAATATTTAGGTGGGGAGAATGATAGTTTTTCGGAGAAAAAGAATATAAAATTTACAACTAATAAAGGTTTTTTAAACTTGATATCGTCCAACGGTATTAAACATAAATCAAAACAGATAAATATTACCTGGGCGGATATTCCCGTTAAAAATCCAAAAATAATTGAAAGAATTGTTTTTGGTCCTTTTGCTAGCTATGAATCGGCAAAAAAACAATCAGAGAAACTAAGAGATAAAGGATTCGAGACGACTGTTGCCTTCCCTAAAAATTGGGAAATATGGATTCCATTTCAAGATGATCTGCCAGGGTTTGAATTAAAAAATAAGATTTTCAGAAAAATAAAAAATTTTCAAATTACTCCTGTTCTTAGAAATGACTACAGTAGTATGAAACTTGAAGGTCCTATTTATATTTATTCTGAAGAGAAAATAAAAATAAATGGTGTTAATTTTGGCAAAAATTTTTATTTAATAAAGGATTTATATGGAACTTGGACCTTAGTTCAAAAAATTGAATTTGATGACTATTTGTCAGGTGTTTTGCCATATGAAATTGGACCGAATTCTCCTTTAGAAGCACTCAAGGCTCAAGCAGTAATTGCAAGAACTTGGGGCATATTTAATTCTGATAGATTTAATATGGATAAATATCATTTATGTATAAGCACTCAATGCCAAGTTTATAAGCCTTCTGAAATTTCATATAAAAACGTACAAAAAGCCATAGACGAAACTTCAAATTTAATTCTCACTCATGAAAATCAACCAATAAATGCTTTTTACCATGGTTCTAATGGTGGAGTATCTGCTACTGCAGGCGAGTCTTGGCAAATTCAAGATTATTCTTATTTCAATTCAATCATTGATGGTTCTAAATCATTAAATAAAATTTTTAAACTTCCAATTACAAATGAATCTTATTTAAATAATTTTTTAGATTTTGATAAAGAACAGTTTTATGGGAGTAATCATTCTCTTTTTCGATGGAATAAGAAAATTTCTAGTATTGAAATTAAAGAAAAGTTAATTAAAAACAAACTTATAAATATTAATGAAGATGTTTTTGATTTAAATTCTATTGAACGTGGGTCTAGTGGCAGAGTGACAAAATTGGAAATACAAACGGACAAGGGTAATAAATCTATTGTTCTTGTTAAAGATGATATTCGACGGGTATTAAATTTTATACCTAGTAATTTGTTTACTATTAATAAATTAAATGATGATTTATGGCTTTTGAGAGGAGGAGGCTTCGGTCATGGTGTAGGTTTATCTCAGTCAGGAGCAATTGAAATGGCTAAATTAGGATTCTCTTATGAACAAATATTGAATCATTACTATCGAAATGCAAAGCTAAAAAAATTTGAGGTATTGTCTCAATGGAAGTTAAGTAATTAACAATTTACTTTTATGAGTAAGGGTTTTTATAAAAATCGAAGATTGAAGTCGTTTATATTTCTTAGTGCTTGTTTTTTAGTAGCATTTATTCCTCATGCTAACTATATCGAAAATTTCTTTTACATAATATTGATTCTTTCTTTTGTGATTGTTTTTTACGGTTTAATAGTTATTTCTAGAAATTTCAAAAGGAACAACGTTTTAAATACTGTAAGCAGAAGAATTAGCAATAAAGAGTTACCTGTGCTTGATATTTTAGTCGCAGCTAGAGATGAAGAGAATGTCATATCAAGATTAGTTGAGAGATTATTTAGTTTGGATTATTCAACAAATAAATTAAATATTTACATAATCGATGATGGTAGTTCTGATAAGACGCCTTTAATTTTAGATCGATTATCTAGACAATATGACAAGCTAAAAGTCATAAGTCGTTCTCCAAATGCAGGAGGAGGAAAGTCAGGAGCTTTGAATTATGCCTTGAAATTTACCCACGGTGAATGGTTATTAGTTTTGGATGCTGATGCTGAATTAAAACAAGATTCTTTGATAAGGTTATTTAGTTTTGTAGAAGAGGGTGATTGGTCTGCAGTTCAACTAAGAAAATCAGTAACAAATGTAAGTAAGAATTTTTTAACTTCCTGTCAGTCAATGGAGATGGCTATGGATGCAATCTTTCAATATGGAAGATTATCAGTTGCTGGAGTTTCCGAATTAAGGGGAAATGGTCAATTAATTCAGAAAGAAACATTGTTAGCATGTGGTTCTTTTAATGAAGATACAGTTACAGATGATCTTGATTTGAGTTTAAGATTATTATTATCAAAATCTAGAATTGGAATCTTATGGGATCCTCCAGTCATGGAGGAAGCAGTTGAGAATTTAAATGCTTTATTAGCTCAAAGGCAAAGATGGGCAGAGGGGGGTTTGCAAAGATTCTTCGATTATGGAGATCAATTATTTACTAATAAAATTGATTATTTGCAGAAATTTGATTTAACTTACTTTTTCATCTTGCAATATGCATTACCAATCATTTCTATTTTTGATTTAGTTTTCAGTATTGCTTTTTTAGATTCACCAATTTATTGGCCTATTTCATTTACAGCTTTTATGTTATCTGGAATTGCTTTTTGGTACGGTTCTTCTTGTAAAAGTGAAGTACCTGTATTGCAAAAAAGCAATTTTTTGATGGTATTTGTATCGGTTTTTTATTTATCACATTGGTTTTTAGTAATCCCTTGGGTAACTATAAAGATGTCTATTTTCCCCAAAAAGATACTCTGGCGAAAGACTCTTCATACTGGAGTTTAATTTATTCATCAAGGTCTATAATTTCTCCATTAAAAAAATTTGCTAAGTTTTTTGAACTATCATCATAAGTTTCCTCGTTAGATATTTTTGTTGACGAATTAGTTTTTTGATCTATTTTTTTTATTGGTCGGAAATTATTTACTTTATTTTGGGTTATTTCTGGAGTGTTTGTTGGGTTACTTTTATTTAATTGTTTGGTTGAAAAATTAAGTATTATTCCATCTCCAAATATCTTTTTTACAGTATTTTCAATTATAACTTTTCTGCTTTTTATCATACTTTCCCAGTTTGGAGATAATGCAATTGTGATTTTCTCCGAATCAAAACTTTCAAGTTCGGCTTGTTGTGAAAGTAACATTCTTGTTGATGGTAACTCGACTTTAGAAAGAATTAATTCCCATTTATCTTTTAAATTTGATCCAGGATTATTTTGGTTATTTTCAGAAATATTTTCAATACTTTCTTTTTCAAGAACTTCAAATTTTTCTAATTTTTCGTCTTTTTTTTCGACCAATTCCTTGTGAGATATCTCTTCTTGGATACTTGGTTTTGGAATCTCATCTGAAATATTTTCTTTATTAATTGGAATGTTTTTTCTACTTTCATGCTTCTCCTCAGTCGTATTATTTTTACTTTCTTGTTTATTTTCAAAACTATTTATCTCTTGACTATCCAGAAGACCAGTTAAATGTATTTCAAACCAAAGCCTTGGATTATCACTTGATTTGATTTGATATTCAATATTTCTCAGATTATTATGCCAATTAATTATTGTTGATTTATTTATTGTTTTTGAGATTTTATCTAACTCATCTCGAAATTCATCAGACGTATAGTAAAGATCTGAATATTTATTATTTGTAGTGTGTAATAGTAGATCTCTTGTTATATTCAATAATCCGATAATTATTTGAAGAGGTTCGTTTCCGGCATCATATAATTTGTTGCAGGTGTCAATTAATGACTCTGGATTATTCTCAACCAATGATTTAATCAGATTTGTTAATTCACTTTCGGATACTTCTCCTAGGAGGTTTTGGATATTATTAATTGTTATCCCTTCTGGTAAAAGATTTAATTGTTCAAGGAGGCTTTGTGCATCTCTCATACCTCCATTAGACCTTTTTGCAATCATTTTTAACGCCTGAACTTCGTACTTAATGGATTCTTTTTCGGCGATTTCTGATAAATGTTGAAAAATATCACTAGGGCTTATTCTTCTAAAATCAAACTTTTGGCATCTACTTTTTATTGTATTTAATACTCTCTCAGGATTTGTCGTCGCAAGTATAAATACAACTCTTGAGGGCGGTTCTTCAATAGTTTTTAGTAAAGCATTTGAAGCTGCCGTTGAAAGCATATGACATTCATCAATTACATAGACTTTCCATCTCGCTTGAGTAGGTGCAAATCTCGCTCTTTCTATAATTTCTCTTATATTTTCTACTCCTGTATTTGATGCTGCATCAATCTCGATAATATCTAGAGCGCTCCCATCTGTAATTTGCCTACATAAGTCACATTTACAACAAGGAGTTATCGTAGGTTGGTCGAATGCCTGACAATTTAGAGATTTCGCAAATATTCTTGCACTTGATGTTTTTCCAGTGCCTCTTGGACCATTAAAAAGATATGCAGGAGCAATTTTTTTTGTTAATAGAGCTTGTTTGAGTGTAATGGATATAAATTTTTGCCCAACCAGTTCGTCTAAGTTGTTTGGTCTATATTTTTGATGAAAAGGCTTATGTATATTTGGCATTTATTTTTCATTAATTAGAAAAATTAGGAATTCAATTAAAAAAATTAAACTCTAATTTTATGCAGACTCTTTAATGATTCTTTTTGATCCTGAAGGTAGTTTAACAATTTTAGATGAGAACAAATTATCTACCATTTTTTTCGTAATTGTGAATTCTTTTACATTTTCTTCAGAAGGCAAAGTGTACATTATGTCTAGCATTAGCTCTTCAATTATTGATCTTAATGCTCTTGCACCTGTTTTTCTTTTGTATGCTTCATTTGCTATCGCTTCAACAGAATCAGGCTCAAATGATAATTCAACATTATCCATACTTAACAAAGTTTTGAATTGCTTTACTAATGCATCTCTTGGTTGAGTCAAAATAGATTCTAAAGTTTCTTTAGTAAGACGATCTAATACAGCACAAACCGGAATTCTTCCAATAAATTCTGGAATTAGGCCATATTTCACTAAGTCATCTAATTCTAAATTTTTCAGGGAATCTCTTGGGTCTACTATTTTTTTTGGATCAACTTTGTTTTGATCTGAATTGGTGGTAAATCCGATAGAGTGTTTACCCATACGCTTTTGAACGATATCCTCTAAACCTATAAAAGCTCCCCCACAAATAAATAGTATTTGACTCGTATCAATTTGGATGCAGTCATGATAAGGATGTTTTCTTCCGCCTTGAGGTGGCACATTAGCAATTGTTCCTTCAAGCATTTTTAGTAATGCTTGCTGTACCCCTTCACCGGAGACATCTCTAGTAATTGAAGGATTCTCGCTTTTTCTTGCAATTTTATCTATTTCATCAATATAAATAATTCCTTTTTGAGCTAGTTCTACATTCATTTCTGATTTCTGTAGAAGTCTTAAAAGTATGTTTTCAACATCTTCCCCAACATATCCAGCTTCTGTTAAAGTCGTTGCATCAGCTACTGCAAAAGGAACATCTAAAAACTCTGCTAAAGTTTGCGCCAATAATGTTTTTCCACTTCCAGTAGGGCCGATGAGTAAAATATTTGATTTTTGTAATTTAGTTGCTTGTGAATCAGTTGAATTGCTATTTTTACTGTCCTCTTTAACTTTCCAAGCTAATCGCTTGTAGTGATTGTACACGGCTACTGATAATATTTTTTTTGCAGATTCTTGTCCAACAACTTGATTATCTAGAAAACTTTTTATTTCTAATGGCTTAGGAATTGAGGTTAATTCTAAAGGAACAGATTTTTTGGGATTATCAGTTGGTAATTTCTTTTTTACTTGTGGAGAGTTGTTTGTGTTCGCTTGATTATCAAGTAGTTCTTCATCGAGAATCTCATTACAAAGGTCTATGCACTCATCACAGATATAAACCCCAGGACCAGCTATAAGCTTTCTTACTTGGTCTTGTGACTTCCCGCAAAATGAACATTTAAGATGGGCGTCGAATTTAGCCATCGATTATAAGTTTTTAAAGTGAAAGGTGTTAAATATTCCCTATTCACTAGGATTGCTCATAAATATCGATTCGTCATCATATTCTTAAAAAATCAGAACCCCTTGTCACTTTTTGATAACTTTATCAATTAATCCATATTCGACTGCTTCTGAGGGGGATAAAAAGTAATCTCTTTCTGTATCTTCATTAATTTTTTCTAAAGGTTGACCAGTATGTTCAGCTAAAAGTGAATTTAATGTTTTCTTGAGAAAAAGTATTTCTTTAGCTTGTATTTCAATCTCTACTGCTTGACCTTGTGCACCTCCTAGAGGTTGATGAATCATAATTCTAGAATTAGGTAAAGCCAATCTTTTCCCCTTTGCTCCTCCAGAAAGAAGAAATGCACCCATACTTGCCGCTACTCCAAAGCATATTGTCACAACATCAGGGGATATTTGTTGCATAGTATCGTATATGGCCATTCCCGCAGTTACTGAGCCTCCAGGAGAATTGATATATATTTGTATGTCTTTTTCGGGATCTTCCGCTTCAAGAAATAATAATTGTGCAACAAGTGAGTCAGATACTTGATCATTAATTCCAGTACCTAAAAAAATTATTCTTTCCCTCAATAGCCTTGAATATATATCAAAAGCCCTTTCTCCTCTCCCTGATTGTTCTATAACGGTAGGAACAGCCGCAAAAGTTTTATTATTACTTTCGTAAGAACTTATTGAGCTTTGAATTAAATGTTTTTTTTCTGAGTTCACAAATTAGTTTTTGACTTATAAATAATTTAAGGGGTTTTTGTTTAATTAGTAGGAAATTTCATAAATTATTTTTTTTCTTTTTTATTTGAAGTTTTTGTTGTTTTAGAAGTTTTTGTAGTTTTCGTCGCAGTTCTTGTCGCTTTTTTAGTTTTAGGGGTTTTGGCGGCTTTAGAAGTTTTTGTAGTTTTTTCTTTTACTTCAGAATTTTCTTCAAGCCAAATTATTAATTTTTCTTTGAGTAGATCGTTACTTACTACTTCTGTTAATTTTTTAATATCTATTTGTTTTGAAGATTGAGAGATTGCATCTTCATAATCTTTCATTTTTAAATTAATTTCATCTTTCTCAACTGCTATATTTTCTTTTTCAGCTAATGCTTTTAAAGCTAAATTTCTTTGAACATTTTTTTCAGCTTGAGGCCTTGTGGACTCTGCTAATGACTTAACTAATTCCGGAGTGAAAGTAGATTTTACATCAAGACCTTGTTGAGCAAATCTTTGAGCGGTTTGTTCAATATTATGCCTCACTTCTATATCAATCATAGATTTTGGAATTTCAGCAACCAATTCGTTTGTTAAGGCATCTAATAAAGCTTCAATTTTGATATCTTTTTGAGTTTTTTCAAAATTGTCTTTAAGTTGCTTTTCAATATCTTTCTTTAACTCTTTTAATGATTCTTTGTTGCCAGACTGTTTTGCAAAATCGTCATTAAGTTCAGGCAATTCTTTTTCCTTAAGATCCTTAAGATTTACTTCAAAAATTGCTTCTTTGCCTCTTGAATCCTCATGAGAATAATCATCAGGAAATTTAAGGTTAAGTGTTTTAGTATCACCAATTTTCATCTTCACGATTCCCTCAACGAAACCGGGAATCATTTTGTTCTTTTCTAACTCAAGATCCATTGATTCACTTGTTCCACCATCAATCTCTTTACCAGAATCTTTATATTTTCCTTTGAAACTAACTACAGCAATATCTCCTAATTTTGCTGCTCTATTACTAACTGGAATAATGTTTGCAAACTGATTTCTAGATTTTTCTAGAGCTTCATCTATTGACTTAGGATCAAACTTTGTCTTTGATATTTCAACACTTAGTCCTTTGGATTTTTTAAGTTTTAATTCTGGGGCAACATCAGTTTGAAGAGTAACCTTAAGTGATTTTTCAGGACTAAACTTTGCAAGTAAAGATTCAAATCCATCTACCAATTCTGGCTCACTTAGTGGCTCTATAGATTTTATTTTTAACGCTTCTTGCCATGATTTATCAATAATTTTTTCCAGAGCAGAAGCATGTAATTGTGTGATACCAATTCTTTGGATTAAGACTTGTTTAGGAATCTTACCAAGTCTAAATCCCGGAATTTTAGCCGAACGACTGATAGAACTGATTGTTTCATTTACACACGTTTTGCATGTCTCAGATGGTATCTCCAATTCGAATGAAATTCTACTTTGAGGCAGAGGAGTTGTTTTGACTATTAGTGCATCTTTAGCCATGTTTTTCTAAGTTATTACTATGAGCCGAATCTTAATTATTTCACATTATGTGATTTCCTTGAAAGTTAATTTTTTGATAAAGTAAAAAAAATAGTCAATCTATTTATAAAAATCATTTTAAAGTGTGAGACAATCTCCGTATTTGCCTAATAGGCCATTAAAAGTTGCTGTTTTAGGTTCTTCAGGTGCTGTGGGATCTGAATTGCTAAAAATTCTTGAACAACGTGATTTCCCAATATCAGAATTGGTTTTGCTTTCATCAGAGCGGTCGGAAGGAAAAAAAATTATTTGGAAAGATGAAGAATTAGTTACAAAAAAAACAACTAAGGAAGAATTTAAGAATCTTGATTTAGTTTTGGCTTCAGCTGGCGGAAGTATTTCAAAAAAATGGTTGTCTACCATTATTGATCAAAATGCTTTACTGATAGATAATTCAAGTGCTTTCAGATTAGATAAGAACGTTCCCCTTATAGTCCCTGAAGTTAATGCTAGTGACGTACTTAATCATGATGGGGTAATAGCGAATCCAAACTGCACTACCATTTTGTTGACATTAGTTTTAGCTCCATTAAACAAACTTTCGACTATTCAAAGAGTTATTGTCTCAACATATCAATCTGTCAGTGGTGCAGGCCAACTGGCGATGGAGGAACTAAAACTTTTAACTGAACAATATCTTCAAGGAAATCCTCAAAAAAGTGAAGTTTTGCCATACCCCCTTGCTTTTAATTTGTTTTTACATAATTCCCCTATGCTTTCAAATAATTACTGTGAAGAAGAGATGAAAATGGTTAATGAGACAAGGAAAATATTAAATATTGCTGATTTAAAGCTCTCTGCTACATGTGTTCGAGTCCCAGTACTGAGAGCACATTCTGAATCGATCAATATTGAATTTGCCGATGTAGTTGATCCTAAAGATGCTCTTGAAGAATTAAAAAAATCTCCTGGAATTGAAGTTATTGAGGATTACAAAAATAATAGATTTCCTATGCCAAATGACGTTATGGGAAGGGATAATGTAGCTGTTGGCAGGCTAAGAACTGATATAAGTCAGCCTCATGGATTAGAATTATGGTTATGTGGAGATCAAATAAGAAAAGGAGCAGCTCTGAATGCTGTTCAAATAGCTGAGTTATTAATTCCAAAAAAATGATTACAGACAAAACTGAGTGTAATAATCCACTATTTGGAAAAATATTGACTGCAATGGTTACTCCATTCACTGAGAATGGAGAGGTAGATTATGAACTAGCTATAAAACTTTCAAATTATCTTTTTGAGAACGGTTCCGACGGAATTGTGTTGTGCGGTACTACTGGAGAATCTCCGACTCTTTCATGGGCCGAACAGCATGATTTATTTATTGCGGTAAAAGGATCTTTGGATGCAAGCTGTAAAGTAATAGTTGGCACTGGTAGCAATTGTACAAGCGAAGCTGTGGAAGCTACAAAAAAAGCCTACGACTCTGGTGCCGACGGCGCTTTGGTCGTTGTTCCTTATTACAATAAGCCGCCTCAAGAAGGTCTTTATAAACATTTTAGTTCTATTGCTAAATCTGCAAAGGATTTGCCTCTTATGCTCTATAACATTCCTGGCAGGACTGGATGCAATTTATTACCTGATACTGTGAAGAAACTTATGGATTTCTCAAATATTCTCAGTATTAAAGCTGCAAGCGGTAGAATAGAAGAAGTAACAGAACTAAGAGCTATTTGTGGCTCCGCACTCTCTGTATATAGTGGCGACGATTCATTGTTGCTTCCAATGTTATCTGTAGGTGCTGTAGGAGTAGTAAGTGTTGCAAGTCATTTAGTTGGATTGCAATTGAAAGAGATGATTCATTCTTTTCAAAGTGGAAAGGTTTCCAATGCTCTTGCTATTCATGAAAAACTTCAGCCTCTTTTCAAAGCACTCTTTATGACTACTAATCCAATACCAATTAAGGCTGCTTTGGAGCTATCGGGATGGGATGTAGGTAATCCTAGAAGTCCTTTGTCACCTTTATCCAATGACATGAAAAAGCAACTATCTTTTATCCTGAATTCCTTATAATAGGGATTATATTTCACTTGATAATTAAATTTAAATAAACCTTATTTGATTACAAGCAGGCCTACATAAATTTCAAAATTATGCAATCAATTACAAATTCAACTGTAAATAGATCTAATACTCATGATTCATCTAGATCTAAAAGTAATACGCCAGCTCTACGAGTAATACCTCTTGGAGGACTACATGAAATAGGAAAAAATACTTGCGTTTTTGAATATGGTGATGAATTAATGCTTGTTGATGCTGGCCTAGCTTTCCCATCTGATGGTATGCATGGCGTAAACGTTGTTATGCCTGATACAACTTTTTTAAAAGAAAATCAAAGAAGAATAAAAGGAATGATTGTCACTCACGGGCATGAAGATCACATTGGAGGTATTTCTCATCATCTAAAGCACTTTAATATTCCGATTATTTATGGCCCAAGACTTGCAATGTCAATGCTTAGAGGAAAAATGGAGGAAGCAGGGGTATCTGATAGAACAACTATACAGACAGTAAATCCAAGAGATGTTGTAAAAGTAGGACAACATTTTTCTGTTGAATTTATTCGAAATACCCATTCTATTTGCGATAGTTTTTCTTTAGCGGTTACAACACCTGTTGGCACAATTATTTTCACGGGCGATTTTAAGTTTGATCATATGCCAGTAGATGGAGAGCAATTTGATATTGAAAGAATGGTGCATTACGGAGAGAAGGGAGTTTTATGCATGTTCAGTGATTCGACTAATGCCGAAGTTCCAGGTTTTTGTCCCTCTGAGAAGACTATCTATCCTTCTTTAGAAAAACATATTGCAGAGGCAAAAGAACGAGTTATTCTTACTACTTTTGCTAGTTCTGTTCATAGAGTGACAATGATCTTAGAGTTGGCTATGAAACATGGAAGAAAGGTCGGTTTGTTAGGTAGATCGATGATAAATGTTATTGCTAAGGCTAGAGATATTGGTTATATGAAATGCCCAGATGATTTATTTGTACCTATCAAGCAAATTAGAGATTTGCCAGATAGAGAGACTTTATTATTAATGACTGGAAGTCAAGGAGAGCCCCTAGCAGCGTTAAGCAGAATATCTCGTGGTGAGCATCAGCATGTACGTCTTAAGACTACTGATACTGTAATATTTTCAGCCAGCCCAATTCCTGGTAATACTATTTCTGTTGTTAATACAATAGATAGATTAATGAAACTAGGAGCAAAGGTTGTTTATGGAAAGGGTGAGAATATTCATGTTTCTGGTCATGGTTTTCAAGAGGATCAAAAATTAATGTTGGCACTCGCAAAACCTAAGTTTTTTGTTCCTGTGCATGGAGAACATAGAATGCTTGTTTGTCATGGAAAGAGTGCTCAAACTATGGGGGTTCCAAAAGATAATATTTTAATTATTGAAAATGGAGACGTAGTTGAGTTAACACCTAATTCTATTCAAAAAGGTGATCCTGTAAAAGCTGGTGTTGAACTTCTTGATAACTCACGAAATGGGATAGTAGATGCTCGAGTGTTAAAGGAAAGGCAGCAATTAGCTGGGGATGGTGTAGTAACTGTTTTAGCTCCTATAAGTACAGATGGGAAGATGGTTGCGCCTCCCAGAGTTAATTTAAGAGGAGTTGTTACGACTGCAGAGCCAAGAAAAATGTCTATGTGGACAGAACGAGAAATAAGCTGGGTCTTAGAAAATAGATGGAAACAATTATCCAGGCAAACTGGGCCGAATAATTTTGAAGTAGATTGGATAGGTGTACAAAGAGAAATTGAAAATGGTTTATCGAGAAGAATGAGAAGAGAATTGCAAGTTGAACCACTTATTTTGTGTTTAGTTCAACCTGCTCCAAGTGGAACTCGTGCTTATATTCCAAAGATTACCGAAGATCAAAAATTTTCCCATAGAAATAGAAATAATAATAATTTCCATAAGAAATCAAACAATAATCATCCCAATAGTTCAAATAACCCACAAACTTCCCAAAAAAGTCAAAAAGTTTCACAGAATCTATCAGCTCAGACTACTACAGAAGATTCATTTGAAGGTAGAACAAGAAGAAGAAGATCTGCTGTAACATCTTAACTTTTTTCAAAATTTATATAGTTTTTATCCCAAACAATTTTTAAAAACTCTTGCAGATTAATTTGACCTTTATTTTTTTCATAAATTAAAGTTGCTAATTGTGTCAGATTTTTAGAACTACATTGCTTTGCAGATATTTCTTTTAAAAATCTATTTAAGATTGTGCACCTCGCTTCAATACACATACCATTTAGGAGATTCCTATCTATACCTTTTACATCCTTACAATATAAATACGCCAGTTCACTAAGATCATTACGTTCATTATTGTATTTGCTCATTTTTTGGGAAAAATTATTTATTCTTTCAGAACAACCAGGATAGATGACTTCTAAGGTAGGAATAATTTTTTTTCTTACTAAATTTCTTTTTAATTTAAGATCTGAATTTGTAGGATCTTCCCAGACTGGGATCTTCATATCATTGCAAAATTGTTTTGTATCTTCCCTACTGAAAATTAATATTGGTCTTATTAAAAAAATTTGATTTTCTATTAATCTTTTACTTTCAATATTACTCAGACCTGCAAAATTGCTTCCTCTAGCTAAATTGAGGATAAATGTTTCTGCATTATCACTACTCGTGTGACCAGTTAACAAATAAATATTATGTTTTTGCTGGTTTGAATTTAATAAAGTTTTGGCTCTTTCAAATAATTTTTTATATCTCCATTCTCGTGCTTTTTCTTCTGAAGAAATACTTTCTTTATTTGCTTGATCAAAAGAGAATGAAATATTTTTATCTTCGCAATAATCTTTTAATTCAAGAGCATATAGTGATGATTTTTCGTGCCACTGATGATCACCATGCCAAACACTAATAGACCAATTATGTAGTTTTTTTAGGTCATTAATTAGGGTTAATAAGGCCATTGAGTCTTGACCACCGGAAACACTTATTAAAATATTGGATCCTTTGGGAATTAATGTTTTTTTGGTAAGAATCTCCTTATGAAGCTGATGATGCCATGATGACCAATTATTCTGACTTAATTTTTTATCAGTCATTTTGTGTTGCTCAGATAATATTTTTTAAAAAATGCACTGTTTTACTAAAACAATGTCACAATCGGGTAATAAATTCATTAAGTAAATGAGTCTGATTAATCTTTTGCCACAAAAAATCAAAGAAGAGTTAAGAAGCAAATCCTTACTCAAAGTTATTTCAGGATTGAATAATTTCGATGTTCAATCTGTGAAAATAATTGTTGAGGCTGCTTCATTAGGAGGTGCAGATCTTGTCGATATTGCTTGTAAACCTGAACTAGTTGATTTAGCAATTAATAATGCAACACTACCCGTGTGTGTTAGTTCAGTAGTTCCTCGATCTTTTCAGGATTCTGTAAATGCAGGAGCATCATTAATTGAGATAGGAAATTACGATACTTTTTATGAAAAAGGCATTAATTTTTCACATGAAAAAGTTTTAAACATTACAAAAGAGACGAGGGATTTATTGCCTAATGTTCCTTTATCCGTAACTGTTCCTCATACTATGCCTATTGATAAACAAGTTGATCTTGCTATAAAGCTAGTGGAAGAAGGTGTTGATATTATTCAAACAGAAGGTGGAACCAGTTCTACTCCTTACTCTCCAGGAATTCAAGGTTTTTTTGAAAAATCAGTGCCAACTCTTGCAGCTACATATGCTATTCATCATGAATTTAAGAAACAATCTCTAAATATACCAATCATGAGTGCTTCTGGATTAAGCCAAGTAACTTGTCCACTAGCAATATCCTCTGGAGCCTCAGCAGTTGGCGTTGGATCTGTAGTTAATAAATTAGATGATTTAATATCAATGATTGCGGTTGTTAGGGGCTTAAAAGAATCTTTGAAAAATTCAATAATTGGAGAAAAAATTTCTTAGTATAACAATATCCTTTAGCTACTAGCTTGATGAACAACTATAAGCTTCAAGCTCCTTACGAACCAAATGGAGATCAACCAGAAGCTATTAAAAAATTAGTTAAAGGTGTTAATACTGGCAAAGAGTTTCAGACTCTTTTAGGAGCTACTGGAACTGGTAAAACATTTACCATTGCGAATGTAATTCAACAAACAGGGAGACCAGCGCTTGTATTAGCTCATAACAAAACGTTAGCTGCTCAACTATGTAATGAATTAAGGGAATTTTTTCCAAAAAATGCTGTTGAGTACTTCATTTCTTACTACGATTATTACCAACCTGAAGCTTATGTACCTGTAAGTGATACTTACATAGCTAAAACTGCTTCAATTAATGAAGAAATAGACATGCTTAGGCATTCAGCAACACGCTCATTATTTGAAAGAAAAGATGTAATTGTTGTAGCCTCAATAAGTTGTATTTATGGTCTTGGTATACCGAGTGAGTATTTAAAGGCTGCAGTTAAATTTGAAGTTGGAAAATCAATAAATCTACGTTCTTCTTTGAGGTCTCTCGTTGAAAATCAATACACTAGAAATGATATTGAAATTACTAGAGGTAGATTCAGAATTAAAGGTGATGTTTTAGAAATCGGTCCAGCTTATGAAGATAGATTAATAAGAATCGAATTATTTGGCGATGAAGTCGAGGCTATTAGATATGTTGACCCTACTACCGGAGAAATACTTGAAAGTTTGGAACAAGTTAGCGTTTACCCAGCGAAGCATTTTGTTACTCCAAAAGAAAGACTCGAGAGTGCAATAAGTGCAATTAGAAGTGAATTAAAAACTCAACTCGATAAATTTACATACGAAGGAAAATTATTAGAGGCTCAACGTCTAGAACAACGCACAAAATATGATTTAGAAATGCTTAAAGAGGTTGGATATTGTAATGGAGTTGAGAATTATGCTCGTCATTTATCGGGTAGGGAGGAAGGTTCACCGCCAGAATGCCTAATAGATTACTTTCCCAAAGATTGGTTGTTGGTAGTTGATGAGAGTCACGTAACATGTCCTCAACTTCATGCGATGTATAACGGTGATCAATCTAGAAAAAAAGTTTTAATAGATCATGGTTTTAGATTGCCAAGTGCTGCAGATAATAGACCTTTAAAATGTGAAGAGTTTTGGGAAAAATCAAAACAGACATTGTTTATAAGCGCAACACCTGGTCAATGGGAATTAGATCAATGTGATGGTGAATTTATTGAGCAAGTTATAAGACCAACTGGGGTATTAGACCCTTTAATTGATGTAAGACCTAGTGAGGGTCAAATAGAAGATCTGTTATCTGAAATAAGAATTCGAGCTGAAAAGAATCAAAGAGTGCTAGTGACAACACTTACTAAGAGAATGGCTGAAGATCTAACTGATTTTTTATCTGAAAATAAAGTAAGAGTTAGATATTTGCATTCCGAAATTCATTCAATTGAAAGAATTGAAATTATTCAAGACCTTAGAATGGGGGAATATGATGTTTTGGTAGGAGTTAATCTATTAAGAGAGGGACTAGATCTTCCTGAAGTATCGTTAGTCGCCATTTTAGATGCTGATAAAGAAGGTTTTCTTAGGGCAGAAAGGTCATTGATTCAAACAATAGGAAGAGCTGCAAGACATGTTGAAGGTGTTGCCTTGCTTTATGCAGATAACTTCACAGATTCAATGAAAAGAGCAATATCTGAAACTGAAAGAAGAAGAACTATTCAAAAAAAATATAACCAGGTCAATGGTATTACTCCAAAACCTGCAGGTAAAAAAATAGAAAATTCAATATTATCTTTTCTAGAACTTTCCAGAAAATTAGATGCTGGTGGTTTATCTAAAGATTTAATAAATATAGTTAATAACAAAACTGACTCAATTCTCAATTCCAGCGATAATCAATGTTTGCTCGAAGAATTGCCTGACTTAATAGAAAAGTTAGAAATAAAAATGAAAGATGCTGCAAAAGAGTTAAATTTTGAAGAAGCAGCAAATTTGAGGGACAGAATCAAAAAATTGAGACAAAAATTGGCAAGAAATAACTAAAAAGAAATTATTTCTCTAATTCGAAATGATTATGAATAGCACTAACTGCGTTGTTACAATCTTTTTCTAAGACAATACATGAAGTCCTAATTTCACTAGTGGCAATCATTTCAATATTGATATTTTGATCAGCCAGTGCTCTAAATATTTTCCCAGCAGTTCCAACCTTAAATGCCATTCCTGCTCCTACAGTACTTACTTTGGCTATCGCAGGGCCATCTTCAATATATGAGCCGGGTAATTTTTTCGTTAAGGCATCAAAAACTAAGTTAGCTTTTTCTCTATCTTGCCTATTCATTGTAAGACTAATATCCTTAGTTTTTAAAGAAGAAATTCTTTCAGACTGTACGATCGTATCGAAAAGTAAATTATTTTCAGCTAATGCTAAACATATCGATGCTGCAACACCTGGGCGATCAGGTAGTTTTCGAAAACTTACTTGAACTTGGTTTTTATCTAGTGCAATTCCTCTTACTTCAGGCTGATCCTGTTTTTCGTTAATTGGATTAACAAATATTTGTGTATCGGATAACTTAAATTTCTCAGCAATAAATCGAACAGCTTTTGGAATATTATTAATTTCAATTACGCAGCTGACTTTGATTTCACTAGTAGCTATTAACCTAACATTTATATTTGCTTGAGATAAAGTATCAAATAAATCAGCTGAGACACTTGGTCTACCCATAATGCCTGCTCCTTGAATACTCAATTTAGTCATGTTTGTTTTTAGATTGTATTCTCCTCCTAATTGACTTGTTATAAGTTCACATTGTTCTGCAGTTTTTTTAACTTCTATTTCACTAACAGTAAATGTAATATCGTTATTATTTCCATCGTTTGTCGCTTGTATGATTAAATCTACATTAATACTTGCTTCTGATAGTTTTTCAAATATTTGTGCAGCAATCCCTGGTCTATCAGGAATATTTAAGAGACTGAATACTGCTTGGTTTTCTAAAACTTCAAGACTATTGACTGTTTTTGTTAATTCTAAGCTTCCTCTTTTTAGCGGTAGAGGTTGGATTTGGCTTGCTAGGAGAGTCCCACCTGAGTCATCTTGGCTCGATTTGACGCACAATTTAATTCCATAATTACGAGCAATTTCTACTGCTCTTGGATGAAGAACTGAAGCACCGACACTTGCAAGTTCAAGCATTTCCTCACAGCTAATTTCATCTAAGAGTTTTGCATTAGGAACAATTCTTGGGTCAGTAGTAAGAACTCCTGGAACGTCTGAATAAATTTCGCAAGTCTCAGCTCCTAAAGCAGTTGATAGAGCTACTGCAGATGTGTCTGAACCACCTCTACCCAAAGTTGTAATTTCCATTGATCCTGTATGACTTAATGTTGTTCCTTGAAATCCAGCCACCACAACTACAAAACCCTGATTTATATAATTTTGGATTCTTTTTGTTTTAATATCCAGAATTCTTGCTTTTCCATGTATAGATTCAGTAATAATTCCAACCTGACTACCAGTCATTGAAATTGCAGGTATTCCGTATTCGTTTAATGCCATTGAGAGAAGAGCTATGGTTATTTGCTCTCCAGTTGAGAGAAGCATATCCAATTCTCTTCGATTAGGGTTTTTACTAATTGATTCAGCTAAACAATTTAAATCATCTGTAGTTTGCCCCATTGCAGAGACAACTACTACAATTTCATTTCCTGCTTCTTTACTTTGACAAATGCTCCTCGCAATATTTTTAATTTTTTTTATATCACCGACAGAAGTTCCGCCAAATTTTTTTACTAGTAAAGCCATATTTAAATCATAATGTAAATTTTTAAACTTATAATTTGGTTAACTTAAATTAATTAATTTCTCTGTAAAAACATTTATAGGATTATTACCTTGTTTTAGTAATGATTCAATATCTAATAAGTTACTCATTAAATTAATTAAATATTCTTGAGAAACATTTTTGACTTTTCTTCGAATAAAAAAAATTCTTTTTGGATTAGAAATACCTGCAAGATTACAAATCTTTTCTGCATTATCGTTTCCTGAAATAACTGCTAATTTTATAATGGTATGAATTCTTATTTGACTAATTAAACCTGCATTGAGTCTTAAAGCAGGTTCTCCTTTCTGTAAGGAAAAATTTATTTCAATGAGGCTTTCATTAATATTTTTTTGTAAGAGAAGATCAATGATTTTGAAAATATTGGATTGATGATCACTAAATATTTTTTTTACATCAATACTTTTAAGAAAAAATTGTGAATTCGAATCACCTGAAACTGCAGAAAGGTATGTTTTTGCCTTGGCCAATTCATTTATTAGTTTAAAGCTATCATTCCCAACAGAATCAATAATTAATTCAGCTGCATTTTTATCAATTTTTATATTCATTTCATTTGCTGCATCTTCTAAAAATCTTTTTTGTCCCTCATAGTCCCAGATATCCGGTAAAGAAAATGATTTTTCTTTGGCTAAATTATTTTTAATAAGTTTTTGTAAAAATTTAGTACTTTTTAGTCTTGAGTCTGGTTTTTTTGTATTTTGTAAAATGAAATAAGTCTTTTGAGGTATATTGCCATGAATTTTTTCAAATTTAGTTCTTAGATCCTCATTTTTTGCAGTAAAAATTGGATTATTTTTCAATGTAACGATTCTGAATCCATCTCCAAAAGGAGGAGTAAGAACTTCATCAAAAGCTTTATTGACTTGCGCATCATCATCTCCATTTAAATTAGTAACGTTTATTTCTTTCCATTCTTTGGATACTTTCTTATCAATTAAGTTTTGAATAAATATATTTTGAGCATTTAGATCATTACCCCATAATATTTGTATTGGCATAATCGCTCAATAAAAACCATATACTAACTATGATTACTTCTAACACAAATTAATTTTAATGGTAATAGATCATCCAATTTTTTTGGAAAGCATCAGATTCATAAGATCTCATTTAGAAGCTAATGATCTAAATTATTTGGAAAAAAAGGTTTTAGAGAGATTAGTCCATACTTCAGGAGATTTTTCAGTTCAAAATCTTGTAAATTTTAGTGAAGGTGCTTGTCATAATGGGCTTCAGGCACTTAAAAATGGCGCTCCGATTTTGACTGATACAGATATGGCTGCAGCGGCAATAAAATCCATGGCAGAAAATACCACTAGGAATAAAGTATTCGCGGCTAGAAAGTGGTTTGAAAAAAATAATCATACAAAATTAACTAAAACTGCATATGGCTTAAGTGAAGGTTGGAAGGAGTTATCCGCTATAAATTCAGGAAGCGATTCACCAATTGTAGTTATTGGCAGTTCGCCTACAGCTTTAACTTATTTAATTGATATTTTAGAGAATGCAAAAGTTTTACCGAGTTTAATTGTCGGAATGCCCGTTGGATTTATTGGAGTAGAGAAAAGCAAAAATAAATTGATTTCTACCGATCTTCCTAGAATTGTTTTGAATTCAACTAGAGGAGGTGCTGCCATGGCAGCTGCTGCGGTTAACGCCTTGTTGAGGGAAACTATTTAAAAAGTTTTTAACTTATAAAAATGGCAAAAATCTACTCAATATCATAATTTAATTTATTATTTTCTTCTAAAGAAATTAAAACTGATTTTGCTTTTTCTATAACTTCTTTTGGAACTCCGGCTAATTTAGCTGCTTCTATGCCGTAACTTTTGTTTGAGCTCCCTTTTACAATCCTGTGACTAAAAATCAGCTGATCATTATTTTGTTCTACTAAAACTTGAAAATTTTGTATATTCTTATTTGAATTTTTTAGATAATTCAGCTCATGATAGTGCGTAGCGAAAATAGTATTACATTGAATTTTTTTTGCAAGATATTCACTTACTGACCAAGCTATTGAAAGTCCATCAAAAGTAGACGTCCCTCTACCTATCTCATCGAGTAAAACTAGTGAGCTAGAAGTTGCCTGATTTAGAATTGATGCAGTTTCAGACATTTCTACCATAAATGTTGATTGTCCAGATGATTGATCATCAACTGCCCCAATTCTTGTAAAAATCCTATCTGCAATCTTGATTTCAGCATTATTAGCAGGAACAAAGCTACCAATTTGTGCGAGAATTTGTATTAAACCAAGTTGTCTTATAAAGCAACTTTTTCCGCTTGCATTGGGACCGGTTAATATAATTAATTTTTGATTATCCTCAAAAGAGATATCGTTTGCTACAAACTTTTTATCATTTAATAATTGCTCTACAATTGGATTCCTTCCTGCGATAATTTTTGTACTATTTTTTGTCATTGAATCATTTATTGGTATTAATGACGGTTTTATAAAATTGTTTTCTATAGAAGTAATTGATAAACCAAGCAATGCATCAAGAGATGCTATGGATTTTGCGATTGATCTTATTTGTTTTGTTTTTTCAGCAACTATCTTTCTTAATTCGCTGAAAATTTCATATTCTCTTGATGAAGCTCTACTTTTTATTTGGAAAATCTTATTTTCTTTATTTTTAATTTCTGAAGTGATATACCTTTCTTCATTTGTAAGTGTTTGCCTTTTGATCCAATGTTGTGGAGCTAAATTAACTTTTGACTTATTTATAGAAATGTAGTAGCCAAAATTTTTATGAAATTGAATTTTTAGATTTGAAATTTTGCTAATTTTCCTTTCTTTTAATTCCTCTTTATTTAACCACTCAGAGTAATCATCCATTAAATTGCGTAAACCATCTAATATATTATCAACACCATCATGGATCATGCCTCCTTCATTAATATTTAGAGGAGGATTTTCTATTAGTTTAAAACTTATATTATCAGCTAATTCTAAGAGTCCTTCATCAATATTTTTTAATTGATCAGTCCAATCTGGGAGATCATATTTAAATAATTCAATTATGGATTTTAGTTTAGGCAATTTTTTTAAACCTTCAGCTATTGCAATTAATTCTCTAGGACTTGCATGACCTGCACAAGCTCTACCTGCAAGTCTTTCTAAATCCCCCATTGCTCTAAGTAAATTTTGGGTATCTAAACGTAATTTTTTAGATTCAATAAAGTTTGAAATTATATTTTGTCTTTTATAAATTTTATTAACGTTTAATAGTGGTGAATCTATCCACCTTCTTAAACACCTTGCACCCATGCAAGTATAAGTTTTATCAATACTCCATAGTAGCGATCCTATATAATTGTTTTCTCGTTGTGTAATTTTGATTTCTAGGTTTTTTTGAGTTTGATAATCAATAATTAATTTGTTGTGACCAAATTGAATTTGAGGAAAGTCTAATGAGATTTTTACAGAAGAATCTTTATCTAAATTTGAAGGATTAATTTTTTCTAAATAATTTAATAAACCTCCTAGTGATCTAGTCGCATTTTTTAAATTTTTAAGTCCTATTCCTTCTAGGTTTGCAATTTGGTAATATTTTTTTATTAGATAATTTGCTTCATTAATGCCAAAATTAGTCTTTTGAGAAACAGTATATGTAATTTGATTATTTCCTTTTATTAATAAATTTCTTACTTCATTGCTTTCTACAATGATTTCTGAAGAATCTAATTTAATAATTTCATCAAATAGTTTTGCCAGAGATTGACCTTCTAAAGTTATTAATTCTCCTGTGCTTACATCAGCTTTTGATATACCCCATTCATAAGATTCATCTGAGTTTTCTTCTGATAAGTAAATAGCAGTAATCCAATTATTTTTCTTTGCTATCAACATCCCCTCTTCAATTACAGTTCCAGGAGTAATTATTCTTGTTATTCCTCTTTTAATTGGAGTCCCATAATTTCCAGAACTTTTTTCTAATTGGTCGCATATAACCACAGAATAATTTTTTTTAATTAGATCAGCACAGTATCTCTCCATTGCATGATAGGGAACCCCTGCCATAGGGATCTTACCAATCTCTTTGCCAGCATCTTTACTAGTAAGCGTTATTTCTAAAAGGTTAGATATTAATACAGCGTCCTCAAAAAAACATTCAAAAAAATCTCCTAATCTATAAAGTAATAACCTATCTTTATTTTCCTCTTTTAGAGTTACATAATGCTTCATTACAGGGGTTAATTTCATTTTTGAAACTGTTTTATAGCTATAAGATTCTTCATTGATGCAAACATTATTGTTAGTTGAAATTAAATCAGTTTTGAATTTATTTATTAAATTTGTTGAATTTTTTCTTTGTCTAGGTCTTTTTTGCGATTCTTTTTTTAAATCTTCCCAAGATAAATCTTCTGGAATTTTTGTTATTTCTTTTTGCTCGTTTTTTTCATTATCAATTGCAAATAAGTTCTTTTGAATTATCGAATCTTCTTGCATACTTTTTTAATTCCTAAATAGATATTAGGTAGAAAATTTTTTTTTGCATTTAAAGTGGCTAAAGTATGTAAATTTTCTCTAAAAATTATCATTTTCATGAGATTATAGTATTTATAATAATCTGAAACCTAAGACTGAATTATGCAGGCCGTTAACTTTTTCTTCGTAAATGCTCTATTATTTGCTTCTTTAATTGCGGTAGTTGGAGTACCCGTTTTATATGTGACTCAACCCTCTACTGAGGAAGGTCAGCGAGAAAGTAGGAGAAAAATTTATTCTATTGCTGCTGTTTGGGTTGTTTTGGTTTTTGTTACAGGGATAGTTTCTTCATTAGTTTGAATTTAATACCTTTTCGTGAGAGTCTATTAATATATCGAAGTAAAGTTTAATGGCTATTTTTGAGGGTTCTTTTACTAATGCATCTACTTTAAAAGTTGGAATTGTAATAGCAAGATTTAATGATTTAATTACAAACAAAATTCTATCTGGTTGTCTTGATTGTTTAAAAAGACATGGTTTAGATACTTCTGAATTAAGCAATCAAGTAGATATAGTTTGGGTCCCTGGTTCATTCGAATTACCAATCGCAGCTAAAACCCTCATGAAAAAAAAGAGTTTTGATGTTTTAATTGCTCTTGGGGCTGTGATCCGTGGTGAAACTTCCCACTATGATGTAGTTATATCTGAGGCTAGCAAAGGTATTTCACAAGTTTCAAATGAAAATAATGTTCCAATTATTTTTGGAGTTTTAACTACTGATACTATGCAGCAAGCTCTAGAAAGAGCAGGGATTAAAAATAATCTTGGTTGGAATTATGCTTTACAAGCAATTGAGATGGGATCCTTAATTAAAAATTTAAATTAATTGAAAAAATTTAATTATTTATATCATTGATCCCTTCTTTGAGATAAAATAAAAAAATATGCGGATGTAGCTCAGTGGTAGAGCATCTCCTTGCCAAGGAGAATGTCGAGAGTTCGAATCTCTTCATCCGCTTTTAGTGTTTGTATCTTTTAAAATAAATTAATTAAGAATTTGTAATGACAAGAGTAATTTCTATCGAGGATTTAAAGGGATTATTTACTAAACCTTATGGTACAGATGCACCAACAAAACAAAAATGGGCTGAATTCTATAATGAGAATGTAATTTTTAAAGACCCAACGCAGGAAACAGAGGGGTTAGATTGTTATGTTAAAGCTCAAGAAAAGCTAGTTAAAAGATGTGATGATGTTTTTTTAGAAACTCATGCAATTTCCATAACTGGTGATTGTGGATTTGTTGAATGGACAATGGGTTTAAAAATTATGGGTAAAGAATTTATTTATCCCGGAACTACTCGTTTATTATTTGGTGAAAATGGATTAATAAAAGAGCACAGAGATTACTTTGATTTTTGCGGTCCAACTTTTGGACCAGTTCCTATTTTAGGAACTTTTATAAGATGGCTTTATAGTAAATTTGTATCTTGATTTTGTTTTTTAGAAACATAGTGCTTTATATTTCACGAATCATTAAATTTTGAGAAGTAACTTCATTAAATTCAAATTGAGAATAAAACAATTTTTTATTTGTTGTCATTAAATATAATTTTTTTGTATTTTTAATTTTTTTAGAAGATACGAGATTTTTTACAATTAATGTACCAAAACCTTTGCCTTGGTGATTTTTATCTATAACAATATCCCAAAGTACTCCACGGTAAATCCCATCGGTTAAAGCTCTACCAAAACCAACTATTTCCTTACCAACCCAAAGACTTATTACGACATCACTGTTAGCAAGACATTTTTTTAGATCATTAATTGTTCTGTTTTTTGCCCAAAAAGCATTGGTATCTAGTAATTTTTTTAGCTTCATTAATCCATTTGTTGGTTTAAGATTAGGACCTAATCCAAAAACCCTTAACCCTAAAGCTCCGTTGGTATGTTTGATTAGAGATATTTCTTTCATTTATTAAAAAGATTTTGGAAAAGTGATGTCAGTTAGGTTATTTTGTGACTTCAATCTAAATACCTTAATCGATCGTTTCTATAAAATAAAGAGATAATAGTTATCTTCATTCTGTTGTAACGCACTAATTTATAATGTTTGTAATAAGATTAAATTTTTAAGGACTTTGACTTATGCTAAAACTTTTGTTGGGAGATCCGAATACACGAAAGTTAAAGCGCTATCAACCAATAGTTGAAGAGATAAATTTTTTAGAAGAAGAAATTTCTCAATTGACTGATGATGAGCTTAGAAAAGAAACTCAAAATCTTAAATCAAATATTTCAGCAGAATTAGATCTTAAAAAACAAAAAGAACTACTAGAAGAATTTCTTCCTAAAGCCTTTGCAATCGTAAGAGAAGCAAGTAAACGTGTTCTTGATATGAGACATTTTGATGTTCAGTTAATAGGCGGGATTGTTTTAAATGAGTGTCAAATTGCTGAGATGAAGACTGGAGAGGGTAAAACTCTTGTCGCAACATTACCCTGTTATTTAAATGCGCTTGCGGGAAAAGGTGTTCATGTTGTTACTGTAAATGATTATTTAGCTAGAAGGGATGCAGAGTGGATGGGACAAGTTCATCGTTTTTTAGGTTTATCTGTTGGTTTGATTCAGCAAGATATGAATCCAGTTGAGAGAAAGAAAAATTATGATTGTGATATAACTTATGCCACAAATTCAGAATTAGGATTTGATTATTTAAGAGATAATATGGCTACCGATATTAGTGAGGTAGTTCAAAGAAAATTTAATTACTGCGTAATTGATGAGGTTGATTCAATATTAATTGATGAGGCAAGAACGCCTCTAATCATTTCTGGACAAGTTGAAAGACCACAAGAAAAATATCAAAAAGCTGCAGAATTATCTCTGGCATTAATCAAAGCAAAAGAAATAAGTAAAGATGGTATTGATCCAGAAGGCGATTATGAAGTTGATGAAAAACAGAGAAGTTGTATATTAACTGACCAGGGTTTTGCAAAATGCGAAGAGTATTTGGGAGTTAATGATTTATATAATCCTCAAGATCCTTGGGCGCATTATATAACTAACGCTTTAAAAGCCAAAGAATTATTCATTAAAGATGTGAATTATATTATTAAGAATGATGAAGCTGTCATAGTGGATGAATTTACTGGTAGGGTAATGCCAGGAAGACGTTGGAGTGATGGACAACATCAGGCCATAGAAGCTAAAGAGAGTCTTAAAATTCAGCCTGAGACTCAAACATTAGCATCCATAACTTATCAGAATTTTTTCCTTTTGTATCCTGGTTTGGCAGGAATGACGGGAACTGCAAAAACTGAGGAGGTTGAATTTGAAAAAACTTATAAATTAGAATCAACAGTTATACCGACAAATCAAATAAGAAAGAGACAAGATTGGTCTGATCAAGTATTTAAGACAGAGATTGGTAAATGGAAAGCCGTTGCTAAAGAAACTATAAAAATTCATAGAGATGGAAGACCTATTTTAGTTGGTACAACAAGTGTTGAAAAAAGTGAATTATTAAGTTCACTTTTATCTGCCGAAAAAATCCCACATAATTTGTTAAATGCTAAGCCAGAGAACGTTGAACGTGAGGCAGAAATTGTTGCTCAGGCAGGAAGAGCAGGTGCTGTTACTATTGCGACTAATATGGCTGGAAGGGGAACAGATATAATTCTTGGCGGTAATAGTGACTATATGGCAAGGCTGAAATTAAAAGAAATTTTAATTCCTTTGTTAGTCAAGCCTGATAATGAGCATAAGCCACCAATACCTAAACAAAGAAATTCAAAATCTAAGGGTGGTTTTTCTACAAAAGCTGGTTCAAATTTGAAAAAGAATAATTCAAATTCTTCAACAAATCTTTTCCCCTGCAAACTAGATGAAGCAATTGAAAAGAAACTCTCTCTTTTATCTGATGAACTTGTTAAAAATTGGGGAGATAGACAACTTTCTGTATTGGAGCTTGATGACAGGATAGCTACAGCTGCAGAAAAAGCACCAACTGATGATGACTTGATAAAGCTTTTGAGAGAATCTTTGTCTGATGTAAAAAAAGAATATGAAAAAGTTTTGATTCATGAAGAAGAAAAAGTAAGAGAAGCTGGCGGTTTACATGTCATTGGTACTGAGAGACATGAATCAAGAAGAGTGGATAATCAACTTAGAGGAAGAGCAGGAAGACAAGGTGATCTTGGAAGTACAAGATTCTTTTTATCTTTAGATGATAATTTATTAAGGATTTTTGGAGGTGATAGGGTAGCAAATCTAATGAATGCTTTTAGGGTTGATGAAGATATGCCTATTGAGTCAGGAATGCTTACTAGGTCTCTAGAAAGTGCTCAAAAGAAAGTTGAAACCTACTATTACGATATTAGAAAACAAGTTTTTGAATACGACGAGGTAATGAACAATCAAAGAAAAGCAGTTTATGGCGAAAGATTAAGAGTATTGAAAGGTATTGATTTAAAGAGACAAGTAATAGGATATGGAGAAAGGACAATGATTGAAATTGTAGATGCTTATATTAATCCTGATCTTCCTCCTGAAGAATGGAATATCGATCAATTAATTTCTAAAGTCAAAGAATTTATATACTTACTAAATGATCTTAAATCTGATGATATTAATTTACTGTCAATAGAAGAATTAAAAAACTATCTTCAAGAGCAGTTGCGAATAGCTTATGATTTAAAGGAATCACAAATTGAAAAGATTCGTCCAGGATTAATGAGAGAAGCTGAAAGATTTTTCATTTTGCAGCAAATCGATAATTTATGGCGAGAACATCTTCAATCCATGGATTCTCTGAGGGAATCAGTCGGATTAAGGGGTTATGGTCAAAAAGATCCATTAATCGAATATAAAAACGAAGGATATGACATGTTTCTCGAAATGATGACTAATATGAGACGAAATGTTATTTATTCAATGTTTATGTTTCAACCTAAAACTGATGTTAGTGAAAAAATTTAAATCAATATTTAATCATCTCCAAGAAATTCAAAAATTTCTTTATCTTTAAGATTTTGAGAATCACCGAGTTTAGAAATATCAATAGATTCTGAGCTGGCTAAACATTGTAGAGTTTTTTGTAATTTAAGGATTTCATTTTCAAGAGAGTCTATCCTATCCATTAAATTTTTTATCACATTAGCTTCTGCATCTGGTAAGGCAGAGTGAGCTAGCGGATTTACTTTGACACCACTTTGATGCACCACCCTACCAGGAACTCCGACCACAGTACTGTTCCCCTCTACATTTCTAACAACTACTGAGCCAGCACCAATACGGGTATTAGATCCTATCTTGATGGATCCAAGAATTTTTGCGCCTGCTCCCACTACAACATTTTCCATTAAGGTGGGGTGTCTTTTGCCATGGCTTTTACCAGTACCTCCTAATGTCACTCCCTGATATAGCAAACAGTTATTTCCTATCTCAGCTGTTTCACCAATTACAACGCCCATTCCATGGTCTATGAAAACCCGTTTACCAATTTTTGCCCCAGGATGGATTTCAATACCTGTTGCTAGCCTATTAAGATGACTGAGTAAGCGGGGAATCAAAGGAATCTTGAATTGCCATAATTTATGTGTAAACCTATGAATAACTATTGATTGAAAGCCCGGGTAGCAAAGAAATATCTCTACTATTCCTCTTGCGGCGGGATCCCTCTCTCTGATAATTTCTATATCTGATTTAAAAGTGTTAAATACCATGGTCTAATTAATAACTCCTATGTCTATTTTTAATTGATTTATTGTTTCGATACTTAAATAATTTTTAGCACATATTATTTGAGGTAATCTCATCAACTGAGAACGATTTTTTAATAATGTGTTTTCTACAACTGATAAACTAGGTCCATCACACACTATATGGTTGGAAGCCTTTAAAAGTGATAGTAATCTACTGTTATTGTCTGAGATTGCTGTCATAAGAATTAATTCACTACCACGCATGCTATGAATTATCACTTCTGCTGCTCTCAATAAACCAGGACTTATGCTGACAATACCTACACAACTTCCAGCATTTAATTCCTTGAGAATTTTTAATTCCTTTTGAAAGTCGCTCAAATCAACTGCAATAGCACGAACTCCATGTTGTTTGGCAACTTTTTCTAGAGGTTGTAAAAAATATCTGCTTGTGACAATCGTACCATTATTTGAATTACTTAAAACTTTTTCTAATTCTTCCATAGGAACAACTTCTACAGGTACATTAACTGTTGAAGAAAGGTCTTCTGCTATTAACATAGAAGCCCCAATATCCTCTCTAGGAGTACTAACTATGATTCTTGATCCGCACTTAATACGCCAATCAATTTCATTGGTCAATATATCTCTCGACTCTTGTAAAGTGCATCCAAGACTTATCAAGTTGTCAATAACCTTCTTAGCTTCTTGTTCTGGTGCTTTACTTATTTTATCTTTTGAGTAAGATGATTTTTTAAATTTTCTTTGAGTAAAATTATCTCTTACATAGATACCTGATCCAGCTATTGCTTCAACAACTCCATCCATTTCTAGTTGCCTGTAAACTTTGCTTATAGTATTCCGATGGAGTCCAGTCTGCATTGCAAGTTGCCTCGTACTGGGAAGTCTGTGGCCGGGAGGATAATGTCTTGCTGCAATTGCGAAACAGATCTGATTATATAGTTGAGTAGATGCTGGGATATCACTTTCTTGTTGAATATGGAATCTCACTTGATAAAAACCCTGACTAATTTATTTTTGACCGTAGTGACACTTTAACACTCGTCATTTTATGGTAACAACTTTTCACCCATCATCTTTTTTAATGAGAGGAGTTTTTCGAGGGCTTAAAAACATAATCATGTTTCTTCCTTCTCTTTTTGGTTTTTGTTGAACTTCTGATTGCTCTTCTAAATCATTAGCCATTTTCAAAAGAAGTGTTTCAGCTAAATTTGAGTGTTGAATTTCTCTACCCCTAAAAATCACTGTGCACTTTACTTTGTCTCCAGATTTTAAAAATTTAGTAGCTTGACCTACCCGGACATCATAATCATGCTTATCGATTTTATACCTCATTTTTACTTCTTTAACTTCTGTTTGATGAGATTTTTTCCTTGCTTCTTTAGCTTTTTTTTCTTGTTCAAATTTATACTTTCCGTAGTCCATTATCCTACAAACAGGAGGATTTGCTTTTTCGCTCACCAAAACTAAATCAAGTTCTCTTTGAGATGCTATTTCTAATGCTTTTAATCTATCTATGACGCCTAATTGTTTCCCATCTGAATCAACGACTCTCAATTGAGGGTATTTTATTCTTTCATTTATATTTGGCAGCTCTCTAACGGGAGCTCGGCGGTCAAAGCGTGGGCGTGGGGGCATTCAGTTAATTTAATAAATTGATTGGATGATGAACAAAATCTATTTTTATAAAGTTAGCTTAAAAAAGACTCTATCTTAATTATTGCATCTTTTAGCAGGTTTTTGTTATTCAGCCAAAGAGGATTATTTTTATTACGAAACCAAGTTTTTTGTCTTTTGGCAAATTGGATCGTTTTTTTCGTAGTTAACTCAATCGCTTTGTCAATTGTTGAATTGTTATTTAAGAAATCCTTAGCTTCTCGATAACCAATAGTTTCTAATATTGGCAAATCAAATCCGTATTTAGAGATAAGGTGGTTCGTCTCCTCAATAATTCCAGATGAAAACATATTTTTTGTTCTTTGTAAAATTCTTTCTTTTAAATTATCTCTATCTAATCCAAGTTCTAGTATTCTCCAGTCAGGCGGTTTTTGTACTTTCAGAGTTGACAAAGGTTTACCTGTTACATAGAAGACTTCTAGAGCTCTTATTGTTCTAATGTGGTCAGCAAAATTGATTTTTTCTGATGATAATGGATCGCAATTTTGTAAAATTTCCCAACATTTTCTCTGCCCAAGTTCTTTTAATTGTCTTCTCAAATTATTTTGAGGAGGTACATCTGGTACAAAAAAACCTTTTGTAATTGAGTTCATATACAAACCACTCCCTCCAACAAGAAAAGGTAAATTATTTTGTTTAATTTCTCTTTTTATTGATTTTTGAGCAATTTCTTGAAATTGTTTTACATTAATTGGATGGATTGGCTCCTCAATGTCTAATAAAAAATGCTTTATTTTTTTTTGTTGGTTTTTAGATGGCTTAGCTGTTCCAATATCCATAGACTTATAAATTTGCCTTGAATCGATATTGTGTATACGAGTTTTAAAATATTCTGCAATTTCAATCGCTAATTCTGTTTTACCACTTGCAGTAGGCCCAATTAAAATTATTACATGAGGAGGATATAGAGACATATGAATTTCTGAAGAAAAAAATATTAGCTATATAATTAAAGTGATTAAATTTTTCATTGACTTCGAGCCTTTATCTTATTGCGATGTTAAGTTTATAGAAAGACCTTTTAAAAATAACATTTTAAAAGTTTAGTATTTTTTTTATATTAAATGAGTGAGGACAAAAGATCTAATAAAATCTCAAATGATTATGGCGCGGAGCAGATTCAGGTTTTAGAAGGTTTAGAACCAGTTCGTAAACGTCCTGGTATGTATATTGGTTCTACAGGGCCTAGGGGATTACATCATCTAGTATATGAGGTAGTTGATAACTCCGTTGACGAAGCACTTGCAGGACATTGTGATCTCATAGAAATAGTTCTTCGACTAGATGGTTCTGCGTTAATTTCTGATAATGGACGAGGTATCCCAACAGATATTCATCCAAGAACAGGGAAAAGTGCCTTAGAAACTGTATTAACTGTTCTTCATGCAGGAGGTAAATTTGGAAGCGGTGGTTATAAAGTTTCAGGAGGTTTGCATGGAGTAGGAATATCTGTAGTTAACGCTTTAAGCGAATGGGTTAATGTGACTGTTTATAGGGATGGTAACGAATTTAATCAAAGATTTGAAAAAGGTGTATCAAAGGGTGATTTGCAAACTAAAAAGCAGACTGACAAACCATCTAAGAAAGGCACAACTATTTGCTTTAAACCCGACAAAGAGATTTTTTCTGGAGGAATTGAATTTGAATATGCTCTTCTTTCATCTAGATTAAGAGAACTTGCTTATCTTAATGGTGGAGTAAAAATTGTTTTTAGAGATGAAAGAAATCAATTATCAGATGGTTCTTTTAAAGAAGAAGTTTATCTATATCAGGGAGGTATTAAAGAATATGTTGAATACATGAATGCTGAAAAAGAGTCTATTCATCCTGAAATAATTTATGTTGACTCACAGAAAGAAAATGTATATGTAGAAGCAGCTTTGCAATGGTGTTCAGACGTATATTCAGATAATATCTTGGGATTTGCAAATAATATTAGAACTATTGATGGAGGAACTCATATAGAAGGGCTAAAAACAGTTTTGACAAGAACTTTCAATAATCTTGCAAAAAAGAGAGGTAAAAGAAAAGATATTGAAAAAAATTTAGCTGGAGAAAATATTAGAGAGGGCTTGACTGTTGTTTTATCGGTAAAAGTTCCAGATCCCGAATTTGAAGGGCAAACAAAAACAAAATTAGGAAATACAGAAGTAAGAGGAATTGTGGATTCTCTCATTGGTGAGGCTCTTACAAAATATATGGAATTCAATCCTGGAATTTTGGACCTGATTCTTGAAAAAGCAATTCAATCATTTAATGCTGCAGAAGCTGCGAGAAGGGCTAGAGATTTAGTAAGAAGAAAAAGTGTTCTTGAAAGTTCTACCTTACCGGGTAAATTAGCAGATTGTAGTTCTAGAGATCCTTCAGAATCAGAAATTTATATAGTTGAAGGTGATTCAGCTGGAGGTTCCGCAAAACAAGGGCGAGATAGAAATTTTCAGGCTATTTTGCCTCTCAGGGGTAAAATTCTTAATATTGAAAAAACAGACGATACTAAAATTTATAAAAATACAGAAATACAGTCCTTAATAACAGCTCTAGGATTAGGAATAAAAGGAGAGGAGTTTGACGAGAGCTCTTTGAGATATCATAGAGTTGTAATTATGACGGATGCTGATGTTGATGGTGCTCATATAAGAACTTTATTATTAACATTTTTTTATAGATATCAAAGAGAACTTGTTGAGAAAGGATTTATATACATTGCTTGTCCCCCTTTGTATAAAGTTGAAAGAGGTAAAAAACATAATTACTGTTATAACGAGAATCAATTAAAGGATACAATTAATGGTTTTGGAGAAAATGCAAATTATAATATCCAAAGATTTAAGGGATTAGGTGAGATGATGCCAAAACAATTATGGGATACAACTATGAATCCTCAAACCAGGATGATGAAAAGGGTTGAAATAGAAGATGCACTCGAAGCTGACAGAATTTTCAATATATTAATGGGAGATAAAGTTGCACCAAGAAGAGAATTTATTGAAATTCATAGTAGCAACTTAGATATGGCAACTTTAGATATATGATTAATATTTTCAAGAATTTTTGTTTAATTACTTTTGCATTAATTGCTCCAATTACATTACCTGCTGGTGGGATCCAAAAAAGTTTAAATCAAGATAAGTTCCCTCATAATACAAATGAAATTATACTGATTTCTAATACTTCTCTTTATTCTTCTCCCGAAATTCATGCTAAGCAATTATTAATTCTTGATGTAGGTACAACTTTATCAGTATTACGTAATTGGAGAGTCAACAAAGGTCAAACTTGGGTTAGGGTTGAATTAGCATCTAATAAATTTTTAGAAGATCCCAATAAGATTTTAAAAGGCTGGATAAAAATCTAAATTTTGGATTTTTTTTTAATATGTATAATTTTACTTGGTAGTACTTTTGGATTAATACTTAGAATATTCATACAAAATAATTTTAAAAAAAGTATAGGTTTTGATATTCAAAATACTTCTATAGTAAATTTTTTATCATCTTTTTTTTTAGGAATTTTAGTAGCTTTAAATTTTATTGATAACGAAATATTAATGCTATTTTATAGTGGTTTTTTAGGATGTTTTAGTACATTTTCTTCCTTTATCTATCAACTATTTATTTTATTTAAAAAGAGAAAATTTCTAAGATTAATTTTTCACTATATTGAAGTGATAACTTTTTCTTTCATTTTCTTTTATTTAGGTTATTTCCTTATTCAGCTTTTTTAAAGTGAAATTAAATCATTTTGTTTATATTCTTTTAGCTGCTTACCTAGCTACTTTTTTAAGATTAACTTTAGATAATAACTTTTTTACTTCAATAATTGGATCATTTTTAGTTGGTTTTTTAATCAGTAAAAGACTAAGTTATTCAATTGAAAAAATATTATTGAGTGGTTTTTTTTCTTGCTTTACATCCTTTAGCGGATTTATATATTTTTTGTACAAAATTTTTAATCAAGGGGAGTGGATAAAATTTATAATTTTTTTTAATTTAATCATTATCGTTAATTTATTCACAATGTTTATCGGATTCTGGATAAGTAGAAAAATTACTTAGATTTCTTATAATGGTGGTGTTACTTTGACAAGGGATAATATTTATGAAAGAAAATAATCTTGAAACAGTTACATCCCTATCTTCAGATTTTAGTACAAGAGAAAATATTACTTTTCAACTTGAGGAATTGCTCATCGCGGGAAATTATGATGAGGCAAAGTTACTTTTAGAGCCATCTCAACCTGTTGATATTGCGGATGCTATTGGTAGCCTTCCACAAATATTGCAGGCATTGGCATTTCGATTATTAAAGAAAAATGAAGCAATTGAGGTTTACGAATATTTAGATCCAGTAGTTCAGCAAACTCTATTAGAAAGACTTCGTTCAGGAGAAGTCTTAGAAATCGTTGAAAAAATGTCTCCTGATGATAGGGTTCAACTCTTTGATGAATTACCTGCAAAAGTTGTACGAAAATTTTTGTCCGCTCTTAGTCCTGGTGAAAGGAAAGTAACAGCTGAATTACTTGGATATGAGCCTGAAACTGCTGGAAGATTAATGACAACTGAATTTATAGATCTTAAAGAGATGCAAACAGCTGCTGAGGCTCTTTCTTTGGTTAGAAAAAGAGCTGCATTTACTGAAACTATCTATAGTTTATATGTTACTGATAAAGAGAGACATTTAACCGGTATTCTCTCCTTAAGAGATCTTGTTACTGCTGATCCCTCTAAGCCAATTGGAGACGTCATGACAAGAGATGTAGTAAATATCTCTACTAATACGAATCAAGAAGAGGTTGCTCGAGCAATACAAAGATATGATTTTTTAGCTCTCCCAGTCGTTGATAAAGAAAAAAGACTTGTCGGGATAGTAACTGTGGATGATTTAATTGATGTCATAGAACAAGAAGCGACAAGAGATATTTATGCGGCGGGTGCAGTACAACCTGGAGATGAAGATGATTATTTCCAAAGTAGTTTGTTTACGATTGCTCGAAGAAGAATTTTATGGTTATTGATTTTGGTTTTGGCTAATGGTTTAACCACAAAAGTTATAGCTATGAATGATCAAATTTTAAAAGAAATAGTTTTGTTAGCCGCATTTATTCCGCTTCTTATAGGTACTGGGGGAAATGTTGGCGCTCAAAGTTCAACAGTTGTTATTAGAGGTTTAAGTACTCAAAAATTGAAGTCTCTTGGTGCAATGAAGGCAGTAGTTAAAGAGGCAATAACAGGTGCTCTTTTGGGTGTTTTTATGATGCTTGTAGTATTTCCCTTCGCTTGGTGGCAAGGAGAAGGGCCTTTAATCGCCTCTGCTGTGGGAATAAGTTTAATATCCATAACAACTTTGGCTGCTACAACAGGGGCGATCCTCCCTTTGTTATTCGACAGAATGAAATTGGATCCAGCTTTAATGTCTTCCCCTTTCATTACAACTGTCACTGATATTGCTGGTGTATTTATTTATCTAAGTACAGCAAAATGGCTGTTAAACTCTTCATTAGCTTAAATCCACTAGGTATTTATTCTCATTTTTGTAAAAATGTGGATTTTTTTGTTTAACTTTACATTTCTTAATGGTATTGTTTACAAAACATCATTTAACTTTCATGTCTCCTGAAACAATAAACGAAAATAAACTAACGTCAATCGCAAATATTAAAGCTAGTAATGATGTAGATCTTGTTAGATCATATTTGAGAGATATAGGAAGAGTTCCATTACTATCGCATGAGCAAGAAATTACTCTAGGCCGACAAGTTCAAGAGTACATGCAAGTTGAAAGAGCAGAACTAGAAATTATTGAATTAACAGGAGATAAGCCTAGTATTGATGAATTATCGACTAGATTAAATTTATCTACTTCCATAATAAAAAAAAGATTGAGAGCTGGACAGAGAGCTAAAGAAAGAATGGTTGCAGCGAACTTAAGATTGGTAGTAAGTGTTGCAAAAAAATATACAAAAAGAAATATGGAACTTTTAGATTTAATACAGGAGGGAACTATAGGATTGGTCAGAGGGGTTGAAAAATTCGACCCTGCCAGAGGTTACAAGTTCTCAACATATGCATACTGGTGGATTAGACAAGGTATTACAAGGGCAATAGCTGAAAAAAGTCGGGCGATAAGGCTACCAATTCATATAACTGAAATGTTGAATAAGTTAAAAAAAGGCCAAAGAGAACTTAGTCAAGAAATGTCTAGAACTCCAACTGTGAGTGAACTTGCGAAATACGTAGAACTGCCTGAAGATGATGTTAAAGATTTGATGTGCAAAGCTGGTCAGCCAGTTAGTCTCGAAACCAAAGTTGGTGATGGTGAAGATACCGTTTTATTAGATTTACTAGCAGGGGGAGAGGATTTGCCTGACGAGCAAATAGAAATGGATTGTATGAGAGGTGATCTACATTCTCTTTTACATCAACTGCCTGATCTGCAATGTAGAGTCTTAAGAATGAGGTATGGAATGGATGGTGATGAACCAATGTCTCTTACGGGTATAGGAAGAGTACTTGGCATTAGTAGAGATAGAGTAAGAAACCTAGAACGAGATGGATTAAGAGGTTTGAGAAGACTTAGTGATAATGTAGAGGCTTACTTTGTTTCTTGAATAAATTCCTTAATAAACTTGTTGGTTTTTTCAGGTTCTTCATCATGAGGACAATGGCCAGCCCCATCAATAACATCTAATCTTTGAATATTTCCGAATTGTTTCTTCCATTCTCTTGCTTCTCTTAAGGATTCCCAAGGGTCTTTTTCTCCCCAAATCATTTGGATTGGAGCATCAATCTTATCGAAAAGGTCAGTAGCAAGATAGTCATCAAATAAGTTAATAAAACCACGAAATGCTTCTTTAGAGTTTTTTCTTTGAGAAGGTTTATAGAGTAATTCAATTAATTCTTTATCGATATTTTTTCCAGAAGGGTAAGCTTGTTCAAGTATTTTTTTAATAACTTTTGGATTAGCAGCTCTTGTAAAAAGTGTATTACTAATTACTCTTTGCCTGACTATCGTTTTAAGGACGGGTCTCAGTAGATTCATTAAGATATCACTTTTTTTTAAACGTTTATCATCCATTGTTCTTTGTGCACAATCAATCAAAATGACACCTTTGCAATTATCTTTGAGAATTTCAGCTGCTTTCAATGCAATAACACCACCAATTGAATTGCCTACCAAGTAAACCGGAGATTTAATTATCTCTGAACAAAATGTTGATATTTGATTACCCCATAAGTCGAAGGAATATTTAATTGAGTTTTCTTTATCAGCTTCGTAATTTAATAAAGCACTAGGCTGACTGCTTTTTCCAAATCCTAATAAGTCAATTGCATAGCAATTAGAAAATTTACCAAGAAAATCTTGATTATGTCTCCAGTGGTTTTTTGATGCCCCAAACCCATGTATTAATAAAATTTTAATACTTTTTTCGGGAGTAGATTCTTTTGATAAAGACCAAGAAATTTCCCAATTTTTCCACTTCCAAGTTTCAGATTTATTGAAAGACACCATGAATATGCTTTTAATTAAACTTTAATTCAAAAAAAAATTATTCGTTTTTAATAAATTATTCTTAGTTAAGAAAAAGTGTTCATTTTATGAAAAAGAAAAAAGTCATATGTATTGGTGAGGCTTTAATAGACAGAATCAGAAATAAGTCAAATCAAGGATTTACAGATTTTTTGGGTGGTGCGCCGGCTAATGTTGCTTGTGCATTAAGAAAATTAAAAATAGATTCAATATTTATAGGAAGTCTGGGAAGTGATGATTATGGAAAAAAATTTATTTCGCAATTTAATGAATTGGACGTTAACTTAGATTTTTTGCAATTTGATAATGATGTATCTACTCGCGTGGTTAATGTAGATAGAGATCAATTTGGAGATCGTTTTTTTTCAGGCTTTGAGGAAAGTTCTCATTCATGCTATGCAGACGAAGTTTTTAGTAAGAAATTAATCGAAAAAGAAATTTTAAATTTAGAGAAATCGTTTCTAGAAACAATATATTTGGTTACAGGAACTATTTTATTATCATCTCCAATATCAGCAGAGACTATTTTTTTTCTTCTAGAACAGGCTAAAAAATTTGAAGTCAAAATAGTTATTGATTTGAATTGGAGAGAGGTCTTCTGGGATTATTCACGTTTTTCATCAAAAATTAGTAAAGCCGCGAGAGTTGATTTAATAAAGAAATTTTTAAATCATGCAAATGTTTTAAAACTTGCTAAGGAAGAAGCAACTTTGTTTTTTGAGGATGAAAATCCCTTGCTAATATCTCAACAATTGTCTAATAGACCAGATGTAATAATAACTGATGGAAAAAATCCCGTTTCATGGTATATCAATGGATTGAAGGGAATTACCGAAACTCCTATTTCACAAAAAATTGTTGATACAACTGGCGCAGGCGATGCTTTTCTAGCTGGATTAATTTCAAAATTAATTTCTTCTGGCTATCCTACAGATGAAATAGAGATACAAGATTGCATTAAGTTCGCAGGTGTTTGTGGATTATTAACTTGTCTTGGTGAAGGCGCCATCGAGCAACAGCCATATTATGAGAAGGTTAATAAATTTTTGGGGTCTCTTATTTCGTAGTTTCTTCCATAATTTTTTGCGTAACTAATTTCTATTTTCCAGAAATTATCAACAACTGGTTCTATTAATTCTGGCCATTCAATAACTAAAATAGCTTGTCTTTGTATTGCCTCTTCCTCTTCTGAAAAAAAAACTTCTTTTGCTGAAGAGCCATTTTCTAACCTGTATAAATCAAGGTGAATTAGTGGAATGTTTCCGGAGTTATAATGATGCGATAAAGCAAATGTAGGGCTTGTAATTTCCTCAGTGATTGATAAGCCTTTAGCAATCCCTTGAATAAATGAAGTTTTCCCAGCCCCAATTGGACCCTTTAATAAAACAATTGATTGGGGATTTAATTTGTGTGAGAGTTTTTTTCCTAAATTTAAAGTCTCATTAAAATTTTCAACAAACACAAAATTACACAAAAATCATTTATAGTTTAAAAGAAATAGTATCTACTAGAAATGGTTATCGCAAATTCAGTCAAGACCTCTACACCTAATTACGTAATTGCTGATATCTCTTTATCAGATTTTGGTCGTAAAGAAATTAAAATTGCCGAAACGGAAATGCCTGGATTAATGGCGCTTAGAGATAAATATCAATCTGAAAAGCCACTAAAAGGTGCAAAAATAGCTGGAAGTCTTCATATGACTATTCAGACAGCAGTCTTAATAGAAACTCTTGTTGATCTTGGTGCAGAAGTGAAATGGGCTTCTTGTAATATTTTTTCAACTCAAGATCATGCGGCTGCAGCTATCGCAGATCAAGGAATTTCTGTATATGCAAAAAAAGGTGAGACTCTTGATGAATATTGGCAATATACCCACTATATCCTTGATTGGGGTTCAGACTCTCCAAATATGATTCTTGATGATGGAGGCGACGCAACTGGATTATTGATACTCGGTAGTAAAGCAGAAAAAGATCTATCTGTTTTAGATAATCCCGATAATGAAGAAGAAATTGCTTTATTCAATTCTATCAAGTCTAAGTTGGAAAATGATAGTGACTTCTATTCTAGAATTAAGAATAATATCATTGGTGTCACTGAAGAAACTACAACGGGAGTTGCAAGACTTTATCAACTGCAAAAGCAAAATGCTTTACCTTTCCCCGCTATCAACGTAAATGATTCAGTAACTAAGAGCAAATTTGATAATTTATATGGGTGCCGAGAATCTCTAGTTGACAGCATAAAGCGTGCAACTGATGTGATGATTGCTGGGAAGGTTGCTTTAGTAATGGGTTTTGGAGATGTAGGTAAAGGCTCAGCCCAGTCTTTAAGAGGACTTGGTGCAATTGTAAAAGTTGCTGAAGTAGATCCAATTTGTGCTCTTCAAGCGGCTATGGAAGGTTTTAGTGTTGTTACATTAGACGATGTTGTGGAAGATATAGATATATTTGTTACCGCAACTGGAAACTATCAGGTAATAACAAACGAAAACCTTGTTAAGATGAAAGATGAGGCCATAGTCTGCAATATCGGTCATTTTGATAATGAAATTGATGTGGCTTCATTGAAAAATTATCCATGGGAAAATATTAAGCCGCAGGTTGATCACATAACTTTACCGAGTGGCAATAAAATAATCCTTCTAGCTGAAGGTAGATTAGTTAACTTAGGCTGTGCCACTGGACATCCAAGTTTTGTTATGAGTAATTCTTTTACTAACCAAGTATTAGCTCAAATCGAACTTTTCAATAAGTCAGAAAAATATGCTAAGGAGGTTTATGTTTTACCAAAGCATTTAGATGAAATGGTAGCTAGATTGCATCTTGATAAAATTGGTGCAAAATTAACAAAATTAACTAAGGAACAAGCTGACTATATTAATGTCTCTGTTGAAGGACCTTACAAACCAGAGCTTTATAGATACTAAGTTTGAGTTTAATTTTTGTAAATTTTCTTACTTCAATTCCCGACTATATTAGTTTGGCTGTTGAAAAGAATTCAACAATTGCATACCTCACTATTTGTTTGGCTATGTTTTTGGAAAACATAATACCTCCAATTCCTTCGGAAATAATAATGCCATTAGGCGGTTTTTTTGTTTATCAACAAAAATTAAATTTCTATATTTTAGTTTTTTGGGGATTACTTGGAACTATTTTAGGTTCTTTGCCTTGGTACTATTTAGGTAGATTAGTAAATGAAAAAAGACTTTCAAATTTTCTAGATAAAAAAGGAAAATATCTGGGTATTTCTCCTAGTGATTTAAGTAAAAGTAAAAAGTGGTTTGATAAATACGGTGTTTCTTTAGTTTTTTGGGGCAGATTAGTACCAGGTATAAGAACTTTAATCTCTGTTCCTGCTGGCATAGAACTTATGCCATTAAGAAAATTTTTGCTTTGGACTACATTTGGGAGTCTGATATGGGTAGCACTTCTCACTTATTCAGGTTATTTATTTGGTGAAAATTATCTAATCATTCAAACTTATTTAGATCAAATTAAATATGTTGTAAAGCCAATTTTAATTTTAATTTTCCTATATTTTTTTATAAGAATACTTATTAGATTTCTTAAAAAAAATAGAGCTTAAAAAGGAATTTCACTTGAGTTATTGCTGTTGGAATATTGGTTATTATCAGAATCCTTTCGTGAGCCTAGTAAGTTTAATCTATCTACCCTAACAACTGGTTTAAATCTATCTTCTCCAGTATTTTTATCTTTCCAGCTATCAATTTTAAAGCTTCCTGTAATTCCAATTAATGATCCTTTTTTCACATAATCTGCGGCTATTTGTGCTTGCTTGCCCCATATTTCTAAATTAAACCAATCTGGCTCTTCATCTCTGCTTCTTCTGTTAACTGCAATTGTGAAATTCGCTACTATACTGCCTGATTCAAAATATCTGACATCTGGTTCTCTTCCTGCTCTGCCAACAAGGTTAATAGTGTTAATTTCCATAATTTTTTTTTTTTATAATACTCATATTTTCAGTTTCTGCTCAAAGTTTTACGTGCTATTCATAACTAAACGTCAGAATTCCGAGAGCTTATCAAAAAATAGATATATTATTTAAAAAAAGAAATTCTTATTGTGATTTTTAACAGATTTAAATTTTCTCGAGATATTGGCATAGATTTGGGAACGGCCAATACTCTTATACATGTATCAGGAAAAGGCGTTGTTTTACAGGAGCCTTCTGTGGTAGCTATGGATTTAGAAGAAGGGATTCCATTAGCTGTTGGTAAAGAAGCAAAGTTAATGCTTGGAAGGACCCCTGGCAATATAAGAGCTGTAAGACCACTAAGAGATGGAGTTATCGCAGATTTTGATGCTGCAGAACAAATGATAAAAACATTTATTCAAAAATGTAATGAAGGCAAGGGGATAGTAGCTCCAAGGATAGTGATTGGAATTCCAAGTGGAGTTACTAGTGTTGAGCGAAGAGCAGTAAGAGAAGCTGGATTAGCGGGAGCTAGAGAAGTTCATTTAATAGATGAACCTGTCGCAGCAGCAATAGGAGCATCATTACCAGTAACTGAGCCAATTGGAACAATGATTGTTGATATTGGTGGAGGTACTACTGAGGTTGCAGTATTAAGTTTAGGAGGAACTGTTTTGAGTGAATCTGTTCGAATAGCAGGCGATGAAATAAATGAGTCAATTGCGCTTTATCTTAAAAAAGTTCACAATTTAGTTGTTGGAGAGAGAACCGCAGAAGATATCAAGATAAAAATCGGATCTGCATTTCCAGATGATGATTTTGATAAAACTACTTTAGAGGTTAGAGGTTTACATCTTTTATCTGGTCTACCTAGATCAGTCACTTTGACATCAGGAGAAATCAGAGAAGCTATGGCTGAAACACTTAGCAAAATAGTCGAAGCTGTAAAAAGAACTTTAGAGCGAACCCCTCCTGAACTTGCCGCAGATATTGTTGATAGAGGGATTATGCTTGCAGGTGGTGGAGCTTTAGTGAGAGGCATTAATGATTTATTGAGCGATGAAACAGGAATTTTTACTCACATAGCAGAAAACCCACTGCTTTGCGTAGTGAATGGTTGTGGAGAGGTGTTGGATGATTTTAAAAAACTCAAAAGAGTTGTTGACACTCCAGAATTCATAAGGAATGCCATAAGAGATTAATGTTATGTTAGGTATCCGACGAATTTCTAATAGTCGTTGGTGGCATAAAAAGAAAAATTGGCTATTTTTTGCAATTTTTTTATTTTTGGTTTTTGTAAGAATATCAAAAGGAGCTTTTTATAAAGATTTTTATTATTTTATTTCAAAACCTTTTTGGCCTGGTCAATTTCAAAAAGAAATTGTTCTTGAGAGTATTGATCAAGAATATTTAATAAAGTTAAATCTTCTTACAAAAGATAATATAAGATTGCGACAAATCTTATCTCTTCAAGAATCATCTAATGATGAATATATTTCAGCTGCAGTTATTTCGCGAAAAACAGGAGGTTGGTGGAGACAAATAATTTTAAACAAAGGTTCAAAGGATGGAGTAGAAATTGGCAATATTGTGATTGGTCCGGGTGGATTATTAGGTAGAGTAAAGAATACTTCTTTATTCACTTCGTCGGTCACTTTAATAACTTCTCCAGAAAGTAAGTTAGGCGTTTGGGTGGATAGAATTCAAATCAATGGATTACTAGTCGGTTTAGGAGATGATTATCCTAGCCTAATACTTTATTCAAAAGATGCCGATATCAAAGTGGGAGATTTTGTATCATCATCTCCTGCTAGTACGTTATTACCTCCAAATATCCCTATTGGTATTGTCCAATCTATAGATGAGACGTTGAAATCAAAAAAAACGGCAAAAATTTCACTTTTAGCAAAACCTCATGTAATTGATTGGGTACAAATTTTGAAAGTAAATATTTAATGAATAAATTTTTTACCAAAAAATTATCCATTATAAGCTTTATTTTTATCCCAGTTATTTTTTTGTGGCACCCTAATTGGCTTGGATTTTTAGGAGTTCAGCCTTATTGGCCGTTATTTTGGTTATTGCCTTGGGCAATGATTAATGGATCAATTAATGGATTAGTATTTGGTTTGTTCTTGGGTCTCATCTTAGATTCTCTAACTTTAAATGAAAGTTTTACTCAAATTCCAGGCCTAATTTTTTGTGGATTTTTCTTTGGGAGAATTAAATCACATAGTGATATTTTGGTGGGACATTTTAGGTATGGTTTAATTTGTTCTTTTGGAAGTTTTTTATGCGGTACTCTTTATCTTGCACAAATTTTGTTTAGAAATTTTTCAGATGGTAATTTTTTAATGTTTATTCCAAGTGTAAAAAATATCTTAGCTGAAGTTTTTTTGACAGGTTTGTTTGCTCCCTTTATTTGCTCCCAACTTATAAGGATGTTTAAATATTCAAGAAGAAAATTGTGGTAATAAATTTTGCCAAGAGGAAAAAATGCTTGAAAAAATTTTATATATTTTCAATTAATTTAAAATGTTTGTAAACCTTAGGAATATCTCTTTGAGGGTTCGTAATGTTATATTTTTAATTGTTAGAATAAATGTTCAATGCAATAGTTCTTTGCTTTGAAATATCGAGAAATCTTTTTTTAACTATGTCAAAAGCAAGAATTTTAGTTGTTGATGATGAACCAGCAGTTTTGAAGGTATTAGTTACGAGGCTTCAACTAGCAGGATATCAGGTATATTCAGCCACTAATGGCGAAGAAGCTCTTGAGTCTTTTCACAGGGATTCCCCAGATTTGATAGTTCTTGATGTTATGCTTCCAAAAATGGATGGATTTGCTGTTTGTAGAAGAATTAGAGCTGAGTCAGTAGTACCAATAATATTTTTAACCGCTCTAGAGGCTATTTCAGAGAGAGTTGCTGGTTTGGATTTAGGAGCTGATGATTACTTATCTAAACCATTTAGTCCAAAAGAGTTAGAGGCCAGAATAGCTACAATTTTGAGAAGAATGGGGCCAACTGTATCGGTTACTGAAACTAAAGAAGTTCCTTCAGGTAAAGGAGTTATGAAATTTGGAAGTTTAGTTGTTGATACTAATCGCAGACAAGTTTCTAGAGCTGGAGATAGAATTAGTCTAACTTATACTGAATTTAGTCTCCTAGAGTTATTATTTGACGAGCCTGGTAAGGTTGTTCCTCGAGCAGAAATTCTGGAACAGCTGTGGGGCTATCCTCCTCGTAGAGCGGCAGATTTAAGAGTTGTAGATGTATATGTTGCAAGACTAAGAGGTAAATTGGAACCAGATCCAAGAAATCCAGAATTAATATTAACTGTTAGAGGTATTGGTTACGCATCTCAGAGAGTTGGCGAAACAGCAACATCTTTGGCAAGTTGAGCAATAGTCTGATAATTTTATTAAATAAAACAAAAAAATTTAAATAAATTTTGTCTGAAATTAAAGAAGCGCGCTTACAAAAAGCTAGTTCACTCTTGAATAAAGGATTTGCTTCTTACGCACAGAACTTTAAGGTATCACATACTACCAGTTTTCTTATTCAAAAATTTGATCATCTAGAAAATGGTCAAGAGGAAGACTTCAGTGTTTCTATTGCTGGTAGAGTTCTGGCAAAAAGGGTAATGGGCAAAATTGCCTTTTTCACAATAAGCGATCAAGAAGGTCAGATTCAGCTTTATCTAGATAAAAGGATTATTAATTTCAATTTAGAAAAACAAAAATTACTTTCTTTTGAAGATCTCAAGGAAATAGTAGATATTGGTGATTGGATAGGAGTCTATGGAACTATTAAAAAAACTAATAAAGGTGAGCTTTCAATTAAAGTAGAAAAATGGGAAATGTTATCCAAATCATTACAACCTCTCCCAGATAAATGGCATGGATTGACTGATATTGAAAAAAGATATAGACAACGTTATTTAGATTTAATAGTTAATCCTCACTCTAAAAATGTATTTAAAACCAGAGCGAAATGTATAAGTTTTATAAGAAAATGGCTAGATAATAGAAATTTTTTAGAGATAGAGACTCCAATTCTGCAATCTGAAGCTGGTGGTGCTGAAGCAAGACCATTTATAACTCATCACAATACATTAGATATTCCGTTGTATTTAAGAATAGCTACAGAATTACATTTAAAGAGAATGGTTGTTGGAGGTTTTGAGAAAGTCTATGAATTGGGAAGAATCTTCCGTAATGAGGGTATAAGTACAAGGCATAATCCAGAATTCACCTCAGTGGAAATTTATGAAGCTTATTCTGATTATGTAGATATGATGAATTTAACTGAAGAATTGGTTAAAGATATAGTAGCTGATGCATGTGGGTCTTTAATTATAAATTATCAAAATAAAGAAATTGATTTTTCTAAGCCTTGGTCAAGAATATCTATGAAAGCTATTGTCAAAAAATATACAGGGATTGATTTTGATTCTTTCAGTGGAGACTTTCTAGCAGCAAAACAAGCCGTTAAAAATATCAATGTTGATTGTTCTAATAAAGTAAATACTATGGGAAGACTCTTAAATGAGGTCTTCGAGCAAAAAGTAGAATCAAAACTTATAGAACCCACTTTTGTTATTGATTATCCTGTCGAGATTTCTCCTTTAGCTAGACCTCATCATGATAATAAAGAAATAGTTCAGAGATTTGAATTATTCATTGTTGGTCGCGAACTGGCAAATGCGTTTAGTGAGTTGATAGATCCAGTAGATCAAAGAGAAAGAATGCAATTACAGCAATCTCTTAGAGATGAAGGAGATCTTGAGGCTCACTGTATAGATGAAGATTTTTTAAATGCTTTAGAGATTGGCATGCCGCCTACGGGAGGATTAGGTATAGGCATTGATAGGCTAATTATGTTAATTACTAATAGCGCATCGATTAGAGATGTAATCCCTTTCCCATTGTTAAAACCAGAAATAACTTCCAAAAAAAGTTAAAAATTACCCTCGAATGAAGTAAAATAGTTAAATTAATCCAATACGAAATTTTTTAAATGAGTGGTGAACGTGTTGGTTTCCGTTTCAAACACGCGGATGCAGTAGTAAAAAGAAATCCTCAGGGCCGATCAAGAAGAGGATGGGTTATTGAACCAGTAGAGCAAACTACAAGTAGAGGTACAAAAATGCCTGCATACAAAATTCGATGGAGAGATAGTGAGAGGCCAGAAACTGTATTGCAGCATATGCTAATTGCAGATCCAGATCCTTCCCCACCTCCAAATTCAGTAAGTTTAGATTGATACTTTCAATAATTCTGACTAACCTTTTATCTTTTTAGTGCAGAGTTGATTTCTTTTTTTATGCTTTTTTGTTTTTCATCTTGTCGTTTGTCATGTAATTTTTTCCCTTTACCAACTCCAATAGTTAGTTTTATCCATGAGCCTTTTAAATAAAGAGATAATGGAACAATAGTCATTCCTTTTTTTTCAGTATTAGATTTCATTTTTATTATTTCTTTTTTATGTAGTAGCAACTTTCTATTTCTTAGTGGATCATGATTAAAGAAAGACCCCACATTTTTATGTGGTGAAATGTGAACATTTAATAATAAGATCTCACCATCTCTGAATGAACAGTATCCGTCTCTTAAATTTGCTTTTCCGTTTCTAATAGACTTTACTTCAGTCCCTAAAAGCTCAATTCCAGCTTCGATTGTTTCAGATATTGCATATTGAAATCTTGCATATCTATTATCAGCTAGAAGCTTAAAATTATTTGCTTTATTAGTATTTTTTTTAACTTTGTTTGAATTTTTTGCCATTTTAGTTGTAAAAAATCTATCTACTCAGAACAATTGCAATTAACCTTTCATTATGGCAATAATTTCTTCTAATATAGGCGATAATGATTTTTCTTTTCGTAAAAAAGAACTTAGGCTAGTTGATTCAAAAAACATTCCAGAAGAAAAGAGAAATAAAAATTTGAACTTAGCCCGGCCTCTTAATTTAAAAGAATTTATTGGCCAAGAACAACTTAAATCTTCTTTAAGAATAGCTATAGATGCTTCAATTATTAGAAAAGAACCTTTGGAGCATACTCTTTTATATGGACAGCCTGGTCTAGGTAAGACTACTCTTGCTTTTTTGATAGCCCACGAATTGAATACAAAATGTAGGATTGCGACTGCACCAGCAATTGAAAGACCAAGAGATATTGTAGGTTTACTTCTTGGATTAAAAGAAGGTGAAGTTTTATTTATCGATGAGATACATCGCTTAAATAGGTTAACTGAAGAGTTGTTATATTCTGCAATGGAGGATTTTAGACTTGACTTAACTATGGGAGCTAATAGAGGAGCTCGTTGCAGAACAATTAATCTTCCTAGGTTTACTCTGATTGGCGCGACAACTAAATTAGCCTCAATAAGTGCACCTCTAAGAGACAGATTTGGGATATCTCAGAAAATTGAATTCTATACATGTGATGAATTAAAACAAATTATTGTTAATTTCTCCCGATTAATAAACCTCAATTTAGAAGATGAAGCGTCTTATGATTTGGCAAAGATATCTCGAGGGACTCCAAGAATTGCTTTAAGATTATTAAGACGAGTTAGAGATTATGCTCAAGTTGTTATGAAAACTAATACTATCTCAGTGAATTTAATAAAAAAAGCTTTAAATTCTTACCAAATAGACGAAAAAGGATTGGATTCTTTAGATAGACACTATTTATCTTTTCTTAACCAAAACAATAATATTCCAACTGGCCTTGATTCAATTGCATCGGGGTTGGGAGATGATTCTTCAATGCTAGAATTTGTTGTTGAGCCATATCTTATTAAAATTGGTTTTCTCACGAGAACTCCTCGAGGAAGATTGCTTACTGCTTTAGGAAAAAAGTACATTGATTCAAAAGATGATAACTTTTAAAAAAGTTAAGGTTTGTTTTTTATTAATTTTTATTTTTTTCAATATTTTTTATATTGCACCATGCTATTCATTATCTTCGAGACAGGATTTGTTTGAAAATGCGTTAGATCTTAGTTCAAGCGGAAAATTTAATCTCGCTTTACAAGAATGGAATCAATATCTCGATTCTTATCCAGATGATGCTGCAGGTTTTAGCAATAGAGGAAATGTAAGACTTGTTGTAGGAGATGTTAAGGGATCAATAGATGACCAAAATAAGGCAATAAGTTTGAATCCTAGTGAAATAGATCCTTACATTAACAGGGGGATTGCTGAGGAAGCATTGGGTTTATGGTCGCAAGCGAAAAAGGATTATATGTTCGTTATTTCCCTTGATAGTAAAAATTTCTCTGCATTATATAATTTAGCTAACGTCGAAGGATCTACATCCCATTGGGATAAAGCAAGAGATTTATTCTCGAAAGCTGCTTTATATAATCCAGGATTTGCCATGGCTAGGTCAAGTTTGGCGTTAGCAGATTTCCAGTTGGGAAATATTGATGAAGCTGAAAAAGAATTAATAAAGTTAATTAGACGTTATCCAACTTTTGTAGATGCTAGGGCAGCTTTAACAGCTTTGAATTGGTCTAATGGTGAAGCTGGTAAAGCAGAGAGTAATTGGATAGCGGTAACTGAATTAGATCCTAGATATAGTGATGAAGAATGGTTAAAAAAAATAAGAAGATGGCCTCCTCAACCAATTAAAGATTTAATGAATTTTATCGATTTGAAATAAGTAATGAATAGAGATCAGTTACAAAAAAAAATTGATTCATTTAATGATGAATTAATTAACTTAAGAAGACATATCCATGAACATCCGGAATTAAGTGGACTTGAAAATCAAACAGCGATCTTGATCAGTGGTTTTTTAAAAGATATTGGTTGGAATGTTAGAGAATCTATAGGTAGGACTGGAGTTATTGCTGATTTTGGCCCCCTAGATAAAGGTATTATAGGTTTAAGAGTGGATATGGATGCTTTGCCAATATTTGAGGAAACTAAATTAAGTTTTTCTTCCAAAGTAGATGGTGTTATGCATGCCTGTGGTCACGATTTGCATATCTCGATTGGATTGGGTGTCGCAAAAATTATTAAGGATTTAAAATTAAATTTTGGGACTCGGATAATTTTTCAGCCTGCTGAAGAAATTGCTAGTGGAGCTAGATGGATGATTGAGGATGGTGCAACTAATGGTTTAACCCATATTTTGGGAGTTCATGTCTACCCCGATTTATCCGTAGGGACTATTGGCATTAAAGAGGGAAGTTTAACTGCAGCTGCTGGAGAACTTAATGTTGAGATTAAAGGAAAATCAGGCCATGGTGCTCGACCTCATGAAGGGGTAGATGCTATTTGGGCGGCCTCAAAAGTTATCTCGGGAATTCAAGAATCAATAACACGGAAGTTAGACCCTCTAGATCCAGTAGTAATAACTTTTGGGAAAATAAATGGTGGCAATGCATTCAATGTTCTCGCAGAAAAGGTTAATTTAATTGGTACTGTAAGATGCACTAATCGTAAAGTATTTACGAATATTGGTAATTGGCTCAATGAAAATATCACTTCTTTAGCTAATAGTTGCGGAGCTGAAGCAAAAGTAATATTTAGAGAAATCACTCCGGCAGTTAATAATAATCCTGAAATTAATAGAGTCCTCAGAGATTCGGGAATTAAGGTTTTGGGTCAAGAAAATGTAATCGAATTACAAAAACCATCATTAGGAGCTGAGGATTTCGCTGAATTCTTAAATGAAATTCCTGGAGCTATGTTTAGGCTTGGGGTTTCTAGTTCCAATGGATGTGCTCCTCTTCATAGTTCTAAATTTGATCCTGATGAAAGAGCTATTGCTGTTGGAATTAAAGTGATAACAGAATCCATAGTAAAATTAAACAATGAAAAAATTAATACTATTGGCAAATGAAAATTAATAAAAGATTTATTTTATCTTTTGTAGCTCCTTTCATGATTTTTATATCTGCCGTCGGATTAATATTTAGGGATAATTCCAAGAAGATTTTTTATTTACCTATTGGCTTAATGGGTATTGTAATTATTTTGGAGAGGGGTATTAGCAGACAATTGGATAGAAAAAATATTTTAAAAAAGATAAAGTCTTATCAAAAAAATAAATAAAACAATTTTATTTATTTTCACGCAATATGAGATGACTTATTTTTAGAAAAGAGCTATTAATAAGATAAATACTAGGGGTGCTAAGAAATTTAACTTAGCTGAGATCATACCCTTTGAACCTGAATCATTAATTTCGATGCAGGGAAGTTGAGATTTGATCAAACTTTAGTAATAGCACTTTTAAAAATTAAGAAATTATGAGAAGTTCTTGGATTAAGTCTCGCCTTGGGAAAGACAATGTAACTCAGATGAACTTTGCGAGAAATGGATATATCACTGAAGAAATGGATTTTGTTGCTAAAAAAGAGAATCTTCCTTCTTCTTTAATAATGGAAGAAGTGGCAAGAGGAAGATTAATTATTCCAGCGAATATTAATCATTTGAATCTTGAGCCAATGTCTATAGGTATTGCTTCTAGATGCAAAGTTAATGCCAATATTGGTGCTTCCCCTAATGCAAGTGATATCAATGAAGAAGTAGAAAAGCTCAAACTTGCTGTTAAATATGGTGCTGATACGGTTATGGATCTTTCTACGGGAGGAGTAAATTTAGATGAAGTCCGACAAGCAATTATTCAAGAATCTCCTGTTCCCATAGGAACTGTTCCTGTTTATCAAGCTTTAGAAAGTGTTCATGGTTCAATAGATAGACTAACAGAAGACGATTTTCTTCATATTATTGAAAAACATTGTCAGCAGGGCGTAGATTATCAAACTATTCATGCTGGTCTATTAATAGAGCATTTGCCAAAAGTTAAAGGAAGAATTACTGGAATTGTCAGTAGAGGGGGAGGTATCTTAGCCCAATGGATGTTACATCATTTTAAACAAAATCCTCTCTATACAAGGTTTGATGATATCTGTGAGATTTTCAAGAAATATGATTGTACTTTTTCTCTAGGAGATTCACTAAGGCCTGGATGTTTGCATGATGCTTCTGATGATGCTCAGCTAGCTGAATTGAAGACCTTAGGCGAGCTTACTAGAAGAGCATGGGAACATAATGTTCAAGTAATGGTTGAGGGTCCTGGTCATGTACCTATGGATCAAATTGAGTTTAATGTAAGAAAGCAAATGGAAGAATGTTCAGAAGCCCCATTTTATGTGCTTGGTCCATTAGTGACAGATATATCCCCTGGTTATGACCACATATCAAGTGCTATTGGGGCGGCGATGGCAGGATGGTATGGGACTTCTATGCTATGTTATGTAACGCCAAAAGAACATCTAGGTCTACCAAATGCAGAAGATGTGAGAGAAGGCTTAATTGCTTATAAAATAGCTGCTCACGCTGCTGATATAGCAAGACATAGAGCTGGAGCTCGTGATAGAGATGATGAACTTAGTCATGCAAGGTATAACTTTGATTGGAATAAACAATTCGAACTTTCATTAGATCCGGAAAGGGCAAAGCAGTACCATGATGAAACACTGCCTGAAGAAATCTTTAAAAAGGCAGAGTTTTGTTCAATGTGTGGACCTAAACATTGTCCAATGAATTCAAAGATTTCTGATGAATCTCTTGATCAGTTAAAAGATAAGCTTGAAGAATGCAATACTTCAGTGTAGTTGTCAATTAGTAGTTATAGAATTTCATTCGTCTTATTAACTACGTTTTCGACTGTAAATCCAAAATTTTTCATACATTCTCCACCTGGTGCTGATGCACCAAACCTGTCCATAGTAATACAAATTCCATCAAAACCTGTATATTTATGCCAACCAAATGAATGGGCAGCTTCTACTACAACTCTCTTTTTCACACTACTAGGTAAAACACTTTCTTTGTAAGATTCTTCTTGCTCTTCAAAAAGTTCTACACAAGGCATAGAAACAACTCTAATTTTTTTACCTAAGCTGGAAATTTCCTTACTTGCTTCAATGCAAAGATTCAGTTCGCTTCCAGTACCAATAAATATTAAGTCTGGTGTTCCTTCACAATCGGAAACTATATATCCTCCTAAAGCAACTTTGTCTATCGAAGTATTTTCTTGATTTGGCATACCTTGTCTACTTAAACAAAGGGCAGAAGGTCTTTTTCGATTTTGAATAGCAAGCTTATAAGCTCCACTCGTCTCGTTGCCATCTCCAGGCCTGAAAACTAGCATGTTAGGCATTGCGCGAAGAGAAGGGATAGTTTCAATAGGTTGATGTGTTGGTCCATCTTCTCCTACACCAATTGAATCATGAGTTAAGACATAGATTACTCCTAATTCGCTGAGTGCTGAAAGCCTCATTGAGCCCCTCATATAATCGGCGAAAACAAGGAAGGTTCCACCATAAGGGATAAGACCACTATTGTGATAGGCAATACCATTAAGTACAGCTGCCATTGCATGCTCTCGTACACCAAAATGTAAATATCTTTTTTCAGGACTATCTGGCTGGAATGATCCAGTTTCTCCTTTTATATCTGTGTAATTAGAGTGAGTTAAATCTGCTGATCCGCCAATTAATTCAGGTAGGTTAGGACCTAGAGCACCCAAACATATTTGTGAATGCTTTCTTGTGGCTAAACCTTTATCATTAGGCGAATAAGAGGGGAGATCTGAGTCCCAATTCTCAGGTAATTGACCCTCTAACATTCTTTTTAATTCGGCTCCTTCAGAGGGATATTTTTTTTGATATTCTTCAAATTTAGAATTCCATTCTTTCTCTAAATTTTCACCTTTGTTAATTGATTTTCTAAAATGCGTATATACTTCATCGGGTATTTCAAATGGAGGATATTCCCAATTTAGAAACTCTCTAGTTAATGCAGCTTCTTCTTCTCCAACAGCTGCTCCATGAATTCCAGCAGTATCTGATTTATTTGGAGAACCGTAACCTATCGTTGTAGAAATTTTTATAATTGAAGGCTTGTCTGTAATTAATTTTGCTTTTTCGATAGCTTCAGTGATTCCTTTAACATCATGATTCCCATTTTCAACATGTTGTACATGCCATCCATAAGCTTCGTATCTTTTTAAGACATCTTCAGTGAAAGAAACATCGGTTCGTCCATCAATTGTAATTTGATTATCGTCATAAAGTGCAATTAATTTTCCAAGCTTAAGATGACCTGCTAATGAGCAAGCCTCTGATGCAATACCCTCTTGATTACAGCCGTCACCCATTATTACGTAAGTGTAGTGATCAACGATATTACAATCAGACTTATTAAATTTAGCTGCTAAGTGTGTTTCAGCTATTGCTAAACCCACTGCATTTGAAATTCCGGCTCCAAGAGGTCCAGCTGTAACTTCAACTCCTTCAGTTTCGAATGTTTCTGGATGTCCAGGAGTTTTTGATCCCCATTGCCTAAATTCCTTAATATCTTCTATGGAAACTGATTTATATCCTGTCAAATGAAGCAAGGAATATAACAGCATACAGCCATGACCAGCTGATAATACAAAACGGTCTCTATTGAACCATTTTGGGTTATTCGGGTTGTGATTAAGCATGTTTTGCCATAATGCATAACCCATAGGAGCACACCCCATCGGCAATCCAGGATGTCCACTATTAGATTTATTTACTGCATCTACAGCAAGCATTCTTATACTATTTACACAAAGTGATTCTAATGAAACAGATGCAGCGACCATTGTTTTAAAATAAGTAAAGTTGGAAATACAGAATTGGTTGTCTTCAATTCATTTTGCTGAAAGCAAGGCAAACATTGTGACCACCAAAGCCGAAAGAATTAGAAAGAGCAACTCCTACTTGAGCTTCTCTTGCATTATTTGGTACATAATCAAGATCACATTCAGGATCCCGATTAACGTAGTTAATTGTAGGAGGGATAAAATTATGTGTCAAAGAAAGTATACAAGCTACAGCTTCTATTCCTCCTGAGCCTCCTAAGAGATGACCTGTCATCGACTTAGTAGAGCTTACAGGAATGAGGTAAGATCTGTCTCTAAAAATAGATTTAATTGCAGAAGTTTCATTTTTGTCATTAGCTGATGTACTTGTTCCATGAGCATTTATGTAATCAACTTTTTCAAGGCTGAGACAAGCGTCTTCAATTGCTAATTTGATAGCTTCGGCGCCTCCTACCCCGCCTGGAGATGGAGCAGTAATATGATGAGCATCACATGTTGTCCCATATCCAACTATTTCTGCATAAATTCTCGCATTCCTTTTTTGTGCATTTTCTAAGGTTTCTAAAATAAGAATTCCAGATCCCTCTCCAATTACAAATCCATCTCTTTCTGCATCAAAAGGTCTGCTAGCAGTTTGAGGGCTTTCATTTCTTGAAGAAAGAGCTTTGGCACTAGCAAAACCAGCTACTCCGAGAGGCGTAATACTTGCTTCTGCTCCCCCACAGATCATTGCATCTGCTTTTCCAAGTTGGAGTAATCTAAAAGAATCACCAATTGCATTTGAACCGGCAGCGCAAGCGGTAGAAACAGAGGAACTTGGTCCTTTTGCGCCCAAAGCGATTGCAGCCAACCCAGTGGCCATGTTTGGAATCATCATTGGGACTGTAAATGGACTTACTCTTTTAGGCCCTTTATGACTCAATATTTGAGCTTGACTTTCCATAGTTAGTAATCCTCCAACACCAGAGCCAATAATCACTCCAATTCTTGATGCATTCGCTTCAGTAATTTCAAGTCCAGAATCAATAAAGGCTTGCTTTGCAGCAATTACCCCAAACTGGGAAAAACGATCCCATCTTTTGGATTCTTTAGCTTCAATAAAATTTTCAGATTGAAGATTTTTTACTTCTGCAGCAAATTTGCAGGCATGTTGTTCAGGATCAAAAAGAGTAATATTTGAGACCCCATTAGTACCTGTTTGAAGACCGACTAAATATTCATCAATGTTATTACCAATTGGAGTTACTGCTCCGATACCAGTAATAACTACTCGATGGAAATTTGGCATCCTATACTAACCTTTTTTTTCTTCGATGAATTTTACTGCATCGCCAACAGTTGCTATTCCTTCAGCTGCTTCATCAGGAATTTCAATATCAAATGCTTCTTCAAGAGCCATGACTAATTCAACAGTATCTAGAGAATCTGCACCTAAATCATTTTGGAAATTTGAGTCTGATTTTACTTCTCCTGCTTCAACGCTTAATTGTTCTGAAACAATAGAACAGACTTTTTCGAGAATTTCTTGTGACATAGTTTATGGAAATTACTAATTATCTATATGATTTTATGCCCTAGAGTTAACAAGAGTGAAGCATATCTTAATTTTTTTAATTTCTTTGTAAGACAATAGTATTATAAAACGAGGTTCAAAAGACAATTTTTACATGTCACACGCAGTTAAAATTTATGACACTTGCATTGGTTGTACTCAATGCGTAAGGGCTTGCCCACTTGATGTTTTAGAGATGGTTCCTTGGGACGGATGTAAAGCTGGCCAAATAGCTTCATCTCCTAGAACAGAAGATTGTGTTGGTTGCAAAAGATGTGAAACCGCATGTCCCACAGATTTCTTAAGTATCCGTGTTTATTTAGGAGATGAGACTTCTAGGAGCATGGGTTTAGCATATTAATTTTTATAGTGCAGTTTTAAGAGAGTCCATGTTTTATTAAATACGCATTTTATTTCAATATAATTGAAAAAAAAAATCGTATGTGTGGAATAGTTGCTGTAACTGGATATAAAAAAGCTTTACCATTATTAATTAATGGTTTAGAAAAACTTGAATACAGAGGTTATGATTCTGCAGGTATTGCAATAATAAATTCCGAAACAAATTGTATTTCTTGTAATAAAGCAGAAGGAAAACTCAAGAATTTAAAAAGTAATCTTAATGATCATAATATTCCTGGAACTGTGGGAATAGGTCATACCAGATGGGCAACTCATGGAAAGCCTGAGGTTAAAAATGCACATCCTCATACCGATAGTTCAGGAAACATAGCAGTTGTTCAAAATGGAATCATTGAAAATTTCCAAGATTTAAAAAATAAATTAGAGGAAGAGGGTATTATTTTTAATTCTGATACAGATACCGAGGTAATTCCCCATCTAATTCAAAGAGAGTTAAATACATTAAGTAAACTTAATCTTGAGAATAATGGTTCAACATTATTGGTAGCTGTTAGAAATGTAATATCAGATTTAGAAGGGTCTTATGCTTTAGCAGTTTTATGGTCTGGTGCTCCAACCTCTTTGGTAGTTGCAAGAAGACAAGCTCCCTTGATTATTGGATTGGGTGAAGGAGAATTTATTTGTGCTAGCGATACTCCGGCTATTGCAAACTTTACGAATATTATTTTGCCTATGGAGGATGAAGAAATAGCTTTGTTGACTCCGCTTGGAATTGAAATATATGACTCAAGCAACGAAAGACAATATCGAAATCCAGTTTCTTTGAAAGTCTCAGAGCAAATAATGGATAAGATGAATTTCAAACACTACATGTTGAAAGAGATATATGATCAGCCACAGACTGCAAAAAACTGGTTGGAAAATTATTTAATTAAGAACTTAGATAATGGTCAATATCAAATTAAATATCCATTTGATACAGATTTTTTTGAATCAATAGAAAGAATTGAAATTATTGCTTGTGGCACAAGTAAACATGCTGCAATGGTGGGCAGCTTTTTATTAGAACAATTTTCAGGTATCCCTACAAATGTCTTTTATGCAAGCGAATTTCGATATTCACCAACTCCAATATTGCCAAATACATTAACTATTGGAGTCACTCAATCTGGAGAAACTGCTGATACAATTGCGGCTATTGATATGGAAATTAAAAGACGTTCTTCAATTGAAAATGAAAAATTTAAACCCAATCTTATTGCAATAACAAATAGAAAAGAGAGTTCCATAGGAAGGCAGGTATCAAATATAATTGATATTTGTGCAGGAATAGAAGTTGGAGTTGCAGCAACAAAAACTTTTTTTGCTCAATTACTTTCTTTTTATGGATTAGCCATAAAATTTGCTCAAATCAAAGGAAATCAAAGTCCTGATGAAATAGGTAAATTAATAAATGAACTTATAAAACTTCCGCCATTACTGGAAGATCTCTTAGAGATACATAATAAATCTTCAGAAAAGCTAGCACATGACTTTTTTAATATTAAAGATGTTATCTTCTTAGGAAGAGGAATAAATTATCCTATTGCTCTTGAAGGCGCGTTAAAACTTAAAGAAATTAGTTATATTCATGCAGCTGGATATCCTGCTGGTGAAATGAAACACGGTCCAATAGCTTTATTAGATAAAAAAGTACCTGTAATTTCTATTGCCTCTCCTGGTGAGGTTTTTGATAAAGTTATCAGTAATGCTCAAGAAGCAAAAGCTAGAGATTCATATTTGATTGGGATTGCTCCTGAATGTAATGGAACTGAAGTCTTTGATTATTTAATGAAAGTTCCTTCCTCTAATGAATGGATTTCACCTCTACTTAATATATTGCCTTTGCAATTATTGAGTTACCATATTGCAGCGCATAGAGGACTCGACGTGGATCAACCAAGAAATTTAGCCAAAAGTGTAACTGTGGAATGATGAGTTTCTTACAAAATTTAATTATTTTAAATTTATAACTCTAAAAGTCCATTTGGAGGATTGATGATTAGAAAATTATTTTTTATATCTACTAATGGGACTATTGCTTTAACAAATGGAATAAGAACTTTTTTGTGATTTTTAAATAGTTCAATAACAAGTAAATTATTTTTTTCATTTTCTAAATTTATAACTTTCCCAATTGTCTTTAATTCATCATTTTCTAAAGTCTTGACCGCGAGATTTATAAGTTCTAACATGTGGAATTCTCCTTTTTTTAATTTGGGTAATGTATCGGTTTTTACAATAATTTTAAAATTTTTCAGTTGCTCTGCATGATTTATTGTATTTATTCCTTGGAACTTAACTATGAAGGTTTCTTTGCCAGGCTGTTTGAAACCAGATATAAGTTCTATTTTTGAAGGAAGTTCATTTTCTTTTTGCAACCATCTAATTCCCGGTTTTAAGAATCTTTCTTCAAAATCACTTAAAGATTTAACTTTTACTTGTCCATTAATTCCATGACATGATGTTATGAATCCAACAGTCAACCATTCATTTTTATTTATCATATATTGTATTAATAAAGAGTGTTTATGGAATTAACTAATAAACCCATACTTCCTGGATCTTTTGTTGTTGTAAAAGATACCAACTCAATCTACAGAGGATATAAAGGCTTTGTACAAAGAGTTACTAAAAAAAGAGCAGCAGTTCTTTTTGAGGGAGGTAATTGGGATAAACTCATAACTTTTCAGCTAACCAATTTAGAAATAGTATAAAAATTAGATTTTACCTATATTAATAAATTTTTCTATCAAAACTCTAGCTGCATTTGTTTCCGCTTGTTTATGGGACTTGCCGAATGCAGATGATTCTTTTAATCCTTCGATAAATATATCGCAACAAAATCTTTTAGGGTCCCCATTTTTCTTTGAGACTTGAATTATTTTATAGACTGGCAAATCCAAACCTTTGCTTTGACACCATTCTTGCAATACTGTCTTAGATTTGAATTTATATGGAGCTTTTAAAAATATTTCTGAATCTTCCTCCCAAATATCATCTAACCACAGATTTACTTCCTGAATAGAATTAAAGCATTTGTAAACAGCACCGATTAAAGCTTCTGTAGCTTCACCAATAATAGTGTTTTTTGAATTTTCATCACCAAGAGCTTTAGGTCCTTTAATTATTAATTTCTCTATATCAATTTTTTCCCCTAATTTAGTTAACCATTCATCACTTACAATTTGTGCTCTTAGCTCTGATCTTTGTCCTACACTCATTTGAGGATATTTTTTTTCAATAAAATCAGAAGCAGCTAATCTGAGTACTGCATCTCCGAAAAATTCTAGTTTTTCATAATTTAATATTTTGTCCTCTGAGGAGTGGATAAATGCTTGATTAAAATCTTGAATAATTGAAATATTTTGGGTACTAATAATTTCAGAAAATCTTTTTGATTTAATATTTAAAGACTTTAAAAAAGTAGTTATTTGATTAATTCTCTTTGCGTTAATTATATTTGTCATCTGATTTGAAAAATCATAATAATTAGAAAGCAGGTCATAAGCCGGGTTCTGTTCATCTTAATTAAGATGGGTAATCATCTATCTAGGACTGGAATTACTTCACAGTCTCAAGCGGCGCTTAAAAGTAGATTGTGTAATGGTCATAAATCTACTAAGCCTTGCTCCCAGCCGGGGTTTACCTAGCCAACACTTCTCAATGTTGCTGGTGCGCTCTTACCACACCCTTGCACCCTTGCCATACGTATAGTATTAGGCGGTATGTTTCTGTGGCACTATCCTCACGGTTACCCGCACTGGGAATTACCCAGCAAGCCTGACCATATGGGAGCCCGGACTTTCCTCAAGAAAGTTTTATCTTGTTTCCAAAATAAAACTTTCTTGCGATTGCCTCTCCTGCTTTCATCTAGCATAATGCCTAATACTCCAAAAATCATCTATTGGGGCTGTAGCTCAGCAGGATAGAGCAACGGTTTCCTAAACCGTAGGCCGTGGGTTCGACTCCCGCCAGTCCCGTAAATTAAAAAACTATATGTAGTATGTGTGCAAACTTGCTACTCTAGAGCTAGCGTAGAGGTAGTATTAAATCTTTTATGGCTAAGTTGCATGATATGCGTTTAAAACTCTTAATTCAACAAGAGCATGAACTCATTTCTAAATCCCAACCTAATGATTTAGATCTTTCAATAGTTCAAGCAAGATGCCTTTGCTGGCTTGCTCTTTTGGCTGAAGCTCACGAAGATCAAGCAAATGATGCTGAAAAAAGAGGCGATGCCGAGCAAGCAATGGGATGGTTTGCTGATTCAATGAGACTAAGAGATGTTATTAATTTGGTTACTAGTATTGAGATACCTTTACCAGATAGTCCAGATTCACTCGATGAAAATGACGAATTATTGGATGGCCCTACAAATTTGTCCAAATAGTGAGATGATATAAAAAGAATTATATTTTCTTTTGGCTGAAGAACCCTGTCAATGCTCTGATTGTCAGAGATTTTATAGAGAGCATGATCGTCTGATTAGAGAATTTCCTACTTTCAAGCAGCAACAAGAATTGAATTGGGCATCTATACAATCGTTCAGAACTCTTTGTACTAAGGTTACTGATGAATTGCAGAGAGAGTTATCTGAAAGAGAATCAAATGAATATAACAGTCCAAAAGAAAAACATATTTCTGATACAGAAATTACTGAAGCTTTAGATGAACTGGAAAGTGTTAATGCCTATTTATATTCAATTGAAGCATTAATGGAAAGAATATTTGATACAAAAATTTCAAACAATATTGAATCAAAATTTAAAGAAATTGCAAATGAATTAGCCCCAGACCCATTAAATATGGATAGATTGATTTTGAATAGATTATTCCATCAAACTCCAGATTCACCAGATAAGAAAAATATTAATTAGTTAATTCTTCGATGTCGCAAGTAATTTCAACAGGCATTGGAGATACCTTCCAAATAGATTTACAGTATTCTCTAATAGATCTATCTGAAGAAAAATATCCTGATCTAGCAGTATTTAATAATGCCATTTTGTTCCAAGATTTTTTATTATTCCAACATTCACTAACCACATCCTGTTTAATTAAGTAATCCTCAAAGTCTGCCATAACAAAAAATGGGTCATGTCCTGTAAGGCTATTTAATAAAGGTTTAAATAATTCTTTATCCCCATTGCTAAAATGGCCAATTTCAATTAGGCGTATAACCTCTTTAAGCTCTGGACATTGATCAATAAAAGTTTTGGGAGAGTAATTATTATTTTTTAAATCCATAATTTCGCTTTCAGTTTTGCCAAAAAGAAAGAAATTTTCTTTTTTCACAAGATCTCTTAATTCCACATTAGCTCCATCTAAGGTTCCAATCGTTAACGCTCCATTCATGGCAAACTTCATATTTCCAGTTCCAGATGCTTCTTTCCCAGCGGTTGAAATTTGTTCTGAAAGATCCGTTGCAGGATAAACTATTTCACCAAGTTTAACGTTATAGTCTGGGAGAAAAACTACCCTTAATAAACCATCCATATCTGGATCAGAATTAACTACATCAGCTATACCATTAATGAATCGAATCATCAGCTTTGCCATGAAGTATCCTGGTGCAGCTTTACCTCCGAATATTATTGTTCTTGGGACTTTATACTTGTTTGTACCGTTTTTAATTCTTAAATATTGGGCAATAATTTGTAGGGCATTTAAATGTTGCCTTTTATATTGATGAATTCTTTTTACTTGAACATCAAATAAACTTGATGGATCCACAAGTATTCCAGTTTTTGAATGGATAAAGCTAGCTAATTTTCTTTTGCCATTTAGTTTAGTTTCCTCAAATTTTTGCAAAAAGTTGTTGTCATCTTTTTTTTCTTCTAACTTCTTAAGAAGTTCCATATTTGTTATCCAGTTTGGACCTACTTCCTCTTCTAAAAGGTTGGATAGTGAAGGATTTGATAGGGCAACCCATCTTCTTGGAGTAACTCCATTAGTTACATTTGTAAATTTTTCAGGCCACAGAGCTGCGAACTCAGGCAGAAGTTGTCTTTTTATTAGATCTGAGTGGAGAGCTGCAACACCATTTATGTGATGTGCTCCAATTGTAGCTAAATGAGCCATCCGAACTGATTTCGAGCCTTCTTCATCAATTATTGAGAGTTTTTGAAGGATCTTGTCATCTCCAGGATAACGTAGTCTTAATTGTTGTAGAAATCTCCAATTAATTTCATAAATAATTTCTAGATGACGTGGAAGAAGATCATTAAATAAACCTAAATCCCATTTTTCTAAAGCTTCTGGTAGAAGTGTATGGTTTGTATAAGCAACTGAAGAGGTTGTTATGTTCCAAGCTTTATCCCAACCTATTTGATATTGGTCAATAAGAAGTCTCATTAATTCAGCAACTGCAATAGCAGGATGGGTATCATTCAATTGGACAGTCCAATGCTTAGGGAATTCTGTGATTGCTATTGATCTTTTTTCAAGGCTTCTCAGCATATCCTGAAGAGAACAACTAACAAAAAAGTGTTGTTGTTTGAGTCTTAATCTTCTACCTTCGTCGGTACCATCATTTGGATATAGAACTTTTGAAAGAGTTTCAGAGGCAACTTTTTCTTCTACTGCTCCATAGTAATCACCAATATTGAAAGCATAAAAGTCAAAACTTTCTGTTGCATCAGCTCTCCATAATCTTAATCTGTCACATGTATTAACCCTGTATCCTAAGACTGGAACATCATGAGGGACACCTATTGCATGTTCAGAAGGTATCCATCTTGATCTGTAATTTCCTTTATCGTCTCTATAACTTTCAGTCCTTCCTCCAAAGCCAACAAAACATGATTCATCAGGTTGTGGAAGTTCCCAAGGCCATCCACCTTTTAACCATTTGTCAGTAACTTCAACTTGCCAACCATCTCTGATTAATTGATTGAATATGCCAAATTCATAGCGAATACCATAACCAACTGCTGGTACTTGTAGAGATGCTAAGGATTCCATATAACATGCAGCAAGTCTACCAAGACCACCATTACCTAATCCAGGCTCTTCCTCTACTTCGAGTATTGTTGATAAAGATTCAATACCAAATCTTTTTAATGCATCTTCTGCTTCTTTAGTTATGCCAAGATTGAGGAGGTTATTACTTAATTGAGGACCTATTAAAAATTCTGCCGATAAGTAAGCTACAGTTTTTTGTGGTTTTTTTCTTATGACCTCTTGGCTGGCCAAGTATCTTGTCATTAGCCTATCTTTAACTGCGTAACTCAAAGCCATATATAAGTCGTGAGGACTTGCAGAGGTTGCCAACTTTCCAAGAGTGTAGAAAAGATGTGCTGTCATTCCTTGAAAAACAGCATCTGAATCCATCCCAGCTTTCTCAGGATCTAAATAGCAGCCTGGTGTAGGCAAGCGCAGATCAAAGGGTTCGTTGGAATTCATTGGATTAGGCATATATCAGACAATAGCCATTTTTAAGAAAATTTCTTTGTTGTAACTTCAGATCCACACTTGTTGAGTATTTTTGCTTTTTTCTTACATATTTCTTAAAGTGGGCCCTCAATAAACTATCTTCCAATTAGGTAGTTTATTTTTTACACTTAAATGTACTCTTTACTTGCTGAATTAAGTGCACATGATTTAGAAGTTGCTGAAACGTTGATAGGAGTTATAAGATTTTTATTAATCTTTTTAGCAGCAAGAGCATTAGCAGAAGTATTAGTAAGACTAAGTTTGCCAACGATTGTAGGTGAGCTTCTTGCAGGGGTTGTAATAGGAGCATCAGGATTCCATTTATTGATACCGCCCTCGGCTGGAACTGAACTAAATGAGGGACTTGTAAATATTATTAGTTCATTAGCGTCAATCCCCCCAGAAGCAGTACCTGATGTTTATTTCGAAAGTTTTCCCTCGCTCCAAGCAGTAGCAACACTTGGTTTATATGCACTTTTATTTTTAACAGGCTTAGAAAGTGAGTTAGAGGAATTGGTAGCTGTCGGTGCTCAGGCTTTTACTGTTGCTATGGCTGGCGTAATTTTACCGTTTGCGTTTGGAACTCTTGGATTAATGTTTATTTTCCAAGTAGATCTAATTCCAGCAGTTTTTGCTGGAGCATCTATGACAGCCACAAGTATAGGAATTACTGCAAGTGTTTTCGGTGAATTGGGATATTTGAAAACTAGAGAAGGACAGATTGTTATTGGTGCAGCAGTGTTAGACGATATTTTGGGAATTGTTATTCTGGCAGTTGTAGTCGCCCTTGCTGCCGGAGGTACTTTAGAAATTGCTCCTATTGTTAAATTAGTTGCAGCAGCTGTAGTCTTTGTTATTGCTGCTATTGCATTAAGTAGAACAGCTGCTCCAGGTTTTGATTGGTTATTAGATAGATTAAAGGCTCCTGGAGCCGTGGTGGTAGCTTCTTTTGTGATACTTGTATTGTGTTGTTTCGTGGCAACAGCCATTGGATTGGAAGCAGCTTTAGGGGCTTTTGCAGCTGGATTGATTCTTAGTAGTTCTAAAAATAATCATGCAATACAACAATCTGTTTTACCTTTAGTTTCCTTATTCGCGACTATTTTCTTTGTATTGGTTGGAGCTGGAATGGATCTATCTGTTATCAATCCACTTGATCCAACAAGCAGATCAGCTCTTGTAGTTGCAGGATTTTTATTAGTTGTTGCGATTATTGGAAAAATTGCAGCAGGATGGGTATTTTCAAGTGATAAACCTACAAATAGATTAGTTGTAGGCTTGGGTATGATGCCTAGAGGAGAGGTTGGTTTAATTTTTCTTGGTCTAGGAACAAGCGCTAAGTTATTAACTCCTTCTCTTGAAGCAGCTATTTTATTAATGGTTATAGGAACTACATTTCTTGCACCTGTACTCTTAAGAATTGTTCTAAAAGATAAGCCCCCAAATGATGGCAATAAAATTTCAGATGATGTTGCAGCTGATCCTGTGGGTCTTCTTTAGGAAATAAGTTTATTAGAATTAATCAAGATAGAATTTTAATGAATGGAAAAGTTAGCTCTATTAGATAGTGATGTAAATTATAACTGGAATTTTTTAAATTACCCAATTCATACAGTTTCCGCTAAACCCGAGCAAGCATCAAAAGAGTGTGCAATTTTATTAATTCATGGTTTTGGTGCTTCTACGGATCATTGGAGATTTAATATCCCTGTTTTGAGTACAAAATACGAAGTTCATGCTATGGATTTACTTGGTTTTGGAAAAAGTCCTAAGCCTCAAGACGTCGAATATTCAGGATCTTTATGGAAAGATCAGGTTGTCGCTTATGTAAAAGAGAAAATAAAAAAACCAACAATTGTTGTTGGAAATTCATTAGGTGGTTATGCCGCATTAGCAGCTGGTGCAGAATTAAATGAGCTAAACGCAGGAGTGATCTTACTTAATGCTGCTGGATATTTTAGTGAAGAAAAAACTTTCAAAAAGAATATGTTGCAAACTTCAATTGAAACAGTTGCCGGTATATTTTTGAAAAATATTGTTCTTCAACGTTTGATTTTTGAGAATATGAGAAATCCAAAAAATATTAAAAAAACTTTGAATCAAGTTTATGTTGATAAAAAAAATGTTGATGATTTTTTAGTTGAGTCAATAAGGAAGCCTTCTCTAGATTTTGGAGCTTTTAATGTTTTTAGAAGTGTTTTTAACCCATCAGGTCCTCAGGGATTGCCATTGGATAAGCTATTCGCAAAACTAAATGCACCATTATTACTTCTTTGGGGCGGGAAAGATCCATGGATGAACACTCCAAAAAAAAGAAATCTATATAAAAAATTTACACCAAATAATACAAAAGAAATTATTCTTGATGCAGGACATTGTCCTCATGATGAGATACCTGAATTAGTTAATCAGCATATTTTGGATTGGGTTGATTCTCTTTAAGTAATAATCGTGAAACTTGAATCATCTAATAAGGACCAAGGAATTTTTGTCTTTCAATTAGATAAAAATAATTACATTAAATTTTGTCCTGAAAGAGGAGGTGTTGTTACAAATTGGGTTTCCGATGGTAATGAAATACTTTATTTCGATGAAACAAGATTTATGGATAAGACAAAAAGTATTAGGGGAGGCATACCAATCTTGTTTCCAATTTGTGGAAATCTCAGTACCTCTAGTTCAGTATTTGGAAATGATTATTTGCAATTACCACAACATGGTTTCGCTAGGGATTTGCAATGGCAATACTCCTTCAATAAAAATGAAAAACTTTTATGCTTGTTCTTCAATTCATCTGAAAAAACCAAAAAATATTATCCTTTCGATTTCGAACTAAAAATAGAAGTAATTTTAAAAATTAATTCTTTAGAATTTAAAATTTCAATCCATAATAAAACAGACTTTGCCATGCCTATAAATTTTGGTTTGCATCCTTATTTTAATGTTTCAGATTTCAAAAATTTAGAGTTTCTTGATAATCCACTTAATTGTCAGGATCAAGAAAGAAATACTATAAGTAATACTTTGGATGAATTAAAGAAAATTAATTTAGGAGTTGATCTACTAATGTATACTTCCGGTAGAAGCTCTTTTCGAGATAAAATTTTCAAAAGAGAGGTAACTTTAAATCATCCATATCCTTTTGATTTAGGCGTTATTTGGAGTGATCCCCCAAGAAGAATGATATGTCTCGAACCTTGGACTAGTCCCCGAAATTCTTTTGTTCAGGGATTTAGAAAGATTATGATTCCTTCAAATGATAGTAAAAGGTTAAATGCCTCAATACAAATAAAATCTCTTAAGTAATTTTGCAATACTTATGAAATTTGTCGTTATAGATGATGATCCCACAGGCTCTCAAACTGTTCACGATTGCTTATTACTGCTTAAGTGGGACTGCTCAACTTTAGTTAAAGGTTTTGAATCTAAATCTAATTTATTTTTTATTTTGGCTAATACAAGGTCACTGTCGGAAAATGATGCGAAATCAACAATAAAGGAAATTTGCAAAAATCTAAAGAATGTAATTACTTCTCAAGCCTATGAAGAAGAAATTATTTTTATAAGTAGAGGAGACTCTACTCTTCGAGGACATAACTATTTAGAGCCAATTGCTCTAAATAGTTGCTTAGGTCCTTTTGATGCTACTTTTCATATTCCAGCTTTCATAGAGGGTAAAAGATTAACAATTAATGGAGCTCATTTTGTTGATAAAACTCCTATAAGTCAAACAATTTTTGCAAAAGATAAAATTTTTGGATATGAGACAAGTAATGTCAAGAATCTTTTATTTCAGCAGAGTAAATCGCAAATAAATTTTGAAGATATTCAAAATCTTTTATTGTCAGATATTGAAATGCTAAATGATGAAGAAAATAATATTGTTTTCAAAAAACTAAAGAATTTGAAGAATAATAAACATGTAATTGTAGATGTAGAAAATTATTCTCAACTAAAAAAATTTTCTTTAGTAATTAAAAAATTAATTAAACAAAAAAAATTCCTTTTTCGAACTGCAGCAAGTTTTGTAAGTTCAATTTCTGATAAAAAAAGTTTCTCTCAGAGTGAAATATTTTTCTCTAATTTAAGAATAAGAAATAAAGAAAAGAGTTTTCTTCCAGGACTGATAATTGTTGGATCTTATGTAGAACTTTCAACAATACAATTGAATAATTTATTAGAGATAACTAATTGCAATCCAGTTGAATTAGATGTTTTTGAATTCTTTAAAATTACTTCATCAAATAATAATCAGAAGCGAAGGAATTTGTTTAAAAATAAATTTTTAAAAGAAATTAGATTTTCTTTTGAGAAAGGAAAAACTCCTGTTTTGTTTACTTCGAGAAAATTTATATCTTTAGATTCTTCTGAACTATTTAATTTTTATAATTTACTCGCTTGTTTTATTGCTGAATTAGTTGCAGATTTGAAATATGAAATAGGATATTTGATTTCAAAAGGTGGAATAACAACAAATTTGATTCTTAGTAATGGACTTAATGCAGATTATGTTTATCTTGAAGGACAGATTTTAACTGGCATTTCAGTGGTGACTTCCAACCTAAAAAATGGCGAAAAACTTCCTGTTGTTACACATCCTGGAAACATTGGTACTAAAGATTCACTGGTGAATATTTGGAAAGTTTTTGAAAATAAAACTAATTTCTAAAATTAGAAATTTGAGATAATTTCTTCAGCAAAATTACTGCAAGACAAAGGTTCTACTTTAGGTTCCATTAAGCGTGCTAGATCATAGGTGACTTTTTTTTGCTCTATTGCCTTGCTTAAACCATTTGTAATTAAGTTAGCTGCTTCATCCCAACCAAAATATTCAAGCATCATTACACCACTAAGAATTACTGAGCCTGGATTAATCTTATTTAAGCCTGCATGTTTTGGCGCAGTACCATGCGTAGCTTCGAAAATTGCTGCATTATCCCCAATATTTGCACCAGGAGCCATACCTAGGCCTCCAACAATTGCTGCAGCTGCATCAGAAACATAGTCTCCATTGAGGTTTAAGGTTGCAAGAATTGAATATTCTTGAGGTCTAGTTTGAATTTGCTGAAATATACTATCAGCTATCCGATCATCAACAAGAATAAGTTCTCTCCATTTTCCGTCTCCATGCGAATTTGAAATTGATGCAATTACTTCTTTAATTTCTTCGCAAATGAATGCTTTTTTGTTATTTGTAAGCTTGTCAAAACCTGGTTCGATTTTTCGGGCATTATTTTCAATTGTAATTTCAGGATTTTTATGAATATTATCTAAAATCCAGCTTTCTCTTTCTGTAATGCAATCTTCTCTAAATTCATTAACTGCTAATTCATAACCCCAATCTCTAAATGCACCTTCGGTATATTTCATGATATTACCTTTATGTACAAGAGTCACATGCCTTTTATCTCCTGATAATCTTTTAGCATGTTCAATGGCCTTTCTAATATGCCTTTGGCTTCCAGATTTGCTTACTGGTTTTATTCCAATTCCTGATCCGTTGGGTATGGATCTATTTTTTAAATTTTTACTATTTGGTATTACAACATTATTTAAGTGATTAATTAATTCAAGACAATTATTATCCTCGGCTTCCCATTCAATTCCCATGTAGATATCTTCAGTATTTTCTCTATAAACAATAACGTCCAGATTTTGGGGATTTTTGTGAGGGCTCGGAGTCCCTGAATAATATCTGCATGGTCTAACACAACTATATAAATCAAAGATTTGTCTTAATGCAACATTAAGAGATCTAATACCTCCACCGATGGGAGTCGTTAAAGGACCTTTGATAGCTACGCCGAAGTGCCTGATTGCATCAATAGTATCTTTAGGGAGATAGTTATATGTTCCATAAAGTTCACAAGCCTCATCTCCCGCATAGACTTTAAACCAATTAATTTTTCTTTCATTTCCATAGCTTTTTTTAATCGCTGAATCAAGAACGATTTGAGTAGCAGGCCAAATATCAACTCCAGTACCATCACCCCTTATAAATGGGACAATTGGATTATTAGGAACATTAGGTTTGCCTTGATTAAAAGTTATTATTTCGCCTTCACTAGGTAAAGTTAATTTTTCAAATTTTGGCATAGCATTGAATTAATAAAAGATAACTCTTTGAAGCTCATAGTATTTTAATTTGCGATGAGTTATTTTCTTTAAAACCTAGAAATTTATTAGTCAAATGTGAATAGAGGATAGTTTATTGATCAGCATTTCAACATCTTTATTAAAAGAAAAAGTAGTTAATAAGCAAGTTAAAGCAAATTATGTCATTTTCAAAAAAAATACTCAGCCATTTATGAATGCGAGTTCAAATGTAAGTAATGTTGAGATAGCTAATAAAATTGCTTCTACTGCAGCTTTATTTCGGAAATATTTTCCAGATGCAAGCGTAAACTTTAGTCCCTGGGACAATACAAATGAATCTATGCAAGATACTATTGATTTTGCGTTTCATTTTCCTGGTTGGAGTCCTCTTATTGAATGTAGAGCGATACTCTTACAATTAAGAATTGAAAATGATAGTAATGACAGAGTCCCGAAATTGTTGGGAATAATAATGCGAGGTATGATTGTTCCCTCCGAGAGATGGAGAGTGGCTACCATCGGTGATTGGGAAATGACTGGCACTCATCTACCGCAAAAGGAACAAAAAGATAATCTGTTTCTGGTTTGTAAAGAACTTTATAAGCTATTCTCTAAAACATCTGCTGGTAACAAAAATTAGCTGTTTTATGTATTTTTCTTGTAGATTAAACACAGTTATAAAAATAATTCAAAATATATGGCAGTTGCTCTTGCAGGACAATTAAGAGAAGGGACAAAAAAATCCCACACTATGGCAGAAAATACTGGCTTTGTGGCTTGTTTTTTAAAAGGAGTTGTTGAAAAAAAATCTTATAGAAAATTAATTAGTGATTTATATTTTGTTTATGAAGCCATGGAGGAGGAAATTGAAAGACTGGTCAATGAGGAACATCCCGTCATAAAACCTATAGGTTTTAAATCATTATTCAGGAAAGAAACTCTTGTAAATGATCTTAAATTTTATTTTGGTGAAAACTGGAAGAATGAAATTAATATTTCGTACTCAGCAAAAGAATATGTCGAAAGAATCCGAGAGGTCGCAAAAAATTCACCAGAGCTATTAGTTGGTCATCACTACACTCGCTATATAGGAGATTTATCTGGGGGGCAAATCTTGAAAAGGATCGCTAAAAAAGCATTAAATTTGCAGGGAAATGATGGTTTAAATTTTTATGAGTTTGAATTAATTGCTGATGAAAAAAAATTCAAAGAGGAATATTCCCTTACTTTGAATCAACTTCCAATAAATCAAAATACGGCTGATCAAATTATTGATGAAGCTAATCAAGCTTTTACTTACAATATGAAAATGTTTAAGGAGCTTGAAGGTAACTTGATTGCTGTTTTAGGCAAGATTGTATTCAATTACATTACAAAAAAAGTTAGGAAAGGAAGTACCGAGACCTAATGTTTATGTTTGATTCATTAGTTGATTTCCTTAAAACCAATATTGATCAATCAAATGGACATGAGGTACAAATATCTAGTGAATTCAAAGAACATCACAATGAAGACTCAAAATATATTATTAAAAATTGGCTTTTTTCATCTCCCGAATATAGAAAGTGGCGAATAACAAGATTAGATGGTGGCAAAAAACTGCAAGTGTTTAATACGGTCGCATATCCTAATTTTGATAGCGAATTTCCTATTTTAGGAGCTGATATTTTATGGTTTGGAACTTCTCAAAAGTTATTAGCAATACTTGATTATCAACCTTTAATTCAAGAAAGCAAATATCTTGAAAAATATTGTTCAAGTTTAGGTAGTATTAAGAAAAAATATTCTGCATTTGATAATAATAAAATGAAGAATATATATGATTCAAAAAAGTATTTTTCCCCATGGGTGATTATTTGTAGAGGAAATAAATTAAATCTTGATAGAGATTTAAATAATATATTCCATTTATTTGTAAATAATTATTTGAACATTTATAAATCGAATCCTGTTAATCAATTTTTAAATGCAGAAGAAATAAAGATTAATCAAATTAAATATGATAAGTACAGTTTTGAAAAAGACCCTGCAGATAAATTGTTTAAATCTTTTTTTGGAGAAAAATGGACAAAAAAATTTATCAATAAATTTCTATTTACATTAAATAATGAGATTATTCATTGAATGTTAATACAAGATACTATTTTTTATGGGCCAGATTGGAGATGGCATAATTTCTTAAAATATTTAACAAACAATTTAAGTAAATATAATTGTTTAGAAAAAAAAATACCCTCGGAATATTCTTATAAAGATTCAACTTATGGTTCAAAGAAATCAAAAAAAAATGTGAATCTATCTACTTGGGGTGTAACGCATAAAAAAAGAATTCAATTCGCAAGGGCAGTTTGTATAAATAGTCCAAATTATTCTGTTTTAAATTTTTTAATTATTCCTAATACTATTTATAACGTCCCATTTTTTGGAGTAGATTTTGTTTCTCTACCTAATAGTTATTTAATAGTGTTAGATTTTCAGCCTTCATTAAAAATACAAAATCAATACAATAATGAGTTATTAGAAAAACTTATAAAACTCAAAAATCATTGTCATTCATCACTCCCATTAGCTGAAAAAATGTCTGCGGACGTAGCTAGATTTTTTTCTCCAGGAGTAATATGGTCAAAATTATCAAAAGGAGAAAGAAGTGATTTTTTAATTACTAATCAGCTCTATACCTCATTTAAGAAATATCTTGATTTGTATTTGGAAATTCTTTTCGAAAGCAAAGAAGTCACTATTGAACTGCAAAAAGAATTAATAAACGGTCAAAATAATTATTTGAATTATAGAAGAGCTAACGATCCAGCAAGGCCAATGTTGTCGAGTTTGTTTGGTAAAGAATTTACTGAATCTTTAATTGAAGAAGTTTTATTTACTACTTAAAAGTCTTATAATCAACTGGAATTTGAAATCATATGAATAAAATTTCTGTTCTTTTTGTATGTTTGGGAAATATTTGTAGGTCTCCTGCAGCAGAAGCTATCTTTATAAGACTACTTGAAAAGAATGGATTAACCGATGCCTTTATTGTTGATTCTGCTGGAACTGGGAGTTGGCATATTGGGAAAAAAGCTGATTCTAGGATGAGAATTGCGGCAGAAAGAAGAGATATAAATATCTTAAGCAAGGCTCGTCAAATTAATAGCAAAGATTTTGACGAATTTAACTATATTCTTGCGATGGACGATTCAAATTTTAAAAATATTCAAGATCTTAAAAATAGAACAGCTTCAACTGGTTTTGCAGCAATAAAAAAAATACAAGATTTTAGGTCAGTTTTTAATGAGCAAGAAGTTCCTGACCCATATTTTGGAGGTGATGAGGGATTTGATTATGTCCTTGACATTCTAGAAGACTCTGTAAAAGGTTTTTTGGAAAGTATTTCTTGAATTTATTTGATCTCAGTCTCTTTAGGAATCTTTTCATTGTAAAGGTCAATAATTTTATCCACTACCTCATTAATTGTATATCCGTCGGTAATAATTTCTATTGCATCATTCGCCTTAATTAGAGGCGAAATTTCCCTATTGGAATCTTCAAAATCTCTTGTCCTTATAAGTTCTTTTAATGTATGAAGGTCTATTTCTTGTGAGTCTTTACTATTTTTATCAGATTTTCTTCTTTTTGCTCTTTCATCGATGCTAGCAGTTAAAAATATTTTAAGTTCTGCATGAGGAAAAACAGTAGTTCCTATATCTCTTCCCTCAGCTACAAGTCCTCCTGATTCTCCAATTTTTCTTTGTTCTTCTACTAAGAATTCTCTTACTTCTTTTATTGAGGAAATTTTAGAAACGATGGAACTTATCTTTTGCGACCTAATTTCTTCAGTAACACAGTAGTTATTAACATAAACATCCTGATGTGAATTTGTATTCGACTTGAAAACTATAGATATACCTTTAAGAATATTCTGTAAATTTTTTTCTTTTTTATAGTTAATACTTTCTTTTATCATAAGCCAACTCAATGCCCTGTACATTGCGCCAGTATCTAAATATAAAAGTTTAAGTTTCTTTGCTATTAACTTTGTTACAGTACTTTTACCTGAACCTGCAGGACCATCAATTGCAATAATCGGCCTTCTTTTCATTAGAAAAACGTGATCAATTAATCTTGTCTCTCCACATCTTATCGCACCAGCCAATAACGAAATATTATCCTCAAGTCTTGCTTTTTGGAGTGTATGAGGGTGTAAATGTTCTAAATATTCAATTGAAATTTTTTTTGCTGATAGCTTCTTAATTATTTGGTTTAAATTGATCTTTTTATCTTGTTGAAATTTTTTTTTTGCTTCTAATAATTCACTTGAAAAAAACCTAATCAACTTTCTTTCGTTTTTTGATAAATGTACATTACGTGAACTTAAAGGAATTCCATCAAAATCTCTTTGTGTAGGAATGGATTTAATAGCAACATTTAATTTCATTCTAATGACAAGATTTTTTAAAATTAAAAGTTGTTGCCAATCTTTTTCTCCTAAGTAAAGATTTTTTGGCTTGATGAGATTAAGTAATCTATAAACTACTGTACAAACGCCATCAAAATGTCCAATTCGATTTAATCCACATAATGCAGCAGATAATTCTTTTGGAGCTTTTAGGAATTTAATATTTTTATTATTCGGTGGATATATATCTTCATTACTTGGGATGAAGATAGCATCTGCGCCATTTGAAAAAGAGATTTTTATATCATTATCAATTGTTTTAGGGTAATTCTCTAAATCTAACTTGTTATCAAATTGAAGTGGATTAATAAAAATACTTACTAAATTAACATTAGAATTGTCATTTTTTGCTGTTGATATAAGTTTAATATGACCATCATGAAGATTACCCATTGTTGGAATGAAGTTAATTTCACTATTTATATTTCTCCTCCAATTTTCTATTTCTTCAGTTTTCCTTATGATTACTTTCTTCACTTTGTTTTTAAAAAATAAATCTATTTGATAAATAATTACTGGACAAAAACAATCTTAGGAGGAATATCTATATAGGGAAAGTCTATCATTTTTATTTCATGGATTACAAAACATCAGGTGTTGATATAGAAGCTGGGCGAGAATTTGTTTCCGAAATTAAACAGGCAGTTGAAGGAACTCATACATCTAATGTGATTGAGGGTATTGGCGGGTTTGGAGGTTTGTTTAGAATTCCTATCGATAGTTTTAAAAAACCAGTTCTTGTTTCAGGGACTGATGGTGTTGGAACAAAATTAGAATTAGCCCAAAGTAAAAACTTTCATTTTGAGGTTGGTATTGATTTAGTTGCTATGTGCATGAACGATATCATTACTAGTGGTGCAAAACCTTTATTTTTTTTGGATTATATTGCTACCGGTAAGCTTGATAAGAAACAATTATTGAGGGTTGTTCAGGGAATTTCTCATGGATGTGGAGAAAATAACTGTTCATTACTCGGCGGAGAAACTGCTGAAATGCCTGGATTTTATTCAAAAAATAAGTATGATCTTGCAGGATTTTGTGTTGGAATAGTTGATGAGGATAAGCTTATTAATGGTAAAAAAGTCTCTGAAAATGACTTAATAATTGCTTTAAAAAGTAATGGAGTTCATAGTAACGGCTTTAGTTTAGTAAGAAAAATTATTCAAAACAATAAGCAAATAGATAAAGAATTTGAAAAAGTTTCTCACTTAAATTTTTATGATGAGTTACTGAAACCTACAAAAATTTACAATAATGTGATTAACCAAATGTTATCTGAAGATATAGAAATTAAAGCAATGTCTCATATAACTGGAGGAGGAATTCCAGAAAATTTACCAAGATGTATTCCTTCTGATTTTATTCCTTATATCAATACCAGTTCATGGCAAATACCTACTTTATTTAAATTCCTTAAAAAGAAAGGATCTATTCCCGAAAAAGATTTTTGGAATACTTTCAATCTTGGAGTGGGATTTTGTTTAATTATTGATAAAAAATTTAAGGAAGCGATATTAAGTATTTGTAAAGATCATGATATAGATAGTTGGGAAATTGGAAAGATAGTTAGAAAAACTGATTCAACAATTAGTAAATTTTTGCCAGAAATTTTAACTTAAATTTTTTTTACCTTGTTTAAATGAGTTTTAAAAAATTATTTTTTATACCCAAATGAAAAAGTTAGGTGTAATATAATAAAATTACCGCCGAATTATATCGGAAGTTTAAGTATTAAGATTTAACCTTTATTCAATGCCCTTTGCAAATAATCAAAGAATTACACGTAGACGTAGTTCAGCTGGTCCTACACCTCCAAAAAGACCAATAGGTAATAATTCCGAATCAATTGGTAGACAGCCTCAAGGCCCAAGGCCAACTTTCTTGACACTAAGAGATCATGGGAAAGTTTTTGTCGCTGATTTACCTAATTTGTCCGATGGTCAATTAGCGCATATTAGTAAAGAAGCTAATGAAGTTTTAAATAGTTTGGAAAAAAGACTTAGTGATCTTGAAAATGAACCTAATGTTACTAATCCGGAAAACGATACGCTGATAAAAGCTTCTACCAAAAGAGATGTCACACTGAGGTTTATTAAATCAATAGAAGAAGAACAAGAACATAGAAAGAATAATCCTGCTTTACGAGATGCTGCATCTGAATCGTTACCTAGAACTTTTCTGGAGGTTGCAAGACATAGATTGCCTGGAGCAACTTTTGATTCACTACTTCGCGAGGCTCTTGAAGCTTGTGCAGTTGATGAAAGTACTGAAGAAAATCAAGTTATTGAAGAGCCTAAAGAAACTGTAAAAATTATGGATTTACCTTCTTCCAACACTAATGCTTCACTTGTTGTTAGTATCGATTCAGGTGATGATTCCAAGAATGACTCTATTTGATTCAACACAAGAGTTAATAAGTATTAAAGGCCAAAATAATTCTAAAATTAACCTTACTTCAGAGAAAGATCCCATTTTATGTAATCATTGTAAAAGGACTGCATCAAATGGTGTGAGATGTTTAGGAATGTGTGTAGCAGATAATGATTACTAGAATAATTCAAATTCTCATATAAATAATCTGATGAAAATAATTAATAAATTAACTAAATTTTATTTATTAATGGATATCAGGTATTATTTAAAAAAATAAAGAAAAGATTATTTTTCTGTATATCAATAAGTAATTGAAAGTTTATACCCTTTATTTGAAATTGAAGTTCTTAGAAAATTTCATAATTAAATGCGTAAAAAAATTAAATAAGGCGGCACCCAGATTCGAACTGGGGATAAAGGATTTGCAATCCTCTGCCTTACCACTTGGCCATGCCGCCGAAAAAGATTCGATTGAGTCTTTTTATGATCTTAACAGTAAGGTGTCTCATTCTTTATTATTTATATGCAATGGTCATGGAGAAGATGTAATCGCATCGGAGATAATAAAAAGATTACTAAAAAAAATAAAAAATAAAAATATTGAAGTTTTGCCGTTAGTAGGAAATGGAGATGTATTTAATTCCATAAAATCAAAGAATTTTCGTAAAATAGGATATTTAAAAGAGCTGCCTAGTGGGGGTTTTAGCAATCAAAGTCTGAGGGGATTTGTGCTTGATTTGTTAGCAGGATTTTTAATCGATAATTTAAGAAATTTTCTACTTGTAAAAAAGAAGTCAAAAAATAACTGCAAAATTATCGCAGTAGGCGATTTCTTGCCATTACTCTACGCTTGGAGTTCAGAATGCGACTTTAGTTTTATTGGAACCCCCAAAAGTGATCATACTTGGAGTAGTGGGCCAGGTTGGGATTTAAGCGATTTTTATCATAAGTTGAAAGGTTCTGAATGGGATCCATGGGAAATATTTTTAATGAAATCTCCAAGATGTAAAAATTTAATTATGAGAGATAAAATTACAGCTAATAATTTGTATAAAAAAAATATTGATGCAAAATACTTGGGTAATCCAATGATGGATTTTGTTAATGTAACAAACGATAAGATATCAAATATTATTTCTTTTAAAAGGATTATTTTATTAGTTGGAAGTAGATACCCTGAAGCTCTTAAAAATCTTGATAATTTTCTAAATTGTTTGCAAGATTTTGATTTATCAAAGGATTTATTAATACTCTTGCCTTTGAGCATTAATGCGAATGTGATTCAAATTCAAAATTATTTAAATAAATATGGTTTTATAAAACAGAGTAAAGTTAAATTTCTTATTGATGAAGATTCAGTATGGAAAAAGAAAGATCAATATGTAGTGATTGGAAAAGGTAAATTCAATTTATGGGCCAATATGGCAGAAGTTGGTTTGTCTAATGCAGGAACTGCTACAGAGCAAATTGCTGGCCTTGGAATTCCATCTCTTTCTCTACCGGGACCTGGACCACAATTTACAAAATCATTTGCAAAAAGGCAATCAAGATTATTGGGAGGTAGTGTTTTAGCTTGCAAGAACAAAAAAATTCTTTTAAAACGTTTAAGTTTACTTTTAAAAGGAAAAGTTGATAGGTTAGAACAAGCAAAAATTGGAAAAAAAAGAATGGGGGAATCCGGAGCAAGTAAGAAAATCGTAGATGCCATAAACCTTCATTTGTTATCTTAGTAAATGGCACTAGCTAATTAATTATTAATTCTTTTATGTATCCAATAAATGATCGGCAATATCTAAAAATTTGTGCAGAGATTGCAAAACTTATGAGTATAAGCTTATCTTCTGCTAAGAAGAAAGTAGAAATTCAAATTGCAAAAGAAGGCTCGAAAACTATTCAAGAAAAAATACAAGTTGCGCAAAATGTTTTAAAAATTTGTGAAAAAAATGATGGAGATAAATTAAGTTCTTCAAGAATACTTGATAAGCTTATGGAAACTCTTGATGGTGAAGATAATTTTTTAACTGAAGATTGATTCTTAATGTTCAAATATATTTGAGAATTTTAGTATGTCTAAATCAGCATGTACAGAAACTGTTTCGAAACATTTTTGAGCTAATTCATATCTATCCTCTCTTTCTAAAATAACTTTTAATTTATGCATAGCTTCAATTAAATATCTAACATCATTTGCTGCATAATCTAATTGATCTTTTGTTAAATCTTCGTTTCTACCCCAATCACTACTTTGCGAGCTTTTGTCAAGTTCTATACCTAACAATTCATTAATTAAATCCTTTAAACCGTGTTTATTTGTATAGGTTCTTGCCAACTTACTAGCAATTTTTGTACAAAAAATATTTTTTGTATTAATTTCAAGATTGCATTTTAGAGCTGCTACATCAAATCTTGCGTAGTGAAATATTTTAGTAATTTTTTCATCTTCAAGAAGTTTTTTTAAATGAGGCGCAGAAGATGTATTAAGTTCGATTTTTATACACGATGTTCTTTTAAATTCATCGCATATTTGTACTAAACAGAGTCTATCTCTTCCATGAATTAAACCCATTGCTTCAGTGTCAATAGCTAGGTAGGATGATTTTTTATAAAGATTGTATAAATCTTCTGTTAAATCGCTATAAAGAAGATCAATATTTTTATTTTCAATAGTCATTTTTAATAAGTATTTAAAGAAATTTAAGGTGTTGAATATTACTTAAGATTTTATTTAATTAAGAATTTTTATCTAATACGAATATTTTACAGAATAATTCTAGAAAATTATAATATGATGTAACTTTAATTTTTATTCTCAAGTTACTAGAAAAAATTATTTAATGTCATATTCCTTAAATTCAACATTATTGCTGACAATTCTCTTGGCTATAGGATTATTTTTTTTTCTTAGGGCTTCTAGTAAAGATAGAACAACCATCGTTGAGATTTCATCTTCTCAGCAGCCAATTAAGGTTTTAAATGGTTTATGTGAATGGCTTAATTTGAGGGGATGGAAGCAAACAGGAGGAGATTTTGAACAAAGAATTTTAATATTCAAGGGTCAAGTTGTTTCTAGTAAATTTTTAGCAATTTTTTTAGGTTTTCTTGGTGGTTTTGGTTCTTGTGCTTTGGGATTAGTAATTATTCAAATATATCCTGAATTAGGTTGGTGGCCTATTCTTTTGGGATTAATTGGTGGCCCTTTGTCTGGAATTGTCTATTTTAAAAAATCAGCAAGAGAGGAGAAATTTGAATTAAGGTTGATCAACGAAAATGAAAATGATTCAACTTTTATGAGACTTAGAGCCCATAGGGATGAATTAATCTCTTTAGAAAATGAACTTGGAGAAAAACTTCAATTGAAAAGTGACGGTTCTTTATTTAAAACACCTATTTAATATACTTAAAAATTTTATTCGATAATTTTTAATCAAAAATATTATTCTCTATACAGAATTTTTCTAACTCTTTATCATTTAACCAATCTTGGGGCTTTGTAAAAATTGATGTGAGAAATTCCTCTCTAGAACCATTTTTAGCTTTATATCCATATTCCCATCTGGCCAAAGGCGGTAAGGACATTAATATAGATTCGGTTCTACCATTTGTTTGTAGTCCAAAAATCGTCCCTCTATCCCAAACTAAATTGAATTCGACATATCTACCTCTTCGATATAGCTGGAATTCTCTTTCCTTCGATGAATATGTTTGAGAAGCTCTTTTTTCAATAATGGGCAAATAAGAAGGTAGGAATGCCTGCCCACAGTTTTCTGCTAAAGAAAATAAATCATCCCAATTTAAATTTGATCTGCCAATATTTTGTGAAGCTTTTGATGCTTCTCCATTTTGATTATTTCCTTTATAAATATTGCCTGAACCATCTTGATAATCATAAAAAATACCTCCTATGCCTCTAGATTCATTTCTATGCTTCAAGAAGAAATATTCATCACACCATGGTTTGAAAACTTTATGCAAATCTTGATCAACTTTCTCACAAGCTTTTTTATGCTCATTATGAAAATTCCTTACATCAGAAAGATAAGGATAAAAAGGGGTTAAGTCTGCACCTCCCCCAAACCACCAAACAGGACCAGCTTCGAAATATCGATAATTCAGATGAACTGTAGGAATATAGGGATTCTTAGGATGCAAAACCATAGAAGTTCCCGTAGCAAACCATTCATGACCTTTTGCTTCTGGCCTTTGAGAGATTATAGATTGAGGTAATTCTTTTCCTTGTACTTCCGAGAAATTTACGCCTGCTTGCTCAAAAATAGAACCATTTTTCAATACTCTTGATCTTCCACCTCCACCTTCGTCTCTTAGCCAGGATTCCTCTGTAAATTTCCCTTTGCCATCTACATTTTCAAGTCCTGAACAAATTTTGTCTTGTAGAGTTAATAAGAGATTTTTAGTTTTTTCTCTCGAGTTTTTAGGTGGTTCTTTCAACATGTATTTAGTAAATCTTGAAGAAAAAATTTTTTTTGGTTAATTATAAGTTTCTCTTTATAATTTCTCTTAGGGGGTACTTATTGCCTATTATTTGATAGTTCGACATAGTTCTTAATCTTTTAAACAGTCGACTACCTTGTCAAAATATTTAAAAATTTAATGACCACAATAGAAGATGCAAATTTTGCTTTACAAAAAGTTCTAGATGCTGGATCACAGAAAAATGTAATTGAATTAGCTTGGATTAAAAATGTAAGAGTAACTATACCTAGAGTAATCGTAACATTATCATTACCATCGTTTGCAAATTCTCAGAGAGATAGAATTGTACAAGAGGTTAGAGAATTACTTCTGGATTTTGAAGATATTCATGATGTTCAAATAGAGATAGACAATAATCCTTCCAAAACAGAATCTCAAAATCAAACTAATGCTCCTGAGTTGCAGAAGATTGATGGGATTCGACATATCATTGCTGTTAGCAGTGGCAAAGGTGGAGTTGGAAAAAGTACCATTGCAGTAAATCTCGCTTGTTCTCTAGCTAAATTAGGCTTAAAAACTGGTTTGCTGGATGCGGATATATATGGACCTAATACTCCCTCAATGATGGGAGTTGCCGAACAGAATCCAAAGGTTACAGAAGGTAGTGGCAGTGATCAAAGGTTAATACCTATTCATAAATATGGAATTTCATTGGTATCAATGGGTTTCCTTATAGAAGAAGGTCAGCCAGTTATATGGAGAGGACCAATGCTTAATAGTATTATCCGACAATTTTTGTACCAAGTTGAATGGAATAATCTTGATTTTTTGGTGATTGACTTGCCTCCAGGAACAGGAGATGCTCAAATTTCCCTTTCTCAATCTGTGCCTATTTCTGGAGCTATAGTTGTCACTACTCCTCAACAAGTATCTTTGCAAGATGCAAGGAGGGGATTAGCAATGTTTAAACAACTCGGAGTACCTTTACTGGGAATTGTAGAAAATATGTCAGTATTTATTCCGCCAGATATGCCAGGTAAAAAATATGAAATTTTTGGTAAAGGTGGTGGACAAACATTAGCTAAAGAAAATGACTTACCATTATTAGCTCAAATTCCTATTGAAATTCCTCTCGTTGATGATAGTAATAAAGGTGTACCAATCTCAGTAAGCCAGCCAAATAAAGAAAGTTCAGTTGTATTTGGTAATTTAGCTCAATTAATTAAGAATCAATTTGTTTATCGTTAATTGATGTTTAAGAGAATTTCTTTATTAAATAACAGAGGATTTTTACAAAAAAAAGACAACTTTAATAGAGGTTTTTTATTTTCTCCACTTCTTATAATTCCCCTGTTTTTAGTCATTATTTCGGGTTTATTAATAAAAAGTATTCAGGGTGATCTTTTAGTATCGAACTATTTAAGTCACATCATAACTGGTTTTTTAGGTTATTTTTTAGCATTTTTTATTTCTTATATACCGTTAGAGAGACTTAGAAAGTATGTGGCTCCATTTTATTTGTTTACTTTAATATCCTTATTACTAATTTATTTTTTTGGGATTTCAGTTTCTGGAGCCCAAAGATGGCTAAACATGGGCATCTTTTCTTTTCAGCCTTCAGAAGTAGCTAAACTTAGTACTGTGTTAACTCTTGCTTTAGTACTCGACAAAAAAATAATTCTAAAAATAAGAGACTTAGTATTGCCCTTAATAGTAGTAATTATTCCTTGGTTATTAATTTTCTTTCAACCGGACTTAGGTACCTCTTTAGTTTTACTTGTTTTGACAAGTGTGATGCTTTATTGGTCGCAAATGCCTATAGAGTGGATATTGATATTAGTGTTTTGTATTATCACATCTATACTACACTTAACCTTACCAATTATTCTTATTTTCTGGATTCCAGTTATAGGATATCTTGCTTATAGATCTTCAAAAAAGAAAATTATTTTTTCTGCTCTCGCTATTTCGTTCCATTTATTAGTGGCAAAATTGACACCAATTTTGTGGCAATATGGCTTAAAAGAATATCAAAAAGATAGATTAGTTTTATTTTTAGATCCAAATAGAGATCCATTAGGTGGCGGATATCATTTGATACAGAGTCAAATTGCAATTGGTTCTGGAGGATTATTTGGGACTGGTTTGCTAAAAGGTAAGCTGACTAATTTGCAATTTATACCTGAACAACATACTGATTTTATATTCAGTGCTTTAGGAGAAGAATTAGGTTTTGTGGGGTGCACTATAGTTTTATGTTTGCTCTTTTTTTTGATTAAAAAACTTATTAATACTGCATCAATTGCTAGGACTAACTTTGAATCTCTAATTGTTATTGGAATAGCCTCTATTTTTGTATTTCAAATAATTATTAACTTATTTATGACTATTGGATTAGGACCAGTTACTGGGATTCCCCTTCCTTTTATGAGCTATGGTCGAACGTCATTGGTGACTAATTTTATATCTATTGGATTTGTTTTATCTATATTGAAACGTTCTAGATCACTAAGAAGTTGATGAAATCACAAATAACTATAAAAAAAATTCAAGAGCTTTTGATTAAAGGAGTTCAAACCATATATGTGGATGATGATACATCCAGAAGAATGTGGTGGGCTTCTTTAGAAGTTATTCAAAAAGATTTCCTATCTAAGAATTATAAAGAGGGGGGGATGTGGGTTGCCTCGCCTTTGCCAGCTTTTAATGATAAAAAATTTTTAAATCAACTTCATGGATGGCTTTGGTCTCCTGAGGGGTTTCCATATTTTCAAAATGAGAATGCAGGTTTTTTACCAGTCAATAATTCAGAAAAGATAAAAAAAGATTTAGATTTAGTTAGTAATTATAAAGTCTTAAATCTTTGTCAGGAAGATGGATATGAACCCTTTTTGATGATAATCACCCCAAATTTTCAATGCGTATTATCAATTGTAGGAGAAAAAGATAAGAAAATTCTACTAATGAAGAGTGATGAAGAAAGCCTAAAACTTTCAATTGAATTAATGAATGCAAAATTAAATCAAGAAAATTATGAGGAAGGAGTAAAATTTCGCAATTCAATCAATAATTTAGGTAACCTTAATATTAACAATCAATTTGAAAAATTATTTTGGCCAATATTATCGGCAAAATTAGCAAACAATACACATAACCATAACATACAGAATTCTGTGAAAGATGATGAAAAAAATGTGCAAATAACTGAAGCAAAATTATTACGTGCAATTTCTCATGAAGTAAGAACTCCTTTGGCAACAATAAGAACCCTAATAAGTTCTACTTTAAAGAAATATAAAATGGATGAATCAATGAGAAATCGTTTAATTCAAATAGATAATGAATGTAATGAACAAATTGACAGGTTTGGTTTAATCTTTAATGCAGCAGAGTTAGTAAGTAATGAAGTACCATCATTGAATAACTTGGCGAAAATTAATTTAGCTGAAATTTTCAAAAAGCTTGCTCCTTTGTGGAATAAACAATTAAATCGACGTGGTATTTCTTTGAAGATAGATATCCCCAATCAACTTCCACAAATTTTGAGTGATTCTGAAAAATTAGAATTAATGTTAAGAGGATTAATTGATAAAAATACTAGGGGATTAAAAGAAGGTAGTACATTAATTTTAGAATTAAGACCAGCTGGCCAAAAACTAAAACTTCAACTCAAAGTACAAAAATTAGATAATAATCAAAAAGAAATTCTAAAAAAAGATAATGGTTCTGATATTGGTCCTGTTTTAAATTGGAACCCTCAAACTGGCAATTTACAACTTAGTCAAAATGCCACTCAAAAGTTATTAGCTAGTTTAGGTGGGCATGTCACACAGAGACGTGATACAGGTTTGACAGTATTTTTTCCGATTTCAGATGCAAAATGAAATGAGAATTAAGTTATACATATATTAAATAATGTAGAAAATTTCCTATTAATTTTGAATTTTGCAAAATATGAATGCTAATTTCTTATTAGAAATAACTCAAAATTAAGGATGACTGAAACTTTAGTTGGTCAATTTCCAAAGCATATAGGAAGTACTGGGGGTTTATTAAACTCAGCAGAAACCGAAGAAAAATATGCAATTGTATGGAAAAGTTCAAAGGAACAAGCATTTGAATTGCCCACCGGTGGAGCGGCTATTATGCATGAAGGTGATAATTTAATGTACTTTGCAAGAAAAGAACAATGCCTGGCATTAGGGACACAATTAAGAGCCTTTAAACCAAGAATTGAAGATTTTAAAATCTACCGAATTTTTCCAGGTGGCGATATTGAATTTTTACACCCAAAAGATGGTGTTTTCCCTGAAAAAGTTAATGAAGGCAGAGAGAAGGTAGGTCATAATCCTAGAAGAATAGGTGAGAATCCTAATCCAGCGGGTCTGAAATTTACAACTAAGAATACTTTTGATTAACTTCCTTAAAGTTGATATAAAAGTAGAAAATAATTATAATTTGGGCTGACATTATTAATATGATCAGCTCACAGAAAGATAATTTTTTTAAAGCTTACAAGGAAGGTAAAAATTTTATACCTATCGTTGAAACTTGGCCAGCAGATTTAGAGACTCCATTATCGACTTGGTTAAAATTATCTTCAAAAGATTCTCATGGTGTTTTTCTTGAATCTGTTGAAGGTGGTGAGAATTTGGGTAGGTGGAGTATTGTTGCTACTAAACCTCTTTGGGAAGCCGTTTGTTATGGAGAAGAAATAGTTAAAACTTGGAATAATGGCAAAACTGAAATACATAAAGGTGACTCTTTTGATATTTTAAAAAGTTGGACAAAGGAATATAAGTCAACCATGCTAGATGACTTACCATCAATTGGACAGTTATATGGCTCTTGGGGTTATGAATTAATAAATCGAATAGAACCAAGCGTTCCAATAAATGAAATACCAGAAAAAAATATCCCATATGGTTCCTGGATGTTTTTTGATCAGTTAGTTGTTTTTGATCAAATAAAAAGATGTATTACTGCAGTGGTTTATGCAGATACAACTTCTTCAAAAGAGTGCTCAATTGAAGAGTTGTATCTAAACTCAATTTCTAAAATTCAGAAAACTAGAAATTTAATGAGAGTTCCTCTAAAAGAAAATGATTTTTTAGATTGGAATGAAAATGAGAATTTAAATTTAGATCTAGAAAGTAATTGGGAGAAAAAAGATTTTGAGGATGCAGTTCTTTCTGCGAAAGAATACATAAGAAAGGGAGATATCTTCCAAATAGTTATAAGTCAGAGATTCCAAACTCAAGTCAATAATGATCCCTTTGATTTATATAGAAGTTTGAGGATGGTTAATCCATCTCCATACATGTCATATTTTGATTTCGGCTCATGGTATCTGATAGGTTCAAGTCCTGAAGTAATGGTTAAAGCAGAAAAAAATAAAAATAGTCAGATTGTTGCAAGCTTAAGACCAATAGCTGGCACAAGACCTAGAGGTGTTGATAATCAACAAGACTTGGAATTAGAAAAGGAATTATTAAAAGATCCAAAAGAGATAGCTGAGCATGTAATGCTAATTGATCTTGGGAGAAATGATCTTGGAAGAGTTTGTGAAATTGGTACTGTCAAGGTCAAGGATTTAATGGTTATTGAGAAGTATTCACATGTTATGCATATAGTAAGTCAAGTTGAGGGAATCTTAAAAAATAATTCTGATGTATGGGATTTGCTCAAAGCATCCTTTCCCGCTGGGACAGTAACTGGCGCCCCAAAAATAAGAGCTATGCAATTGATTAAGCACTTTGAAAAAGATCCTAGAGGACCTTATGCTGGTGTATACGGTTCTATTGATATTAATGGTGCATTAAATACAGCAATTACGATAAGAACCATGATAGTTAAACCCTCAAGAAATGGTAAATATGATGTATCAGTGCAAGCTGGAGCTGGAATAGTTGCTGATTCTTTTCCTGAAAATGAATATCAAGAGACGATAAATAAAGCAAAGGGGATACTTAAAGCATTAGCCTGTTTGGATAAATAAATGAGTCAAAATAATCTTTATAAGGGTTTTGAGGTGGAACTTTTCACAGGTTCTTTAAATTCACATATTGGTATTTCGGCTGAAATTGAGAAAAAATTTCCTGATTTTGTAAAAGAGCCAGATAACAGAAACGTTGAATATATAACAACACCTGAAAAAGACTATGGTTCTTTATATAAGAAATTAATAACTCCTAGAAAAAATTTAAGGAAGTGGCTAAATACTAAAAATTTAACAATCATTCCTTCATCCACTCTTTGCTTTAAACACGATATTCAATTTCAAAGATCTGATATTGACAATCTCTATCATCAATTTATTCAAGATAATTATGGAATATCTATTGCAACTTCAAGTGTCCATATAAACATAGGAATAGATGATTTAGATAAACTTTTTACAGCTATAAGACTTATAAGATCTGAGGCTGCTCTATATCTATCGTTAAGTGCTAGTTCACCTTTTTTAAATAATAAAATTACGAATAATCACTCTCAGAGATGGATCCAGTTTCCTAAAACACCAATTAGGGTGCCTTTTTTTGTAAATCATAATTCTTATATCGACTGGATAGAGGAAAATATATCTAATAAAAACATGCAAAATATTAGGCATTTTTGGTCCTCAATCCGACCAAATGGGCCCCAAAGACCTTTAATTCTTGATCGTTTGGAATTAAGAATTTGTGATTTTGTTCACGATATTAATCTGCTTTTAGGGATAACGGCCATGATAGAACTAAGGATTTTATATCTTTTTGAAAATTTAAATACCTTAGATCCTATGAATGCTAGTACTTTTTCTTTGGATGAGTTGTCAGAAATATGTGATCAAAATGAAATGAATGCTGCTAAAGATAGTCTGAATTCAGAATTAATTCACTGGCAAGATGGCAAAAAAGTTATTTGTAAAGAATGGATTCAAAACTTATTATCAGATTTATCATCCACAGCAGAAAATTTTGGTATGAAACATCTTTTGAATCCTATCTATAAAGTGCTTGAAGAAGGCAATCAATCTATGAAATGGATAAATCAATATGAAAAAGGTCTTTCTATTGAGCAGATAATGAAAATTTCTATCGAAGATATGATTAGGAGTGAAGCCGAGATTGTTTGATTATTTAAATAAATATTTGATCTGAACATTTTTACTTGTGACATAATGATTATATGGAATCTTTTCGACAAATAAAAAATAATAACGTGGATCTTATAAGTAACAATGATCCGCTTGATAAAAATCGTCTTTTAATTGAAGATCTATGGGAATCTGTGCTCAGAGAAGAATGCCCAGATGATCAAGCAGAGAGATTGATACAGCTTAAAGAATTAAGTTATTCAAAACAAATAGATGGTGAAAGTTCAAAAACTTTTAAAAATGAAATAGTTGATATTGTAAATTCTATGGATTTGGCAGAATCCATAGCAGCAGCAAGGGCGTTTTCATTGTATTTTCAACTCGTTAATATTTTGGAACAAAGAGTTGAGGAAGATAGATATATTCAAAGCTTTACCAATAAGGATGTTCAAAAATCGCCAGACAATCTTGATCCTTTTGCCCCGGCATTGGCTAGGCAAAATGCCCCAGTAACTTTTAGAGAATTATTTTACAGGCTGAGGAAATTAAATGTACCACCAGGTAAATTAGAAGAGTTATTGCAGGAAATGGATATACGTTTAGTTTTTACTGCACATCCGACGGAGATAGTAAGACATACGATTAGGCATAAGCAAACAAGAGTTGCAAATTTGTTAAAAAAAATACAGATTGAGCAATTTCTAACAAAAGAAGAAAAAATGTCTCTGAAAACTCAATTAAAAGAGGAAGTAAGACTTTGGTGGAGAACAGATGAATTGCATCAATTTAAACCTTCCGTTTTAGATGAGGTTGATTATGCCTTGCATTATTTTCAGCAAGTTTTATTTAATGCGATGCCTCAATTGAGGAGCAGAATCGCTGAAGCACTCACCGAAAATTATCCAGATGTTCAGATGCCCTCTGAATCTTTTTGTAACTTTGGTTCTTGGGTAGGCTCTGATAGGGACGGTAATCCATCGGTCACTCCTGAGATAACATGGAGAACAGCTTGCTACCAAAGGCAGTTGATGTTGGAAAGATATATTAATGCAACGTCTAATCTTAGAGATCAATTAAGTGTTTCGATGCAATGGAGTCAAGTCAGTTCCTCTCTATTAGAATCACTCGAAACTGACAGGGTTAAGTTCCCAGAAATATATGAAGCTAGAGCTACAAGGTATAGATCAGAACCCTACAGATTGAAGTTAAGTTATATCTTAGAAAAATTAAGGTTAACACAAGAAAGAAATAATTTATTAGCTGATAGTGGGTGGAAATTTGACTTAGAGGGAGAAATTGATAACAAAAATCTAGATAAAGTTGAAAACTTATATTACAAGTCAGTCAACGAATTTACTTATGATCTTGAACTAATTAAAAATAGTTTGATTAGTACAGATTTAACTTGTGAGTCTGTAAACACATTACTTACTCAGGTTCATATTTTTGGATTTTCTTTGGCAAGTTTAGATATTCGTCAAGAGAGTACAAGGCATAGTGACGCTATACAAGAGCTTACAAATTATCTTGATTTATCTGTTCAATATCACCAAATGTCTGAGGAAGAGAAAATTAAATGGCTTATAGACGAATTAAATACAAAAAGGCCTTTAATTCCATCTGACGTTAACTGGACAAAAACTACAGAAGAGACCTTTTCGGTTTTTAAGATGGTTAAGAGATTACAGCAAGAATTTGGAAGTCGGATTTGTCATTCTTATGTAATTTCAATGAGTCATAGTGCATCTGATTTGCTTGAAGTTCTCTTACTGGCAAAAGAAATGGGACTTCTTGATCAAAATTCGCAAAAGTCAAAATTATTAGTTGTTCCTCTTTTTGAAACTGTGGAAGACCTTAAAAGAGCACCAGAAGTAATGGAAAAGTTATTTAAATTAGATTTCTATAGATCATTATTGCCAAAAGTAGGAGAATCTTTTAAACCTCTGCAAGAGTTAATGCTTGGATATTCTGATAGCAATAAAGATTCGGGGTTTGTTTCTAGTAATTGGGAAATTCATAGAGCTCAAATAGCTCTTCAAAATCTCTCAAGTAGAAATAATATATTGCTGAGACTTTTTCATGGAAGAGGTGGTTCTGTAGGAAGAGGAGGAGGACCAGCTTATCAGGCAATATTGGCTCAACCAAGCGGTACTTTAAAAGGTCGTATAAAAATAACAGAACAAGGTGAAGTTTTAGCTTCTAAATATAGTCTTCCCGAACTGGCTTTGTACAATCTTGAGACTGTCACTACAGCAGTAATTCAAAATAGTTTGGTAAATAACAGACTTGACGCTACTCCTGAATGGAATCAATTAATGTCTAGGCTGGCAGAAACATCAAGGTGTCATTATAGAAAATTAGTGCATGAGAATCCTGATTTGTTAAATTTCTTTCAAGAGGTCACTCCAATAGAAGAAATAAGTAAATTACAAATATCTAGTAGGCCTGCTAGAAGAAAAAAAGGCGCAAAAGACTTATCAAGTTTAAGAGCTATTCCATGGGTATTTGGTTGGACACAAAGTAGATTTCTTTTGCCAAGTTGGTTTGGAGTAGGTACTGCATTGTCATCTGAATTAAATTCAGATCCACAACAAATTGAATTATTAAGAGTTCTGCATCAAAGATGGCCATTTTTTAGGATGCTTATATCTAAGGTGGAAATGACATTATCTAAGGTGGATCTGGAAGTTGCTAGATATTATGTTGATACTCTTGGCAGTAAAGAAAAAAAAGATTCTTTTGATGATATTTTTGAAGTAATTTCTAAAGAATATAATCTTACAAAATCTTTAATACTTGAAATTACGGGTAAAAATAAGCTCTTAGAATCAGATAGAGACTTGAAATCATCAGTAAGCTTGAGAAACAAGACAATTATCCCATTAGGGTTTTTGCAGGTTTCACTGCTAAGAAGACTAAGAGACCAGACAAGACAACCCCCAATAAGTGAATTTATTATAGATAAAGATGAATCTAGAAGAGCTTACAGCAGAAGTGAACTATTGAGAGGGGCACTGTTAACTATTAATGGAATAGCAGCTGGCATGAGAAATACAGGTTGATAATTGCAATATTTTTCTAAAAAAAAACTTGTTCTTCCAGAAGGTTATTTTGTTAACTCTTCACAAATCCCATTAGCTAAAGAAGTTAACAAACTTTTAGCGAATTGTGGTTGTGAGACATTTCCAATAAAGCCTCTCTCTGAGGCCATTCAGAAAAGTAATTTCTTTTTTACCATACAGAGTGAATTAAAAAATAAATTATATGGATTTGTAAGGGTTACGTCCGACAAGGGATTGAACGCTAACTTGTGGAATTTATGTGCATTGTCAGGTGATAATCAGCAACTTTATTATTCAATATTGCTCCAAGTAACTCTTGAGAAAATAAATAGAGAAATGCCTGGATGCAGTATTTCTGTTCAGGCTCCAGTATCTTCTTTTAAAACTTTAGAGGAAAATGGATTCATACTAGATCCAAATGGAATAAGGGTAATGGGATATAAACTCTAAAAATCATTTACGAGCATGGAGGGATTCGAACCCCCGACTCTCAGAACCGGAATCTGATGCTCTATCCAACTGAGCTACATGCCCTTTAATTTTTCAATTTCTTTAAAGAAAATCTAAATATTTTAAACTTAGCTAATTTAATTAATGAATGCACAAAAAAAATTTTTTTAAATAAATTAAAAATTAAAAATTTTCGGAACCATAAAAGTTTCGAAATTGATCTAAAAGAGCAAAGAGCAATTGTTCTTGGCTGTAATGGTATTGGCAAGTCAAATTTACTTGAATCGGTTGAATTTTTGAGTCAATTAAAGTCTAATAGAGCACTAAGCGATAAAGATTTAATAGAGAATGAAAGTGATATGGCTGTAGTTATAGGACAGATAAATTTTAAAGACGATTTAAAGTTAAATATATTTCGAAAAGGCCCTAAAAGAATTTATGTCAATGAATCAATCTTGAAAAAACAGAGTGAAATAAAGAATTATATCCAGAGTGTATGTTTCTGTTCAAATGATATTGATATTGTTAGAAGTGAACCCAGTTATCGAAGAACATGGATTGATAAAGTCGTATCTCAGCTTGAGCCAGTATATTTAGACCTGATAAGTAGATTTAACAGGCTTTTAAAACAAAGAAGTCATTTTTGGCGTTCGGAAAGTTTCTTGAAAACCCAATCAACAGATATTGTTGAAAGCTTTGATATTCAAATGTCAATAATAAGTACAAGAATTTTTAGGCGAAGAAGAAGAGCTTTATTAAAAATAAAACCATATGTTGAATATTGGCATAATTATTTAAGTAAATCTAAAGAGCAAATAAGCATAAATTATCTTTCGGGGATACATAATATAGTTCGAGAAGAAGAAGAAGAAGAAGAAGAAGTTATTAGTAAAAAAATAGCAGAACAACTATTAAATCAACGTTCAATAGAAGCATTGACTGGTAAATGTAATTTTGGACCTCATCGTGATGATGTTGAGTTTCTTATTAATAATGTTTCAGTTAGAAAATATGGTTCATCAGGACAGCAAAGGACTTTTATCTTGGCTTTGAAGATGGCTGAACTAGATTTATTAACTAAAACATTAAATGTCCCTCCAATACTTATATTGGATGATGTCTTGGCTGAATTAGATTTAACCAGGCAAAATTTGTTATTAAATTCTGTTGGCAAAGATAGTCAATGTTTCATAAGTGCGACACATTTAGATAAATTTAATCATTCTTTCTTAGGCTCTTCACAAATGATTCACTTATAATTCAAAAAGACATGATTTTTAGCTAATCTTAAATTCATACAAATTTCTTAAATGGAAATCAACAAAAAAAGCCAAATTTTAAGTTCGTTTCCTGATGATCATAAATTAAGTCATCAAAGTAAACACCTTTTGTTGGAACTTTATAGGTGTGATTGCGAAAAATTAAATGACGAATCCTTTTTGCGATGTACTTTAAACAGAGCTGCTAAATTGGCAAATGCAACAGTTCTGAATTTGATAAGTAATAAATTTGAGCCTCAAGGGGTTACGGCAATTGCATTACTGGCTGAATCTCATATTTCAATACATACCTGGCCTGAGTCTAATTATTCTGCAGTCGATATTTTTACATGTGGTAAAAATATGATGCCTGAACTGGCTAGTCAATATTTAATTGAAGCTTTAATGGCAAAAGAACATTCTTTGCGTGTTATTGAGCGAATTCCACCTTCAGCAGTCCCTAGACAGATCAGAACTGTTGTTTGACAATATTTACCTATTTAGTTTTCCGCTTACTAGTCCCTCAAGATCTAAACTTGTGCAATTAAATCCTAAATTAGAAAAATATTGAACTAACTCACTAAAATTATATTTGTTAAAAAAATGCTTTAATTCATCTTGGGGAATTTCTATTCTTGCAGTTGAGCCTTGGCATCTAACCCTAACCTCTGATAATCCACATTCTTTAAGATATTCTTCTGCTTTCTCAACCATTTTTAACCTCTCACGAGTTATTTCATGGCCATAAGGAAATCTTGATGATAAGCAAGGTTGAGCAGGTTTGTCCCACCAAGGGAAACCTAATGCTTTTGATATATCCCTAATGTCTTTTTTTGAGACTTTAAATTTTGCAAGGGGAGAGATAACTCCTGCTTGTTTTGAGGCTTGTATACCTGGTCTGTAATCTTTAAGATCATCCAGATTGACCCCATCTAAAACAATCTTGTAATTAAGTTTTTTAGAGAGGTAGGTGGTATGTTTGTGAAGCTCTTTTTTGCATGCAAAGCACCTATCCTTAGGATTTTCACTGTAACTTGATTGGTCTAATTCTGAAGTTTTAATTTCTAAATGCTTTACTCCAATCCATTTTGCTTGCCTTCTTGCATCTTCACGAAGAGTATTGGCTAAAGCAGGAGAAATACCAGTTATAGCAATTGCTTTGCTACCTAATTGCTCGAATGCTAATGATGCTACTAATGTACTGTCAACTCCTCCGGAATAAGCAATACAAACACTATCAAGATTCTTAATGTATCTTCTAATTGTATAAAGCTTTTCACTTTGTTCATCAGAGAGAGTTTCTAGTTGATTGAACATGCTAATTACTTTAAAATTCAAATTACCTATAAATAGGTTGAATTTATTATTAAATATTTAATAATATTCTTATCTATATATTAGATTAAATTTACTAATTTTGTTCAATTGACGAATACGAGTAGAAATAGTGGAATTGGAATTGTCACAGCAAGTGACAGTCAAGAGAGATCAAAAGGTCAATTACATATTTATGATGGAGAAGGTAAGGGGAAAAGTCAGGCTGCATTGGGAGTAGTTCTCAGGACAATAGGATTAGGAATATGCGAAAAAAGACAGTCAAGAGTTTTACTTCTAAGGTTTTTAAAAGGCCCTGAGAGGCCATATGACGAGGATTCAGCTATAGAGGCTTTACAAAGAGGCTTCCCACATTTAATTGACCATGTAAGGACAGGAAGATCTGAATTCTTTACTGCTGACCAAGTGACCAAGTTTGATGTTGGTGAGGCCGAAAGAGGTTGGAATATTGCTAAAGGAGCAATTGCTAGTTCTCTTTATTCTGTAGTTGTACTCGATGAGTTGAATCCAGTTCTTGATTTAGGAATGCTTAATATCAATGAAGTAGTTGATGTTCTTCAAAATCGTCCAGATGGATTAGAAATAATTATTACTGGAAGGGCAGCCCCGCCTTCTTTGGTAAGAATATCTCAACTCCATTCAGAAATGAGACCACATTTGACAGGAGACTTATTAAAACCAACCAGACAAAGTAATTATAGTGGTGGAATTGAGATTTATACAGGTGAAGGAAAGGGTAAATCTACAAGTGCACTCGGTAAGGCTCTTCAAGCTATCGGTAAAGGAATATCTCAAGATAAAAGTCATAGAGTTTTAATATTACAGTGGTTAAAAGGTGGAAATGGTTATACCGAAGATGCTGCCATAGAAGCTTTGAGAGAGAGTTACCCTCATCTAGTAGATCATTTGCGTTCAGGCAGAGATGCCATCGTATGGAGAGGTCAACAACAACCAATTGATTATGTTGAGGCTGAAAGAGCATGGGAAATTGCTAAAGCTGCTATTTTGTCTGGTTTGTATAAAACAATAATTTTAGATGAATTAAATCCAACTGTTGATTTAGAGTTGCTACCTGTTGAATCAATACATCAAACGCTCTTAAAAAAACCAGCAGATACAGAAGTTGTAATTACTGGAAGGTGTAAAAATGAACCTTCATACTTTGAACTGGCTGATGTTTACTCTGAAATGGTTTGTCATAAGCATTATGCAAATGTGGGTGTTGATTTGAAAAGAGGTGTAGATTACTAAATATTCTCAAAAAATTAATTGCACAATATTTTTTTTACCTTTTCGAGGCCGCCTTTAATAGATCTTGACTGAATTTTGAATTTAGACAAGATTCTTGAAGCTTTTTCAGAACGTTTCCCCGATTTACATATAGTGAAAACCTCTTTATTTAAACTTTCTTTTTGAATAAATTTTAAGTCAGATTCTTGGTTTAAATGACTTAAGGGAATTGAGATAGATCCCTCTATTGCAGATGTAGAAAATTCTTCATTTTCTCTAACATCAATTAAAAGAATTTTGTTGGGTTTTGCTTTGTATAAACTATTAAATTCATTAGCGTCAATACTGTTAATTTTATTATTTTTCTCACAATATTCGTCGGTATTATAAAAGCCCTCAAACTGAGACAGATTTTTTATTCGTTTATTTAAAAGATCACTTTTTAGATTTAATTTTTTCATATTCATATTCAATAGATCAAAAATTAAAATCTTCCCATCTAAAATTTCACCTTTTTTCAAAATGATTTTGATAATTTCATTAACCTGAAGAATTCCTATTAAACCTGTTGAAACACCCACAACCCCGTATTCTGCACAACTAGGGGCAGCATTTTTTGAAGGTGATTCTGGAAGTAAGTCTCTTAAATTAGGACTATTTTCATATAAGTTGAAAACACTCACTTGCCCTTCAAAGCCTTGTACACTACCAAATACTAGGGGTTTATTTAATATCAGGCATGAATCATTTATTAAATATCTTGTGCCAAAGTTATCCGAGCAATCACAAATAACATCAAACTTCTTTATTAATTCAAGAGCATTTTTAGGATTAATTCTCTCTGAAAAGGTTAATATTTCACAATTAGGATTGAATTTTTTAATTCTTTCTCTAGCAGAATCAATTTTGAGATTGCCAATAGTATTTGTTTCATGAATTATCTGCCTCTGGAGATTAGACTTTTCAACTTGATCGTTATCAACTATTCCAATTCTCCCAATTCCTGCTGCAGCTAGATAAAGCAAAACGGAAGACCCAAGCCCACCTGCTCCAATGCATAATACTGAGCTGTTTTTAAGATTTAGTTGGCCCTCATAACCTATATCTTTGAGGGTAAAATGTTTTTGATATCTTTCTTCTTCATCAGAGTTTAAGAAATTAAATTTTATATCTTTGGACATTGAGATCCTTTAATTTTTGCGAGCTAAACTATGAAAATATAATAATTAAAATAAAAATTTTAGACTTTTAAATTTTTCTTGTTGCTCGGATTTATTAATATTTTTGTTAGAACTAGACCATAATGTGAAGTTTTTATAAATCAATTTTAAGTTTAAATATCTTCAGAAAGCTTACATACCAACGCCTCTAAAAAAATACAAAATGTTTCGGTTCGGAATTTTGCTCAACAAAAAGGTAGTCAATAGACGTTTTTTCCGATACTGTCTGGTTCATATATTAAGTTTACTGAATTCATGAGTGATAACACTCCAGAGTCAAACCAAGACTCCGGCTCCGATACAAGCTCAGAAACCAAAAGTTTTTCAGAGAAGTACTCTGATGTTATGGGAAAAGTCAACGAAACCCTTGGTAATGTTGATTGGACTCAAATGGGTAAGTACGGCAAGGCGGCAGGCATAATTGCTGTTGTCGTAATAGCTCAGATAATAATTAAAGTTGTCATTGACACGATAAACTTTTTCCCAATTCTTCCTGGTTTACTAGAACTCCTAGGCGTAGTTGTTGTCGGTCAATGGAGCTGGCAAAATCTCCGTACCAGTGAAAATCGTGAAGCTGTTCTAGATAAGGTACAAAATCTTAAGAAGACATATTTAGGGTAGTTAAAGATTACATATTTAGAATTGCTTTTACGTAATCTTCAACTTGGTTTAAGTACCCTCCTCCAAACATATTGGCGTGATTTAATATGTGATAAAAATTATAAATAATAATTCTTTTTTCAAATCCCTTTTTTATAGGAAAAATTCTATGGTATTCTTCATAAAATTCTTTTCTAAAACCTCCAAATAGTTTTGTCATAGCTATATCTACTTCATTATCTGCCCACCAAGATGCAGGGTCAAATATAACCCCTCTTCCATTTTTGTCCATTCCTGCATTGCCTGACCATAAATCACCATGAACTAGAGCATTTATTGGTTTGTGATTCAGCAATTCTGATTTAATTTTTTCTTTAACTTTATTGTTTATTTCTTTATCTAAAATTCTCGATTTTAGACTTAATAATTGAGGTATTATCCTTAAGTTTAAAAAACAATCTATCCAATTATCTTCCAAGCCTTTTTTCTGATCTGTTGTTCCGATAAAACCCTCAACTGGAAACCCAAACATTTTGGGGTTAGATTCAGCTGATTTCAAGTGCAATTCACCTAAACCTTTTCCAAGCTTTTTTTGGTCAAAGTTATGCATATCTATCCATTCAATCAAAAGAATCTCTATATTTTTTATATTTTTATATCCAATAACTTCAGGAATAACTAAGTTTTCTTGATTAATATATTTTCTCAAATTTTGGAGACAATATTTTTCAAATTCAAGAAATTTTTTGTTTCTAATGTTTCTTTTAAGGAATAACTTTTTGTTTGAGAATTCTATTCGCCATGCATTATGAATATCGCCACCGTGTACTTGTTCAATACTTTTTGGATAGGTTTCACCTAATTCTTCACAAATTTCGTTAATTTCAATAGGAGATAATTTTTGCATTTTAATGAAAAAGTCTGAAGTTATTGTTGTAGGCGCCGGTATAGCAGGACTAACTTCTGCAGCGATTTTATCAAAGCAAGGCTTATCAGTGACTTTAATCGAATCTCATACTCAAGCCGGAGGATGTGCAGGTACTTTTAAAAGAAAGAATTATACTTTCGATGTTGGCGCAACTCAGGTTGCTGGTTTAGAGAAGGGAGGAATACATTCTAGAATTTTTGATTTTTTAGATATTCCATCCCCAGAAGCCACAATTTTAGACCCTGCTTGCATTGTTGATTTAAATGATGGTGGTAATCCTATACCTATTTGGTATGAAAAAAGTAAATGGATTGCTGAACGAGAAATGCAGTTTCCTGGGAGTCAAAGATTTTGGGAGCTTTGTACCCTAATACATGAAAGTAATTGGATATTTGCTAATAATAATCCTGTATTACCAATAAGTAATTTTTGGGATTTTTCTCAACTTCTCAAAGCACTAGTACCTTCAAACCTTTTCACAGGTATCTTACTTAAATCTACTATTTTTGATCTATTAAGGATATGTGGATTATCCAAGAATGAGCGCTTGATTAAATTCTTAAATCTTCAACTAAAACTTTATTCTCAAGAAGACGTTTATAGTACTGCAGCATTATATGGATCTACTGTTCTTCAGATGTGTCAGCAGCCACATGGTCTTTGGCATCTTAAAAAATCTATGCAGTCTTTAAGTGAATCATTAGAAAGTTCATTAATTAAAACTGGAGTTAATTTAATTTTTGGACAAGAAGTAAATTCTATAACTTTTGACGACGTAAATATGTGTTGGCAACTATCTGCTAATTCGAAAAAAAAATCATTTATATATCAAGCAAAAGATGTGATTTATACTGCACCTCCACAATCTTTGCTCAAGCATTTGAAAGATCCTTTAGAAAGAAAAAAAAATTATAAAAATCGACTTAATACTTTGCCTGATCCAAGTGGAGCTGTAGTTTTTTATTCAGCATTAAAAAAGGAACATATTAAAAAAACATTCTCCAATCATTATCAATTTGTTTCAAAAGAATTTTGTTCGTTATTTGTATCAATTAGTGATGATGGTGATGGAAGAGCGCCAAAAGGTGAGGTTACTTTAATTGCCAGTATCTTTACCAAAACTGAAGATTGGTTTGATCTAGATAAACAATCTTACTTAAAGAAAAAAAATGGTTTCATGAAAAAAATATCCCTTGAATTGGAAAGTCAATTTGATATTGATCCTGAAAAATGGCTACATAGAGAATTAGCAACTCCATTGGGCTTTGAAAAATGGACAAAAAGACCTAATGGAATAGTAGGCGGGCTTGGTCAAAATCCAGATATTTTTGGTTTATTTGGATTATCAAGTAGGACACCTTTTGAAGGTTTATGGTTATGTGGAGATTCGATTTATCCAGGAGAGGGGACTGCAGGTGTTAGTCAGTCTGCATTAATGGTTTCAAGGCAAATTTTAGCTTCCAAAGGTATAGAAAATTTTAGTTTATAAAATTTTGTCTGTTTTCTTTTGCTTCAGCAAGTTTTTTAGAAAGTAAATCCCAATTTTTTTCTTTAATAAGAGATTCCAGTATATTCAGCTTATTTTTAAAATTACTTATGGAATTTAAAACATTAATCTGATTATTAATAGCTAAATCTAGGCCTAGTTGTTCATTGCCTCCGCCAACTCTCGAAGTGTCAGCAAATCCTGTAGCAGCTAATTTTTGCGAGAGATCTAATAAAGATTGATTATTTTTTGTTTGCGCAGTTTCTATGAGGGCAGAAGCTAAAAATATAGGCAAATGAGAAATTAGAGATACTGCTTTATCATGTTCTTTTGGCGAAGCTTGGCAAATTTCACAATCCATTGATTTTATGAGCTCGGAAATAGTTCTGACTGAATTTAAATCACTATTTTGTGTTGGGGTAATAATCCATTTTGCATTTTTAAAAAGACCTTCAAAACCTGAATCAACTCCTTTTTTTTCTGTGCCTGCCATTGGATGAGATCCAATAAACAGAGGATGTGAATTTTCCCATGTATTTACAATTGGTTCTTTTACAGACCCTACATCAGTTAGTATTGTTTCCTGAGGTATTGATGCTACTAATTGTTGCGACGGACTGATCAAATCTTTGATAGGCAATGCCAAAATTATTAGCTCACATTTTTTTAATAAGCTCAGATCACAGCTAACGAAATTTGCAAGTTTTTTATCCTTAGCTTTTTTTTCATTAAATTCATTATTTGCTATTCCATAAATTGTATGATTTAGACTTTGGAGTTTTAATCCTAAAGAACCACCAATTAATCCTAATCCTACTATTCCAATTTTCATAAATTAATTAATTCAAGACCTTCTTTTATTGATACCAATTTTTTGTATATTAGGTTCATAAATTTTGCATGTTTTTGAAATTAAATTAATTATAAATGCTTGAAATTTTAAGTCATCAATATTTGAAAAATTTTTTGAGAGATCAAAGTATTAATTGGGAGCACATATATTCTTTTGGGAGGATAGTTTCCAAATGTATTGAAAATGATTCTACCTATCTAATTAATTCAGAAATTTTCTCTAGCTATGATTGGTTACCTCCAATTTTGATTTCTTTATTTTTAAAGGAAGAGGATTCAACTTTTATTTTATCTAAAGAAAAAATCCAATTTATAAGACAATTTCAGATTGATTCATTGAAAAATCTAGGTTTTAATTTTATTTTGAAAAATGATCAATTTATTTTTGCAAATCATTATGTTCACTTGATAACTATACAAAATTTTCTTAATGATCCCAATTCTCGTAATCTTAGAAATCATCGAATAGTTTATTCTGGAATTGAGGATATAAAACAGGATTTAAAAAATCATTTTAGGATTTCTTTACTTAAAAAGGATTGGACAAAAAATTTTAAAGAATTTGAATTAATCAATCAAAAATTTATAAAAGTATATGATTCGTTGAAGAAAAAGTTTTTCTTGAGAAAGGTCTTAGGAAATAGTTATATCAATTTAGATGAAAAAGAAATTAGTTTCTTGTCAAATTTTTTTCATGAAAATTCTTTTTTTTCTGATAAATTTTTAAGCGTCAACAAAGCATTATCAAAAGGTTGGGCGTGCTGGGTAAAGTTAAACGATACAAATTTAGATTGGAATTTGTATTTACAGCCAATAGATGAACTTTTTCAAATTAAGGAATTTTTTTCAAATAATAAATTTGTTTTTTTATCAGCATTGAGAAAAGATAATTTTTTCCAAATGTATTTTAAAAAGCATAGTTTAGATATTGACTTGGTTATTAATTTTAAGAGTAATTTTGAAGAGAAAAAGATTTCTTTATATATACCCTCTAAACAGTTGCTTCCTAATAATACTCTTTTTACCAATTCAATCTTGGACAAATGCAAAAAGTTAATACTTTTTAGAAAGGGTTTAACTTTAGTGTTGTCTGATGATATTGATTTAAAAACTAATCTTGCTACAGAATTAGCTTCTACTTACGGGAAGAGAGTCCTGCTAGAGACAATTCCCTCAGGTAGAAATGAAATCCTTTGCTCTAGTTTTGACTGGTGGATTATGAATTCTTATTTAATTCAAATTCCAGAACAAATTATCATTCCTTTACTTCCGATTCCGAATATGTCAGAACCCATAAATGCAATTACTGTCTCTCATAAAAAGAAGCTTTCTCAAGATTGGTTTAGAGACTTCTTACTTCCTCAAGCTAGAATTAAACTTGAAAGATCTATTTCTCCTTTAAGAAGAAATTCAGGTAAGTTAATAATCCTAGATGGAAGAGCAAATAAAAGAAACTGGGGAAGATTACTTTTGCAAAACATTCAACCCTCAAAACAAATTAACTATATGCTACCTTTTGATTAGGTTATGATTTTGTAAATAACTAAAGAAATATGGGAGAAGCAAAAAGACGTAAAACACTTGGTTTACCTCCAAAAAAAAATAATACTAAAACTAAAATTGATGAGTCTCCAAGATTATTTGAATGGTTTCCTTTTACAATAAATCAAAGAGATAACCTAATTAAATTAAGTATTAAGGCCAGTTGGTTTGGAATCGGAGGGTTAGTAATCTTATGGATTGTAGTGAGATTTATAGGCCCTGCTGCTGGGTGGTGGACTTTAGCTGATTCTTTATAAATCTAAGCTACTGTTTTTATATCATTAACAGCGATTGTATTAGCAGGATTGCTATTTAATGCTTTCATCGAATTAGAACTGACTTCAGTTCCTTCTGTTAATTTCTCTTTAACCATAGATTCGACTTTATTCCTGATTTCTAAGTTTTGATCAAGCCAAATAATTGTATTATCTCTTCCTTGTCCAATATTTTCTCCTTCATAACTATACCAAGCACCTCTCCTTATGATGATATTAGTCTCTTCTGCTAAATCTAATAAGCATCCTGTTGTACTAATACCTTTCCCAAAGAGAATATCAAATTCTGCAATTCTAAATGGTGGTGCAACTTTGTTTTTTGCTACTTTCACTTTTGCTCTTATGCCATATTCCTCAGTACCTCTTTTAAGAGTTTGAATTCTTCTGATATCAAGTCTTACTGAGGCGTAAAATTTTAATGCATTACCTCCTGTGGTTGTTTCTGGATTGCCGTATGTAACGCCAATTTTTAGGCGCAATTGATTCAGGAATATTACCGTACATCCAGATTTGCCAATATTTCCTGTTATTTTCCTCATTGCTTGGCTCATTAGCCTTGCTTGGCTTCCAATTACGTGATCTCCCATCTCTCCTTCTATCTCGGCTCTTGGGGTTAATGCTGCGACCGAGTCAACAACTACAAGATCTACCGCACTCGATCTTATAAGTTGGTCAACTATTTCTAGAGCCATTTCACCAGTATCTGGCTGTGAAACTAATAAATTTTCAACATCAACACCTAAAGAGGCCGCATAAACTGGATCGAGTGCATGCTCAGCATCTACAAATGCAGCTACTCCTCCATTTTTTTGGACTTCCGCAATAGCGTGAAGCGTTAATGTAGTTTTTCCTGAACTTTCTGGTCCGTAAACTTCTACTACTCTTCCTTTTGGATAGCCTCCTCCTAATGCTAAATCTAAGGTGAGCGCTCCAGTAGATATTGTTTCTACTTTCATTCTTGAGGCGTCACCAAGTCTCATTATTGAACCTCGTCCAAAATTTCTTTCTATTTGACCTAAGACAAGACTTAATGCCTTGTCTTTTTCTTTTGATTCAGTTTTTTTCTTTTCTTCAAGGCTCATTGTTTGATTTATCGGTTAAAGTTCTTGTAATTATTCTAAATTTGGAAATTTTTATTTAAACCAAACTTCATAAATACAAACTATAGTACATCTGTACTCTAGCTGATTATCTTTAAATTGCAACTAATTCTCCAAGGTTTCCTAATTTTAATAATTTGATTTCATTACTTAACTTATTTTTATCTGATTCTTTCAAATATCCCCAATCAGCTAGGAAGCATGGAATGTGAGAAGTTTCTGAATTTTGTTTAATATCGATTAGAGTTTTTTTTCTATCTTCTATAAAGCCTAAAATTTCATAAGTTTGTGTAAGTTTTTCAGCTATTTTGATTTTTGTTCCTGATTCATAACCAAAAATAAATTCTGGAAAAATATTTAATTGTTTAAGAATTTTTTCTGCAAATATTTTACCTTTAGTTGTTATAACTCCAGTTTTTATTCCTCTTTTGCTTAATTCTTTCATAAAATTTATAATTTCAAAAAAAGGTTTATGTAAATTTACCCACGATTTAAAATCTTTATCAATTTGGTACTTGCGAGACTTATCTAACATTTTTTGTATATCTTCTGCAACCCAGGAATTTTCATTTAATATCCTCTGGCAATTTTGATAATAATTATTAATGAAATCATCTTTATTATTACTTTTTAATGGATTTTCTGTTTTTATAATTTCGTGAACAATTAGAATCATTTCCCAACCATATTTAACCCAAGGCCTAATTTCTTTGAAAGAATTTGGTACTCCTTGATAAAGTTTTTGATCAATAGTGATGTTGGGTGAATTTAAATATCTTTCACAGGCCAGCAAGGAGCTATGCCAATATTCTTGCATTCCATCAACTATTACTCCATCAAAATCAAATAGAAAAATTTTTTGAGAAGACACCAATTGAATATTAGAACTGGGCCGCTAGGATTCGAACCTAGGAATGTCGAGACCAAAACCCGATGCCTTACCACTTGGCGACGGCCCATTGAATTACTACTTTAATACATGAAAAGATTTTTTTCTATCCAAAAAATACAAATTTTTTATAAAAATGGCGCTAGTTTTGAAAAATAAAAATATTATTTGAATGAGCTCGATTTCCATGGCTCTAGAAATTTCTGAGCTTTTTTGATCGCCAAACCCATTATTTCAGGATACTCATAGAGTTTTTTGTTATTTTTGTGAGCAAATTCAATGAGGGGCTGCATAATTTTTCTTGCAGCACTTCCAAATGCTATTCCATCTGGGAGATTGTTTGAGTTCAACAATTCATGAGTTTTTTCATTTGTTCCTCCTGCTAATTGAATTAATCCTGGCGGAAGATCTGAACCGATTTTTTCAAATAACTTAACAGCATCTCTACTTGTTGTAGGAGCAAGATCTCCAGACATTGGCCTTCCATCTAGTTGCCAAATAAGGGGAATATCTAGCTCATACAGAATTTCATATCTTTCCCAAAGAGCTTTCAAAAGATCTTCGGGCTCTTGGGCTTTTTTGAAAGATTGATTTAATCCACAACTAATAGATATCTTGTCTAATTTCATTCCAGAACTTTTAAGGATACTTACAACTTTTGTAAAAGAATCTAGGCGATTGATATCTGTATGAATTTCTATGGCATTAGGCCTTATTTTTTGAAGTGTTGATGCTAAATTATTTTTTGACAGATTATATTCATATTCACTAATTAGATTTAGAGGACAACTATTTAAACATCTTCCACATCCATAACATTTACTCTCTTTAATTCCGAAATTATCAATTGCAAAGGTGGGGCATACTTTTTCGCATGGTCTTGGACAACTAGGGGGACATTTTAAAGGATCAAATTTTGCTTTTCGAAAGTGGATGTCATTACCATCACTAATACTTATCATTAATCCAGGGGAGTTTTTAAAGACTTTTTTTGCCCAATCGATTCCTTTTTTTGCTGCATAAACTATAGATTCTTCTGCTGCAACATCTATGTAGTCGACACCAGCAGCAGTATAAATTGCACATAAATCTTCTATGGCAACAATATCTTCATTACTGGCACCACAAATTAACTTAATCCATTTATCTTTTTTATTCTTGGTTTTAATCAAACAATTTAACTTTCAAATTCATCCAAAATATAATTACTTAATGGTTTCCATTCAAGTTTTCTTGAACCCCCCATTTCAACAACTATTGTCAGTTTATTATCGTTAGTGCAAATCTCTATTAAGCTCTCTAATTCGGATTGAGATAATACTTGACCTTCTAATAACCAAAGTAATTTATTTTTATCATTTTCATTAAATAACTCAGAAGCTTGTGGGATTACTTGTTGAACTTCCCCAAGCGCTCCGTTTCTTCCTACACTTTGATGACCAAGGTGAGGTGGTCTAACGCCATGCAATTTGAGCAAGAAAACTTCTGGATCTCCAAGCCCTCTTGCTGAAGTTATAAAAGTTTTAAAGCCTTTGGCCCTCATTCTCCTCAAAAGACGAGTTTCATAACCACCTTCAAGAGGAGCAAATATTGCGAGACATTTGTTAGTTTTTAAATCATTATGAAACTTTTTCCCTGAGAGAAGTAATGGCATAAAAATTTCCTTTATTTCTATTTTATTTTATTTTATGGTACTTGATGATGTACAATTGTAACTCAGTGAATTTTTAAGCTCGCAAGCTAGCCGAGCCTCTGAAAATTTCACATTTTTTAGCGCTTCGTTAAAAAACTCAGGTGGGTTTATCCCGAGAGAAACTATCTATTATTTCAGATAAGTCTCGACCTTACTAATTGTTTTTTTATTAACTTAACCTTAATAACTGAAGGGTTTAGATAATTGAAAAATTATTACGAGCTAGCCTAATTTAGTCTTATGTCTATCGGAATTTTAGGAAAGAAATTGGGCATGTCCCAACTTTTCGATGATAAAGGTAATTCGGTACCAGTTACTCTTATAGAGGCTGGTCCGTGCCGCGTCACTCAATTGAAAACAACTGCTTTGGATGGTTATACCGCCGTTCAGATAGGTTATGGCTTGTCCAAAGAGAAGCATTTAAGCAAACCTGAAAAGGGACACTTATTGAAATCAGGTGAAGAACTTTTAAAGCATTTGAAAGAATATAGGGTTGAAGAAACTTCATCTTATGAAATCGGAAAACAAATAACTGTAAAAAACTTTGAGGTTGGTCAAAAAGTTGATATCAGTGGCAAATCTATGGGTAGAGGTTTTGCAGGTTACCAGAAAAGACATGGTTTTAGCAGAGGTCCCATGAGTCATGGTTCAAAAAATCATAGAGCACCAGGATCTACAGGAGCAGGAACAACTCCGGGTAGAATTTATCCAGGGAAAAGAATGGCAGGAAGATATGGAGGAAAACAGATAACCACCAAAGGATTGTTAGTTCTAAAAATTGATGATCAGAAGAATTTGCTTGTAGTAAAGGGTTCTGTTCCAGGTAAGCCCGGCTCAATTGTCAACATTAAGCCAAATAATGTTGTAGGCAAAAAAGGAGGTGAAAAATCATGACAACACTTGAAACTTTAAAGTGGGATGGTAAAAAATCAGGCAAAGTTAATCTTGATTTAGCAGTTGCTAAAGAAACTTCTTCGGCAGACTTAATCCATAGAGCAGTCCTTAGACAGCTAGCAAATAAAAGACAAGGGACAGCATCAACTTTGACAAGATCTGAAGTGCGCGGGGGCGGTAGAAAGCCATACAAACAAAAAGGTACAGGAAGAGCTCGTCAAGGATCAATAAGGACACCCTTAAGACCTGGTGGCGGAATTATTTTTGGACCGAAGCCACGTTCTTACAATCTTGATATGAATCGTAAGGAACGAAGATTAGCTCTTAGAACAGCTCTTATGTCCAGAGTATCTGATATGAAGGCTGTTGAAGATTTTGGATCTACTTTAAAGCAGCCTAAAACAAGTGATATCATCAATGGCCTTGCTCGATTAGGTATACAAAAAACTGAAAAAGTTTTGGTTATTCTTGATAGCCCTTCCGATATTATAAAAAAATCCATTAATAATATTGAGAAAGTAAAATTAATCGCCGCCGATCAATTAAATGTATTTGATATTCTCAATGCCAATAAATTGGTAATAGGTCAATCAGCGATAGATAAAATTCAGGAGGTTTATGCATCATGAGTAACTTATTCGATTCTCGTTTAGCCGATGTAATACGAAAGCCAGTTATTACTGAAAAAGCTACAAATGCACTAGATCTTAACCAATATACTTTCGAAGTAGATCATAGAGCGGCTAAACCACAAATAAAGGCAGCTATTGAAGCCTTGTTCAGTGTTAAAGTCATAGGAGTTAACACTATGAATCCTCCTAGGAGAACAAGAAGAGTCGGGAAATTTTCCGGTAAACGTTCTCAGGTCAAGAAGGCAATTGTACGTCTTGCTGAAGGAGACAAAATCCAACTATTTCCAGAATCTTAAGGAGTTTTAATCATGGCAATACGTAAATTTAAACCTTATACACCTGGCACTAGGCAGAGAGTAGTTACTGACTTTAGTGAAATCACAAGTGCAAAACCTGAAAGATCACTAATAGTTTCAAAACATAGAGTTAAAGGCAGGAATAATCGTGGAGTTATCACTTGTCGTCATCGTGGAGGTGGTCACAAAAGGCAATATAGATTGGTCGACTTTAGAAGAGATAAAAGAAATATCAACGCTAAAGTAGCAGCTATACACTACGATCCTCATAGAAATGCAAGGTTGGCACTTTTATTTTACGAAGATGGAGAGAAAAGATATATTATCGCTCCAGCAGGAGTAAAAGTCGGACAAAATGTCATTTCTGGAGAAAGTGTGCCAATTGAAGATGGAAATGCAATGCCGCTTTCTGTTATGCCATTAGGATCTAGTGTTCATTGTGTTGAGTTATACGCAGGTAGGGGTGCTCAAATGGTTAGATCCGCAGGAGCTAGTGCTCAAGTTATGGCAAAAGAGGGAGATTATGTTGCTTTAAAACTCCCATCTACTGAGGTAAGACTTGTAAGAAAAGAATGTTACGCAACTCTTGGTGAAGTAGGTAATTCTGAAATAAGAAATACTAGCTTAGGTAAAGCAGGAAGAAGAAGATGGCTTGGAAGAAGGCCTCAAGTAAGAGGTAGTGTAATGAACCCATGTGATCATCCACATGGAGGAGGAGAGGGAAAAGCACCAATTGGTAGAGCAGGCCCAGTTACTCCATGGGGTAAGCCAGCTCTTGGACTAAAGACACGTAAAAAGAACAAACCAAGTAATAAATTAGTTGTTCGAAGACGCCGTCGCGTTTCTAAGAGGAGTAGAGGAGGAAGAGACTCTTGATTACTTCATTTATTATTTTAATTTCTATTACATAATCATGGGACGTTCACTAAAAAAAGGACCTTTTATAGCAGATAGCCTGCTCAAAAAGGTAGAAAAACAAAATACCGATAATGACAAGTCTGTTATCAAAACTTGGTCAAGATCCTCTACGATCTTACCTGTAATGATCGGTCACACAATCGCTGTACATAATGGCAAGACTCACATTCCAGTATTTATTACTGAACAAATGATTGGTCATAAACTCGGTGAATTTGCTCCTACACGCACTTACCGAGGTCATATAAGAGATAAGAAAGGAGCAAAATCATGACAAAAACACCTGAAACAACAAAAACAGCAATTGCTCATGGGAATTATGTTCGCGGATCAGCCTCTAAAGTTAGAAGAGTTTTGGATCAGATAAGGGGTAGATCTTATAGAGATGCATTAATTATGTTGGAATTTATGCCTTACAGATCTACAGACCCCATTACTAAAGTTCTAAGATCTGCTGTTGCTAATGCAGAACATAACCTTGGAATGGATCCATCTACCCTATTTATTTCCTCTGCATGGGCTAATAGTGGTCCAGTAATGAAAAGGTATAGACCCAGAGCTCAAGGTCGAGCTTTTTCAATTAAAAAACAGACTTGCCACATCAGTATTTCTGTTGAGTCTGCTCCTACTCAAACTAATGCGGAGGTACAAAACTAATGGGACATAAAATACATCCTTCTGGACTAAGATTAGGAATTACACAAGAGCATCGCTCTAAGTGGTTTGCTACTTCTAAAACATATCCAATTCTTCTCCAAGAAGATTTTAAAATTCGTACCTTCATACAAAAAAAATATGGAGCAGCAGGAATTAGCGATGTCTTAATAGCAAGAAAAGCTGACCAACTGGAACTTGAATTAAAAACAGCAAGACCAGGAGTTATAGTTGGAAGACAAGGAAGTGGTATTGAAGAATTAAGATCTGGCATTCAAAAAACTATAGGTGATAGAACAAGGCAAGTCAGAATAAACGTTGTTGAAGTTGAACGCGTAGACGCTGATGCTTTTTTACTAGCTGAATATATTGCTCAACAACTAGAAAAAAGAGTCGCCTTTAGAAGAACTATTAGGATGGCCTTACAAAGGGCTCAAAGGGCTGGAGTTCTAGGTCTTAAAATTCAAGTAGGGGGAAGGTTGAATGGTGCTGAAATAGCTAGAACTGAATGGACTAGAGAAGGTAGAGTACCTTTACATACTTTGAGAGCTGAAATTGACTACGCAACACGTGAAGCTAATACAACTTACGGTGTTCTAGGCATTAAAGTTTGGGTTTTCAAAGGTGAAGTTCTCCCTAAAGAAGAACAAACTATCCCTGTGGGGGCGAGCCCTAAGAGGAAAGCTAGTAGAAGACCTCAGCAATTTGAGGATCGTTCAAATGAGAATTCATAGGAGGTATAAAAATGCTTAGCCCAAAACGTACTAAATTCCGTAAACAACATAGAGGCAGAATGAGGGGTGTAGCCTCAAAAGGTAATACTATTGCATTCGGTCAATTTGCTCTCCAAGCTCAAGACTGTGGCTGGGTAACTGCACGTCAGATTGAAGCAAGCAGAAGAGCTATGACTAGATATATCAAACGTGGTGGTCAAATCTGGATAAGAATATTTCCTGATAAACCTGTAACCATGAGACCTGCCGAAACCAGAATGGGTTCTGGTAAAGGTAATCCAGAGTTTTGGGTCGCAGTTGTAAAACCTGGAAGAATACTTTTTGAAATGGGTGGTGAGGATATCACTGAGGAAATTGCAAAGGAAGCTATGCGTCTGGCTCAATACAAACTTCCTGTAAAAACTAAATTTATCTCAATTGATAAAAATCTAGAAAATTCCTCCCAAGAAAATACAAAAAATATTAAAAAATCTCAAGAGGAGGTTAAAAAATGAAAAACTCAGAGTCACTTAAGGAATTTAAAAAATTAAATTCTGAACAAATTACTGAAAAGATTGACCAATTACGAAAAGATCTTTTTGACTTGAGATTCAAGCAAGCTACAAGACAGCTCAATGAAACTCATAAATTTAAAATTATCAAGAAACAAGTTGCGCAATTACTCACTCTCAGTAAGAGTCAATCTGCTTCTAAAACAACTTCTGATTAATTATTAGTTATGGCACTTAAAGAAAGAATTGGTACTGTTGTCAGCGACAAAATGGATAAAACAGTTGTTGTTGCTGTTATTAACAGATATCCACATCCCACTTATAAAAAAATTGTAAGTAGAACTACTAGATATAAGGCGCATGATCCAGAAAATACATGCGTTTTAGGTGATCGAGTTAAAATTAGAGAAACTAGACCGCTTAGTGCTCATAAGAGATGGGCCATAGAAGAGATTCTCAATAAAAAAAGTCAGGCTAAGGAGGTTAAAAAATGATTCAACAAGAAACTTACTTAACAGTTGCCGATAATAGCGGAGCAAAAAGACTCCAATGTATTAGGGTTTTAGGTTCTAATAGAAGGTATGCACATGTCGGGGATGTAATCGTAGCAACTGTAAAAGATGCTCTTCCTAATATGGGAGTTAAGAAATCTGAAGTTGTTAAAGCTGTTATCGTCAGAACTAAAGCAACATTAAGAAGAAACACTGGTAATTCAATCAGATTTGATGACAATGCGGCAGTATTGATTAATGAAGATAAGAATCCAAAAGGTACTAGAGTCTTTGGTCCTGTAGCTAGAGAACTGCGGGATAAAAATTATACAAAGATTGTTTCTCTTGCTCCGGAGGTGATTTAAATGTTGGATTCATTAAAGCAAAAGAAAAATTTCCAGAGAATAAAAATGAGAATCAAAACTGGAGATTTGGTAAAAGTAATTAATGGCAAGGACAAAGGGAAAACTGGTGAAGTTTTAAAAACCATCCCTCTTGAAAATAGAGTAGTTGTGAAGGGAATTAACCTTAGGACCAAACATGTAAAACCAACTCAGGAAGGAGAAACTGGAAGAATTCTTACAGAAGAAGCATCTTTACATGCATCAAATGTAATGTTTTTTTCAAAGGATAAAAATCTTACAAGTAAGATTGAATACTTTATTGATAAAGAGGGGGTTAAGAAAAGAAGATTGAAGAAAACTGGTGAAGTAATTGATTAATTTTTCATCAGAAACCAGATTTCAACTTTTTCTAATTTATCAATTCTGACAAAGACCAGAATTAACAAAAAATTATGACTCTAAAAAATCGCTACAAAGAATCAATAAGACCAAAACTTTTAAAAGACCTTGGTCTTAAAAATATTCATCAAGTACCCAAAGTTGTCAAAGTCAACGTTAACAGAGGTCTTGGTGAAGCAGCTTCGAATTCGAAAGCTCTAGAAGCCTCTTTAAACGAAATGGCAACAATTACAGGACAAAAGGCCCTTGTAACTAGGGCTAAAAAAGCTATTGCGGGTTTTAAAATTCGTGAGGGCATGCCGATTGGTTGTACTGTTACTTTGAGAGGAGACAGGATGTATTCCTTTTTGGAGAGATTTATAAATCTAGCTTTACCAAGAATAAGAGACTTCAGAGGAGTTAATCCAAAAAGTTTCGATGGGAGAGGGAATTATACCGTTGGAGTTAAAGAACAATTGATTTTTCCTGAAATCTCTTTTGATAAAATAGATTCAATAAGAGGTATGGATATAACTATTGTCACTAGTGCAAAATCAGATCAAGAAGGTAAAGCTCTTTTGCAGGAGTTAGGAATGCCTTTTAGTAAGAATTAAATTAAAACTATGTCAAATCACGATCCTATTTCAGATATGCTTACTCGAATTAGAAATGCGAGTCAAAAAAAGCATACAACTACAACAATCCCAGGTTCAAAAATGTCCTTAAGTATCGCCAAAGTGCTTCAAAAAGAGGGATTCATTTCTGATATTAATGAGGAAGGTGAAGGTTATAAATCACAAATAATACTCGGTCTCAAATATAGTGGTAAAAACAAATTCCCTACTATCCGATCTATGCAAAGAGTTAGTAAACCTGGTTTGAGAATATATAAAAATACTAGAGGTTTACCAAAAGTTCTTGGAGGTCTTGGAGTTGCCATAATTTCAACTTCTAAAGGCGTTATGAGTGATCGCGATGCTAGAAAGCAAGGTATTGGCGGCGAAGTCCTCTGCTATGTTTATTAAGGAGAATTAATCATGTCAAGAATCGGAAAAACACCAGTACTTATTCCAGAGAAAGTGACAGTTGATTTTGATGGATTAACAGTTACAGTGAAAGGCCCAAAGGGTGAGTTAAAACGTCTCATGCCTGAGGGAGTTAGTTTTGATAAGAAAGACAATACTGTTGTCGTAAGTCCTACTACAACCAAAATATATTCAAGGCAGAGGCATGGTTTATGTAGAGCCTTAATTGCAAATATGGTTGAAGGTGTTACGCAAGGTTTTTCAAAGAAACTAGAAATCGTTGGCGTTGGATCAAGAGCACAAGTAAAAGGTAAAAATCTAGTTGTAAGTGCAGGATATAGTCATCCTGTAGAAATGATCCCCCCTGATGGTATAACATACAAAGTTGAGAGTAATACAAACGTTACCGTATCTGGAATTGATAAAGAAATTGTTGGCAATGAAGCCGCAAAAATCAGATCAATTAGACCTCCAGAGCCATATAAAGGAAAAGGAATTAAATACCATGATGAGAGAATTCTCAGAAAAGCTGGTAAATCTGGCAAAAAATAATTCTAATTAAAAAAATGACCAAACTTTCCAGGAAATTACAAACCCAAAAAAGACATAGAAGATTAAGGAGATTCTTAATTGGAGATGCATCACGTCCAAGATTATCTGTTTTTCGCTCTAATAACCATATTTATGCCCAGGTCATAGATGATAGCGCTCAAACAACTATTTGCTCAGCTTCAACTGTTGATAAGGAACTGAGAGAAAAATCTGAGAAATTATCTGCTGATTGTAATTCTTCTTCTATTGTTGGAAAATTATTAGCAAAGAGAGCGATAAAAAAAGGTATTAAGCAAGTAATTTTTGACCGTGGAGGTAACTTATATCACGGTAGAGTAAAGGCACTTGCAGACGCTGCTCGTGAAGCTGGCCTAGAATTCTAACTCTTAATTTTTTACTATGACTGACACTCCAACAAAACAAGAAATGCAATCCAGGAAAGATAACTTTCCAGGAGCTATGCCCGTAGAACAAAAAAAGAATAATCGTAATGATCGAAAAAGAAATAGAAGAGGTGATTCAAAAAATCTTGAGAGAGATTCTGATTGGCAAGAAAGAGTTATTCAAATTCGACGTGTTTCTAAGACTGTTAAGGGTGGAAAAAAAATGAGTTTTAGAGCAATTGTTGTTGTAGGTAATGAGAAAGGTCAAGTTGGAGTTGGAGTTGGTAAAGCAGGGGACGTCATTGGTGCTGTGAGAAAGGGAGTTTCAGATGGTAAAAAGAATCTTGTTAGGGTTCCATTAACCCCAAATAATTCAATACCTACTTTATCTAAAGGTCGAGATGGTGCTGCTAATGTATTAATTAGACCAGCTGCCCCCGGTACAGGAGTAATTGCTGGTGGTTCAATAAGGACAGTTTTAGAATTAGCCGGTATAAAAAATGTCTTAGCAAAAAGATTAGGTAGTAAAACACCTTTGAATAATGCAAGAGCTGCTATGGTAGCTCTTTCTCAATTAAGAACACACAAATCTGCCTCAAGGGAGAGAGGCATCTCACTTGAACAGCTCTATTCTTAAAATTATGACTTCAACATTAAATACACTTAAATCAAACTCTGGCTCGAGAAAGAAAAAACTAAGAAAGGGTAGAGGAATTGCAGCCGGTCAGGGTGCATCTTGTGGTTTTGGAATGAGAGGACAAAAGTCACGTTCTGGAAGACCTACACGTCCAGGTTTTGAAGGTGGCCAAATGCCTTTATATAGAAGAGTTCCTAAATTAAAGCACTTTGAAATAATTAATCAAAAGAACTTTTCCATAATTAATTTAGAAAAATTAAATGATTTCAAAGATAACGATACAGTTAACCTTGACTCACTAGTTAAGAAGGGATTAATCTTCAAACCAAAATTTCCTTTAAAAATTCTTGGTAATGGAAAAATTAATGTAAAAATAAAGGTACAAGCTCATGCATTTACAAAAGTTGCAAAACAAAAAATTGAGGACGCAGGTGGATCCTGCGAGCTTATAAATAAATAATAAATTTACTAAAAATTTAGGTAAGCTTCAAAATGTTTGTTAACAAAAGTAGAAATCCTAGCGCTTCTGAAATACTTTCCCAATTATTTTTAAATAAAGAGTTAAGGAGTAGAGTTTTAACTACTCTAGGTCTTCTCCTTTTAGTAAGACTTGGTATATATATCCCTATGCCTGGTATTGATAGGGTCGCTTTTAAAAGTTTTATAGATCAAGGGGGGCAATTAATAGGTTTTTTAGATATTTTTACTGGAGGAGGAATTTCAACCTTAGGAATATTCGCATTAGGCATACTTCCTTTTATCAACGCATCAATTATTATTCAGCTTCTCACAGCTTCATTGCCTGTGCTTGAAGATTTACAAAAAAATGAAGGAGAAGCTGGAAGAAGAAAAATTGCTCAAATAACTAGATATGTTTCATTAGGATGGGGTTTTTTGCAAAGTATAATTTTTTCCTTAATTCTCAGACAATATGCTATTCAGGGAATAAGTGAAACTACATTTGTCTTGCAAACCTCCATTGCCTTGGTTACTGGCTCAATGCTAGTAATGTGGTTTAGTGAAATTATTACGGAGAAAGGGATAGGTCAAGGCGCTTCACTGGTAATTTTTTTGAATATTGTTTCGACTTTACCTAAGGCTCTAAGTTCAACCATTGAGAAAGCTCAAACTGGCGATAGAGGAGATGTTTTAGGTATAGCAGTTTTACTTGGAGTATTTTTACTGACAATTGTTGGGATAATTTTTGTCCAAGAGGGGGCAAGACGCATTCCTATTGTTAGTGCAAAAAGGCAGATAGGAAGCTCAACATTACTTCCTACAAGGCAAAGTTATTTACCTTTGAAACTAAATGCAGGAGGAGTAATGCCTATCATATTTGCATCTGCTTTAATCTTTTTACCTATAACTATTGCAAATGTTACGGGTAATCCAGTCTTAATCAAGTTAGCCAGTAGTTTAAATCCAGGATCCTCTAATCCATGGCCATATGCTCTTACATTCTTCTCCTTGATTTTGGGGTTCTCCTATTTTTATGCATCTCTTACTATCAATCCAGTGGATGTAGCTTCAAATTTAAAGAAAGGAGGAGTAGCCATACCAGGAGTTAGACCAGGAACTAATACAGCAAACTACCTATCAGGTATACAAAATAGGTTGACTTTATTGGGAGGATTATTTCTAGGTTCAGTAGCTATAATCCCAGCTGCAGTAGAAAGAGCTACAAATGTGCAGACTTTTCAAGGTTTAGGAGCAACTTCATTACTTATTCTTGTGGGTGTTGCTATAGATACTGCAAAGCAAATTCAAACTTATGTTATTTCACAAAGGTACGAGGGACTAATTAACAATTAATGAAGAAACATATACTATTTTTGGGGGCTCCTGGAGCAGGGAAAGGGACTCAAGCGGAATTGCTAAGTCAAACTAATTCTTACTTACATCTTTCTACTGGTGAATTATTAAGAAAAGAAATAGAAATGAATACTACCCTTGGTATTAAGGTAAAGGATATTATGAATCGAGGGGAACTTGTTAATGATGAACTTGTATTAAAGATAGTAAGGCAAAATTTAGTCAAGGATAATAAAGGTTGGATTCTTGATGGTTACCCAAGAAATTTATCTCAAGCAAATTCATTGAATGAAGTCTTAAATGATATTAATCAACCTTTAGAATTAGTTTTTTATTTAGATATTCCAGAAGAAGTACTAATTAAGCGTTTGCTTTTAAGGGGGAGAAAAGATGATACGGAAGAGACAATTAGAACAAGAGTTGACATTTATAAAAAAACTACTGAACCATTAATTCAATATTTTAAGGATCTATCATTGTTAGAATATATTGATGCTGATAGAGATTTAAAAACTATTTCCTCTGATATCAAACAAAAAATGGCTTGATGATGATGTAGAATATAGTATTAACGTTTTATTTGTTAAACCCCTATGAAGGTCAGATCTTCAGTCAAAAAAATTAGTCCTGACGATCAGATCGTGAGGAGAAGAGGTAAAATCTATGTTATTAACAAGAAAAGACCTCGCAATAAACAGCGTCAGGGTTAAATTTAAACCCTCAAATTCAAACTTTTACTTATTCAAAAAACGTGGCCAGGATTGCAGGAATTGACATACCTCGCGAAAAGCGAGTTGAAATTGCACTTACATACGTCTATGGAATTGGTTTAACGAGATCAAAGCTAATTCTTGCTAATACGGGTGTAAACCCCGATACTCGTGTTAAAGACCTTTCAGATTCTGATGTGCAAAAACTAAGAGGTGCCACAGAAGAATTCACTTTAGAAGGGGATTTGAGAAGAAAAGAAGGAATGGCTTTAAAACGTTTACAAGATATAGGGTGTGTAAGAGGTAGAAGACATAGAATGAGTCTTCCAGTAAGGGGACAAAGAACTAGAACCAATGCAAGAACAAGACGGGGTTCAAGGAAAACAGTCGCTGGAAGAAAAAAATAAATAATTAAATCTATTTACAAATTGAAGTATTAACTTAAAACATCATGGCAGCTACAGTAAAAAAAACAGGTTCAAGGAAATCTAAACGTAATGTACCTAATGGTGTGGTACATATCCAAAGCACATTTAATAATACTATCGTTTCAATAACTGATACCTCTGGTCATGTAATTTCTTGGTCTTCTGCAGGCGCAAGTGGATTTAAAGGAGCAAGGAAAGGTACGCCATTTGCTGCTCAAACAGCTGCTGAAGCTGCAGCTAGAAGAGCACTTGATCAAGGCATGAGACAAATAGAAGTACTAGTTAGAGGGCCTGGCGCAGGTAGGGAAACGGCCATAAGAGCTTTACAAGTGGCCGGATTAGAAATAACTCTAATAAGAGATGTAACTCCATTACCTCATAATGGATGTAGGAGACCTAAACGAAGACGCGTTTAGGTCTTAACCATCCTCAACCCCCCAAAAAAAACTCTTAACCTCATTATTTTCCGTGTTGCAATACCAGATTGACAGAATCGACCATCAAATAGCAGATGATCGCTCCCAAACAGGAACTTTTTTAATTGGCCCTCTAGAAAGGGGACAAGCTACAACTTTGGGTAATTCCCTTAGAAGAGTCCTTATGGGAGGACTTGAAGGTAGTGCAGTTACTGCAGTAAGAATAGCAGGAATTAATCATGAATATGCCACTATTCCTGGAGTTAGAGAAGACGTTTTAGATATTCTTCTTAATTGCAAGCAACTATCAATAAATAGTTCAAATCCAGAGCTCGAAATTGGCAGGTTAGTAGCGAGTGGTCCAATGGAGGTGAAGGCAAATGACATCCAATTCTCTTCTCAAGTTGAAATTGTTGATGGTGAAAAACCGATTGCGACTATCCAGGAGGGTCATAACTTAGAGTTGGAAATCCATGTTGAAAGAGGTGTTGGATATAGACCTGTAGACCGTAAGAGTGAAGAGACAACTGCAATTGATTTACTTCAAATAGATGCTGTATTTATGCCAGTGAAGAGAGTGAATTTTACGATTGACGAAACTGCTGTAGCAGAAGGCGGAACGGGAAGAGAAAGATTAAAAATGGAGGTAGTAACAGATGGCTCAACTAGTCCTGACGATGCTATTGCTGAAGCTGCAAATCAATTGATAGAACTCTTCCAACCCCTTGCTACTGTAACAATGGTTGAAGAAATTCCTGAAGAACCTGAACCATCTCCTGAAGCTCAAATTCCTCTCGAGGAACTAAATTTGTCCGTTAGAGCATATAATTGTTTGAAACGGGCGCAAGTTAACTCAGTTTCGGATTTAATGGGCTTCAGCTATGAAGATCTTCTTGAAATTAAGAACTTTGGCTCTAAATCTGCAGATGAGGTTATTGAAGCTCTTGAGCGCATAGGCATTTCTATTCCACAAAGCAGAACATCTGTTTAACAATTTTTAAGATTATGAGACACCAACTTAGAATTCCATTATTAAGTAAACCTGCTGATCAGAGGAAAGCACTTCTAAGAGGTTTAACTACACAATTAATTAGAGAAGGTAGAGTAACGACAACAAAAGCTAGGGCAAAAGCTTTAAGAAATGAAGCTGAAAGAATGATTTCACTCGCCAAAGAGGGAAGTTTGGCTTCTAGGAGAAGGGCTATTGGATATATTTATGATAAAAAATTAGTTCATTCATTATTTGACAAAGCAAAGGAAAGATATGGAGATAGAAATGGTGGTTATACACGCATTGTCAGAACTGTATCCAGAAAAGGTGATAATGCTCAGATGGCCATAATTGAGCTTGTTTAATTTAGCTAATTAAGGGGCTTTTACTAAAAATAACTTTTGAAAAGGGTAGCTTTACTAGTCCAATATGATGGATCTCATTATTCAGGTTGGCAAAAACAAAAAAATGCAAATACTGTTCAAGAAATTTTAGACAGAGCTCTGTTAAAGATTACAAATCATACAGTAAAGACTTTTGCAGCAGGTAGGACTGATGCTGGTGTTCATGCATCAGGTCAAGTAGTACACTTTGATGTTGACTATGTTCTTCCAGGAAATAGTTACTCTGATGTCTTAAATAGTCTTTTACCCTCATCAATTAGGATCTTGGAATCAGTTGAGGTAAAAGATAGTTGGCATGCATGCTATTCAGCAATGTATAGACATTATCGATATGTCATTAATAACAGTAAATTCCCAAACTTGTTCATCAATAATTGGGCCTGGCATAGATATCAAAAAGTATTAGATGAAGTTTTAATGTTAAATGCATCCAGCAAAATGATAGGAGAACATGATTTTTTTGCTTTTCAGAAAAGTGGTAGTAATAGGATAAACTCAATTACAAAAATAAAAAATATCGAAATTAAAAGAATAGAAGATTTGATTTTTGTTGATATTAAAGCTACTGGTTTTCTATATGGCATGGTTCGCTTAATTATTGGTCAACTAGTTTTAGTTGGAGAAAACAAAATATCGCCAGAAATTTTTACAGATAGATGGGTAAACAAAAAGAAAAATGATGTTAAAGAATCTGCTCCAGCTAAGGGGTTATGTTTTGTAAATGCTGTTTATGAAGAAAATGTTTTTAAAAAGGTTAATAACAATGATTTTTTTCCTGTATTTTTAATTAAGGGTTTTTCTTAAGTTAAGGTTTTATTAAGCGAATTTTTTGTGTAAATCATTCAAAACTGTTGTTTAATATTCCTTCAATAAGGTAGAATTTAAGACTAATTTAAATTTTTTTGCAGAAATTTGGTAAATGAATAAAACAATTACTCCATCTTTAGAAACAATTGAAAGAAATTGGTTTTTAGTTGACGCAAAAGATAAGACGCTTGGTAGACTTGCTACAGAAATTGCAACTGTATTGAGAGGTAAGAATAAACCAACATTTACACCTCATCTAGATACTGGAGATTTTGTCATTGTAGTAAATGCCGAGAAAGTTGAGGTAACAGGTAAAAAAGCATCACAAAAATTGTACAGGAGACATTCTGGAAGACCAGGAGGAATGAAAATTGAAAAATTTGAGTCTTTACAAGAAAGAATTCCTGAAAGAATCATCGAGCAAGCTGTTAAGGGCATGCTGCCTCATAATTCTTTAGGAAGACAGCAATTTAAAAAACTAAAAGTTTATAAAGGTGCTGATCATCCTCATGCTGCTCAGAATCCTGTATTATTAAATAGTTAATTTATCAAAATGAATAGTCAAATAAAAAACAAAGCTGTGTATTGGGGAACTGGAAGAAGAAAAACTTCAGTAGCTAGAGTTCGCTTGATTCCAGGAAATGGACTAATAAAAATTAATGGTCGTGCTGGAGATGATTACTTAAACTTTAATCCCTTGCACTTAAATTCAATAAAAGCACCTTTGCAAACATTAGGCCTTGAAAATTCTTATGATATTTTGGTAAATGTTTTTGGGGGTGGATTGACTGGCCAAGCAGATGCTATAAAGCAAGGTGCAGCTAGAGCACTTTGCGAATTATCTCCTGACAATAGGAAACCGCTAAAAACGGAAGGCCATCTCAGCAGAGATCCTAGAGCTAAGGAAAGAAGAAAATATGGTCTTAAAAAAGCAAGAAAAGCTCCTCAATTCTCTAAACGTTAAAGGAATTTAAATTATGCCAAAATCAGAAATTCACCCAAAATGGTATCCAGATGCAAAAGTTATTTGTAATGGAGAAGTTGTAATGACTACTGGCTCCACGCAGCCTGAATTACATGTTGATGTTTGGAGTGGAAATCATCCCTTCTTCACCGGAACTCAAAAGATTCTTGATACAGAAGGTAGGGTTGATAGGTTTATGAAAAAATATGGAATGGGTTCAGCTAATTCAGCCACATCAAAACATCAAAAAGAAGAAAAAGATTCTAAAAAATAGAATTTTTAAAATTAAGCACAATTTCAATTGGAATACTCAACATTAATTGCAAGGTTGAAAACTGCTTCAGAAAGTTTTGAGAATTTGGAAGTGCAACTTGCAGATCCTGATATAGCTAATGATCCAAAAAAATTAGAATCCATAGCAAGAGAAAGGTCAAAATTGGAACCTTTGGTTATTGATTTTAATAAGTTGCTTGATACTGATAGAGAAATCGAAGATTCAAAAAATCTACTAAAAGAGAATAGAAATGATAAAGAAATGGAATCTTTGATAAATGAGGAGTTAATAACTCTAGAGGAATCTAAGAGTGAACTAATTCAAAAAACCACAATCGCCTTATTGCCAAAAGACCCAAGAGATGAAAGAAGTGTAATGTTAGAAATCAGAGCCGGTGCTGGAGGTAACGAGGCTTGTATCTGGGCGGGTGATTTAGCGAGAATGTATGAAAGATATGGACAAAAAATTGGATGGTCTGTCAAACCTGTTAGTGCTTCCGAGTCAGATATGGGTGGATTTAAGGAGTTAGTTATCTCTGTTAAGGGAGATTCTGTATATAGTCAACTTAAATTTGAGGCTGGCGTACATAGAGTCCAAAGAGTTCCAGCTACTGAATCTCAAGGTAGAGTTCACACCTCTACTGCTACAGTTGCCGTTATGCCTGAGGCTGATCCAGTTGAGGTTAAAATTGATCCAACAGATCTAGAGGTTGGAACAGCAAGATCAGGAGGTGCAGGGGGACAAAATGTTAATAAGGTAGAGACAGCTATTGATCTTCTCCACAAGCCTACAGGAATAAGAGTTTTTTGTACTCAAGAGAGATCACAATTGCAAAATCGCGAACGAGCAATGGAAATTTTGAGAGCTAAATTGTATGAAATTCAATTAAAAGAAGCCAATGCAAAAGAGAGATCACAAAGGCTTTCCCAGGTTGGAACAGGCGATAGAAGTGAAAAAATCAGAACTTATAATTTTAAAGATAACAGGACAACTGATCATAGATTAGGTTCCAATTTTTCTCTTGAGCCAATTCTTGCTGGTCAATTAGAAGAAGTGATTAATGCATGCATAGCGCAAGAACAAAAAAGAATGATGGAAGATTTTAATAAAGAAGTAAATTAAGATTTTTTTATTAGATTGCAACTCCTATTACGTATTTACTCCATTCTTTATGCTTGCCAGAGTCAATTTGTCTTGTAGCTTCAAAATTTAGATTACTTAATGGACGATAAGGCCTACGTTTTAAAGGCATATTCGCCTCTTCGGGGGTTCGATTACCTTTTTGTACATTACATCTGAGACATGCTGTAGTAACATGATCTATTGATAGGTCACTACCCCTATAGTTACAGTATTGGCAAGAATTATTATCTCTGAGAAGAATATTTTTTCTTGTTAAAGAAACCTCTCTAAAAGGAACTTTGACGTAGTAACGAAGTCTTATAACTGTCGGCAACTTTTTCCCGCTATGAATTGAATATGTTTTATCTTCCTCTAAGCTTTCTGCTTTACCTTTAATCATTAAAATAACTGCCCTTCTCCAGGAAGTGATGTTTAAAGGTTCATAAGATGCATTTAAAACTAGAGTCTGGCCCATGCCAAAATACAATTTACATGTCATGCTAACTGTATATTTAAATAAGCGCATATATTTGTGCAAAGTTAATGCAAAATAGGCAAACAAATCAGGTATTTAATTTTGACAAATTTCCAAATTTTGAAAAAGATATAGATCTAAAACAAAGAGCATGGATTGAAGTTAAAGGTAAAGCAATAGAAACAAACGTTAGACAGTTAAGATCAAAATTAAGTAAAAATTGTCAATTTATGGCAGTCGTTAAAGCTGATGGATATGGACATGATGCGAAATTAGTATCAGATTATGCTATCAAAGGTGGAGCATCTCAATTAGGTGTTGCCACATTAAATGAAGGCCTTAAGCTTCGCTCATCTGGAGTTAAAAAACCAATACTTATCCTAGGAAATCTTTATACTAAAAGGGATCTTATTATATGTTTTAAAAATGATCTTATTCCAACTATCAGCAGTTTAAGAGAATGTTTAATTTGCAATAACATTGGTAAGCAATTTGGATTGAAATTTCTCTTACATCTTAAAGTTGATACGGGAATGTCAAGATTAGGATTTGAATACAATAAATTTGCCCAGCAATTTGAAAAAATAAAATCTTTTGAGAACATTTTAATAGAAGGAATATATAGTCATTTATCTTCTGCAGATGAGGCTAATGCATTAGATCCTAAAAGTATTACACAATTACAAAGACTGAAGTTTAATGAATTATTAAAGCAAATTAATCTTGATCAAAATAATGAAATTAAGATTCATTTGGCTAATTCTGCGGGAATGCTTATTAACAAAGATTTTCATTTTCACATGGTGCGTGTTGGGCTTTCTATGTATGGATACAGTCCTTTAGACAAAATAGATAAAAATTTATCACTTAAACCAGCTTTATTTTTGAAAGCTAAAGTAGCTTTTATTAGAACTATTGATCCAGGTGTTGGTGTAAGTTATGGAGGCAAATTTGTAAGTCATAGAAAAACTAATCTAGCTGTATTAAGTATTGGATACGCAGATGGAGTGCCAAGAAGTCTTTCAGGAAAGATAAACGTTATTCATAATGATGAACTTTATCCTCAAGTTGGATCCATAACTATGGATCAAATGATGGTGGACATAACAGGTTCAAGTGAAATTAAAGTTGGTAGTACCATGGTATTACTAGGATCTGATGGAGATAAAACAATTTCTCCTCTTGAATGGGCAAGAAAATCTAATACTATACCGTGGGAAATTCTTTGTTCTTTTAAAAATAGACTACCTAGAGTTCAAGTTGATTAGACATTTCGATTAAATAAAAAATTTTGAATGTTTGCAAAAAAATTGATAATGTATAAGAACTGGAGAGGTGGCTGAGTGGTTGAAAGCGGCTCCCTGCTAAGGAGTTACAGGAGGTAACTTTTGTCGAGGGTTCGAATCCCTCCCTCTCCGTGATTATTTGGTTTCAGAAAGGTTCATATAGTTCTAAAAATGCTCATATGACTTGCTATGAAACATTATTGAGAAATAATTAGTATCAGGAAGGTTCATATCGTATCACAAAGTTTTAAAGATTTAGGGGATAAAGAAGGGGATATTTTTTTACTTGTTAGGGGATAAAGCAGGGGATAAATTATAAAAAATTAGGGATATTTAAATCTATTAATTATCTTCTTTGCAGTTATTGAAGAAATAAAAAATTATAAACCTAAAGATGGCAACGATGGTAAAGGAGGAAGACCAGGAAGGGCAGGAAGTTGAAGAGATGAATTTACTTGCCTACAACGGGTGCCAAAACTTGAATAAGTGCATGTCTCTACCCGCATTCCATTTGTATAGTAATTGCAATCAGTTTGACTAGCATATTCATAGCAAAGTTCTTTTGTTCTAGTGCCATTTCTAAATCTTCTTTGGTAATCGATTTGATTACCAAACTTGCAATAGGTATGACTGGTTCCTTGGTTATCTCGCCACTGTTTACATTGCGCATGAGCAGCATTTGGTATCGATATTATGCTTGCACTATAAAAAATAAATAGAAGAGTATTTACTCTTTTAAAGTTGAACATTTATAAAATTATTCAGACTAACCTAACTAATTATAAGGGATATTTAAGGGGATATTTATACTGATAAAACATTTTTATTCGTCTCAATTATTGTCATAGAGCGCTATTTTGATCCAATCCAGATAACTCCCTCTCCGTGATTTATTTAGAAAATTTTTAATTAATATTTGTTTTAAAACAAGTCAAGATTGATATCTTTAAGGTCATAAATAGAATTTAAAATCAAGTCAGCACCTGCATCTCTAAGATTTGTTTCGTAAGAATTACGTTCTTTTAATCGAGAATTTAAATGTAAATGAGGGGGAGATATTCCGATGCTTATGAATTTTTGAGATGGTATTTCTTTTCTAGCGTTTATAACTGTATTTATATCTGCAATAGTATCTCCTACATATGCAATGGGAATATTTGATTCGCCAAGTTTATCTCCAATAAGCTTTTTTGATAAGTTAATAAAACCTTTCGGGTTAGGCTTGTCAGGGGCATCTCCCATAGATATTAATGGTGGTGATTTTAGTCCAAGTCTTTTTTCCAAAACAAATTTTGCAGAAGCAGACTCTGCACCACTAACAAAACCCCAGATTATACCATTACCTTGAATTAAATCAAAAAACTTTTTATCAACTAATAACTCCTCATTTGTTATGTAACCAGACCAGTATTTACTATCTTTATTTGGATCTCC
>QCCH01000002.1 GCA_003281315.1 Prochlorococcus sp. AG-347-K20 | reverse complement strand
CGCAATAGAGGATATGATGCAAGAAGCAAAAAATAATTCCAGAAAAGCATTTGTTGCTGGTGCGAATGAAAAAGTGAAGGACAGATTAGCTAAGTTTGGAGTTGAAGGCATTATTGAAACAAGAAAAGAAGCTTTAGAAACTGCTCTAAATGAAATAGTCTAGTAATTTATGGAAATAAATCCAATTCTGCAAAATGTATTAGCCCCGCCAGTTCTTTTCTTTTTGATTGGAGCAATATCAGTAATCTTTAAATCTGATTTAGAAATACCAGCTCCATTACCTAAACTCTTCTCCTTATATCTGCTTCTAGCTATTGGGTTTAAAGGAGGTATAGAGATACAGAAAAGTGGTTTTACTGATCAAGTATTGCCTACTTTAAGCGCTGCAATACTGATGTCACTGGTAATCCCGCTGATTGGATTCTTAATTTTAAGATTTAAGTTTGATGTATTTAATTCAGCGGCAATAGCAGCAGCATACGGCTCAATAAGTGCTGTTACATTTATTTCTGCAGAAAGTTTTTTAGAAAGTCAAAAAATGGCTTTTGATGGGTTTATGGTTGGCGCCTTAGCTTTAATGGAATCTCCTGCAATCATTGTTGGATTATTACTTGTGAAATTTGCAGCTCCAAAAAATAGACCAAAATCAAGAAAAATGCATCTAAGCGCGATATTACATGAATCCCTTTTGAATGGATCAGTTTATTTATTGCTTTCAAGCTTAATTGTGGGATTTTTGACTGCTTCCAGTAATCCATCAGGAATTGCAAAAATGGAGCCTTTTACTGGACAATTATTCTATGGAGCAGAATGCTTCTTCTTGTTAGATATGGGAATAGTCGCTGCTCAAAGATTACCAAGATTGAAGAATGCGGGTTCGTTCTTAATTGGGTTTGCTATTTTTATGCCTTTATTTAATGCATTTATTGGTGTTTTCGTTGCAAGATTTTTATCTTTAGGACCTGGCAACGCACTTTTATTTGTGGTTTTATGTGCAAGCGCCTCTTATTTAGCAGTTCCTGCAGCGATGAGGATGACAGTTCCAGAGGCTAAATCTAGTTATTATATTTCAACTACACTAGGTCTAACTTTCCCATTCAATATAGTTCTTGGCATTCCCATATATATGAGTTTAGTCAATACCATTATCCCACTTTCCCCTCTATAAAAATGAAAAGATTAGACCTAATATTTAGTGAAAGAGAACTAGATGCAATCATTAAAACATTAGAAAAAGCTAATGTTCCAGGATATACCGTTATGAAACACGCCACAGGCAGAGGCCCTGAAAGAGTTGTTACTGAAGATATGGAATTTACTGGATATGGATCAAATGCTCATGTAATTGTTTTTTGTGAGCAAGAATTAATAGATAAAATGAGAGATAACATAAGGGACGATTTAAGTTACTACGGAGGAGTAGCTTATATTTCTGAAGCAACACCCCTTTAAATTCAAGCAGAAATATTTTTTTAAGAATGAATCCAATCTACTCTTATATTTTTTCTACTATTTAAATATCTATCAATTGACATCGCGGCAATACATCCATCAGAAGCCGCAACGACTGCTTGCTTAAATGGTGTATTTCTTATATCTCCAATAGCCCATACTCCATCAGAGTTTGTAGACATAAAGTCATCGACAATAACTCCTCCGTCTTCTTTTAAAGCAATCTGATCACCTAAAAAATCAGTAATCGGCTTTGAACCACTCATATAGACAAAGACTCCATCTAAATTTAAATTGATAGGATTTTCTTCTTGCTTATTTTTTACAACAACCCCATTAACACCCATTTCATCACCCAATATTTCCAATAATCTTGTTCTACTCCAATGTTTTATATTTGAATTATCCATCAATTCCATAGCTTCTTCATTATCTGATTTAGGGTCACTTGATGTAATCCAATGCACAGTTGACGCAAATTTAGTTAGAACAGTTGCCTCTTCAATTGCCTCCTTGTTAACTCCAACAACGGCAACTTCTCTATTTTTATAAAAAGCCCCATCACATGTTGCGCAATAACTTACTCCTTTGCCAAGAAAATCGGCTTCGCCCTTAAATGATGCAGGCCTACCCATTGCCCCACTTGCAAGTACAAGTGCTTTAGCTTTGAAAGTGCCTTCGGGTGTATAAACCATTTTCCATTCTCCACTAGCGTCTATTCCAAACACTTGTGCTCTTCTATAGTCTGTGCCATATTCCACAGCCTGTTCTCTCATTAGAGTAAGTAATTTCTCCCCACTTATATCAACCGGAACACCTGGATAATTAGCTATTTGATGGGTTATTGCTAAGGCGCCAACAGATGGATTTTTATCTAAAATTACTGTCTTTAAGTTTGAACGAGATGTATAAAGTGCGCAAGTACATCCTGCCGGGCCTCCTCCGATAATAACTACATCTGTCTCAATGATTTCCAATTTAATAAAACTCCTTTTTAGTAGTTAATTAGATGCGCTCTTGGTTAGAAGAAATCTTTAATGTAAATACCTAACCATGTTTATAGATATAAGTTAAAAGAAAAAAGAGAAAAAAGCATAATATAGAAACAAACTTACATAGGAAAAACATAAAAAATTAAATATCAAAATGATCAGTCACGTGAAATGTTCTGTATTGATCTATTATTAGGTCATATCGAAAAATCAATTGCCGTAGAAACAATATATTTTTTTATGACCAACTCAGACTACCTTTTAAAAGCTGCCATTAAGAAAGTTACCGAAAAATTAAACGAGATATTGGTTGAAAAAATTGAAGAAGCAACAAATATTGCTCAGGATGCTCCAGAAATTCTCAAAAAAGAATTTGATAGTTTGAAAGAATCCATAATCGAAGAAGCCTCAAGAATGGAAAAAGCAGAAAATATTCAAGAAAATGAGTCCACAAATACTTATCAAGATTCCAAAATAAAAAAAGCTTTAAATGAAATTGAAGGTATCAATAAGCAAATTGATCTCTTTAATAAAACTATAAATAATCAAATTAAATGAGTTATCACAATCTTCATTATCGTTTAAAAAAGTTGAAAAGGGCCTTTCATATTTGGATAACTCTGATTTCGCTTTTAATAATTTTGTGGATAGATAATATTAGATTTACAATTTTCCAAACTAAAAGTAATGAAAAAAGCAGGGTCCAAATTAAAAGAGCTAAATGGTTTACTAATCAATTAATAAAGCTTGGTTCAGCATTTATTAAAATTGGACAATTATTATCAGCGAGACCTGACTTAATTCCTAATACCTGGATACAGGAATTATCTAAATTGCAGGATCAAGTTCCTAATTTTTCATTTGCTGAAGTTGAAGAAACTATAAGTGAAGAGCTAGGGTCGAAGTTTAAAGAAATAAATCAAATAGTAGGTGATCCGATTGGATCAGCATCTTTAGCACAGGTTCATAGGGCAACTTTAAAAGATGGCAAGAAAGTAGTATTTAAAGTTCAAAGACCAAATTTAAAAGAATTATTTATTATTGATTTGGGCATAATGCAGCAAATAGCAGGATTATTGCAGAAAAATAAGAATTGGAGTCGAGGTAGAAACTGGGTTGAGATTGCCAAAGAGTGTAGGAAAGTTCTTATGAAGGAGCTTGATTTTAATTGTGAAGCTCAATATGCAGCACGATTTAGACAGCAATTTCTTGATGATGAAAATGTTGAAGTTCCTGAAGTAATTTGGGATATGAGCAGTGAAAAAGTGCTTTGTTTAAGTTATCTGGAAGGAACAAAAATAAGCGATTTAGAAAAATTAAAATCCCAAGAAATTGATTTACCTAAAATTGCAGAAATAGGTGCTATCAGCTATTTAAAACAATTAGTAAATTATGGTTTTTTTCATGCAGACCCTCATCCAGGGAATCTAGCAGTTTCAAGTGAAGGTAAATTGATTTTTTATGATTTTGGAATGATGGGGAACATCTCAAATAATCTTCAAACAAGATTAGAGGGGATGGTTAAGGCTGCTGCTTTTAGAGACGCCTCATCACTTGTTAGTCAATTACAACAAGCTGGGCTAATTTCAAAAGATATTGATGTAGGACCAGTCAGAAGATTAGTCAGATTGATGCTTAAAGAAGCCTTAACTCCGCCATTTAGTCCTAATATTATTGAAAAATTATCTGGAGATTTATACGAACTGGTTTATGAAACGCCATTTCAACTGCCAGTAGATTTAATCTTTGTGATGAGAGCTTTATCAACTTTTGAAGGAGTTGGTAGAATGCTTGATCCAGGGTTTAACCTTGTATCAATTACCAAGCCTTATTTAATAGAAATTATGACTTCAAATAATCAAAGTCCCAACGATTTAATTAACCAATTTGGAAGGCAAGTAGGTGAACTAGGATCGAAAGCTGTTGGAATTCCCAAAAGAATAGATGAAAGTTTAGAAAGATTAGAACAGGGCGATTTACAATTGCAAATAAGAATGGGAGAGTCTGATAGGCAATTCAAAAAAATGTTTACGGCTCAAAAAACTTTAGGCCATTCAATTCTCATAGGAAGCTTATCAATTGCATCTGCTTTACTTGTAACCAATAAACAAAATAATTTTGCATTGTTGCCACTTTTTTTTGCACTACCAATAACTATTGATTGGATAAAGTGCCAATTAAGTATGAGAAAAGGCTCACGTTTAGAAAAACTTAAGCGCTAAAAAAACTATATATTTTTGGGACCTAAACCTAAAGCTCCAGCGAATCTTGCTTGATTTCCTAATTCCTCCTCAATTTTTAAAAGCCTATTATATTTTGCAATCCTTTCACTTCTGCTCAAAGAGCCAGTCTTGATCTGACCCGATCTTGTGGCGACAGATAAATCTGCAATTGTTGTATCTTCAGTCTCACCACTTCTATGACTTATAACACTTGTGAAACCAGACATTTTAGCTAACTCAATAGCTTCCAAAGTTTCAGTTAATGTTCCAATTTGATTTACCTTTATTAGGATTGAATTGGCAGATTTTTCTATAATCCCTTTCCGTAATCTTTCTGTATTAGTAACGAATAAATCATCACCTACAAGCTGAACTTTATTCCCTAATTCTTTGTTTAATTCTGACCAACCTTCCCAATCATCCTCAGCTAAACCGTCCTCTATTGAAACTATGGGATAATTAGAAACTAATCTTGAAAGATATGAAATCATTTCAGAACTATTTAAACTTTTACCTTCATATTTATAAATACCATCACTATAAAATTCAGTACTAGCAGCATCTAAAGCTAAAGATACCTGCTCACCAGGCTTAAATCCGGCTTTTTGAATTGCTTCTAATAATAAGTCCCCTGCTTCTTCGCTTGATGACAAATTCGGGGCAAATCCACCCTCATCGCCTACAGCAGTAGATAGACCTTTTTGATCAAGTAATGATTTTAATGAGTGAAAAATTTCAGTACCCATTCTTAATGATTCACTGAAATTATTAACTCCATGTGGAACAAGCATAAATTCCTGAAAATCAAGACTATTTGGTGCATGAGCACCACCATTTATTACATTCATCAATGGAACTGGAAGAAGATTGGATAATGGATCTCCAAGATATCTATATAGGGGAATGTCTAAAGCATTTGCTGATGCTCTAGCAGTTGCAAGACTTACTGCAAGGATTGAATTTGCTCCAAGGTTAGACTTATTAGAAGTTCCATCAATTTCAATCATTAATTTATCTACTGTAGTTTGATCTAAAGATGACAAACCACACAAAGCCGGCGATATTGTTTCATGAATTTTATTAACAGCATTCAAAACTCCCTTTCCCATATATTTCGAACCACCATCTCTTAATTCATGTGCCTCATGAGCACCAGTGCTAGCTCCGCTGGGAACAATTGCTCTACCACTTGCACCACATTCCAAAAATACTTCTGCCTCTACAGTTGGATTACCTCTCGAATCAAGGACTTGCCTTGCTTCAACAGTATCAATAAGAAAATCAATAGTTTCTTTCACAATTTAATTATTACTATTTAAATCCTATTAATAGCTGAACTATTTGGCTAATATCTGAAATATATTTGTTAACCAACTATAATTTTTTTTAATTTTGTAAGAGCTTAGATATTATTTAACGTTTTTTTTAATTCTAAAGTCACCGCAAATCCTCTCATCTAAGTGATTTTCAAATTCATCTTACAATTTGAAAATTATTGGATGATTATTAATGCAGATCCTATTTAGAATATTAATTAATAATCAACTATAGTTTTTATAGTTTATGAGAGAAACACTTACATCCAGCCCTGAACTATTTAGCGATATTAGTTGGAATCTTCTTTTATTAGGGGAAGAAACCGCAAAAAAATGGGATCATAGCGAATTTAATATTGAACACATAATTCATACATTGTTCTCATCAAGCGAATTCTTTGCCTTCATTGAAAAATTATCAATCGACCAAGATACAGTTTTAGACATAACAGAAGATTTTTTAGAAGAGACACCAACAAATGATTCAGATATTTTTACTATCGGAGAAGATTTAGAAATTTTATTAGATAACGCGAATCAGATTAAAACTCAATGGGGATCGAGATTAATAGAAATCCCTCATTTACTAATCGCTCTTGGAAGAGATTTAAGAATTGGAAATTATGTTTTTGAAGAAGGAAACCTTTCTATGGAAAAATTAGAGGAAGAATTAAAGTTTTATCCAAATATTAATCAATCAAAAGATTCTTTTAATTATAAGAATGTAATTGAAATAAATAATCAATCTAATTTTGAATCAAAAAACGAGACTAACGAGACTTTTGTAAAAGAAGATAAATTTAAAAAAGCTATTGTTCCATTACCGAAACGTGAACTTAAAGTTGAAACGAAAAAACAAGTTGGACAAGATGAAAAGGCTCTTTCAATTTATGGAAAAGATTTAACAGAATCAGCTAAAAAAGGCTTACTGGATCCCGTTTTAGGAAGAGAAAATGAGATCAATAATTTAATGAGGGTACTTTGCAGAAGAAACAAAAATAACCCTATACTTATTGGCAATCCTGGAGTTGGTAAAACCTCAATTGCAAAATTACTTGCTCAATTAATTGTAGACAAAAAAGTTCCTGATACTTTAAAGGACTTAAAAATTATTTCACTTGACTTAGGTGCATTAGTTTCTGGGACCAAATTTAGAGGTCAACTAGAGGAAAGACTAAGCTTAATAATGCAGGAACTAAATAATCCAAACCAAGGAATGATTCTATTTATTGATGAAATTCACTCAATATTAAGTTCTGACAGATCTTCTACCGACATCAGTAATATCTTAAAACCTTTACTAGCTGAAGGAGAACTTAGATGTATCGGTACAACAACACCTGAGAAATTTCGTGAAACTATTGAAAAAGATCAGGCATTAAATAATTGCTTTCAAAAGATAGCTGTTAATGAACCTTCAGTAGAATTAAGCGCAAAAATATTACAAGGGATCAAAAAGAAATATGAATTACATCATGGCATAAAAATTTCTGAAGAGGCTGTAAACTATTCTGCAAAATTGGCCGATAGATATATCAGCGATAAATGTCTCCCTGATAGTGCAATAGATTTAATTGATGAAGCAGCTGCACAGTTGAAAATCGAGTCAAATAATATGCCTCAAATCATTCTCCAAGAAGAAAACAAACTTAATACTATTGATGAAAAATTGAATAATTTGCAAGGAGAAAATATCGAAGCTCAAGAAAAACTATTGAATAATAGAGAACAATCAGAGGCAAAATTGAACGTTCTTTTGGAAAATTGGAACAATTTACGTGAAGAAATGGAGGAATTATCTATTTTAATGAAAGAAGAAGATAAGCTAACCAAACAAATTAAAGATAAATCAAATCGAAAAATTGAAAATGATCTGGATTATTTAGAAAAGCTGGAACAAGAGTTAATTGAAATAGAGAATGAAATACAAAAAGTTGAAGAGAACTTTAATAAAATAAAGAAAAATAGAAATTTCCCTTTTAAATATCAAGTTGAACCTGATGATATTGCTGATGTTGTCTCAAAAATTACAGGTATTCCTATCTCTAAAGTAGTTTCAAATGAACGTAAGAAATTAGTCAATCTAGAAACAGAACTAAGTGAAAAAGTTATTGGACAAGAAAAAGCTATAGAAGCTGTTTCTGCTGCAATTAGAAGAGCTCGCGTTGGCATGAAAAGTCCTAAAAGACCTATCGGATCTTTTTTATTTATGGGTCCCACAGGTGTTGGCAAAACAGAATTAGCAAAATCTCTTGCAACAGCTTTATTTGATGAAGAAGACGCACTTTTAAGATTAGACATGAGTGAATATATGGAGAAAAATGCTGTAGCAAGGCTTTTGGGAGCTCCTCCAGGTTATGTTGGTTATGAAGAGGGAGGTCAATTAACTGAAGCTGTAAGACGTAAACCCTATTCAGTAATACTTCTTGATGAGATAGAAAAAGCACATTCAGAAGTTTTTAATATCCTTTTACAAGTCTTAGATGAAGGAAGATTAACGGACTCTCAAGGAAGGACAGTAGACTTCAAAAATACAGTGATCATTATGACAAGCAACCTAGCTGGTAAATCTATACTGGAGTATTCACAAAAGATTTCTAAAAGTGAGGGCAAGTTAGAAAAAGACCAACAAACCTTAGATGATTCCATTAGTAATACATTGTCTTCAATTTTTAGACCTGAATTTTTAAATAGAATTGACGAAGTAGTAAAGTTTAATCCATTATCTATTGATGAACTTCAAAAAATAATAATTTTACAAACAGAAGATTTAAAAAACCTGCTACTTGAACAGAAAATAAATATCGCTATAGACAAAAAAGTTATTAATAAAATTGCAAACGATTCTTACGAACCTCAATATGGTGCTAGGCCACTAAGCAGGGAACTTAGAAGACAAATAGAAAATCCTCTGGCCGCAAAACTTTTAGAAGAAAACTTCAAAAACAAAAAAAATATAATAATTAAACTTAACCCTGCTAAAAAAGATGAGATCATTTTCAAACCTAGCTGAGGAGTAAATCAATAAGCTAAAATAAAAACTAAAGCGTAAAGCTTAATTTAGAAAAAAATTTTGTGACAAGTCCTACTACTAATAAAGAACCTCTTAAAAAGGATTCTCCTGACTTTAAAGAGCCTAAAAAAAAGAATAATTTTTTTAGATCTACTTACGATGAGCTTAAACTTGTCGTGTGGCCAAACAAACAACAACTTTTTAGCGAATCAGTAGCAGTTATAATTATGGTATCCTTTTCTGCAGCAGCTATTGCTTCTGTCAGTAGATTCTATGGATGGGCAGCCTCTCAAATTTTTGGTTGAATTATCCCTGAATATCCATTAATAAAGATCTTAATTAAGCTTCCAGAAAAAAAATGAGTAATGAATTAACTACAAGCCTTGCTTCTTCAAAAGCAAATACAAGCATCGCAAGATGGTATGCAGTTCAAGTAGCTTCAAGTTGTGAAAAAAAAGTGAAAGCGACTCTTGAGCAAAGATCTGTAACTTTAGGTGTTAATAATCGAATCATTGAAATTGAAATTCCCCAAACTCCTGGAATTAAATTAAAAAAAGATGGAAGCAGACAAACTACTGAAGAAAAAGTTTTCCCAGGTTATGTCCTCGTAAGAATGATTTTGGATGAAGATACAATGATGGCTGTAAAAAGTACTCCAAATGTAATTAATTTTGTCGGTGCTGAAGACGGTAGAGGCAGCGGCAGATCGAGAGGTCATATCAAACCTCGACCATTATCCAGACAAGAAGTTAATAGAATCTTCAAGCGCGCATCAGAGAAAAAAGCTGTAATCAAGTTAGATATTGAAGAAAAAGATAGGATCATGGTAACTAGTGGTCCATTCAAGGATTTCCAGGGAGAAGTTATAGAAGTTTCCGGGGAAAGAAATAAATTAAAAGCATTACTTTCAATATTTGGGCGCGAGACTCCTGTAGAATTAGAATTCTCCCAAATCAATAAACAAAATTAATTTCTAATTGTTCTTGTTTATCGAGTAAAATTATGATTTTCTACTTCAGCTTAAATTATTTAATCTAATGGCAAAAAAAATTGTTGCAGTTATCAAGCTTGCTTTACAAGCAGGTAAAGCAAATCCTGCTCCTCCTGTAGGGCCAGCTTTAGGACAACATGGTGTCAATATCATGGCATTTTGTAAAGAATACAATGCAAGGACACAAGATAAAGCAGGTTTTGTAATTCCAGTTGAGATTTCTGTTTTTGAAGATAGAAGCTTTACTTTTATCACAAAAACACCTCCTGCTTCCGTCTTAATAACAAAAGCAGCGGGTATAGAGAAAGGATCAGGTGAATCCGCAAAAGGCTCTGTTGGGAATATAAGTAAAGCTCAATTAGAAGAAATAGCCAAAACTAAGCTTCCTGATCTAAACTGTTCTAGTGTTGAATCAGCAATGAAAGTAATAGAAGGTACTGCTCGTAATATGGGCGTCTCTATCACTGATTGAGTTCAAGACAAAATTGCGCACTATTCAGGGGAGGTTAATTAATAACCGTTTGCACCCAATATTATTATGAAAAAACTATCCAAAAGAATGGCGGCTCTATCAACAAAGATAGAAGATCGCATTTACGCACCACTTGAAGCTCTTAGTATCATCAAGGAAAATGCTAATGCAAAATTTGATGAAACTATTGAAGCACATATACGTTTAGGTATCGATCCAAAATATACTGATCAACAATTAAGAACCACTGTTGCATTACCACATGGTACTGGCCAAAGCATCAAAATTGCAGTAATTACAAGCGGTGAGAATGTTTCGAAAGCTAAGGCTGCTGGTGCAGATTTATTTGGCGAAGAAGATCTTGTAGAAAGCATCAACAAAGGAAATATGGAGTTTGATCTACTTATTGCAACTCCAGATATGATGCCAAAGGTTGCAAAATTAGGAAGAGTTTTAGGTCCTAGAGGTTTAATGCCTAATCCTAAAGCTGGGACAGTAACTAATGACATTGCTAATGCAATAAAAGAATTCAAAGCTGGTAAGCTCGAATTTAGAGCAGACAAGGCTGGAATAGTTCATGTCCGCTTTGGAAAAGCAAGTTTCACAAAAGAGGCTCTATTTGACAATTTAAAAACCTTACAAGAATCAATTGATAAAAATAAACCAAGTGGAGCTAAGGGAAAGTATTGGAAAACTTTTTATGTAACTTCAACAATGGGGCCTTCAGTTCAAGTAGACATAAATGCTGTACAAGATTACCAATCTGAAGGGTAACTCTTTGTAGTATAATTTAAATTGCAATAATACGGCCAAAGAAAGTAGGTTAATTTAGTTTTTCTAAATTTTTAATTCCTACCGAGGACTCGTCTTAAATTATTTCTTTTTGGATCTAATAAAAGCGGCCTCTTTAAAAGGACTTTGCCGCATTTCCTGCTCTCCCTAAATTACGATCCAAAAAACATCAATGGGCCGAACACTAGAGAATAAGCAACAAATCGTTACTGAGATTAAATCTCTACTAAACGACTCGGAAATGGCTGTGGTTCTTGACTATAAAGGTTTAACTATCAAAGAGATGTCAGATTTGCGATCTAGATTGCAAACAACTAATGGCATTTGCAAAGTTACTAAAAATTCATTAATGCGTAAAGCTATTGATGGAGACAGTAATTGGAACGATCTTGAATCTTTACTGACCGGAACAAATGCTTTTGTCTTAATCAAAGAAGATGTTGGTGGTGCTGTAAAAGCTATCCAATCTTTTCAAAAAGACACCAAAAAATCCGAAACCAAAGGAGCTTTATTTGAAGGCAGACTTCTACGCGATTCTGAAATAAAAGAAATTGCAAGTCTTCCATCTAAAGAAGTATTGATGGCAAAAATTGCTGGCGCTCTTAATGGCGTTGCAACAAAAATTGCGATCTCTATTAATGAAGTACCTTCTGGACTTGCTAGATCACTTAAACAACATTCTGAAAAATCAGAATCCTAAATTCAAAACCTAATTAACTTTTAAGAAAATGTCCGCAAAAACTGAAGAAATTCTTGAATCTTTAAAATCTCTATCACTTTTAGAAGCATCTGAGCTTGTAAAGCAAATTGAAGAGGCTTTTGGTGTATCTGCTGCAGCTTCTGCAGGTGTAGTAATGGCAGCTCCAGGAGCAGCTGGCGGTGACGCAGATGGTGGCGCTGCTGAAGAAAAAACTGAATTTGATGTGGTTCTCGAAAGCTTTGATGCATCTGCAAAAATCAAAGTCCTTAAGGTTGTTAGAAATGCAACTGGTCTAGGTCTTGGCGATGCAAAAACACTTGTTGAATCTGCACCAAAAACAGTAAAAGAAGGAATTGCTAAAGCAGATGCCGAATCTTTAAAGAAAGAGATTGAAGAAGCTGGCGGTAAAGTTACACTTAAGTAAGAGTACATTTTTTCAAGCCGATAACCTTAATATCGGCTTCAAAAATTATGAATAGTGATAGTATTGCGATTGAAGCCGCAACTGATGGAGCTTGCAGTGGTAATCCAGGGCCAGGTGGTTGGGGCGGTTTAATAATTTTTGACGATAACAGCGAATTAGAAATAGGTGGTTCCGAGCAAAATACTACTAATAATAGAATGGAACTCACTGCGGCTATAAAAACTCTTGAAAAATTAAAAACCTACCAATTAAAAGAGAACTTTAAACTAAGAACTGATAGTAAATATGTCATAGAGGGTTATACAAAATGGATTATTAATTGGAAGAGAAATGGATGGAAAACAAGTTCAGGAAAACCAGTTCAAAATCTTGATCTATGGCAAAAAATTGATCAATTAAGAATTAATGGCCTGATAATGGAATATGTTAAAGGTCATAGCGGGGATAAACAAAATGATAGGGTTGATAAAATTGCAACTAATTACAGCAAAGGTATATCTATAGAAAATAACTTAAAAAAAGTAGAATCCTCTGTTGAATTTTTTGAAAAAAATGCACCTGCAGAAATCCAGGAATTATTTTCCCGCAATGAATTAATTAAAAAATTTGCAGAAAAAAAGTACCTTTTAAGTTCACCTGAACTAGACAACTTATTAGGTGAAGAAAGCCACTTAAAGATAAAACAATATTCACTTTTTGAATGGCGTAATTGGAGATTGATTCCTAAAGATAAAAAATATTGGATAATAGAAAAAAAAGAAGCCTAAATTTTATGAATGTTCAGAAGGGGGTATTTAAAAATCTTTATAAAAACTTGATTACCCCTGTATTAAAAAAAGACTCTGGAATTGATGCAGAATACTTAACAAATTTTTCTCTTAGCCTCTTATCATTCAGTTCAAGAAAATATAATTGGCCTATAGTTGCTTCTATCTTACAAAATCTAAATAAAGAATTTTCTGTAGTTGATAAAAGGTTAACTCAGAACATATGTGGAATAAATTTTTGTAATCCAATTGGTTTAGCCGCGGGTTTTGACAAAAATGGAAATGCCGCAAATATATGGAAAGATTTTGGTTTTGGATTTGCTGAACTTGGAACGGTAACTAAATTTGCTCAGAATGGAAATCCCAAACCAAGGTTATTTAGATTAGCAGAAGAAGAGGCAGCATTAAATAGAATGGGTTTCAATAACAATGGTGCTGAAAATCTAGTTAAAAACTTTGTCGAACAAGGAATTGAGTTTAAAAAAAATAGAAAGAATATTTGTTTAGGGATAAATTTTGGTAAGTCTAAAATTACAGATTTATCTCAAGCAAAGGATGACTATTTAACTTCTCTAAAATTATTAATTCCATATTGTGATTACGCAGCAATAAACGTAAGTTCTCCAAATACTGAAGGACTAAGAAAGTTGCAAGATCCAATTCTTCTAAAAGAACTTATTAAAGAAATTAAAAACTTAGCCAATTGTCCACCATTATTTGTCAAAATTGCGCCAGATTTAAGCTTTAAAGATATTGAAGATATTTGCCAATTAATAATCGAGGAAAACATCGATGGAATAATTGCTACAAACACCAGCATAGATAGATTAGGTCTCGAAAATAGAAAGATTAAGCAAACCGGATTATTACTTTCTGAAGAGAATGGAGGATTAAGTGGCAGGCCTCTACAAAAAAAAGCAAATCAAATAATAAAACACATTCATAATATTGATAAAAAGATTATTTTAATTGGAGTTGGTGGAATAGATAGTCCTGAGTCAGCATGGGAAAGAATTTGTTCTGGAGCATCATTAATTCAACTTTATACAGGATGGATATACAAGGGTCCAAAATTAGTACCCGATATACTTCAAGGAATTATCAAGCAACTCAATAACCATAAATTATCAAATATAAAAGAAGCCATTGGATCAGATTTAAAATGGATTGAATAACAAAGAAAATGAATAATGAATAAATCGGAACCTAATAATTACAAAAGATTAGCCATGCAATCATCAAACTTAAAGCATGGAGGAAACGTATATGAAAAAGCAAAGAAATTAAATTTATTGCCCTCTGAAATCGTTGACGCAAGTGCCTCATTAGTACCTTTTGATCCCCCTCAAATACTAATAGATTCATTAAATGCGGAAATTAAGAATCTTGGATTTAGATATTACCCTGAAGGAAACTTGAGTGATTTGAAAGAAATAATTGGCAAATTTCATGGGATAAATTCAGACAATATATTGCCTGGGAATGGAGCTTCTGAGCTAATCACCTGGGCAGGGTATGAAGCATCCAAATTTGGAATAAGTTGTATTCCCTCTCCAAGCTTTGTGGATTATGAGAGATCTTTAAATTTTTGGAATAGCAATTTCATTCATTGCGAATTACCAAAAAACTGGGGAAATGTTTTTCCTCAATCATTTCCGCTTCATCCTAAAGGTGATGTTATTTGGATAACAAATCCACATAACCCTACCGGCCAATTGTGGGGAAAGTATTCATTAGAGAAAATTATAAAAAAATATAAATTAGTTATTTGTGATGAGGCTTTCTTATCGATAACACCTAATGGAGAAAAAGAATCTTTAATACCATTAATCAAAAAATATGATAATTTACTAGTCTTGAGAAGCTTAACCAAAATCTTTAATATTCCAGGACTTAGACTAGGTTACGTTATTGGCTCATCAAAAACACTTAAGCAATGGAAAAATAATAGAGATCCTTGGCCTTTAAATTCCTTTGCTATCAAAGCCGGAATTGAATTACTAAGTAACAAGAAATTCTATGAAAAATGGACAAGGCAGATTCACCACTGGATAAATATTGAAAGAAAGAGAGTAAGTGAAAAATTATCAAAAATAGAAACCCTTAAGGTTCATAACTCTTCAACCAACTTTTTTTTAATAGAAAGTAAAACATCATTGTCGCCAAATATAAAATACCTAGAAAATAAGGGAATATTGCTTAGAGAATGCACTTCATTTAGATTTCTTGACGAAAAGTGGGCAAGAATAAGTTTGCAGAGTAAAAAAAATAACACTATTTTATGTCATGAAATTCAAAATTCTTTTAAAAAATAATTTAAAAATTTTTTAATCTCAGTTGTAGATTTAATTTTATTATTATTTTTCATATTCTTCTTCATAAGATCTAATATTTCGTAATAATTTTTTCCATTTTTAAATTTTATTTTAAAAATTCTTTCTAGAGTTTCTTCAAAAACTTCTTTAGAAATATTATTTTGATTAATTAAAACTGAGCCTCCACTTTGAGCAAGAATCATTGCATTTTTCTCCTGGTGATTATTTTTAGAATAAGGATATGGAATTAAAATTGAGGGCTTCTCAGTATCTATTAGTTCATTTATGGTTCCTGATCCAGATCGTGATATTACAAGATCACAGTTTTGAATTAAAGCTGCGATTTCATTAGTAAATTTCTTTTGAACATAATTTTTGGAATTTTTTACTTGAAAGGATTGTTGATTACATTCTCCAATAATATGAACTATGCGAAACTTTTTTTTAATTAAAAATTCCAGAGAGTCGTAAAGAATTTGATTTATAGCTTTTGCTCCTTGACTACCTCCCATAACAATCAAAAGAGGTCCTTTTCCTTTTGGCGCCCATTCTGGCAAGGGATTTGATTTATAGAATTGTTGTCTTAAAGGAGTACCAGTGAAAATAGTTTTACAATTTCTTAAATAAGAATTTGTTTTCTTAAATCCTAAAAGAACATAGTTACACAAAAAACCAAAATATTTCGTAACCATTCCTGGAATTAAATTGGATTCATGAATAATGACAGGTATCCTGAGAAATTTTGAAGCAACAATAGTAGGAGCAGATATATAACCTCCAGTCGTAAAAACCAAGTCAATTTTTTTTTCTTTTAAGATCCTAATTATTTGAAAAGTTGATATTAAGATTTCTATATATTGATAAAACAAAAAAATATTTTTTCTTGGTGTCTTCATATTCAAAGTCGTTAAATTATATTTTGAGGGAATAAAATTTGCATCCAGTCTTTGGTGAACCCCTAACCAATGAATATTCCATTCATCTTCTACCTCTTTAGAAACTGCTAAAGCTGGAAAAATATGGCCTCCTGTTCCACTTGCTGCAACTAATAAATTATTTTTTTTAGACATAAAAACTCAAATTAGTAGAATAAAAATAATAAATAATAAATATGTTTAATTTAAACTTATTCAAAAATATAGGAGTCTCTCTCTACTTATTTATTTATCTCATTATTCCATATTCAGCAATAACGAAAACTTTAAAAGTTGATTTTATAAGAAATCTAGAAAACTCTTTAAATGCTAGAGATTTAGAATTTATTAAGGAAAATTTTAGAAATGCAGATAAACAAAATATAGAAAAACAATTTTCAAAGATTATTAATGATTTCCCTGATAGCAAATGGAAAATCAAAAGATTAAAATCCAACATTCCGAATAAAGATGTTTTGCGAATAAAAGTTTCTGGAAAAAAAATGGTTAATGGAGAAATACAAATACTCGAATCTAATTTTGATTATTTAGTAACTATTTTAAATGGGAAAATAGATGAAGGGATTATCAAAAATTTATTCACAATAATTAGAAATGACGATATGAAGATAGATATTAGTTTTAAAATTCCAGATAAAGTTTTGACTGGTTCAAAATATGATATTGACATTATTCTAAATAAACCTCTTGAAGAAGTGATTATTGCTGGAGCTATCAAACCTCATCAAGTTAATTCATTTTTTGAACAAGAAATATTACTGGAGCCGTTATCATCAGGTGGAATTTTCAAAATGACAAGAGCTCCTTCAACACCGGGGATACAAATATGGTCAGGTATTATAGCTCATCCTGAGGGGATAATAACATTCACCAAGAGCATTGATATTGTTGATAAGCTATAGTCCTATGCATCGTTTAACGCAGCTACACCGGGTAATATTTTACCTTCTAAAAGTTCCAAACTAGCACCACCCCCAGTAGATATATGAGACATTTTCTCAGCTAAACCTGCTTTCTCTACTGCTGCGACTGAATCTCCACCACCAATTATTGTACAAACTTCAGAAAAAGCACTTAAGTCCGCAAGAGTAGTAGCTATTGCATTTGTGCCTTCTGCAAATTTATCAAATTCGAAAACACCCATCGGTCCATTCCAAATTATTGTCTTACATTCTGCAAGAGCATTCTGAAAAACCTTAATAGAATCTGGACCAATATCAAGACCCATCCAATTGCCACTAATTGAATCAATTTGAGATATTTTACTTTCGGCATCAGGAGAAAATTCATTAGCTAAAACAACATCAGTGGGTAATAATAATTCGACTCCTTTTGCTTTTGCTTTTGCCTCTAAATCTTTAGCGAGCTCAAGTTTATCTTCTTCCACTAGGCTCTTTCCTACATCTAGACCTCTAGCTTTATAAAAAGTAAAAATCATACCTCCACCAATCATAATTTTGTCGCATTTATCTAATAAAGAATCGAGCACTCCAATTTTGCTACTAACCTTTGATCCTCCAACTATTGCTGCCAATGGACGCATAGGGTAATCTATTGCTCCTTGCAAGTATTTCAATTCTTTTTCCAAAAGGAATCCAGCTACTGAAGGACTTAAATAATTAGTAACTCCCTGAGTTGAAGCATGAGCTCTATGAGCAGCACCGAAAGCATCATTTACATACAAATCTGCATGAGATGCTAATTTCTTTGCAAACTCAAGGTCGTTCTTTTCTTCTTCACCAAAAAAACGAACATTTTCAAGTAAAAGAACATCTCCATTAGATAAGCTATTTGAGTGTGTAACTGCTTCATCACCAATACAACTGTTAGTAAGAGCAACATTTTGCCCCAACAATTCACTTAATCTTTTTGCTACTGGAGTTAATCTCATTTTTTCATTTACCTGACCCTTTGGTCTACCAAAATGAGCAGCTAAAATAACTTTTGCAGAATGATTAATAAGATATTCAATAGTTGGGATCGCTGCACGAATACGCGTATCGTCAGTTATTTGACCATCTTCATTTAATGGAACATTAAAATCTACTCTTACAAGAACTTTTTTTCCTTCTAAATGTGTCTTATCAAGACTGGAAAGAGATAATTTTGACATTAAACAAGCTTAATTTTTAATCTTAAGACCCTAACGTTAATTTGGGCTTATTGGGTTAAAAAGTAGTTACTGTTACCTATGCCTTAATAAATTTTAAGAATTAACGATTATAAAAATTTTTTAGTCATTAAATTTATACTAAACTTTAAAAGTAAATACTTTTGAAACTTATAAAAACTAAAAGGAATACAAAAAATTTTATTTGATTTATTGAAGTGGACATACCCAAAATTCAATGGTACCCAGGCCATATCGCAAAAGCAGAAAAGAAATTATCTGAAGTCATCAATAAAGTAGATTTAGTTATAGAAGTTAGAGATGCACGAATTCCTTTGTCAACAGGACATCCACACTTAAATAAATGGATAAATAATAAAAAACATATTCTTGTTATTAATAGATCAGACATGATCTCCCCTTATGCCATCAATAGTTGGAATAAATGGTTTAATGCTATAGATCAATATCCTCTTTGGTGTGATGCTAAAAGAGGAATAGGTATTAAAGAAATTTGTAAGTCAGCCAAAGATTCTAGGTCGTCAATCGACGATAGAAGACTCTCTAGAGGAATGCGAATTAGGCCAATTAGAGCCCTTACACTTGGTTTTCCAAACGTAGGAAAGTCAGCATTAATTAATAGAATTGCAAAAAAAAGAGTTGTAGATAGCGCTAGGAAAGCAGGCGTGACTCGTAATTTGAGATGGATAAAATTAGAAAGTGGTATAGATCTGCTAGATGCTCCTGGTGTTATACCCCCAAATTTAGAAGATCAAAAATCAGCACTTAATCTTGCACTGTGTGACGATATTGGTGAAGCTGCTTATGAAATAGAAAGTGTTGCAATTGGATTTATCAAAATTATATCCACTCTTAATAAAGATAAGAATGCGAATATCTCAGTTAAACAAATATCTAATAGATATGGAGTTGATATTGCAAAAGGCTTTAAGAGTCCTTCTGCATGGATCGACGAAGCAGCTTCAAAACATACCTCAGGCGATAAAAGGAGAATGTCTCATAGGTTATTGGAAGATTATAGAAATCAAATGCTGGGTAAAATTGCTTTAGAAGTCCCACTATGGAATTAAATAATCAAAATTCTTTTGGCATTGGAGAAGGTGAGCTTATAGAAATTATTTATGAGCTGCCTCTTCCTATGAGGCTAGACAGATGGTTGGTAAGTAAAAGGCCAGAACAAAGTAGAGCTAGAATTCAACATTTTATAAATTCAGGTTTAGTACTTGTAAACTATAAGACCGCGAAAGCAAAGACCCCATTAAAAAATGGCGACAATGTTCAAATATGGATGCCTCCTCCAGAACCTCTTATTTATTTGGAACCTGAAAAAATGGATTTAAATATCCTTTTTGAAGACGAGCACATTATAGTAATCAATAAACAATCAGGGCTAATTGTTCATCCAGCCCCTGGACACAAATCTGGAACTTTAGTGAATGGATTACTTTTTCACTGTAAAGATCTACCTGGAATTAATGGGAAACTAAGACCTGGGATTGTTCACAGATTAGATAAAGATACCTCCGGATGTATGGTGGTTGCAAAAAGCCAAGAGGCATTAGTAAATCTCCAGAAACAAATTAAAGAAAAAATAGCATCACGCGAATATATTGCAGTAATTCATGGATCACCTTCTTTTGAAGAAGGCCAAATTGTAGGACACATTGGCAGAGATAAATTAAATAGATTGAAGTATAAAGTAGTTGAAGAAGCTTCAGGAAGGTATGCCTGTACCTATTGGAAATTAGAAGAAAGATTTGGCAATTACTCATTAATGAGTTTCAAACTAGATACGGGGCGAACGCATCAAATAAGAGTTCATTGCGCTCACATTAATCATCCAATTGTGGGTGATCCGTTATATGGAAGATGTAAAAAACTACCATGTAAATTAGATGGCCAAGCTTTACACGCCATTAAACTTGGAATTATACATCCAATAAATGGTAAAGAAATGATATTTGAATCAGAATTACCATTAGATTTTCAAAAATTACTTAGTGTTCTTAAAGTTAAATAATATTTAAAGAGGAATTTAGAAGCGATTTTGTATATGTATTTTGAGTTTTAGTGAATATTGTAGAACTTTCTCCTTCATCAACTATCTTTCCGTGATTCATAACTAGCAACCTATCACAAAATCTTTTAGCAATGCCTAAATCATGAGTAATAAAGATAATCGTTAAATTCATTTTTTCTTTCAAGACTCTTAGTAATTCAAGAATCTCTATTTTTACTGAAGCATCCAACATATTTACGCTCTCATCACAAATCAAAATTTCTGGTTTCAACAATAGCGCTCTGGCTAATGAAATTCTTTGCAATTGACCACCAGATAATTGGTTAGGATAAGAATTAAAAAAATCATTATTTAAAGGAAGATTTAAATTTCTTAACATTATTTTTATTTCTTTTTCGATTTTTCTTTTATCTGAAATTTTTTGAATAAAAAATATATCTTCCAAAATATTTTTAATTTTCATTTTAGGATTCAAACTTGAAAAAGGATCTTGAAAAATAATTTGCACATTTTTGTTCTTTTTAAAAGATTTATTTGTTTTCGATGCATGATTTTTATCATAAATTTTGATTTCACCACCTCTTACTTTAAGAAGTCCTATTAAAACCCTACATAATGTACTTTTGCCGCTTCCTGAAGAGCCAACTATTCCAAGAGTTTCATTCTTATATAACTTGAAACTAACTTCGTTTAAAGCCTTATTCCATTTATTAATGAAAATTGAAGAATTTAATTTATACCAATGTCTGAGGTTATTGACCTCTAGAACGACCTCATCTCGAGCATTTTTTTTGGTATTTGGTTCTAATAATATTTTTGAAGCATTTACTAACTTTTTCCCGATATCTGATTTTGGTGATTGAAAAATATCTAATATATTCCCTTTTTCAACAATCGATCCCTTTTCAATTATTGCAACTTTTTCACACCACTTTGCCGCAAGATTTATATCATGACTTATTAAAATTAAAGTAGTATCAAATTCATTACATAGATGAATTATTTCTTGCATAATTTCAAAACTTGTTTTGGTATCTAAGCTTGTTGTAGGTTCATCAGCTATTAATAATTTAGGTTTCAAAGCAAGTGCCATTGCTATAGAAACTCTCTGTCTCATTCCACCGCTAAATTGATGTGGGAAAGAATCAAGTCTACTTTCTTCAATTCCGACTTTTTGAAAAACTTCTCTTACTAATTTTTTAATAGCCAAAGATGATTTAGTTTGATCATGTGTTTTAAATAATTCATATAAATGATCCCCAACTCTCATTAGCGGATTAAGTATTTTTAAAGAGTCTTGATAAATAAATCCAAAATTCTTTCTTCTAAATAATTGTGCATCTTTGTTATTTATTTTCCTAGGATCTACACTAGAAATCGATAGATACCCTTTAGAAGTGGCCTTTTCAGGCAATATATTTACTAATGTTTTTGCAAAAGTGGTCTTTCCACATCCAGAGGGTCCTATTATAGCCAAATGATCTCCACTATCTATTTCCAAATTAAAATTTTTGATAATAGGTTGCTGTTTTAGACCATATTTAACAGTAAGATTTTTAACTACAATAATTTTTTCTTTATTTTTTTCCATGATTTATAGCAAATTTTTCTAGACCTAAATAAAATACATCTAAAGCAATATAAAATGTCCGAGGCAGCTGCAAATTCAAAAGAAAAAAACGAAATTGAAGTTTCCAAAACTATTTTGCCTGAAAATAAAAAATATGAAAGTAAATCTTTGAATTATCAAATAAACATTCCCGATTGGCTTCTTAAAGATATTCATAATTTTGAAAAATCAAATAAAGAAAATGATGAAAATCAAAACCTTATAGTAAAGGCTTTTAAACTTGCTTATAAAGCTCATGATGGACAATTCCGCGCGAGCGGCGAGCCATACATTATACACCCGGTTGCTGTTGCAAATCTCCTTAAAGAAATAGGTGCTAGTTCATCTGTTATTGCTGCAGGCCTTTTACATGATGTAGTTGAAGATACTGGTATTGATTTATCCGAAATAGAAACAAATTTTGGATTAGAAGTAAAAATACTTGTAGAGGGTGTAACGAAATTAGGCGGCATTCACTTTAATAACAGGACTGAAGCACAAGCTGAAAATCTTAGGAAAATGTTTTTGGCTATGGCCAGCGATATCAGAGTTGTCTTAGTAAAACTTGCAGATCGACTTCATAACATGAGAACAATTGAATGGCTAAATGATGAGAAAAAACTAAGAATAGCGAGAGAAACAAGAGAGATTTATGCACCATTAGCTAATCGGCTAGGAATAAACAGATTTAAATGGGAATTAGAAGATTTAGCTTTTAAATTCCTAGAGCCTAAAGAATATCTAGATCTTAAAGATCAAATAGCTGTCAAAAGAAGTGATAGAGAAAAAAGATTAAAAGTAACTTTGAATCTTATGAAGGAAAACTTAATTTCAGCAGGTTTGAAAAATTTTGAAATAACAGGAAGGCCAAAACATCTTTATGGCATCTGGAGCAAAATGGAAAGACAACAAAAGCATTTTCACGAGATTTATGATGTTGCCGCCCTAAGAATTATCGTAGACAATTCAGATAGTTGTTATAGAGCTTTAGCAGTTGTTCATGATACTTTTAAACCTATTCCAGGTAGATTTAAAGACTACATAGGATTACCAAAACCCAATGGATATCAGTCCTTACACACTTCTGTGATTGGAAGACATCGACCTATTGAAGTTCAAATTAGAACTACTTCGATGCATCAAATTGCTGAATATGGTATTGCCGCTCATTGGCAATACAAAGAGGGTGGTTCTCCTGCTAAAAGTAATGCCGAGAGATTTAATTGGCTAAGACAATTAGTAGAATGGCAACAGGAAGGTAATGAAAGGGATCATAATGATTATTTAGCTTCAATTAAAGAAGATTTATTTGATGAAGAAGTATTTGTGATCACTCCAAAAGGAGATGTTGTTGGTTTAAGGAAAGGATCTACCGCGATAGATTTCGCCTACAGAATTCATTCTGAAGTTGGAAATCACTGTAATGGAATAAGAATTAATGAAAAGCTTTCTCCATTATCTACAGCACTTCAAAATGGTGACTTCATAGAAATTTTGACAAGTAATAATGCTACTCCAAGCTTGGATTGGCTTAACTTTGTAGTTACGCCTACTGCTAAAAATAGAATTCGCCAATGGTATAAGAAAAGCCATCGTGATGAAACGATTAAAAGAGGTAGAGATTTACTTGAAAAAGAAGTAGGTAGAAACGGTTTTGAAGCATTACTTTCTAGTGAAGCCATGAAAAAAGTTGCAAATCGATGCAATTTAAAAACTACTGAAGACCTTCTTGCATCTCTTGGTTTTGGTGGTTTAACTTTGCATCAAATATTAAACAGACTAAGAGAAGAAATAAAATTACAGACAGAAGATGTAAAAAATGATTCTGACTCTGAAATAGCAAAATCTCTTAAAAGTAATAGTAATTTATCCACTAATCAATCTAATACAGCAGCTAAATCGCCAATTTCCGGGATAGAAGGTCTTGATTATAGAATAGGTAAATGCTGTGCCCCACTCCCAGGCGAGGATATTATCGGAACTGTATCGCTCGGCAACCATGGGATAACTATACATAGGAAAGATTGTGAAAATGTAATGCCAATTCCAATAGAGAGAAGATTACCTGTCGGTTGGAATCAAGATAATAAAACTGGTGATAATAAGTTTCCAATTCAGCTACGAATAGAGGTAATTGATCGAGTTGGAGTTCTTAAAGATATTCTTATGCGGTTATCTGATAAAGGTATAAACGTTAGCGATGCCAATGTTAAAACTGCTTATGGTAAGCCAGCTATTATAAATCTTTGTGTAGGTCTTGAAAGTTATAATCAACTTCACAAAACAATTGAACAAATTAAATCAATGGCAGATGTTTTAGATATTGCCAGAGTTGGACAAAGTTAATTTTAAAATAAGATCAATCTATCTTTTACTTTTTATCTTGTAGATAAAGAAAACAATACTGCCACAAATCAAAGCTAATAAAATACCTACACAAGATGAACCTAAGAGTAATTTTAGGGAAAAAATTCTACCTTGTTTCCATAAGTCATCAATAACTAAACTTTTTTCAAGAATTTTATTAGAAGAATTATTTAAAAAAATCGAACCAACTTTATAGTTAAAATAATAAAGTGGAATATAAGTAAAAGGGTTGCTGATCCAGGTACCAATTGCAGCTAGAAGAATATTTCCTTTAGCTATTTTCGCAAAAAATACCCCCATTAAAGTCTGAAACCCAAAAAAAGGAAAGCAGCCACTAAATACCCCTATAGCTAAACCTTTAGCATTAAAAAAAGGACTTCCATTCTGCTTCCTAAATAATGATAGAATTTTCTTATAGGTAATATCTTTTTTAAATCTCATTCAGAAAGAAAATTTCAAAATTAAATTCTTGACAATCTTACTTAATTATCCATAACAAAGCGAGAGATGGATTCGATAGTTACTACAGAAGATACGATAGCTGCAATTGCTTCAGCTATAAGTATAGGGAAAGGAGGAGTTGCGATAATAAGAGTATCAGGGAAAGACGCAATAAATTCTTGCAAAAAGATTGTTCAAACTAAATCTAAATATGCATGGGAATCACATAGAGTTTTTCATGGTTTTATTCAGGAAAATAAACAAAATAAATTTATAGATGAGGTTTTAATTTTAGTGATGAAATCACCAAATAGCTTCACAGGAGAGGATGTCGTTGAACTTCATTGCCATGGCGGTATTATCATAGTAAATAAAGTTTTAAAGATATTATTATCTAGTAATTCTAAAGTTAGACTTGCAAACCCAGGAGAATTTAGTCAAAGAGCTTTTCTTAATGGGAAAATAGACCTTACACAAGCCGAGTCGATTAATCAATTAATTAATGCAAGCAATACCAGATCAGCAGAGTTAGCTTTTAGCGGGGTTCAAGGAGAAGTAAAGAAAAAAATTGATGATATTAAAAATGACCTTATAAATCAACTTTGCGAAATAGAAGCGAGAGTTGATTTTGAAGAAGACTTCACAGATTTTGATTACACCAAATATCTAAAAAACATTAAAAAAGTAAAAGAAAAAATAGAATTACTAATAGAAAATGCAAAAAGAAATTCATATATTCACAATGGAATATCCATTGCGCTTATAGGTAAAACAAATGTTGGTAAAAGCTCTTTATTAAATTTGCTTGCAAAAAAAGAGAAAGCAATCGTAACTAATATTCCTGGAACAACTAGAGATGTTATTGAAGTTAATTTAACTATTAATGATATTCCAATGAAAATAATTGATACTGCTGGCATAAGAGAAACTGATGAACAAATTGAAAGTATTGGAATTAAAAAAAGTTTTGGGAAAATAAAAGAGTCAGATTTTATAATTTATATTTATAGTCTTGAAGAAGGATTTAATGAAGAAGACAAAAAAATAATACAAGAAATTCCCAAAAAAAAATTAATTACTATTTTGGGCAATAAAAAAGATTTAATTGATTGCAAAAATATTAATTCAAATGAGTTAAAAAATACAATTCTTATGAGTATTAAGAATAATTATGGTGAAAGATTATTAATAGACACAATAATAAAAAAATGCGGATTAAAACAAGTAGAAAATATCAATATATTTTTAAACGAAAGACATCTAACAAATTTGTCTGCTTGCCTGTCTAATTTAAATGATACTGATGAAATAATTAAAAATAAATTGCCATTTGATTTGTTATCAATTGAACTTAGAGATGGAATTCAAAACTTATCTAAAATAACTGGTCAAGAATTAACAGAAGAACTTCTAGATAATATTTTTTCTAAGTTTTGTATTGGTAAATAAATTTGAGTTAAATTACATAGTGATATATAGTTAATTCTCTAACTTCAGTTGAATTTTTATTAATTAATTATTTTTTAGTTTAGTGGATTTAAATACTCCAATAATAAGTAAAATCATTGATAATTGGATCGATGAAGATATAGGTAGTGGAGATCTTACAAGTCCCTCTATTACAGAAGAGAATGGTAATGCATATTGGATTGCAAAAGAGGAGGGTATATTCTGTGGGGTTGAAATTATAAAAGAAATTTTTAGAAAAATTGATTTAAAAATCAGTCCAAAATTTAATATCTCTGATGGAGATAAATTTGTTAGAGATCAAAAACTCTTAGAAATATATGGACCTTCAAAAAGTTTACTCGCTAGTGAAAGGATCAGTTTAAATATAGCAATGCATTTATCTGGAATATCAACATATACAAAGAATCTTATAGATAAATTAGAAGACACAAATATAAAATTAGCAGATACTAGGAAAACGACTCCTGGCTTAAGAATATTTGAAAAATATGCATTCAAATGCGGAGGTGGGGTGAATCATAGGATGGGATTATACGATGCTGCTATGATCAAAGAAAATCATATTGCATGGACAGATAATCTTAAGAATGCAGTACAAAAAATTCGCCTAAATTCGCCTTTTACAACACATATCATAATTGAAGCTGAGAATATCGACCAGGCAAAAGAAGCAGTACTAGCAGGCGCGGATAGTGTCTTATTAGATGAACTTAGTCCTGAAATAATCAAAAAAAACGTCCAAGAATTAAGAGAGTTATCAATTAATAGTCTACAAAAAGAAGTCAATAAAAATTTGATAATAGAAGTTTCTGGAATAAACCCTCAAGAAATTAGTAAATATCTAATAAAAGGTATTGATTTGATTTCAACAAGTTCTTCAATCACCAAAAGTAATTGGATTGATTTGAGTATGCGTTATATTAATTAATCATATAGATAAATAATTGAATAATTAATGCTAATCATTTTTAAAGAATTAACAAAACAATTTGAACAATCTCTTTTAGATAGTCTTGAAAAAAATGATAAGAAAGGAGAATTCGCAATTCTTAGCAAGAATTTAATTACACAATCATCAAAAGAGGAATTTGGTGATTATCAATGTAATGTTTGTTTAAGTTTATCTAAAATATATAAAAAGAACCCAAGAGATATTTCTAATGATTTTATTAACCTTTTAAATAAAAATAAAAGCATAGCAAAATTATGTAAGAGTCTAGAAATAGCTGGACCTGGATTTATCAATATAAAATTAAAAGATGAGGTTCTAATAAATGAAATTAAGTCAAATATTCAATGCAATAGGGCTGGCATACCTCTAATTAGAAAAAATTTAGATAGTGGTTTGTCCAATAAAGTTATTGTAGATTTTTCTAGCCCTAATATTGCTAAAGAAATGCATGTAGGGCATTTAAGATCAACAATAATAGGTGACTCAATATCTAGAATTTTCGAGTTAAGAGGTTATGAAGTATTAAGACTCAATCATGTTGGTGATTGGGGAACACAATTTGGCATGCTTATTACTCAGCTCAAAGATTTATATTCAAATGATCTAGAAGAAATAGGAAAGATCAAGATAAGTGATTTAGTTGAATTTTATAAAGAATCAAAAAAAAGATTTGATAACGAATCTGAATTCCAAAAAAGATCTAGAGAGGAAGTAGTTAAGTTACAAAGTGGAGATATTAAATCGATTAAAGCTTGGAAATTATTATGTGATCAATCAAGGAAAGAATTTGATGAAATCTATAAAAATTTAAAAATAAAAATAGAAGAAAGAGGTGAATCTTTTTATAATCCCTTCTTAAATTCAGTTATTGATGATTTGAATTTAGAAAAACTATTAGTAGAAGATCAAGGAGCAAAATGTGTATTTTTAGATGGGATGACTAATAAAGAAGGCAAACCTTTACCGCTAATTATTCAAAAAAAAGATGGAGGTTTTAATTATGCCACCACAGATCTTGCTGCTATAAGATACAGATTCAATAAACCTCCTAATGGCGATGATGCTTCAAGAATTATTTATGTAACTGATCATGGGCAAGCAAATCATTTTACTGGAGTTTTTCAAGTTGCAAAAAAAGCAAAATGGATCCCAGAAAATTGTCAAGTAGACCATGTCCCTTTTGGGTTAGTTCAAGGAATTGATGGCAAAAAACTAAAGACAAGAGAAGGTGAAACAATACGCCTAAAAGATTTATTAAATGAAGCAGTTAGAAGAGCAAAAGAAGATTTATTGAAAAGATTAGAAGATGAAGATCGTTATGAGACCGAAGAGTTTATAGCAAATACTTCAAGAATTATTGGATTAGGAGCTGTTAAGTATGCAGATTTAAGTCAAAATAGGATTACTAATTATCAATTTAGTTTTGATAAAATGCTTTCCCTTAATGGTAATACTGCTCCTTATTTGTTATATACACTTGTAAGAATTTTAGGAATTAAAAGAAAAAATGATTTTGTTTATGAATCTAAAGATTTTCAGTACGTAAATTATGAACATAAATCTGAGTGGAAACTTATCAGAAAATTACTTAGGTTCGATGAAGTCATAATTTCTATTGAAAAAGACTTAATGCCAAATAGATTATGCAATTATCTGTTCGAGCTATGTCAGACTTTTAATAGATTCTATGATCAAGTTCCAATCCTCAAAGAAGAAAAAAATATAAAAATCTCTAGGCTTAATTTATGTGACCTAACTGCAAAAACACTAAAATTAAGCTTAGAGCTTTTAGGAATTGAAACTTTAGAAAGAATGTAATGAATGATTTTGATCAATTAAATAATCTTTTCCCAAAACCAAGAGAAGAAATAATAAATATGAAGTCTTACTCTGCACCTTTAGAAAATAGAAGAAATTTACTCCGCTTAGACTTTAATGAAAATACTTTAGGTCCAAGTCCTAAGGTTTTAGAGGCATTACAAGCGATAAAATTAGATGAGATTTCAATTTATCCAGAATATAATTTTTTAAAAAAATTTTTATGTGATAAATATCTTGATTCAAGAAAATTTGGTAATGATGAAATCGGAATTTTCAATGGAGCAGATGCAGCAATAAATGCAATTTTCAATTGCTTTGGAGAAAAAGATCAGATATTTCTAACCACAAATCCAACTTTTGGTTACTATTCTCCTTGTGCAGAAATCCGAGGAATGAAAAAAATAAGTTGTTCTTACATTGGAGAAAATTTTCTATTCCCCATCGAAGAATTTAGGGAAAAAATAATAAAGCATAATCCAAAGTTAATATTTATTTGCAATCCAAATAATCCAACAGGAACTGTTCTAAGCTCTCATGAAATAATTAATTTAGCCAATATCAATAACGATTCATTAATAGTTGTTGATGAACTATATGAAAAATTTAATGGAGATAGTCTTCTTGAATCGATAGATTTTGAAAAGAATAAAAATATACTAATAATCCAATCTCTTTCAAAAACTGGAGGTCTAGCTGGTTTAAGAATAGGTTTTACTTTTGGCAATAAAAGTTTAATTCAGTACATTAATAAAGTTACAGGACCATATGATGTAAACAGCTTTGCTATAACAGCTGCATTAGCAGCACTTAAAGACAAATCATATATTGATAATTATGTTTTAGAAGTAAAAAAGGCGAGGGAATGGATTTTAAATAAATTTAAATCAACAAAAATCAGAACTCACTTTAGTGGAGGTAATTATTTCTTAATTTGGCCAAAAAAAGATCCTAAAATCTTAATACAGCAGATGAGAGAAAAAGGTATTCTTATTAGAAGTATGGAAAATAAAAAAGATATCGGTAATTCTATAAGGGTTAGTATTGGAACAAAAAAACAAATGATTTTTTTCTGGGACAATTACAAGATATTAGATTTAAAAAATTAATTACTGAAAATATAAATTGTATTTTGATCGATTCTTTTAGGTTTTATTTGAAAATCTTTTCCAACATATTTCACTTTAAAATCTTTCATATTTTCGATAAATAAATCAGCATTTGAGAAATCACATTCTTTATTAATTTTTTTGCCGAGTTCAAAGTGAACAGGAATAACTACATTAGGTTTTAGAAGCTTAACTATTTTTGAGGCTTCTTTACCATTGTAAGATTTTATTCCTCCTCCAATTGAAATAAACAATATATCTGGACTAGACAAAATAATTTGACTATTTATATCAATATCACCAGCAGCTCCTCCCATATGAACAATTTTAAGATCATTCTGCTCCCAACTCCAAACAGTTGCCATCCCAAATCTTCTTCCATCTACTCTGTCATGAGGTACAGAAATTCCATTTAATAAAATATCCTCAAATTGATAGATTCCTGGCTCAACGAACATTAATTGATCATTAGGGTTATATCCTTCATCTGGAAGCCTAGAACTAGCCAAAATAAAATCTACGTTGACTTCTTTTGGCTCCTTTAAATTACTTGCACAACCTATTGCTTTAAAGGGATTGATAAGAATAGATTTATCTCCACTAGTAATTAAAAAACTACTATGTCCCAAACTTTTTATTCCTAAATTCCTTGCCAATAATGAGGAAGGTAAAAAAGAGCTAACTAATATCAAAAATAAAAAGTTTTTAATTTGAGAAATCATAATATTAATTTTTTTTATTTTACTTTTGTTCAGCCATTTTTAGAAAATTACTAATTAATTTATGACCAAATTGCGTCAACACACTTTCAGGATGGAACTGTACCCCATGTAAATGTTTATATTCTTTATGAGAGATAGCCATAATTGTTGAGTCTTCTAAAGTCGCAGTTATGTCGAAACAAGATGGTAAAGAACTTGAATCAACTATAAGACTATGGTATCTAGTAGCCACAAATGGAGTCTCGATATCTTTAAACAATCCTTTTTGATTATGAAATATTTTGGATGTCTTACCATGCATAAGTTCTTTCCCAACTATAACCTTACCTCCAAAAGCTTGGGCCAAAGCTTGATGACCTAAACAAACTCCCAAGGTCGGAATATTTTTAGATAATTTTTTTAGAATTGGCAGACAAATTCCAGATTGATCTGGATTACCTGGACCTGGAGATAAGAGAATTCCACCAGGATTTAGTTTAATAATTTCTTCTAGAGTAATTTCATCATTTCTTTTAACTATTAATTCTTTAGTTATTTCATGCTCAACTGAAAGTTCTCCTAAATATTGAACAAGGTTATAAGTAAAACTATCGTAATTATCAATAACAAGAAACATATTTATATGGATTTAAAATAACAACTTTATTTTAGGAACAAAGATATATACAGCAATAATAACAGAATTAATGGAAGCTAATAATACTGCTCCTGCAGAAGTATCTTTTGAAATTTTAGCCAAAATACTAAATTCTTTTTTCACTACTAAATCAACGATTGTTTCAATAGATGTGTTCAATATTTCTAATATTAAAACAGACATTATTGTTGCAATCAAAATAACATAATTACTTAGACTAATTTTGAGTAAAAAACCAATTATTAAACTTGTAACTGCAAAAATTAATTGAATTTTAAAATTTCTTGAAGTTTTTAATACATAACTAATACCACTGAAAGCATACTTAAAACTTATAAATACATTACTAGAAGTTTTGTATGATTCTTTTCTATTTTCTAAATAGTTTATTTTTTTTTCCATAAATTTTTAATCTAATCGAGTAATTAAATATTCTTGGAAATTTAACATATTTTCTAAATCATTCTCATTATTATGTTCCCATCCCAAAAGATGTAAAAATCCATGACTAGCCAACCAGATCATCTCTCTATATATTGAATGTTTATATTCATAAGATTGCTCAAGTGCCATCTCTAATGATATAAAAATATCTCCCAACTCTATATGATCTAAATTATTTAGAGATTCATCAGAAATAATTGGAAAAGATAGAACATCAGTTGGACCATTTTTTTGCATCCATTTCTTATTCAAAGAAGCAATTTCTTGATTAGATATTATCTGTAAGCCTAATGAAAAAGATTTTTTTTCAAAAATATAATTTGGTAATTCATAATCCTCTTTTTTTAATATTGTATTTATCCAAGATAAAAAAACTTTCTCCCAAAAAATAGATTCAAAAATAAGATGAGTTTTAGTATCTTTTAACTTATTTGAAAATTGAGAGAAATCATTACATTGAAAACCCAAATCTAAATTTATTTCAGAAATAATTTTTTCTTTCATACATTCTTAAACTGGAATATTAGGCTTACCTATTGTGGCCACAAGTATTAATATCCCAATTAAAACTAGAAAGGTTATTGAAAAATGAGAAATACTTTTTGAGCCTTTCCTTACCATATTTCTCATAGCAAGCTTTATAAAGCTTGGAGGAGAAACTTTTTTTTCTAAAATTTCGTTTTTATTTTCCATTAGTTATTCAATAGATTCATTAGAAGAAATATTCATACGTAATAATTCATGAATAAATGGTTCAAGTCCACCATCTAAAACACTATCTAACTCGTTAGTCTCCTTCATAGTCCTAAGATCTTTTACCATTTGATAGGGATGGAAAACATAATTTCTTATTTGATTGCCCCATGCAGCTTCTACAATATCACCTTTAATATCAGCGACTTCAGCAGCTCGTTGTTCTTTAGCAATCACTAATAGTTTAGACTTTAGAAGTAACATAGCTTTTTCTTTATTTTGTAATTGAGATCTTTCTTGAGTACATCTTACTGAAATCCCTGAAGGCAAATGAACAATTCTCACTGCTGTTTCTACTTTATTAACATTTTGTCCTCCAGCTCCACCGGATCTACTCGTTGTAATTTCTAAATCTTTTTCAGGTATATCAAGTGAAATATTATCATCTAATTTTGGCATAACCTCTACCCCAGCAAAGCTGGTTTGTCTTTTGCCATTGGCATTAAAAGGAGAAATTCTTACTAATCTATGAGTTCCTTTTTCATGTTGCAGATAGCCATATGCATATTTTCCATCAATTTCGAACGTTACACTTTTAATACCTGCTTCTTCTCCTTGAGATAATTCATTAATGACAAGGCTCATTTGATTATTATCGGCCCATCTTGAGTACATTCTTAATAATATCTCTACCCAATCCTGCGCATCTGTTCCACCCGCACCTGCGTTAATAGAAACTACTGCTCCTTCCTTATCGTATTCACCACATAACAATCTTTCAAATTCCCATTTATCCAAATTCTCTCTTAATTTCTTTAATCCTAGCTGCGATTCTAAAATCATTTCCTCTTCGGGTTCTAAAGAATAAAGCTCAAGAGAGGCATTAGCATCAGAAATAAAAGTTTTCCATTTATCTAACAATTCGAGTTGTGCTTTGACATCATCAAGGATTAACATTTGCTTTTTAGCTTCTTCTTGATTTTCCCAAAATTCAGGCTGAGCAGAAATTTGCTCTAACTCTTTCCTTTTCGCTTTTAATCTTGGAACGTCAAAGACAATCCTGAGCATTACCCAGGCGCTCTGTTAGTTCCGAAAGATCTTTTTTGAAATCTGTAATATCTATCAAAATAGAATTTAATCGTTATTTATAATCTAACAAGCACTTTTGTTTAATAGTATAAACTAAGTATTATTTTAAAAAAATGTCCAAAGTTGAAATTTATACTTGGCAATATTGCCCATTCTGTATTCGAGCAAAATCACTACTCAAGAAAAAAAATGTAAATTTTACAGAATATAAAATAGATGGCGACGAAGATGCCAGAGCATTGATGATTGAAAGAGCTGAAGGTAGAAGAACATTACCACAAATATTTATAGATAATGAGGGTATCGGAGGCTGCGATGATCTCTACGCATTAGAAAATGAAAATAAATTAGAAGCATTATTAAACTAGATCTTATGAAATTTCTATTCGTAATAGATCCAATTAAAAATATAAATCCCTTAAAAGATTCAACTGCTGCTTTAATGCAAGCATCATCAAAAAAAAATATTGAAATCTGGAGTTGTACTCCTCAAGACCTGGAAGCTAGAGGTGATGAAGTATGGGCATCTTCCGTAAAAGTTGAAGTAATTCCGTGGATTTCTTTCAAAGAGAATAATTGCATACCTCTCGCCGAATTTAATTGCATTTGGATGAGAAAAGATCCTCCTGTAAATGAGGCTTATTTATATGCAACCCATCTTTTAGAAGTTGCCGAAAGAAAAGGAGTAACAGTAATTAACAAACCCTCATCGTTAAGAGCGTGGAATGAAAAGCTAGGTGCTTTAAGATATAGCCACTTAATGGCACCTACAATAGTTGCGAGTAAGGTAAAAGATCTTATTAATTTTGCAAATATAAATAATGAAGTAGTCATAAAACCTCTTGGAGGAAAAGGTGGTCAAGGTGTTATAAGGATAAATAAAAATTCTCCAGGAATTAAATCAATCATTGAATTAATCACTTCTCAAGAAGAATTACCCGTTATGATGCAAAAATTTATTCCTGAAGTCATAGAGGGTGATAAAAGAATAATTATCGTAAATGGAGAAGCAATTGGATCAATAAATAGGATTCCTCAAGGAGGCGATTTTAGGAGTAATTTAGCGATGGGAGGCAAGGCTGAACCCACATTATTAACAGAAAAAGAAAAAAGTATCTGCTCAGAATTATCTCAACACTTCAAAGATGAGGGTTTATTTTTTGTAGGTATTGATGTAATAAATGGAATGCTTAGCGAGATTAATGTAACCAGTCCAACAGGTTTAAGAGAAATAGAAAATTTATCCAATAAAAATGTTTCAGAGGAAGTTATTGAAAAATTAGTAGAAATTATCTAGGATTTTTAGCGCAAAATATCTGTTTTACTATAGATTCAAATTTTAATTTAATCTCATCTATTTCTTTCTCTAAAACGGAGCCAGAAACTATACCTGAACCTGCAGTAAATTCAATATTTTCTTCAATACATCTTGCGCCTCTTATTGCCAAAAGAAATGAAGCATTGCCTGATGAATCAACCCAACCCATTGGAGAAGCATAATTTCCTCTAGGAAAAGACTCAAGAGTGTTTATCCAATCCAATGCTGCATTTTTTGGGTATCCACAAACAGCTGGAGATGGATGTAAGTTTTTAAGCAATTCAAAAGGACAAATATTTTCAACTTTAGAAAAAATGAGTGTTTGCAAATGAGAAATATCTCCATATGAATTTACCTTGATATCACTTTTTTTAAAGTTTGTTATTTTTGAAACTTCTAAAGATTTAATCAAATGTTGTATTACATAATTATGTTCCTTTAAGTCTTTAGTACTTTTTAGGAGTTTCTTAAAATTTGAATTAGTAGAGATAGTTCCAGCAAGAGCCTCTAAAGTTAAATTAGGTTTAGAGAAAGAAAATAATTTTTCTGGAGATGCTCCAAACAAAATATCCTTACTATTCCTTTTCCAAACGTATCTACATGTATTTGGTTGCTTCTTTTTAAATCTTTTTAAAATTTCTACTAAATCTAATTTATTTTTAAGTTTTATTTTAATCCTATTCGCTAAAACTATCTTTTCGAGGATATCTTTCTCTACTAATTGAATTCCTCTATTTACTACTTTTTTCATGTTTGTTTTAGAAGTTTCTAAGGAGCGTGAGAAATCATCAATAAAAGGGGAATCAAAACTAGTTTTTAAGCCAGATGATTTTATTAATTCTGAGCCAGAATTAATAACTTGATTTCTAATTGTCCATATTTCTTCAATTAATGTTCTTAATGATGATTTACCTTCAACATGACCATTGATTCTTAACCAGCAATTCTTGCCACTTTTAGTAATTAATATTTTTGGCAAAATGGCTTCCAAACTAGGGATATCTGAAGGTAAATTCTTATTATTCAAATTTTCAGAGAAAGAAAATAAATAAATTATTTTTGAAAGTGCAGAATTATGCGATTCATTAGTTAAGTTAATTAAATTTTTAAAATTCTCAGAATTAAACTCTTTTGCTACCTCAAATCTTTTTGGGCCATCCAGAGTAACATATTTACACTTATCGAAAGCTATATATGAAATGCCATCAGATTCCTCCCAAAATGAAGAAAACGGATATTGATTTATTAACAATTCATAAACTTGAAATAAATCAATACAAGGAATCTCAACACAAATACTTACTAATCCAGAATTTTCAACTTTCTTATCGAAAGAGGAAAATACATCTTTTAAAAAATCTGTTAAGTTTAAATCATTTTTCATTACTTATTGAAAATAACTAAAAATGATGCAATAAAGTAAAAAATGTAACTCAATTTATAAACTACATTCAATAATTATCTAATTTTGCGTGTTAATTAAAAATGGACGAAGATAAAAAAAAATTATGGAAAAAAGCAATAAAATGGCCTCTTTATTCTGTTGCCATCCTTCCAGTTTTAATAACAGGGGCTTACTTGCTCAATCAATATGAAGAGGTAAAAATTTATAATTTGATTTCATTTACTTTAGCTGCAATTTTGATATTACTTTGGGAAAATCTAACTAATGATTTATACGACGCAGAAACAGGAATCGATGAATTTAAATTCCATTCAATTGTAAATCTTGTAAAAAATAAAAAAATAATTTCATTTATTGCATATACATCTTTAGTTATTGGTTTATTAATTATTTTAATTATTTCAGTATCAACAAGTATAAACATTTTTATTTTGGTGGCAGCTTGCTGCTTCTTAGGATATTTATATCAAGGTCCTCCTTTCAGATTGGGCTATCAAGGTTTAGGAGAACCATTATGCTGGATTGCATTTGGACCTTTTGCGTACTCTGCAGTCTTAATTGCGTTAAATCCGTCTAATATTTACTTCGAAGATATTCCATGGAAAGTTTCTTTATTACTTGGTTCAGGACCTTCCTTGGCAACAACTCTTGTATTATTTTGTTCTCATTTTCATCAAATTTCTGAAGATAAAAAGCATGGGAAGAATTCACCTTTAGTTCGCTTAGGCGCAAAAAAAGGTTCTCAATTTGTGCCTTGGATAATTTTTACAATATATATTTTTCAGCTTTTCACAATAGTTTATGGATTTATGCCAGTGTTTTGCATCCTTTATTTGCTTAGTTTCCCTCAAGCAATAAGACTTATAAATTTATTAAAATCTTCGTATGCAAAACCTTCTACAATAAAAAATTGCAAATTCGTCGCAATAAAATTTCAAACTCTTAATGGAATTGGTTTAATCACAGGATTAATATTTAATTACTTGCTAAATAAATGAACTTAATATTTCAAAAAAAATCTTATAGCTTTAAGTTATCGGCCAAAGTAGAAAATTCTAAAACCAATTACCATACAAAATCGGGTTGGATAATTAAATTAATAAGTAATGATGAAAAAATAGGGTTTGGAGAAGTTTCACCGCTACATAAAAAAGACTTAAAAAAGTGTGCGAAACAACTAGATATGATCCCTGAGTATATAGAGGAATTTAATTTATCTGAGCAAATAAATATTTTTCACCCATGCATTCAATCTGCAATAAATTCTGCATTAGCTGAGATCAATGGAAAAATAATTTTTAAAGAAAACTACTACTTTGATGAAATTGGTAAAACAGCCATATTGTTAAATCATGAAAATGTAGTTTCAGATCTAAATGATATTAAAAAAAGACATTGTGATATTGGAAAAAAATTAACCTTAAAATGGAAAGTAGCACTAAAAAATAACCATGAGGAAGAAGCAAAATTAGAAGAAATTTTAAGCAAAATAGGTAATAATATTAAGTTAAGAATAGATGCTAATGGTTCTTGGGGAAGAGACATAGCTAATAGATGGGCTGATATTTTGAAAGATAATAAAAATATAGATTGGTTAGAACAACCTCTCTGTTTTGATGATATTGATGGACTGACAGAACTAAACAAAAAAATTCCAATAGCTTTAGACGAATCACTTTTAAAATTTCCAACTTTGATTGATGAGTGGAAGGGTTGGCAAATTAGAAGGCCTTCTCAAGAAAATAATCCAGTTAAGCTTTTAAGAGAATTAGAAAATAAAAAAGCTTTAATATCTATAAGTACCTCATTTGAAACTGGAATAGGAAAGAGATGGCTCCATCATTTATCTTCTCTACAATTACAAGGACCAACGCCAAAAGTTCCTGGTTTAGCAATGAATAAATTCCCTAATTCGTTTCTATTTTTAAATGAAGCAAAAAAGATATGGGATCAACTATGAAAAATAAAATTCATACTATTGAAGTTGAAAATAACGAAACTCAATCTGTAGAAAAAATTATTGAAAAAATTAGAGAGAATAAAATTATTTATGTAAAAAACAAATTTTATGAAGACAAAGATGTATTAGATTCAATTACTGAAAATGGGCCAGCAATTATCTTAAACAGTAGTGGGAGTTCTGGAAAACCGAGACAATGTTTTCACCATTTAAATAATCTTAAATTATCTGCAACTTCATCAGGTCAATGGCTAATAGAGCAAGGATTTGAATTACAAAACTGCTTAATTTTAAATACTTTACCCCTGAACCATATAAGTGGATTAATGCCAATTTTTAGAAGTCAAACTTGGGGATGTGATTGTATTAATATTTCTCCGAATTTGATAAAAAAAACTCGAGAACTTTTACTTTTCACAATTAAATTTAAAAAAAACAAAAAACACTTGATTACATCATTAGTACCTACCCAATTACAAAGACTTTTAGCTCAAAAAGATGGAATTAGTTGGCTAAAAATTTTTGATCTTATTTGGGTAGGTGGAGCTTCAATTCCAGACGAAACTGCAGAACAATGTATAAAAGAAAAAATAAAATTAGCACCTTGTTACGGCTCAACTGAAACAGCAGCAATGGTTACGAGTTTAAAACCAAAAGAATTCTTAATGGGTTTTAAAAATGTTGGAGAAATACTACCTGATACAAAAATAAGAATTAACGCACAAGGATTAATCGAAATAAAATCAGCCAGAATTGGAATCGAAATAATAGATTCTTTAAAAACTGAGAATTTCAAAAATAAAAATGGGTGGTGGCAAACAAGTGATTTAGGAGAAATTAAGCAAATCAATAATTCTTACTATTTAAAATTTGTTGGAAGAAGTGATAATGCCTTTAATTCAGGAGGAGAAGTTGTTTTCCCTGAAGTAATTGAATCTAGATTAAATGATTTCATTATGAAAGAAAATATCCCAATTAATAAATTCAATATTTCGAAAGTATCTAACAAATTATGGGGAAATAAAATTAAAGTAATAGTTGAATTTAGAGAACTTACAAATGATAAAAATATTGAAATTTCTTTAAATTTATTAAAAAATTTTTCTCAAAGTTGGCCTAAACATGAAAAGCCTGAAAAGTGGATTGTTAAAAACAAAAATAGCATTACAGAAAAAATAAACTATAAATTTAAAAAATAATAATCAGCATTCTTTTAAATTTGTACTCACATTAGAAGCCTCTATCCATCTTTCTAACTGATCGGGAATTTCTATTTTATTTCTTGAATCAACATCTAAAGAACAGTGTATAATTTTCCCTTCGGCTACTTTATTTCCATTTTTTATAAAAAAGCTATTTACTTGGAACAAATGAGTATTAATTTTATGAGGGGCAATTTTTACTTTTAATAAATCTCCAATTTTTATAGGCGCATGAAAGTTTGCTTCACAATTTACTATTGGAAAAATAATTTGACTTTTACGTATAGAAAAATCTGGAAAAATATCATGACAAGGGATCCCATAGATTTCAATACTTTCTTCCCAAGCTTCATGCGACCATTTTAATAAGTTATGAAAATGAATTACACCTGCAGAATCACAATCACCAAACCTTACCTTCTTCTGCAATATTAACCAGTCAGAGGGTTTCATTTAAAGAAATTATCTATCAACAGAGCCCATAATGACATCTATTGAACCAAGGATTGCCATAATATCAGCGATTTTGGCACCTTTAAGAATATGAGGCAATATTTGCAGATTATTTAAATCAGCTGCTCTGATTTTAAATCTCCATGGTGTAACTTCATTATTTCCTTGAATAAATACCCCTATTTCTCCTTTGCCGGACTCTAATCTTGTATATAATTCTCCGTTAGGAATTTTAAAAGTTGGAGCAACCTTCTTAGCTACATATTGATAGTCGATACCAAATATTTCACTTTTCTTATCTTCAGTCGCCATTCTTTGAGCTTCTAAATTTTCTGTTGGACCTCCTGGAATCATTTTGCAGGCTTGGCGAATGATGCTTAGTGATTGTCTCATCTCTTCAACTCTTACTCGATATCTCGCATAACAATCTCCTTCTTTTTCCGAAGCAATCTGCCAATCAAAATCGTCATAACATTCATAACTATCGACTTTCCTTAAATCCCAGGAAACTCCAGAAGCTCTAAGCATTGGCCCAGACAAAGACCAATTAATTGCCTGGTCTCTTTGTATTGTTCCTAAACCTTCAATTCTTTTTCTAAAAATTGGATTATTTGTAATTAATTTTTCGTATTCATCTATCTTAGGACCAAACCAATCGCAAAAGTCTATACATTTTTCTAACCATCCGTATGGGAGATCACATGCGACACCGCCTATCCTAAAGAAATTATTATTTATTAGCCTTTGACCAGTAGCAGCTTCCCAGAGATCATAGATCATCTCTCTTTCTCTAAAAATATAGAAAAATGGAGTTTGAGCTCCTACGTCTGCTAAAAAGGGACCAAGCCATAAAAGATGATTAGCAATACGATTAAGTTCGAGCATAAGAACTCTGATGTAACTAGCTCTTTTGGGAACTGGAATATTAGCTAATCTTTCAGGAGCATTTACTACAATAGCTTCATAAAACATTCCTGCTGCATAATCCATTCTGCTTACATAAGGGACATACATTACATTTGTTCTATTTTCAGCTATCTTTTCCATTCCTCTATGTAAATATCCAATTACTGGCTCACAATCAATGACATTCTCACCATCAAGAGTTACAACTAACCTTAAAACCCCATGCATTGAAGGATGGTGCGGGCCAAAATTGACCACCATTGGTTCTGTTCTAGTCTCTAGCTGAGCCATTCGAAATTTAACTTCTAAATAAATCTTAGTCGAAAGTTATGCAAACTGACCTATCTGATTCATCTTTTTTCAATCATAAATCAGTTATGACAGATGAGATCATAGCCTCATTAGAGCATTACCCATTAATTCATAACAACCAACTTAAAGGAATAGACGCAACTTTAGGCGGAGGCGGGCACTCTTGTCATTTATTGAGAAAATATTCGGATTTAAATATAATTGGACTTGATCAAGATCCATTCGCAAGAAAATCAGCATCAAAAAAACTTGATGAATTTAAAAAAAGGGTTGATATTAGGGCTACAAATTTTGCGGATTTTATCCCAAAAGAAAAAGTTTCTTTCGTTATTGCAGATCTTGGAGTAAATAGCAACCAAATTGATGACCCTAAAAGAGGATTTAGTTTCCAAAAAGATGGTCCGCTTGATATGCGCATGAATCCTTTTCTTGAGGTTGATGCAGAGAAATTAATTGAGGCTTTAAATGAAAAAGATCTAGCCGACCTCATTTATAAATATGGAGAAGAGAGATTATCAAGAAAGATTGCTAGGAAAATAAAAATGGATTTAAAGGAAAATGGGAAATATTCTGGGACAAAAGAATTAGCCTACTCTATTGCAGGCTGCTTTCCACCAAAACAAAGATATAAAAAAATACACCCAGCAACAAGAACATTTCAAGCACTAAGAATTGCTGTCAATAAAGAAATTGAAGTATTAGAAAAATTTTTGCAAGTTGTCCCTGAATGGCTTTTGCCAGGAGGTATTATTTCTATTATTAGTTTTCATTCCCTGGAGGATAGGTTAGTTAAAAATTCTTTTAAGAATGATCAAAGACTAAAAAACCTGACAAAAAAACCAATAACTCCTTCCGAACAAGAAGTCGAACTCAATAAAAGAGCTAGAAGTGGAAAATTAAGAATTGCTCAATTAAAATAAGAGCCAATAATTTCTAGCGTAATGATCTGATCGTATTTGTAAGAATATGAATTGCTTTTTTTATATCTTTTGAATTAGTGCTTAATCCAATACTTAACCTTATTGAAGATTCTGCTTCTTTAAAAGATCTACCTAAGGCTAGTAAAACATGAGATGGTTCACCATTACTACATGCAGATCCACTAGAACAAATTATTTTAGATTTTAAAAGTTTATGAAACTTTGCTCCGTTTAAATCCAATACAGTCAAATTTAAATTGTGAGGTAATCTTTTTTCTATGGAGCCATTAATTAATAAACCAGAATTATTTTCTAACAAACCCTCTAAAAGGGTATTTCTATGCAAAAGTAATTTCTCAGCATTATTTTTTTGATTAAAAACTGCTATCTCTATTGCTTTAGCAAAGCCAACAACTAAAGGAAGAGGTGATGTACCAGACCTAAGATTATATTCCTGACCTCCTCCAACAATTAAAGGCTCAAGATTCATTTCTTCATCAATCAAAAGAAGTCCTATCCCTTTAGGACCATATATTTTGTGAGAACTCATCGTTATCATATTTACATCTGATAAAAGATTGTCTAACTCGATATACCCTAAACATTGTGCAAAATCAGAGTGAAAAGTTATTCCTCGCGATTTACATATCTTTGAAATATTCTCTATAGGCTGGATAACTCCTATTTCATTATTTGCCAACATAACACTTACCAGAAATGTATCTTCTCTTATATTTTTTTTGAATTTTTCTTCTGAAATCAAGCCATCTTTCTCAGGATTAATTTCTGTAACCATAAATCCCTCTTTTTTTAGTTGATTTAGGGGCTCCAAAACAGCTTTATGCTCTGTTTTTAAAGTAATAATATGTCCATAATTTCCTGTTCTTTTATAAAAATTTCTAGCAAAACCTAATAAGGCTAAGTTATTAGATTCAGTTGCCCCGCTTGTAAAAATAACTTTTTTATTCTTAAGAAATAAACTTTGTTCTATTTTTTCTCTTGAGGCTTCCAATATAGCGCTTGCGTTAATCCCCGCCAAATTAGATTTGCTTGCAGGGTTAGAAAATATCTCACTCCAAAAAGGTTTCATAGAATCAACAACATCTTTAGAGCAAGGAGTCGAAGATTGATAGTCTAGTAGTATGGGAGTTGATAGCATTATGTTTAGTATATAAAATTCTATTTATTACTAGAAAATCAAATTTAAGAATTTAAAAAATGAATGAAATTAATCAAATAAATAATGAACCGGTAAGAAAATCAAGAATTTTATTAGTTGATGATGAGCCTGGTTTAAGAACAGCTGTTAAAACATTTCTAGAAGATGAAGGCTTTGAAATATTTATTGCAGTTGATGGCGAGGATGGTTGGGAAAAAGCTCAAACAATTTTCCCCGATTTGATAATTAGCGATGTAATGATGCCAAGAGCCAACGGTTATGATCTATTAGAAAAAATTAGAGAGGATGAAAAATTAGGAGGAACACCAGTTATTTTTCTAACTGCAAAAGGAATGACCCTAGACAGAACAGAAGGTTATCTTGCAGGAGTTGACGATTATATTTCTAAACCTTTTGATCCCGATGAATTAGCTGCAAGAGTTAAAAATGTAATCAACAGACAAGAACGATTATTAAAAGAAGCGGCACGATTCGCAGATATTGACGTAAGCAAAATGGCAAAACAAATTACTGAAATAAAATCTATGCTCACAGACCAAAACCAGACTAATCCAGGAAATAAAATTAATCTTCCTAGTTTTACTCCTAGAGAAGCAAGTGTGCTTCAACTAGTAGCAGAGGGACTGATGAACAAGGAAATTGCTAGAAAGCTTGAAACATCAATTAGAAATGTTGAGAAATATGTAAGTAGACTTTTTATCAAGACAGGTACATCTAGCCGAACAGAATTAGTTCGTTATGCACTTGAAAATCATTTAGTAAAATGAATTATTTAATTTTTTCGAATTCAATTAGTTTTGAAAAATAAAAAGGAGCTTGATTTAATTTCTTTTTAACAACTTTAAATCCTCTTTCTTTAGCAGCATTAATAATACCCTTTTCTTTCAATGTATATGCCCTTGTAGTTTTACTGGGCCCAGGAAATAATTTTCCAATATTTTTTAGAACAGCAAGAACTGGAGTGTAAGGAGCAAAGCTAACGATTAGTTTTTCTTTGCTTAAATCGCATAGATGTTGAACCATTTCTTCTGCGACCGGTTGAGGATAATGAATAAATACATCCAAACAAACTACAACATCAAATAATCCTTTTAATTTTTCCAGATCACAGACTTCATATTTAATTTTACTTTGACTCATATCTAATGCATGAATACGTTTTTTTGTTTCTTTAATCATTTCAGAAGAAATATCGCTCACCTGTAGTTCTTTTATACCGAGTCTTAATAAAGGTATTGAAAGACTTCCTACACCACAACCTGCATCACAATAACTTTTTTTGGTTAGTTCAGGGTAATTTTTGATGTATGAGACTACATCATCTACAGTTTTTTGATGTCCTTTCCTAATATTTTTCTGAACTGTATTAATTTCATCAGATTTGCTATAAATTTTATTCCATCTTTCAAAGCCAGTACCATTAAAATACTCTCTTACTTCACTTTTTTCGATAATCTTATTTGACGTCATAGTATTCTAAGAGAATTTATTCTTTTTATACTAACTAACTGGCGCCAAATTAATTGCACGCCATTATAGGAAAGAATTGATTTGTTATTTTGTCAGAATTGAATTCTAAAGATATTTATAAAATTGCTGTCGTAATGGGTAGTGATTCAGATCTAAAAACATTGAAACCCGCTATTGATATTTTAAGAGAATTTGGAATAAAAACTGAAGTTTGTATACTTTCTGCACATCGAACACCTATTGAAATGATGGAATATGCAAAAAATGCAGAATCAGAAAACATAAAAGTAATAATTGCCGGTGCTGGGGGTGCTGCTCATCTTCCAGGAATGCTGGCATCCATAACTTGCATTCCTGTAATTGGCGTACCAGTAGAGAGTAAGACACTTAAGGGGATTGACTCTCTTTTATCAATCGTTCAAATGCCCGCTGGAATTCCAGTTGCAACAGTTGCAATTAATGGAGGTCAGAATGCTGGATTATTGGCAATAGAGATGATCAGTTTATTTGATGAATCCATAAAGAAAAATTTGAAAGAATTCAGAGAAAATCTACATTCACAGGTAAGAACTAAAAATAGCAAGTTATCAAATATTGGACCTGACAATTATCTTCAAAATAAATGAACTAACATTTTTCTATTAGGCCTTGTTAAGAAAGTTTTCTTTTTTAAGGTAGTTAATAATTTTTTCAACGGAATCATTTAAATCTAACAAACCTGTATCAACAACAATTTCGGGATTAAGAGGAGCTTCATATGGACTAGAAATCCCTGTGAATTCCTTAATTTCACCCAAACGAGCTTTCTTATAAAGACCTTTAGTATCCCTATTTTCGCAAACTGTGATATCAGCAGCACAATAAACTTCAATAAAATCCTTAGATCCAATAATTTTTCTCACCTTATCTCTATCGCTAATAAATGGCGAAACGAATGCTGTAATAGTTATTATCCCAGCATTCAAAAATAAATTCGCAACTTCGCCAATTCTTCTTATATTTTCTTCTCTATCTTCATCCGAAAAACTAAGATCTTTACATAAACCGTGTCTTATATTATCTCCATCCAACACATAAGTCGAAAAACCATCTAAGTATAAAACTTCATTTAAAGCGTTGGCCAAAGTACTTTTACCAGAACCAGATAAACCTGTAAACCAGATAACCATACCTTTATGACCTCTCATTTTCTCTAACTTTTCTCTATCAATAGTTAAGTTGTGCCACTTTATATTGGTTGACTTTGTTTGATTTTGTTCTTTCATTTTTTACTTCATCAAAATTAAAAACCTATCCTAACCCTTGCTTCATAAATTATGAAATCCCTCTTTACGAAGAAACTCAATTGATTTCGATACCATATCACCCTGTAACTGGATATTTCTATCAATTAATGTTCCTCCAGTCCCACAAAAAACTTTAATTTTTTTTAGTAATTCTTTTAATAAGATTTCATCCTCAGTGCCTAAACCTCTAATTAAAGTTATAGTCTTACCCTTTTTACCTTTTTTTTGTTTTGAAATATTTATTTTTGATCTTTGATTAAAATTATCTACCTTAGCTGTTTCTTCAGATTTCTTTTCTTGAACATCAAATTCGATCCAATTCTTTTTTCCCATTATTTTCAATATAATCTATAGTTAGTTAATACTTATTGTATAGAAAAAGTGGTAAGTACATTTTCTCGCAAAGATCAAAACTATAAAAATGACGATTTAAATCAACCCTCCAAAGAGGGAAGGTTTGGAAAATATGGTGGTCAATATGTTCCTGAAACGCTAATGCCCGCTCTTTTTGAGCTTGAAGAAGCAGCATCTAATGCATGGAAAGATAAACTTTTTGTAGAAGAATTAAATCATCTACTTAAGACTTATGTAGGAAGAGAAACACCACTTTATGAAGCTAAAAGACTTACTGAACATTACAAAAATAAACAAGCAACTCCTAGAATATGGCTTAAAAGAGAAGATTTAAATCATACTGGGGCTCACAAAATTAATAATGCTCTTGGACAAGCTTTATTAGCAATAAGAATGGGCAAAAAAAGAATAATTGCAGAAACTGGAGCAGGTCAGCATGGAGTTGCTACTGCTACTGTTTGTGCGAGATTTGGCTTGAAATGTATTATCTACATGGGTGCTGAAGACATAAAAAGGCAATCCCTTAACGTTTTCAGAATGAAACTTTTAGGAGCTGAAGTTAAAGTTGTAAATTCTGGAACTGCAACACTTAAGGATGCTACTAGTGAGGCCATTAGAGATTGGGTTTCTAATGTCGAAACCACACACTACATTTTAGGATCTGTTGCAGGCCCTCACCCTTTCCCAAAGATTGTGCGAGATTTTCATGCAGTTATAGGTGAAGAAACTAAAAAACAATGTTTGGAATCATTTGGATCTTTGCCCGATATTTTGCTTGCTTGTGTAGGTGGAGGATCAAATGCAATGGGGCTTTTCCATCCTTTTGTTAAAGAAACTTCTGTGCGTCTTATTGGAGTTGAAGCCGCAGGAAGCGGAGTTGATACTGACAAACATGCTGCCACTATCACTAAAGGGTCAGTTGGAATTTTGCATGGATCAATGAGTCTTCTCTTGCAAGATGATAATGGTCAAGTACAAGAAGCTCACTCAATAAGTGCAGGTTTAGATTACCCTGGAGTAGGACCTGAACATAGCCATTTAAAAGATATAGGAAGAGCAGAATATGGATCAGTCACAGATCAAGAAGCTTTAGACGCTTTAAAACTTGTTAGTGAACTAGAAGGAATTATACCTGCACTTGAAACTTCCCATGCCTTTGCTTGGTTAGATAAATTATGCCCTACTCTTGAAAAAGATACTCATATAGTTATCAATTGCTCTGGTAGAGGCGACAAGGATGTTAATACTGTTGCATCTTCATTAGATATTTAATCAATACCTTGAGATTGATGGGTCAATATATCTACTCCATCCATCAATACCCTCCTCCAAATTCCATATTTCGCTCACAATATTATTATCCAAGCACCATTGAGAAAAGTTATAACTTCTTATTCCTGCATGACAGGTAACTACAATTTCTCTATCTAATAAACCAGCAAATATTTCTTCAACATATTCAGATGTGACTTTACTAATTGGTATATGTAAAAATTCTTTTGAGAAACGAGCTATTTCAAGCTCTGACTGTTCTCTTACATCAATCAAAACTGGATCTTCTTTCTCAGAATTAAACCAATCATTGAGACTAGAAGCATTTATAGATTTTGGATAACTTCCCAATTTATTAGGATAAATTATGTGTTATTTACAATTTAATAAATTAAGTTGCAGTAGGAAGTTTATTGTTAAAAATAAAAATAAACATTGATAATGAAACTTAGAGTAGTAGCAATAATACTATTATTATCTTTATTACTTTTTTTTGGTTTTAAAAAAGTTTCTGCTAATAAAAATAAAGAGCAAAGTACAAATATTGAGCAACTAAATATCTTAAGATATATGCCTAAAAACAATAAATTATTATTTATTTCAAATTTAGATAGTTTTCATATTGTTAATAATGGTGAAAAAGATAAAAATTCAAAAAACCAAGATGACTTTATTTTAATAAAAGACTCTATATTAGATTACTTAGGTATAGATCTAGGCAACAATAAATTAGAAGATATCTATAACAATGAACTTATAATCTCATTTTTTGAAAATAATAAAAAGCTCAAAGATGATATTTTGATTATTTTTAAAATTAAGCCAGAAAAAACAATAGACGATTTATTAAATTTGCCTAATAAAATTGATCAAATTGATGAGATAATTTCAATTAATAGAGAAAACAAAATAAATTTCCTTAACTATATATACCGAACCGAGGATAATTATATAATTGCCTCATCAGATAAAAAATTAATCAAAAATAGTATTAACTCCAGCAATAATTTTAAAGAAAAAAAATTTCAATATGAGGAAGAACTATTTGGACTAAAAAACGAAAAGAATATATTATTCACAAATAAATTTTGGGAAAGTATATTTTTTGATAAAGAAATTTTTACTGAGAATAAAGAGGATATTATAGCTACAACATTTGATCTAAAAAATAAATATTTAATTTCAAAATCCTATTTACTAAATAATAAAAAAAATATTGATATTCTTACTTACGATCAGTTAATAAATCAAGAGAATACTAATGAAGATAATCCTGAAATTTCAATTTTTAGTGATTTAAAAAATTTTGAAAAATATCTAAAACCTTTAATAAATGATTTTGAATTCAATTTTTTTGAAGAGTTTAATCAAATTGATAATCAAAACATTTTAATTCTCAATTCAAATAAAGATTGGCTTATTACTTTTGAAAAAAATAATGAAGATCAATTTGATTTAAGTGCTTTTAAAAAACTAAAAGATTTCAACAAATATACTTTGAAACAAAATGAAGATATTTATTCGATATATTCTAAAGATATTCTTGAAGAAAAAGACGATGTTATAAAACAATTAACTTATGAAAATATCTATTCAATAGAATCAGGAGGTTTACAAATCATAAGTAATCATTTAATTGATAGTAAAAAACTAGAGAAAATATCAAAAAAATTTTTTAACCTAAAAAGTAATAAAGATAAATCTTCTGTTCTTTATTCAAAAGTTGATATCAAAAATGGCAATTCTAATAAAATTAAATATTTTTCTAATTTGCAGGACCTTAATTTTCTCATGCGAAATATTTTAAAAATATCAAATGAAGAATCGCTAGAGATCATAAGTCAATCTATTCCTGAACAAAATCCAATTCTTTATAAAGAAACAATATTAAAAATTCTTTAAATTAAAGTTATTCAAACAAGCTTCAGACACAATCATTTTAAATTTTTGTGGAATTAATATCTTGTGGTTAATTAAAAATTATTTGACTATCTTTAATCTATAAGTATTTGATATTAAATTAAGCAATTGGATAGTAACAAACTAATTTTAAAACCAGGATTAGAGGGCGTCCCAGTTACTAATTCATCTATCTGTGATATTGACGGCAACAGAGGTAAATTATTGTACAGAGGGTACTCCATAGAGGAACTATCCAAAAAAAGCAGTTTTTTAGAAACTGCTTACCTATTAATTTGGGGTGAATTGCCCACAGCTATTCAACTTAGAGATTTTGAACAAGAAGTTCAGATGCACCGAAGGTTGAGTTTTAGAGTTAGAGATATGATGAAATGTTTCCCTGCGACAGGTCATCCTATGGATGCTCTTCAATCTAGTGCGGCTTCTTTGGGGTTATTCTATTCACGTAGAGCAATAGATGATCCTAATTACATCTACAACGCAGTGATAAGACTAATAGCAAAAATTCCCACAATGATTGCTGCGTTTCAACTTATTAGAAAAGGACAAGACCCAATTCAACCTAGAGATGATTTAACTTACTCATCAAATTTTCTTTACATGCTGACTGAAAAAGAACAAGATCCAATAGCTGCAAAAGTTTTTGATAGGTGTTTAATTCTACATGCCGAACATAGTTTAAACGCAAGTACATTTAGCGCTAGAGTTACTGCAAGTACTCTTACAGACCCATATGCTGTCATCGCCTCTGCAGTAGGAACCCTCGCTGGCCCACTGCATGGAGGAGCAAATGAGGATGTAATTGCAATGTTAGAAGAGATTAAAACTCCAGAAAATGCTGGGTCTTTTTTAGATAATGCAATTAAAAATAAAAGTAAGATAATGGGCTTCGGCCACAGAGAATATAAAGTTAAAGATCCAAGAGCAATAATTCTTCAAAAACTCGCAGAAGAGCTTTTTATTAGATTTGGAGCAGATGAAATGTATGAAGTTGCTAAATCACTTGAGGCAGAGGCAATACCAAGACTTGGGCCTAAGGGTATATTCCCTAACGTGGATTTTTATTCTGGTCTTGTTTATAGAAAACTTGGTATTCCTCGTGATTTATTTACTCCAATTTTTGCCATATCTAGAGTGGCTGGTTGGTTAGCTCATTGGAGAGAGCAACTTGGAGCAAATAGAATTTTCAGACCATCGCAAATCTATACAGGTTCAGCCCCAAGAGATTGGATCAGCCTAGAAAGTAGAGAATAATATTTGCAGCTTTTCATAAAAAACACACATATTGTTTGTGAGGAGTTAATGTATTAAGTAAATAACATAAAAATCTTGGAATACGGATTAGATCTCGAATATAGTTTTAATGAATTCTTAAAGGGCTTTGGCCTTTCCAGTGAAATTGCTCATATAATTTGGCTCCCTCTACCTATGCTTTTAGTTTTAGTAGCGGCAGTTGTTGGCGTTTTAGTAACAGTTTGGCTTGAAAGAAAAATATCTGCTGCTGCTCAACAAAGAATAGGCCCCGAATATGCAGGAGCGCTTGGCGTCCTCCAACCAATTGCAGATGGTCTTAAGTTACTTGTCAAAGAGGATATTATTCCTGCTAAAGCGGATGGGATTCTTTTCACTGCAGGACCTATTTTAGTTCTTGTCCCGGTGATTCTGTCCTGGTTAATTGTCCCTTTTGGACAAAACCTTTTAATAAGTAACGTTGGTATTGGGATTTTCCTATGGATCGCTTTAAGCAGTATCCAGCCAATTGGACTTCTTATGAGCGGATATGCATCAAACAATAAGTATTCTTTATTAGGAGGTTTAAGAGCAGCAGCTCAATCAATAAGTTATGAAATTCCTTTAGCTTTATCTGTCCTGGCAATTGTACTGATGACAAATTCTTTAAGCACTATTGACATTGTCAACCAACAAAGTGGCGCTGGAATCCTAAGTTGGAATATATGGAGACAACCCGTTGGTTTTATAGTTTTTTGGATTTGTGCTCTTGCAGAATGCGAGAGACTTCCATTTGACTTACCCGAAGCTGAAGAAGAATTAGTTGCAGGATATCAAACTGAATATGCAGGGATGAAATTCGCCTTGTTCTACCTTGGTAGTTACATCAATTTAATCCTTTCAGCTTTATTGGTATCAATACTTTATTTGGGGGGATGGGGTTTTCCTATTCCAGTTGAATTAATAGCTAAGTTTCTAAATTTGCCCATTAATGCCCCATTCATACAAGTTTTCACTGCTTCAATAGGAATTGTAATGACTGTATTAAAAGCATATCTTTTAGTTTTCATCGCAATATTATTGCGTTGGACAACTCCTAGAGTAAGAATAGATCAACTATTAGATCTAGGGTGGAAGTTTCTTCTTCCAATTTCTCTTGCTAATCTTTTGATAACTGCAGGATTAAAACTTGCTCTTCCGCAATTCTTTGGTGGCTAAACTTAAGTAAAAATACTTAAATTTAAAATTAATCCACTAAAATAAAATAACTAAGTAAATTCTTCAAAATGAAAAATTTCCTTCAACAAATTAATAGCTATATCAAAGAAGCATTTAATGCTGGCAAATATCTATATAATGGCTTATCAGTAACTTTTGATCATCTTCGAAGGAGACCTGTTACGGTCCAATATCCATATGAAAAATTAATTCCTTCTGAAAGATATAGAGGAAGAATACATTATGAATTTGATAAATGTATTGCTTGTGAAGTATGCGTGAGAGTATGCCCTATCAATCTACCAGTAGTTGATTGGGTAATGAATAAAGAAACCAAAAAAAAGGAACTTAGAAATTATTCTATAGACTTTGGAGTTTGTATATTTTGCGGAAATTGTGTTGAATATTGTCCAACTAATTGTCTATCAATGACCGAAGAATATGAATTAGCTACTTTTGACAGACACAATCTAAATTTTGATAATGTTGCACTTGGTAGACTACCCACAAATGTCACAACAGATCCATCAGTTAAACCTTTAAGAGAACTTGCCTATCTTCCTAAAGGTATCATGGACCCTCATGAAATCCCGGCTTCAGATACTAGAGTTGGTAAATTACCTGAAGAAGTCTATGATTGGATGAGACCTGAATCCAATGAAAATAAAGACCAAGTTTCTAATCCAAATAATTAATTTCCATTAATTTATGTCCATAGCAATAACAACTCAAATTATTTGTTTTACAGTTTTATCTTTAGTTATCCTTATTGGAGCACTTGGTGTTGTATTGCTCGAAAGTATTGTTTATTCAGCCTTTCTTCTAGGAGGGGTTTTCATGAGTGTGGCAGGATTATATCTTCTTTTAAATGCAAGTTTTGTTGCAGCAGCGCAAGTTTTAGTTTACGTGGGTGCAGTTAATGTATTAATAATCTTTGCAATAATGCTAGTCAATAAAAAAGAAGATTTAAAGCCCATCAATGACATTAAATCGAGAAGGATCATTTCAACATCGATATGTTTAACTCTACTAAGCCTCTTAATAAGAGTTGACTTGACCAATGTATGGAGCCTATCAAACCCTCAAAACTCTATAGGAGAAGAATCAACTATCAGAATTGGTGAACATCTTTTTAGTGATTATTTACTTCCATTTGAAGTAGCTTCAGTTTTACTTTTAATGGCAATGATTGGAGCTATTGTTTTAGCTAGAAGAGATGTAATGAGCAAGGATATTTCCACTGGATTACCTGTTGATCAAGAGTTAATTGAAAAATCATCAGAACCATTACTCACAAATAAAAATTAACCTTTCAACTTTCCAATGATGAATTTACAATCAATTCCCATTCAAGCTTTTTTAATAGTATCTTCAGCACTATTCTGTATTGGTATTTGGGGATTATTAAATAGCAGAAATGCAGTCAGAGTACTTATGAGCATTGAATTAATGCTCAATGCGGTAAATATAAACTTGATGGCGTTTTCTTCCTATGTTGATAATAATTTAATTCAAGGACAAGTATTTACAATTTTTGTGATAACTGTTGCTGCCGCAGAAGCAGCGGTTGGACTAGCTATATTATTATCTCTTTACAGGAATAGGGTAACTGTAGATATGGAAAGTTTTAATTTATTAAAATGGTAAAAGCATTCAATGAAACTTTCATTAGTGCTTATCGTATATCGTTCAGATAGTTCTACAGCTCAAGAGGCTTCTAAATTCTGTGAAGAAGTTCTCAAAGATAAGAATATAAAATCAAATAGAATTAAAAGCGATTTTAATAAAGATGATATTGAGAAATATCTTTGTAATCCAGAATTGAAACCAAATATTGGAATAGTTCTTGGTGGAGATGGAACCTTCCTGAAATGTGCAAATGCTTTAGCTGACTATGATATTCCTCTATTGAGCATCAATATTGGTGGTAATTTAGGGTTCCTTACGCAAGAAAAAGATTTTCTTTTTGACGAATCTTTTATTGAAATCCTTGAAAAGGAAGAATATACAATTGACTTTCGTAATAGATTAAATTGTAATGTTTTTATTAACGAGACAAGTTCTAAGAAAAAAATTATAAAAAGCTACAACGCCTTAAATGATTTTTATTTTAAATCTGTTGAAGAAGACATTTCTCCTACCAATCAAATACAAATTGAAATAGATAACGAAAAGGTGAATGAATATAAAGGTGATGGATTAATCATATCTACATCTACTGGTTCAACAGCCTACTCAATGGCTGCAGGTGGTCCAATAGTGCATCCTAGTATTGATGCAATGATAATTAATCCTATATGCCCGATGAGTTTGGCTAGTAGGCCAATAGTTATACCTAATACAAGTAAGGTGATCATTAAACCTGTAAAAAAAAATAAAGGGGAAATTAAATTATGGAGGGACGGTTCAAAATGTATGACTATTAAGGATACTTATTATTGTGAGATAAAAAAAGGGCAAACACCCTGCAAAATAATAAAGTTTAAAAAAAGCACAAGTTACTATAATACCCTAATTAAAAAACTAGATTGGAAAGGTGATTTATCTCAAAAAAATCCAAAAAATTAAATGGCCATAGAAATAGAAAGAAGATTTCTTATAAAAAATGATAATTGGAAAGAGTTCATAACTAAAAAAATTTATATTGAACAAGGATATTTATCCAAAAGTTTAGATGATTGGATTATTAGGATAAGGTTGACGAACAAACACTCCAAAATTGCATTAAAAAAACATATCAAAGGCTTTACCAACTTTGAATTTGAATACTCCATTCCGCGAAGCGATGCTGAAACAATAATGTCAAATCTTTCAAGTACAATTAAAAAAGAAAGATTCCTTTTAGAAGTTGAAAAAAAATCTTGGATTATAGATTGCTTTAAAGAAAATAATTACCCACTTGAAATTGCAGAAATTGAACTTTCCGATGAAGAGGAGGATTTATCATTACCATCTTTTATTTCAAAAGAAATTACTGGGATGACCGATTTCTCCAATTTCAGTCTCGCCAACAATCCTTTTTCAAAGTGGAAAAAAGACTATTTGACAACTTTCAAAAGTAACTAGTCAAAAGTGCTATTAATCTTTTATATTTTCTTTATATTTAAGCATAGTAATTTTTATTTTCTTCAGATGTATGGTCTTTACGACAAAGAAGGGGTCTTGAGATTTGTTAATTCAGACAAAGATGCATGTATTGCATATGCTGAACTCTTCGAATTAGGTTCTGCAAATTATTGTTTAATGGATTTGCCTAATGATACAAAAAAAATAAATGGTAAAGCTACTCTTGATCAGAATCTGGGAGTGAACAACAATTAAATCCATCTCTACAAATCTTTCCGTTGTCCATTGCCCAATTCAAAAGTGCTACTCTGTTTTTAGAACCAGTTTTTGTAAACATGTTACTTACATGATTATCAACAGTTCTTTTACTAATAGTTAGTTTTACCGCAATTTCTTGATTTGTAAGCCCATCAGCTACTAGATCAATGATTTCCATCTCTCTTGCTGAGAGACCCATCATATCAATGTTGTTTACTTCTTCTTCAACCATTTGCATTTAAACAGTTCCTTTTATATATTAATTAAGTTTAGCAATCTCAGTACACTTGTTAACCAACTGGGAAACAAAAGCAATTGAAATCAAAACTTCAGCAGACTTTAGAAAAAAGATCTAAGGTGATAACGGCAGAATTAATGCCGCCAAGAGGTGGAGACCCCATAAGATCTCTTAAGATAGCACAACTTTTGAAAGATAAGGTACATGCTGTTAACATTACCGATGGAAGTAGAGCTGTAATGAGAATGTGCAGCTTGGCAATGTCCAAACTATTACTGGAAAATGGGATAGAACCAGTAATGCAAATTTCATGCAGAGATCGTAATAAAATTGCTTTACAATCAGACATTCTGGGAGCAAATGCTTTAGGAATTAAAAACATTTTATGCATTACCGGTGATTCAGTAAAAGCTGGGGATCAACAAGATGCCAAGGCCGTGCATGAGTTTGAGTCAGTTAGATTGCTTCAACAAATTCAGGCTTTTAATAAAGGAATTGATCCTACTCTAGGAGAACTTTCCGATAAAAAAACATTTATTTTTGCAGGTGCTGCAGCTGATCCAAATTGTGGAAATAAAAGAAGTCTAGAAAATAGAATGAGAAAGAAAAAAGAGGCTGGAGCTGGATTCATACAAACTCAAATGGTTATGGATAAAGAAAATTTGATAGAGTTTTGTGAAAAAATTAGCAAGCCTCTTGAAATTCCTGTAATTGCAGGTGTATTCCTATTAAAGTCTTACAAAAACGCTCTCTTTATAAACAAATACGTTCCAGGTGCAAACATCCCTGAAAATATCTTAAATCGTCTTAAAGATGCTAAAGAGCCATTACAAGAAGGCATTAAAATTGCAGCTGAACAAGCTCATGATTTTATGAATATCGCAAATGGTGTTCATCTAATGGCCGTAAAAACAGAGCATTTAATTCCTGAGATTATTGAAAAAGCTAATCTTATTCTGGAATATTAATCAAATCAGTACCTAATAATTCTGCCATAGCTTTCTGCTGAGGCGATGGCTCAGACAAATCAGATCTTCTTGAATCAGCTATTAACCAATCTAAAGATGCATCTTGCAAATCAAAATGATCTCCATTTTTTCCAACACAATATTTACCAAACACTAACTTATCCATAAGTCTTACTCCTTTACCAATTTTAGAATAATCAAAGATAATTGAGTTATCTATAGTTGCACCCTCGCAAATGCAACAACTTGGTCCAATCATAGAAGGGCCAATAATAGTTGCTCCATCCTCGATCCTAGTCATGCCTCCTATATAAACCGGCCCGGTAATATTAACCTTTTCCCAGTTTGCCGCTACATTCAAGCCGGTAAAAACTCCGGGTTTTATTTCCTTACCTGGAATTTGCACTTGTCTTACCTTGCCTTGTAATACATTTCTAATAGCACTCCAATAATCAGGGACTTTTCCAATATCTACCCATTCAAAATCCATTGGTAACGCAAAAAATGGTAAATCCATTTCAACAAGTTTAGGGAAAAGATCAGCTCCAATATCAAATTTCTCTGCTGAAGGTATGTAATTAAAAATTTCAGGTTCGAAAAGATAAATTCCTGTATTTATAGAGTCACTTAAAGCTTGATCAACTGTTGGCTTTTCCTGAAAAGCCTTTATTCTCCCATTTTCATCAGAAACTACTACACCGTAACTTGATACTTGATCTTTAGTTACCTTCTTTGTTATTAAGCTCGCAATAGCTCCTTTCTGCTTATGTTTTTTAACAGCTTGAGTTAAATCTAAATCAACTAAAGCATCACCACATAAAACAACAAAAGTTTCATCAAAGAAATTTTGAAAATCCTGAATTTTTTTTAATCCTCCCGCGGATCCTAAAGCATCACCTATTAATTCTCCATCTTCAATTCTTCCTTCAAAACTATAAGCAATTTCTACTCCAAATCTTTGCCCATCCCTAAAATAATTTTCAATTTCTTCAGCCAGATGAGAAACATTTACCATTATTTCCTTAAAATTATGTTCTCTTAAAAGTTCCAAGAGAAACTCCATAACAGGTTTTTGCAAAATCGGAATCATCGGTTTAGGAATAACGTGTGTAATAGGCTGAACACGTGTGCCTTTCCCTGCTGCAAGTATCATTGCCTTCATAAATTCAAAACCATTTTTTAAATTATACGTTATTACTATTAAGCTTCTAAGCAGCCGAGGAAGAGGCATTACTTACCTCAAGATTTTCTATAGGCAATTGAGCTATGCCACCATCAGGTATTATTCTTTTAATTTGAATTGGGCCATATAAGGAATTAATTTGTTTAATTTCAATTTTGTTTTCAGATGATAAAAATAACAAAGCCCAAAAAACTCCCAAACGGTCTTTATCTAAATCATTTTTTACAACTGTTTGCCATTTTTTGACTAAATGTTCAAAATCTGTCCATTGCAAAGCTTTTTCCCATCCTTCAATAAATTTCCCTAATGCTTTAGTGGTTTCTGGAAGTTTCTCGCGATGCGCTAATGACTTTACTTGAGAAATTAAAGCCCTATCAGAATATTTTTTATTTCTTTTTCTCTTCATGAGCAGAAGATCTTGGGTTTCTATAACTTCTGCTATGGACTCTAACTGACTTACTAGTTCTCCCAATGTTGTTGTACGTTTAAGAATTGGTTGTGCAATTGATCTTCTCCTTAAATATTTTTCAGGATATTTCGGAATATCAAATTCTTTATCAATCCAATCTTGATCGTCCAAATCAAATTCATCTTCAAAATCGGAAGAATTTTCTTTGAAAACATCAGCTTCCAAAACCTCAGCCTTAAGATTAACTAATACGGAAGCAGCAAAAAATGCTTCGCTGGTCTCAGCTAAATCCTTCTGATATGAGATTTGACTATTTGAAGATTGATTAAAAGTGTGTGAGTATTCCTCTAAAAAACTATCAATTACACTTATTACATCAATATCCCATGGATCAAGCTCACCTTTACCTGCGGCATCTTGAAGAAACTTAATCAACAATCTAGGGCCTAATTGTTGCCTATCAATAGTATTGGAATAATTTATTTTGAAAAAGATAAAATCTACTCACAAGATATCTTTTAATTTATTTAATGCCAAACAATATTGCATTAATTTAAAAAATTATATTGTTGGAGCTTTTAGGATGTCATTTTTTTTAGTTCCTGAAAAAATATTTGATTTAACAGCACTTTTAACTGCAGTTAAATCTCTATTGACTAAATTATTAATAGATGCAATATAACTTTCAGTAACTAATCTTGGGTACAAACCTATTCCAATAATCGGTAAAAGTAAACAAGCAATAATATAAACTTCCCTTGGCTCAGCATCTATAAGTTTTCGTTCTTCAATTAATTTAGGATTTTCTTTACCAAAGAAAATTTCTCGTAACATTGAAAGTAGATAAATAGGAGTCAGTATTACACCGATAGCTGCTAAAGAGGCCATCACTACCCTAAAAGGTAGTGTATACACTTCATCAGTAACAAATCCTGTAAATACCATCAATTCGGAAACAAATCCACTCATACCAGGTAAAGCTAGGGAAGCCAGGGAGCAAGCAGTCCATAGGGCAAACATGATTCTCATTTTTTGTCCTACACCACTCATTTCATCAAGTTTAAGAGTCTTTGTTCTGTCATAGGTAGCACCAACAAGAAAAAATAAACTTGCACCGATTAATCCGTGACTAACCATTTGCAGCATAGCTCCGCTTGTTCCAAGGCTACTAAAACTCCCTATTCCAATAAGAACGAAACCCATATGACTTATAGAACTATATGCAATTTTTCTTTTAAGATTTCTTTGAGCAAAAGAAGTTAATGCAGCATAAATTATATTGACTACTCCTAGAACTATTAATAATGGGGCAAATTGAGCATGAGCAACGGGTAATAATTGTGCATTAAATCTTAAAAGAGCATATCCTCCCATCTTTAATAAAATTCCTGCTAGAAGCATATGAACTGGAGCTGTAGCCTCTCCATGAGCATCTGGAAGCCAAGTATGAAGAGGTACTATTGGAAGTTTCACACCAAATGCTATTAAAAGCCCTACATAACATAATATTTGGAATTTTTGACTAAAATCTTGAGCTGCCAAGTGAGAAAACTCAAAATTCGGAATTTCTGTACCATAGAAACCCATTGCTAACGCTGCAAGAAGAATGAAGATAGAACTGCCAGCTGTATAAATAATGAATTTTGTTGCCGCATATTGTCGATTTTTACCACCCCATATAGCCAGTAATAAATAAACGGGAATTAACTCAAGTTCCCAAGTTAGAAAGAATAAAAGCATATCTTGTACAGCAAACACAGCGATTTGCCCACCATCCATAACCAATATCAAAAAGAAAAATAACTTTGGTTTGAACTTGACTGGCCATGCAGCAAGAACTGCTAAAGCAGTTATAAAACTAGTCAATAATATTAAAGGCATAGACATGCCATCAGCGCCAACAGACCAAGTAAGACCTAAATCAGGGAGCCAACTAATATTTTCTTTAAGTTGAACATTTTCATTACTAATATCAAAGCCATTTATATATGAACCTACAGTTATTAAAAAAGTAATTAATGCAATAGACAATGCAAACCATCTCACCTCTTTGCCATCCCCTTTATCTGGGAAAAAAGGTATCACGAATGCACTACCAATTGGGAATAAAATTGAAGCAGATAACCAAGGAAAATTAGACAATCCAGCTCCCAAAGTTCCCAATACTTGTGTCGCAAAATGTGAATAAAAATAAGTACTCAATTTAATAAGAAATTTATCTTAAATAAAGTCTAGAAATTTTCTGTATTTTTTCACCCCAATGGACAGTGAAGACACACAATTGTAATTAAGAAACTTGAGGAGATTGAAAACCAAATATAGCAACTAATAAAATTACACCTCCAAAAACAATGAGCGCATAAAATTGAGCCCTACCAGTCTCAAAATATTTTAAACCTTCTCCACTACCTAAAGTTACAAGTCCAGTAAGATTTACAACGCCATCAACAACCTTAGAATCAACCTCTAAAACTTCTTTAGCAAGTTTTCTACTACCTTTAACAAAAAGTTTTTCATTAATATCATCTAGATACCATTTATTGGATAAAAATCGATTGATGCTAGGAAACTTCTCGGCAAATAAAACTGATAAATTAATTTTTTTCACAAAATATGCCTGATAGGCAATAATGATTCCAGCTGATGCAATAAATACTGACACAAGTGCTAAAGGCAAAAATTCTTTTAATTCGAATGCCTTTGCAGCAATCTCTGCTTCTTCAGGATCTAGTAAATTTGCAATTTTGCTATCCCATGGAAGTCCCATAAAACCGATTATTACAGACGGTACAGCTAGAAATATCAAGGGAAATGTCATTGACCAGGGTGATTCATGAATATAGCCATGTTCTTCATGATCTTCTTCATTTTCATCATCTAGGTTTGTTTTGGAGGCTATTAGAAGCTGTTTTTGCAATTCTTTATTCTCCCCTTTAAAATCTCCTTCAAATGTCAAGAAATAAAGCCTAAACATATAAAAAGCAGTCATACCAGCTGTAAGGAGTCCTACAAACCAAAAAGCTGGAAATGATATGAAAGCATTTCCGAGTATCTCGTCTTTACTCCAAAAACCTGCCAATGGGGGAATTCCACTAATTGCTACACAACCTATTAAAAATGTTGTTGCTGTATAAGGCATTTTTTTTCTTAAACCGCCCATCAATCTCATATCTTGAGCTAATACAGGCTGATGACCAACTACTTCTTCCATAGCATGTATTACTGAACCAGATCCCAAAAATAGCATTGCTTTAAAGCAAGCATGAGTTACTAAATGAAAAATTCCGGCTACTGGTGCTCCACAACCCATTGCGAGCATCATATAACCAAGCTGAGAAACTGTGCTATAGGCTAAACCTTTTTTTAAATCCATTTGGGTCAAAGCTATAGAGGCTCCTAAAAAACAAGTAATGGTGCCAACTAAAGCGATAATGAACTGAATAGAGGGGAATATTGAATACAAAGGTTGAAGTCTTGCTACAAGAAATATTCCTGCTGCAACCATTGTTGCAGCATGGATAAGTGCAGAAATAGGTGTCGGACCTTCCATCGCATCAGGTAACCAAACATGAAGAGGAAACTGAGCTGATTTAGCCATTGGCCCTAAAAAAACTAAAAAACAAAGTAATAAAGCAGCCCAAATGGGTATCGAATTGTCAGATAATGATTGAGAAATTCCAGTAGCTATTTCATTAAAATCAAAACTATTTGTTGCCCAAAATAGGCCAAGGATTCCTAGTAATAACCCAAAATCTCCGACTCTATTAACAACAAATGCTTTTTGTGCAGCGTGTGCAGCGCCATCCCTGTCATACCAAAAACCAACCAATAAATAAGAACACATCCCAACTAATTCCCAAAAAACATAAATTTCTAATAAATTCGGACTAACAATTAATCCCATCATTGAACTACTAAATAATGCTAAATATGTAAAAAATCTGACATAACCTTTGTCATGCGCCATGTAACCATGCGAGTAAATCATTACCAGCAAAGTTATTGTAGTTACTAACGCAAGCATTACACTCCCCAAAGGATCAAGGACAAACCCCATTGGAATTGTAAAATCACCAGCATTGGCCCATACAAATAATTTTTCTACTGATTGATAACCATTAACTTGTTCAATTAAAGCTTTATAACTAATTACCGCAGAAATCCCAACGAAAGAAATCAGACCTACAGAAACAATTTCTCTTGAATTATTAATTTTCTTATTGATACTTATTAGTCCTAAGCCAGAAATCACTGCTCCAATAAGTGGGAAAACGGGAATTAACCAGGCAATTTCAGAAGCTTGTGGCATGTTTTAAAGAACTTATGATTTGATTTTAAACTGTCAATTGAAAAATTCAGACAAAAATGATGAATTAAATGTTTTAACAGCAATATTGATATATTGATGAGACCACCAAAGTACACCTATTGCAATTAATATACCAAGTTGAGATAACCTAAAAAATTCTTTAATCTTAAATTCTTGCCTCCCCTCAAGTATTGCCATGAAGGGGATTATAGAAGTATTTTTTTTAAAAATTTCAAATTCTTCTCCAAATCTATTTGCTAATCTTTTGTCCCCATGCCAGATTGCAAAAATATGATGCAAAACTAATCCAATAGAAGTTACTAATGTGAATGATGTACCAATCCATAAAGTATGAGCAAAACACCAAATTATTTGACCAAATGCTTGTGGATGTCTTGTGATTCGCATTATCCCAGTTCCATAGATTCGTACTTTAGGTCTTAAAACCGAAGGGATTTCTAGCAAATTGTAAGTAGCGGGATATAAAAATAAAAAACTTATTGCAGTTAAGAACCAAACGACCATAAAAACAAAATTATTACCCTGTAAATTCCATAATCTAATTCCGTCATATCTATGAGCCAAAAAATAACTAATTAAGATAATTGCAGACGGCAAACTTAAGAAAACAAAACATAACCGCCATAATCTCGGACCCATAATAGATTCTGCTTTGATTCTTAAAGCAGCTCCCCCACTATGAATTACCGCAAAAATCAAAATCAAAAGTGAGATTATTAGGGAAGTTTTATGAGTCTCCATATATTTAAATTTTTCAAATAATTTTTGTTCTTAACAAGAATGCACCTAAGCATTAGAATTATAAGAAACTGTAGGCATAATAGATGCCAGAATTACCATTTACACTCGACCAATTAAGAATATTAAAAGCTATAGCAGCTCAAGGAAGTTTTAAAAAAGCTGCAGATCTCCTATATGTAACCCAACCTGCCGTGAGTTTACAAATACAAAATTTAGAAAAACAACTTGAAATCACAATTTTCGACAGAGGTGGTAGAAAGGCTCTATTGACTGAAGCAGGGAGACTATTACTTGAATATTGCGAACGAATTTTGAATCAATGCGACGAAGCTTGCAAAGCTATTGAAGATTTAAATAGCTTAAAAGGTGGAACTCTTGTCATTGGAGCGAGCCAAACAACGGGTACCTATTTAATGCCGAGAATGATAGGACTATTCAGACAAAAATACCCTGATGTATCCGTTCAACTTCAAGTTCATAGTACTAGAAGAACTGGTTGGAGTGTCGCCAATGGACAAATTGACTTAGCCATTATTGGCGGACAATTACCTGGAGATTTGGAAAATTTGCTACAAGTGATTCCATATGCCACTGATGAATTGGCATTAGTTTTACCATCTAAACATCCACTTTCGACCAAAAAAGAGCTTCTTAAAGAAGACTTATACAAATTAAATTTTGTAACATTAGATTCACAATCTACAACAAGAAAAGTTGTTGATAAACTTCTCCAAGATTCTGGGCTTGATATTCAAAGATTAAAAATTGAGATGGAACTTAACTCTCTTGAAGCAATCAAGAATGCAGTTCAATCAGGTTTAGGAGCTTCCTTTTTGCCTGTTGTTTCTATTGAAAGAGAATTATCGGCTGGAACAATCCACAAAGCATTCGTTGCTGATTTAGAGGTTAAGAGAGAACTTAAATTAATTACTAATCCGTCAAGATATACTTCAAGAGCATCAGAAGTATTTAAAAAAAACATTCTTCCACAATTTGCTAGTTTAGAAAGCCCTTTGAGGCATATATAAATTTTGATTAAAACTGAATTGCTTCTCTGTTAATACCTACTCCTCCATCTTCGGCTTGTCCATCGCCTTTTATTATAAATTTATTTTCATTTACATCAGTCTGATAAACGCACTTAACTATTGGCTTATCTCTTATAGAACCAATATAAGCAAAAGTATTCATCCTTTGCTTACATTCTCTTACATCTTCATTACTAATTGCGCCCTGTTTTTGTAAAACTGTCCAATTCTCTCTTCTAATCACGCACCCTGGCTGAAGAGCTGGTTGCGTTACAAAACTCGTAGAAGGATTTAATGTAGTATACATTTCAACATCAATTACAAAAGCACTAGCTCCCCATTGTCTGCAAAATTCAGGGTCAGGAACAGCCATATCTAATTGTTGTTGACTTGCTATATTTCCCTGACCGCCATCTGTTGTACTGGTAATAGCGCTCCCAATACCAACTCCTAAAATTAGTACTCCAGCAAGTACGGCAATGGTTCCTGTACTAAAGTTGATTTTTTGTTCAGAAGAAGCAGGCAATCTATTGTTTCTTTGACCATATGAATCCGTTTCCCTTGGATTTGGAGGATAATAACTTCTATTTGAGCCTCTCCTTGGCCTTCTATTTGAGGATGATCTATTCACAGCACTTCATTTGTCTTTGGTAAACCCATTGAATAATTCATTACTCTACAATCAGGGTTATAACTTAACTGACCATTTTGAAGCAAAAATTTAATTAAACCTTCAATTTCTGATCCTATTTTTCGAAGTTCATAATCATCTAAATCTTTTCCTGCTCTCTCTTTTATTAATTCATTAAATTTTTCATTTATTTTGTTTAGAGAATCTTTGTTCCAAATAAATTCATTATCGGGATCTAAATCAAGAGTTAGTTTATTGGGATGAAACTTTAATTCTTCATCTACAACTTCGGCAGTAAAAATTCTTACATGTCTAGTAGTGGATTTTAAAAGCATTTTTTCCATAAGTTTAAGAAATAATCAACGAAAAAAACTATTTTGTTCTAACTTTAATGTAGCTTATTAGTAAGTGTTAATTTATTTCTTGATTTAATAATGCGTGTTGTAATTGCTGGGGCTGGTTTAGCAGGTTTATCTTGTGCTAAGTATTTAGTCGATAATGGACATATTCCGATTGTACTCGAAGCCAGAGATGTTTTAGGAGGGAAAGTCGCCGCATGGAAAGACGAAGATGGGGATTGGTATGAAACTGGATTGCATATATTTTTTGGAGCCTACCCAAATATGTTGCAACTTTTTAAAGAACTAGATATTGAAGACAGGCTCCAATGGAAAAGTCATTCAATGATTTTTAATCAGCCTTCAGAGCCCGGAACTTACAGTAGATTCGACTTTCCCGATATACCTGCTCCCGTTAATGGAGTTTCAGCAATACTTAGAAATAATGATATGCTTTCATGGAACGAAAAGATTCTATTTGGATTAGGCTTAGTGCCTGCAATGTTGAGAGGCCAAAAGTACTTAGATAAATGTGATACAAAATCATGGACAGATTGGCTAAAAGAGCACAATATACCGGAAAGAGTTAATGATGAAGTTTTTATAGCGATGAGTAAAGCTCTTAATTTCATTGGGCCGGATGAAATATCATCTACAGTTTTATTAACTGCATTAAACAGATTTTTACAAGAAAAAAATGGTTCTAAAATGGCATTTCTTGACGGAGCTCCTCCAGAAAGACTTTGCCAGCCAATGGTTGATTATATTACTGCTCGTGGTGGAGAAGTTCACATAAATAGCCCATTGAGGCAAATCAACCTTAATGAAGACAGCACTGTTAAAAGTTTTACTATTGCCTCTTTAAATGAAAACGAAAAGAAAGAGTTAATTGCCGATGCTTATGTAAGTGCAATGCCCGTAGATCTATTTAAATTAATGATCCCTAAACAATGGAAAGGTTTAGATGCTTTTTCTAAATTAGATGGATTAAATGGTGTTCCAGTGATCAATATCCATTTATGGTTTGACAAAAAATTAACAGATATTGACCATCTACTATTTAGCAGATCACCACTTCTCAGTGTTTATGCAGATATGAGTATTACATGCAAAGAATACGAAGATCCAAATAGATCAATGCTTGAATTAGTTTTCGCACCGGCAAAAGAATGGATAAGTAGAAGCGATCAAGAGATCGTGGATGCAACCATGGAAGAGCTGAAGAAATTATTCCCAACACATTTCATGGGTGACGATAAGACAAAATTAAGAAAATATAAAGTAGTTAAAACTCCAAGATCTGTTTACAAGGCGATTCCTGGATGTCAAGAGTTCAGACCTAGTCAAAAATCCCCAATAAAAAACTTTTTCTTAGCTGGTGATTATACAATGCAAAAATATTTAGCATCTATGGAAGGAGCTGTTTTAAGTGGTAAATTATGCGCGGAATCAATCAATAAGGAATATTCCAAAACCCCTCAAAATGTATCTTCATAACATTTGCAACATCTTTAAATTAAGCTAAAACTTTTTGAAAAATTCAATTTCTCAACTTGATCAAGCATATGAGATATGCCGGAAAGAAACTCAACAATGGGCTAAAACCTTTTACTTGGGTACTCTTCTATTACCTCAAGAAAAGAGAAAAGCTATATGGGCTATTTACGTTTGGTGTAGAAGAACAGATGAAATAATGGATAGCGAAGAAGCCTCAACTAAATCACAAGAAGAGCTTTCAGACAATCTAGATAAATGGGAAGAAAATACTAAAAATGTATTTAAAGGAAATGTTAAATCTGAATTAGATTCAGTTTTGTTAGATACAATCGAGAAATATCCACAAAGTATTAAACCCTACCTAGACATGATAGATGGTCAAAGAATGGATCTGAATAAATTTAGATACAAAGATTTTGATGAATTAAAACTCTATTGTTATAGAGTAGCAGGAACTGTTGGTTTAATGACTCAGAATGTGATGGGAATTGATAGCGCTTATACATCAGCTCCATGGAGTGACATGCCTGACCCCTCTGAAGCAGCTATAGCTCTAGGAATTGCAAATCAATTAACAAATATATTGAGAGATGTGGGAGAAGATAGACACAGAGGAAGAATTTATCTCCCGCAAGAGGATATTGAAAAATTTAATTATTCTGAAGAAGAACTTTTAAAAGGAAAAATTAACAAGCAGTGGAAAGCACTTATGAACTTTCAATTAACAAGGGCTCGCGAATGGTTCCAAAAGTCTGAGGATGGGATTAAATGGCTATCTTCTGACGCAAGATGGCCAGTATGGACATCTTTACGTCTTTACAGAGGAATATTAGATTCTATTGAAAGATTAGATTATGATGTTTTTAATAATAGAGCTTTTGTAAAAAATTCCATAAAAGCTCTTGAAATTCCAATATCTTTTTTAATTTCTCGAATTAAATAATTAGGCAGGAGTCTTCTGATTAGCCAACAAATCTTTCAATTTAGATAGTTCTCCAGCCCATCTGGGATCAGGAGCTTCGAGGTTAGGTGCATCACTATGAACAATTTTCTTAAAGTCTTTCCTCTTCTTATTCTTATTTAATTTTCCACCATTTCTTTTATTTGAAGCAGAATCTTTCTTTTCTGATAGCTCTACTCTTAATTTAGATCCATTAAATTCAAAACCGTTTAACTTTTGAATTAATAAATTAGCATTATCTTCATTATTAGTTGTCGCGAAACCAAACCCCCTGCATTCCTTAGTTTCCTTATCTAGAACTGCTTTAAATCTAATCGAATCAGAAACTGACTTTAAAAGTGTATCAAATTCTTTTGGATTAAATCCTTGTGGTATGTTGCCAATGTAAATGCGAATGCTCATAAATTTTTAAAAATGATTTTGAAGTCTGAACTTCTAAACAAAACTAAGCTATGTGTATTTAATCACATTTTGGTGCATTTTGTTCAATCCATCGCTTTGCTTTATAAATAGCTTCATCAAAATTATTTAATCTCTCATACGCAAGTTCCTTAGAAAGATACCTTAACAGCTCTCCTAAGATAGGCCCATCCTTTATTTTTAAATTTTTTTTGATTACCTCACCATTAACTAAGTTTGAAGGATGAAATAATTTATCATCACCGTCACGCCACCTACGAAGCCAATTCAATCGTAAGTTTTGAGGTAAATGAAAAATAAAAGTTGGAAGAAACATCTCTAATTCTTTATGTAATGAGAATCTATCTGATTCAGTGAATTGAGCGATATTTTTTTTCTCCAACAAAAAGTGCCATTTTCTTAATAACTTAGTTTTTGCAATCTCAGCTTTACTAAATTTGAGTTTTTTTAAAGATATGACATCAAAAATTTGAGCAATGAAAAATGATGGTAAAAATTTTTCTTTTTCTTCCTGATTAAGTTCTACATAATTAATTTTCTCTAAATCCAAAAAAAAAGAATCTTCAGATAAATTATCAGTAGCAAATATATTTAATTTTCTTATCAACAATACTGCATCAAGAGCATGCGCTCCATGAACTATTTTCTGTATTTCATTATTAATCCTCTCTCTAGCAACAAGATATAATTTCCCTTTATTTTTTTTAATGAAAGTAATTAAATTAAGATCAACTTTAAAATTCAATTCTGAAACAAATCGAAAACATCTCAATATTCGTAAAGGATCATTTAGTAAATTGTTTTCAGAATGAGTTCTAAGCAAAGAAATCTCTAGATCTTTAAGACCATTTAATGGATCAACCAAACACTTCTTATCTAATAAAAAAGCAATTGAATTAATCGAAAAGTCTCTAGAACATAAATCTCCTTCTATAGAAGATGAAACCTGATTAGAAATATCAATATAAATATGATTAAGAATAATTCTTACTACTTCTCTTTTTTCATCTAAAATTATAAATTTTGATCCGATATTTTCTGCAATCTTTTTCCCAATTTCAATTGCATTTAAAGGTACTACAATATCAAAATCTACATTTTCAGTTTCTCTTCCCAAAATAATATCTCTAATGTAACCACCAACCAAATATGATCCTTTAGGTAAAAAACTTAAAATCAAATCCAAATTATGAAATTTTATACTTGTTTCTAATTCATCAATTATTAGTGTATGATCTGTTTGAATGTTACTTTTCATTTTATTTATTAATTATGTGCATTTGCATCAACTGTAAATGGGTTGATAGATGTATCACATATCATGATGTAGAGAATAATCATGGTGTTGATCATATTTGTGATCTTCCTGATTTTAAAGCAAAACAACCATTCATTCATGTCAATATAGTGAAAGACAATAATGGTGATTATAAAACTGATTGGGATGTTCAATCTTGTGAAAGTTTTGAAAATGAATTTGGTAAATGGTCTAAGTTTAATCCAGGTATGGAATTACCTATTTAAGGTAATAGATGACAAATAAACTCAAACAAAGAGAAAATTACACTACATTAGTGATTCATAGCACAGACAATTCTTTTGGCTTTGGTTATAGAAAAAACAATACGTTTAAATCTGATGAATTATTTATCAAAAAATTTGATAATGACCTTTGCAACAACTTAATTAATGATCTTAACAAATTCATTTCTAAAGAAAATTTACAAAAAATAAATAAGTTATCTGTCAGCATAGGGCCAGCAAATTTTAATGCTTCAAGACTTATTGTAGTTTTAGCAAGAACTATCTCACAACAAATAAATTGTCCTCTAGACAGTTTTAGTTCATTTGAAATAATGGCGAAAAGAATTGCATCAAAAAATAATATCTTTATAAACAAAAAATCATTCTGGATTTACAAAAAATTAAAACGAAAGGGTTTAATTGCAGGTAAATATGAAATTTGTCATAAAGAAAAAAACTCCTCGGATCTAGTCATTCGAGAAACAGTTTTACCAAAAGTTGTCAAAGAACTTGAGAGTAAAGAACTTACTTTTGAGGCTAATTTTGATGATAAAGAAGATTTAAAAGAATTATTAAACTTAACAAATAAAAATTTATTAGATTCAAATTTAGATTCCTGGAGAAAAGTTTTGCCTCTTTACCCTATTTCTCCAATTAACTAAATATTCAACAAATCAAATTATTAATTTTATCTTGAAGGTACATTGTTACAGAATTCAGATCATCTCTTGATGAACTCTGTGGAGGTTGAACAGGTTTTCCCACTTTAATAACTATTTTTGAAAACAAAGGGATAAAGAATTTAAATCTTATTAGTCTATGAGAATTAACTATTGCAACAGGCAATAATAATTTTTGATTTTTAAAGGCTAATAATGCTGCGCCTTGTTTGGGCTTATTCACTCGACCATTTTTTTGACGCGTACCATCAATAAATATTCCAATAGAATTGTCATTTGATAATTTTTTACACGCTATTTTAATCGTATTTTTATCAACAATTCCTCTTTTTACAGGATAAGCTCCACAAGCCTTGATAATAAACCCAAGTAAAGGTATTTTAAACAGCTCTGCCTTGGCCATGAAAGATATATTACGTCCAAGAGCATGTCCTAACAAAGGAGGATCGAGCAAAGAACCATGATTAGAAACCATTATAAAAGAATTTCTTTGCGGAATATTTTCTCTACCTATTAAATGACCTCTAAATACAAATTTATAAATTGGTAATACAAAAAGTTTGCTAACTAATTGATAAATTGATTTTTGAAAAACATCATTTTTCATTCTTGATTAGTAAGTTATTTGATTAGAAGATGAAACTTGAGAAATTTTTAAATCTTTCATATGTCTTTTTGCTAAACCGCTAAGCACATTTGATGGGCCAACTTCAACAAAATGAAGATCATTATCTTTTGCCATTAAATCCATAGTTTCTCTCCACCTTACGCCATTAGACATTTGATTTTCCAATCTAATTTTAAGCTCATTAGGATCATCACATAATGACGGTTCATAATTACTTATTACTGGGAAAGAAGGATTTTTAAACTTAATCTGTTTTAAATACTCAGAAAATTTAACTGCAGGCTCATCCATGAATGGTGAATGGAATGCACCTGAAACATTTAATTTGAGGAATCTTTTACAAGAAATTTCTTTCGATAAATTGTCTAACTCTTCATTAGATCCTGATAAGACAACTTGGGAAGAGCTATTGTCATTAGCAATTACAACATCTTCAGTTTTTTTGACTAATAAATCAAGTTCATTTCTATCAAAACCAATTACTGCTGCCATAGATCCCTGACCAGCATTTACCATTAATTGAGATCTTACTTTTATTAGTGATACGCATTCTTCGAATGAAAAAACATCCGCACAATATAATGCAGTTATTTCTCCCAGACTATGCCCAGCAACATAAGTTGGTTGAAAGCCATTTTCTTTTAAGGAATCTAATAAAATAGATTCAACCAAAAAAAGACAGATTTGTGTATTTCTTGTATTATTCAAATCACTAAGAGGATTTGTTGGATCAGAATTTAACTCGCAAATTTCAAATAAATTTCTCTCAAATATCTCAGAAGCATAACTAAACCTCTCTTTTGTGCTCGGCAAATTTTCAATTTGTTTTGCCATTCCAATTTTTTGCGAACCCTGTCCAGGGAATACCCATGCAACTGTCATAATGTTCCTATTTTGTTTTTAACCCCATTTAATTAGGGCCGCACCCCAACTTAACCCAGCACCGAAACCACTTGTAGCAATAATATCATTTTGTTTAATTCTATAATCTCTTACAGCCTCATCCATCATTAGTGGAATTGTTGCTGCTGACGTATTGCCATATTTTTCTAAATTACTAAGAATCTTTTCTCTGGGAATTTTTAACCTTTCTCCTACAGAATCCAATATTCTTTGATTAGCTTGATGCAGCAAGAGCCAATCAACTTGATCAGACTTATATTTCATTTTTTTCAACAACTTTTCAAGAATTAGGGGAACTTCTTTAACTGCGAATTTATAAACTTCCTGACCATTCATCTGAATTGGAGAAAAACCTCCACTTAAAAAGTCAATTTCATCAACTATTGAATCTTTATGCTTTTTTGATGGGAGATTAAGAAAAGAACCCCTTCCCCCATCAGTTCTCATATCAAACCCTAAAAAATTATCAAATTCATTTGTGGCTTCAATTGCTAATGCACCGGCACCATCTCCAAAGAGAATACAACTTCTTCTATCGTTCCAATCAACAAAACTTGATAATTGATCTGCTCCAATAACAATAGCCCTTTTAAAACTACCCCCTTTTAAAAATTGTGAGGCTGTTATTAAGGCAAATAAAAAACCACTACAAGCTGCAGTTAAATCGAAAGCTACAGAATTAGCTGCCCCTAATTTAGCTTGAATGGATGGGGCTGATCCAAATAAATCATGCGGAGTAGAAGTAGCTAAAACAATCAAATCAATCGTTTTAATATCCCAATTAGCCATTTCAATAGCAGTTAGAGCAGCCTTATAACCCATCTCAGTAACATTATCTTCTACGCTAGAGATTCTTCTCTCAGAAATACCAGTTCTTGATTGTATCCATTCATTGCTTGTATCAACCTTTTGACTAATTTTTTGATTGGTTAGGATTTGATCAGGTACATAACTTCCGCTTCCCTTGAATGACACTCCAATCTGATTAAAATTTATTCCTTCCAAAAGAGTTTTTTAGTTACTTATATTAGTCAAACATAAATTTGACTCAATATGTTTTATGAATTTAAAACTTGAAGCTTTTGCAGTTGATTTAAATTGTCCATAACACCATGATTCACTGCAGAGTGAGCCAAGCGAAGAGCACTAACTACTGATAAAGATTTGCTACTTCCATGACCAATAACGCAAATACCATTCACCCCAAGCAATAAAGCTCCTCCATGTTCGGCATGATCTAACCTTTTCTTAATTCTGAGTAGATTACTTTTTAAAAAAGCTGAACCGACTTTCCCCCGCCTTCCACGTGGCAGCTCTGATCTCAAAATATCTAATAAAACTCCTCCCACAGATTCAAGAAATTTCAATAATATATTTCCAGTAAATCCATCACAGACTACTACGTCGAAACTACCTGATAAAACATCTCGCCCTTCACAATTACCTCCAAAATCAAAACTTTTTTCAGAAGATAATAATTCAAATGTTTTTAGGGATAAATCATTACCTTTACATTCTTCTTCTCCAATATTTAAAAGGCCAATTTTTGGTTTTTGTACTTGTAGGACATCTTTTGCATAAATATTACCTAGAAGAGCAAATTGATGCAGATAAGATGGCTTACAATCAGTATTTGCACCGACATCTAAAACTAAAACCGGGCGAGTTTGATCCCTTGTTGGAAACAATGCTCCTATAGCTGGTCTCTCAATCCCTTTCAATCTCCCAATTCTAAATATGGCAGAAGCCATCATGGCGCCTGAATTACCCGCTGAGTAGACAGCTTCAGCTTTATTATTTCTTACTAAATCCATTGCAACATTTATACTTGCTTTTTTCTTTTTTCTAACTGAGGTAGCTTCTTCATTCATCCCAATAGGCTCTCCACTATCAATTAATTCAAGACGCTTATTATCTATTTCGTTTTCTAATAATTCTGCTAAACCAGTTTTTTCTGCTGCATCTTTAACTTTTTCAATTTTGCCGACAAACTTTATATTTATTGGAAATCTACTTATTGCTTCTAAGCAACCCTCAAGAATTGGACCAGGAGCATAATCTCCACCCATCCCATCAACTGCAATCCAAATTCTTTTAGATTGAGATTCCTCCACCCTATCTAAAATATTATCGTTATTTTGTAATCTTTTTAATGGGTCAAAAACTAATGGCTGTAATGTATTTTTAGCTATTGAACTAGCATTTGAAACTACACTACTAGCAGTATTAACTACAGATTCAGCACTTGAAACTACATTACCTGCAACATTACCTGCAACATTACTAGCTGTGGTTACTACTGATCCAGCACTTGAAACTACATTACCTGCAACATTACTAGCTGTTGCTGCAGAACTAGCAGCAGTATCGACTATAGAAGTCACAGCCGAGTTTCTTTTATACCAAATTACTAATCTTCTGATAGCTCTGGGCTTGTTAATTTTTTGCGCTGTTTCTTTCCCCATTTATTTACCATCAAAGGGAGCAATATCGACAATCCGTTGAAAAAGATATCCTGTACCCCTTGCTGTCAATATCAATTCTGGATTTGCTGGATCAGCCTCGAGTTTGGATCTTAATCTTGATATATGAACATCGACAACTCTTGTATCTACATGTCTCTCGGGAGTATATCCCCAAACTTCTTTCAAAATCTCTCCTCTACTAAATGGCTCTCCTGACCTACTCACCAAAAGCTCTAAGAGACTAAATTCCATACCAGTTAATCTAATTCTCTCATCACTTTTAAAAACTTGTCTTCGATTTGTATCAATTTTTATATCCGTAACCAAAATTAATCCTGAATTAGGCATTCCAGGCATTTGCTCTTTGTCGATTCTTCTAAGAACGCACCTAATTCTAGCTTCTAACTCCTTTGGGCTAAATGGTTTTACTACATAATCATCAGCCCCTAATTCTAAACCTGTTATCCTATCTGCAACATCTCCTAATGCAGTTAACATTACAATTGGAACATCAGAATCTTTCCTTAACTCTTGACACACTCCATAACCATCTAGTTTTGGCATCATGACGTCAAGTACTACTAAATCAGGTTCATAATCTTTAAATAACTTTAGTGCTTCTTTGCCATCACTTGCAGTTACAACTTTGTAGCCAATCATGGAGAGACGTGTCTCCAGAATTCTTCTAATACTTGCCTCGTCATCTGCGACAAGTATAGTTTCTTTAGTTTGACTAGATAGAGCCATTTGTTTCTATTAGCTAATCAGTAAGAGAATTTATTATTAACCTAATCTAACTTGTAGAGGGGCAATATCCCAAACATTCTAGTTCCATTACTTCATTCAGAGACTAAATGTCTAGCAAATTATCTACTTTTATTTGTCAGAATTGCGGATCTGAAACTTCTCAATACTTTGGTAGATGCCTAAATTGCAACTCATGGAATTCCATTGTTGAAGAAATAAAAAGTAAGAGATCTAAATATCAAGAAATAAAAAATATAAAAAATAATAAAAAATCTTTACCGTTTAATAAGATTTCATCAAAAAAAATATCAAGATTTACAAGTGGTTTTAGAGAATTTGATCGAGTGCTTGGAGGTGGAATAGTACCTGGATCTGTTGTTTTACTAGGAGGAGAACCAGGTATAGGTAAAAGCACAATAGTTCTTCAATCAGCAGGAAAAATATCTCTTAATGAGAAAGTTTTATATATAACTGCAGAAGAATCTTTAGAACAAGTAAAAATTAGATGGGAAAGATTAAATCAAAACAGTATTGATTTACAAATTTTTGCAGAAACCAATTTATCCCTAATTATTGAAGAAATCAAACGTGTAAATCCAAGTTTCGCAATAATTGATAGTATTCAAGCCATTCATAATCATGAAATGCAAAGTTCTCCAGGATCAGTTTCTCAAGTTAGAGAATGTTCATCTGAATTGCAAAATCTCGCCAAAGACAATAATATTGCTCTTCTAATAATTGGTCATGTAACCAAAGATGGTGCTTTAGCTGGCCCTAAAACTCTAGAGCATTTAGTTGATACAGTAATAAACTTTGAAGGAGATAATATTTCCTCACATAGATTACTAAGAAGTATAAAAAATCGATTTGGATCGACCTTCGAGATTGGAATTTTTGAAATGCTTGAAGAGGGTTTACGAGAGATAAAAAACCCAAGTTCAATTTTTACAAATAAAGAAAACATTTCGGGTGTAACAACTACAATTACAAATGAAGGTACTCGACCATTAGCAGTTGATATACAAGCACTGGTAAATAAAACTTACTACAGTAACCCAAGACGTACTACAACTGGAATAAGCATAAATAGATTGCATCAAATTCTAGCTGTTATTGAAAAACATGTAGGGATAAAATTATCTGAATTTGATTGTTATATAGCTACTGGTGGGGGTTTTGAGATTAATGATCCCTCATCTGACTTAGGAGTAGCAATATCAATTTTATCAAGTTTGAAAAATATTCCTCCTTTAGCAAGTAGCTCATTTATTGGAGAATTGGGTTTGAGCGGTCAGGTTAGAAAATCGAATAACCTCCGGACAAAGATAGAAGAAGCTGTAAGACTAGGGATCAAAAATATCGTAGTGCCAAAATTAGAGGAGGAACTAAATAAAAATTTTCAAAATTTAATTAATATTATAGAGATATCCAATATTAAAGAAGCAATTGATTATTCTTTATCAAAATAAAAAAATCAAAGGTACATATCAATTGAGCTTCTGCCTGAGTTTTTCAACCAATTCTCAATATCTAGATATCCACCAGGATAAAGCCTCACTGCTTTAGACCAGACTTCAGCAGCTTTATCAAACCAAATATCCCTCTGATCTAAATCACCATTTTGCTCAGCATATCTTCCCCTTTTTTCATAAATTAAACCTATATTTTTCAAGCATGATGGCTGTTTGGGATTTTCTACTAATGCTTTTTCATAAGTTTCAATAGACAAATCTTCTTCACCGTTACTCATATATATAATTGCCATATTTTTTAAAGTCTCGCCCCTATCAATTTTATTTTCTTCAAGCAGTAAGCTCTCTTTGTAATACTCTAATGCTTCCGAATAATCCCCATTATTTTGTGCAGCTAGGCCATCTCTATAATAAATATATGCCTTTTTTTCTTTCTCAGCAATAGGCATTATTTTTACAATAGATTCAGCAATTACAGTAAAAGCTTTATCAATAAAATTGTCTCTGTTTTGATTACTAGGCACTGCTCAAAATCTAATAAAATTAATATAGTAATTTAAAAAATAACTATTTAAAAATTCTAATACATTTATTATTATAGTTAAATATAAATCAAGCATTAATTTGCTTCAATCGTGAAAAATATGGAGAGCATTCAATTAAGCGTTACAGGAATGAAGTGCGGAGGTTGTGTAAGTACTGTTGAAAAAATATTGAATAATTCTGATGGTATTGAAAATGTTTCTGTTAACTTGCTTACTGAAAGTGCTTATTTTGAAATTACTCAGAAACATATAGAAATAGAATTAGTCCTCGAAAATCTAAAAGAGAATGGTTTCCCATCAAAAATTTACATAAATGATTTTTCAAAAAAAATAAATAAAGCAGAATTAGAAAAAAAAAAGAAATGGAATAATCAATGGAAAAAACTAACTTTTGCCTTATTCCTTTTATTATTTTCAGGATTAGGTCACCTGGCAGAAGGACGATATATAAATTTTCCAATATTAGGTAATATATTTTTTCACGCTTTATTAGCAACTTTAGCTCTATTATTTCCTGGAAGAGGAATAATTATTAATGGATTTAAATCATTTATTAAGAACCATCCCGATATGGATTCTTTAGTTGCTCTTGGAGTAATTAGCGCATATACAACAAGTCTTCTATCCTTAATATTTCCTGCCACTGGTTTTCCTTGTTTTTTTAATGAGCCAGTTATGCTGTTAGGCTTCATACTGATTGGGCGTTACTTAGAAGAGAGAGCAAGATATCAAACTGGTTCATCCATTGGTGAATTATTAGATCTTCAACCTGAAATGGCAAATATCTACACAGAAGACAATCAAATAAAGTCAATAAGAGTGAATACTTTAAGACCTGATCAAGAGATTCAAGTTTTAGCAGGAGACAGAGTACCTGCTGACTGCATTGTTACCCGAGGTAATTCATATGTAGATGTTTCACATATTACAGGAGAATCCAAACCTATAGAAGTAAAAGAAGGCGAAAATCTATCAAGTGGGTCTTTAAATCTTAATTCAACTCTTAGACTTAAAGTGCAAAAGGTCGGAGGAGATTCTTCTCTTGCAAAACTAGTAAATCTTATTGAGTCTGTAAACGCTAGAAAACCTCGCATTCAAAGCATTGCTGATGAAATTGCAGGCAAATTTACCTACTTTGTACTTATTTTTGCTACTTTAACCTTCTTCTTTTGGTGGAAGGGGGCAAGAAACATATGGCCTGATTTATTAAGTCACAATGATGAATTAATCACTCACGCAAGCCATACACTTCATAGTTCGCTTGGTAGTAATGCTGAGAATTTCCTGAGTTTAGCAATTCAATTGTCAATTGCCGTTTTAGTGATAGCCTGTCCTTGTGCATTAGGTTTAGCCACCCCAACTGTAATCACTGTCGCATCAGGAAAAGCAGCAAAAAAAGGGGTTTTATTTAAAGGCGGGGATAAAATAGAGATAGCTGCAAAAATTAATCACATTATTTTTGACAAGACAGGTACTTTAACAAAAGGTAAGCCTTTCATTGTTGATTACAAAAATAATGATGATCATTCATTTTTATTGAAAATAGCTGCCAGTTTAGAAAAGGAAAGCAGACATCCAATCGCAGATGCCTTAATTCAAGAGGCAAAAAAGCAAAATTTAAATTTATTTCCAATAAAAAAAATTTTTACTCATTCAGGGCGAGGTATTTCTGGGGAACTTGAGTCAATTGATGGACTTATTAATATTGGAAATATTGAATGGCTACTAAGCAAAGGAATAATTATTGATAGTGATGCAAAAAAAGTAATTGAAAATGAAGAAACAAAAACGAATACTATTATTGGAGTAAGTCTCAAAGATAAGTTATTAGGCTTTATTTTGCTCGGAGATTTACTCAGAGATGATTCAATTAAAACAGTTCAAAATTTGAGAGCAAACAAATTTAAAATTAACATTTTAAGTGGTGATAGGAAACAAACAGTTTTAGCTTTAGCAAAAAAGATTGGTTGTAAAGAAACAGAAGTAAAATGGGATCTTCTGCCTGAAATGAAGCTAAAGACTATAGAAAATTTAAAAATTAATAATAAAGTGGCAATGATTGGTGATGGTATTAATGATGTCCCAGCTTTAGCATCCTCAGACTTAGGAATTTCGGTAGGATCAGGGACTCAAATTGCCAAGGCAAATGCAGATGTAGTATTAATGGGAGATCAACTAAATGGACTACCCTACGCCTTAAGTCTTTCAAAAAAAACTATAAAAAAAATAAAGCAAAATCTAACATGGGCTTTTGGCTACAACTTACTAGCTATACCTTTAGCCGCCGGCATTTTATTCCCTAAATACGGTATTCTTCTTACTCCCTCAATAGCAGCATTATTGATGGCTATTAGCTCTATTACAGTTGTAATTAATGCTTTATCTTTGGATTAAATGAAAGGGAAATTTATCGTTATTGAGGGTATTGATGGATGCGGCAAAACTACTCAAATAGATGAACTATCTAAATGGCTTCCCAATAGTGGTCTAATGAAGAAAGGGTCTAAATTAATCACAACTAGAGAACCTGGAGGCAGTCTTTTAGGAAAAAAACTCAGAGGACTGATTCTTGATAATAATGAAAATAACAAGCCTTCATCTCTTGCAGAATTATTGCTTTATTCAGCGGATAGAGCTGAACACGTTTCCAAAATTATTTCACCTGCCTTAAAGAATAATGATTGGGTAATAAGTGATAGATTTTCAGATTCCACGCTGGCTTATCAAGGATATGGAAGAAATATAAATTTAGAAATAATTAAAAATATTGAATCTATTGTGTGTCAAGGAGCATCTCCAGATCTCACTTTCTTCTTAGAAATTTCTCCAGAAGAGAGCATATTCCGAAGAAAAAATGAAATTCCAGACAGAATAGAATCAGAAGGTATTAGATTTTTAGAAAAAGTAAATGAAGGCTTCAAACTAATTGCCAAACAAAAAAACTGGAAAGTAATATCTGCCTCGCAAAATATTAAAAGTATTTCAAATCAAATTAAAGAGACTTTGCTAAACAATTTTTCTAATAACATATGATTAAGGTTAAAAAAAATGATTTTTTCATGAATGAAGAAGTCAATGCCTTTCTTAACAAGATAATTAAAAACAAATCATTTACTAATGGTTATATATTTAATGGTGCTGAAGGAGTAGGGAAAAAGCAAACTGCTCTTCAATTTATAAAAGAGATTTTCAAACAATCTTCACCAAGCGAGAATGTTGAAGAAAAAATTATCAACAATAACCATCCTGATTTTTTAATTATCGCACCTGATTCTCTTCAGGCAACTAAAAGTTCAGGAAGTTCAGCTCTTGAAGAAACAATAAAAAGTGGATCTGAGATTATTAAAATTGCTCAAATACGTAATATCAAAACTTTTCTTAGTCAAACATCAATAAACTCAGAAAAAAAAGTTGTTTTAATTATTGATGCACACTTCTTAAACGAAGCAGCCTCAAATTGCCTTCTAAAAACCTTAGAAGAACCTAGTAACGGTATTTTTATTTTACTAACATCTAAATTAAACCTTCTCTTAGATACGATCATCTCAAGATGTCAAATCGTAAGATTTCCATCCTTTTCTAGTAAACAATTAAACTCTATTTTACAAGAATATCTAGATACTTCTAAATTAAATATTAATGCAAAAATACAATTTGAAGATTTAATAAACTCTGCAAATGGATCTCCAAATCAATTATTGAAAAATATTGAAATTTGGAATGATTTTTCTGATGAAATTATAAGTAAATTAGATTCTCCAATAAAAAATAGTCTGGAAATATTAGAAATATCTAAATTAGTTTCTGAAAAATTAGAAATTTTTCAACAGATTTGTTTAGTAAATTTAATTCAAACTATTTGGTGGAGAAAGACAAAAAATATTGGTTTAGTTAAAAAACTTGAAAAATTAAAACATCTCTTAAGAAAAAATATTCAACCAAGGCTGGCATTAGAAATTACTTTTTTAAAAATTTTAATGGAAGATTTATGATTTTAATCCACTGCAGAATTGATCAAATCAGGATTTCTTGCTTTAATAAAATCTTGCCTAGCAGTTTCCACTTCAGAATCGATAGGTAGCTCAAGACAATATCCAGCACCATATACAGTTTTTATGTAAATAGGCTTACGGGGATCGGGTTCAAGTTTAGTGCGTAAGTGTCTAATATGAACTCTTATTGTCTCAATATCATCATCAGGTTCATATCCCCATACTTCTTTAAGAATTAATGCTGGAGATACAGTTTGACCATGCCTCTGCAAAAGACAATGAAGCAGTTCAAATTCAAGATGCGTTAATCTAACGGGAGATTCAAACCAAATAGCTTCAAATCTTTCCGGAACAAGAGTTAAAGGGCCATAATTTAATATTTCTTGCTGATTACTAGAATTCAATTGTGCTCTGTGGGTTCTTCTTAATAAAGCCTTAATGCGTACATATAATTCTTCTAGATCGAATGGTTTAGTAATATAGTCATCTGCTCCAGAATTAAAACCAGTCACTTTGTCTTTAAGGCCACCTAATGCAGTTATCATCAAAATAGGGATATTTGATGTTCTTTCATCTCTTCTTAGTCTCTGGCACAAAGTTAATCCATCAACACTTGGCAGCATTAAATCTAAGAGTATTAAATCTGGTAAATATTGAAGAGCTAATGCTTGTCCTTTTATTCCATCTTCAGCTTTTTGGACATCGAAACCAGAATGTTCTAAATGCCTAGCCACCAAATCTCGCATATCGCGATCATCTTCAATTAAAAGGATTGAATTTTTCATATTTATAGAGTATTAAATTAAAATTAAGTTTCAGTATTATGATTCTCTCAAGAATTTATAAAGATTGCTGAATTAGTGTAAACAATTTTATCAATTAGATTTTTCAAATAACTCAACTGCGGCAAGGGATTAAACAGAAATTGATAATTTAAAAAAAAATTTAAATTTTACAATTTCTTTCGATTTTATTTGCTTTTTCTTAATAATGTAAGGAATATCGGAAAAAATAATGTTTAAATTTAAAAGAAAATCTAATTAAAATTATTATTTAAGGAAACTAAAAATGAAATTAGATGGGTGAATCTCAGTTTTCAAAGGCAACATAACTTACCTTAAAGTTTTTTATTTTCGTCTGAGTTTTTAATCTAAAAATTTTTTTATATTAAGAAAATTTAAGTATTTATGAAAAAAAAATCTATCGTCTATTCTGATTTATCAAAAAAACAATTAGAAAAACTTAAAGAATTTTATATTCAAAAAAAAGTTGAATCGATGAGTCATCAAGAGCTTAAACAATATGTACTAGAAATTATTTCTCATCAGATAAACGATACTATCGACAAAGAAGAAGAAATGGAAGCATGGAGAGAAATGTCAGATTTTTTTGGCGAGCAATTTGAAATAGTTATCCTTGAAGTACAAACAAAATACATTGACGAGAAAAACGTTCTTGAAACAGAAATAGATCTTCAGAAGCAAAGAATAGAATTACTTGATAAGAATAATTTAGTTCAAGAGAAAACAGATATGTGGGATGACTAGAATTAACTTCAATATATAATTTTTACCACGCAAAAAAAGAAAAAATATCTTGATTTTATAGAGCGCAAAAATCAATGATGTGAGATATCCTCATTTTGTCTGATTTTTTACTTTCTCAAGAGTTTAGTCACATCAATCAAAAAGACATCAAGTGATGTTACCTGATGTCTAGTGATAGTTATAATCAACTCCCCGGGCGGGATTCGAACCTGCGACCAATCGATTAACAGTCGATCGCTCTACCGCTGAGCTACCGAGGATTATAGAATGAATTTAACTCTTCAAAGTCCCTTATGACAAGTAAAAGATTTAATTATATTGAAATTTTGATGGTTCTTGCCAGCTAGATAAAAAACCATTTTTCAACTCTGCTACTGAATCAGCGTAAGTTAATTCTTCATAACGATGAGTAATCCATAAAGCGGATAATGGTTTTTTATGATCACTTGTAAGATTTTTAATAGTTTTTAAAACTTTTAGTTGGCTGGTTTGATCAAGAAACGCTGTAGGCTCATCTAAAAGAATAAAATTTCTATTACTAATAAGAACGCATGCAATAGTTAAGCGTTGTTTTTGTCCACCACTTAACGTGTGTACTGGCCTTTTTTCAAAACCAGTCAATCCAACCTTAGCAAGCACATTTTCAATTTTTTTATTCATTTCATAATCACTTATGTTTTGGTTAATATTGATCAGAAGTTCGCTCCTGCAATTTGGCATCAATATTTGATGATCAGGATTCTGAAATACCATTCCTATATTTGCATTAGAATTAATGACTCCATTTTTGGGTTTAATTATGCCATTAATTAATTTTAAAAGGGTACTTTTTCCACTCCCGTTTTTACCGACGACCATCCAAAATCCAGGTTTTTTAATAGAGAAATTGCATTTAAGAATTAAATTTTCTTTTTCCCCAGGATATGAAAAAGAAACATCTTTGAAATTAATATGAGGTATTTCATTTTCAGGAGAATCTCGCATTAATTTTATCAATCTATGTTGAGAGAAAATCCTGGTCTTTTAGCTCCTCCTGCTACAGATGATTTTTCATATATCTGAACAGAAATGATTTCTTTAGCTCTGACAGCAATTAATTTATCTTGCACTTTGTCACACCTTAATTCAATCAAGTTTGAGGATTCTAAAGTTTCATTCATAGAACTTTTTATTTCATCATAAATTTCTTTTACATCCTCAAATTCTTTCTTCTGAATTGAAAGTGGAAAAGGTGAATATCTCATACTTAGTTCCAAAGAATACATAATCTTTATAAAAAACTACCTTTTATAATAATAAATTTTTTTACCATAGAAAGTTATTATAAATTAAATTCTTTTGAGAAAATTATATAAAAGATCTTGAAATACAATTATTATGTAAATAGAAGAATAAATTCTGCAATTTAAATAATCATTTCATGGAAATAGCAAATGATATAACTTCTCTAGTAGGAAATACCCCTTTAGTTAAATTAAATCGAATCAGAAAGTACTTTAATTGTTATCCAGAAATAATTGCCAAACTAGAAAGTTTCAATCCATCAGCATCCGTCAAAGATCGCATCGCTTATTCAATGTTATGTAAAGCTGAGGAAGAAGGATTAATTACACCAGATAAAACGACATTAATTGAAGCAACAAGTGGAAACACTGGGATCGCATTAGCAATGGTTGCTGCAGCAAAAGGCTATAAATTGATATTAACTATGCCAGATACGATGAGCATTGAAAGAAGGGCAATGTTGAGAGCATATGGATCAGAATTACAGCTGACGCCTGGGAAAGAGGGAATGAAAGGAGCCTTAGATTTAGCTAATGAGTTGTCTGCAAGCATTGCAAATAGTTATCAATTTAATCAATTTGAAAACTTTGCTAATCCAGATATTCATGAAAGAACAACGGCTCAAGAAATATGGGCCCAATCCAATAACAATTTAGATGGACTAGTGACAGGAGTTGGTACTGGAGGAACAATTACTGGTTGCGCACGTTTTTTGAAAAAAGTTAATCCAAATTGCAAAATTTATGCTGTAGAACCAAAAAAAAGTGCTGTCATTTCGGGAGAAAGAGCAGGATCTCATTCCATTCAAGGAATAGGCGCAGGTTTTGTACCAAAAGTCCTTAATACTAAATTAATTGATGAAATTATAAAAATAGATGATGACGAAGCATTTCATTATGGGCGTTTATTAGCTCGATTGGAAGGTCTTTTATCAGGTATCAGCAGCGGAGCAGCTTTAGCCGCAACTATAAAAATTGGTGAAAGGAAAGAACTAATGAATAAAAGATTGATAGTAATTCTTCCAAGTTTTGGTGAAAGATATTTATCAACGGCAATGTTTGAATCCAACACCTCAATTCAAGCCAGAAAAGATGGTTATCTTTAATCCCTAATTTTTAAAATGGAAAAAAATTTATATGAAGAATTAGGACTCAAAAAAAATGCAACCAAAAGTGAAATTAAGTCTTCATATCGTTCTTTAGTTAAGCAACATCATCCTGATACAGGAGGACAACAAGAACGATTTCTTGCAATACAAAATGCCTGGGAGATTCTAAATGACCCTATCAAAAAAGCACAATATGATAGGAATTTTTTCACTACTAGTTCTTCATTTGATTCATTAAATAAAAATTGGGAAGAGAAATTTAATTCAAAAAAATATAATTCGTCAATTAAAGACAGAGAAGTTGAAACATGGATTAAAGAAATTTACAACCCAATCAATAGATCAATTAGCCAAATAATTAAACCTTTGAATAACGAAATCAAAGAACTATCTGCTGATCCATATGATGACCAACTAATGGAAAATTTTTGTAATTATATAAATCTTTCACAAAAGAAAATAGAAAAAGTTGAACAAATTTATAAGAAAAAAATAGTTCCAAATTCTATTACAGCTTTAGGCCTAAATCTTTATCATTGTTTTTCACAAGTTAAAGATGCACTATCAGAATTTGATAGATATACACAAGGATACGTGGATGATTACTTATTTGATGGTAAAGAAATGATTAAAGAAGCAAAAAGAATTCAATCAAAGATGTCTGCAGAGAAAAAAAATAAAAACTTTTAGATATAAAAATTTATTGAATATATTCTTCAAGTTGATCCAATTTAAACCAAACATCAGGAACTGGCCTGCGCCATCGAACTTGAGCATATTCTTCTTTAACTGAAAGAATCTCTCCAGGTCCCTCAAAGACATAATTTGGTAAATCATTATCACTGGCTAGCGCTTCGATACTTTTTATATAATTTTCTCTATCGACAAAAACTAAACTTCCTTTCTTGAGAGGTTTCTTTGGAATAGAATCTGTCATAATAAATTCAAGAAAGTTATTTAAAATTTATTATACAAAAACTTGTTTGAAAACTATTGAAAAAAATTTATACTGGAATAATAATTACAATCGTCTAAAAAATTTAATAGCCTTAAATGATAAACATCTATAAGATATGCGTCTTTTACTACTTGGCTGTACTGGATTTGTTGGGAAAGAATTAGTACCAACACTGCTCAATGAAAATCACGAAATATACATTGTAAGTAGAAAACCCATTAGTAAATTAAAGCTTGATTTAGATTTCAATAAGTTTAAATTTTTTCAAATAGATTTATCAAAAGAAAAAAACTGGAATAACGAAAATCTTTTAAATATCTTAAAAGAGACAGATGGAATTATTAACTTGATGGGAGAACCCATAGCAGAAAAAAAATGGACTTCTGAACAAAAACATAAGATTGAAAATAGTCGTATTAAAACCACGAAATTTATGATGAAGACCCTTAAAGATTTAAAAATAAACCCAAAAGTCATTATAAATGGATCAGCTATAGGTTATTACGGTACAAGTTTGTCTGGTGAATTCACTGAAAATAGTCCTGGAGGAAAAGACTTTTTATCTAATCTTTGCAAAAAATGGGAAGCGGTCGCCGCTGAAAAACCATTTTTCTCAAGGTTAGTTATTTTTAGAATTGGAATTGTTCTAGAGAAAGACGGAGGAGCATTAGGAAAAATGCTCCCTATATTTAAAGTTGGATTAGGTGGACCAATTGGAGATGGTAAGCAATGGATGAGTTGGATTCATAGAACTGATTTATGTGCATTAATTATTCAAGCATTAGTTGATAAAAAGTATTCGGGAGTATTTAATGCTGTTGCACCAAATCCAGTATTAATGAGAGAATTTTCTCAGGTTTTAGGCAAATGTCTGAATAGACCTAATTTACTTCCAGTGCCTGGAGCGGTTTTAAAAATATTGTTAGGAGATGGAGCGAAAGTTGTTTTAGAAGGACAAAAAGTAATTAGCAGTAAAATCAAAAATTATAACTTTAAATATCCTCTTCTTGAGAAAGCAATTTACGCCTCCACCAAGAATTAATACCATTTACTAAAGCACCAATAATAAGAATTGTTATCAATGGAACTACAAGAGGATTCCAAACTATCTGAATAAAATTAATAAAAATAAATATCCCATTTAATTGCATGATGATTGCAAAAATAAAAAATATTGCAAAAAATATGACTGTAAATAAATTTATTAATAACAAATTATCAATAATTTGTTTTAACTTATTTTGATTATTCTCCTTAGTCATTTTTTATAACAACATTCATATCATCAACCATTTTAAGACAAGCTTTGTTTTCACCCAGTCTTTTTTTAGCATTTTCATTACATGAGATCATAAACTTCTTATTTAGCTGTATAAGGTATATTACTTTTATGATCAATTTAATTGTCTGATTGATTTGATCATTTTTGTCTTTATAATTACTGGCACAAAAAACATATTTTCCAAGCAAACGTCTTTGCGCTTCTGCAAAAGTTTTTGTAAATTGTGGACCTTTACCTTCAATCTGAATAACCGGTTTTCCTAATCCAATCGCTTGCTCTGCTGCTGTTCCTGCCATGCTAATACAGCATCTACTTTTCAATAATATTTTGTCAAAATTATTCCAATATGTATTCACTTCTAAAAATTTATATTGGAATTTCAAGAGATTATTATCTTTTATATTTTCTATTTTTAACCATCCTCTTTTTTGAAATATCTCCTTTATTTTTGATGAAGATAGAGTATTAACTATTGCAAAATTAAACTGAATTTTTTGAAAATATCTTAAATCTGACAATGCCTCTAATACCTCTAAAATTAAAACAAAATTATCTAAAATCTCAGGGAATCTACTTCCTGCAAATAATCCAATACTAAATTCAGCGTTCTTAAATTCTTTGTTTCTAGGAAAAAACTTATCCATGAATGGGTTGCCTAAAAATGACACTTTCTTTTTTAATTGCAAAGTTAAATCATTAGCTGTAAGCGAATCTCTCGTATATATTTTTTTTGCTTTTTGTGAAAGCAAGAAAAATTTTGAAGGCCATGGTAATTTCAACTTCCCTTCATAATGGCTGGAATAAGCAACTAGATATGTAAAAAAATCATTCTTACAAACCCATGCAAAAAAGATTGGCACAATATCTCCAACTACAAAAAAATAATCATATTTTTTTCTTATTTTAAAAGTTAAATATAATCTTTTTAGAAGATAAAAAATTTCTCCTCCAAATATCTCAGTAAGTCTTCCCTTAAAAGAATTATAACCAATTCCTCCAGTTCTAAATTCCTTAGTTTTACCAATAATCTTAATTTTTTCTTTTTCGTAATGGTTTCCCATACCAACAATTGGCAAAGCATCAATAGAATAACCACTTTTTACGAATTGTTTAGCTATTAGACTGCCAGATAGATCTTCTCCATGCCCATTACTTAAAATTAAAATCTTAAACAATTTAAAATTCCAACCATTTTTTTACTTTGGTTAACTCAGGCCAATCTGGATATCTACTTAATCCGTCTTCAACAGATTCTTTCAACTCACTTTTCACATCTGGCATCATCATAGACATTTTTTTTATTAACTCAATATGATCCCTAACGCCTTTATTATTGGTAGCCAAAAGAGCTAAAGACAAATTCATTCTTGCTTGTGGATCTTGATGATTTAATCGAACAGCTTGTCTGGCAGCTGACAAAGCTTCTTCATTATTTTTCAAAAGTAATTGAAGCCATGATAAACAAGTCCAAGCAGCAAAATGATTTGGAATTTGCTGTATAATTTTTTGAAAATCTTGAACAATTGGCATTAAATCTTGCCCTGCTTTGTATCTTGATAAAGCTGCATTAAAATCCTCTTCGATGGGATTAATTTCGTTATTCATTATTTATTAAACTGCAAAAGAGCTTCCACAACCGCAAGTTTGAGAGGCATTGGGATTTACAAAATTAAAGCCACCTCCAATTAATTCCTTACTAAAATCTAACTGCATTCCATAAATATATAAAAGACTTTTAGGATCACAGACTACTTGAAAGCTTTGATCAGCTTTTAATGAATAATCATAAACTTTATCATCGGGATTTATTTCATCAGTTCCTATAAAATCCATCGTATAACTCATCCCACTACAACCGCCAGATCTTACCCCTACCCTTAGTGCTTTTTTATCACTTTGGCTCTTCAATAAATTTGAAATTTGTTCTATAGCATCATTCGTAATTAAGATACCTTTGCAATCATCAGAATTTTTAATTTCCTGTTTAACTTCTACGTTTTCCATAAACAAGGGATTTATACTATTTATAATATAAAAACTTAATCGATAGGATGCATAGAACAAACGTTATCCAAACTTGATTTGTTATAATTATAAGAAAAAGTGAAAATTGTAATAGTTGGTTCTGGATTAGCTGGTCTTACAGCAGCAGTCAATTTAGTTGATGAAGGTCACGAAGTAGAAATTTACGAGAGCAGGTCATTTTGGGGAGGTAAAGTTGGAAGTTGGGAAGATAAAGATGGCAACCACATAGAAATGGGTTTACATGTATTTTTTTACAATTATGCAAATCTTTTTAAATTAATGAAAAAAGTGGGAGCTCTAGACAATTTACTCCCGAAAGATCATACTCATCTATTTATCAATAATGGTGGTAATTTAAAATCGTTAGACTTCAGATTCCCTTTAGGTGCTCCATTTAATGGACTTAAAGCTTTTTTTACCACCGAACAACTTACTTGGGTAGATAAGTTCAGAAATGCCTTAGCTTTAGGGACAAGTCCAATCGTTAGAGGATTGATAGACTATGAAGGCGCAATGAAAATAATTAGAGATCTAGATAGAATTAGTTTTAAAGAATGGTTTTTAAACCATGGTGGAAGTGAAAAAAGTTTAGAAAGAATGTGGGATCCCATCGCATATGCATTAGGTTTTATTAATTGCAATGATATTTCAGCAAGATGCATGCTAACTATATTCATGATGTTTGCTTCAAAAACAGAAGCCTCAAAACTTAATCTTTTAAAAGGTTCCCCACATAAGTGGTTAACACAACCTATCGTCGACTACATCACAAACAAAGGAGCAAAAATACATCTTAACCATAAGGTAGAAGAAATCATTTATGAAAAGGAATCTTCCTCTTTTTCAGTAAATCAATTAAAAATATCTTCTCCTGAAGGAATTAAGGCAGTGTTTGCAGATAAATTTCTAGCTGCCTGTGATGTTCCTGGAATAAAAAAAATAATTCCAAAAGAATGGTATCAATTTAAAGAATTTGAAGGTTTAAAAAAACTTAGAGCTGTAGCTGTTGCCACAATCCAATTAAGATATGACGGTTGGGTTACTGAATTACAAAAAGATAATACCGGAACCGAGCCTATTGGACTAGATAACCTTCTTTATTCTGCTGATGCCTCTTTCAGTTGTTTTGCTGATTTAGCACTAGCAAGTCCAGCAGACTATAGAAAAAAAGATATGGGATCGCTTCTCCAATGTGTTTTAACTCCTGGCGATAGATGGATGGGAAGATCCACAGAAAGAATTACAAAAGAAATTGATAAAGAGGTTCGCCGTCTATTCCCATCCTCAAAAAACCTTAAATTGCTTTGGAGTAACGTAGTACAAATTCCACAATCACTCTATAGAGAAGCTCCCGGTATGGAACCTTTCAGACCCGATCAAAAAACATCTATATCTAATTTCTTCATGGCTGGTAGTTATACAAAACAAGATTATATAGACTCTATGGAGGGAGCTACAATGAGTGGTCATTTAGCTGCCGCCGCAATTTTAGAGAAAAAAGCCGAATTAGCAAAAAATCTTGCAGTAAGTTAATTAATGGGTACTTGGCTAAAACATGACGTAATAACAGTTGTTAATGCGCCTCTTGAAAATGTATGGGACACATGGAGCGATTTAGACTCAATGTCACTTTGGATGAGCTGGATTGAATCTGTAAAAACAGTTGACGAAGAAACTAATACGTTACCAGATTTAACAGAATGGACTTTAGCTGCAAATGGCTTTAGATTTAAATGGAAAGCTCAAATTACTGAAAGGGTTGACAAAAGCAAACTTAAATGGAAATCAATAGGAGGTTTACCAACTGAGGGATCAGTAGTTTTCGAAAGTAAAACTGATCAAATCACAACGGTAAATTTAGCAATAACTTATGAGCTACCTAAAATGATTGCACGGTTTATGGAAGAAAATATCTTAGGCAAAATGGTAACAAACGAATTACAGGCAAATATTGATAGGTTCAAAGATTTAGTTGAAAAGAACTATTCAAAAAAGTTTTCTAACTAAAAATATTAATTGCCAGATCTAGCAGTCCTTCAAAGGTATATTTTTGTGCCTGACTATCAACTCTTCCAAAAATCTTGTTACATATTTTTGTTGTCTGTGGTCCAATAGATAACAACTTAATATGATCAAAATAATCTAACCATTGTTTACCAAGTTTTTTTTCTAGTAAAAAAGCAGCATTTACTACGGTTTTACCACTTGAGAAAATGATTGCATCTACTTTTCGATTAGAAATAATCTCAATTGTTTCTTCCGGAATTGAGTCAGGACATCTAGTTTCATATGCAGCAACCTCAAATACACGAGCACCAGCCTTTCTAAATTGATCTGCAATTATATCCCTACCACCTGTCTGAACTCTTGGTACAAAAACTCGAAGTCCATAACCAGATACTGGGAAATTATCAATTAAACTTTCAGCAACAAATTCTGGAGGTATGAAATCAGCCTTAATCCCAAACTCATCAAGAGTTTTTGAGGTTTTTTCTCCGACTACGGCGATTTTTGTTTTTTTAGAACATTCTTTTAGTGAACTATTAAAGTATCTAAGTCTTTTATCCACAAATTTGATCCCATTGCTACTGGAAAAAATAATCCAATGAAAATCATTTATTTGATTTAATGCTTCGTCAAGAGGATGCAAATCATCAGGATCACCAATACTTATTGCAGGCAAATCAAATACATTAGCGCCCTTGCTTGTGAAAATCTTTTTTATATCCAATATCCCTTCTTTTGATCGAGTAATAATTATATTTCTTTGATCAAGGGGTAAATCAACTTTTGGCATCCTTTTCCTCAACATTATTATTTTGCTTGTTATTTTTTAATTCATCGAGAAGTTTCAAGACTGATAAACCTTTATCAAGAACAACATCGTCTTTAAAAATTATCTCTGGAACTCTTCTCATCTCAATTCTTTTTCCTAAACTATGCCTTATAGAGCTTTTAGCAGTATTCAAGTTTTCCACAATCTCTTTCCTTACTTTCTCTTCAGCAGTTGAAGTTATGTAAATTTTACAGTGTTGCAAATCAACTGATAAATCAATCTTAGAAATATTGACGAAATGATCTCTAAGAAGATCATTTCCCAAATCATTCTGCAAAATAAGGGTTATTTCTTTCTTCAAAAGAGAAGAAACTTTTGCAAGACGGTAATTATTTGGCATTATGGTTGTAAATTTATCGGGTTTGTCATCGCTTGCAAGACAAAATAAACAGTTATGAAAGCACTTAAGACAGAAGATATCAAACCTACTATTGTGAGTGGATTTGATCTATTCTTGAATAAAGGTTCAAGTAAAGCAACAAGTCCCCCAACAATGATAGATATCAAGTACTTTGGATATCTCGCAACATTAGAGAAAAATTCGCCCATCAGCTCCACAAATAGATTACTTTTTTAGCTAAGTTTTAACAAACATTAAACAGCATGATTACATTATATCAATTTAGGCATAGTGCTTTTTGTTTAAAAACAAGAATGGCTCTTCATGCAAAAAAACTACAATATCGAGTTGAAGAAGTAACACCTGGAATAGGCCAATTTGAAATCTTTAAATTATCAGGTCAAAAACAAGTACCTATAATAGTCGATAGTAATGATCAAGTTATTAATGACTCTTCAACTATTTGCGAATATTTAGATAAAAAAAATGAAAACAATCCACTCTTTCCGGAGGATCCAATATTATTTGCACAATGCAAACTAATTGAAGACTGGGCAGATACTACAATGGCTACAACTTGTAGAAAAGCTTTAATAAAATCTGCAATAGAAAATCCACAGCTAAGAACTGCATTACTTCCAGATGAAATACCTTCTTCAGTAAAAAGTATTTTTGATAAATTACCTTTTAAAAATCTTAGTCAAATTTCTAATGTAGTTTTGTCTTCTAAAGATAATTTAGAACTTCAAAAATTACTGGAAGCTTTATCAAAATCCTTGATCAACAAGAAATATTTAGTTGGAGATAGTTTATCAATCGCAGATATTTCAATTGCTGCTCAATTATCCCTTCTTAAATTTCCAAAGTCTTCAGGACCAATTCTTTCAGGAGAGGGAAGCCAAGAATACATAAACAACCCTTATTTAGAAAATCTTTTCATTTGGAGGAACAACTTAGAAAAACATCTTTTTAGTGCTAACTCTCAATAAATTCAAACTTCAATTTATATTTATTTGTTTTTATAGCATGAATAGAAGGATCACCAACTTTTGAACCATAAGAAGCAACATATTGCACTCCACAAATTGATGGTTTGATTGAATTATCAACTTCCAATATTTCTTCGGAACATTTTTGAAATTTACTAATGGTCTCTACCTGATTAATCCTTGAAGCACCTGGCTTATGTGCTGTTTGTATAACTAGCTCATCTGCGAAAAAAATATCATCATCTTGGATCTGATTTCTCCCTGTAATTCTTGAATCGATATAAAAATCATCTTTTAAATAAGTAATTTGATTATTAATAGATTGAGGATCATTTACAACCTTAATTAAGGTTTCACCAAATATTGCTTTTCCAATAGATTCAGAATTTTTTGCACGATTACCAACAATTAAATCTGAAGCATTCTTAAAGAAATTTACTTTATAAGTAACTGGCTCTTCTGAATCATTAACTATATCTTGAGAAGTAACAAGCCAATTCCCCTCGAACCATTTAGGATAAATTAAATCCTTAGAAGTATCCGATAATTTAAAATTTGGCAAATATAATTCTGGCCATTGATTTACACGATTTTCCAAAAACTCTCGTACGTTAGAATCTACTAGAGCAAAAGAACTTTCTAAAAAAATTCCTTGAAAAATCAAGCAAAGAGTTAATCCAAGAAGAATTTTCATTATGTCAAATCCACTAATAAGAGCATCAGATCATTATGTATTATTAGAGCCAGATTCAAAAGAAAAAATTGTATCAAAGCAAGAAGCAATTTTATGGTTAAAGAATTGGCTTAGTAAGACAGAAACACAAACAATATATCAAAATATAGAAGATCCTGATCAGGAATTTTTTGAAGATTTGTTGGAAAGCACTTATGAATTAGAAATAAAATTAGGATACGTTATCAAATGGTTTGCAGTAAGAATTGAACCAGATTAACTAATTATTTCTGTATGAATTGCATTAATTATTTTCATAGCAACTTCTTCAATATTTTCTTTTTTTACTTGAATTCTTAAATCTGCTTGAGAATACAAATTTTCTCTAGATTGAAAAATGCTCATATATAAATCATTTAGATTCTTTCCCTGAAGAAGTGGCCTATTTTTAATTTCATTTTTCAATCTTTCAATTGCTATATCTTTGTCGAGGTCTATCCAAGCAATTATTCCCTGTCTTAAGATTCCCCAGTTTTCCGATTTGGTAACTATTCCTCCCCCAGTTGAGATTACTAATGAAGGAATTTTGATAGTTTCTTTAAGGCAGTTTGCTTCTAATTCACGGAAATTCTCTTCTCCTTCATCATTAAAAATTTGATTGATAGATTTTTTTGCCAACTTCTCTATTAATGAATCTAAATCAATGTATTTATACTTCAATAATTCAGCCAGCTTCAAACCAGTTTGTGACTTGCCAGAACCCATCATTCCTATTAAAAATATGCTTCTGCCCTTGATCTTATGAACTATTTTTTCGATAATGGATTGTTCCATAAAGACAAAAGCGTATTTAAAACCTTAAGATAGTATTATCGCAGACAGGTATGACTTCTACACAATCCAAACCATTACATGGAAAAGGACGTGAATGCGTCATAACTCGACGTGCCTGCTTTAGTGCTAGTCACCGTTATTGGCTTCCTGAAAAAAGCCAAGAAGAAAATTTATCTCTTTTTGGAAAGTGCAGTATTGCACCGGGTCATGGTCATAATTATGAACTTATTGTTTCAATGGGGGGAGAACTAGACTCTGATGGAATGGTACTTAATCTCTCTGATGTAAAACACTCCATTAAAGATAAGGTTACTGGACAATTAGATTTTCATTTTTTAAATGATGTCTGGCCTGAATTTAATGTTGATAATCAAGAGGGTATACTTCCCACAACTGAAGCATTAGTAAAGGTCATTTGGCATCGCCTGAAGGATGATTTACCTCTTACAAGTCTAAGACTTTATGAAAACCCAAATTTATGGGCTGATTATTTTGGAAAAAACATGGAAGCATTTTTAACAGTACAAACTCATTTTGCAGCAGCTCATAGACTTGCAAAAGAAGATATATCCTTTGATGAAAATAAAAAAATCTATGGGAAATGTGCCAGAGTCAATGGACATGGTCATAATTATCTTGTCGATATAACTGTAAAAGGAGACATTGATAAAAGAACAGGAATGGTTTGCGACTTATCTGCCCTACAAGAGATAATTAACGATTTAGTTGTTGAACAACTAGATCATACTTTTCTTAATAAAGACATCGAATTTTTCCATAATTGTGTTCCAACTGCTGAAAATATAGCTTTATATATTTCTGATATTCTTAAAAAACCAATACATCAACTTGGTGCAACATTACACAAAATAAGACTCCAAGAGAGTCCAAATAATGCTGCAGAAATTTATGTTGATCAAAAGTTAACCAATTCATTGAAGTTGAAATTTGAAAATAGTTTAGTAACACAAACTTGAGTATCCCAAGAGTAATAATTGTTATAGCATCAAGTCTTGATGGGAGAATTGCATTTCCTGGAGGTGGAGAATCGCATCTTGGAAGCGATGAAGATAAAAAAATATTAAATCAAAACTTATCAATGGTTGACGCCACCATTTTTGGTTTAGGTACTTTAATAGCTCATCAATCAACTTACCTAGTTAAAAATTTCAATGATAATGACGAAGTAAATATAACAAAAAGCCAACCAATTTCTATAGTTGCTTCAAATAGCAAAAAATTTAACAGTAATTGGAAATACTTTCGTCAACCAATTAGAAGATGGCTAATAAGCTCAAGTAAAGTTGATAATTCGTCGAATAATGAATTCGAGAAAGAACTCTTTTTCGAAGATTCATGGGAAAAAACTTTAATTTCACTCAAAAAACAAGGGATAAATGATTTAGCTCTTTTAGGAGGTGCAAAACTTATAAATTCATTTATTAAAGAGGATCTAATAACAGATATAAAAATTACAATAATTCCACGAATTATTGGAGGTAGATATACATGGATCCCTCCAGAACAAACAAATGCGATTTTTAATCTCGAAAGACTATGGGAAATAAAATCAATTAAAAATTTAATGAATAATGAAATCCATATTCATTACAAAAAAATCTAAAATAGATTCAATAATAAATGAACCAACCAATACATAAAGTTGAAGTCAAATTATCAATTAAGGAAATCTCCAAGGAGATATGGAATGAATTAGCAAATGAAATTAATAATCCATTTTATGAATGGACTTGGATTAAAAACCTAGAGATATCAAAAAGTGTTTCAAGAGAAACTGGTTGGCAGCCACTATATTTTGTTGCTATTAAAAATGAAGAGATATTAGGAATTGCCCCACTTTTTTTAAAAAATCATAGCTATGGAGAATTCATTTTTGACCAATCATTCGCAAGATTGGCTCAAGAGCTGAATTTAAATTATTACCCTAAATTAATTGGAATGAGTCCTTATAGTCCTGTAAATGGATATCAATTTCTTTATAAAAAAAATAAAGACAAGAACGAAATTACAAATTTACTTATAAACCACATCGAAAGCTTTGCGATTACAAACAAAATTCTAAGTTGTAATTTTTTATATATTGATGAAAGTTGGGGCAACCATCTTAAATCTTTGGGATACCATGAATGGATAAATTCCAGCAGTGAATGGAGGAATAATGGAGAAAAAACATTTAATGATTTTCTTTCTAGATTTAACTCTAATCAGAGAAAAAATATAAAAAAAGAGAGGAAATCAATTACTAAACAAGATATTAAAGTAGAAATTTTTAATGAAGATGATATCAACCAAGAAATCCTCAAAAAAATGCATAATTTTTATGAACAGCATTGCTCGAGGTGGGGAGTTTGGGGAAGTAAATATCTAACATCTACATTTTTCGAAACACTGGTTGATAATAAAAAAAATCTTTTACTTTTTAGTGCATCAAAACATGATTCAAATGAAATTTTTGCTATGTCGATGTGCGTTAAAAATCAAAACAACTTATGGGGTAGATATTGGGGTAGTCAAGAAGAAATATCTAATTTACATTTTGAATTATGCTATTACCAGCCAATTGAATGGGCAATAAAAAATAGTATTCATTTGTTTGATCCTGGAGCGGGTGGTAATCATAAAAGACGGAGAGGGTTTTTTGCAAAAAGCGCTATTAGCTTGCATAAGTGGTTTGACAAAAATATGGAAAATATAATTAGTCCTTGGCTAAATGAAGTGAATAAACAAACCGAGATGGAAATTGATTTTGAAAATAAATCTATACCCTTTAAATAAAAAATTATTCGGCTTTATCAAAGATTATATTAGTAATATAGTTTGAAATTAAATTCCCAAAATGGATTCAAGTAAAAGTTTAGATGAAAAAATAAAGATTGATAATAGTCTATCCAACCGATATATAGACTTAGATCCAAACGGTTATTTCATTATAAAAGTAGATTTAGAAGAAAATAAAATAATTTTAGAGCACTTTCTAAATAATATTAATGATGACGGATATGCGCTTGACCCAGAAACAAATGAACGAATTAAATGCGACTCTCAAAATAAAAGAGTTTGTAATGAAGTTTTTAAAGGAATTAGTGCGAAACAACTTGGAATATTGATCACTGAAGAAAGAAATGACTTAATAACAAGATTCGATCATGCTCTATATTTAGGCAGGGAACTACAAAAAGCAGAAGAATGTTTATACAAAAAATTACCATATATCCAAGATTAAGAAATTAAACGAAAAAATATAATCTTTTCATCTGATGTTAAATTAAATAAAAATAAAAAAATTAATGAACATCATTTTCTATTTTGCATTTATTGGTTTTGGTTTTGGAGCTGCTTTCGCATTAGATAAGCTACTTAGAGCAGTTAAATTAATTTAAAAAACTATAAAATTTTAATAGTCTCTCCATATAAATCATATTCATCCGCAAAAGAAATATTTGCTTCAACAAATTTACCAATATAATTTTTCAAATCAATTTTCTCTTTAACAGATAAAATTACATTTCCGTCAATTTCAGGCGCGAAATTGTAGGACCGACCAATTAATTCCTTATTATCTGATATTTGTTCTACCAAAATCTTCATTTTTGAACCAACATATGTCTGATTTTTTTCTTTAGAGATATTTTGTTGAGCTGAAATAACGTTATCTTTTCTTGCCTCTGCAACCTCTGGAGATACTTTATTTGACAAATGAAAAGCTGCAGTTCCTTCCTCAGGAGAAAAAATAAAAACTCCCACATGATCAAATTTATGCCTATTCAAAAAATCGAGAAGATGTTCAAAATGTTCTTTTTTTTCTCCAGGGAAACCAACAATGAGACTAGTTCTTAATACAGCAGATGGAATTTCTTCTCTAATTTTCTCCAAAATTGATTCATTCAAAGAAGCTTGCCAAGGTCTATTCATACTCTTCAACACATCTGGATGACTATGCTGAAGTGGTAAATCAAAGTAAGGCACTATATTCTTTGAATCTTTGAAAGCTCTAATAACTTCATCAGTTAAACCTGTTGGATAAGCATAATGTATCCTTATCCAAGAAATTGAAACTTTAGAAAGCTCATTCAAAAGTTTGGCTAATGATGGTTTCCCATAAATATCCTGACCATAATTAGTGGTTATTTGACTAATTAATATGATTTCTTGAATACCCTGTTTTGCAAGATTTTTGGCTTCTGAAACTATAGATTCTATTGTTCTACTTCTTTGAGGTCCTCTCAACTTAGGAATAATACAAAAAGCGCAATTATAGTTACAGCCTTCAGCAATCCGAAGATAAGCAACAAATTTGTTTTTATCTACAAAACGAGGCATTTCCTCATCTGCAATAAATTCAGGTATTTTTGAAACTTCATTAACGATTTCCCCTTTTTCTACTCTGTATAAAACCTTGGCTATCTTTTGGTAATCTCCTGTTCCGACCAAACCTTTTATTTCAGGGATTTCTTTTATAAGCTCATCTTTAAAATGCTGAGCCATACAGCCTGCAACTATTACTTCCTTTCCTTGATTTGTATATTCTAGAATTTTTCTAATAGATTCTTCTCTAGCTGTTTCAATAAAACTGCAAGTATTTACAATAACAACATTTGCATCATTGATATTGCTGTCAACTTCATAACCCTCTTTATCTAATAAGCCTTGCATATGTTCAGTATCAACAAGATTTTTCTCACAACCAACATGACTGAATGCAATCTTGGATAGTTTTTTTTCTTTTACATCGAGACTATTGTGCTTCACAACTTGAAAAATAAGAATTAAAAGATTTAAACAGCATTTCGTATATAACTGTCATGCCAAGATAATATTAGGATAGATAATGTAAATATCAAACTTTGATTTTGTATGGCGCTTAAGACTTTAAAAAGAAGAAATCAAAAAGATTTGAAATGGCCAAAAATAATAATCGCAATTCTCAGCACTATAGGCATAGTTGACACAGGTTCGATTACTTTAAAAAACTGGGGATTATTTACTTCGCTTTCATGCCCAGGGATACAAAATGGTTGTGAAACAGTTTTAAATAGTCCTTGGGGTACTTTATTTGAAAATAATCAAGTTAATATACCTCTCTCATTAGCTGGATTCATAACATATTTATTAATATTAATTATCACAATAATTCTCTCGCTTAATTTAATTTCCCCAAAAGAAAAACTAAATAAGTTTTTATGGTGGTTAGTATTTCTAATTTCTTGTGCGTCATCAACATTTAGCCTTTTATTGATAAATATAATGTTTTTTAAGATTCAAGCATATTGCTTTTTTTGTATACTTTCAGCAATTTTATCGTTTTCTATCTTTATAATTTCTATGATTGGGGCAAAGTTCGAAAGTAGAGAACCTATGATTTTTAGAGGTTTCATCGTAGCCATTAGTATGCTACTGGGGGGACTAATTTGGTCAACCAACGTTGACCCCTCTAATGCTATTGATATTGCAAACCCCACTGAAAATGTATCGCCAATAATCACCACTTCAAGCTCTGCCCAGAAGGTAAAGTTTGCAAAATTTTTAAGTGAAAGCAATATTGTTATGTATAGTGCATACTGGTGCCCGCATTGCCATGATCAAAAACAATTATTTGGTAAGGAAGCAGTTAAAGAATTAAAAGTAGTTGAATGTGCTAAAGATGGTAAAGATAATGAGTATGAGCTATGCCAAACGAAAGGAATCAGTGGATTTCCTTCTTGGGAAATAAATGGAGAAATCATTAGTGGTACCCGTGACTTAAATGAATTAGCAACAAAAACCGACTATCAGGGAGATCTTAATTTTTAATGAATCTTTTTTGAATTTTTTGATCTAACTGTTGTCTAGTATGGCATTCCCAATTTTTATCTTTTTCAGGGAAATCATCTCTATAATGTCCTCCTCTACTTTCTTCTCTATATAGACAAGCTTTTAATAAGGTTAAAGTTGTTATTTGTCTATTCTTTAAATCAAGTAAAAGATTTAATGCCCTCCTATTGGGTTCACTAAGTTTAATTTTTTGATCAAATTTTATTTTTTCAAGGCTATTTAGTAAATCATTTTTATGTAATTTATTTATATCATTTTGAATATAATTTAAAAATTTACTCATATTTACCTTATTTCGAGATACACCTAAATTTAACCAACATAGTTTTCTTAGTTCATCAATTTTTTCAGCAATTATAGAAATTTGATCTTCTTTAGGATCTTCAATATCAAACTCCTGAAATGATCTATCAAATTTTTCAAATTTAGAAAAATCATTCAAAACAATTGAAGACATTTTTCTTGCAAAAACAAGACACTCCATCAGTGAATTACTTGCCAGCCTATTAGCACCATGCACACCTGTAGAAGCAACTTCTCCAACGGCATATAATCCTTTTCTTGTTGAAGTTGCATTTAGATCAGTTTTAACACCTCCCATCCAATAATGAGCTGCAGGAGCTACGGGAATAACCTCATTTAAAGGGTTAACGCCATAATCCTGACATCGACTTAAGATCGTGGGGAAGCGCTCTACAATTTTTTCTGGGTTAATATACCGAAGATCTAAGCCAACATGGTCTACATTATTATCATGCATATTTTTCATAATTGCTCTACTTACCTGATCTCTAGTAGCTAGATCACGATTTTCAAGATTTTTAACGGGACTTTTACCATTTTTATCAACTAAAATCGCTCCTTCCCCTCTAAGTGCCTCAGATATTAAGAAGCAAGGTGCGCCATAAAATTTTAAAGCTGTTGGATGAAATTGCACGAACTCTAAATCTTCGATAGCAGCTCCTGCTTTCCATGCAAGAGCAATCCCTTCACCAGAGGATTGAGCAGGATTTGTTGTATTTGTAAATAAGTGCCCACCCCCACCTGTAGCCAAAACAACTGCTCTAGATTTAATCCAATATAAATTTGCTCCATCAAGAACCTGAACTCCTCTACATTCTTTATTTTCAATGAGAAGTTCAGTTACTCTTACACCCCTGCAGTGAAGAATATTTTTTTGATTCTCAATATGATCTTCTAGAACTTCAACTAATGCTCGTCCAGTACGATCTTTAACATGTAAGACTCTTCTTCGTGAATGGGCTGCTTCCAAGGTAGTAGCTAGTTGATCAGAACTTTTATCAAAAATCATCCCTAAATTCTGCAACCTTTCTACACAACCTGGAGCTTCTTTAACTAGCATTTCTACAGCTTGAAAATCACATAGTCCATCACCTGCTTTTAAAGTATCCTCAGCATGAAGATCAAATGAATCATCTTGTCTAACAACAGATGCAATTCCTCCTTGAGCCCATCTACTGGAAGATACCTTACTAGTATTTCTATTTAAAAGAAGCACTTTTAAATTTGCGGGTAATTCAAGACAAGTCATAAGGCCAGCAGCTCCAGCGCCTATAACGATTACATCCCAATTATTTATTGTTATGGGTTCTTGCGAAAATGGAGGCCTTAACATTAAACCAATCCACTAAAAGTTGGTTGCAGTATTGCTAAAACAATAAAAATACCATCAACAATTAATGTCGTTTGAATTACATAACCAGAAACTAAGAGTGCTTTACCACTAGTAGTATTAATTGTGCCAGAATCTAAAATTTCTTTTGAAATAAACCAAAGTATAAGAGCAACAAAAACGATAATAGATAATGATTTTATTTGAATAAGACTCTCTGAAGTTTTTTGAAGAATCATGGGTGCATTTTCAGAATCTGCAGTAATTACCTGCTTCCATTGATCCATGATTCCGATTAAAAATATTGTAATGTCGGTAACTGCGGTTCCAAATAAAGAAGAGATATAAAAACTTGAACCTATTTTCCAATTAGTACCAAAGCCAATTAAAGCTAATGGGAGAACTACAGCTTCAACAGGTATGTGTAATATAGGAAATGGGCTTAACCATCCCCAGAACAAACATCCACCAAGCCAACTACCTGATATACCAAGTAATAAGGAACTGACAATAAACCACTTATTTGATCCTTTCTTATTCAAAACAATTGCCACTGCGACAATAACAAAAGTAAAACAAAGAGCACTTATTGGTTCTAATCTAACCCAAGGGGCTTGAACAAAAATAGGTAAAATTACAAAAAAAGAGGACCACAATCTTAAAGATATAGGATTTGATAAAAAGCTATTTTGGTATGAATCAACTGTCTTATGGGATTCATAGTTGAATTTATCTTTTAATTCTAAATTTTTTGTAATTAATTCTTTCAATGAAACAGGTTATTTTAATTAATCTAAATCGTGTTTTAGAAAACTGCGAATGCCATATTTTAATAAATAAAAGGCCCATAATTTCACACCTATATTTAGTTTTTTAAAAGTATTTAATACACTTTGAGTCATATATAAGTTTAGAATAAATATAAATAAGAGTATTGGCCTTAAATTGTGTGGCAAGAAATTAATTACACGGAAGATCCCAATGATCTTTTGGTTCCTAATATTGCTTATAAAATAAACCCTGCAGAAATAGCGAGTATTGAAGCTAATTCCATTGCTGAAGAAATAGGATTTGAATCGGGTGATTCAATTATTAGTATTAATGGAAAAAAACCAAGAGACTTAATTGATTATCAGATTCTAATTAGTGAAGAAATTTTATACATATCAGTTTTAGATAAAAATCATGAGATTCACAATATAAATATTGAAAAAGATCAAGACGTTAATTTAGGTATAAATTTTAAAGATGCATTATTTGATTCAATTAAGCAATGCAATAATAGATGTCCATTTTGTTTTATTGATCAACAGCCAAGTGGTAAAAGAAAAAGCCTTTATATAAAAGATGATGATTATAGATTAAGTTTCCTATATGGCTCTTATTTAACTCTTACGAATTTAAAAAAAGAAGACTGGGAAAGAATTGCTATGCAAAAACTATCCCCACTGTTTATTTCAGTTCATGCTACTGATCCCGCCACAAGAGAAAAATTATTAAAAAATAAAAAAGCAGGAGTAATACTTGATCAAATTTCGTGGTTTGAAAAAAACTCTATTCAAATACATGCTCAAATAGTTGTTTGTCCAGATATAAATGATGGGGATATTCTTGAGAAATCAATTTTGGAACTTGCTGAATTCTATAAAAAATCTTCTCAGACAGTACTTTCAGTTGCAATAGTTCCTGTAGGACTTACAAAATTTAGACCTGAAAATGATGGATTGAAATCAATAAGCCCAGAGTACGCAAAAAAAACTATTAAACAAGTAGAGAGAATTCAAGCCTCTCTACAAATTACTCTTGGGACTCGTTTTTGTTGGCTAGCAGACGAATGGTATTTAATTGCTGGTTCAAATTTACCTAGTTACAAAACCTACGAAAATATGCCACAAGAGTCTAATGGAGTTGGGACTATTAGAAACTTTCTAGAAGCATTAGGTGAGAAGACTCAAAATCTACCCCAAACAGTAAAAAAGCCAAAAAAAGTTAGTTGGATTGTCGGTAAATTAGTTTATGAAGCCCTAATTCCTACAGTTAAGAAATTAAACTTGATTAATGGATTAACAATTAATTTATATGGTTTACCCAGTATTTATTGGGGTCAAGATCAAGTTGTTACAGGTCTTCTTACTGGAGAAGATCTAATTCACGGGCTGAAAAATAAAGATTTGGGAGAAGCTATTTACATACCATCTATTATGTTAAAACTTAATACTGATTTATTTTTAGATGATAAAAATATTAAAGAAGTTGAAAATCAATTAAATACCAAAATTCACGTTCTTGATGATTCAAATGATATTATTAATACTTTGATTGGTTAATCAAATAACTTCTATACTATAAAACATGCTTAGAAGAGTAATTAATCCTATCTTGTTATTGCCACTTGCTCTAAGTATCAACTCTGTTAATGTACTATCGAGCGAAACAAAAAATTATATTGATAATGTTCTAGAAGAAAAACCAAATATTACCTTTATTAAGTACAAAGAAATAGAAAAAATTGTATTAAATAATCAAGAATTAAAGTCATTACAAAACTTAGTAGCATCTGCAAGCTTTAATCTTTCCAGTCAAATTGCTAAAAGATACCCATCCTTAGATTTCCAAGCAAATGGGTTACCAAAATATGTCGCAGGTAAAAAGTACAATAGCAAGTCACCCACTTTAAAAACATCACAATTATCGGCTAATCCCTCACTGAATATCAAATGGGATATAATTGCTCCACTTAGAGGATCCGAAATTAATATTGCTAAAGCAAATTACAAAATTGCAGAAAATAATTATGAGATTAAGAAAAAAGATTTAATTCAAGAGGCAAGAATGAGGTATCACAAATACCAAAAGTCATATCAAGATATTCAAAATAAAAAATTCACACTTGATTTATCAATTACAAGTTTAAAAAATGCTAAAGCGAAGTTAGATGCTGGAATTGGTACAAAATTTGAACTTCTTGAAGCAGAAGCTCAATTATCTCGAGATAAACAATCACTTAATGAAAAGAAAATAGAACATAAAATTAATAAAATTTCACTTAAAGAGATTCTTAATATTAAAGGGGATTTCGAAAGTAATAATGAGCAAAAATTAATAGGATTCTGGAATCATAGCTTAAATAAAAATATTAATGATGGTTTAGAAAAAAATCTTTCCTTAAAAAATCTTCTTCTTCAAAAATCAATCAAAAATAGCCAAGCAAATAGTTTTTTAGCTCAAAATAAGCCAAATATTTTTATCAGCAATACATTATCTAGTACATTTACAAAGGGTGATGCACTTTCCGAGGTTATAGACTCTGAAGAGTCTGGATCTAATTATACAAATACCATAAGTCTAAATTTTGCATGGAATATTTTTGATGGCGGTCAAAATAAGAACTCTTACAAATCAAAACTAGCAGATGCAGAAGCTGAAAAATATGCTTATGAAAATCTTAAAAATGTTTTGACCACTAGTATTAGTAAAGCCTACTTAAATCTTAAATTAAATGAAGAAAAAATAATTTCTTCTCTTAAAGAAATTGAATCTAGCAAAGAGTCTGTGAGGCTCTCCAGACTTAGGTATGATGTTGGAATATCAACTCTAAAAGACGTTCTTGTTAGGCAAAATGAATTAAGTAATGCAAAATCAAAAAATATTAATGCAATATATAATTACAATTTGAATTTAGATGAATTAGAAAGATTAACTTTTATTGACTTAAGTAAAAATTGTTTGGATAGTAATGATAGTAAAATTAAAGACACAGATTCTATTTGCAATATACAAGGATGAATCCACCAAATTTAACTAATAAGCAATTAAGTGAATTAGATTCTTTATTTGAATTAGTTAGTCAACGCCAGAAAAAAGATTTTGGAAATATTAGCGCCAAAAATAAAGCAGACGGATCATTATTAACCAGTTGTGATTTATGGAGTGACAAAACAATCGTAAATGGCTTAGCTTCGATAGCTCCAGGAGAGGGCGTCCTCAGTGAAGAAGGGGAAAAGTCAATTCCAAACTCCAAAGCTTATTGGGTGGTCGATCCACTTGATGGGACAACAAATTTTGCTGCAGGTATTCCTTACTGGTCTATATCAGTAGCAAGGTTCGTTGATGGTAAACCGCAATCTTCTTTTTTAATAATTCCTACATTGAAAAAAAAGTTTGTATCCATTAAAGGCAAAGGAGTTTGGTTAAATAACCAGAAAATAGATCCAAGCAAAAATAATCGTCAAAGTGAATGCATTTCTTTGTGCAGTAGATCTATAAAAATTTTACAAAAAAAGCCAACCTCAATATTTCCTGGCAAAATTAGACTCTTAGGTGTATCAAGTTTAAATCTAACTAGTGTAGCGATGGGACAAACTTTTGGAGCAATAGAATCAACCCCAAAGATATGGGATATTGCAGCAGCTTGGCTGTTATTAGAAGAACTCAATTGTTCTATAGAGTGGTTAGAAAAAAATCCTTTAAATTTATTTTCAGGAGAAGACTTGAGCGATGTTAATTTTCCATTAATTGCTTGTAGATCTTTAGAAAAATTTGAAATTTTAAAGCCATGGGGCAATTTATTATTGGAAAATTAGTTGCATCATAAATAAATAATTACTTGAAAAATTTCTTAATCAGATACAATTAAAAATAAATAAATAAATAAAATATTTGAAGAAAATCAATATGCAGCGAAGTTCAACCTGGATACTTAAAAGTTTATGGGGAGCTTGTGAGAGGTGGAGCAAATCTGATTGTATTGATTTAAGCGCTGCATTTGCATACTACACACTTCAATCATTTTTTCCTATTCTTCTGATTTCCCTTTCAATAGCTTCATGGTTCCTTGGAAAACAAGAGGGATTAGATCAACAAATAATTTCTATTGCAGCTCAGCTTTTACCTCCTTCAGTAGTTGAGTTAGTAGAGACAACATTATTTAATTTAATAGATCAAGGGTTTGGAGCAGGTATTCTTGGGGCTATGTTTTTGCTTTTTACAGCAGGAAATGCATATCTATCTCTTCAAAGAGGTTCAGATAGGCTTTGGGAGGACGAAATTCCTTCTAAAAAAGTTAATGCTGCTTGGAGAGTGCAAGCTTCGAAGTTTCTCCGAAATAGAGTTGAAGCCTTTTTAATAGTATTCTTTATTGGTTTTTTAATGGTACTAGATCAGATTAGTGCAAATCTTAGGATGATCCCAAGTAACGTTTTAGAAAATCTTTCACAATCTAATAATCTTATTTCTGATTTATTATTGAAGTTGCCGCTATTGCAAGTTGGTCAGTTTGCAATACCACTAATTGGCTTTTCTTTAATGGCTCTTTTATTACAAGCACTTTTACCCAGTAGAAAAGTTCCATTAAAGCCACTTTTGCCTGGATCTTTTCTTATTGGAATTGGCCTAACCACTTTGAACCTTGCAGTAAGTAAAAGTATTCTCTCACTTGGAGTAAGATTTCAAGCATACGGTTTTATTGGAGGTTTTCTAGTACTTACTTTGTGGGTATGGCTATTAGGAGTGATTTTATATTTTGGACAGTGTTGGAGCGTAGTAATTGCTAGTATGACTTTATTAAATAAAAAAAGAAATTATAGATAAGAATAACTAAGGTGAATTATTTTCTTAAAGCTAATAAAAATATTCTTACCTACTCATTAATCATACTTATCGTCATTCCAATTTTTGGATTTAACTTTTTCATTAGTCTTGTTGGAAATATCCTAATTCTTTTATTTTTAATTCCTCTTCTATTATTAGTTTTAGTGTTTATAGGTTTTAACTCTTATAAATCTAAAATTAATACATGCATTAATTGTGGGGCAATATCATTAGGTTTAAGTGAAACCTGCATGAGTTGCGGTGCAGATTTAGATAACATAATTAAGAAAAATCAATTAGATAAAAATCCTAGTGAAAGTACCATTGATGTGAAAGCAGAAGAAATTCAGTAAAATACTAACCTATTCCAATTTGTCGAAGAATACTTTGTCCAGTAATTAATTCAGTACCAAGTCCAATCAAAATGCCCATCATTGCCATACGGCCATTCCAAGTTTCTGCGAAATTTACAAAGCCAAATCTTGGTTGATTTTCATTATTCATAATTAACTAGATTGTCTATCAAATTATTTTAACGTTTTAAGGAAGAATTTATGATAAATAATTAATTATTTATTTAACATGTCTTACGCCATCAACAGGTCGATACTCATCTCCAGTTAACTCCTCAAATACAATGGCTGGCAATCCTGTATCAAACATTGTTTGCAATGCTTCTTTTAACATAGGATTCCAACCTCCAGTACTAACTTTTCCATGTCTTACAGTCCAGTCCCAAGTCCCTTGAAGATCTCTGGGTAGTCTACCTTCTCTATCTCTTCGAGCGACTAAGTCTAAAGATTCAACTATACCAACAATTACTGGATTTTTACCGTAAGAAGGGGTAAGACTTAGTTCAAGTCTCACTGGATCTTCTTTAACCATTTTTAAACGAAACCTTGGTGGCAACTTGAGTGATCTTATTACCGCTGAGACAATTTTTGTTCTTAATTCCAATTTTTTTCCTGAGATATAATTTGATTAATCAGTTTTTGAACCTTTTTCTTCTAATGTAGAGTCATTGTCATTAGAAAATCTTACCGTTAGTAGTTCCTCTTCTGTTATATTTCCTGATTTATCTAAAAGTTCTGGATGTATTGTGTACTTTTTTTGATTAAAACTGGTAGTACTCAATCGTTGATTTTTATTATCGGATATACCCCAGCCATTAGACATTACTTTAAAAGCTTTCCAAACTAAATAAGTCAAGGCTGCAGAATATATTATTGGGAATAGAATAGTCATCGAACTTATAAATTAGTTGGTTATATGTTTAATATCATAGCCCGAAAAAAAGAAATTTAGCTACTTTAAGTTATTAAATTATTCTCTAGATTCAATAAATTTTATTAGTAGTTATATTTAAATTATACCTATATGGTCTATTAATTTCTCGAAGAACATAAAAAATCAAAATTGAAAAGAGACATCCAAAAGCTATTACTTATCGCCTCATTAATTTCAGTGGGCATTAGATATCCTGCAAAAGTTATATCCCAACCATTAAGTCAACCAAAAATTAATGAAGTTGGTTTATATTCAAACAGATCTTTTATTACTAAAGCTGTAGAGAGAACCGGTGCAGCTGTGGTAACAATTGATACTCAAAGATATGTTAAAAAAAGAAAATTTCCTAGAAATTCTCAATTACTTCTAGACCCATATTTTGAGAGATTTTTTGGATTAGATTTACCTAATGACAATCGGCCTAGGATAGAACAAAGCCAAGGTAGTGGATTTATATTTGCAGATGGACTTATAATGACCAATGCTCATGTTGTGAATAAATCAGATAAGGTAATTGTTGGTTTAACCAATGGGAAAAAATTTGAAGCAAAACTTATAGGGCAAGACTTTTTTACTGATTTAGCTGTGCTAAAGATTGAAGGGAAAGGACCTTGGCCAAAAGCAAAATTGGGCAATTCGGCAAAGATTAAAGTTGGTGATTGGGCCATAGCAGTTGGAAATCCATTTGGACTAGAAAACACAGTTACCCTTGGTATTATTAGTAATTTAAATAGAAACGTGAATCAATTAGGAATATATGATAAAAAGCTTGAATTGATACAAACAGACGCTGCTATTAATCCTGGCAATTCTGGAGGTCCACTATTGAATAGCGAGGGAGAAGTAATTGGTATTAATACGTTGATAAGATCAGGTCCAGGAGCGGGTTTGAGCTTCGCAATCCCAATTAATAAAGCAAAGGAAATTGCCTATCAACTCATAAAAAATGGAAAAGTAATACATCCTATGATCGGGATTAGCCTAATAGAAGAAAGTAATTCCGAGAGAAAAAATAATGTCGTTAAAGTTGGATATGTAGTACCTAACAGCCCAGCTGAAAAGAGTGGGATTATGATAGAGGATATTATATTAAAAGTCGGCAATAAAGATATTGAAACGGCATCAGACGTTATAGACCAAATAAGTAAAAATGGTATTAATAAACAAGTAGATATTTTATTGAAGCGTAAAAATAAATTTATTCAATTAAAAGTAATACCAACTGATATAACTAATCTAGAAAACAACTAAAAGATTTAATTGTCATTCTGTTTAAGTATTTCCACACACCTAGAAATACATCTACCATCCCTTATATCACAGCTAGTAATGCATTCAAAATAACTTTCAATAGGATCAGAAATTTGAAACTGTTTTTCTTGGAATTCAAAATTTTTCATATAAAATATTAAAACTTATTTTTGTATTTTTAAGATTAATCAAGGAAGGTAAACTATGTAAAGATAAATGAGTGATCTTACTTAGCTAAATGTAAACTTTATTAAAAGTAATCAAATTTTTTTTTGACTTTGAGTTTTTTCCAAAAAATATTCGTAATTTCCATCATATGAAAATAATTTTGAATCTTTAATTTCGATAATTTTATTTGCAACCTGTGAAATAAAATACCGATCATGAGAAATGATTAATAATGAACCTTTATAATTTTTGATTGCTAATTCTAAGTTTTCCTTAGATTGTAGATCCAAATGATTAGTCGGCTCGTCCAAAAGAAGGAAATTACTAGGATTTATAATCATTAGCGCCAATGCTAATCTTGCCTTTTCTCCCCCACTGAGTTGTTTAATATATTTAAAAACGGTTTCATTTTGAAAGCCAAAACCCCCTAAAAATGTCCTAACTTTTTTTTGGGACCATTCTGGTGACTTATTACATATTAAATCAATAACCCTTTCGTCAAGTGAAAGTGCTTCTGCCTGATTTTGTTCATAATAGCTACAAATTATATTATGTTTACCAAGATTAATTTCTCCAATTTCAGGGGATATTTTTTTCATAATAATTTTAAGCAATGTAGATTTGCCGCAGCCATTAGGTCCCAATATTGCTATTTTATCCCCAGAAGAAATCTTTAAATTAATATCTAAAAAAAGAATTTTATCTTCAAAACTATGAGACAAATTTTTGATATTTAGAACTAATTTTCCTGAGCGAGGGCACTCTGGAAAATTAAAAACAGGACTTTTTGATTTTGCTATGGGAGCCTCAATTTTAGAAATCTTTTTTAATTGTTTTTCTCTACTCTTTGCTTGAGAACTTCTAGTTGCACTAGCTCTAAATCTATCTATATACCTCTTCTGTAACTCAATTTCTTTTTGTTGTAATTGATATGCCTTATTTTGTGATTCTTCATTCAAAGATTTCTGTTCGACAAAAAAAGAATAGTTCCCATTATATGTTTCAGATGTTCCTCTATCTACAAAAATTATTTTTTTACATAATTTATCTAAGAAATATCTATCATGGCTGATGATTATAACAGCAATTTTAAGCGATAATAGATATTCTTCCAACCAAAAAATAGTTTCTAAATCTAAATGATTGGTTGGTTCATCCAGTAAAAGTAAATCAGGTTTTTGTAAGATTATTTTTCCAAGTGCAACTTTCATCTGCCAACCACCTGAGAAATTGCCAACTAATTTATCAGCATCTTCTATAGAAAAGCCTAATTTTGGTAAAATTTTTTCTACATCAGATTGCATTTTGTAACCACCTAAAGCTTCAAATTTTGCTTGATATTTTGCGAGTTGATTGACAAATATTTCAAGTTCATCGGAATTATTTTTTATATCCAACGATTTCATTTTATTCTCAATTTCTAAAAGTTTAATGGCAACAATTTGTATATCATTAAAAGAACTTTCTAATTCCTGTCTAACTGAAAAATTCAAATTACAATCAAACTCTTGCTTTAAATGGGCAATTTTAGGATTTCCCTCTTTGATGATCGTTCCACTTGTTTGCTCTTCCTCTCCAATTAGAATCTTAAATTGGGTTGATTTACCTGCACCATTAGAACCAACTAAGCCAACTTTTTCTCCTTTCTTAATCTCCCAACTAATATTTTTTAAAACAACATCTGTAGAATAAATTTTGCTTACACCTTCAAATCTAATCACTGTTTTAAAATAGAATTTACAAAATCTGTGGCTTATTTACTAAAAAATATTTTGTGGAATAAAATTAAATCATGAAAAGAATAGAACAAATTGTAGTGATTTTCATAGCTGCAGCTCTTGCAATTCCAAGTTATTGGTTTTTTTGGACTTTGGCTGGTGGAGGTGGCTACAACAAAAGAATAAAAACTATTCCTAATCCAAATAATAATTATTCGAAACCTTTTCCTAAAGACCTCCTCGAGCCTTGATTAACCACATTTTAGTTGCTTCATCATCAATAGTACTCAAATATTCAATAACCTCTTCTTTAGTCACAGAAATATTTAACTCGTTGCCAATATCGCATATTTTATCTAAGGCTTTTTTGGGATTAGTTAAGGCTGTCATAAAAAGATTTTGTTTCTTTTTGGAATCGTTGGCTATTAACTTGTAGAGCTTTTTAGCATTACTGGACATGGTTTTAAAATCTATTTATTAATAGATTATTACTTCAAGCTACATTTTGTTTATTATATTTATTATTAGATAAATCATTATCCACATCTTTTATCTCTTTTGCAGAGGCATCTGCCATACTTCTTGCGTCTAAACATAAAACTTTTCTTAGTTTCGCAAAGTTAGCGGCGTGAGATTTTCTACCGTCTTTTTGGGCATAATACTCTGACTGCTGAAGAATATGGTGAAGATGAGTTAACAAATATGGACTAATTACAGCTGATACCAAAACGTCACTATTTTCATTATCGAGAAAATCAGAATTGACTAATCTTTTTTGCGGTTTATCAATTATCGACCTTTTAGGAGAATCAATTTTTCTTGAATTTTTCATAGGACAATAAAACAATTAATTGATACGGACATAAATTTACTTACTAATAATATACACAAAGATAGTATCCTTGACTAACTGTGTATACTAATAAGTAACAGTTATCAACTTTGACTCATGGCTACCCGCCAAAACTCAGCTAATGGGAAGCCTAAATCCCCCAGAATTCAAGTAGTTCTTCCAGAATTAATATGTGAGCAGTTAACTATTTTGGCCGATAATGAATCTAGGACAGTAAGTAATATGGCAAAAGTGTTAATACAAGAGGGTATAAAAAAATATTTCGAAAAAGAAAGTAAATCTCCTGTTTCAGAAAATAATTTAAATACTGATAAATTTAGAGATGAACTTGAAAAACAAAGCGTCAGAAGATTAAAAAGAGCTCCTCAAAGGATTAGATACTATAAAAAATCTGATTAAAAATAATTAATTTTGAGGCAATTTCTGTAAATCTACAGTTTTACCCATGACTACCAAAATATTTCCTCTTTCCAAAATATATTTTGCTGGAGGATTAACTGTTAACTCTTCAGCAGGTCCTGCAGCAAGAACATTTACTAAATAATTTTTCCTCAAATTTAAATCTCTTAATGATCTTCCAATAAATTCCTCTGGAACAGTTATTTCATCTATACCAGTTTGATTATCTAGTTCCAGTCTTTCAATTAGGTTTGGTCTTACTAGTTCTAAACCTAATCTTTCTCCTTGCATCCTAGATGGGAAAACAACTTTATCTGCACCTACTCTTTTTAACATTTTTTCGTGCAAGTCACTGGTAGCTCTCGCTATTACTCTTTTCACTTTGCTACCTTCACTATCCTTAGCAATAAGAGTTGTAGTTATACTTGCTTCAATAGGTTCACTAATACCCACTACAACAGTATTCATTTCAAGAATTCCCGATTCCTTCATAGACTCTTCATCAGTACAATCTACAACTCTCGCTTCTATCGAAGGTTCTAATTGCCTTAAATCATCAATAGCTTTTTCCGAATAATCTGCAGCCAGAACATCAGCACCATTACTAATAAGTTCTCTGCAAACTGCGGTTCCAAATCTTCCAACGCCGACAACTGCAAAAGTGAGTGCTTCATTTTCTCTCTTTTGAGACCACTGCCACCAATCAGCCATAATAAAACTTAGTCAATTCTAAACATATAGATCAGCCCTAGGATAGCCAATTCTCTTTTGTCTATCTATTCTACTCTTATAAAGAGCCTGCCAAAGTGCACTTAAAAGCAAAAGAATCCCAAGTCTGCCCACAAACATACCCACAATAAGAATAAATTGACCAAAATGATTTAATTTTGCGGTTAAACCAATATCAAAACCAACTGTTGCAAATGCAGATATGCAAGTAAACAGAATCTCTAGGAATGTGAATGATTCTTTTTTAACAAAAGTATTTGTTGTACTAAGCAACATTGCCATTAAAAGAACAAAAAGCAAAGATCCAACTGTGATTCCAACTGCCTTTAGAATAACTTTATCTGAAATTAATCTATTGCTAATAATTACATCTTTCTCACCTCTTAAAGTTGATCTAGTTGCAGCCATTAAAGCTATAAATGTAGTTGTTTTTATGCCTCCACCAGTACCTCCTGTACTCGCTCCAATAAACATAAGTGTCATTAATAATAAGAGGCCTGTATCTGAGATAGAGTTCAAAGAAATCGGAAAATTTGTAAAGCCTGCAGTTCTTGCACTAACTGTTTCAAAAATAGATGACATTAACCGTTCAAACAAATTTAAATCATTAAAAAATTGACTATTTAGCAATGATTCAGTGATAAAAAATCCTAATGAGCCGAACAATATTAGAGACAAACTTGTCCTAATAACTAGTCTAGAATGAAGGCTTAATTTCTTATAAGAAAGATTTTTTTTATGACTCCAAATATCATCAATAACCCGCCAACCTAATCCACCCATAACAATGAGAAAAACAAAAACACTATTAACCAAATGATTTGTTCTATAGTCTTGAAGACTATTTGACATTAACGAAAATCCTGCATTGTTGTATGCAGAAATGCTGTGAAAAATCGAGGACCATAGTCTTTCCCAATTATTTTGAATATCTACAAATCCAAAAGAATATAAGACAATTGAACCCAAGGATATAATACTAATCGCAGTAATAGCAATGCTTTGAAAAGTTCGACCAATTCCTCCAACTCCAAATTCATCTAAAGTCTTTCCTTTATCTAATCTCGTTCTTAGCTTTGTCCCCTTTACAACAAACCCTTGTAAAAATGTTGTAATGGCCATTAATCCTAGACCACCTGATAAAAGCATAAAAGCTAAGAAAACTTGGCCAAAGAAATTTAAATCAACACCAATATCTATTATGGTTAAGCCAGTAACGGTTATTGCAGAAGTAGATGTAAAAAATGCTTCCCACAAACCAACCTTTGAAGATGAACATAATGGAGAGCTCAAAATTAAAGTTCCAAGGCAAATAATAAACAGGCCTGTAACGATAGTAAATTGAGGTACAGATAGCTTTTTGTAAGCATCTTTTAACTTATAAACTGAGAATGGGAATTTCACGATATTACCCGTAATTTAAAATTATCAATGCTGGCACAGTAAATGACATTATAAGTGTTAATCCAGCTCCGTATTTTGCGATATCAAAAAATCTATATCTTCCAGGACCATAAACCATTAAATTTGTTTGATAACCCATTGGAGTCAAGAAAGATTGACTTGCTCCGAATAAAACAAGCATTATTAAAGCACTTGGTGAAATTTCTAAAACATTTGAGAATTCAATAGCAACAGGCAAAATCAAAGCAACCGAAGCAGCATTACTTATAAATTGCGTAAGAATAACTGTAGATACAAAAATTATGACTAGTGCAAAATAAAGAGGCATTCCGTTGAGGACAAAGTTTAAATTAATTGCAATTACATCTGCCAATCCAGTTATCTGCATAGCTACACTAAAACATGATAAAGATCCCAGCAATAAAATGACGTCTAACCTAATTGATTTTTGTATCTCTGCAGGTCTTAAACATCCAGAAGCAACCATTGCAATCACTGCCAAAAGAACTGAACCTACTAATGGAATATTAGAAACCGAAGGCAAAACCACCATTCCTATTGCAATTGCAATCGATATAGGTTTTTTTATCAAAAAAGGTAAGTCATCTTCGAATTGATCTAAAATAAGCAAATCATTACTAGCTTGCAAACCTCTTATTGAATCTAGCGGTGCTTGCAATAATAAAACATCTCCAGCCCTTAAAACAGCTTGACCTAACCTCTCCTGAACAGTTTGTTGACCTCTTCTTAATGCTAAAACTGTTGCATTATGACGCTGCCTAAATCTTAATTCTCTCAAACTGGCACCGGCTAAAGTTGAACCAGCTGGTAACAAGGCTTCAAAGGTCTTAGTACCTTCATCATCTGAGAAAACATTAGACCCATCGAAAGATGTTTTGTTTTCTCCTAACAGAATAGTATGTTCTTGCTGCAGCCTAAATAAGTCTGCCCTTGTAACGCGGATTATCAATCTATCATCCGGTTCAATCTTTCTATCAGCCAAAGGAGGAAGAATAACTTTTCCATTTCGTTGTAATTCCAGAACATCAACGTCAAATCGTCTTTGTAATCTACTATTTCTGACAGATTGTCCAACTAATTCTGAAGTAGAGGGAATAGTAACTTCGGTAAAATATATATTCATATCACCATTTTTAATAAACTCCTTATCTCTCCCTCTATCTGGCAAAAGCATGTCAGAAACTAGAATCATATAGGTTGTACCTATAAGCCATACAGGAATTCCTATTGATGTCAAACTAAATAATTCCAAACCTCCATAACCTAATTGTTGACTAATATCACTTACAAGAAGATTTACTGAGCTACCTAATAATGTCAGAGTTCCACCGAGTAAAGTAGCAAAAGAAAGAGGTAATAAAACTTTTGATGGTGATATATTTCTTCTCTCGCACCAACTTTCAATTAAAGGTAACAAAGATGCTACTACTGGAGTATTAGGTACAATTCCAGATATTGGAGCAATCAAAAAAGCTATTAAAGAAATTAATTTCCTTGGAGTTCGAATATTTTCAGAAGAAATCAATTCTCTTACTCTGTCTAATGCACCACTTTTAAATAATGCTGAGGAAACTGCAAATAAACCCATAAGGGTAATTAAAGAAGGGCTACCAAATCCAGCCAAAGCTTTTTCAGGAGAAAGAACCCCAGTAGATATGAATATTCCGACACATAACAAACCAGTCAATTCTGGTGCAATAGTATTTCTAATAAACAAAATTATTGACATTATTAAAACAATTACCGTTATAAACGCATCAAAATTATTACTAACTACTGCAATTAAATTCATACAAAACTTATTTAACTCAATATACCCAAAAACAATATTTCAAAAAAGTTTAATTCGAATAATCTTTTTTAAGAAACTTTTTTAAAATTGATTTTTTTTGAAATATCCATGAAGATGCAGATTTTAAGCTTTCTGTAATATCAGGCAACTTGGAAGCATATATTAGTCTTCTTGCCTCGAAAGCCAATTTCCCAGATAAAGTAACCCCAAGCCCAGAAATTGAAGCTTCGCCTATTCCTAAGCTAATCATTTCACCGTTGTCTTTAAATATAAAGGGTAAAGGATCTTTCCCTTGAATTAAAAGTTCTAAATTATTAGCAAGATGATTTCCCTCCTGCATAGCGACCTGAGCAGTTATGGGTAAATCCTCCATTCCTTCAATAACTGAAACATCACCAATAGCAAAACAGTTTTTATGGTTTTCTATTTGCAAATTATTATTAACTAAAATTCGTCCAAATTTTTTTGTTATTTGATCAGTTTCTAAGTAAGACAAATTAGGTTTAACTCCTGCTGTCCAAATAACAATATCTTTATCTAAGGAAGTTATTCCAACCTCACAAGAAATACTAATCTTAGTTTCTGAGACTTCTTCAACTGTGGAATTCAAAAGAACGTTGATTTTTCTTTTTTCTAATGCCTTCTCTGCTTGTTCTCTATTAAAAATTTTGTTTTTATTGAGGATTTCATTTGATTTTTCTATTACATTAATTTCAAATTGGTCTGTAAATATATCTTTAATTTTGCATGCCAACTCGATACCAGAGGGACCACCTCCAACTATGAATAACTTTTTATGCAACGCAGTATCTTGTGATTTTTTTAAAAAAGAGTTTAATTTATTTAAATCATGAACATCATTAAAAAAATAACAATTTTCATCTACACCTTTTATAAAAAAACTATTTGGAATAGATCCTGTACAGATAATGAGATACTGATAACTTAATTTTAATTCGTCACTAAATTCAAGAATATTTTCTTTGAAGGAAATCTTGGTTAAACAATTTCTTAAAAAAGTTATACCCGCATCGGAAAAAATATTTGCAAATTTTGGGGTGGCTTCCCAACTTCTTATTTCTTTACTTAAAACTTCGTACATTAAAGGTTTAAATATAAAGTTAGTTTCAGAATCAACTACAAGAATCGGTAAAGAAGGATTAAGATTCTTTAAATTCAAAGCAAATGTCATGCCTGCAAAACCTGCTCCAACTATTACTATTGGTTTTTGTGCTGATTTCATAAGCGAAATATTGTTATGCGTAAATGTATTATTAAACTATACGAATAATTTTTTAATTGAGTGAAATAACATTAAACTCATAATCAAATTGAAGAATGATTGAAAACATCCACAAAGATATTCAACCTAACTTAAGGAAATATAATCAAGAGCTAGTAGATATGAAGCCTCAAGAAATGCTTACTTGGGGTTATGAAAAGTTTGATAATCAATTTGCTATTACAACAAGTTTTGGCATACAGTCATCAGTCCTTTTAAATATGGTTAGTAAATTATGTCTGCAAAAAAAAATCAAAATATTTTGGATAGACACAGGTTATCTACCTCCAGAAACATACCATTACGCTGAAAAGCTTATTCAAGATTTATCATTAGAAGTAGAAGTTCTGCAAAGTGAATTATCTCCAGCAAGAATGGAGGCTAAATACGGAAAACTTTGGGAAACAAATAAAGAGAGTGATTTAGATAAGTATCATGAGTTAAGAAAGATAAAACCTTTAGATAATGGGCTAGAAAAATATAATATTTATTGCTGGGCAAGCGGTGTTCGATCAAGTCAAACAGAAAATAGAAATAAAATGAAATTCCTAGACGTAATTCGTCAAAGAATATCTTTAAGACCTTTATTAAATTGGACAAATAAAGATATTTTTTATTATATGGAAGAGAATAACTTACCTGCCCATCCACTTTTTATTAAAGGTTATTCTTCTGTAGGCGATTGGCATTCAAGCAGTCCTGATGGTATCGAAACAAAAGGCAGAGATACAAGGTTTGGAGGGATGAAACAAGAATGTGGAATACACATTAATGATTAAATTATCAAAAAACAATGGTCTCAGATATAAATTTTTTATTAGTAGGCAATAGTAGGCTTCATTGGGCTAAATATTCTAAAAATCAATCTAAATTCTTCCATTCTAAAAAAGAGCAAAAAGTTCCCAAAAATATAGATCTTGATCAATTAATTTGGGCTTCTGTGGGGAAACTACCTAATTTTTTGCTCAAAAAAGAAAATGAAATAAAAACTAAAGATATTCAGTTATCAAATCTTCCTGATTATTTTGGAGTTGATAGATCTCTTGCTTGTCTTGCAGCACTAAAAATTATTAAAAACCCTTTAAAAAAAGATTTGCTAATTGCAGATCTTGGGACAATATTATCAATTACAAAATTGAATTCGAATGGATCTATTATAGGAGGTCAACTTATTCCAGGTCTTCTAACACAATTAAAATCAATGGAACAAAATACAAAAAATCTTAAAGTTCCAAAAAAATATGAAGTCCCTACAAAAGATTTTTTGATTAATACAGAAGAGGCAATTTTAAAAGGAGTAATCAATTCTCTTACTGGTGTTATTAAGAATTCATTTAATCCACTAAAAGATATCTTGATAACATGTGGAGGAGACTCTCAATTCATATCAAAATCTCTAGAAACTAACAAAAAAAATATAATAAATGCTCCTAATTTGGTTATGGAGGGAATGATTATTCACCACCTGTCTTTAAAAAATTAGCTTAACCCAAGGTCTGCAATTATATGATCAGCCATTATTGCTGCTTTTACCTTTAAGTAAATTTTTTCGATGTTACCATCAGTATCGATCAAGAAAGTATTTCTCATCATTCCCATATATTCTTTTCCCATGAATTTCTTAAGTCCATAGCTATCGTAATCAGAAGAAACTTTAAAAGGTTCAGAATCAGTTAAAAGAATAAAAGGTAAATTAAATTTTTCTATAAACTTCTGATGAGAGGATGCATTATCTTTGCTAATACCAAGCACAACAATGTTATTTTTTTGGAGTAAATCCCAATTCTCTTTAAAATTACATGCTTCTTTAGTACATCCTGGAGTATTATCTTTTGGGTAAAAGTATAGTATTATTTTTTTACCTTTAAAATCACTAAGAGAAACTTCTTTCTCAAAAGAATCTTTTAATTTAAATTCTGGTGCTTTGTCACCAACCTTAAGAGCCATTGAAATTATTAAATGAGTATGAATATAAAATACCAAAAATTTGGTTTTATGAGATTAAAGGTGTGCAAGATGTTGCAACGATAGAAGAAATTAAAACTGCAAAAAATCTATCAAGTTCAAGATCAAAGATTTTTTTAGAAACAAGAGCTTACTTAAGACAATCACTTTCAACACTTTTTGATTTAGACCCCCTAGAAATTCCGATTAATGCTCATCCGGGAGAACCTCCAAGTTTACCTTCAGGCATGGGAAATATAAGTTTAAGTCATTGTAAAGATGCCATTACTATAGTCTGGCATAAAAGCAGAATAGGGATAGATATTGAGAGAACGGATAGAGATTTTAACTATGTAAAAATTGCAGAAAAATATTTTTTTCATACCAATAAATCAATCTATAATAATTGTTTGACAAAAAATATGATATTAAATCAATGGTGTGCTGTTGAAGCGGCTATAAAATGGGATCATGGAAAATTAGCTACAGACATTAACCATTGGCAATTTTTTGAAAAGCCAAAAAAGTTAATTCATAAGAAGAAAAACATACATTTAAATTATTTACAGATTAACTTCCATCATTGGACTATAGCTTTAGCCTACGAAGAAAAAACTTCTTTTAATCCTGAGATTATTTGTTGTTCAAAAAATTTTTAGTTTTCTTTTCTTCTAAGCAGCTCTTCATATTGAGTTTTTTCCCATCCATTATTATTTGGTTCCCATATTTTTAAACCTCTTAAAGATTTGGGAAGATATTCTTGTGCGACCCAATTACCTGGATAATTATGAGGATTAACATAACTATTAGAATTGTTTTTTAAATGAAGTGGAACATCAAAAGTATTGGAAGATTTGATTGTTTCAATTGCTTTAAAAATACTTTTCATACTATTACTTTTTGGAGACATAGCTAAATATAAAGAAGCCTGCGTTAAAAAATATAATCCTTCTGGAAAACCAACTCTTTCAAAAGCATCACAACAGGATTGTACAACTACTATGGCATTAGGATCAGCTATTCCAATATCTTCACTGGCAGATATAAGTAGTCTTCTAAAAATAAAATTAGGATCTTCACCCGCCTCGAACATATTCGCAAGCCAGAACAAAGTTGCATCTGGATCAGAACCTCTTATTGACTTGATAAAGGCACTTATTACATCGTAATGATTTTGACCATTTTTATCGTAAACAATATTTTTCTTTTGAATTGCATCCTCTGCTATTGAGAGATTAATCTTGATTTCTTTAGCATCATTTTGAGAAGTTGCTTCTATGGCCATCTCTAGCGCATTGATTAATGTTCTTGCATCACCGCCAGAAAATTTAACTAAATGACTTATAGCATCTTGAGTTAAATAAACTTTTTTTGAATCTTTTTTTTTAGAATAGTGAGTTATGACTTTTTGTATTATTTTCTGCAAATCATTTTCCGACAAAGGAAGTAATGTGAAAATACGAGACCTACTAACAAGCGCTTTATTAACAGCAAAGAAAGGGTTTTCAGTTGTAGCACCAATAAAAGTTATAGTTCCATTTTCTATAGAAGGTAATAAAGCATCTTGCTGAACTGATGTAAATCTATGAACCTCATCGATAAATAAAATTGTTTTTCTTTTTGAATTTATTAATCTATCTTTTGCATTAGCGATTTCATTTCTTAATTCTTTAACACTTGATAATACTGCATTTAACTTAATTAATTTTGAACGAGTATTAAAGGAAATAATTTCAATTAGGGTAGTTTTTCCAACACCAGGAGGGCCAGAAAAAATAAAATTACTAATCTTATCGTTTAATATTGCAGTTCTTAAAAGCGAATTCTCATTCAGGATTGTTTGTTGACCAAAAAAATCTTCCAAATTCTTTGGTCTTAATTGATCTGCCAAAGGGGCATTATTTTCTATTTGAGAAAAATTAGTAAATAAATTTTCTGAGTGCATATAAATAAAATCAAAAAATCATTACTATCAATTCTATGTAATTACTGTAGGAGTTTCCATTTGAGTGAGTTTTGAAATGTTTAATAAAGCATCTAAATCATTAATAAGAGGTTTCAAAGCGATCTGAGGATTTAAAGAAATATTCTGTTGAGGATTGAAAAATTTCTCAAAGTAAAGTCTCAATGTTGCACCCTTAGTTCCAGTTCCAGAAAGTCGCACAATTACTCGAGAATTATCATCAAGGACCAATCTTAAACCTTGATTTTCACTTATGGAATTATCAACGGGATCTAAATATGAAAAGTTATCTGCAACTTTAACTAAATGGCCAGCAAAACTATTTCCTTTTAAATTTTCAAGCATAGAAGTTAGATTACCAAAGATTTGATTAGCAATATCTGAGGGGATTGCCTCATAATCATGTCTTGAATAATAATTCCTACCAAATTGTTTCCAATGATTCTGCATCAAATCACTCACCGAACATTTTTTCTCAGCTAAAACTTGTAACCAATACAAAACTGCCCATAGTCCATCTTTCTCTCTCACATGATTACTACCTGTTCCGAAACTTTCTTCTCCACATAAAGTAATTAAATTAGAATCTAAAAGATTTCCAAAAAACTTCCAGCCAGTAGGTGTCTCGAAACAAGGTATATTTAATGCCTGAGCAACATTATCAACCGCTGAGCTAGTTGGCATGGATCGTGCCACACCTGTAATACCATCTTTATAACCAGGAACACATTTTGTGTTAGCAGTGATTATTGCAAGGCTATCACTAGGATTTACAAAACATCCACTTCCTAAAATCATATTCCTATCTCCATCTCCATCGCATGCAGCACCAAAACTATAAGATTTTTTATTTAATAACAAATCAGCCAGGTGGGATGCATAAGTAAGATTAGGATCAGGATGTAAACCTCCAAAATCTTTTAACGGGTTACCATTCATGACACAATCATGCGCAAGGCCCATTTTTTCAACGAAAATATTTTTTGCATATGGTCCTGTAACCGCATTCATTGCATCAAATATTAATGAGAAGTCTTTTTTTAAAAAATCACTAATTTGATCAAAATCAAAAATTTTCTCCATCAGATTAGAATAATCTTTTAATCCATCAATAATTTCTAAGGTAGTTTCACCATAAGAATAAGTTCCATATTCACTAAAATCAGGTAATTGAATTTTACAAATTTTATAACTAGTTAATAGTTGTGAGGCCTTGAAAATCTTATTAGTAATTATCTCAGGAGCTGGGCCACCATTAGAGATATTCAATTTCACTCCAAAGTCGCCTTCAATCCCACCAGGATTATGGCTTGCAGAAAGAATAATTCCACCAATAGCGTTATTTTTTCTAATTAAATGTGATGTCGCAGGAGTAGATAATAAACCGTATTTTGGAACAATAACCTTTTGAATTTTATGAGCAATGCATATTTGGACAATTTTTTCTATTGCCTCAATATTGCCATATCTGCCATCACCACCAACTACTAATGTTGAAGCTTTTAAATCTTCCAATGATTGTAAGATTGCTTCAATAAAAATTTCTAAATAATGTTCTTCCTGGAACTTTAAAGTACTTTTTCTTAAACCAGAAGTGCCTGGTTTTTGATCTAGAAAAGGAGAATTGATATTAATTACATTAACTTGAGTCATATTTTTAAAAAGCTTCCAAAAATCTAACTAAATTAATGAGGCATTTCGGATGTTCTTAACATAGCGATAAACCATAATGAAGATATTAATAATGCACTGAGAATTCCATAGTTAACACCAAATTTAGAAATTGTAATTGGAACTATTAATGGAAACGTTAATGCCCCAAGCAATGGAGTAAAAGCGACAATTTTTTTTAGCATTAATTTAATTTATTAAAACCATTCAGTCTCAGCATTATCTTTTTCATTAGTATCGTCAAGTGGTGTAGTTCTATCAAATTTCATTGATATACTTTTTTCTTGCTCACCAGAAACATCAACAGCTTTAATATCATATTTTTGGATACCGTCTCTAAATGGAACTTGAATTCTAAAAGTACCATCTGCAGCAAGAGGTACATCTTCTCCACCTATTGTCAGTTTTGCAGAAGGCTCTGTAGCTCCATAAACAATTAATTCAGCATCAGCAACAAGCCAAAAAGATCTATTTTTAACAATTCCGCTTCCAGAATCATTTAAACCTGATGACCATTTACCAGCACCTGAATCTGTAAGATTATCATTGAGATTTGTTGAATTTACATTTTCCATAAATTCTTCAGAACCAACTTTTCTTCTGAGAGGAATATTAGTTGCTGCTTGATATAACCTTTCATGCATACCATTTTGTTCTGAAATAACAGGATTAGAAATATCTGGAATTGACTCAGAAGTAGAATCTAAATTAAAAGGTACAAATTTATCAAGAATTTGCTCAGAAGGATGAGACCCAGGAACATGGCTTATCGAAGAAAATGCCAATGACATCCAGTTAAAACCATATTTGTAACCTAATTCAACTTTGTAATCTCTATCTGCAAGTGGGATTGGCAAGTACCACTCAGTACTGTAACTATCAACTGCTATCTCCCTTAATGTTCCTTGATTCAAGTTGCTTCCTTCAGAACCAGATGCATCAAATAACCGTAAACATAATTTATTGGCTCCCAAAGATTGTGCTTTTTCTCTATCTGCATCAGAAATTTGCCAAAAAACATAAGCCCAATCTGGATCTCGGGGTAGGAAAACTACATTTGTATTAACTTCTTCACTACTATTGAAAGAGTTGGACTCAAAAGTTTCTTCAGTTTTTGACCTGAGAGGTGCGGTGTATGTTTTTGTTGTAGATTTTTCTTGATATTTGAGTATTAAGTCAACTAAAACAGCTTTTGTTTTGCGACTATATAGCGGAACTGATAATTTACTTGCTTCTTGACGTAATTGTCTGAGGGTTAGTAAGAGTAATTGATCTTTATTCATGATCCCATCAGCCACTTTAGATTCTCCATTTTTGTTTGGGATCAGTATGTTCTTTTTTTTTAGGAATTGTGTGTCTTTTTGCCCTGTCGTCAGGATCTTCTGACTACTAAAAAATTTTCGAAATTGATATTTCTCTTCAAAACAGTTGGTATCAAAGAAATTAATTAATTTTCAGACCTTTTTTAAATGTAAATTAATTTTCTTTTTTTTTAAATTTTATTACCTGAATTTGTTAACGACTCAACAAAAATATATTTTTTCTTCGGGATCAATTAAAACAGGATTCAGCCCTGTTGAACTAGAAGTACTAAATCATCTATCTCTAAATCCTCAATACTTTTACCTATTTTTTTTGAGAAAGTACTTAATTTTTTCGAGGCTGATTCTAACTGTTTATAAAAAAGATCACTAAATTTTTTATCATCAAATTTTTTGGATTGATTATCACACCATTCTCTCAGGGGATTTTTATTTTGATATTCAAAACTATTATCTACATTGATAATTTTTAAAATCTGAAGGCAATGAGCGAGTATTCTTAAATGATGTTTCTGCATTGTAGGTAGATCAAGATTATCAATTTCTTGAATAGTTTCTATGTTTAATGGGTTAGACAAGGGATCAAGATGATTAGACATTAATTTTTAGTTTTAATAAAGAAAAAAACTCAATATTGGGGGTATATTTCGTTAAAGTATATAAAGGTAATTGTAATAAGTTATTTTTGATAACATGGTCAACGAAAATTTAGTTAAAGATGTAGTAAAAGAGCCTTACAAATATGGTTTCGTTACTGATATTGAAACTGAAAAAATAGAAAAGGGGATAAATGAAAATATCATAAGATTAATTTCACAGAAAAAAGAAGAGCCAAAATTTCTTCTTGATTTTAGATTAAAAGCCTTTAAAAAATGGCAAAAAATGAAAGAGCCTGATTGGGCAGGATTAGGATATAAAAAAATTGATTATCAAGATATTATTTATTACTCCGCTCCCAAGCAAAAAGAAAAAATTTCTAGCTTAGATGAAGTTGATCCCAAACTTCTTGAAACCTTTGATAAATTAGGAATACCCCTCACGGAGCAAAAAAAACTCACAAATGTAGCAGTAGATGCTGTCTTTGATAGTGTTTCTATAGCAACAACTTTTAGAGAAGAACTTGCTGAACATGGAGTTATATTTTGTTCAATTAGTGAAGCAGTAAAAAATCACGCGGATTTGATTGAAAAATATTTAGGTACAGTAGTTCCAGCTAGTGACAATTATTTTGCAGCACTAAATTCTGCTGTTTTTAGTGATGGTTCTTTTGTTTATATCCCAAAAGGTGTTACCTGCCCTATGGATCTATCTTCCTACTTCAGAATTAATAGTGGAGATTCAGGACAATTCGAAAGAACACTTATCATTGCTGAAGAATCAAGTTCTGTAAGTTATCTAGAAGGTTGTACAGCCCCAATGTTTGACACAAATACCCTGCATGCAGCAGTTGTAGAGCTTATAGCATTAGACGACGCTTCAATAAAATATTCAACAGTGCAAAATTGGTATGCTGGTGATGAAGAAGGTATTGGCGGAATTTTTAATTTTGTCACCAAGAGAGGAAAATGTTTAGGTAAGAGAAGTAAAATTAGTTGGTCTCAAGTTGAAACAGGGTCTGCAATTACATGGAAATATCCTAGCTGTCTCCTTTTAGGAGAAGAATCTGTAGGAGAATTTTATTCAGTGGCTCTCACTAATAATCTTCAGCAAGCAGATACAGGCACAAAAATGATCCATATTGGTCCTAAGACCAAATCAACTATTGTTAGCAAAGGTATTAGTGCAGGTAACTCAAAAAATAGCTACAGAGGTCTTGTCAAAATGGGGGCAAAAGCTAAAGGATCAAGAAATTACAGTCAATGTGATTCAATGTTAATAGGGGATCAAGCTTCAGCAAATACATTCCCTTACATAAAATCTCAACAACCCAATTCTGAAATTGAACATGAAGCAAGCACATGTAGAATTTCAGAAGACCAACTTTTTTATCTCCAAAGCAGAGGTATAGAATTTGAGGAGGCAGTATCTATGATGGTCAGCGGTTTTTGCAGAGATGTATTTAATCAATTACCTATGGAATTTGCTGCTGAAGCAGATAAGTTACTGGCACTTAAACTAGAGGGATCAGTAGGTTAATTAATCAATTTCTAAACTGAAATGCAAAGTACAATGAGAGAAGCAGATCCAATTTTAGAAGTTGAAAATCTCTCTGCATCTACTGATAATCTTCCAATTTTAAAAGGAGTTTCACTTACTGTCTATCCTGGAGAAATCCATGCCATTATGGGAAGAAATGGATGTGGCAAAAGTACTCTTTCGAAAATCATTGCAGGACATCCCTCGTATAACATTACAAATGGCGACATAAAATTTTTAGGTGAAAACATCAACTCTCTAGAACCTGAAGAGAGAGCTCAATCAGGAATTTTTCTTGGTTTTCAATATCCAATAGAAATTCCTGGCGTAAGTAATCTGGAGTTTCTTAGAGTTTCAACTAATGCTAGAAGGAAATTCCTCAACAAAGAAGAATTGGATACTTTTGATTTTGAAGAATTAGTTAAAGAAAAGTTAGAAATTGTGAAAATGGATCATGCATTCCTATCAAGGAGTGTAAATCAAGGATTTTCCGGAGGTGAAAAAAAAAGAAATGAGATTCTGCAAATGGCTTTACTTGAGCCCAAGATAGCAATATTAGATGAGACCGACTCTGGTCTAGATATTGATGCTCTAAGAATAGTGGCATCAGGAATTAAAAAAATATCTAATGCACAAACTGGAATTATACTTATTACCCACTATCAAAGATTATTAGATGAGATTAAACCAAATTATGTCCATGTCATGTCAGACGGACAAATCATAAAAACTGGTGAGAGTGATCTTGCTCTAGAGCTTGAGGAAAAAGGGTATGAATGGACTGATAATTTTATAAAAGAGACCTAAATAAATGGAAATTATTGAAAAAATAAAAAATCAATTTAATGATAACTTAACAGAAATACAAAAAATCTGTCTAGATAAATTACAAGAGATTCCCCTCCCTAATCCTAAAAGTGAACAATGGAGACTTTCAAATAGATCAAAATTTTCAAACTTTTTAAACTACTCGGTTAATGAAAAAAATCCAAAATTTGATACACCTTTTCCGAACACTTCTCAAGGCACTATTAGGTTAGTAATCGGTGATAATTGCCAAATTAATTTAATAGAAGAAAATTATTCAATAAAGCAACTAAGTGAGGATAAATTAGTTAAATATATCAAGGAACAGATATCTTGTTTTGAGCAAAACGAGAATTGGAGTGACTTGCTAAATCTATCTTTAAACAGTACAAAGAATACCTTAGGATTAAAAATAAATGGATCAGAAATCCCTCCTATTGAAATCTTTAGTCACGCATCAAGTAATTCTTTAAACGCAAAAACCCTCATAATATTTTTAGAAAAGAATTGTGATATTGATTTATTACAAGTAAATCTTGGTAAAGAGAACTCTTCATTATCTCAATCAACGTTCTTTTGTTTAGAAGAAAATAGTTCCGTAAACCATGGTGTTGTTTCTTACGGTGAAAACAAATCAAATCTATTAAATTCTCTTAATGTAATTCAACAAAACAATAGCGAATACAATTTAGGATCTTTACATTTCAAATTTAATTATGCAAGATTTGAAATTCGTATTAAACAATCTGCAGGAAATGCTAAAACCAATATCAAAGGTATGCAAATAACAAAAAAAGATGAACAAATTTCTACTTTTACAAAAATAGACTTTAATGGCCCAAATGGATTTCTAGATCAAATCAATAAATCACTTGCTGACGATAAATCACATGCGATATTTGAGGGTTCAATAATAGTTCCGAAAATTGCGCAGAAAACTGATGCTTCTCAATTAAGCAGAAATTTACTTTTATCAAATCTCGCACAAATAGATACCAAACCTCAATTAGAAATAATTGCTGATGATGTCAAATGCAAACATGGAGCTACAATTTCACAACTAAATGAAGAAGAACTTTTTTATATGCGAACAAGAGGGATCACATTAACTGAAGCAAGTAAACTACAATTAAGTTCTTACTTTCAAGAAATAATTTCATTTATTCCCATTTCAAAAGATAGATGGGATTTGCTTGATAAACTTTTAAAAGAAAATTAATGAAAACAATTCAAAATTTTCCTGAAATAACGAAGAAAGACTTTCCTCTTTTAAATAAGGAATTAAAAAGTAGTGAGCAAATTATTTATTTAGACCATGCTGCAACTACTCAAAAACCAATACAAGTCTTAGAAAAAATTAATGAATATTATAAAAACTTTAATGCCAATGTACATAGGGGCGCACATCAATTAAGTGCTAAAGCTACAGAAGAATTTGAAAATGCAAGATATTTAATTAGCAAATACATAAAAGCGAATTCAACAAAAGAAATTATTTTCACAAGAAATGCTACTGAGGCAATCAATCTTGCAGCTAGATCATGGGGCGAATCTTCATTAAGAGAAAACGATGAAATTCTCTTATCAATAATGGAGCATCATAGTAATATTGTTCCATGGCAAATGGTTGCAGCAAAAAATAAATGCAAATTAAAATTTATAGGTATAGATAAAAATGGGAAATTAGACATAGACGATTTTAAATCAAAATTAACATCTAGAACTAAGCTTGTTAGCCTAGTACATGTTAGTAATACTCTGGGTTGCTGTAATCCAATCAAAGAGATCACTAAATTAGCTAAACAGAAAGGTTCTTTAGTGTTAATAGATGCATGTCAAAGTTTAGCCCATCAAAAACTAGATGTGATTGATCTTGATATAGATTTTTTAGCAGGATCAGGACATAAACTTTGCGGTCCTACAGGTATTGGTTTCCTTTGGTCAAGAGAAGAAATCCTAGAAAAAATTCCTCCTCTCTTTGGAGGCGGCGAAATGATTCAAGATGTTTTTGAAGAGAGAAGTACTTGGGCAGAGCTACCACATAAATTTGAAGCTGGAACGCCAGCCATTGCAGAAGCAATAGGTCTTGCAGAAGCAATTAATTATATAAACACTATTGGATTGAACGAGATTCATGAATATGAAAAGACTATCACTAAATATTTATTTGAAAAATTAAATGAAATAGAAAATGTTGACATTATTGGTCCATCGCCCGAGATAGATCCAAACAGAGCATCACTTGCCACCTTTTATGTAAAAAATATACATTCAAACGATATTGCTGAAATTCTTGATTCAAAAGGAATTTGCATCAGAAGTGGTCATCATTGCTGTCAACCTCTTCACAGATACATTGGAATTAAATCTACGGCTAGAATAAGCATGAATTTCACAACCAATAAGGAAGAAATTGATATATTTATAGAAAAATTAAAAGATACTATTAATTTTCTAAAAATCAATTCTTAAATACTCAAAGCATTTTTTAAAAATTCCTGAGATTTATGCATTACTGCTTTTTTATTTTCAATATTTTTAAACCCATGCCCCTCATTTTCAAAAAAAATAACTTCTGAATATTTATTATTTAGGATCAAAATTTCTTGAATTTTTAAAGTTTGTTCATAAGAAATAACTTTATCTTTTTTCCCATGAAACAACAGGATAGGTTTTTTTATTTTATTAATAAAATTAATAGGCGATCTATTCTTATAATCATTATGATTTTTTGCATAATTTCCTACCAAAGAATTTAAATAACCTTTTTCAAACCTATGAGTGTTGTAATGCATATCCTTCAAATCAATAACAGGATATTTACAAATTGCTGTTGTAAAAATAGACCCATATAATAAACAATTCAGAGCAGTTAACCCACCAGCACTATTACCAAAAATTACTACTTTCTCGCTATCAACCAGATTTGATTTGATTAATTCAAGAGCAAGTGCTTTGCAATCATAAGAATCAACAATCCCCCACTTATTATTTAATCTCTCTCTATACACTTTGCCAAATCCTGATGATCCTCCATAATTAACTTCAGAAACAAAAAATCCCTTCGACGTCCAATATTGAACTTCAGAATTATATGATCCATCAAAACACGAAGTTGGTCCGCTATGTGCTCTAACAATGAGCGGTGGCTTTTTGAAATTTTCAACAAGCGGCCTATAAAGAAAAGAATGAGTAGATTGATCTTCAAAACCTTTAAACCAAAATGGTTCAGGTTTTGAACAATCTTTTATATGATCAATAAATATCTGCTCAGAAAAATTTGATAAAACTTTTTCTGCAAAATCAATTTCAAATACCATTCCCAAAAAGTCAGATCCATAACCTTTTAAAAGAACTTTTTTCCGAAAAACACTGAAGTCACTTATTGAGGTAAAAGGAGTGGAAAATTCTTTAACGAATTGAAGATCTTTATATTGCTCAACTATTAAATTATTTTCTTTTTTTGCTAGGCAAAATAAATTTTTTTTTGTCCCTGAAAAAAATGTTATTCCGGAGACCCATTGTGGTGCTCCATATTCAGTCAAATTTCTCTCTACTCTTTTCTTAATTAAAATATTTTCAATTTCACTAACATCTAAAAACAATAAGTTCCACCATCCAGAACTATCTTCAGAACATACTAAAAATGTTTCACTTATCCAATAGGGTTGAAAAAAAGAAACGTTTTTTTTGGGATTTATCAGCTTATTTGAGAATTTTTTTATTTTTTGTATCTCTCCAGCCAAATCTATTTGAGCAAAAAACAGATCATTTCTCTCCCAAGGCATGTAGGTAGAATCCCACTCTATCCAAGAAAGTAAGTTAGCAGAAGTATTAGAAGATAATTCGCCAGCAAAATTTTCAAATTTTTTTACAAGATGAATATCTTGTTTAGTTTTTTTTAAATTTAAAGAAAATAAATAATCTCTATTATTAATTTCGCAAATACCATACAAAAAAAAATTTTCAGAAATGACAAATGAAGAATCAAAATTTCCATCAATTGATTTAGATAGTTGTATAGGTTCTTGAACTGAATCAAGATATTTACTTTGATTTCTATAATTTGATGCTTTCTCTTTAAAAATTTGAAACCATACTGCCTTGGTAATCTGATCTATCCATATCAAATAAAAATTATTTTTAAAATTTATACATTTATAAGATTTACCTCCATATCCATGAAAATTATTTTTAATGTTATATTTTTTACTTGTTAATTTCTGAGGAAACGCTTCTTTTTCATTAAATGGTCTTGCAAAAATGGCGTTCTCATTTTGACCTTCACCAACAACATCAATCCAAAAAATTGTATCCCTAATAATAGTTAATTCCTTAAAAGCTTTTTTTTTAGATTCAGTTAGCCTAACTTTTAATTTATCATCATTACTCATTTCAAAAAACTATAAAGAAAGTAAATTAAAGTGCTAGTATTTTTATAGCTAAACTCTTAATTAAAAACTTTTTTAACGTGGCAAACCATTTTTCACAACTTGCAAAAAAGTCAAGGACAAATGGAAACTCAGAAAAAATTGCAAAAGAGCAAACAGGTAAGCCATCTCTAGACATTTATAAACTTGGTGATGATGTATTAAGACAAAATTCCAAAAGAATAACTAAGGTTGACGAATCAATTAGAAAACTTGCTAGAGAAATGCTGCAAAGCATGTATGCTGCTAAAGGAATTGGACTTGCTGCTCCTCAAATTGGTATCAACAAAGAGCTTCTTGTAATAGATGTCAATTTTGAAGATTCAGCAGCAGAACCTCTAATATTAATCAATCCAGAAATTACAGACTTTGGAACAACCCTTAATTCATACGAAGAAGGCTGCTTGAGTATACCTGGCGTCTATTTGAATGTAGTAAGACCATCAACTATAAAATTAAAATTTAGAGATGAAATGGGAAGACCCCGTAAAATGAAAGCAGATGGACTTCTGGCCCGGTGTATTCAACACGAAATGGATCACTTAAACGGGATATTATTTGTTGATAGAGTTACATCAAAAGATGATTTGAACAAAGAACTTATAAAGGAAGGGTTTAACGAAAAAGACGTAATTTCTATTAATTAATCTAATGACGGAAACTACAATATTTCAAAAAATAATTAATGAAGAAATACCCTGCGATAAGCTTTATGAAGATGAGTTTTGTATTGCGTTTAATGATATCCAAGCGCAAGCACCAGTCCATTTTTTAGTGATTCCAAAAAAGCCAATTATTAGTTTATTAGATTATATTGAAGAAGATGTAAATTTATTAGGACATTTACTTTTTGTTGGTAGCAAAATAGCTAAATCAAAAAATTTAACTAATTGGAGAACAGTAATTAATACTGGAGCAGAATCGGGACAAACAGTTTTTCATTTACATATTCATTTTTTATCTGGAAGAAAAATGAATTGGCCCCCAGGTTAAAACTCTCGAAAGAAATGTTTATGGGTTATAAATATAGTAAAACACAATGAATACACCAGATTCCTTAAATAAAGAACCCAAAAATTTATTCAACTTAATATCAAAAAATTGGGAAGAGCTAGACGATTCACTCAAAACTAAGTTAATAAAAATATGGAGAGTTTTAACTTATAAATGGCAATTACAAATTTTATTTAATCTTCCTTTCCTTTTTTGGTGGGTATTAGATAAATCTTTTCCAAAAATCCATAAATTTGACATAACAATCTTGAATTACTTAAATTTACCTGACTGGGCACTTTCGTTTATTGGCTTTGGTCAATAGACTACTAAAAGTTATAATTTACTTTATAAAACTAGTCGAGCAATGAATAAATCAGTTAATAATAAATCTAAAATATTATACCAATTACAAAAATTAAGAAAGTTATCTCAGCCATTCTTTCTTCCCATAGATCAATGTAATGGATTTCAATTCATTTGGCTTTTGATTTCTCTTTTATTTTGTGTTGGTGGAATAGTACTTGTTGGTCTCACAGGAATAATTAGTTTTTTTGAAAGCTTTCAACCAATTTTTCTTGAAAAGTATTTCGGAGGTGTAGTAAATACTGTCAATTCAATTTGGGCAGGTAGCTGGGGATTGCTTTTCTCTGCCTTATTTCTAATTGGATCAGGAAGCTTTTTTAGCTTAAGACGTCAGTTAAAAAACCGTAGATGGTTACATTGGTTATTCCTCGCAATAATTGTATTAATGCTTTTAGCTGTAAACGGAATAAACGCAGGTATTGGATTCATTGCAAGAGATCTAACAAATGCTTTAGTAGAAAAACAAGAAGATGGGTTTTATCGGATATTGGGGATTTACGCTTGTTGTTTCGCTGTGGCTCTACCAATACGTGTTTCCCAAATATTTTTTACATATAAGTTAGGAATAATTTGGAGAGAATGGCTTTCAAAAAGTTTAGTCAAAGATTATATGACTAATAAAGCTTATTACCAATTAAATCCAAATGATGAAGAACAAACCGATGTAGATAATCCTGATCAAAGAATCACAGATGATACCCGAGCTTTTACCGGGCAAAGTCTTTCTTTCACATTAGGTATTTTTGATGCCCTACTAACATTTTCACTTAATATTCTTATTTTATGGAGTATTAGTACAATACTTACTTTTTCTTTATTTGGTTACGCTGCATTTGCAACTTCTATCCTTTTAATTGCTGGAAAAAATCTTGTAAAGATTGACTTTGATCAACTCAGATATGAAGCAGATTTTCGATACGGCTTGGTACATATTAGAGATAATGCTGAATCAATAGCTTTTTACTCTGGCGAGAATCCTGAGCAAAGTGAAACTGAAAGACGCTTAGGAGAAGTGGTGAGAAACTTTAATTTACTGATTATATGGAGAGTAATAATAGACGTCATGAGAAGATCCATTAATTATGCTGGAAATTTCTTTCCATATTTAATAATGGCAATCCCTTACTTTAAAGGTGATATTGATTATGGACGCTTTATTCAGGCAAGCTTTGCATTTGGAATGGTTGAAGGTTCATTATTTTTCATTGTTAATCAAATCGAAGAACTTGCAAAATTTACCGCTGGTATTGGCAGATTAGAAGGATTCCAATCAAAAGTTGAATCCATTAGTCAAACCAACCCAAAAAGCAATCAAAACGTTATTTCAGATTACCCCTCAATTCTTATTCATAATGCTGACCTTTGCCCACCAGGATCAAATAAAACAATAATTAAAAATTTAAATTTGAGCATCGACAATAATCAATCACTATTGGTTGTAGGACCATCTGGATGCGGAAAAACATCTTTACTAAGAATGATTAGTGGTTTATGGGAACCCGATCAGGGAGTAATTAAAAAACCAAAAATTGGGGAATTATTATTCATACCTCAAAAACCATATATGTTACTTGGTTCTTTAAGGGAACAATTATGTTATCCCACAGAAGTCAAGAAATTTAGCGATGAACATCTTACTTCTGTACTTCATGAAGTAAATTTAAAAACCTTAATTGATCGGTATCCTAATCTTGATATCAAACAAGATTGGCCACGAATTCTTTCCCTGGGGGAGCAACAAAGATTGGCTTTTGCAAGACTCTTACTAAATTCTCCAAGATTTGCAGTACTTGATGAAGCAACAAGTGCTTTAGATATTAACACTGAAAAAAAACTATACAGTTTACTTAAGGAACGAGAACTTTCTCTTATTAGTGTTGGACATAGGCCTAGCTTAAAAGATTTTCACGAGAATATTTTAGAATTAAATGGACAAGGAGACTGGAAATTATTGACTTCTGATAAGTATAATTTTAAGGATTAACAAAAAAAATGAATTCTAAAGAAGAACAAACTAACTCAGAAGTCACTAATTTAGAGAATGAGAGTTTTATAGAAGATCAGAAAGATCCAAATTACATCAATGAACAAATTGGAGACAATAAATTAGATGAAAAATCCATAGAAATTAAAGATGAATATAAATTTGGATGGAGTAGTTATTCTGAAATAACAAATGGAAGATTTGCAATGATTGGCTTCTTTGCAATAATATTGATCGAATTATTTAGTAAACGATCATTTTTAGAATGGGCAGGAATCTTATAATTAATCATCAAATCTAGAACTGTTATCTCTAGCTTTCTTCTTGTTTGTTCCAACGTTATATCTACTATTTTGATTTTTTGAACTTGATCTAGAGGAAGAGCTTACTCTACGATTCTCACGTGGTTTTTTAGCTTGATTAGCATCTTTAAATGAAGCATCTTCTACTTGAGCTGTTGAAGTTTGCTGCCTAATGGGGGATCTATTAGGTTTCTTTCTTAATGGAGAAGAATCACCTGGAGCAGAAATATTATCTTGTCTAGAAACAGTACGATTCATTCTGGGCCTTGACCCTGTTTTAACTTCATCGCGAGATAAATTTCTTCTCTCACCAAAGTTATTTGTTTCTGATCGTTTACTATTTCTATCTTCAGAAGTCTGTCTTCTCCTTCTTATAGGTTCATCATTTTCAAACTGACTTATTTCCCTTGTCGATGGCCTACTTCTACTTGCTGCAGCAGATGGTATAGCTCTTGAAACACTCCTCCTACGAGATCTCTCCTCCGTATAGTCTTCTTCGAATTCATTTTCTTGAGGTTTAAATCTTCTGGATGGTCTTTCAGATTCTTCAAACCTATCATAATCGTCATTAAATCGGCTTCTAGAATTTCTAGGGACATCAGAAATAGGATCATCATCAAAATAAGATGACCTTCTAGCTTGATCAGTAGCAACTCCCCTTAATCGCACACTTTCATATGCGAAAAAAACTGTAGTTCCTGCTAATAAAAACTGACCAAACTGAAGGATAGGATCTAACCTCCAGCCTTGAAAAAATAATATTCCTCCGCACAAAAGTCCAATTGCTGCGAAGAAAACATCATAATCCCTTGCCAAGGCAGGCTTAAAAGACCTCAAAAAATAAAGGCCTCCTCCACATACCGCAAGAACTATACCAACAATACTGGCCCAATTGAGACTAGCATTGACCACATTCTTTCTCCAAAAAATTATTTTTAAAGGGTTACTTATATCCCTATATATATAGTGTACTTAAAACTTCTATAAAAACTAGCGTCTTCCAGTAGAAGTACGATCGAGTGAATCTTTCTGGCTGACAAAAATCAAAAATGCAGTGGCTGGAATAACGATAAGTAAAGCAGCGGCAATAAAACTACCTATCATTCCAACTGCGGAATTATTTGCAACTTCAGCAGAAAAATCTGCGGCTAGTAATAAATTTGAGATTTGAAGCACTTTTTAATTATTAAATTCTCAATTTATAATACGAATTAAATACGTTTCAATGGGTTATTTATTAAGATGAATTAAATAATTGTGATTTCCTTGCTTGTAAACTCTCTTCAAATTTTAGATATTAGTTTAGGAATTTCTCTTTCATATCTAACTATAGTTTTTCTAATAAGATTAATTCTTACTTGGTACCCAAAAATTGATTTAAGTAAAGGTTTATGGTTATTAATTTCAATACCATCAAGCTCAATTCTTAATTTAACGAGAAAACTAATTCCTCCTATTGGAGGCGTTGATGTTGGACCCATAATTTGGATCGGAATTATAAGCTTTTTAAGAGAAATTTTAGTCGGTCAGCAAGGGATTATAAAACTTGCATTGCATACACATATTTCATAGAAATCATTGAATTATTTTTCAGTAATTTGGCAATAATTCTTCTTCTACATACTTAGTATGTATTTTACCCTGCTTAAATTTAGATTTATTCAGTAAGGTTAGATGAAAGTTAATTGTTGTGGGAATACCAGTTACTGCGCATTCATTTAGAGCCCTATTCATACGTTTAATTGCAGTATTACGATCTTTTCCCCAGACTATTAATTTACCAATTAATGAGTCATAGAAAGGAGGTATTTCATAGCCAGTATAAACATGACTATCTACCCTAACACCAGGGCCACCAGGAGGAAGCCAACCAGTTATTTTTCCGGGTGATGGTCTGAAATTGTGAGAAGGATCTTCAGCATTGATTCTACATTCAATGGCATGACCGTTTAAATGGATATCATCCTGATTAAATTCCAAGTTTTCTCCGCTTGCAATTTTAATTTGCTCAGCTATTAAATCAACTCCTGTAACCATTTCAGTAACAGGATGTTCAACTTGAATCCTAGTATTCATCTCCATAAAATAAAAATTATCATCATCAACTAAAAATTCAACTGTCCCAGCTCCTTCGTAGCCAATACTTTTTGCAGCAGCAATAGCTGCGTTCCCCATTTTTTTTCTTAGCTCAGTGTTAATTGCAGGACTAGGAGACTCTTCTAGTAACTTTTGATGTCTTCTTTGAACTGAACAATCTCGCTCTCCTAAATGAACAACATTACCAGACCTGTCTGCTAAAATTTGAATTTCTACGTGTCTTGGCTTCTTTATAAATTTCTCCATATATAATCCATCATTACCAAAAGCAGCTTCTGCTTCACCTTGAGCTGCTTTGAACATTTTTTCGAGATTATAAGAGTTTTCAACCAACCTCATACCTCTTCCACCTCCTCCAGCAGTCGCTTTAATAATTACCGGATAGCCAATATCATCTGCCAATTTATAAGCCTCATCAACATTTGATAACAAGCCTTTACTACCAGGTACTGTTGGAACTCCAACTGCTTCCATAGTTTCTTTAGCTGTAGATTTATCTCCCATAGATCTAATAGCTTTTGGAGATGGGCCAATAAAAACTATGCCGTGATCGTTACACATCTCAGCAAATTTATCATTTTCCGCAAGAAATCCATAACCAGGATGAATAGCATCAACTCCTCTCGATGTAGCAGCAGCAAGTATATTTGGAATATTCAAATAACTTTTATTACTTAATGAGTCTCCGACGCAAACCGCCTCATCAGCAAGCTGAACATGCAATGCTTTTTTATCTACAGTGCTAAAAACTGCAACGGTTGCAATACCTAGTTCTCTACAACTTCTGACAATTCGTAAAGCTATTTCTCCACGATTTGCAATTAAAACTTTTTCAACCATTATGAAAATAAAATTGAAGAAATGAAATGACTTAAAATAAAAAATTATTTGCCAAAGTATTCAACAAAATTTTTTAGTGATTAGAGGACATTTTTTACAATACAACCTTAAACGTTATATATGTATAAATATTTGTTTTATGCAATAGAAAAATTATTGATCATATTCAAAAAAACTCTTTTCTAACTAAATGCTTATTTCAGCCAATAATGTATGATATTTCTAAGGTTTAGGTATCCCCCGGTTGCTGAAAACCCTTTGCGGACGTGGCGGAATTGGTAGACGCGCACGTCTAAGGAGCGTGTGGCTTAGGCCTTGCGAGTTCAAGTCTCGCCGTCCGCATTTAATGTATTCTGGTTTAACTGCAATGAAAAAAAAATCAGTTGCAGTAGTTATAATTTCCAATGGTCCTGGTGAATTAACTACATGGGTAAATCCTGTAGTGGATGAGCTTAACAAAATAAATAAATCACTATGTGATGACGATAAACACGATTTCACTCTTAGGTTAGTCCTTGTTCCTTGCCCAAATGCCACTGGTAAAGAATTTTTAGTTGCAGATTCATGGAATAAATTCGAATTAATTACAAAAGCCAAAAGTTTTTGGAAATTATTAATAAAGCCACATTCTTTTGCTAATTGGCCAAAAAAAGGGGTGGTTATTTTTCTTGGTGGAGATCAATTTTGGAGCATTTTATTAGCTAAAAGATTAGGTTATTTAAATATCACATATGCTGAATGGGTTTCGCGATGGCCTAAATGGACCAACGAAATTGCTGCTATGAATGTAAAAGTAAAAGAGTTAATCCCTAAAAGATATAAATATAAATGTAAAGTTATTGGTGATTTGATGGCAGATATCAAACTTAATAGCGAGATATCATTAAGAAATAAAGAAAAACACTACATTGCATTGTTGCCTGGTTCAAAGAAAGCAAAGCTTTCTGTTGGAATTCCTTTCTTCTTAGAAGTTGCAGATCATATCGCTAAAGAAAATGAAAATATAAATTTTATAATTCCCATTGCTCCAACTACTGATAAAAGTGAATATTTATTTTTTCAAAGCAACAAAAATCCAATTGCGAAATATTATTCATCAAAAATCAAAACAATTAAAAACTTAAAAGACTCTCGTTTTGATTATGTAATTGAAACATCAAAAAATACAAAGATTTATCTAATCGAGAAACATCCTTGCTATGAAATTTTAAAAGAATGTGATCTTGCAATTACAACTGTAGGAGCAAATACTGCAGAATTAGCAGCAATTAGCCTTCCAATGTTAGTTGTTCTGCCAACTCAACATTTAAATATGATGAATGCATGGGATGGTATTTTTGGAGTAATTGGAAAAATTTCATTCATAAATAGTTTTCTAACTTTTATAATTAAAAATTTCTATTTTAAAAAAAAGAAGTTTTTTGCTTGGCCAAATATTAAAGCTAAAAGAATGATTGTCCCTGAGAGGATAGGTAATATTTCGCCAATAAAAATTTCAAGAGAAGTATTATTTCTTATTAAGAATAAAGATCAATTAAAAAGTGTTAGGGATAATCTTCACAAAGAAAGAGGCGATAAAGGTGCTGCAAAAAAACTTGCATCTATAATTGTTAATTCAATAAAAAAACTTTAACAATTACCAGGGATCATCAATTTCAAACTTTTCTGATTTTTTATTATCTTGAACTGAATTTTGTTCATCTATTGGTTCAATATCTAAAGTTTCAGTTGCATTTTGAATTGGTCTTTTCGAAGCTAAATTAGTAATTGATTGTTGCTTTTGCTTAAAATCAATATTGTTTTTTCCATCTATTTGATTAACACTATTTTGATTCTCAACCTGATCAGAATCATCATTATCCATGTATAGCTTTTTTCTGTTATTTATTTCCTCTGCAGAACCCTTTATTTCAACATATTCAAGTTCATCTTCATAATCATCTTCATAATCATCTTCATAATCATCTTGTTCAACAACTTCTTCATATTCCTCGACCAAATTGTTTTGCTGTTCTGATTCAGAACCTGAAAGTAACTGATTCTCAACAGGTACAAGATTTGCTGAATATCCATTTGCTTCCCTTTCATCCCATGAAGAACCCCCGACTCCAAGTTTCTCAAGTAGTCCACTACTTAATTGCTTCAATTTCTCTTCCGCACCTTCATAAACAATAATCCTATCGGTGCCACTACTTACAATTTCCTCAACGGGTATTTCCCAGGTACTTAAAACTCCCTCACCCAAAAGAGGTACACCAACAGCACCCATAACGAGAGATATCAAATCCCCAGTCTCAATATCAAAAGAAAAGCCAAGAACTCTTCCTAAAAGTTGGCCAGATTCTGTAATCACTTGACAATTAATGACCTTCCCATATCTTTCTGGAGAAAAACTCTCACTCAAAGAATCTAGGGAGTCAACTAATATGACATCTCCAACTTGCTTAATACTTTCTAAAGGCATCCATTTTGGCAAACCTGGTAAAAATCTTGTAAGTGGATTATCTCTTAGTCCCAATGCGACCACCTCTCTTCTATCGATATCAACAACAACTTCGCCAACTACGCCTAACCTCCTTCCAGTATCAGTAGTTATCACTTGTGTTCCCATTAATTCTGATCTTAACCATAAACGTTCACTAGGAACCGAGTTAGGGAGATTATTATTAGTAGATGTGTTAGACAAGCTCATAAATTTCTTTTTATCATTCTGACGTATAAATTTAAGAAAGTGTGGTTATGCAGCATTTGGTAACCCAAGAACTTGAGTATTAGCACCTCTTGCTTGCGCAACTCCAATTGTTCGTTCAGACGCACTAATCATAGGTCTTCTATGACTTACGACTATAAATTGAGCATTTGATGACTGATTCGATATTAGTTTTGACAATCTTTCAACATTAATACCATCTAAAAAACTATCAACCTCATCTAATGCATAGAAAGGTGAAGGTTTATACTTTTGCAAAGCAAATAAAAAACTTAAGGCAGTTAACGATTTTTCTCCACCCGACATGGAGGCTAATCTTCTGACATTTTTTCCCTTAGGATGAGCCACTAAAGTTAATCCTCCTTCTAAAGGAGAATTAGGATTTTCAAGTTGAAGAAATCCATCTCCATCAGATAAATTTGCAAAAATTTCTCTAAAATGTCTATCAACTTCTGTAAATGCTTGCATAAAAGCCTCCTGACGCATCGTAGAAACAGTTTCTATTCTCAGCAATAATTCAGATCTTTCATTAGATAGAATTTCTAATTTTTCACGCAAACCATTTAATCTCTCAATTAATTCTTCTAGTTCATCAAGAGCCAACATATTAACAGGTTCTAAGCTTTGTAGTTTTGCATTGATGATCGAAATTTCTGATTGCAAAGATTCAAGACTCTTCCCTTCATATTCTCCAAAATCGGGGGAAGGATTAGGTAGATCTTTTTTATAATTTTCTAATTTTATTTTCTCGCTCCTCATCTCTTCTTTAAGAGAATGCATATCCCTTTCAAGATATTCAAGCTTCAACAGATAGTTATTATATTCTTGCCTTTTATTTGAAATTGAAGAGTTTAATTCATCTCTTTTCCTTCTCAATAAACCTAAATCCTTCTCTAGAGAATTTTTTTGATTATCGAGTTCTAAAAGCTCTTTTTTAAATTCATCTCTTTTTTCTATCCATTCACTATGGGCAATTGCGAGTTGTTTAATAGATTCCTGCAAGTTTTTTTCTTGTAGTAAAGTAATTTTTAATGAATTATTGACACGCTCTTTATTTAAAGCAAATTGATTCTTTTTATCTGTTAATGTATCTCTTTCCTTAATAAGTAATTCAAGTTTTTTATCAAGATTATTAAAATCGTTATTAAAAGCTATTAATGATGATTTTTGATTTTTTTCATAATTTGCCTTTTGAATGGTTTGTAATTGATCAAACTTATCATGATAAGGCTTCAATTCATTTGTTAAATGATCTAACTCGATTACTAATAAATTATTAGCATTATCAAGTTTTTTTAATCTTGATTTACAATCCTCAATTCTTTGCGAGACAGCCTTAAGAGAATCTTGATTTACTTCAATTTCTTTATTAAATGAGGCACAATCCTTAATTATTTGACTTCGATTAGAATTTAATTTACTAAGTCTATTATTTTTTATTATCAAATTATTATTTGACTCTTGTAAAGCTTCTTCAATAACTAATAATCTTCCTTTGATAGGACTTGAATCATCAATATCATTATTAATTCCAAACCTATAAGCCAAATCTTTATTTAATTTACTCCCTCCTGTAATAGCACCACTTGCTTCTAATAATTCACCACTTAAGGTAACCAACCTATTTTTTTGTGTAGATAATCGAGCTGAGGATAAGTCTGAAAAAACCAAAGTATCTCCAAAAACATATCGAAAAACATCTGAATAGACTTCATCAAAAGTAATTAGATTAATAGCTTTATCAATAAATCCGTTCTCCCTGTTATTTTCAAATCTTGAAATTGCATAATTCTTTTTTTGACTTTTAATTCTATTTAAAGGTAAGAAAGTTAATCTTCCTGCTTTCTTCTTTTTAAGAATTTCAATTGCTTTAGCAGCAATATGATCATTATCAACAACAATTTGTCCTAATCTATTTCCTGCAGCAATTTCTAATGCATATCTATTTTTCTCACTGACCTCTCCAAGTTGAGCTACATAACCATGTATACCCTCTAACCCCGCTTCTAAGAGAATTCTGAGTGCATATGAACCTCTTGATTCGTTTAAAGCTTCCTTTCTGCTTTCAAATCTAGATAAATCCTTTTCAAGCCTTAATTGCTCGTTGTTTAGCCTTGATTTAGTTTTAATTAATAAATCAATTTCATTTTTTAAAGAATTAATTTCGGAGCTATTACTTGCCAAGTGTTTATTCTTTGTATCGGATGTCTCTTTTTTTCTTTGATTTCCCTCAAAAAGTTTCTGCTTTTCTAAGTCTAAGGAGTCAATCTGAGACAATATCTCATCTTTTTGAATATTATTTTGAATAGTTTCTTCTTCAATTTTCCTTTTTTTTATTTCCAAAGGATTAATTTGATTTTTTATACTTTCAAGCTCAGCATTTAATTTAATACTTTGTTTTGAGAATTCTCCAGATTCTCCAGCGGCGTCAGAAAGTTTTTTTCTGGATAGTTTGTGTTTTAAAGTGAGATCATCAATTTGCAAGTTCAATTGATTTAAAAAATTATCATCGAAATTTTCTTGTCTTATTTTTTCTGACTCGATATTCCTCTTAGAAATTGCAATTTCATCTCTCTGCTTTTGTAATTTAATACCTTCTTCTTTATTCAAACTTGATATCCTATCAAGTTCTCTCAAGCTAGAATTAATACTCCCAATATCAGAATTCACTTTTATCAATTTATCCTCTCCTTTCTCCTTAAGCTCATCAACCAGTATTTTCAAAGCATCTTCTAAGACCGATATTTCTTTACTAATAGATTCTTTTTGTTTATTAAATAACAGTTTATTTTTTTCAATGTCACTTTCTTTTTTTTCTATAGATTCAACATGCTTAACTTGTTTTTCAAAAATAAGAACTTTCTCTAATTCCGTTATTTGTAATAGTTTTGCCTTTAACTCTTTATATCGCTTTGCTTTTTCACATTCTTTTTCAAGCTTATTTTTACTAGATTGCAATTCATTTTCTAAAATTTCACATCTTTCTTGCCTTTCGAAAACGTCATTTAATTTTGCATTAGTTTGTTCTATTCTTGTATCAAAAAGTGCGACTCCTGCTAATTCATCAATAAGATTTCTCCTCTCCTTATTATTCATTGATACTATTCTTGTTACATCACCCTGCATAACAACATTGCTACCCTCAGGATCAACACTAATATCTCTTAATATTCTCTGTATTTGTTGCAAGGTACATTGTTTGCCATCAGAAGTATAAGTAGAAGCATAAGAACCACCAGGCATAAGCCTTAATTTTCTAGAAACTACCCATTCTTTTTGACCTTTATTAAGGGCAATTTCTTCTTCTTCTAATTCCAAAGGCGGAAGGTCCTCTCTGGGAGACCAATCTTGAATATTAAATTTTACTGATACAGATGTTTCTGATGACTTACCCTCTTTAACTTTGGAGTTATTTATTAGATCTGGTAATCTTTCAGCCCTCATCCCTCTACTATTAGCTAGACCTAAACAGAATAAAATTCCATCTAAAATATTACTTTTCCCAGAACCGTTAGGGCCCGTAACCACCGTGAAACCTTCTTCAAGAGGAATTTTTACATTTCCCCCAAAAGATTTAAAATTTTCAAACTCGACCTGATTGATATGTACCAATCTCAAGTCTCAATAGCTAAATAAGAATAACTAATTTGCAAAAATTCTCAATAGAAATATTACGTTTATTTATAAATGAATATTAATAATTTTTGCTCAATCTACAAGAATTACCCGAAATTTCAAACAAACCAGAAAGAAGTTCACCATCTAAAATGAATCGATAATATTCAGAGTCCAATTCATCAGAAACATTTTTAAATATTCCATGATCAATTCTTTTTACAAACCCTCTATTATCAGAAAGTTCATGTTCTATCCTGGATAGCCATAAAAGTCTATGATTTGGCTGCTTAAAAATTTCTATAGAAGCTTGATTTAATAAAGGTAGTTTTAAAAATTTCCAAGTTAAACAATCTATCCCATTTTCAACAAGAAAATCATAATGAATATTTATAGCTTTAGCGGAATAAACTTTATGTTCAAGCAAAACCCATTTATTCATTATCTATTTGATAAATAAATCGAATCTATTTTCAAAACAAAGTTGAGTAAAGATATATTTTCTAAGAGATGTCTCCTGTTATTTAATTACTTGCATCAGGAACAAATCTTAAAGCAATGAATAGCAAACTTCCAGCTCCAGCGATAGCTGCAGCTACTAATCCAAAATCTGTAGGGATTGTGCGAGATGCAAAAATTAATGATGCAAATGTAATATCCATGATGAAATTTAAACTCATTTAATAAATTCAGTAATAGCTTAACAAAACCTTCTTACAGAACAGAGTAGATAAATAAAATGTAAATAAACTTTTATATGTTTTTATTCTACATAAATCGCACAATTGTTTAGATAAGGGTTCCAAATTAAGAAAATAGGGTCTAATCTTAAAATAAATAAGTTTAAATAATGGAGACTTACCATCCTCCCAAAGAAGTAGAAGAAAAAGAAGACAAATCTGATCTTCCTGAAAAAGAAGTTATCTTGGAAAAATGGTTACTTGAAAAAATTGACAGTTTAATACCTTTAATAAAAGAAAAATGGCCTAACATTGCACAACAAACCCTTGAAGCCACAAAAGGGAGTATTGATGATTTAGTTGAAGTAATAGCTAGCCATAGTGGAACCTCAGCAATTGGAATAAAAAGCCAACTATTTGAAATCATTGATTCAATAAGAGAAAACAATTGGGAAATATCAGAAAAAATTGAGCCTATTGAAAGTCAATTAGAAGAATTATTAGAAGAGCTTAACAATACACTTAGACCAAAAATAGAAAGTCCAATTAGAAAAAAACCACTATTATCTATTGCTATTGCAGCTGGTATTGGTTTACTAATAGGAAGTCTCCTAAACAGTGGCAGAAAATAATATGGAAAAACCAAAAAATAAAAACTTTGCAAATACAGCCTCCAGAATTTCAGCTATCGCAAGTTCAGTGATGGATTTGCATGTCAGAATAGCTCTTCAAGAAGTAGATAGAGAAAAAAGAAGATTAATTAGTGGTGGAATATTTTTGGCAATTGGCAGCACATTATTATTATTAGTACTAATTTGCATCCATATTATTTTTTATCTTTTTCTAGCGAAATATAATAACTGGAATATTGAATATAATTTATTACTCATAATATTTATCGATTTATTTCTTGCAGGCTTAAGTTTGAAGCTTGGAGGAAAATTAGCTAAGGGTCCATATCTTCCTCAAACATTAGAAGGTCTAGGCAAGACAACAAAGGCCGTTTTAGGCAAAAAATAAATTACCTAATTAAATACTTTATCCATCTACAATCTATCCCCCCATTACTAACAGGAATTTTCAATGAAGATTTCATTTTCAAATATTTTGTTAGTTTTGGATTTCCACTTAGCAGCCAAAATGCCCAACCTGAAAAATTATTCTTTAGGAAGATTCCAATTTGTTCATATAAACAAATCAATTCATTTTCATCGCCTAATTTTTTGCCGTATGGAGGATTACATATGATTATCCCAGGTGTGCAACTTAATTGGAGTGCTAAAAAATCATTATTTATAAGCTCAATATAATTTTCGAGTCCGGCTAATGATATGTTTAAATTCGCCTGCTCAAAAACCTTTTTATTAATTTCACACCCTATTATTGGTGGTAGTTTTTCATAATTTATAATTTTATTTTTTGCCTTATTTTTTTCATTAAGATAAATATCTTTCCTAAAATCCAACCAATTCTCAAAAAGATATACTTGATCAATATTTATGGGAACTCCAAGGAATTGGTTGACTGCCTCAATTAAAAAAGTTCCCGAGCCACACATAAAATCTATTAATGGAACTTTGCCATTCCATTGAGTCATATTTATCAATCCAGAAGCTAAATTTTCTTTTAATGGAGCATTTCCAATTGCGGGTCTATAGCCTCTTTTGTGTAAGCTTTCAACGCTGCTTTGAAGACTGAGAATTGCTTCATTATTATTTAAATGCAGATGAATTATAAAATCAGGATTATCTAGAGAAATATTTGATCTTTTATTCCAAACTGCCTGTTGCAAATCAGTTATAGAATTTTTTACTTCAAGAGCAGTGAAATGAGTATGACTTAAAGAAGATGTTCTCCCAGTTACTTGAACATTAAACGTTTTATCAAAGTGCAACCAATTTAACCAATCAAATGAATCTCTAACCCCCGCATATAAAGATTGCCTGTCATAGCAATTAAAACTTGCAATTTCTCTATAAAAACGAAAAGCTAATCTGGAATAGAAATGAACTCTATAAAAAGTTTCAAAATCACATTCAAAATTAATAAATCTTTTATAAGTATTAATATTAAATCCGCCTAAATTAGAAATTTCTTCTGCTAAAGATTTCTCTAGTCCCTCCGGAGATGATGCCACTACATTCATATACGATAAAACTTAGTAAAAAAACTATTCAATAACCATTTTGCCTGTCAGAATATAAATGTCCAATTGGACTAGGTGATCTCAACCGATGTTTCGGACAGCGGTTCGATTCCGCTCAACTCCACTATTTGGGGTTGTAATGGTTTCGACGGGGCATAAGGAAGGTGACTGAAGCCGGCTCGGTTAGAGCAAAAACACAAATGCTAACAAAATCGTTAGTTTCTCCCGTCAAACAGCACCAGTTGCTGCTTGATCCTAAAGGAGATGGGGTTATATCAGCCTTATCAACCAAATGATACGAGGAGTCTGGAAGGACTCCACTTTTTTGAAATAACTAAGAAGTTGTAATAGATAATTTATTAGTGTGTAAATATTGCTGCTAATGCTTGTATTAAAAAGAATTTTTTTAATTTTATAAGTATAAATACTGAGAAGATAAGTTTTAAATTAATTTATCTTATTAAAAAATCGAATCTTGCAAAATGGAATCTAATAAAAAATTAAATGACTTGATAATAAATCTCAAACCAAATGTTATTAGATTCACTGGCGAAAAATTTCCCAATGAACTATGGAATAGTGGTTATGAAATAAAAAAAAATAAGAAAATATCTAGCTAAAAATTTAATTAAATACTTGAAAAAGGATTTTTAGGCATTTTTTTTAAACATTTTTTTGACAATTCCTGAAGTTCTTTAAATTCACTTTTATTTAAATTCCACTTGAATACATTCGATACATCTATAACTTGAGATTTTTTTCGCATTCCAACGAGCGGAATAGCTCCTTGATAACAACACCAATTAATTGCTACTTGCGCTTGGGAAACTGATCTTTGATATGCAATTCTTTTTAAACACTTCCGCAATTCATATGTTGGTTTTTTATAGTTTTCAAATAATGCATTGCGAATAAAACTTTTTTCTTTATTCTGTTCTTTATCTGGATCAATACAAAGTATTCCAAAGGACAAAGGACTATAAGCAAAAAAATCAATATTATTTTCGTCGCAAATTTTTTTTACCTGATATTGTTTTTCTAAATCGGGAGCAAGTAAAGAAAACTGTATTTGAACACTCTTTAGGTTCTGATCTCTTTTTGCTAAGAAATTAATTAATTTCATCAATCTTTTAGGGCCTATATTTGATAAACCTATTTGAAAATCAAAGCCTTCATCTTTTAAATCGCAAAGATTATTCAACAGTCCTAATTCCTGCCAAGGATTGTATTTTGCAGTTGACCAATGTAATTGCACTATATCTAATTTGTTATTAAGTCTTTCTAAACTTTTCAAAAAAGGTTTATTAAAACCTCTCTTACCTATTCTCCAGGGATAAGGTGCAAGTTTGGTTGCAACTTGAATTCTTTTTTTCCTTGCTGAAGGAGTATTTAGTAAAAATTTTCCTATCAAAAATTCACTTCTACCCTGAAGATTACCAGTACCGTAAGAATCTGCAGTATCAATTAGATCTAAACCTCTTCGTAAAGCTTCATCATATGTCTCACGTAAATCATCGTCATTTGTAGATTGGTAACTCCAGAAAAGTTTATTCCCCCAAGACCACGTACCTAATCCAATTCTTTTCTTCACTAGTCAAATTAAATAAGGAACTTTATAAGGTTATCTAAAAATATTAACTTCTTAAAAATATTTCAAAAAATAAGTTTTTAAAGCATGAAAAATCAATTTCCCTTGACATTAAGAAATTATTCTCCAAAGTAAGAGAAATAAAAATAAAAAATTGTTCATTACCGTTTGCGGACAAAAAGGGGGGGTGGCCAAGACCTGTACCAGTATTCATCTTGCTAGTGTTTGGCATTCTGAAGGTAAAAAAGTTTGCATAGTCGATGCCGACAAGAATAGATCTGCTTTAGCATACGCATCAAGAGGCAATCTTCCATTTCCAGTTTTCCCCGTCAGTTCAGCTGCTAAAGCATCAAGATCATCAGAAATTGTAATAACTGATGGCCAGGCTAGCAGTGATCAAGAAGAACTTAAACACTTAGCGTATGGTTCAGATTTAGTTATCTTACCTACAACTGCAAAAGCGAGATCGGTAGAATTAACTGTTGAACTAGCTAATTTATTAAGCAACTTAAAAGTTAACCATGCTGTAGTAATAGTAAAAGTTGATTTTAGACAGCAAAAAGCAGCGCAACAAGCCAAAGCAGCTCTAGAAAATTTTGGTTTATATGTTTTTGATACATTTATCCCCTTACTTTCAGCATTTGATAAAGCCGAAGCCTCGGGCAATGCTGTATTTGAAGCTGTAGACGATTTAGGTAGATCAGATCCTCGTCGAATGACGGGCTGGTCTGCTTATTGTTCAATTGCCTCACAAATTCCATGCCTGATTTCGAAGCCCTCATCCGACACCAACAACTTAAACAACCAACAACCAATCAGCGCTTAAAAGTAGTTGATTCTTCTAATTTTGAAGAAGAAAAGAACGAAGAAGCAACGATTAGACAATCTGGATTATTAGTTAATTTTTTTGGAGGTTTTATAGGCTCTGTAATTGGAACTTTAACAATACTTTTTCTCTATATAAATGAATATCTACCATTAGATTTACTAAAAATTAAATAGTATATTCGCTATTAATACATATATACTCCCAAATCTATTGGTATCACTAGGTTCTTACTTCCAAAATTAGTGTTATATAGGTGTTACAAACCTTTTTCCACAGGGTCAAACCCATTGATATCACTGAACTAGTGTTATAAAAGTGCTACTAAAGAATAAATATAAATATTATTTTCTCTTAAATAAATCTTGTATTACATAAACATCTTCTGCGGTTGGATACTTTTGTTTAAAAATACTTATTGCACTATTTGGAGATAAAGCAAATAAATTTAATTTGATTCTATAAGTGTCAACTAAACCAGAAATTAAATATTTTTTCATTAATAACAAAAACTTATTACTCACTATTTTAGAAAAACTGAATTTCTTTAACAAATAATTTTTATGTGGAAATCAAGGATTATAACATCGTTATATAATTTAGATCACTGAAATCGACCGTCCTACAATGGATTTGAATCAAGTCGTATATTCGCTATTTATTTCAACATATTTTTTAGAAAGATCGCACCCCCAAGCTGTACCTTTCGATTCGCCAGAATTTAGATTAATCATAATTTTTACAATATCATCTACTAAATATCTACCTTTCATTCTGGACTTAATATAGTCTGTGACTTTTTGTGGATCATATTTATTTAACTTGCCTTTTTCCAAAATCTGGGCGTTTCCTATACACAAGTCAACGTCATTAAAATTAAATTTAACTCCAGAATTACCTGCAGCAGAAATGATTCGTCCCCAATTCGGATCACAACCATGTATCGCAGTTTTTACCAAGGCAGAATTACAGATAGATTTCGCGAGAATAATTGCATCATCTGTATTTTTTGCTCCTTGAACCAAAACTTCTAATAAACAATTTGCTCCCTCTCCATCCCTTGCAATATTTTTTGCCAAGTTCTGACATACAATATCAATCCCTTGCTGGATAATTGGAAAAAACCTTTTTTCAATTTTCTCTCCTGCATTTATTCCAACAAAAGAATCATTTGTGCTTGTCTCTCCATCAACTGATATTGCATTAAAAGATTTTTGAACCGCAATAGCAATCATTTTGTCCCATTCTTCTTTTTGAATACCCGCATCACAGGTTAGAAAAGCAAGCATTGTAGCCATGTTGGGGCAAATCATTCCTGAACCTTTTGCAAATCCTGCTATTTTTATTTTTCTACCTTGAATAATCGTCTCTATTGACACTTTTTTCAAAGTCAAATCAGTAGTTAAAATTGCTTCTGCTGCATTTGCAAAATTATTACCCTTTAAATCACTAACTAAATTCGGTAAATTTTTTACTAAATCATTTATTTGTATTGGAACACCAATTACACCAGTTGAGCACATTAAAACTTCTTCTTCTTTTATACCTAAAAGTTCCGCAATCTTTCCTGTAGCAATTTGAAAATGTTGAATGCCAAGATTTCCCGTACATGCATTTGCTTGACCAGAATTAATTAGTATTGCTCTTACAAAACCTGAAGTTGTTTTAATCCTTTCCTCACAAATATCCACACAAGAAGCTCGAACAATTGATTGAGTAAACATCCCACTAAAAATACTTCCTTCTGGAGCGAGTATTAGTGCTAAATCTTTTTTATTAGAAGCTTTTAAACCAGCAGATATCCCAGCAAAAAGAAACCCCTTGGGTATTACCTTACTGTCATCAACAAACGACCAATTGGAATCTAACTGGCTCAAATTTTTTGGTATTTTAATTCATACTAACTACTCTTTAATACTTAAGAAACTAAGTAATTAGATTATTATTAATTATATGGATATTCTTCAAAAATTAAAAAACAACCAAAGAAGGATTGGTTTAACAGGAGGTATTGCAAGTGGGAAGACAACCATAACTAATTACATAAGAAAACATAAAAACATACCAATATTAGATGCAGATCATTTTTCAAGAGAATTAATCAAACCAAACACATATGGATATAAGAAAATTTTAGATTATTTTGGAAATAAAATTATTGATAATAAAAGCAATTCAGAAAGGGAAATAAACAGAAAACTTTTAAGGAAAATTATTTTTAAACATTCAGCAAGCAAGGAATGGATTGAAAAACTACTTCACCCCTTAATTAAAGAAAGAATGATAGAAGAATGCAGTCAATACAGAAATAATCAAACTATAGTATTGGTTATTCCATTATTGTTTGAAGCAAAATTTGAAGATATTTGCACTGAAATATGGTTAGTTAAATGTCCTAAAGAAATACAAAAGAACAGACTTATCACAAGAGATAAAATTAGCGAAAAAGAAGCATATGAATTGATAAATTTTCAATTAAGTTTTGAAGAAAAAAGAAAATTATCAGATATTATTTTAGAGAATTCGGATGATCAAAATAAATGGATCAATACGATAAAAGAGCTTCTTTAAGCTTTAGCTATTTAATTTTTCCATAAGAAGTTTATTTGCAAGTTTAGGGTCAGCTTTACCTTTTGTTCTTTTCATAAGTTGACCAACAAAAAAACCAAGTAACTTAGTTTTGCCATTTTTAAATGCTTGAACTTCATTTGGATGTTCATTTATAAGTTCATCAATTATTGGTGAAATACTTGAAGAATCAGATATCATTGCCAACCCTTTTTCTTCTACTAATTTTTTCGGGGAAATATTTTTTTGAATAAGTTCAGGTAAAATTTCTTTTGCAATTTTTCCACTAATTATATTTTTTGAAATCATGTTAATCATTTCAGCAAGATTTTCAGGACTAAGCTTTAATTCACTAAAACTTAGTTTGTTTGATTTTAAATAGCCCACAATATCACTTGTTACCCAATTTGAAGCTAGTTTAGCCTCAGCACCATTTGCTACTGTTGCTTCAAAAAAGTTTGCCATGCTTATTTCATCAGAAATTACCCTTGCATCATATGCAGACAACCCAAATTGACTTATATATTTATATCTTTTCTTTGAAGGTAATTCTGGTAGTTCTTTAAACCATATTTCTTGTTGGGCTTTTGTTATTTCAATTGGACCTAAGTCAGGATCAGGAAAATATCTATAGTCACTGCTACCTTCTTTTAATCTCATACTTTTCGTTAATTGCTTAGCTTCATCCCATAACCTTGTTTCTTGGAAAATTTTTCCTCCATTTTCATAAACTTCTATTTGTCTGGCTATTTCATAATCACAAGCCTTTTGAATTGCAGAAAATGAATTCATATTTTTTATTTCCACTTTGGTACCAAAAGGAGCATTAGGTCCTTTTCTAACTGAAATATTGACATCGCAGCGTAATGAACCCTCTTGCATATTTCCATCTGATACCCCTAGATATCTAACTGTTCTTCTAATCTCTGAAGCATATTCAGATGCCTCTTTACCTGATCTAATATCTGGTTTACTTACAATCTCACAAAGTGCTATTCCGGCACGATTGTAATCAACTAAAGAATACTTAGAGCCAGCTAATCTATCACTTCCTGAATGGACTAGTTTTCCGGCGTCTTCTTCCATATGTAGCCTTTCTATACCAATTTTTTTTATATAAGGTTCTTTGTCTTTTTCAATTATTTCAACCTCTAACCAACCATTTTCAGCTAGTGGCTCATCAAATTGTGAAATTTGATAATTTTTAGGAAGATCAGGATAAAAATATTGTTTTCTATCAAATTTACAATGTTCTGCAACATTTAAATTTAATGCTAACGAAGTTTTTACAGCATACTCAAGAACAGTCTCATTCAGAACTGGAAGAGTTCCTGGTAACCCACAAACTACAGGATCTATATGGGTATTAGGTGCATCACCAAAAGCTGTAGACGCAGATGTGAATATTTTACTTTTCGTATTAAGCTGTACATGAGTTTCCAAACCAATCACAGCTTCCCAAGATTCTAAATTGTTCATTATTAAAAGTCTCTTTATTAATATTATTGGATATAAAGGAAAAGAGGACCAAAACACAAATAAAAATATTAATTTTTAAATGGCACAAGATACCAAAAATTCAATATTAATCATTGGAGGTGGACTTTTAGGTTTATCTATTGCTTATGAATTTTCTAGAAATAACTTCAAAGTTTTAGTTTTAAGCAAAAACAGAAATGAATCAGCTGGATTTGTGGCTGCAGGAATGTTAGCTACTCATGCCGAAGGGCTCGAAGATGAATTACTAAAATTTGGCCAAGAAAGTCAAAATCTAATTCCAAAGTGGATACAAAGTATTGAACAAGATAGTAATATTGAATGCGGTTTAAAAAAATGTGGCATAGTAGTTCCTTTTAAAAAAAAAGAAGATCTTGAAGAGTTTCCCACTTATGAATATGGAAAATATTTAAATCACAAAGATCTTCAAACAGAAATCAATGGAATGAATTCTATTTGGAAACATGGTTTACTTTTTGAACAAGATGGTCAAATAGATAACCGAAGAAAACTGATGCGTGCTCTTGAGAGAGCATGCTCCTTGAATGGAGTCGAATTTCAAGAGGGATCAGAAGTAGAGGATTTGACATTCGAAAAAAACAAAATTACAGGTGCAAAAGTTTTATGTGCCACTGGGGAAATAAAAAAAATTAACTGCGAAAAAGCAATTATATGCAGCGGTGCATGGAGTAAAAAAATTTTTAATAAGATTCCAGTCTTTCCTGTAAAGGGACAAATGCTATCAATACAAGGTCCAACAAATTTTTTGAAAAGGGTTATTTTTGGTCCAAAAACTTATCTAGTTCCCCGTGATGATGGACTTATCATAGTTGGAGCGACAGTTGAAAAAGATTCAAAATTTAATCAAGGTAATACTCCTAATGGAATAAAACAACTGCAAGAAGGCATTCGCTCTTTATTGCCAGAAGCTATTAATTGGCCACAAATGGAACATTGGTGGGGCTTTAGACCTTGCACACCAGATCTAAAACCAATAATTGGAAAATCAAAAATTGAAAATCTTTATATAGCTACAGGACATTACAGAAATGGAGTTTTATTTTCTGCAATAACAAGTGATCTTCTTTTGAAAATAGTTCAAAATAAAAATCTCAAAGAAATAGAGAAAAGCTTTTTAGAAAAATTTAGTTTAGATAGATTTGCGATTTAAATTTTAATTTTCAGATCGCCATTTCGAATCAGAAGTTTCCCACTCACATAATTCCTCTTCGTTAAACCATAGATCAATTTCAAATTTTGCTGTATCTTCTCCATCAGAACCATGAATAATATTCCTCCCAATATCAATAGCTAAATCACCTCTAATTGTTCCAGGCTCTGCTTCCAGAGGTTTTGTTGCACCTATTAGTTTTCTAGCACTTAAAATAACTCCTTCGCCTTCCCACACCATTGCTACAACAGGACCACTTGAAATAAAGTCAACTAAATCACCAAAAAAGGGTCTTTCTCTATGTACTCCATAATGATTTTGAGCAAGTTCTTTTGAAGGAATTAATTGCTTTAATCCAACCAATTTAAATCCTTTTTTTTCAAATCTGCCAATAATCTCAGAAACATATCCTCTTTGAACTCCATCTGGTTTAATTGCAATAAAGGTTCTCTCTTTGGTCATTTAGTTAATAATCACTCTATGTATATTCAACTTTTGGGTGGTAACTTGGCAAGTAATCATTAAAATAAAAGATATTGTTTTAAGTTATTTTCAAAAACATTTATTAATCACTAAGACATAAATTGACCAATTTTGAGCCGAAAAAATTCAAGAATATATGGACTATTGAAGATAGTATTTCGACTTATAACATAGACAAATGGGGAGATAAATATTTTTCTATAAATTCCAAAGGAAATATATCAGTAACTAAAGATATAAAATCTGAAAATAAGATTGATCTTTTTAAGCTTGTCAAAGAACTTAAGAGTAGAGAAATAAATCCTCCATTAATCATAAGATTTAATGATATCTTGAAAGATCGAATAAATGCATTACATGACTCTTTTTTAAAAGCAATAAAAACCTATAAATATAAGAACATTTATCAAGGCGTTTTTCCTGTCAAATGTAATCAACAGAAAAATGTCCTAGAAAAGATAATAGAGTTTGGTAGCCAATGGAATTTTGGTTTAGAAGTAGGAAGTAAATCAGAACTATTAATTGGCCTTGCACTTCTTGAAAACCAAAATTCATTATTAATATGCAACGGATATAAAGATAAAAAATATATTGAGATTGCTACTTTGGCCAGAAAACTCGGCAAAAATCCAATAATAGTTATTGAACAACGAGATGAGGTAAAAAGAATTATTCAAGCAGTTCAAGAACTTAACGCGACTCCATTGATAGGAATAAGAGCAAAATTATCAAGTAAAAGTAGTGGTAGGTGGGGTAAATCTATTGGAGATAATTCCAAATTTGGATTATCAATCCCAGAAATTATGTTGACAATAAAAGAACTAAAAGAAGCAAATCTTATCAACGAAATGAAATTGCTCCATTTTCATATAGGCAGTCAAATAAGTGATATTGCTGTGATCAAAGACGCATTACAAGAAGCGAGTCAAATATATGTTGAACTATGCAAACTAGGAGCCCCAATGCAATATATCGACGTTGGGGGTGGATTAGGAATAGATTTTGATGGAACTAAAACCTCCTCCAACACTTCTACTAATTATTCTCTCCAAAATTATGCTAACGATGTAATTGCAACTATTAAGGATTCATGTGAATTAAATAATATCAAGCATCCAACCATAATCTCAGAAAGTGGAAGAGCAATAATTAGTCATTGTTCAGTTTTAATTTTTAATGTCTTAGGAACAAGTCATGTCAGTTCCAAACTACAAATTTTTGATAAAAAAAATCAACAATTAATAATTTCAAATTTACTTGATACTTTCTATGAATTAAAAAAACTTAAAAATAAAAAAATAAATTTATCTCAAATAATTGAACTATGGAATGATGCAAAAAAGTTTAAAGAAGATTGCTTAGTCGCTTTTAGATTAGGATTTTTAAGTTTGGCAGAAAGAGCTTATGCCGAAGAACTTACTTGGGCTTGCGCAAAAGAAATTTCTAATAACCTGAATAATGATGAAATCAATCACCCTGATTTATCTGAAATTACAGAAACTCTTGCATCAACTTATTATGCTAATTTATCTATATTTAAATCTATTCCTGATAGCTGGGCAATAAATCAAATTTTTCCAATAGTACCAATACATAGGCACTTAGAGGAGCCGTTCTGCAAAGGCAACTTTGCAGATTTAACTTGTGATTCAGATGGGAAACTAAATAATTTTATTGATAATGGAAAAATTAAATCACTACTAAATTTGCATAAGCCAGAAGAAGATAAAGATTACCTAATTGGAATTTTTATGACTGGAGCCTATCAAGAAGCATTAGGAAACTTGCACAATTTATTTGGCAGTACCAACGTTGTTCATATAGACATAAATCAAGATAATTCATATAAGGTCAGAAATATTATTAAAGAGGACAGTAAATCTGAAATTTTACAATTATTAGATTACAGTTCAGCTTCTTTGGTTGAATCTATAAGAATTAATACTGAATCAGCAATTGATCAAAAAAAATTAACTATTGAAGAAGCAAGGAAATTAATGGATCAAATCGAAATTAGTCTCAGAAAAAGTAGTTATTTATCAGAATGACTAGCTAATGTTTTTTGCAAATAATTTTTAGCATAATCTAAAGCATCACTTAACTTATCAATATCTTTAGCACCTGCTTGAGCAAAGTTAGGCTTTCCTCCTCCACCTCCCGAACAAATTCTTGCAATCTCATTAATTAATTTACCTGCATGCAATCCTATTTTTACTGCATCATCACCTAAAGAAACTACAAATAACAACTTTCTATTTTCTGGATTTGGTATTCCCCCAAGAATCACTATTGCTTTATTTTCCAAATGAGAAGTTAAATTAAGTGCTGCAGATTGCAAAGAATTCCCATCTAAGCCATCAATCTGATTTACTAAAATTGAAAAAGAATTTACTATTTCTGCGGATGATTTTATAGAAGAGTATTTAAAATATGCAATTTCATCTTTCATTTTTTGTATCTCTTTATTCTTATTAATAAGCTCTGCTTGCAAATTATTAACCCTTTCAAAAAGTTGATTAGGATTTGCTTTTAACAAATCACTTAGTTGGTTTACTAATGCATTTCTATCACTGTAATATTCTAATGCTGATTGGCCTGATACTGCTTCGATTCTTCTGACTCCAGCTGAGATCCCTTCCTCACTAATTATTTTGAAAGAACCTAATTCGGATGTAGTTTTAACATGTGTGCCACCACAAAGTTCCATTGAAACTCCCGGTACATTAACAACGCGCACTTCATCATCATATTTTTCTCCAAACATGGCGACTGCGCCCTTTTCAAGAGCCTTACTCTTAGACATATTTTTTATTTCTAGGGCATGATTTTCCATAATCCAAGAATTAACTAAAGTCTCAATCTTAGAAATTTGATCTTTAGAAATAGGATTAGAGGAATTAAAGTCAAATCGTAATTTATTAAAAGCTACTAATGAACCTTTTTGTCCAACACTTTCATTAATAACTGATTTAAGTGCAGATTGTAATAAATGAGTAGCTGTATGATTTACAGCAGCTTTAGCTCTATTAGAGGAGCTAACATTAGTCTTAACTTTTTGTCCAACAGTTAATTTTCCTTTTTTGATCGTTCCATGATGTAAAAAAACATTTTTCTTTCGCATGACATTATCAACCAAGACCTCAATATCGTTTGAAAATATCGTTCCAATATCACCAACTTGCCCGCCAGATTCTCCATAAAAAGTTGTCTGATCAAGAACAATTAAAACTTTCTGGCCTTCACTTGCTTCCTTAACTAATGTTGAATCCAAGAATATACCCTTTATTTCAGCTTCCGAAAGGAGTGAATCATAACCATTAAAAACAGTTTTGTTAAAAAGATCTATTTCTCGCTCTAATGATCCCTCTAATGTCAAATCAATATTACTTGAAGCAGCTTTAGCTCTCTCTTTTTGTACATTCATTTCTTCTTCAAAACCCTTTACATCTACACTGATACTATGTTCTTCAGCAATTTCTACAGTAAGTTCTAGAGGAAATCCATAAGTATCATAAAGTTCAAAAGCTTTAAAACCAGAAATTAATTTCTGCCCTGAAGAAATTAACTCATCTAGCAATTTCTCTCCTCTTTCAAGAGTTTCCCTAAATCTTATTTCTTCAATTTTTATCTCATTCAAAATTAAATCATTATTATTTTTTAAATCAGGATAATTATTTTGCATTAAGTTAATTCCGACAGTAGCAATATGAGGTAAAAATTCATTTGTTATACCTAATAATCTGCCATGTCTGACCATTCTTCTAATAAGCCTTCTTAATATATATCCCCTACCGAGATTACTTGCTGATACTCCATCAGAAATTAAATGAATAACAGCTCTTGTATGATCACCAATGATTTTTAAAGAAATTTTGTTTTTATCATCTGAAGAAAAATAATCAATATTTGCAATCTCACAAATTGTTTGAATAATAGGAAATATTAAATCTGTCTCATAATTATTTTGCTTTTTTTGTAGTATTTGAGCCATCCTTTCAAGACCCATTCCTGTATCAATATTTTTAAATTTTAAATCTGTCAATTTTCCATTAGGGTCACGATTATATTGCATAAAAACAAGATTATAAAATTCAATAAAACGATCTCCATCTTCTAAATCAATATTCTGCAGACCCTTTTCAGGATGAAAATCATAATAAAGTTCTGAACAAGGTCCACATGGACCTGTTTTGCCAGATGACCAAAAATTATCTTCCTCACCTAGTTTAACTATCCTATCTGGATGAATACCAATTTCATCTCTCCAAATTTTTGCAGACTCTTCGTCTTCGTGAAAAACACTCACAATTATATTTTCAACAGAAAGTTGATAAATATTAGTAACTAATTCCCAAGCCCATTGAATAGCCTCTCGTTTAAAATAATCTCCAAAAGAGAAATTACCAAGCATTTCAAAAAAAGTGTGGTGTCTAGCTGTAACTCCAACGTTTTCTATATCGTTTGTTCTGATACACTTTTGGCTAGATGTAGCCCTTTTAGATGGTCTTTCTTTTAAACCTAAAAAAACTGGTTTAAAAGGTAGCATTCCAGCAATTGTGAGCATAACCGTAGGGTCATCTGGAATCAAAGATGCACTTGGAATGATTTTATGTAATTTTTCACTGTAAAATTTTAAAAAAGCATTTCTTATCTCATCTCCAGTAACAATTTTTTTTATTAATTGAGATGTCATTTATCCAGAATAAGAAGATTAAAAATTAAAGAAAAGCGTAATTTCTGTTATTTCGCAAAGATAATCACGCGAATTTATATTCTATATAACTAAAGTTAATTTATAAAGCTAATTATTCTATGATAGCCTCTGCCCAGACAAGTAATTCTAAATTGGCACAAACTAATAACAAGTTGACGGTTCAATCTCAAAACTTTGCTGATGATTCTTGTGCCATAAGATCTTTGGATTGGGATCGCAGTAGATTTGATATTGAATTTGGTTTAAGAAATGGAACTACTTACAATAGTTTTATTATTAAAGGCGAGAAACTAGCAATCATTGATACTAGTCACGCAAAGTTTGAAGAATTATGGTTTGAAGAATTACTGAAAAAGGTAAATCCGCAAGAAGTTGATTATCTAATTACTAGCCATACAGAACCTGATCATTCTGGTTTAATAGGTAATCTTTTAGAATTAAACCAAAATATCACAGTAGTTGGATCAAAATTAGCACTTAAATTTATTGAAGACCAAATACATATTCCCTTTAAACGACTAGAGGTTAAGAGTGGAGAGTTTTTAAATCTCGGAACTAATCCTAATAGTGGTTTAGAACATAATATTGAATTTATAAGTGCACCAAATTTGCATTGGCCAGATACCATATTTTCATATGATCACAGCACAAATGTTCTCTATACATGCGATGCTTTTGGACTCCATTATTGTTCTGACGAATTTTTTGACACTGATCAAAAAGAAATATACGATGATTTCCGTTTTTATTACGATTGCCTTATGGGTCCAAACGCTAGAAGCGTTATGCAGGCAATTAAAAGAATAGATAAGCTACCTGAATTAAAAACAATAGCTGTTGGTCATGGGCCTTTGCTCCATAATCAGGTCAATTTTTGGAAAGGAAAATATCTAGAATGGAGTAGCAATAAAAGCAAAGGCAATGATTTTGTGTCAGTCTGCTACATAAGCGACTATGGTTATTGTGATCGACTCAGTCAAGCGATATCTCATGGAATAAGCAAAGCAGATGCTCAGGTTCAGTTAATTGATCTAAGATCTTCTGACCCGCAAGAATTAACAAGTTTAATTTCCGAATCAAAAGCAGTAGTCATTCCCACATGGCCTGTAGACTCAGATAATGAATTAAAAGAATCTCTCGGTACTTTATTTGCAGCACTAAAGCCAAAACAATTTACTGCAGTTTATGATGCATTTGGTGGAAATGATGAACCCATAGATTCCTTAGCAAATAAATTAAGAGAACTTGGTCAAAAAGAAGCTTTCTCTCCCCTAAGAGTTAAAAACATTCCAGATCCGATTGTTTATCAACAATTCGAAGAAGCTGGAACTGATTTGGGTCAATTGATCAATAAAAAGAAGAATATTGCCTCTATGAAGAGCCTTGATTCAAATTTAGATAAAGCGTTAGGTAGATTAAGTGGAGGATTATATGTAGTAACAGCTAGTCAAGGGGAAGGTTCGACATTTAGACAAAGTGCAATGGTCGCAAGTTGGGTTAGTCAAGCAAGCTTTTCTCCACCAGGTATTACAGTTGCAGTAGCAAAAGATAGAGCTATTGAATCATATATGCAAGTTGGTAAAGGTTTTGTTGTGAATATCTTGAGAGAAGATAACTATCAAAAAATGTTCAGACATTTTTTAAAAAGATTTGCTCCTGGAGCTGATAGATTTGCGGATGTAGATGTAATTAGCAACATCGCTGAAGGAGGACCTGTTCTCTCAGATTCACTCGCCTTTTTAGATTGTAAAGTCAGTTCAAGACTGGAGACTCCAGACCATTGGATAATTTACGGAATTGTTGAAAACGGTAATGTTTCTGACTTATCATGCAAGACAGCAGTTCATCACAGAAAAGTTGCTAATCACTATTAAAAAATAAGCCTTTAAAATGTCAGATATTAATATAGGCGTACTTGCAGAAAATCAAGATTTATCAGAATTTGAAATTACTGAAAATTTTTCTTGTGTAAGATTCTTAGACCAAAATAAAGAAAGATTTGAACTTGAATTTAACCTTGAAAAAGGAACCTCTTTTAATACTTTTTTCATTAGAAGTCATGAGGAACTTTTTATTATTCATCCACCTGAGAAAAAATATTTAGATTCGTTTAATAGAATAATTTCTAAGTTTTGCGATCAATTTAAATTAGATAAAATCAACTTCATTTCTGGTCATATTAATCCCCAAATTATTGAAACTATAAAGAATATAAGTACCCAATTTCAAAACACAACTATTACTTGCTCAAATCCAGGTTATAAGCTTATTAGCGAACTTTGGAACCAAAGAAATCCTACCTTTGAAAACTTTATTGAAATTCAATTACCTGAAATAAAAATAATCAAAAAAGAACTTAATTTAGAATTAGATAACATCTCACTAGAGTTAATTCCTATTCCAACAGCACGTTGGCCTGGTGGTCTGATAATTTATGAACGTAATCAAGAAATACTTCTTAGTGAAAAATTTTTCTCTGCACACATTGCATCTAAATATTGGTCTGAAACAAATCGAGTTAGTACAGAAATTGATAGGAAACATTTTTATGATTGCTTGATGGCACCAATGTCTAATCAAGTAGTATCAATAACTGAAAAAATTGCAGATTATGACATTAAAACTATTGCACCATTACATGGTCCCGCGATCGAGTACAGCTTAAAAAGCTTTTTAAATGACTATATTAGATGGGGAGAAAATCTCTCAACAAATAATCCTAAGATCGCGCTGATATATGCTAGTGCATATGGAAATACAGCCTCGATAGGTGATGCATTGGCTAAAGGGATAAATAGAACTTCTGTAGAAGTTGAAAGTATTAATTGTGAATTCACACCTAATGATGTAATTGTAAAATCAATCCAAAATGCTGATGGATATTTAATAGGCTCACCCACATTGGGTGGTCACGCCCCAACTCCAATAGTTAGTGCACTAGGAACTTTGTTAGCAGAGGGTAATAGAGATAAGCCAGTGGGAATCTTTGGCAGTTTTGGCTGGAGCGGCGAAGCTATAGATTTACTTGAAACAAAATTAAAAGACGGTGGTTTTAAGTTTAGTTTTGACCCTATAAGAATTAAATTCAGTCCAAATAAACCAAAGATTAAAGAATTAGAAGAAATAGGAACTCACTTTGGAAGAAAAATTATTAAAACAGCAAAGAAAAAACCCAGAAAATCAGATACTGGAATGATTACTAGCAAAACGGATCCAAAGCTACAAGCTCTTGGAAGAGTAATTGGTTCACTTTGTGTCCTGACAGCCTCTAAAGGCAAAGATGAGAATAATATTAAAGGTGCTATGCTTGCATCTTGGGTTAGTCAAGCGAGTTTTTCTCCTCCCGGCTTAAGTATTGCAGTAGCAAAAGATAGATCGGTAGAGTCTCTTTTGCAAATAGGAGATTCATTCGCATTAAATATTCTTAGTGAAAAAGATTTTAAGGAACCTTTGAAAAGATTCACAAAGCCCTTTGCACCTGGAGAAGATAGATTTGAAGGAATAAATATTGAATTAACTCCTAATGAACAGATAATCATTCCTGAATCGCTCGCATGGTTAGATGCTTCTGTAAAAGAGAGAATGGAATGTGGAGATCATTGGGTAATTTACGCCGAAGTACTACACGGTAATATACTAAAATCCGATAGTCTAACGGCAGTTCATCACCGCAAAACAGGTGCTAACTATTAAATTTATTTATCTAATTTATGACTGAAACAAAAGACCTAATAATTATTACGGCTAGTTGTGGCAAAAATCTAGAACTTTCTGAAAAATTTCTTGAAAAAAGTAATGAACTTAAAATAAGTTCTGAAATTTTAGATCTTACTACTCTTGATATTCCATTATTTAATCCAAGAATTCACAGCAAAGAAAATATTCCAAGTGAAATAGAAGAATTAAAAAAAAAGCTTTTCAAGATTGAAAAGTGGGTGATTTGTGCGCCTGAATATAATGGATCTATACCTCCCATTCTCACCAACTTCATAGCATGGCTTTCTATTTCTGGAGATGACTTTAGGAATTTATTTAATGGTCAACCGATTGCAATTGCAACATTTTCTGGTGGCATAGGGTTAGAACTACTGACCTCATTACGCATTCAATTAGTGCATTTAGGAAGTCAAGTATTAGGAAGACAACTTTTGTCCTCATATAGTAAACCTATAGATACAAAAACTATTGAAGATATTATTCAAAGACTTTTACAAATGAAAAAATTAAAAACATAAAGATTTAAAACCTAATAAAATTTCATTTTTTTTCATTCCAAACTTTCAAAATTTCTCTAGCCATAGGCAGTGCATGAACAGATCCTCCACCAGGAGTATTTTGTGCAAAAGCAACTATTAGTAATTCGCTTTTTTCAGAGGGAGTAAAGCAAACGAACCAAGCGTGATCTAATCCGCCTTCACCATCTTCAGCAGTTCCAGTTTTGCCTGAAACTGGAGGTAAATTTGAAACTCCATAATTAATTGATACTCCTGTGCCAGACTCGACTACTTTTCTGAGACCACTTTTTATCAACTGAATATTATTTGAATCAATATCGATTTTAATAAGTTTTTTATCTGAAAGATTTTCTTCACCTTTTTTAACTAAATAAGGAGTAACTAAATAACCTCCATTTGCAATTGCAGCATATGCTCTAGCTATTTGAATAGGGGTAACTTGCACAACAAATTGTCCGATAGACATACTAGCAATATCTTCTGGAACCCAAGGGGTTCTTCCTGGTTGCCCCCATCCTCTGCCTTCTTTAGCCCATTCACTACTAGCTACTAATCCTATATTTTCTTGTTCAGAAATTTCAATTCCAGATAAAGAATTAAAACCAAGCTTTCGTGAGACCTTATGAATTTCATCAACTCCTACTCCATAACCTACTTGATAAAAAAATGTATTACTTGAAACTCTTAAAGCATCTTCATAGCCTATTACCCCAAAGCCTAAATCATTATGCTCTCTAAAACATTGGCTTCCATAAGTTATACATGGTTTCGTATCTAACATGGTTTCTCTAGGGAATTTTCCACTTTCCAAGCCAGCTAAAGCCGTTACAATTTTCCAAACGCTTCCTGGATCGTAGGCATTTAATGCTCTATTAAATAATGGTTTTTCAGGAGAATTAAAAAGTTTATTATATTCTTTCTCAGGTTTAAAATCCTTTGAAAAAAAATTTAAATCAAATGTAGGTTTACTTGTCATTGCTTTTATTGCACCATCTCTTGGATCCATAACTATTATGGCTCCAGCTTTTTTATCTTTAAGAACTTCCTCAGCAACTAATTGCAGATTAAGGTCTAGTGTTAGTTCAATATCATTACCTTGAACTGGAGGTCTTATACCCAATGATCTTTGAAATTTTCCTAATGAATTTACTTCAACCATTTCTCCACCCCATTCACCTCTTATAAAATCTTCGTAAACATATTCAATACCAGTTCTACCGATTAAGTCATTTAATTTATAACCATTCTTAGATAAGAATTTAAATTCTAATTCAGTAATTGGCTGAGTATAACCAATTACATGGGCAGCAAGGGATTTATAAGGATAATTTCTAATTAATTTGGTAGCTATTTCAAAACTAATTAAAGTACTTTCATTCTCCTGAAATTTTATTATTTGATCTACATTTAAATCATCAAGAATAATTACTGAAAGTTTCTGATTTATTAGACCATCAGAATATTTTTTTTGAATTACATTACTATCAATATTTAATAAGTTAGAAATACTTGATTTATGTTTTTCCCAATTGCTTTTATTAACAGATTGAGGCTTTACTATTAAAGAATATTTAACTCTACTATCTGCTAAGACATAACCATTTTTATCTAGTATTCTTCCGCGTATTGGCTGTGAAGCAATAAGTCTGATCCTATTCTCATCTGACAGCTTCTTAAAAGATTCATAATTTAAAAGTTGTAAAAAAATTAACCTACATAGAATCAATAAAAATGATATAGAAGAAAAAATAAGTAATACTAAAGGTTGTCTCTTTAATGAAATAAGTTTTTTATTAGGACTTGTTTTTATCAAAAATATAAAATTTATTTAAATATTGTTTTTTCTAATAAAGCAATGGTTGATTTTAGCTCATTAAGTCTAGTGATTAGATCTGTATAATCACTGTCTTCAGTGATGAGATTCAACTCATCATTATCGATATTATTTGAATTTAAATTTTCACTCATAAACTTATACTTTTTAGACAATTATTTCAATTAATCTAATTTTAAATAAAAAATTTATTTTTTCAAAATTTTATTAACTTAGATACTTAAAAAAGATCAAAAAGAAATTAATTTAATTGTTCTATATTTTGTTCAAAATATGGATTACAACTATTCTTTGATATCCCTAAAGACCATCCTATGAATGAAGAAATAAATATCATGACGATTAACGGCAAAATGGCTTGTTGAGTATTTACTAGAGTGAACCATTCCCTCCAGCTACTATAAAATCTTTCTCTTTGAAATTTTCTTTTTTCATTTTCTAGCAATCTCGCTTTTTTAGCGAAAGATTTTGTTACCCACTTTTCGAAAGGAATCTTTTTTATAATTGCCATTTTTCTCTCCACTTCTAATAATTGTCCGGAACTAAGATAAGGATGAAATGTACTTATCAATTCAAGAGTTTTTAAAAACATCTCAACAGTTGCATCTTTTATGAGCTTTTGCTCATGACTTAGATCAGCCCACTCTATTTCTGGATAAAAACGGTTCCTATTTGGTGAGATTTGATCCTCTGACATTTGACCAGGTTCTCTAAGCCATCTATTAGTATTTTCGTCAAATCTCCGCCAATATAAAAAAGGATTAATAAAAATTGTTTTACCAGATACCTTCACTACATCTTGTTGGAGATGATTAGTTATCTTTCTTTCAGAATTTTTCGATTTTATCAAAAGTCTAAATTAATAATCTATTTAAAGATTATCTTTTATTCACTATTTTTCCAGAAATATAAAAAATTATCCTACGAATATTAAGTTATCGACAACTGCCAACGCTTCTTTAAATAATTACAGTATTCACAATTTAAAGAAGGTTTGGGGAAGTTATCCGAACGCAATAAATTCACAGTATCAATTATCTTATTTTCTACCCATGAAGTAGAACAATCTAATTTAATTAAGTGTACGTCAAAATTTAATTGGTTATTAAAAAACTCTTCATTTTTCTTGCCATTGAAATATAAAAGATAAGCTTCTTTAGCCACATGAAAACCGTTTTTTTTAAACAACCACTGATACATTTCTAACTGTCTTTTATAAGCTTTTGCATATTCGTATTTATTAAAAGTATCAAACCAATCAAAATTAATTCTAGATGTTGCTTTTACATCAACGATAATAAGATGACCATTTTTTTTCTGCCAAATATCATCTACAGCTCCACCAAAGTCATAGCTGTGTTCAATTGACTTATATCTTATCCCTTGAAAATTACTTCTCCAACGTTCTAAATCTTTGTGTTTGAAAGGCACAGCATCAATTCCATATTCAATAAATAAAGGATGCGGCTCCTGAATTTTTCTATAATAATCAAATTCATTTTTACATAAATTATCTACAGCTATATTTAAAGTAAATGGCAATGATGGCGGTTTTATTTGATATTTTTTATCAAGTACACAACATCTTGGGCAACTAAGATATTTCTCAACTGTAGATCGACTTAATTTAATAATATCGGGCATTAGATTTTAAATCTCATTTAAAAATTTCTTGCTTAAGTAAAAAACTTTAAATTTTTTTTTAAAATTTGAAGACTTACTCCCACTCAGTAGAACCAGTTGATTTTAAACATTGAAACCTATTGGTATCATTGAATTCTTTGAAGTGGCAATTCCTGTGACAAACCCGTGACAAACCGATTACTTCCATTCCTTATACTTTGCGTTGTAGTTATATGAACTAATTGTAGAGAATACGTTTTTATTTTCAACTTTATGAATTTAAGCAGCAAGATTTCTATACCTTGTAAATTGCGGTTCAAATAATAATTTAACTGTTCCTAAAGGTCCATTTCTATGTTTACAAGTAATAATTTCAGCAATGCCTCTATCTTCAGTATCTGGGTTGTAATATTCATCTCTATAAATCATGGTAATAATGTCTGAATAAACCTCAAGAGGTTCAAAGTCTCTAATATCACTTAACATTGGTCTTTTATTTCTTCTTTTCTCTACATCCTTACTTAGTTGAGAAATAACAATAACAGGAACATTTAGTTCTTCTGCCATTCTTTTAAGACTCTTCGCTAATTTCAATAAATACTCTTCTCTATTGGAAACATCTGATATAGGGAGGTAATCAAGTAATTGGACATAATCAAGAATTACAAGTCCTAAACTTTTTTTTGTCGATTCCTCTTTAATTTTCTGGCAGATTGATTGCATCTCCTGAATAGAACTAATTGGTTTATCGGTGATATGCAAAGGTAATTTACTCAAAGAATTAATTCCTTCATCTAATGCAAACCATTCATCTTGTTGTAATCTGCCCGTTCTTAATCGCCCAGATTCAATTCCCAATTCCATTGACAAAAGTCGATTAGATATTTGTTCCTTGCTAATTTCTAAATGAAAAAGACAAATAGGAAGATTTTGAGTCTTAGCAACATTCAATGCGATATTTAAAGAAAATGATGTCTTGCCCATTGCAGGTCTTCCACCAAGAACAATTAAACCCCCTCTAGGAAGTCCTTGAGTCATTGCATCGTAATCATAAAAAGATACTGGAATTCCAGAGTCGCAAGTATTACCAATAGCGATATTTTTAATTTCTTCAAATTTGGTACTTAATATCTCACCAATGACTTTCGTTGTACCATTAATGCTGTCTTCACTCATTATTATTTTTTTTGGGAAACTTATATAAGCGAACTTTGGAGAAAGTGCAAACAATTTTTATTTCTTGATTTAAATAAATCAAATACAACCTAAATTTTCATATATTTTGAACAAATTAACTCGATAAGTAAATTATGATCTACTATTAAAATCTTAAATAAATGTTCCCAACTGATTTTCTGTCTTATTTGGAGGAAACAGAATTAAGAGTCCTCGAATTAAGATTTGGTTTAAATGATAATGAACGCCATACCCATAGTGATATAGGAAAAAAATTAAATATCTCAAAAGAAAGGGTAATAAAAATTGAACAAATAGCACTGAAAAAAATAAATCTCAAAACAAATGAAAAAGATAAATCACTCAAAAGAAGCATCTCAAAAGAAACACTAAATTCACTTACAGAAACTATAAAAATATATGTGACAAGAAATGATTATAAAAAAGCAAGATATGATTTATTTGTCGATAGTACTTTGCAAAGTGAGGAGTACAAACCTACAGAGGATACTGATCAATTAGTGCTGCATATCATTAAAACTGCTAACAAATTTAAAAATGAGAGTGATAATATTGAAGACCTTTTAGCAGAGGGGGTTACTGCCTTAGAGAAAGCAGTATATTTCTATAATAAAATTACTGAAGAAGGAGTAAGTGATAAAGCAATAATCACAAAGTTAGTACTAAAGGAAAAAAAATTTATCACATTTGCACGTTTAATAATTGAGGGTCATATCAGTAACTTAAAGAATGCGAATTAAGATTCTTAAAAATTATTACTTACCTTTAAATAAATCTTGTATTACATAAATATCTTCTGCTTTTGGATATTTTTGCTGAAAAACTTTTAAAAAAACTTAATTTAATATGTAATGGAAAAATCCCAAACCAAATATTTAATTGATTGTCACTTAGATGATCCTTTCAATCAAATGATTGATCTAGATCATGTTGGCATTCCATATAGACGAGATCATGATAGAAAAATTATCATTCTAAAAGAGTTAAAAGATGATGAGTATAAACTTTTGCAAGTTGAGAGAGAGCAAAGAATCAACGGAAATATCTTCAGTTTTAATTTGGCAAAAAAAATATTAGACGATCATTTAGCAGAATTTTGCTTCAAAATTGTTATTAATACGCCTAATAAAGAAACAATTATATTTGAAAATTTATAGATTATTTTTGAAATCATATTGGTATTTCTGTCTCAAATATCATTTTTAAAAAAAGCAAGCATAATTCTTTCTGTTACCTGACTAATATTATCTAGTTTCCATTCTTCTTTGAGTGATCGAAGTTTTTTAATTACTCTATTGTGCATTTGTAATCTGATTTCGTTATGAGTATCTTCATTTTCTTGTTTTATTCTTTCTTGATTACAAATATCACTCATTCTTTTCATACCTGTTGCAAAGTTTTTCTCTATTGTTTCTTTTGACTCATTTAATATTTCTGCTATTTCATCGATTGTATGGAGAATTTCAAAAGGTTCCCCTAAACCTAATCTTAATTGAAGAACTTTTCTTTCTAAATTTGGAAAAGATTCTAATTGCTTGCACATAAATCCTAGAGAATCAATTTCTGGAATTTTATTCTTGTTTATAGAAACTACTTTTTCTTTCAAAGGGTAATTTTTACTTCTGAATTTAAATATGACATTTCGTATTTTCAATGCATAAACTTTTAGGAAAACTTTATATAGAGGATATGAAAAAAATTTTTTCTTTTGATTATCAAAGTGTAGAGAAAACAGACTTTAAACGATTTCTCTTAAGAGACGGTCAATTAGTTTCGTGACAAACTCGTGACAAACCGACCATATGAAAACCCCTGGTATCAGGTATTTAGATCTTGAATTTGTGTGCGTGATAAACCGATAAAATCAAGTTATAACTGGGTTCTTAAAAGCAATTTATTCCCACTCAATAGTTCCAGGAGGTTTACTTGTAATATCATAAACAACTCTATTAACTGAACTTACTTCGTTTACGATTCTATTTGCAATCCTCTCCAAAATCTGAAGAGGAATTTTTGACCAATCGGCTGTCATACCATCTTCACTAGATACACAACGTAAAACTATTGGCCATGCATAAGTCCTTTTATCACCCATAACTCCTACTGTTTTTACAGGTAGCAATACTGCAAAAGCTTGCCAAATATCATTGTAAAGTCCTGCTTTTTTAATTTCATCTCTTACTATCCAGTCTGCATCTCTTAAACAATCAAGTTTTTCATTATTCACGTCTCCTAAAATTCTTATAGCTAAACCTGGTCCTGGGAATGGATGCCTTTTTATAATTTCATCAGGCAAACCTAATGCAGCTCCAACTTTTCGGACTTCATCCTTAAAAAGTTTTCTTAATGGCTCAACTAATTTAAATTGTAAATCTTTTGGCAATCCACCCACATTATGATGACTTTTTATTTTTACAGCTATTCTTTCACCTGTCTTGGAATCAATATTAGTACCAGCACTTTCAATAACATCAGGATAAAGAGTACCTTGGGCTAAATACTGAAAAGGTCCCAATCTATTACTCTCTTCCTCAAATACTCTAATAAATTCTTCACCTATAATTTTTCTTTTTTGTTCTGGATCAGTAATACCTTTTAATTTGGCAATAAACCTTTCCCTTGCATTTATATATTCAACTTTTATATGAAATTTCTTATCAAAAAAATTCATTAGAAATTCTGGTTCACCTTTTCTCATGAAACCTTGGTCTATAAACATGCATGTAAGCTGATTTCCAATAGCTTTATTGAGAAGAAAAGCAAGAGTTGAAGAATCAACTCCTCCAGATAAGGCAAGCAAAACTTTTTTATTACCAACTTGCTCTCTTATCCTTGGAATAGTTTCCTCTATATAGGTTTCGGTTGTCCAATCAGCCGCACAAGAAGAAATTTTATAAACAAAATTTTTAATTACTGTCATCCCAAACTCTGAATGAATAACTTCAGGATGAAATTGTACGCCAAATAATTTCTTTAAATCATTTGAAATTGCTGCATGGAGTGTGTTCTCGGTATGAGCAATTTTATTAAATCCATCTGGCAAACAATTAATAGAATCACCATGACTCATCCACATAATTGATTTATCTTCCACATCAGAAAGGAGGTCAGAATCTTGATCTATATTTATTGGTGCTCTACCATATTCAGCTCTTTTGGTTGCTGAAATAACAGATCCTCCAAGTTCTTTGACCATTAATTGCATTCCATAGCATATGCCAAGAATGGGAATTCCTAAATCAAAAATTTTTTTTTCACATTTAGGCGCATTTTTTTCATATACAGAATTTGGGCCTCCGCTCAAAATAATCCCTTTAGGGTTAATATTTTTAATTTCCTCAATTGAAATGTAATTACTTACTACAAGAGAAAAAACATTAGTTTCTCTAATTCTTCTAGCAATCAATTCAGAATATTGAGATCCGAAATCCAAAATTAATATTGAAGGATCTCGTTCTTTTTTTAAAATTATTTGACTCATGTATAAAAGTTAACTCAATTTATTTACAAAAGCATAATGAATCACAAATTAATCTCATTGAAAATAAGAAATATAATTATTGCCTTTAATTCCAGCCCACCTAATTTTTCTTTTTCTATCAAAAATGATTGATGCGATTTCCATATCGGTTTTTACATACCTATTTACATAAGTAAAAGAACGCTTCTCGATCGTATTTGATAAATTCTTAAATAATTTATCAGCTAAAGATTTATTAAATCTTTCGAGAAATTGTAATGCATTCTCAAGATTATCTAACTGAGATAATTCAACTATTATTTCATGTGGTAACTTTTCTTGAACGGCTAAATAAACAAGAATCTCGATTCTTGCATCAGCCAAATGATTATGTGTATGAAATATACCGCCTGCTAATTTAATTAATTTCCCGTGATAACCAAAAAGAATTACAGTTTTAACTTTTTTTATTGCAGCATCAACTAATAATGGTCCTATCCAATTTCCAATTTTGATAATTGGCAAATTAATATTATAAGCTTTGGCCAAATTTAACCCATTTTCACCAATAACAAAAACAACTTTCCCTTTAAAATTATTCTTTATTAATTTTTCTAGATTAGTTTTAGCCTCGTCTAATTGATCAGGTGAAGCACTCGAATAAGTCTCAGCAGAGGTACCAATAATAGATAATCCATTAACAATACCAAATGACTTATTACTAGTTCTTTCAGCTAAAAATGATCCCTTTGGGAAAATAATTTCTAATTTCAAATTAAAGCCCTCAGGAATACTATCTAATAAATTTTTATATAAAACTTCTTTTGCAAAATTAGAAATGCATATCTCTGATGTTTCTTCTTTTATACCTACACCAGATCCTGCAATAATATTTATTGGAACTGTTTGAACAGGATTATTAAAAGAAATTTTTTCTAAAGAGACTATTGTCCATATTTCTAAGTTTTGTGTAATGTCAAGATCTAAGCCTGACTTTGCAAAGGTAATTCCTAATGCATGCGAGTCATCTTTAAGTAAACCAACAGAATGAATCTCAATTTTTATTTCTTTTTTTTCATTAGGAATTTTTATTAGTTCATAATTCTTAAATGGTACCCCTACTAGTTTTTTTAATGCTGATCTAGCAGCTCCAGCAACCCACAAAGGTAAAGAAAATCCTTTTTTCAAATCAAGTAATTGAAAAATATATAATGAGAACTAATCTAAGAATGACCTATTTAACAAAAAGTGGCCATACAACAAAAATTATCATTGATGATTCCTGGACCCACACCAGTTCCAGAAAAAGTTTTACAAGCATTAAGTAAGCATCCAATAGGTCATCGAAGTAAAGAATTCCAAGATATCGTAGAGAGTACTACTAAAAATTTACAGTGGCTTCATCAAACTCAAAATGATGTTCTAACAATCACTGGTAGTGGGACCGCCGCGATGGAGGCTGGAATAGTCAATACCTTAAGTAGAGGAGATAAAGTAATTTGTGGAGAAAATGGAAAATTTGGCGAAAGATGGGTAAAAGTTGCTAAAGAATTTGGTTTAGATGTAATAAAAATTGATTCCGAATGGGGAACTCCACTTGATCCCAAAGAATTCAAAAAATTATTAGAGGAAGATAAAGGCAAAGAAATAAAGGCAGTTATTTTGACTCATTCTGAAACCTCAACAGGTGTAATTAATGATCTAGAAACTATAAGTTCATATATTCGCGAACACAAGACAGCTTTATCAATTGTTGACTGCGTTACAAGTCTTGGAGCTTGCAATGTACCTGTAGATAAATGGAAATTAGATATCGTTGCTTCAGGATCACAAAAGGGATATATGATACCTCCAGGGCTTAGTTTTATAGCAGTGAGCCAAAAAGCATGGAAAGCTGCGGAAAAATCTAATTTACCAAAATTTTATTTAAATTTAAAATCCTACAGAAAAAGTCTCTTAAATAATAGTAATCCATATACTCCAGCAGTTAATTTAGTTTTTGCTTTAGATGAATCTTTACAAATGATGAGAGAAGAAGGATTAGATAACATTTTCCTCAGACACAATAAACATAAACTAGCAATGAGCAATGCTGTAAAGGCTTTAAATCTAAAATTATTTGCTGATGAAAATTATTTAAGCCCTTCAATTACTGCAATAAAAACAGAAGGAGTAGATGCTGAAGAGTTTAGAAAAACAATAAAAAATAATTTTGATATTTTACTTGCTGGTGGTCAAGATCATTTAAAGGGGAAAATATTTAGAGTCGGACACTTAGGTTATGTTAATGATAGAGATATTATTACGGTAATTTCTGCTATAAGTCGTACTCTTCTCAGCCTAGGTAAAATTACAGCCCAACAAGCTGGAGAAGCATTAGTTGTAGCCTCAAGATATCTTGAAGGAAATTAAGTTAGGTTCCTGGCTCTTCTACATTTCCACCTAATTCAACAATCTTTTTTCTAAGAACGATCGATTTTTTTTCATCACCGTTAGTTTGTGCTATTGCAAGGGCAAACTCTAATTTTTCGAGCTGATGGCCACCCTCAAAAAAAGATAATTTTTTCTTTATTCGGTTTTTATTATCTTTATATGAAATTTGTGAAGACATAAAAATTCATGCTTTGGTTATTATTATGCCAAAAAAAGGGGACATTACGAGAGGAAAAGAAAAATATAATTTGACTATAAACCCAAGCAAAAAAAATATTTTCTAATATTATGACCAAACATCTATAATATTTATGCCAAACATAAATCTAATTTATTATCTAATTGCCGGTGCCATTTTTGGAACATTAGCTCTAAAAACAGGTATCCCAGCAGCTCCTCTTGCAGGCGCTTTAATAGGAGCAAGCATTCTTAGCATAAGCGGTAAAGTGGGTATAGCAGATTGGCCAATTAGCACGAGAACAGTATTAGAAATTGGAATTGGCACAGTAATTGGCACATCGTTAACTCAAGACTCATTAGTCGATCTTCAAAACTTATGGAGACCGGCTATTTTAATTACTTTTACTTTAGTTATTACAGGATTGGCGATTGGATTATGGACAAGCAGATTACTTAATATAGATGTAATAACAACAATTCTAGGGGCTGCTCCAGGAGGTATTAGCGGCATGAGTCTTGTGGGGTCAGAATATGGAGTAGGAGCTGCAGTAGCAACTCTACACGCAGTGAGATTGATAACCGTTCTTCTAATTCTTCCTTTAGTTGTTAAGTGCTTAAACTTATTTGGAATAATAAAATCTTAAATTTCTATAGACATATTATTAATAAAAGATATTTTTAAATAGAAGAAAAAAGTTAAATGCCAAGACTCAATTATCAAAAACTAATATTACTAACTTTAGGAATTTTTACTCCTTTAACAATTACGATATCGAAAGTAAATGCAACCACATTTGGAGCAGAAATTTTTTGTACCATGAGAGATGGTGGGAATGACCATGAAAGTAGTTGGGAAGCAGCATATACCTATATCAAACAACAAAAAGGAGGGATTTTCAAAATCTCCCCAAAAAGAGCAGCATCACAAATTACTGAAACAGTTATAAGAGAAAATGCAAAATTTAGTTATTGTGTTGAATACTTAGATAATCTTCATCCCAATAGGAAACTAGAAAGAGAATTACAAAAAGAAGAAAAAAGACAAGAAAAAGAAGCAAAAGAAAAAGAGAACAAAAGAAAACAATTAGAAAAAGAATTAGAAGAAACTAATAAGCAATTGTCTGATGAATTTTCTGATGAATTTTCTGATGAAACACTTGATAGATATAGTTATTAATATAGATTTCAGAAAGATAATAATTTTTTCTAAATTAAAAAATTATTATTTTGTATCTACGCACACTAATTCATATTTTTAATAAAAAATTTAGGCTAAAAAGCATAAATAAATGTTGACTTTTAATATATTCAAGCCATTATTTATTTAACTAAATATTCTGAATGCATATTAATGATGCGGTGTTTTTAGAGGATTTATGTCCTAAGTTCAGATTTAGACAATGGCGAAAATCTATTCATAGGTTTACAGGAAAAAGTTGTATATATTGCGGAAAACCATCTGAATCTATTGATCATGTAATTCCTCAAAGCCAAGGAGGATTAAGTACAACAGAAAACTGTGTCCCTGCATGTCTTTCCTGTAATGGAGATAAATCAAATGAAAATGCTTTATATTGGTATAGAAGGCAAAAATTTTATGATCCAAGAAGAGCAATGGCAATTAGAGCTTGGTTAGAAGGAGATTTAAGATTAGCTATTAGATTACTACAATGGGCTAATCCAAACTTTAAAGTAAAAAATAAAAATCACGAAAAAGAACAAACAAAATATAAAGCAGCTTGACTACCAAACATTACATATTTTTCTAGAGTTATAATTCTCACATATATTTTCCAATTCTCTTGGCGATTCTGGGAATATTAAAATTATCGAAAATGAAATAAGAATGACAAATAACTTTTGGTAGAATTTAAAATTAATTAAACTTACTTCTTTCTCAATAAGACGAGGGTAACTTTTGCTAATAAAGAAAGTTTTTGATTTTAAATCGGGCTCAAGAGCTGTCTTCATCATTTATTAATACATATGTACTACTTTAGCCCAGTATGAAAAAACCTGCAAGTACACTCGGAAATAAAAATAAATTTTTAATCTTGGGATGTGGTTTCAGCGGTAGTTTTTTTGCAAAAACTATTAGAAATTTTGGTTGTACTGTTTTAACAAGCTCAAGATCTGCAAATAAAGATCCAAATAGTTTTATTTTCAACAGTGAAATAGACGTGGTTCCTGATGATAAAATTTTTGATGGAGTCACGCATATTCTTAGTTGCATACCTCCTGACAAAAATGGAAATGATCCAGTATTAGAAAGCCTTCAAAGTAAACTACAAGATTTATCCCTTGAATGGGTTGGATATTTATCTACCACAGGAGTATATGGAAACACCGCAGGTGGTTGGGTTTCTGAGATAGATCAGCCTAATCCTTTGCAAAAAAGAAGCCTCAATAGATTAAATTGCGAAACAAAATGGATTGAATCTAGTTTGCCCGTGCAAATTTTTAGATTACCTGGCATATATGGACCTGGAAGATCCACGTTTGAAGCAATCAAAAATCAAAAAATTCGGGTCATTTTAAAAAAATCTCAAGTATTTTCAAGGATTCATGTTGCTGATATTACACATGCAATTATTTATTTATTACAAAATAAAGATAATTTAAAGTTTCACCAAATCATTAATATTGCTGATGATGAACCTTGTTCTCAGATAGAAGTTATTCAATATTGCTACGATTTACTTGGGTTAACAATGCCAAAACCAATATTATTTGAGACTGCAAAAGATGAATTATCCCCTATAGCTCAATCTTTTTGGATGGAAAATAGAAAAGTTTCGAACAAACTTTTATGCAAAACCCTCGGATATAAACTAATTTATAAAAATTATAAATTAGGCTTAAAAAATTGCTTTCTGAATAGTTAAAAAAATAAATTTAAAAACTTTTTATGAATTTTAAAAAACCAAAAAAAATATTGAAGATAGTAATAAGCGTAGGAGATGAGTCAGGTATTGGACCTGAAATAATCTTGAAAGCACTTTGTTCTAATGAGATTCCAGAAAATATTGATTTTATATTAGTTGGATCAAAAAAAAATCTACATAATGCATATAAATATTTCAGATCCTTAGGATTAAAAAACCTTGCAAATCCTAAAAATTTCAAAATAGATGATCTAGAAATTTCTTCATCAAATAATGACACTAAATCAAGTTACGGCAATTCAAGTTTCCAATATTTAATAAAAGCAATAGAAATTGTAAAACAATATCCCGATTCAGCACTTGTAACTGGACCAATTTGCAAGAAATCATGGTCACTAGCAGGTCATTACTTCTCTGGTCAGACTGAAGTACTAGCAAAATCATGTGGAGTAAAAAACGTTGGAATGTTATTCACAGCAAAATCACCAATTACAGGTTGGAGATTTAATACTTTACTAGCTACAACCCACATAGCCCTTTCTGAGGTTCCCAAGACATTAACAACAGAATTAATCCACTCTAAATTAGATCTGTTCAAAGATTTTTGTAATACATACACTGATAAACCTACTTTAAAAGTAGCAGGATTAAACCCTCATGCTGGCGAAGAGGGTGTTTTAGGTCATGAAGAAAAAGATTGGCTCAATAATTCATTAATTACGTGGAATGAAAAGAATAGAGCTATTAAATTATTAGGCCCTTTATCACCAGATAGTTGCTGGAATTCTTCCGTAAAAGCCTGGAATGACAAAAATGCTGAAAAACATGATGGCATTCTTGCTATGTATCATGATCAAGGTTTAATACCAATGAAAGTGATTGCTCTTAATTACTCAGTCAATACCACAATCGGTTTACCTTTTATAAGAACATCTCCGGATCATGGAACGGGATTTGATATTGCTGGCAAAGGAATTGCTCAACCTCAGAGCATGATTGAGGCTATTAAGGCTGCCGTAGAAATGACTCACAATTCAAGACTGCTTAACACGCATTAAAACTTGACCAAATTCAACTGGTGTTCCATTTTCAACGAGAATCTCTACTATTTCAGCGTTAAATTCAGATTCAATTTCATTCATTAACTTCATTGCTTCCAAAATACAAATGGTTTGACCGACCTTAACATTATTCCCTACTTCAACAAATGGCTCCTCATCAGGCGCTGCAGCCCTATAAAATGTACCTACCATAGGAGAGGTAATTTCAGTTAGGTCAGAACGTCCTGGGGGTGCCACCTGAGGCGCTTCAGGCTCATTAGTAGCTGGGATATTGTCATTAATACTTTTTTGATTAGCAATTGTTTGCTTATCAGATGAAGTATTAGAAACTAAATTATTAATAACTTGGTTCTGATCAAATACATTCCTTTTTATTTCAAGTTTAAAATCTTCTCCCTCTAGCAAGAACTCTTGTATATCACTTGTAGAGATTTTCTCTATTAAGCGATTTAAGTCATCATGATCTAATTTCATAGCCATTAATTTTCACGTCCAAGATAACTATCATTACGAGTATCAACTTTAATCATTTCTCCTACAGAAATAAATAAAGGAACCATAACTTGAGCACCTGTTTCTAGAATAGCTGGTTTCGTGCCCCCACTAGCAGTATCACCTTTAACTCCAGGATCAGTCTCTGTAACTTTCAAAGTAATAGATATTGGAAGTTCTACTTCTAAAACTTTACCATTATGAAAAATTACATTAACCTCCATTCCCTCTTTCAAATACTTTGCACCTTTACCGATTTGTTCAGAGCTGAGTCTTGTCTCTTCAAAACTTGTCATATCCATAAAAACATAATCACCAGACTCCACATAAGTATGCTGCAGGTTAGACTTCTCAAGGATAGCCTGCTGTACTGATTCTCCGGCTCGAAAAGTTTTTTCAACCACGTTGCCGCTTTGAACTGATTTTAATTTTGTTCGCACGAAAGCAGAACCCTTGCCAGGCTTGACATGTAGAAATTCTACAACACGCCAAACTTGTCCATCCAATTCGATGGTAGTACCTGTGCGAAAATCGTTACTGGAAATCATTCCTGTATTACATCCCTAAGGATAATAAACCTGCAAGAGTGCTATGCAAAAATTCTTATCAAATCAGAACAAACTTTTCTTAATTCTATCGATTGTAATTTTACAGGTTTTTCTCTTAAAACCGATTCAAGTACTAGCTGATTTACCTACTGGAAATGCAGTAAAAGACCCTAGTGCAATCCTCAGAAACGCACTCCCTATCAAGCAAGTTGAGTTGCAAGAACTTCAACACAAATTGGAAGAAACTAGTGACCTTGTGAGGGGAGGAAGATGGCCCGCTCTTACAAAAACTGTTACAAAATGTCAATCTTTACTAAAAAAATACCAGAGTAAAATTATTCAAGAATTACCAAAAGATAAAAAGAAAATTTCTGAAAAAACATTTTTAGAGCTCAAAGAAAATTTTGATAGTCTTCAAGATTATTCTAAAGCAAAGGATAAATACTCATTTATTGCAACCCGAAGAGATGCTTTAGATAAAATAGGTGGATTGGAAGAATATTTTCTACCAAATGAATTTCCATACTCTATTCCGCAAGAATTTGATAATTTACCAAGATTACTGGGCAGAGCAAAAGTTAATATAAAGACTTCCAAAGGAGATATGCAAGCTATTGTGGATGGATTTAACGCCCCACTTACGGCAGGAGCATTTATAGATTTATCTTCAAAAAAATTCTACGAAAATTTACCTATTAACAGAGCAGAAGAATTTTTTGTACTGCAAACAGGGGATCCAATTGGTGAAGATATTGGTTATGTAGATCCTGAAACAAACGAAGAACGTCACGTTCCCCTAGAAATTAGAATTCCTGATGAAAAAGAAACTTTTTATAATCAAACTTTTGAAGATTTAGGTTTTTACACAGAGACGCCAACATTACCTTTTGCAACACTTGGAACTCTAGGATGGTCCCATTCAAATACCGCAGTAGATGATGGCTCATCGCAATTTTTCTTCTTTTTATATGAAGCAGAATTAAATCCTGCCGGTCGCAATTTAATTGACGGGAGGAATGCTGCCTTTGGTTACGTTATAGATGGATTTGAGGTATTAGAAGAGCTTACTAAAGATGACACAATAATTTCAATTGATGTTTTAGAAGGGATTGAAAACCTCAAATTAAATGCATAAAGAAATATTAGAAGATATAGGGGAAAAAGAATTAATAAATAGGCTAGGAAAATTTATGCCTAAAAACCAAATTTCAGATGATTGCGCTTTAATCAAAACTAAAAATGAAAATTTACTAATCAATACTGATTCTCTGGTAGAAAATGTTCATTTCAATGACATTACTATTTGTCCTGGGGACCTTGGGTGGAAGGCAGTTGTTAGCAACATCTCTGACTTATTATCCAGTGGAAGCAAAAAAACTATAGGTATTACAATAAGCCTAGTTCTACCTGCTAGAACTGAGTGGATTTGGGTTGAAGAATTATACAAAGGAATAAATAGAGCATTGAAAGAATATGGCGGAGTGATTCTAGGAGGAGATTGCTCAAAGGGAAATGAAAAAATCATTTCAATTACGGCCTTTGGCATTCAAGGTGAAATTGAATTACGAAGAAACGCATGTAAGCCCGGAGATATAATCTTAACTACAGGAATACATGGTCTTAGCAAACTGGGATTTTTGATACAAAATAAAATTAATTTCAATAATGAATTTTCTCTTAAGGAAAGATTAATCATTAAGTCCATTGAACATTTTTGTCGCCCAAAAGTTTACCCAAATTTTCTAAACAATCTCCTTAAAACTCGCTCCAATAAAAAAATAAGGAGAATAGGATGTACTGATAGCAGTGATGGTTTATTTCAAGCCTTACAAGATTTAGCAATAGCTAGCAGCTGTAAAGCGATCATTAATTATGAAAAAATACCTAAAGATAAGGATTGGCCTAAAGGAGATAAATGGGACGAATATTATTTTTTTGGAGGTGAAGATTATGAATTAGTTTTCTCTTTGCCAAAAAAATGGGCAGAGAATTTATCTAAACTTGATAAAGATATTAACGAGATTGGTTTTTTTGTTGATGGTGAACCATCAATAGAATTTAAAGATAATAAAAAAAACAAATTATTTAATAACGCACCTTTCAAACACTTTTAATTACTCCCAATTTTTGGCAACAATCTCTGCTAAATCTACAACTCTTTGGCTGTAACCCCACTCATTGTCGTACCATGCAAGGACCTTTACAAGATTATCTCCAATACACATAGTAAGATCACTATCTACAATTGATGATTCATTCGTACCTGCATAATCGCTTGAAACTAGTGGTTCATCTCCATACTTAATAATGCCTTTCATTGAACTTAAAGATGCTTCCTTGAGGGAATTATTAACTTCTTCAGCCGTGACAGATTTAGAAGATTCAAAAACAAAATCTACTGCTGAAACGTTAGGAGTTGGAACTCTCATTGCAATTCCTGTTAATTTACCTTTCATTTCTGGATATACAAGTGCTACTGCTTTCGCAGCACCTGTAGAAGTAGGAACTATGTTTGTAGCAGCGGCTCTAGCTCTTCTAAGATCTCTATGACTATTATCTAAAATTCTTTGATCCCCTGTATAACTATGAATTGTAGTCATCAAACCTTTGTTAATCCCAAAAGTTTGGTCTAAAACTTTAACAACTGGAGCTAAACAGTTCGTTGTACAACTAGCATTACTCAAAATATCATAATCTTTGTGTTTATATGTATCAGCATTGACTCCAACCACATAAGTACCAACGCCATCACCTTTACCAGGAGCAGTTAAGATGACTTTTTTTGCTCCTACATCTAAGTGCTTACTCGCTCCTACGTCTGTATTAAATACTCCAGTAGATTCAATAACCAAATCTACACCCCAGTCTTTCCAAGGGAGATTCATTGGGTTTCTATCAGAGAAACATTTAATTGTCTTGTTATTAATTACAAAAGTATCATCAGTATATTGAATATCAACACCATCAAGTTGACCAAGGACTGAGTCATACTTTAATAGATGAGCATTAGTCTTAGGATCTGAGGTAACGTTAATTCCTACTACTTCAATATTGGTGTAAGCTCCTCTACTAAGCCAACAACGCATAAAGTTTCGACCAATTCTGCCAAAGCCGTTAATTGCAACACGCAAAGTCATAACTAATAATTTCTAAATGATTAACCTAAGTTGCTGATCATACTGAATTTTGTGCAATAACGTAAGGTTTTTTTGATTTATTAAGCAAATAAGTCTAGTTTTGTATTAATTCAAGGAAAAAAACATTTTTTTTTAAGAAAAAATAGCAAAATTTTACCTAGAAGTTATTTTGATTTAAGTGAAAGATAAACATTGAATAAAGAATTACTGTTGAAAAGCCATTTTCATTTTATTGGGATTGGAGGTATTGGGATGTCAGCATTAGCAATAGGTTTACTTAAAAAAGGTTGTTCAGTTTCAGGATCTGATTTAGTTAAAAACAATGAAACTAATAAATTGGAGAAATTAGGTGCAGTAATCTTTACTTCTCAAGTTCGACAAAATATTGAATTTGTAATTTCAAAATTTACCAACAAATTTATTAATTTTGTTGTAAGCTCCGCGATCAAGCCAGAAAATGAAGAATTTTCGTACTGCAGAGAAAAAAATTTAACAATAAAACATCGTGCAGAGATACTTTCAATGCTAATGCGCACTTATACTGCATTATCTGTAGCAGGCAGCCACGGAAAAACATCAACCAGCACATTTCTTTCTACAATACTTGAGTTATGTACACGTAATTCTTCTTCAATAACTGGAGGAATAATTCCTATTTACAACTCTAATTGTCATTTAGAAAATACAAAATACTTAGTAGCTGAAGTTGACGAATCTGATGGAACAATTAACAAATATAAGTCTGATATCGGAATAATCAATAACATTGATTTTGATCATTGCGATCACTTTTCTAATTTAAGTGAAGTCATATCTTCTTTTAAAAGTTTCGCTAAAAACTCGAAAAAATTATTACTTAATTTTGATTGTGAAAACTCAAGAAATAATTTTTTTTCTGATTGTAAGTGGTCAAACACTACGGCAAAAAACGTAGCTTATGCAATAATTCCGACTGAAATTAATTCACAGTATACAATTGGAAAATATTACGAAAATGGAAATTTTATTAGTAGTATAAATATTCCAATTCCAGGATTACACAATCTATCTAATATCACCGCAGCAATAGCAGCTTCAAGAATGATAGGAGTAGATTTTATAGAAATTAAGAAAAATATAAAATATCTGAAACTGCCAAAAAAAAGATTTGAATTAAGAGGCCAAATAGATGAAAGAATTTTATATGATGATTACGCTCATCACCCAAACGAAATAAAAGAGACGATTAAATTAGGAAGATTATTGATCCAGCAAAAACATAATAATAAATATCAAAAAAGTAGATTATTAGCAGTATTTCAACCTCATAGATACTCTCGAGTAAAGCAATTTACTAAAGAATTCGCTGAAGAATTATCAAAAGCAGATGTTATTTATGTAACCAGTATATATGGAGCAGGAGAAGCAAACGAAGATAAAATCACTTCGAAAATTATCACTGATCTGATTTATAAAAAAAATAAAAATGTTAGTTACATAAATAATTATTATGAAGTTACAAAGAATTTTTACGAATTAACTCAAAAAGGAGATTTAATTTTGAATATGGGAGCTGGTGATTGTCATAATTTCTGGTCAATTTTAAATAAAAAAAACAATTAAAATTGATAACTAATTTATGAATAAAAATAATTTTTCTCAAAACTGTAATTTAAGCAGTTATACAACTATAAAAGTGGGAGGGATAGCTGAATATTTTGCTGAGCCAAGAAGCATTAAAGAATTTTCATATCTTATAAAATGGGCTAATTTAAACAAACAAAAATGTCAAATAATTGGCGCAGGTTCAAATCTTTTAATAAATAATATTTTCATAAAAGGCTTAGTTGTGTGTACAAAAAAATTGAAATCATTAAAAATAGAGCCATATTCAGGAATTGTTGAAGCTGAAGCAGGTGTAATGCTCCCGACATTATCTAATTCTCTTGCTAAAAATGGATTACAAGGAGGGGAATGGGCTGTCGGAATTCCAGGAACATTAGGTGGAGCAATTTATATGAATGCTGGCACAGGTAATTTATCGCTAGCAAAAAATCTTATTTCCGTAAAAGTTATCAATAATAGAACTCAAGAACAACTCGAAATTGAAAAAAAAGATATCAATTTTGAGTATAGATTTAGCTCTTTTCAAAGAAATGATTTAACAATTATTAGTGCGCGATTACATTTTGAACCTAACGGAAATCTAGAAAAATTAATTCAAACAACCAAAAATAACCTTAAATTAAAAACTGACAAACAACCATATCATCAACCAAGTTTTGGTAGTGTTTTTAAAAATCCTGAAAATAATTATGCAGCAAAATTAATTGATGATATGGGTTTAAAGGGATTTAAAATTGGCGGTGCTGAAATTTCTACAATGCATTCAAATTTTATAATTAACACTTCTTCAGCAAGTTCAAAAGATATTTATGAATTAATAACAGTAATTCAACAAAAAGTACTACAAAACAAAGGTATTTATTTGCAACCGGAAGTAAGAATGATTGGTTTTGACTATCCTAATTAAAGAAACGTTTTTACAAAATGGCGGGTTTTGGACTTCCTAACTTTGGACAGCTTACAGAAGCTTTTAAAAAAGCTAAACAAATTCAGCAAGATGCTCAAAAATTACAAGATGAACTTGAAAATATGGAGATTGAAGGCAAAAGTGATGATGAAATGATAAAAGTCTGGATAAGTGGAAACCAACTTCCTTTAAAGGTAGAAGTACAAGAAAATATCTTAAATGCAAATAAAGAACAAATAGAGCAGAACATTCTACAAGCTATTCAAAAGGCGCATGAATTATCAACCACAACTATGAAAGAAAGGATGAATGATTTGACTGGTGGATTAAATCTTAATCTTCCTGGTTTTGATAATAGTGACTCTTAGAAGACTCAATCATTTCTTTATAAAAAGAATATCTTTCGAAAGATTTATTTAAATTACATCCCTCATCTTTTAAATGTAAGCAGTTACGAAATTTACACCTAATTCCTTCTTCGATGACCTGTTTATGAATTTCTGAATAAAGATTTGGTAACAATTTAATATCAACCTCTAGAGGTTGCATATTAAAACCAGGAGTATCCACAATGTAACTTTGATTCGATATAGAAAATAACTCAACATTTCGAGTAGTATTTTTACCTCTCTTAATTTTATTTGAAACTGGAGCAGTACTCTTTTTAAGACCTGGAATTATCATATTAAGCAAAGTAGTTTTGCCAACACCTGATGGGCCCATAAAAATTGAACACTTTTTTTGCTTTAACTCAGCTAATAAATTATTAAAGTAATCAGATCTCTCTAAATTTAAAGTTATTGTTTGATAACCCCATTGCTCAAATTTATCAATTAAGGAAGATCTTCTTGCACCTGAAATTAAATCACATTTTGTCAAAACTAGTGAAACTTCAACACCCATAGATTCTGCTGATATCAAAAACCTATTAACTTGAGATAAATTTAACTCTGGCTCTTCAACTGAAAAAGTGATATATATGTTAGAAATATTTGCAACTGAGGGTCTAACTAATAAATTTTTTCTTTTTTTAAGACTTGTGATTAATGCGCGTTTACTTTTTAAATCGATATTTTCAATTATTACTTCGTCACCGACATAAATTAACTGATCCTTAAAATTTATAGACTTCCTCACCTTACATAAAAATTTGTCACTATTTTCATAGTTTTCTTGATTTTTTAAGTCAACTAAAAAGAAATCATTAAATTTTTTCGTAACTAAACCTAAATTTTTACTATTAATTTTCATTCAATATTTTTATTTTTATAAATTTTTCATTTTCTTTGATTACTTTAAACCGACATCCCATATCTTTTAAGTTATTTAATACCATTTCTTCTTGTTCACCTTTATCTAATTCAACTATAAGATGTTCATTTTTGGATAATTTCTCCAAAGCCAATTTGATTTTGACAACATTTAAAGGACATGGAACAGATTTAAGATCCAAATGCTTTAAAGAAGTCATTAGGATTCTTTACCAAATAATTTACTAAAAAGTCCACTACTGGAATTAATATTTTTATCTGAATATTGAGAAGCTAAACCCTCCAAAAGCTTTCTTTCTTCGTCAGTTATACGAGTTGGCAATTTTACCTTTACTAAGACTTCATGATTTCCTCTAGCAACCGGATTACCAAGTCTAGGTACCCCTTTATTCTCGAGTGAAAGAGTTGTATTTGGCTGAGTACCACTTGGAATTTTTAAATTAACATTTCCATCAACTGTAGTAACTTCAACAGTATCGCCTAAAATGGCCTGTAAATAACTCACATCTATTTCTGAGTAAATAGTCACACCATCTCTTTTAAGTTTTGGATCATTCTTAACCTTGATAAAAACATAAAGATCTCCAGGTGGACCTCCTTTCAAACCAATATTACCCTCTCCGGAAACTCTTAATTTAGTACCTGTATCAACTCCTGCAGGAATATTAATTCTTAATTTTTTGCGGACTTGCTTTACTCCATTACCGCCGCAACTTACACATGGATCTGCAATTATCTGACCAGCTCCATTACATGATGGACATTCAGCTACTTGTGTAAAATTACCAAAAGGTGTTCTCGTAGCTCTTCTAACTTGTCCACTTCCCCCACACGTTGAACAAGTTTTTGGTCCGGTACCTGGTTTGGCTCCTGTTCCCCTACAGACTTCGCATTTCTCAAGATGAGGAATTTTAATTTCTCTTTGTTGTCCAAATATTGCATCTTTAAAGTCAACATTAAGGTCATACCTTAAATCATCTCCTTGTTGAGGGCCTCTTCTTTGAGTTCTTCCTCCCTGGGGATTTTGTCCACCAAAGCCGTTAAAAAAAGTTTCAAATAAATCTGCAAAGCCACCCATATCGCCCATGTCAGGCATTCCAGCCGCACCTCCAAGGCCAGCCTCTCCAAACTGGTCATATCTAGCTCTTGTTTCAGGATCAGCTAATGCTTCATAAGCCTTGCCAATTTCTTTAAATTTATCTTCAGCACCAGGCTCTTTATTAACATCAGGATGATATTGTCTTGCTAATTTTCTATAAGCCCTTTTTAAGGTATCCGCATCAGCATCTCTTGAAACTCCAAGTATTTGGTAAAAATCAGCCATTAGATAATGCTCAAATAAGAATTTGGAATTTATACATCTTCAGAAGTATTTACCTCTGAATCAACATCCCCTTCAACTGTATCCTTTTCTACTTCCTGTTGTGAATTTTGTTTGCCAGGTCCCATAGAAACCTTCACTAATGCATGTCTCAAAACCTTACCTTCCAAATGATATCCTCGCTGCAATTCTTCAATGATAAAATCCTCTTCAAACTCTTCACTAGGCTCTCTTAATACAGCTTCATGCAAATTTGGGTCAAATTGTTGACCAACAACTCTCATCGATGACACTCCCTGTTGTTTTAAAACTTCTACCAATTGTTTATACAATCCTTGATAACTTCTATGAAGAGCTTGAGCTTCTTGAGTTTCTGGTTTAAGTTGTTGTCTTGCTCTCTCAAAATTATCAACAATAGGAAGTATTGCAGTTAAAGTCTTTGAAACGAGCTGAATTTTTAAATCGTCCTGATCCCTAGACTGTCTTTTTCTAAAATTATCAAAATCTGCTGAAATCCTTACATATTGATTTTTTAATGTTTCATGCTCTTTTTCTAATTGTTCTAATCTTGCATCATTATTTGAAATAGTATTTTTTAATTCTTCAGTATTTATTTCTTCTGTTTTTTGAGAAGATAATTCATCATTTTCGGTGGTTGAATTTTGGGTAGATGATATATCTTCAGGGGCATTATCCTGGTTAGAAAGATCATTTTCTTTATTATCAATATTATCTGATTGGTTTTCAATCATTTTTCTAAAATTTAATAAAACTATTCTCCAACAAAGTGATGCACAAAACAAGTTGCGGAAGGCCGCACAAATATTTAATCAGGAACGAACTTTAATGCTAATCCATTGTTACAGTATCGTTTACCAGTAGGAAGTGGCCCATCATTGAAGACATGTCCTTGATGACCTCCGCATCTAGAGCAATGATATTCGGTTCTTGGGACAATTAACTTGAAATCAACTTTTGTTTCTACTGATCCTTGAATTGAGTCCCAAAAACTTGGCCATCCTGTACCACTATCGTACTTTTTATCTGAGGAAAAAAGTGGCAAATCGCATCCTGCACATTGAAAAATCCCATTTCTTTTCTCATTATTTAATTGACTGCTGAAAGCCCTTTCAGTGCCTTCCTCCCTCAAAATATAATAAGATTCTGGGCTAAGCCTAGCTTTCCATTCATCTTTTGATAAATTCCACTCTTCTTTAAAAGCACGTGAAGATGCTAATACTTGCCTAGGCTCAAAGATTTTTTTTAAGATTGACATAATAGGAATTAGAATAAAAGATCTTCTTGATAGAAATTGATTCATATATTTAAATCACAAAAAAGTAATGAATTACATTCAACCTAATTCTATTAAAAATATTCATAAATTAAGTATTGCTCCAATGATGGATTGTACTGATAAACATTTCAGAATGATAATGAGAAAAATAAGTTCTGAGGCTCTCTTATATACGGAAATGATTGTGGCCCAGAGTTTAGTTTATACTTATAAAAAAGAAAATTTTCTAGATTTTAATAGTGAAGAACACCCGATATCGATTCAGTTTGGCGGGGACGATCCTAAAATCCTTAAAGAAGCAGCCCAAATTGCACAGGATTGGGGTTATGACGAAATAAATTTTAATGTAGGTTGTCCGAGTCCAAGGGTCTGTTCTGGGAATTTTGGCGCTTCACTTATGAAAGACCCTGAAAAAGTAGCAAAGTGTATAGAATCCTTAAAAAATAATTGCAATTTACCTGTTACGATCAAACACAGAATCGGTGTAGACAATGATGATAGTTTCGTTAACTTGAATAATTTCGTAAGAATTATCGCAAATGCTGGTGCAGACAGATTCACAGTTCATGCAAGGAAAGCCATATTAAAAGGTCTAAATCCAAAACAAAATAGGACCATACCTCCACTAAATTATGAGATAGTAAAAAAATTGAAAAAATCAAATCCAAAATTATTAATAGAAATCAATGGGGGTTTAACAAATATCAACGAATCATTAAAAGCCTTAAATGATTTTGATGGGGTCATGATCGGGCGGTCAATATATAAACATCCTTTAAGATGGTCTGAAATTGACCAAAAGATTTATGGAATTGATACAAAACCCAAAACTGCTTCAAATATTATATTCTCCTTAATTCCATACATAGAAGCTCATTTAAGCAATGGAGGAAAATCTTGGGATATTTGTAAACATCTTATAAATTTAGTTGAAGGTATACCAAAAGCCAAAATTTGGAGAAATCAAATTTCAAATAAATCTATAAAAAAAGAATTAAATATTGAATATCTATTTAAATTAACGACAGCGCTTGAAGAAATGGGTTACTAATTTGTCTCATTTGAAGCATTGCTCCCATTCGAAACTCCTCTTTTTCTTCTACTCCTACCATTCTCATATTCAGAATTTTCTGAAGAATTTCCATAACTTCTGTCTTCCCAACCTTCTGCTCCAGAAGATTTATTAGCATTGGAGCTATTAAATCCAGAATTACCGCCACTGTAGCCACCACTGTAGCCACCACTGTTATTACCGCCACTATAGCCACCGCCGTTATTACCGCCACCATAGCCACCACCGTTATTACCGCCACCATAGCCACCTCTTCCTCCTCTGCGAGATCCACCAGAACCTCTTGGCTCAGCTTTATTAATTCTTAATGGTCTACCCATAAGTTCCGTGCCTTGCAAACCATCAATAGCTGTTGACTCGATCGCTTCATTTGCCATTTCAATAAATGCAAAGCCTCTTTTCCTTCCAGTATCTCTCTCCAAGGGAAGAGAACAATTTAAAACCTCCCCAAAAGGGGCAAACAATTGTGTAACATCTTCACGCTCTGCGCGGAACGGCAAATTGCCAACAAAAATACTCACTTTAAACTCAACAAAAAATTTACCTTAAAAAAAACTACGATGAGTAGCCTAATAACGTTGCTCTACTATTCTACTTCAAAGCATACCCTTGTTGTAGAAAAATAATTGAGATTCAAAGTAACAATCTTTTTTGCCAATTATTCACCTCTTTTTCTACCTGAACAAAACCTGTACCACCTTCGCTATTTCTTGATTTAACGACATTAAGAGGTTTAAGATCTACAAATACATCCTCATCAAATCCGGGATGAAATTTTTTAAATTCATCAATTTTGAGATTTTTAAATAATATTTTTCTTTCCAAGCAATATCTAACAATTTGACCAACAACTTGATAAGCGGTCCTAAAAGGAACATCTTTACCAACTAAATAATCTGCCAAATCAGTAGCATTAGAAAAGTCGTTTTCTACAGAAAAAGATAGATTTTTAATATTAAATTCAATGCCTTCATTAATTAGAATTGTCATTGCTCTAATACAAGAAGATATTGTTTCTGCAGTATCAAATAATGGCTCTTTATCTTCTTGAAAATCCTTATTGTATGAAAGAGGTACACCTTTGACCATCGTTAACAATGCCTGAAGATGTCCATACACTCTTCCTGTCTTACCTCTTATCAATTCTGGAACGTCAGGATTTTTTTTCTGGGGCATTAAGCTACTTCCTGTAGCACATTTATCTGTTAATTTTGCAAAAGAAAATTCATCTGTTACCCATAAAATTATTTCCTCTGAAATTTTACTTAAATGAGACATCAACAAAGCAGAGGCAGAAACAAACTCTATACAAAAATCTCTATCACTTACAGCATCAATACTGTTTTTATAAATCTTTTTAAAACCCAATTCTGCAGCAGTAAAGTGCCTATCAATTTTTATTTTTGTTCCAGCTAATGCTGCAGCTCCTAACGGAGAAATATTTACTCTTGAACGTACTTCCTTATACCTTTCACGGTCTCTTTGGAGCATTTCTATGTAAGCTAATAAATGATGAGCCAAAGATAAGGGTTGAGCTCTTTGCATGTGGGTATATCCAGGAATTAAGGTATAAATATTCGATTTTGCAAGATTTAAGAAGGATTTTTGCAAATCAACTATCAGTATTTCAATATTGTCAATCTCTTTTCTTAGCCACAATCTTATATCTGTACCAACTTGATCATTTCTACTTCTACCTGTATGTAATTTTTTTCCAGTTTCACCTATCAAACTTATCAGCTTTTCTTCTATGCAATAGTGAATATCTTCAGAAGGTGGACCAGGATTAAATCTACCCTCTAAATACTCAACTTTTATTGACTTTAAACCATTAATAATTTGCAAAGATTCAGAAGAGGATAAAACTTTAGTTTTGCCAAGCATTTTCGCATGAGCAATCGAGCAATCTAAATCTTCTAAAATAAGCTTTCTATCAAAAACAATTGAGGCATTAAACTTTTCAATAAAAGGGTCAAGTGCATTATCAAACCTTTTACTCCAAACTTTTGCCATATCAATTGGTAACTTTAAGTATCTCTAATAAAGCATTTTTTTATGTAAGTGACAAAAAATATCTATTTCAATTGAAAAATAACCATCGAGGCATCATCTTCAAGATGTCTATTTTGCCCTGTAAAGTCATCTAACTTTTTAAATATTTTATTTAAAATTTCTTGGGATGTATAAGATTGCTTGCATAATTTTGTAAGGATTTTAATTAATCTTTCCTCATCAAATCTTTGCCCTAAAGAGTTAGAAGTATCAATTACTCCATCTGTGTAGTAAAGAACTAAATCATTTTGATTAAGCTTAATTTCACCACAATGGTATTCAGCATCTTTTTGTAATCCAAGCACAAATCCTTTTGCATCTAATTTAATAATTTTCTGATCTGAACTTTTCCAAAGCAAAGGAGGATTATGTGCTGCATTGGCGAATCTCAATTTTCTAGTTCTAGGGTCATAATCTGAGTAAAATAATGTCACAAATCTATGCGATTGATCTAAATCATTTATTGCTAGTTGATTCAAATCATGCAAAATTCTATCTGGAGGCAATCCTGTAAGAACCTCTGCACGTAGCATTCCTCGTAACATAGTCATTAAAAGACCAGCTGGAATACCTTTACCCATAACATCACCTATTACAAAGGCCCATCTTGATTTTTCTTTTCTTTTTTCAGAGATATTCGTCTTTAAGCACATAAAATCGTAGTAATCCCCACCAAGCTGAAGAGCTGGTCTACAATGTGCGGCCAAGTCTATACCATGGATAATTGGACAATAATCCGGCAATAATTGAGATTGAATTTCAGCACCAGTGGAAATTTCTCTATCTACTTTTTCATGCTTTTTCTTAGTTTTTATTAAGTAGTAATTTTCTAATCCAACAGCTAGACAATTTTCTATAAAATTAAAATTACTATCTTCAGTAATCGACTGTCTGGGAATATCTTTGCTAAAAATATAGATAAATCCCCTACATTTACCTCTAGATATTATTTTTGTTGTATCGATTTTGTATTCTTTAAATTTATTTTTTAAAGCATTTTCAAAAGTTTGAATCTCTTTTATTTTAAAATTTTTTGAAAAATGAAATTGATTCAAAAAAATCTTAATTTTTTCTTGAATTGTTAAATATTCATAATTAGCAGAAATTTTTATATTTTCATTCCATATCTCCCCCTCGTAATTTAAAGGAATAATTACAATTATATTCTCAGAAAAAATATGTTTAAAAATTAAGCATACATAATCCAGTAATTTATTTATATTGGAAAATGATTTTAAATAATATGCTAGAGAGGATGCAATTTCAGCAAATTTATATTTATTTTTTAAAGTAACGTTAGGATCATTTTCTAAAAAATTTTGGATAAATTTATTCGAAAATATTTTTTCTTTTTGATTATTTCTCAAAACAAATCTAATACATAAATATGTTTTAACATTAAATTTAAATTTTTAAAAAAAATTAATTAAATATTTATTTATCTGCAAGCAAAGCCTCAACAAATTCATAACTATTAAATGGTCGCAAATCTTTTATACCTTCCCCAGCTCCAATAAACCTTATAGGCAAATTTACTTCTTCAGATACAGCTAAAGAGACTCCTCCTCTAGAAGTGCCATCTAATTTAGTAATAATTGCTCCACTTAAATCTGCTGATTTAGCAAAACTTTTTGCTTGCTTTAAACCATTTTGACCCTGACTTGCATCTAAAACTAATAATGATTCAACAATTGCCTCTGGGACTTTTTTATCAATAATTTTTTTTATTTTTGATAATTCATCCATCAAATTATTTTTTGTTTGCAATCTACCCGCTGTATCAACAAGTAATAAATCAACATTTCTTTTTTTTGCAGAATTAATTGCATCAAAGACTACAGCAGCTGGATCAGCATTTTTTGATTGATTAGATATAACATCAACATTACTTCTATCTCCCCACACTTTAAGCTGTTCTACTGCAGCCGCTCTAAAAGTATCAGCAGCAGCTATCAAAGTTTTATAATTACTTTTTGATGACAAATATGCTAATTTTCCTAACGTAGTAGTCTTACCAACACCATTAACTCCTACTAATAACCAGATATTTAACTTACCCTTTTGTGGAACTAAAAGATCAGTACCCGAATTTTTTATTGGTTTATCGATAATGAATTTTAGTTCCTTCTTCAAGAATTTTATTCCTGCTTCTCCACCCACGACTTCCTCGTTTAATTTTGTTCTAAGAGAACTTATAACTTTATCGGTTGAATCAATTCCTACATCAGCTCTAATTAATAGAGTCTCTAAATCATCAAGAGATTCAGGAGTAAGAGGATCATCTCCCAATTTTTCCAATAATTCAGTAACAAATCCTTTGCGGGTTTCTTCTAATCCTCTCCGTAATTTAGTTAACCAATCAATTTCATCAATCGATATCTGATTTATTTTTTTTCCTTGAGAAGCTAATACCATTGCAGACCAAGTAAAATTATCATCAAATTCTCCTAATTGAGGTTCGTCAATAGTTTGAGACAGTTTAGAAGTATTTTCATTATTAGAAATATCAATCAATTCTTTCTTTTGCTCTTCCTGTTTTTCTAATTCTTTCTTTTGCTCTTCCTGTTTTTCTAATTCTTTCTTTTGCTCTTCCTGTTTTTCTAATTCTTTCTTTTGCTCTTCCTGTTTTTCTAATTCTTTCTTTTGCTCTTCCTGTCGTTTTTTTAAAAGTGCATAAGCTTGAGCAGCCCATTCACGAGAATTATCAGTATTAGTCATTATTATCTATAGTTCGTTATTAAAATTTTTAAAATACTATTCATTTATATCAAATAATTATGACAATTAAATTGTTTGTAATCTCCTTAAAACTCCATTAATAAATTTTCTTCCTTGCAAATCACTATATTTATTAGCTAAATTAACGGCCTCATCACAAGCTACAGCTAAAGGTGTATTTAAAAAGTTGATATCTACGTAAGCCAGACGCAGAATATCTCTATCAATTCTTGGTAATCTTTTTAATCTCCAGCCATCCATTACTTGATCAATATCAGAATCAATAGTTTTAAGATTATTCAATATATTACAAATCCTTTGATTTACATCCTCTCTAATATCTTTTTGACCACTGGAAATAATTAATTTTGGAAAGTCTAAAGTGACAGAGAGTGTATTCATTACAGTTTCAATTTTTATCAGAGATTTTTTTAACTCATCTCGAACATTTGAATAAGAGGAGTCAACACCCTCATGCAATTCACTATCCAATATTTTTTGTGAAGCATTTTCTAACTCTGACTCGCAATTATCTAATTCCTCTCTGCAATGGTTTATTAAAGAATCCAAAGCAGATTCAAAAATTTCTTCTATCTGAAATTTATTTAATTTAAAATCACCTTTATCTTTGATGAGGCCAAGAGAAATTAAAGATAATTCTCTAGAAAGGGATTTATTATGCATCAATTAAGAAGAAGTATTAGTAGAAGCTCTTAACTGAGAAAATAATTTTGAAAATGTTGGATTCGTAGTATTATTTTTCTCATCTGGATTAACTATCCCAGCAGAAATTATTGTTCTAAAAGCATCTTCAACAGAAATATCCAAATCCTTAACAGAAGACTCAGGAACAAGTGTATACCAACCAGTAGTTGGGTTTGGTGCTGTAGGTATGAAAACACTAAGTAACTTTTCTTCCAATTCTGGCTGTAGAGAAGGTCCAACGTCTCCAGTTACAAAGCCTACACTATATAGACCCTCACGAGGATATTCAACTAAAACAACTCGTCTAAATCTATTAGATTTATTACTTAAAAAAGTTTCTAACAATTGTTTAAGAGTTTTATAAACCGCTCCAGCTACTGGAATTTTTGATAAAGTACCCTCTCCAAATTCCAATAACCATCTTCCTACAAAATTTCTTGCCATCAAACCTATAAGCAAAATAGCTAATAAAGGAACAGTTAAACCTAAGGTGAGATTTATTAAATCTTGTAATAAAGGATTTAGAGTGATAAACGGATTTAGTTGCTTCGGAATTGAAGTAACTAACGTTAAAACGAATTTACTAACTAATGATGACAGCCAGATGGTTGTTGCTAAAGGTATTACAACCAACAATCCTGCTATTAGATCATTTTTGAGATCTTGTTGAAGCCTAGATCCTAAATTCGAATCTTGATTTTGATTAGATTCAACCAAAATTACCTTTTAACTATAATAACTTTACTTATAATTTAACTGTTTTTACTAAGTTAGGATATATTTTTTCTTAAATATATCTATATTATTTATAAGCTTAGTCTCCAAAAAATAACTTTGAAAAGAAATGCTATAAAAAATAAAGAAATGATTGATACAAATAAAGACAAAAAAGAATTAAGTAAAAAATTAAAAGATAGGGCTATTTTTGAAGGTTTTACAATTGCTGGAATAGCTTCAATACCAGGAAGTTCGCGCATAAAATTAAGAACTAATGCATTAGAAAGATGGCTATCCAATAACCACCATGCTGAAATGAAATGGATGGAAGCAGAAAAAAGAAGAAATATAGGCAAACTTTTTGAAGACGCAAAAAGTATTTTAAGCGTTGGATTTACTTACATTAATTCACAAAATAACAACAATAATTTCCTCAAGGTAGCTAAATTTAGCCAAGGAGAAGATTATCATAAAGTGATTTACAAAAAATTAAAGAATATTGGTAAATGGATCAACCTAGAAATTCCTGATTGCAAATGGAAAATATGTGTTGACACCTCTCCGCTTCTTGAAAAAGCATGGGCTGAAGAGGCAGGAATTGGATGGATAGGTAAAAATAGTAATTTAATCAACAAAAAAAATGGTTCTTGGTTTACTTTGGGTTTTATGATTCTCACAGAAGATTTAATTCCAGATAAACCTCATCAATCACTTTGTGGAAAATGTGATATTTGTATTGAAAATTGTCCCACAAAGGCAATAGTAGAACCCTTTGTAATACAATCAAATTTATGCATTGCATATCACACAATAGAAAGCAGAAATAAAACTATTCCAAAGAAAATTGCAAAAAATTTAGATGGATGGGTCGCAGGATGTGATATTTGTCAAGATGTATGTCCATGGAATAAATCGGTGCCTTACAACAATAATTATGAAACTACACCGAAAGAATGGTTTAAAAATCTTAATATTGAGTCCCTCAATTGGGACGATAAAACGTGGCAAGAAAATCTTAAAGGAACTACTTTAAAAAGAATTAAACCATGGATGTGGAAAAGAAACATACAAGCGAATTTAAAGAATAAAAAAATTAAAAAATGAAAAAGTTTTTAAACAAAACAATCTGGATCTCCTTGATCTTTTTTTACTTTTTTCAAATAGAGAAACTTCAAGCAATAGTTCCCTATTATTATTCTCCAACAATAAAAAAATTGCAGAAGCAAAGTTTAAATATTGGCAAAAATGCGTATCAACTACTTTATTTTGGTCAATATGAAGACAGTCTTAACTTAGCCAAATTAGCTGTAAAAATAAATGCAAAAAATGAAAAACTATGGTTAATTTTAGCTGAAGCACAGATAGCTAACAAGAAATACAAAAAAGCATTAAATTCTCTAAATAAGGCAGAACAGATCAATCCAAACATTAGCGAAATATATTTTGCTAAAAGTAATGTTTACTTAAAAATTTCAGAACGGACACAGGCAAAAAGCGCTTTAGAAAAAGGTATAAAAATTGAACCTAATAACCACAAAGCTATTTTTCAATTAGGCAATATTTTTTTAATGGAAAAAAATTACTTGGGAGCTATCAAATTGTTTGATAAATCTATAAAAATTAAACCTGATTTCTGGCAAGCAATCAATAATCAAGGTTTAGCTTTTTTCGAAAGAAACAATATAAATTTATCAATCAAACTTTTTGAAAGTGCAATCTCAATTGAAGAAAATGCTGAACCATTACTAGGTCTGGCCTCATGTATAAAAACCAATAATACTCAATTAGCAATTAAGCTAGCAAAAAAAGCTTTGGCTAAAAATCCCAAATATGTCAATTATGATTATAGAAAACAACAGTTATGGGGAGAAAAATTACAAGCCTCTACAGAAATTCTTTTACAAAATGAACTACTTAAAAATGATGTAATAATGGCAAAATCCAAAATAGGTTAATCATCTTAATTTTCAATACTGGAAAATATTGTTTTACCTATTAGTCTTAATTTAGTTAATCAATAATTATTCAATTTTGCGTTCTAATGGATAAGACAAACTTCACTTCTATCTCACTTCAAGAAGAAATGCAACGTTCTTATTTGGAGTATGCAATGAGCGTAATAGTTGGACGTGCTCTGCCAGATGCAAGAGACGGTCTTAAGCCTGTACAGAGAAGAATCATATTTGCAATGTACGAATTAGGTTTAACACCTGACAAGCCATTTAGGAAGTGTGCGAGAGTTGTTGGAGATGTACTTGGAAAGTATCATCCTCACGGAGATCAAGCAGTATATGATGCATTGGTAAAGCTAGTACAAAATTTTTCAACTAAATATCCTACTCTTGAAGGCCATGGAAATTTTGGATCTGTGGATAATGATCCACCGGCAGCCATGAGATATACTGAGACCAGATTAGCTCCAATAGCCAATAAAGGATTTCTTGAAGAAATTGGATCAGAAACAGTACCCTTTTCAAATAACTTTGACGGTTCTCAAAAAGAACCAGATATTCTTCCAGCCCAACTTCCATTTTTATTATTAAACGGCTCATCAGGTATTGCTGTTGGTATGGCAACAAATATACCTCCACACAACCTAGGCGAAGTTGTAGATGGTCTAGTTGCATTAGTAAAAAATAAAGATTTAAGTGATAAAAAACTCTCTAACATTATTAAAGGACCTGATTTTCCTACAGGCGGAGAATTAATTTATAATCAAGCGATAGAAGAACTTTATGAAACAGGAAAAGGGTCTTTAACGATAAGAGGAGTTATAAATACGGAAGAAGTAAATTTAGGAAAGGGGAAACATAAAAGGAATGCTCTAATTATTAAGGAACTTCCTTACCAAATCAACAAAGCAGGTTGGATTGAAAAACTCGCAGAACTTGTTAATTCAGGAAAAATTAATGGGATCTCTGATATTAGAGATGAAAGTGATAGAGATGGAATGAGAATTGTAATAGAGCTAAAAAAAGATTCTAATTCTGAACTTGTTATTTCTTCTTTATATAAAAGAACGACTCTCCAAACGAACTTTGGAGCAATATTCTTAGCTTTAATTAAAGGTAAGCCTGTACAACTAAACTTAAAAAAATATCTCAACTATTTTCTTGAATTTAGAGAAGAAATAATTAGAAAAAGAACTTATTATTTTCTAAAAAATACTCTTGAAAAACTAGAAATATCAGAAGGGTTATCTAAAGCAACAAAAAACATAAAAAAAGTTGTCGAAATTATTGAAGAATCGGAAAATTCTTTTGAAGCTAAATCAAAATTAATTAAAAAATTTTTCTTAAGTGAAAAACAAGCAAATTCAGTTTTAGATATGCCTCTAAGAAAATTAACAAATCTAGAAAAGAATCAAATTGATAATGAAATAAAAAATTTAGAAGAAAAAAAGAGTAATTTTCAAAAATTATTGAATGAGAGAGAATTATTACTTAAATTACTTATAGAAGAATTATTGATATTAAAGCAAAAATATAATGTTAAACGAAAAACAAAAATAATTAAAAATATAAATCCAAATGAAGAATTAGAAACACTTAATAACCAAATATTAGAAGACTTTATAAATAAAAAAACTAAATTATGCATAGACAATAGACTTTATTTAAAAAGAATGATTTTAAGTAATTACAAGAAATCATTTGAAGTTATGAATAAAATTATAGATAATAAAAATATTCAAAAATTTATATGCAATATTGAAAAAAATATAAAATTGATTGGAATTACAAATACAGGAAAAGTTTTTCCAATTGATTGGGAGTCAAATTTTAATAAAGACTATAAATTAGATAATAAAATTCTTGGAAATATTCATCCTAATGAAATAATAAATTTTCATTCAATAAAAAAGGAAATTAAAAATTATTTATGCATCTTAAATTCAGATGGAAAATTTAAAAAGGTTTTATTTGATGAAGATATGATTAAAAGTAATAGATCTTTTACAATTACAAAATTAAAAAATAATTTAAAAACAATTGATTCATTTATTTCTAATGAGAACAAAGATTTAATAATATTAACGTCAATAGGAAGAATTTTTAGCTTTAATTTATCAAATAAAAATTTAACACCAACTTCTAAACAAGCCCAAGGACTTCTACTTACAAAACTTTTACCGACTGAAAAAATAGTTTCTTGTTGTACATATCATAATGGAGAAAATATTTTTTTAATATCTAAACGAGGAAAAATATTTTGTATAAATAGTAATGAAATTTATTACTCAAATGAATACAGTTTAGGTTATTTAAATGAAAAAACCCAGCTTAAAAACGATCACTTTCTAAAAATAATGACAAGTAACCATTACCTTGATATTGAAACTAATAAAAACAAATCTGCAAGATTGGACCTCAATAAATTAAATTTCAAATCCAACAAATCAAATTTTCTAATTGATTTTTTAAAATTAGAAAATGATGAATTCCTTGAAAATTGTTTCCGACTTAAAAAATTTCTCAACTAGGATTTATATTCATTTTCAACCCAATTTAAGTACTCTTGATTTACTGTTCCCGTTACATAAGAGCCAGTAAAGCAACTCATCTCCAAATCTTTAATAGGGGAATCACTTATTATAGATTTTCGCAAACTTTGAACACTTTGATAAACAAGATTATCAATTTCAAGATGATCAGCAATTTCACTTATTGTTCTATCGTAAGCTATTAATTCATCTCTTTTAGGCATATTAATTCCATAAACATGAGGATAACGAACTGGAGGAGCAGCTGATGTAAAATAAACTTTATTTGCACCTGCATCTTTAGCCATTTGGACAATTTCCTTTGATGTAGTGCCTCTTACTATTGAGTCATCAACAATTAATACATTTTTATTTTTAAACTCTGCACTCATAGCATTTAATTTCTGTCTTACAGATTTCTTACGTTTCTGTTGACCAGGCATTATGAATGTTCGACCAACATATCTGTTTTTAAAAAAGCCTTCCCTATATTCTATCCCTAACTGTCTTGCAACTTGCATTGCTGCAGGTCGAGAAGAATCAGGAATAGGCATAACTACATCAATATCTCCACAATTAATTGTCTCTTTTATTGTTTCTGCCAGATAATCTCCCATCTTTAGACGTGCTTTATACACTGAAATTCCATTCATGATTGAATCTGGCCTAGCTAAATAAACATATTCAAAAGCACAGGGAAATAACATTGGATTTTCAGAACATTGCTTAGAAAAAAACTCCCCATTAAGATTTATAAAAATAGCTTCTCCAGGATCTACATCTCTCACTACTTGATAATCGTTATTCTCAAGCACTAGAGATTCACTAGCAACCATCCACTCTTCTTTTTTTGTGCTTAATGAAAGTCTTTTTCCTATAACTAAGGGCCTTATGCCGAAAGGATCTCTGAATGCTAATAAACCATGTCCAGAAATTAATGCGATTGAAGCATATGATCCCTGAATTCTTTTATGTAAAGATTTGACCGCATTAAAAATAATATCAGGTTCTAATTCTTGATTATTAATTTGTTCTTGTAATTCTGTCGCAAATACATTTAACAACATTTCAGTATCACTTGAGGAATTTGTATGTCGCTTGTCAATATTAAATAATTGTTTTTCTAAATCTCTGGTATTAGTCAAATTTCCATTATGTATCAAAACGATTCCATAGGGAGCATTAACGTAAAAAGGCTGTGCTTCTTCTACACTTTCTGCTGATCCCTTTGTTGCATACCTAACATGACCTAGTCCAATTTTACCGATTAAATTCCTCATATCTCTCGTTCTATAAGCAGTATTAACCTGACCTTTAGCCTTATGTATATGAAAAACAGTATTTTCCATTGTGGCTATTCCTGTTGAATCTTGACCTCTGTGCTGCAAAAGCAAAAGACTATCGTAAATTTGTTGATTTACATCATCTGAAGAAACGATTCCAACTATTCCGCACATAATTTAATATCTTAAAAAGATTAATAGTTGAGAAATATTTTTCATATTTAAAAGTAACCTGAAATACTATTATTAAATTTTTCGGATAATTCCTCAACCCTAATATTGCAAATATTTTCATCTTGAATTTTTATATTAAGCGTTTCAGACGATACATTTCCTATTTTTTTTACATAAACACTTGATGGTAAATTTATTTGATTTTGATTTAAATAATTAAGCCATTCATTTTGTTTCATTTTGCTAATTGAAAAAATAATTCTAGAACCTCCTTCTGCAAACAATAAATTATCATCTCTAATTAAATCTTTCTTTAATTCTATCTTTGCACCTTTTCCGGACAAAATACAAGACTCTGCTAACGCTATAGCTAAACCGCCATCGCTGATATCATGAGAAGAAACTACAAAACTTTTTGAAATAGCATTTCTTAAAAAACTCTGACAAAACTTTTCATCGAGCAAATCTATTTTTGGAGGCCGTCCTGTGATTTGTCCATGAAAATATTCCAAGTAAGAACTAGCTGCAATGGTTGTATCTGATTTATAAGAACCAATTAACCAGATTTGATCATCAATATTTTTCCATTCACTACTTATAGCTTTTTCGACATTATCTATTTTTCCAACCATTCCAATAACAGGAGTAGGATTAATGGGAGTAATTACATTATCTTTATTTTTTGACTCATTGTATAAAGAAACATTACCTCCTGTTACTGGAGTTTCTAAAGCTTTACAGGCTTCAGTAATTGCATTGCATGAAGATGACAGTTGCCAATATCCTATTTTCTTTTCGGGAGAAGAAAAATTTAAATTATTCGTAATTGCTACTGGCTCAGCCCCAACACAACTTACATTTCTAGAGGATTCTGCGACAGCAGCAATAGTTCCTCTAAAAGGATCAAGAGCAACCCATCTACTATTACAATCAACGGAAGCTGCAACACCAGAAAATACTTTACTTTTATTTTTTTTATTTTGTTCCCTTAGTCTTATTACAGCTGCATCTGATTTTCCTGGTTTAAAAACTGTATTTGCTTGCACTTGAGAGTCATATTGTTTATAAATCCATTGTTTAGAAGCTATTGAGGGATTAGAGAGTAGTTTTAAAATAATTTCTGAATAAGAAAAATTCTTATTTTCCTTCAATGAAAATATTTTTTGGTCATAAATTTCAGGTAAATCATTTTCTTTCCATTCCCATTTCTTTAAAAGATAATCAGGTGGATTATTGATCACGTTGTGAAAATTAACAGGAGTATCATCCGACAACGCAGAAGTAGGTATTTGGGCAACAATTTTACCTTTATGAGAAATAATTACCTCATTAGTTCCAATAACTTGACCAATTACATTGGCATATAATCCCCACTTTTTAAATTTTTCAATAAGCTCATTAATTTTTTCTTCTTTAACAACAAACAACATTCTCTCTTGCGATTCAGATAATAAATAGTGGTATGGAGACATATCATCTTCTCTAGAAGGAACCAAATCTAAATCAATGGATATACCTAATTTTCCATTTGCAGCCATTTCTGCACTACTGCATGTTAAACCTGCAGCACCCATATCTTGAGCTGCAATTACATCTCCTGATTTGAAAGCATCCAAACAGGCTTCAATAAGACTTTTTTCAATAAAGGGGTCACCTACCTGAACTGCTGGTCTATCATCTAGTGAGGTTGTAGTTAATTCTGAGCTGGCAAAACTAGCACCACCAACTCCATCTCTGCCAGTAGTATTACCAACATATAATACTGGTGATCCTATATTTTTAGCTCCAGAACAAACGATTTCATTAGTCTCTAAAAGTCCTAAAGCCATAACATTTACTAAAGGATTTCCAGAGTAACTATCATCGAAGTCAATTTCACCTCCAACAGTCGGGACTCCGACACAGTTACCGTAATGGGCAATACCGGATACAACTCCTCGCAGTAAATCAACATTTGATGATTTATCAAGGTTTCCGAATCTCAATGAATTTAATACTGCAATTGGCCTTGCACCCATTGTAAATATATCTCTTAAAATCCCTCCTACTCCTGTTGCTGCACCTTGAAAGGGTTCAATTGCAGAAGGATGATTATGACTTTCTATTTTAAAAACAAGTTTTTGATTATTTCCAACATCAATAACTCCAGCATTTTCTCCAGGTCCAACTAAAACATTTTTACCTTTAGTGGGAAACTTAGATAGTAAAGGTTTTGAATTTCTATAACAACAATGTTCAGACCACATGACGCCAAACATGCCTAGTTCTGTTCTATTAGGTTTTCTCTTTAATCTTTTGCAAATTTCTTCGTAATCATTAAGTGTTAAATTTTCAACTTTCAATGCCTCATTAAGATCATAAAGATCATGATTTTCTTGATTTATCATTCTTTATATCCAAGGATCATCTTCTTTTTTTTCACTGAACGGTATTGATGTTCTATCTTCATTATAAAAACTTTTTTGTTTAAAATCTAAATTTTGGCTAATATCTTCATCTTCTTCAAGCCATTCCTCTAATCTATTAGAAGCAATATTTTTCATATCATCAAATCTATCAATAATTTTTTTTCCTTTTTGCATGAATTGATTTTTAATACTTGATTTGATTAAAGATAAATCATCCAAAGAATTACTATCACAAAATACCAATCCCGGTTGTTGATCATTGATATTTTCAATATTTAATTTCCATCTACTAGAACCTGGAATCTTAAGATTAGATCTAGAAACTAAATAATATTTAATATTTCCGGTTTTCATGTCAAATAGAAAATCTGCTATAACTCCTATTTTTGATCCATTGATATTTATCAGATTCGCTTCTATTAAAGTTGGAAACCTATTTAAAGTTGCCAAATCAGAAATAGCTGGATCTCCTTTAACATAAATTTCATTATCTATTATTTGAGTAATTTGATTTAATCGCCAAACATTTCTTTTTAAATCAAAATTTGAAGGACGAGAATACCATCCTAAAATTCGATGAACTGGAGGATGCATCCAAACATTTTCACCATTTCCATAATTAAGGCCCATATTACCCTTAACACTATAATTTAGTAATTCACTTAAAAAAATTTCTTTAGGTAATTTCAAATTAAGAACGAACCTGGACAGGCATAACTAAATAAGTAAAAGAATTAAGATTATCTTCTGGCACAAAAACAGCTGGGGTAGTTGCAATATTACACTTTAAAAGTACATTTTCTGAAGCAATAACTTTTAAGCCCTCTAACAGATATCTTACGTTAAATGCAATATCAAAATTTTCTCCAGAGTAAGAAACAGGTATTGATTCATTTGCATTTCCAATATCCTGGGCATCTGCGCTGATTGAAGCTAAATCTGTATTATCTAATTTAATCTTTACAACACTACTTTGCTGATCAGCTAAAACAGCAATCCTCTCTAATGCATTAATTAATTTTTTTGTATTAAAATTCAGAATTTTAGAAAAAGAATCAGGAATTAATTGCGAATAATTAGGATAATTACCTTCTAGAGTTCTTGTAGTAATTATTTGATTAGAAGAAATAAATACTACTTGACCTTTATCATAAAAAAGCTTTATTGAATTTTCTAAACTTCTCAAAGATACTAGTTTTTCAATTTCTCTTAATGATCTAGTTGGAATAGTAACTGATAAATCTCCATCATCTGAAGATAAGTTTTCTCTATTTTCTATATGTTCTTCATTACCAATTAAAGCAACAGCCAATCTATGACCATCCGTAGAAGCAGACTCTAAATAATTTGATTTAAATGTGAAATTAACGCCTGTGAGTAATAGTTTTGAATCATCATTACTACTAGCAAAAATAGTAGATTTTAAAGCCTTTAAAAAAGAACTAGGATCAATATTCAAAGAAGTACCACTTTCAACAAATGGTAAATTAGGATATTCATCAGAGGGTATCCCTTTAAGATTAAAAGAACCTCTATCACTTTTAATTAAGATATTATCTGAATTCTCTTCAACTTCTAAAGAAACAGGAGTTTCATTAGGAAGTTTGTTTACTATTTCGGATAAAAGTTTTGAAGGAATAGTAATAGCTCCACTATTTTTGACAGTTCCATCGAAAGAGGTTTGAATTCCTAAATTAAGATCAAATCCTGTCATGCTAATTTTATTAGTTCCTTCGTCAGCAGTTAAAAGTATATTTGCAAGAATTGGATGCGTTGGTCTTGAAGCAACTGCTTTGCTCACTAGTTGTATAGCATTATTTAACTCATTTTGATTACAAATAATTTCCATCATAATTTGGAACTTTTTTACAAATACAATATACTTTTTTCGTAAATTAAATTCAATAAATTAATTTTTTGCTTTCATTAATATAAAAATTAATAATAAAATAAATAATTTAATAGTAGTAGTTCTTGTGGGAACTGTGGAATTCTTTAATTAAATAGCTTTTCTAAATAGTTTACAAGCATAAAAAAATGTGGAAAAAAAATTTCATGTGTTGAATAAATTTAAATTTTTCGAATAAAGCAAAAAATATTCAACAAATAGAATTACTTATTATGTATTTTTCAACAAATGATGTTTGTTTTTACCTTCATTCCACAGACACTATTTTATTTGGATTTTAATATCCTAAGATTTTAGTTATATTTTTTAATGAAGGTTCAATATTTTTCTTGAAAATAGCATCGTTGTTTTTTATCGCGCAATCAGGATCTTTTAAGCCATTTCCGGTAAGGACACAAACAATAGTGGATTCTTTCTGAATTCGATTTTTATTTTTAATCAGTCCAGCGACTGACGCTGCACTGGCGGGTTCACAAAAGACTCCCTCTTTGGCAAGGATTTTATAAGCATTGATTATTTCTTCATCTGTAACTGAATGAAAGTCTCCTTTGCTCTCTTTTCTTACTTTTTTTGCTTTTTCTCTGTTTACAGGATTCCCAATTCTTATTGCAGTTGCAATTGTTTCTGGATCTTTAACTATTATGTTTTTGACTAATGGAGCAGATCCTTCAGATTGAAAACCCATCATAATCGGTAATTTCAAATTTCTTTTTATTTTTGAATATTCTTTAAATCCCATCCAATAAGCGGTTATATTTCCTGCATTGCCCATTGGAATACAAAGCCAATCAGGAGCCATACCTAAGTCATCAACTATTTCAAAAGCTGCTGTCTTTTGTCCTTGAATTCGATATGGATTAACTGAGTTAACAAGTTCTACAGGATGTTCTGAAGATAAATCTCTAACTATTTCAAGTGCCTTATCAAAGTTTCCATTAATAGATATTATTTCAGCGCCATACATTAATGCTTGAGCAAGCTTTCCTTGTGCAACAAATCCTTCTGGGATTAAAACATAAGGTTTTAATCCTCCTCTAGAAGCATATGCAGCAGCAGCTGCAGAAGTGTTTCCAGTACTTGCACAAATTACTGCTTCACGGCCTTCTTCTTTTGCTTTGCTAATTGCCATAGTCATACCACGATCTTTAAAAGACCCTGTTGGATTAAGGCCATCATATTTTAAAAAAACCTTTGTTCCATTGCCAATTAAGTTGCTAATTGACTCGCTTAAAATTAATGGTGTATTTCCTTCATTGAGGGAAATAATAGGAGTTTTCTTTGTAACTGGGAGATATTGTTTATAAGCTTCTATTAGACCTGGCCATCTTTTTTTTCTGTAGTTAATACGCAGTTTATTTTTGATTTTATTTAATAACACCATGGTTGTTTAATCTGTTTTGATTTTTTCTAGAGGAGAATTGGCGAAAAAGGTTAATAATTCTGAAATAGATTCTACTTTATTCATAACTTTGCTCAAAGCGCTGACATCTAAAATTACAGTTTTAGTTGGGTATGCTTCAAAAAAATTTACCAGATTTATTTTTCCATTTCCTAGATTAATTCCTTGAATTACGCTTGCCCTAAGTGCCAACATACCTGTTCTTTCATCATTAGCTCTGGGTGGGTGGATAATAGATGAAAGTCTTGTTAAAAAAACATTTCCTACTTCAGAATAGACTAATTTGCTTGCTATTGTAATAGGAATTTCAAAATCTTTATTTAAAACTGCTTTAATTTCTTTATCGGGAGACCCGGTTGCTTCTAAAATTTTTTTTAATTTTTTTGTTGATTTACCTTTTTTAGCAAAAGTTTTTAAAGAGTCTACTTTAATTGTTCTTGAGAATATGCTATAAGTGATTTTAATTTCTTCAGCAGCATTAGCTTTTGGAAGATTAAAAAATAATGGATAAATTACTAGAAGAAAAAATATTTTAAATATTAAAAATTTACTAGACTTCATTTAGATATTTGCACCAGCGGCAATCTTAACAAGTCTTACAACTCCTTTTTCAGTTACCTTTTTCGCAATTGTTATACCCATTTCTTTTGTGTAAGGCTCATTTATGAGCCTGGGAACTCTTTTGAGAAAAATGTCAATTGAATAGCCTGGTACTTTTTGTAAAATTTCTAAAAAGTTTCTCAATGGCTCTACATACATTATAAGGTCACTTAAGCTGTTATTTTCCTCAATAGTATTTAATTTAATTGATTGTGGAAGATAGTTATTCAAACTTTTCAATATTTTTAGACTAAGTAAATCTATTTGATTTGTAAAACCTTCAACTATCTCATTTCTAAGAAATCCTCCATTAGGAGAAAATAGAAGATTTACAACTTCGTCTAAAAGTTTTTCTAAATCGAGATTTGTTTGCTTTGCAGCGTTAGATAGCAAATCTTCTAAACGGTCCCATTTAAATTTTTTATTATCAAAAAGCATTTCTTTAAGACTTTCTCTTAATTGTGGATCAGGATCTTCCATTAATCTTCTTGCAAAATATGGATAAGCTGCGCCTAATATTTTGAAGTTCGGATCTACGCTTAAAGCTATTCCTTCTAATGTAAGCAATGACCTAATTATAAGTGCATAATATGGAGGTAGTTTGAAAGGGAATTTATACATAACACCAGACATATCGTCTGTAACGCTTTTGAAATCCATTTTTGAAACTCCTTGTTCAACAGCGTTAACGAAAACATCTTGAAATGCTGGAACAATGGGTTCAAGATTAACTTCCTCTGATAAAAATCCCAATTTTACGAAATCTTGAGACAATTTATCGAAGTTTTTATTTACTAAATGTACTACTGCTTGAATTAATCCTGATCTAGATTCTCTAGAAACCTCGCTCATCATTCCAAAATCAAGATAACATAATCTTCCATCTTCTAAGGCTAATAAATTACCTGGATGTGGGTCTGCATGAAAAAAACCATGTTCTAAAAGCTGTTCTAAACTGCACTGTACCCCTATATCAATCATTTCATCAGGGTTAATTCCTAATTTTTTTACGTCTTCTAAATTTGTTAATTTTGTACCGTCTATCCATTCCATTGCTAAAACTCTTCTTGAAGTTATTTCTGGATAAATTTTTGGTACGGCAATCATTTTGTTATGTTTGTGCATATTTCTAAATTTTTCTGCATTTGAAGCTTCATTTAAATAATCCATCTCTTCAAAAACTCTCTTGCCTAATTCATCAATCAAAGCAACTAGATCACTTCTTATTAATCCGATATTGTTTTTTAGCCAATAAGCAATATTTCTCACTATGTAAAGATCTAAAGTTATTTGTTCTCTTAAACCTGGCCTTTGTACTTTTATTGCAACGACCTCTTCATTTTTTAATTTAGCTTTATGCACTTGTCCTAGAGAAGCAGCGGAAATTGGTTCTTTATCAATTTCTAAAAAAATCTCATCTATTTTGGACCCTAAATCTTCTTCTATCAATTCCATAGCTTTATCTCCATCAAACCCAGGGAGTTGATCTTGTAATTCAGATAGTTCTTCTAAAAGAATCCCTGGAATTATATCTGGTCTTGTTGATAAAGCTTGGCCTGCTTTAACAAATGCGGGTCCTAGTTCAACTAACAAATTTGTTAATTCTCTTGCTCTAAATCTTGCTTGAGCTTCATTTTTCAATCTTCCAGTTAATTTATCCCATCCAACGGAGAAGATATAAGCAAAAATAGGTATGAGTGTTTGCCAAAGTCTTTTAAAAAGTCTTTTAGGATTTTTT
>QCCH01000001.1 GCA_003281315.1 Prochlorococcus sp. AG-347-K20 | reverse complement strand
ATAAATATATAAATTGAAAAATGGCTAGCGAATCTATTTCAAAAATTGCATATAAAACGCTACAACAAAGTAAAAGCATTGCAGGTTTTGCACACAAGCAGATAAGTTCAAGATTAATGAATTTTATTCTTCCCGATTCGAAACTTGAAAATTTTAATATAGATAAGGATCTTCTAATACAAATCCAAAATTCAATGGATATCTTAAGAGAAGAAGATTGGAATGATGCAGAAAAAAATATATATCCAAAAAAATTATTGTTTGACGAGCCATGGCTTAGATATCTAACTCAATATCCCAAAATTTGGCTCGATATGCCTATTACATGGGATAGACGCAGAAAACAAAACTTTGATGACCTACCAAAATCAATTGATAAAGATAATTATCCTCAATATTACTTAAGAAATTTTCATCATCAAACAGATGGTTATTTATCAGACTTTTCAGCTAGCATTTATGACCTACAAGTAGAGATACTTTTCAACGGAAGTGCTGACTCAATGAGGAGAAGAATTATTAAGCCCATAAAAGAAGGACTTGAAATTTTTAGCGATAGAAAAAAAAGTTCGATAAAAATACTTGATGTAGCTACAGGATCTGGAAGAACATTAAAACAATTAAGAGCCGCATTTCCTAAAGAAAAAATTACAGGAATTGATTTATCTGATTCATACTTAAAAGAGGCAAGTAGATATATTTCAGATTTAGATGGGGATTTAATTCAGTTAATAAAGGGTAATGCAGAAGAATTACCTTTTGAAAATGATAGTTTTCAATCCATTTCTTGTGTTTACTTATTTCATGAATTACCTAGAACAATTAGAGCTAAAGTATTAAAAGAATTTTTTAGAGTTCTTGAACCTGGGGGCATATTAGTATTAGCTGATTCAATTCAAATAAGTGATTCGCCTGACTTTACATCAGTAATGGAAAACTTCTACAAATCTTTTCATGAGCCTTTTTATTGTGATTACATAAAAGAGGATATAGATTCTAAAATAGAGGAAGTAGGGTTTAAAGATGTAAAATCAAATTCCTTTTTTATGACCAAAGTATGGTCTGCTGTAAAGTAAGTAAAAAATTCTATGACCTATTGGGATAAAGATACCATTCAGCTTGTTCAAAGTCTTAATGACAAATTAAAGATTGACCATTCTAAATGGCATAAAGATAAAGGAAATAAATATAAACGATCTGCAGAACTAATTTCGGCGGGATTATGCCATTTAATTATTTCTTGTAATGAGAAGGAAACTATTGATTATATAGAAGAAAGTATTAAATGGTTAAAAGAAATCAACGTAGATCAACCTTGCCCTAGTAAAAATCACCTTTTTAAAGCCAATTGAAGCCTATTACCTTTACTACTCCATCTAATATCATCAAAACATTCATTAATAATGTATAGTCCACGGCCATTTACACTACTTATATTTTTTGGTAATTTATAATCCCTTTTTTTTATTTCTAAACCATTACCTTGATCTTGAATTTGCCAAACACACCAATTAGGAGTAATTATTCTTCTTACTCTAATATTTTTTTTTGGATCTAATTTATTTCCATGTTTTACTGCGTTAACTAGAGCTTCATGTAAACCAAGTTTTATAAGATAGCTTGATTGAGTATTTTTAATAGGTTCTAATAATTGATCTACAAATTCACTTAACTGTAATGATGATTCGAATTCGTAGTTTGACCAGTTAATCTTTGGTCTTTTAAAAAACTTTTTTAAAATATTTTTGCCCCGAAATAAGGACATAATAATATTTTGATACTTTCTTAATTTTAACTTATTAAATACCTCATTTAAAGAATATTATTATGTCTCTCTGCAATAGCAGGATGTCGTAGGATGGAGTCCATAAGTCTCACTCCTCTTAGTTGATTTATTAAAGGCATATGTCCATCAGGAGCATCCAATGACCAACAAAAAGATCCAGGATATCTAGTCCATAAGCCTTCTTTTTTCCAACCTATTTTCGGCCACATTAATTCATATTTTTTCCCTACTGATTTTAATATCTTTGCCTGAATTGAGAATCCAAATCTACCAGTAGAATAAATATTCCATAATCGATCCATTGTTTCTAGATCTTTACCTGACATATTCTTAACTTCACTGTAGAAAACATATCCACGTTTTTCAGCTAATTTTCCAGCTAATTTTCGTAAATAAGAACTTGTTAATCTATCTGCCTCTTCAAATTTTTGCTCAACCAACATCAATTGCAAATCATCATAATTAATATCAATTTCTGAATATGTATTAAACCAATTATTGAATTTAGAGTTTTCAAAGAAATCAGGCTTAAATTTTTTAAAAACTTGCAATATCCAACCAGCAGCCCAGTCGTCTCCATCATTATCAAAGATATCAAAAAGTGAAGGGCCAAGATTATAAATATTTTCGACTTCAGATTCTATTTGAGTTAATGAATTTATTCTTTTTCTTTGATTGGAATCTACAAATTTTTTTATCAGATCTAATGTAGCATTATTACAGTTATCTTGTTCTTTGTTATTCATTTTAAAAAATCAATCTAAAAAAATAAAAACTATCCATGTATTTCAAAAGAAAAGAACTAGAGAAATTTAGAAGTTTTAAGGGACCACTTATAGATGTTAGAAGCCCGAGTGAATATTATAAAGGACACTTGCCAAATTCTATTAACATTCCACTATTTGATAATGATGAGAGATCTATAATTGGAACGATTTATAAAAAAGAAGGAAGAAAAAAAGCAGTCATAGAGGGATTAAATTTTTTTGAAAAAAAAATGGAATTACTTCTTGATAATTTATTCATGAGTATTGAGTCTCATAAAACTATTGCTAATAAAAATAAAGAATTTTTTATCAGAATATATTGCTCTAGAGGAGGAATGCGTTCACAAAGCATTGCTTGGCTACTAGAAAAATATAAATTAAATCCAATAACACTGAAGGGAGGATACAAAATATATAGAAGATGGGTATTAGATAGTTTCTCAAAAAAGTTGAATATAGTAATTATTGGAGGAAAAACAGGAACAGGGAAGACAAGATTATTATCATTACTAGAGAAATACAAATATCAAACTATTGATCTTGAAGGATTTGCTTGTCATAGAGGAAGTACATTTGGAGGTTTAGGAATGAAAGAACAACCTTCAAATGAACATTTTGAAAATAAAATTGCAGAAAAATTAAATTCCTTTAAGGTTTCTAATAATATTTTTGTAGAAGCTGAAAGTGCAAATATAGGCAAATGCAAAATACCCCATGAATTCTTCAATCAGATGAAAAATTCAAGGAGAATAGAAATTATAAGGAGCGAATCTAACAGGTTAGATGAGTTGATAGATACATATAGTGTTTTTAAGAAAGAGGAACTCCAAGAATCTGTATTAAGGATTAAAAAAAGATTAGGACCACAAAGAACAAAAATAGCTCTCGAATCAATTAATAATGAGAGATGGGACTCAGTGTGCAAATCAGTTCTAGATTATTACGATAGATGTTATGAATATGAAAAGGTTGGTAAAACAAATATAAAGATATTAGATTTAACCGACAAAAAATATGATGAAAGTATCCTACAGTTAGTAAATAATGTTTTAGAATAACTACAAACGAATTTAAAAAATATTTCCTAAAATAATAAATTATTAATTTAATATTATGACAGCAAATAAAACTGCAACAATACAATTTTATGAAGGAACTGATGAACCTGTAGTGCCTGAAATAAGGCTCACTAGGAGTAAGGATGGTACCACCGGCCAAGCTTTATTTTTGTTCGAAAAACCTCAGGCATTATCTTCAATTACGGATGGTGAAATCACAGGTATGCGTATGATTGACTCTGAAGGTGAAATACTAACTAGGGAAGTTAAAGTAAAGTTTCTTGATGGAGAACCCATATTTTTAGAAGCAGTTTATATTTGGAAGAACACATCAGATTTTGACAGATTTATGAGATTTGCAAATAGTTATGCCAAATCAAATGGATTAGGATATTCTGAGAAGAAGTAGAATATTCTAAAAATTGAGTAGTTCATCATATTTCAAGTTAGTAGTAATCTTAATCACTTCGTTAATAATATGGACTTTAAGAGATTTTCTCCTCTTAATTATTTGTTCTTTAGTAATTTCAAATATTGTATGTAATTTATGTAATCAAATGCAAAAGGGTTTGAAAATTCCCCGATTGCTTTCTTTGTTTCTTGTCTTAACTGTTATCTCAGTAATAGTTTTTTCAATTTTTATTCTTGTATTGCCTCCGTTTATAAAAGAATTCAATGAAATATTAGTTGATATTCCAAATGGTTTATCAAAAATAAATATTTTGATTAATACAAATCTGAACAAATTTAATAGCCTATTTTATGGCGAACAATCAAAAAATGTTATAGACATATTCAGTCTTATAAATAATGTAGTTACCATCCCAGATGCCACAACCATTGCAAAAGCTGTTCAAGAAAGTTTTAGAAATTTAATAAATATAGCAGGGAATCTGGGTTCAGGTCTTTTGAAAATAATATTCGTATTAGCAGTGAGTTTGATGATTTCTATTGAACCAAAACAATATAAAGAAAATATACTCATATTAATTCCAAAAAATTATCGCAACAAATTTAGAAATATTCTGGATCAATGCAATATTGCATTAGCGAATTGGACCTTTTCTATGGTCATAAGCTCATTATCAGTAGGTCTATTATCATTAATAATTTTGTCTATATTAGATGTAAAATACGTTGTCTCAAATGCATTAATAGCAATGGTTCTTAATATAATTCCAAATATAGGTCCAGTTATTAGTGGTATATTTCCAATCTCAATAGCACTACTAGATAATTTTTGGAAGCCACTGGCCGTTTTAGGAGCATATGTAATAATTCAAAATATTGAAAGCTATATAATAATGCCATCTATAATGAAGAAAAAAGCAAACTTACTTCCTGGTTTAACATTAATATCACAATTTGGATTTACCTTCATTTTTGGTCCACTAGGCTTAATACTATCTCTTCCATTAGCTGTAGTGATACAAGTTTTAATCAAAGAATCTTTAAAAGATATTTAAAAAATATTTAAAAACTATTTAATTAATTTTTTATATAAATATGGGTAGGAACAAAGTATAAAGAAAGCTAAAGGATGTTTACCTATAGCAAAATATAATGAACTAAAAGTAAAATGATCAAATAATATTCTTAGCTCAGTAGAAAGATCTATTAAAACTAAAGAAAATAAAATTATCAAATAATAATTCGATTTCATAAAATTAGAAGCTTATGCTCAGTCTTTAAGCAAGAAAGATGGGGCCAATAAAATACTTGAATAACTTCCAACTATAATTCCTAATGATAAGGCCAAAGAAAACCAAAATAAAGAGTAAGATCCAAACAAAATTATGCTTAATAAAGGGATAAGGGTTGTAATACTGGTAAAGGTTGTTCTCCTAAATGATTCGTTTACTGATAATTGAATAGTTTCGTTATAGTCTTCTTTCTTTGATTTTAAATTTTCACGAATTCTATCAAAAATAACAACAGTATCATTTACAGAGTAACCAGCAATAGTTAACAAGGACACTGCAAATAAACTATTTACCTCGACGGATAATATAATTCCCAACCAGGAGAATATACCGAAAACAATTACTAAATCATGGAATAAAGCTAATAATGCAAATAAAGCATATTTTTTATCAAATCTAATAGTTATATATAAAGATATTGCAAATAAAGAAACTAACAATGAAGTAACACAATTAATAAGTAATCTTTTCCCAAGCTTTGGACCTATTAATCTTGAATCCTTACTCTCATAATTGAGAGGTCCAATAATATTATCAATATTAGTAATAAGATTATTTGATTCTTCGATACTCAAATAAGGTGTCCTTATTGAAATCAATTTATTATTATTTTGGAATTGTAATTTAATATTATTTATAACTTTTTTATTTTTAGAGATCCTTTTTAAATTATCTAATACTAAATCAGTGGGGAAATTAGAACACTCTTCACCACAAACTCTCTCTATTCTTAGTTCATTTCCCCCAACAAAATCCATTCCTAAATTAATAGGTTTCTTGTAAGAAGTATTAAAAGTAGAATAGAAAATTCCTAAAAGACTTAACAAAATAAGAACAGTTGAAAAACCAATTATCTTTCTTTTGTTTTTTATTATTTCAAGTTTGTATTTCATGGAAAATTAGAAATAAAAAATTTAATTTGGTAGATTGTTTCTGGTTAGATAAAGATTTTTTTGTCTAAAAGATTGATATGTTATAAAAAATCGCAAAATAGTTTTAGAACAATTTAATGAGGTAAACAAGCTTATTAGTACTCCAATACCTAATGTTGCCGCAAAACCTTTAACAAAATTTGTTCCTAATAAAAACAATACAAAACAACTTAAAAGTGTTGTAATATGGCCATCAACTATGGATGAATTAGCTCTTTGAAAACCGCTATCAATAGATCTTGTGAGAGTATTACCATCATATAATTCTTCTCTAATTCTCTCAAATATTAGAATATTTGCATCAACAGCCATACCAATGCTAAGTATAAGCCCAGATATTCCAGGTAAAGTCAAAGTTACAGGAATTAAAGAATATAGGGCTAAGTTAAAGAAACCATAAAGTACTAAAGAAATAACTGAAACAAAACCTAAAATTCTATAATTAAAAATCATAAAAATACCTACAAAAATTAATCCACTAATAGCTGCATAAAGACTTTTAAATATATTTTTGGATCCCAAAAGAGCTCCAATTGTGTTAGTTTCTACTATTTCAATTGGCAATGGCAAGGAACCACCTTTAAGTTGAACTTCTAATTCTCTAGCATTTTCAGCACTAAAATTACCGCTTATTGTAGCTGATCCACCTGTAATCCCAGTATTAGCAAACTGACTACCAACACTAGCTTCACTTATTGATTCGCCATCAAGAATGATAGCCAAAAGTTGATTAGTGCCAGCAATTGTCTTTGTGATTTCAGCAAACTTTTCACCTCCTGAATTACTAAAAGTTAATAAAACCTCCCAATTACTATTTGTTTGTTCTTGTCTCCTTCCTGCGTTAATTAGATCTTTGCCAGATAAATCTGTTTTAAGAAATAAATTTGTAATTTCTGTATCAACATGCTTCTTAATTTCAATTAACTTCCCATATAAATCACTACTGGTAGATGAGTAATTTAATTCTTGCTCTGTATTTTTAAGATCATCCTGAATAATTTTTAAGAAATTATCATCATATTGACTTTGTTCTGCAGAGGAATATTGTTTAATTAATTCTTTAATATTAAATCTCTGAAGTTGTAAAGTTTTTAAATTTGTAGAAGTTCCTTCTTTTTGGGTTCTAAATTCTAATAAAGCAGTCTTCCCTAAAACTCTTGAAGCAACTAATGGATTTTGTTCTCCAGGTAATTCTAAAATCAATTGATCACCACCTAGAGTTTGCAAGTTAGACTCAGAAACCCCTAAATTGTTAACTCGTCTATCTATAACAGAATTAACTGCTTCAAGTTCATCCTTTGTTACCTTACCTTCCTCTTTAATAATTTGTAGTGTAAGTTGAGAACCACCTTGTAAATCCAATCCCAACTGTAGGGGATAATTAATTAAAAGATAAACAGATAAAGTAAGTAGAAATATAATAAAAAAAAGCCAAACTTGCCTTCTTTTCATTGCCTATATACTCCCACTAATTAAATCTTCAACTTTTTCAACTATTTGATGTGGCTGGATTATTGTCAAATTCTCAAGATTTCCGTTATACGGAGTTGGAATATCCTGACTAGATAATCTAATTGGTCTGGCATCAAGATCATCGAAACATTCTTCTGTTATCAAGGCAATTAATTCTGCACCAATACCTCCAGTTTTCATACATTCTTCAACAATAATTACTTTATTTGTTTTTCTTATTGATTTTGAAATAGTTTCCATATCAAATGGTTTTAAACTTATTAAATCGATTAACTCAACATCTATTCCTTTTTTTTCTAATTCTTCAACAGCATTAAGGCAGTGATGTCTCATTCTTGAATAAGTTAGTATAGTAATATCTTTACCTTCTCTTACAACGTCAGCCTGATCTAAAGCGCAAGTATAATCACCCTCAGGTAATTCTTCAGACAAATTGTATAGAAGAACATGTTCGAAAAATAGAACCGGATTATCATCTCTTATTGCTGCTTTCATTAAACCTTTAGCATTTGTGGGCGTACTACATGCAACAATCTTGATGCCAGGAACTGCATGAAAATATGCTTCAAGTCTTTGACTATGCTCAGCGCCAAGTTGACGACCAACTCCTCCAGGTCCTCGAACTACTGCTGGTATTTTATAATTTCCGCCACTTGTATATCTAAGCATACCCATATTGTTTGATATCTGATTAAATGCTAAAAGCAAAAAACCCATATTCATTCCTTCTACTATTGGTCTTAAGCCAGTCATTGCTGCACCCACAGCCATACCGGTAAAACTATTCTCTGCAATTGGAGTATCTAAGACTCTTAACTCTCCATATTTTTCATATAAATCCTTTGTTACCTTATAAGATCCTCCATATTGACCAACATCTTCCCCCATTACGCAAACATTTACATCATTTGCCATTTCTTCATCAATTGCCTCTTTCAAAGCATTAAATAATAATGTTCCAGCCACAATTAATTACCTAATTAATCACATATATAATCCTACCACTTTAAATAATTCAACCTCCTTCAGCGAAGGTTATGAGTAGCAATATTGATAAAATCATTCCTGGCGACAGCAAGAGGACTAAAAGGCCTAAGTCATGTAAAGACATTCAAAGAAAGTGTTTTTTTAATAATATTGGCAATTCAACTTTTCTTCACAATAAAACTGCGAATAAATACAATAAAAAGTCCTATACCTATAAAAGCAAAAGAGAAAGTTAGCAAAAAAGATAATCCAATTATTAATGTATTAATACTAGAGGAAATATTATGGACTATATCAGAAGAATTAGATGGTTTATGTACTGAAAAATAAATTGCAATTTTATTACTTAAAAAATAAAAAAATATAAATAATAAAAAACTTGTTAATGATCCAACAATAAAATTTAAAGGTCCTTTTTCGGGAATATTTTCTTCAATATTCTCATTACTATTATCAGCCACAATAGATTTTTATATAAAAAAATTTTAAATGAATGTTATTCCCTTTTTAAGGAAAGTGCAAACCCATGAATCATAGCCTTTATCTTTAAATAATTTAGAATTTGCAGTTAATTCTTTTTTAGCAGTCTCTATATCTTTAAAGAGTGCAAAGCATGTAGGGCCTGATCCACTCATTGAAAATGTGAGACAATTTTCTAATTTAGAAAGTAAATATAATGCCTGCTTTACAGAATCATTTTCATTTTCAACAACTAACTGCAAATCATTTTTAATAGATAAATGTTGATTATCAAAATTTAAGTTATTTAAACCATTATCTCTTAAATTTTTTCTTATGTTCTCAATCATTTCTCTATCAGTAAGATATTGATCACAAAATCTATTATTAAATTTTTTATAAGTTTCAGCAGTTGATATTGATACATTAGGATTTTTTAAAAGAATTGCTCCATATTCAAGAGTTGAATCTAATTTCTCCAAAATTTCGCCTCTTCCAAAACATAATTGAATACCACCATTTATAAAAAAGGGAATATCAGATCCTAAAGTTGATGCTAATGAACATAAAGTTTCTTGATCTAATTTCAAATCCCATAAATTATTAAGACCAATTAATGTTGCTGCTGCATTACTGGATCCACCAGCTAATCCTGCGCCAATTGGGATATTTTTACTTAAAAATATATTCGCACCGTAATCTATATTTGATATTTTCCTTAATAGGTTTGCCGATTTAACAATTAAGTTATCATCAGATAGGCTTAAATCATTACAATCAGACTCAAGTTTAATTAAACCTTCGTTATTAATTTCAAATTCTAAATAATCAGCAAGATCGATATTTTGCATAATCATTGCTAACTCATGAAATCCATCCTCTCTTTTACCAACAACTTCAAGGTGCAAATTTATTTTGGCAGGAGATTTTATATTAATTTTCTTTTTAGCTAAATCTTGCATATACTTAAATTTTTATTTTTTAATTTTAATACAATTTTCTGCAAGCTTAATCCATTGGTCAATTGAAATATCTTGTGGTCTTAAATTAAAACAAACTTTTGAAGATTCAGATAATTCATTTATCTCTTCATTTGAAAGTATTGAATTAAGAGTATTTCTAAGCATTTTTCTTCTTGAATTAAAAGAAATTCGAAGAAATTTATCTATATATTTTTCTATACTAGTATCTAATCTTAAATCATTTTTAATTGGTTCGAAAACTACTAAAGAAGAAAAAACTTTTGGAGGCGGACTAAATGATGAAGGCGGTACATCGCAAATTCTTTTTATTTTTGATAGTAGTTGCATTCTTATACTAAGCGCACCAGCATTTGGACTTCCTTCTTTAGATAAAATCCTATCTACAACGTCTTTCTGCATTAAAAAAATTATTTTTTCGTAATTACAGGTTCTTATAATGCCCAATCTTCCTATGAAAATATCCAATATTGGACCAGTTATATTGTAAGGAATATTTGCAATTACTTTTGTAATCTTCTTATTAATCGAATCTAAATTTACAGAAAGAATATCTCCCTGCTGAAGTGAAAACTTATCATTATTATTGAATTTATTATTTAATAAATTTATTAAATCTTTATCTAATTCAATCGCATGTAATTTTTTAATTTCTGAATCTAATAACTTAGATGTTAAAGCTCCTTTACCTGGACCAATTTCTAAAATAAAGTCATTTTCATTAAGAACAGCAATTTCTTTAATTTTTTCTAATATTTTTTTATTTACCAACCAGTGCTGTCCAAATCTTTTTTTTTGATGATAGTTTTTAGAATTCATCTAAAAGATAAATAATATGTTTAAATTAAATATGAATTTACTTAATACTTTATATTATGAGCTTATCAAAAAAAAATTTAGATAAACTCAATAAATTTAAAAAAAATAAAAATTTAAATAACGAATGTGAAAGTATAAGTAATTACTCAAATATACCTAACAATGATAATTTAATCCCCAATCCAATTAATTCAGAAAATCCCAATAAAATTTTTTATTCGTTAATTGATAATTCAGAATCTTTAGAAGAGACTTCTAACGTTAATAATTCACTTAGAAAAAGTGAGCTTAATCAAACTAATATGAATTCTAGAAAAGCTAATCTATCTAATAAATTAACAACCGAAGAGGAACTTTATGATGAATTTAATTATCTTCTTGATGAATAATTAGTTTTAATATTTACTTATGCTTCAGAGTAATAGATTAACAATTTATGCTATCGGCAAAATAAAAAAACTTTGGATTAGAGATGGAATTAATCAATACAAAAAAAGAATGCCTGAACTTATCATTAATGAGTTAAAGACTTTTAATTTAAATAATCTTAGATCCAATAACAATATTATTATCGTCCTAAGTGAAGAAGGGAAGCAGTTTAATTCAGTTGAACTATGTTCCTTACTCTTGAATTTTAAAAATAAAAAAATTAATTTCTTAATAGGTGATACTGATGGAATAAGTGCAGATATAAAAATGAATTCAGATCTTTTATTAAGTCTCTCTCCTTTAACTTTTCCTCATGAATTAGCTAGATTAATCCTTGTCGAGCAAATCTATAGAGCTGTTTCTATATCTAACAACTCCCCTTACCATCGTTCTTAAAAAGATTAGATTTAATCTAAAATTAATCTATAAAACTTTAATAACTAACTATTCTTTGAATTTTTATTGTATAGTACATTTATACTATTAATTCAAGTCTTGGATTACTTTGATTCAACTACTAAAAGGTTCAGAATTCCCTTATTAAATGATTCGGTATCTGCAGGGTTTCCTTCTCCCGCGGATGACTATACGGAAGAAAATATTGATTTAAATGAACATTTAATATCTAATCCGTTTAGCACTTTTTTTCTTAGAGTTAAAGGTGACTCAATGATAAATGCAGGAATTAAAGATAAAGATTTAATAATAGTAGACAAGAGTTTAATCGCCAAGCCAGGGAATATTATCATCGCAATGATAGACGGGGAATTTACAATAAAAAGATTATCTATAAAAAATGATGAATTATATTTAAAAGCAGAAAACAATAATTATCCTGATTTTAGATTTAAAAACCATATTGATGTACAGATATGGGGAGTTGTTATTTATTCAATACATAGCTATTGATGAGAATTCCAAGTATTGATGCTATAGCTCTTATAGATGCTAATAATTTTTATGCGTCATGTGAACAAAATATTAATCCTAATTTAAGAAATAAACCAGTAGTAATTTTATCTAATAATGACGGATGTATCATTGCGAGAAGTCCTGAAGCGCGAGCTTTAAAAATTAAAATGGGAACTCCTTATTTTAAGGTCAAAGAAAAATTAAATAAATTAGATGTAGCAGTCTTAAGCTCAAATTACTCGCTTTACGGCGATATGAGCAGAAGGCTAATGAATTTACTAAAAAACTACTGCGAAGAAATAGAAATTTATTCTATTGACGAAGCATTTATCTCAATTTCTAGACCAAATGATAAAAATCTATATCCTTGGGCAAGAAACATAAGATCATTAATATATCAGAATCTAGGGATTACCATAACAGTAGGAATAGGAGAAAATAAAGTAAGAGCAAAAATTGCCAATAAATTAGCTAAAAATATTGATTATTCAGCTGGAATATTTGATTTAGCTAGAACCAGAAATGAGAATAATTATTTAAAAAGAATTAGTGTAGATAAGATATGGGGAGTCGGAAGACAAACCTCTAATTGGTTGAAAAGTAAAGGTATTAAAAGTGCGAGAGAATTAAGAGATATGGAAGAAAATGAAATCATTAAGAAACTAGGCATAATAGGAAAAAGATTGCAATTAGAACTGAAAGGTTATAAATGTCTGCCTATAGAAAAAAATAAGAAATCAAAAAAAGAAATCCAGGTAAGCAGGAGTTTCGGTACTCCTGTCACAAAATTAGAAGACTTAACTCAAGCACTGGCGACTCACGCAATAAAAGCGTGTGAAAAAATGAGAATTCAGAATTTGCAATCATCTGATATTAGAGTATTTGCCAGAACCAGTAAATATTCAAATCAAAATTATCAAAGAAGTGCTCATAGAAAGCTTACGAATGCAACAGACAACACAAATAGCATTTTAAAAATAGTAGTTGAATTATCTAAAGAAATTTATAATCCCGAATATAAATTTTCAAAAGCTGGTGTTTTAATGCAGGATTTAACTAATAGCGAATATTTACAGCAATCAGTTATCAATTACAAATCTCAGAAAGACCTAAAAAAATCAGCAAATCTAATGAGAACTATTGATTTATTAAATAAAAGATTTAATAACAATGCTATTACATGGGCTATTACAAAAACGCCAAAAAGTTGGACGATGAACAAGAATTTCTTAAGTCGATCATCTACAACCGATATAGATCAGATTCCAACTATAGTAAAATAAAAAAATAATATGGAATTTATAATATTTTTAAGCAAATTAGATAAAGAGATTCTTGACTTATTAATAAAAGCAAATTATGTAGTTGAAGAAAATAAAATTGAATGTCTATTAAATAAAGAAATAAAAGGACTACATAATTTTTTAGAAAATAAAATAATAATATGTACTGAAAATGCGAAAAGGAAAACAAATTATAGAAATGAAAAGAAGAGGCCGAACAAAGATAACTTCAAAACAGAATTGGCAGTAAGAAGGGCATTAAGACATGAAGCTACACACGCTATACAAAAATGTAACAACAATAAGACAGTAGGGGACATAAAAAATTTAGAAGGCAAATTACATCAAAGTAAGAGGAGATCGTTAGAGTTCTCTACTTCAAATTTTTCTGGAACTTATGCAAAAGAAGTAGAGGCTTATATTCTTGAAGACAAGCCTAAAAAGGTAAAAAATATGATTAAAAAATACTGTCTATAAATTTAAATTAAACATGTTAACTAGCAATAAAATTGCCACAGCGTTGTTTATCTAAAAAATTCATATGTTGTCTTTCTAGATAATATAATTCCTGAAATTTAATAGCATCAGAGTTTAAATCCTTAAAAAGATCATCTATCTCTTTGTTAGTCTCTGAAGAACCTGAAGAGGGATTATCAATCAAAATAGATATACAATTTTCTAACGTTTTTAATCTTTGCGATCCCCAAGATTCGATCAAGTGTCTACATCTTTTTAAAGAATTATATTTCTCAAGAAGCGATAAAGTTCCAAGTAAATTATCTTTAGGGTTACTTAGCAATGTTAAAAACAATTCATTTGGGTTAACAAAATTATTAATTTTATTTGATGAATCAGCATTATTAATAGTTAAGTAGTCAGCCAGAAGTGAGATTAAGTTAATAGAGGAAAACTCTTTTTGTAGAATTTGATTATTTGATTGTTTTAATTCATTTAAATAATTTAAACCCAAATTAGTTTGTTCAATTTTTGAAATAATTTCCCACAAATTTTGAATATATTTAGTACTGAAACCATTAATTTCTCTTTTAAGAAATTCATCACGAATGAAAAGACGAAGCTCAGGACAATGCAAATAATAGAAAATTATTTCAGATTCATTTTTCTCACGACGAGAAATATCATTTGGTTGTTCAAATTTTTTTGATCTACCGTGCCAACGAAATCCCTTAACCTGATTACGTAAATCCTGTTCAAACTGTATCGCTAATCTTGCTTGTCCCTTACTCAATCGTTCGGAAACTTTTTGTAAATAATGTGTTCTGGTTGATGATTGTGGTAGTTTACTCATCAATTTTACCAATAAAGAAATTACACTCTGGAAATTTTCAGACTTAGTTAAATCTTTATCTTTAAAAATCTGATCAATCTCCCAATCAATCCAAAAGGATGCATTATCAATTAAGTTAAAATAATCTTCTGGAGTTTGATTATTCAAAAAATCGTCAGGATCTTTAAAATCATTTAGTTGAAGTATCTTTAGATTAATTTGATCATGGAGAGATAAGCTTTCGACTTCTTTTATTACTCTTTTTGTAGCTAATATTCCTGCATTATCAGAATCAAAATTCAAGATTATATTTTTATTATCTGTACATCTACATAATTGAGAAATTTGATATTTATTTAATGCGGTACCTAGGGAAGCTACAGAATTAGCAATACCTTTTGAATGAAGAGCAATTACATCAAAGTATCCTTCGACAATAATAGCTTTATCTCTTTTTCTTATATTGCTGGATGCTTTTTCAAATGCAAACAACATTTTCCCTTTTTCAAATATCTCTGACTCAGGAGAATTAAGATATTTGGGTTCCTGCCCATCAAGAGATCTTCCACCGAAGGCAACTACACGTCCTTGTATATCATGTATTGGAACTATTAATCGATTTCTAAAACGATCATATATTTTGTCAGAATTATCTTTTGAAATTGCAAGGCCTGAGGCCAAAATTAAATTAATTGGAAATTTCTCTACCTTGGATAGATAGTTAAATAAATCATTCCATGAATTTGGGGCAAAACCTAATTCAAAGTCATCAATAATTTTATTACTCAATTTTCTCTTGGATGTTAAATATTTCATAGCATCAACACCCAGAGAATTATGTAATTGAGACTTAAACCAATTTTTAGTGACTCTTAAAATTTTATAAAGCTCTTCCTTTCTAGATAATTGTTTTTTATAAGCCTCTGCTTGGGGACCATCAAAATTTTCAACATTAATATTATTTTTCTTAGCAAGAGAAAGTACAACATCAGAAAAATTTGCGCGAGTAAACTCCATTAAAAATTTAATTGAGTTACCTCCAGCACCACAAGAAAAACAATAATAAAATTGTTTACTTGGTGATACTGTCATAGATGGCTTAGTATCATCATGAAAAGGACAAATCCCAACGAATTCTTTCCCTTTCTTCTTAAGAACAATATGTTCGGATATAACGTCAACAATATCTGCTTTTTCCTTAACCTCTTTAATAGTTCTTGGGTGGATAGAATGAACCATTGAGATTTTTGTCAAAAAATAAATAATGATTTATTTGTTATAGGTCAAAATCGAATAAGAATCTACTTAATTTCACAAAAAAACTATTTTTAAAATGTTAAACATCGAGGAATTAGAAAAAAAAATTAATTCATTGAATAAGTTTAATTTAGTATTTGCCTCATTCTTCTTCAGTTTGATGACTTTGTGCGTAAAAAATATTGATAAAAGGATACCTATTTATGAACTAGTTTTATTCAGATCGTTTTTAAGTTTAATAATTACACTATTTATAATTAATCTAAAAAATATAAATCCATGGGGCAAAAATAGACCATTACTTATCTTAAGAGGTGTTTTTGGAACATTAGCTTTAGTTTGTATTTTTTATGCGATAAGAAATATGCCTCTTAGTATATCTACAGTCATTCAATACACATATCCTATTTTTATATCTATATTTGCTGGAATATTTATAAACGAAAAAATAACTCGTAATATAATCTTTGCTTTAATTATTGGCTGGATTGGAATATTAATAATCTTGAATCAAAGTCAATTATCAAATATAAACGTTGAAATTGAAAATGTTTCTATTTCAATAGCATTTCTTGGAGCTATTTGCACCGCATTGGCTTACGTTACAGTTAAGAAACTTTCCTTTACTGAAGATGTTTATGTAATTATTGAATATTTTCCACTTGTTTCTTTTATAACTTTATTGCCAATTGTATTAATCAACTGGGTTACCCCAAATTGGAATGAATTAGTTTGGATAATAGGAATTGGGTTATTTACTCAATTAGGTCAGACTTTCTTAACTATAGGATTAAAAAAATTAACTGCTTCTGAGGCATCAACAATTAACTATTTACAAGTTTTATTCGGTTCAATTTGGGGGATTTTGTTTTTTAATGAATTAATAAACATAAATTTTTTATTAGGCGCCTCACTAGTTTTATTAGGAACTATTATATCTACTACCAAAATAATCAAAAGGACATAGAATACTAATAAAGTAAAAAAAAAAGTGAAATTTTACTATTTAGCTTTATTATTTTGTTTTTCTCCTATTGTTCAAGTTAAAGCAACAACCCCAAAGTCAGTAACTTGTACAAGAACTGAATATAGAGAGGAGTACATTCCTGGAACGAAATCAAACCCAGGCTACGTAAAAAGTTATGAAGTTGACATTGTAATACCTTGTGGCGGTCAAAGTAAGGCTGAAAAAATAGATGATAATGACTGTAGTGAGGGTTCTGTTATTGGAGGTATTCTTGGTGCTGGAATAGCACTATCCTCATCTAGGGGTAAAGACAGATTTTGGGCCGTACCTGCTGGTGGAACTGCAGGAGCTCTAATTGGATGTCAGGTGGATGGTGGTTAATTGATTAGTTGGATAAATGGAGAGTTGCTTGAATTATGGCAAACTAATCAAAAATTTTTTGTTTTAATAAATTGTCAAGGATTAGGATACGAAATACAAATACTAGAATCCTTTTTTCTCAAATTAAAAACAAATCAGATATCTAACAAAAACATCACTCTTTGGATAAAACATATAAAGAAAGAAGATTCAGATTTATTATTTGGCTTTACATCAAAGGATCAAAGGGATTTCTTCATTGATATTTTAAGTATTCGAGGTGTTGGATCTCAAATTGGTATGGGGCTATTAAATAAATTTTCTATTATTGAAGTTATCAATGCAATAAAAACACAAAATAAAAAATTAATTTCTTCCGTTCCTGGTGTGGGACAAAAAATGAGTGATCGTTTAATTTTAGAATTAAAAAGTAAATTTAAAAGTGAAATACAATTAGAAGAAAAAAGCAATGATGAGTTTGAAATTAAGTATCCTGAAATTAATACAATGATTGAGGACCTTCAGTTAACCCTTAAATCATTAAATTACAAAAATAAAGAAATAAAGACTATTTTGCCAATTATTATTAAAGAAATAGATCTCCCTGCTAAAAAAGAAAATAATTTATCATTTGAAAAATTATTGAAATTAGCTATGAATTATCTAGATAAGGATGGTAGTAATTATGCTAGATGACGTAGTATCATAGAATAAAAGATAAATAAATTTTATGTCATTAGATACAGCTGAAAAACAGAAGCTGATTGAAACTCATCAAGTCCATCCAACTGATACAGGTTCAGCTGAAGTTCAAGTAGCAATGCTTTCAAAAAGAATATCAAAATTAAGTGATCACCTTCAAGGAAACATTCATGACTTCGCTTCAAGGCAAGGATTATTAAAAATGATAGGTAAAAGGAAAAGATTACTAACTTACATAAAAGACAAAAACGTTCAGAGATATCAAGAACTAGTAAAGAAAATTGGAATCAGAGGATGATTTCATTTAATGAATAAAAAGCAATCTAAAAAAAAGATAAAAACCAAAAAGAAGAAAAATTATTCTGAGAAAACTGCCTTTGCTAATCTAGAAAAAACACCTAATACTTTAAATATCCCAAAGAAATCATCTAGTGGGATACCTAAATATGTTGCTGATAGAATGGCAAGAAGAATATTTTTTACAGCAGGAATACCGACAATATTAGGAATGTCGGTTTTTGTTGTTAGCTACATTATAGTTACAAGAAATATTGCTGAAATACCTCCTTCCTCAACAATTGCAATTTCAGCGTTGTTTTTCTTGTTAGGTCTAGCAGGATTGAGTTTTGGAATATTATCAGCTAGTTGGGATAAAGAGCCTGGATCTTTTTTTGGTATTGAAAATATACCAATGAACATACAACGTGCAAAAGCAGCCTTCAAGCCTGCAACTCAAAATTTCGAGGATAAAAGTTAATCTAGGAAACTAATGATTTCAAATTAACTTGGAATGATTTATCTTCTAATAATTTGCATACTCCTTGGATATCTCCAACACAGAATTGTTCACCAAATTTAACGTAGGTAACACTATTTTTATTTCTTACTGCAGCTAAAACTGGAATCTTGATTCCACATCTACCTTTATCTGGTTTAAATTTAGTTAAACAGTCTCTCAAAGTGTTTTGTATCCTTATATCTGATGCTTGAGAACTTTCAAGATTAATAATAAGCAATTTAAGGTTATCTATTTCTCTACAATCATCAATTATTAATTGCGTCTTATCACTTTTTTTATCTATTGTTCCCCACACCAATAATCTAGTATCAGTCAAAAGAAATTCTGATAATCTGACATAGGTTTTTGGAAAAACTATTGCTTCGCAACTTCCGGAAAGATCTTCAAGCTGAACTATAGCCATCCTATCTCCTTTTCTCGTTGTAATTTGCTTTAAATCAGGGATCATTCCAACTAAAGAGACTTTAGTTCTATCTTTTGTTTCTTCTAAATGCGAAATGCTTATAGGTGATATAAGTTTTGCTGGCTTAGTTAAATGCTTTAGAGGATGATCAGATAAATAAAAGCCTAATAGCTGCTTTTCTAATTTTAACTTCTCAATAAGTGAATAATCATCAACCTTAGCTAATTGTGAATCTGAAAAAGCAACATTAGAAAATTCTTCTTTAGAGTCAAATAGATTTCCTTGGCCTGATAATCTGTCACGATTTCTTGAAGAGGCCCACTCAATAACATGTTCAAGATCTGACAATAACTGAGCTCTATTATTATCATTTGAAAACTCATCTAGTGCTCCACAATGAATTAGAGATTCAAGACTTCTTTTGTTAAGAATATTAGAAGGCAAACGGTCGCACAAATCCGATAATGACTTAAAGGTTCCCGAGCTATTTCGGTTTTCAATTATATTTCTTATTGCAGAATCTCCTAAATTCTTAATTGCAGATAACCCGAACAAAATCTGATTTTTCTTAATAGTGAAATCAACACCAGAAAAATTAATACTCGGTGAAATAACTTCTATTCCCATGGAATAACAATTAGAAATATATCTTTGCATCTTATCGCTAGAGCCGGAATTTACACTTAAAAGGGCTGCCATATATGCAACAGGAAAATGGGCTTTTAAAAATGCAGTTTGATAAGTTACAGCACCATAAGCAGTTGAGTGACTTTTGTTAAAACAATATTCTGCGAATAAAACCATCTGATCAAAAAGATCATTTGCTAATTTTTCATTTACACCTTTCTTCATAGAACCATCTACAAAAATATTCCTATGCTTTACCATTTCAGAAACTTTCTTTTTCCCCATTGCTCTTCGAAGTAAATCAGCATCACCTAGAGAATAACCGGCTAGGTCTTGCGCAATTTTCATAATTTGTTCTTGGTAAACCATAATTCCATAGGTTTCAGTGAGAATTGACTTAATAAAAGGATGAGGGAAATCAACCTTTTCGTTCCCATTTTTTCGATTTATGAATTTAGGTATTAGACCTGCATCAAGAGGACCAGGTCTATAAAGAGCCAATATGGAAGAAATATCCTCTAGAGAGTTAGGTTTGAAATCCTTAACCACCTGTTTCATTCCAGAAGATTCAAGTTGAAAAATACCTTCTAGATCTCCTCTCCCGATAAGCTCAAAGGTTTTACCATCATTTTGTGGTAACTCATCAATGTTTATTTTCTTTCCAGTAGATTGATTAATAAGAGAAACTGTCTTTTCAATCATCGTAAGATTCTTAAGGCCCAAGAAATCCATTTTCAATAATCCAAGTGATTCGATATCGTCCATAGAATATTGGGTTATTATTTGTCCTTCATTATTTCTTTGAAGAGGTACAAGTTCGTCAAGAGGATCTGATGCGATAACAACTCCAGCAGCATGAACTCCATATGTTTTATTAGTTCCTTCAATTCTCAAAGCCAAATCAACCCATTTTTTCACCTTACTATCATTAATATATTTCTCCCTAAACTCTTGACTAGGAGATTTTTTATCAATCATTTCATTTAATTTAAAAGGTTTCCCTCTTACAACCGGTATTAACTTAGCCAATTTATCCGCCTCTCCATATGGTATGTCTAGAACCCTTGCGACATCTTTTAAAACCGCCTTAGAGGTCATCTTATTGAAAGTAATTATTTGCGCAACTTTATCCTCTCCATAACGATTAGTAACATAATCAATAACTTCATTTCTCCTATCAATACAAAAGTCAGTGTCTATATCTGGCATAGACTTTCTTGCTGGATTTAAAAATCTCTCAAACAACAATCCATGCTCAACAGGATCTATATTTGTAATTTGAAGAGCATAAGCTACTAATGAGCCTGCGGCAGAACCTCTACCTGGTCCTACAGGTATAGAATTATCTCTAGCAAATTTGATGTAGTCCCAAACAACCAAAAAATAATCAGGGAAGCCCATATCTTTAATAATTTTTAATTCGGAAGATAGTCTTTTTTTGTAGTTCTCATCAACTTCTGCAAGATCATTTTTTTTAAGTCTTTTTAAAAGGCCTTTATTGGATAATTGTGTAAGGAAAGAAAATGAATCTATATCTTCGTTAAGAGGGAATTTTGGCATTCTATAATTACCAAACAAATCAAATTCTTCAACTTTCTGAGAAATTTCTACTGTATTGTTAACTGCCTCAATAATTGATTCATCATCAATATGATCTTTAAAAAGTTCAAGCATTTCACTTTCACTTTTAATATATTCTGTACCGGTATATCTCAATCTTTTTTCATCACTTATTAGTTTTCCTGTTAATACACAAAGCAAAGCGTCATGTGCTTCAACATCCATACTTGATAAGTAGTGTGCGTCGTTGGTCGCGATGACTTTTATTTGATGCTTTTTCCCAATTTTTATTAATTCAACGTTAACAATTCTATCCTCGATAGAGCCGTGATCTTGTACTTCTAAATAAAAGTCATCTGCAAATAATTTTTTATACCAAATAGCTATATCTTCTGCCACGTCTAATCTACCTTTTAAAATAGCCTGAGGTATCTCTCCACCAAGACAAGCTGTAGAAATTATCAAACCATCACTATATTTGCTTAAAAGAGATTTATCAATACATGGTCTAGAAAAAATGCCTCGACCTCTCATCCCATTTAGGTGACTAATTGTAGTTAACTTCACTAGATTCTTATATCCAGTATAGTTTTTCGCTAACACCACCAAATGATATCTTTTTTCTTTTTTTGGTTGAGGATCATCAATAGAACCATTAATCACATACATTTCATTACCAATAATTGGTTTTATACCTTTCTCTTTACACTTCTTGACCAAATCAAGAACACCATACATAACTCCATGATCAGTAAGAGCTATCGATTCCATTCCAAGATCGCAAGCTCTATCAACAATTTTTGAAATTTGACTGGCACCATCAAGCAAGCTGTAGTCACTATGATTATGAAGCGGAACGAAAGCCATATTCAAATAATTTATATATATAAGATAGAGAAAATTTCTAAAAGATCTATACTTTGTGATTACAAATTAATTATTAATACAAATTTAAAATAAAGGTCTGTTCTTAATTACCTGAGCATCAATTTCAAAGATATTTGCGGCATTCAATATTCTATCTTCTTCTAATACATTGCCTATTAATTGCATTCCTATAGGTAATCCTTTATTATCAAAACCACAAGGTATACTGATTGCTGGGAGGCCTGCTAAATTAGCAGGAACAGTTAATAGATCAGACAAATACATTGAAAGTGGATTATTGACAAAATCTCCCTTTAAAAAAGCAGTGGTTGGGCAAGTTGGAGTTAATAAAACATCTACTTTCTTAAAAGCATAATCAAAATCTTTTCTTATAAGTGTCCTAACTTTTTGTGCCTTCTTGTAGTAGGCATCACTGTATCCAGCTGACAAAGCATAAGTACCTATCAAAATTCTTCTTTGTACCTCATCTCCAAAACCTTCAGCTCTACTTTTTGAAGTCATGTCTATAAGATTTGAACCTTCATTCGATCTATAGCCATATTTAACTCCATCATATCTAGCTAAATTTGCGGAGGCTTCAGATGGTGCAATGACATAATATGTCGCAATTCCATCATTAAATCTAGGACATTCAACTTCGATAATTTCAGCTCCTAAAGCTTGGAATCTATCAACTCCAGAAAGAACAGATTCCTTAACTTCTGGATTAAGCCCTGGGTGTTCAAAACATTCTTTAATGATTCCAATTTTTAAACCCTTTATAGATTTATTTAAGTCATTCAAATAATTTGGTACCGGCTTGTCTAGACATGTTGAGTCAAAGGGGTCTTTACCAGATATTGAATAAAGAATTTCAGCCGCATCTGAGACGGTATTAGTAATTGGACCAATTTGATCAAGAGAGCTAGCAAATGCTACAAGTCCCCATCTGCTAACTCTGCCATAAGTAGGTTTAAGACCTACGACGCCACAAAAAGAAGCTGGTTGCCTTATTGATCCTCCTGTATCAGAACCTATAGCCGCTGCACAAAATCCAGCGGCAACTGAAGCAGCACTTCCGCCTGAACTGCCTCCTGGGACTCTATTAATATCCCAAGGATTTGAAGTAACTCCAAATACAGAAGTTTCCGTTGAACTACCCATTGCAAATTCGTCTAAATTTGTTTTTCCTAAAAAAATACCCCCTGAAGACCATAATTTACTGGAAGCTGTCGATTCATAAGGCGCAACAAAGCTTTTGAGCATTTTACTTGCACAAGTTGTAGCAACTCCTTTGGTGCAAATATTATCCTTTACTGCTATTGGGATCCCCGCAAGAGGAGGAAGTTTTTCTTTATTTTGAATTAATTTATCAATGTTCTCTGCTTGCTCAATAGCACTATCTTTTGTAATACAAATATATGAGTTAATATCAGGATCTTTTTGATCGATTTTTGCAAAAATATCATTAACTAATTCCTTAACAGAAACATTATTAATGGTAATTTCTTTTCTTAAAGAATTAAAATCCATATCTTATTTATTTCTTAAAATCAAAGTTATCAAACAGTTAATGGTTCTTCTTTTTTGCAACGCACTAAACTGTGTTTAATATTTTTAGACCCTTCATCAGAAAGATCTTTAATAAAAGAAGACATATTTTCTTTTAAACTACGTTTAGTAATAAATGGTCCGAACCAGTAGGTAATACTAGGTTGATCTGTCTCAATTTTAGCCCACCAAGCTAAACCGAGTTTGTTTCCAAAGTTTCTAATCAATTTTATTGGCCTGAAAGGCCATCAATTCTTGTTAAATTCTATACAATTTTGCAGTGAAAATTCAATAAATTTTTATTAATCATATTAATGTATTGAAACAACAACATTTTAGTGAACTTTGAAAAATGTGATTAGAAACAATAAAATTATTTACTAGTAAAGTGAAATAGTGATATAGCCGCCGCCACAGAGGCATTTAAACTTGAAGTTTTACCTTTGAGAGGAATACTTAATAGATGATCACATTTTTTTTGAGTAAGCAAAGAAATACCTTTATCTTCAGAGCCGACGATAACTACCAAGGGTGATTTTTCTAGAAAATTAGAAATAGATAATTGGCTATCTCCAGATAAGCCAACAACAAGAAAACCATTTTTCTTAAGCTCCTCAAGTGCTCTGTTTAAGTTAATAACTCTACTTACTTGCAAGTGCTCTAAAGCTCCTGCAGCTACCTTGGCGACTGTTCCCGTCAATCCAGCGGATCTTCTCTGAGGAATAATGATGCCCTTGCAATCAAATGCTTCCGCTGATCTTATAATCGCACCAACATTATGTGGATCAGTTATACCGTCTAATGCGAGTATTATAGGGTTTGCACAGTTGTGTTTAGAAAAATCAATTAATTGTTCTAGGGATATTGTTTTAGAGCATGCTAACTGCAATGCTACGCCTTGATGTGAAGCACCATAAGTTAATTGCGAAAGCCTGTTCCAAGAAACTTCTTCAATGAGTACTCCTTTTGATTTAAGGTCCTTAAGCAAAATATAGAATTTGTCTGAAGAAAAGATTTCCGAAGTACACCAAATCCTATTAATCGCTCTTTCACTAATAAGCGTCTCATAAACCGAATGTTTACCCCATATCCAATCATCAAAGTTTCTCTTATTAGTTAACTCTTGTTGAGTTCTTAGGTTTTTATTAGGAAATTCTGTTTTAGATTTTAATAGTGGTTTTCTTCTTTTTAAAGATGAAAAAGTATTATTTTTATCATTTTTATTTAAGTTTTCAGCATTCTTTTTAGCAGAATTGTTCAAAAATCTTTCATTTTTTTCTGAATGATTTGTATTTTTTAAGTAATAATTAAAATCAGAATTTTTTTTGTTTTCTTTATTATTTTTTCCGAAAAAATTTTTCTTAGAAGAGTTTTTCATAGGTTCAATTCATTTTTAATTCTAAATATTCAAAAAGTGTTGATAATCTTTGAGGATCTTTTAAAAATAGCCAGCCAATAAGAGTTTCAAAACCAGTTGCTCTAGAGTATGTGGTAGGGTCAGATGACTTTGGATATCTCTTTGTTTTATTTCTAGCACGCCTAATCAAATCAATTTCATTTGAATTTAATAGATGTTCAATTTGACTTAATGATTTAGATTGAGATTCTGCTTTTACTTCCTTAACTACAGATAAATGGAGATCTTTAGATTTCAAAGGAAAATGAACATATCTTAATCTTTGGTGAAGCTCCCATACAGAATCTCCAAGCCAAGCAAGTTGAATAACACCTATATCTTCGGGAGATCCATAAGGAACCAAGTTTTGAATCCAATAATTCAATTCTTTAAATAAGTTAATGCATCTTCAAGGCTTGACTTCAAATTAAGAAAATCCCCTAAACGAACAAGTTTAATTGTTTGGGCCACTCTCGAATTGCCCACGACAGAAAACCCAAGTTTCGACTTTTTGCACTCTTTTGCAGTTTGAACAAGCGCTCCAAGGCCTGAGGAATCTAAAAAATCTATTTTTGTAAGATCAATAATAAATGGGAGCTCATTTTCTAAATTATTTGTGACAAAAGTCTTAAATTGTTTTTCTGAGAAAGCATCAAGTTGGCCTTTAAAAGTAAAAACAATAATGTCTGTTTTAACCTCAAGGTTTCCTCTTAAAGAAACGGTTAACTTCTGGAAATCTTCTATGATCTAATACCTCCAAAAAATTAATATATCAAATGTAATTATCAAATCAAAAGAAAACAATATGTCAACATCTTTCTAACATTAGAGAAACAAATTTTTTAAATAAATAATCTGAATCATGTGGACCAGGTCCTGCTTCTGGATGATATTGCACACTAAATATTGGCTTATTATTAACTTCTAGGCCAGCCACAGTATGATCATTGAGGTTATAATGGGTTATTCTAACTACGTCCTTTGAGAGAGAATTTGGATCAATAGCAAAACCATGATTCTGACTAGTTATCTCAATTTTATTCTTATCACCACAAGGATGATTTAAACCGCGATGCCCAAAAGGTAATTTATAAGTTGAACCTCCTAATGCTAATCCAAATATTTGGTGGCCAAGGCAAATACCAAACATAGGTATTTCACCATATTCAAAAAGAGATTTTGCCAAGTCTATACCTTCAGAAACAGAAGAAGGATCGCCAGGACCATTTGAGAAAAATATCCCATCCGGCTTCTTAGATAAAACATCTTTTAGAGAGGATCGAGAAGGCAAAACCAAAACATCACAACCATGGGATACAAGTCTATTTAGTATTGAATTTTTAATTCCAAAATCAATTGCTACTACTTTTAATTTTTTTAACGATTCATCATATTTTTTTCTTAAATCAAAAACTGTTTGTGTGCGACTTTTCCATGCATATTGTTTCTTTGTTGAAACAACTTTTGATAAATTTAACCCCTCCATCTTTGGAGTATCATTAATTATTTTTAAGCAATCTTCATCAGTTTTATCTAGAGATGTAATAACACCATTCATCGCACCACTAGATCTTAGAATTTTAACTAGCCCCCTTGTATCAATTCCATAAAGACCAATGATGTTTTTCTCAACTAACCATTGATTAAAATTCTTTTTAGATCTCCAATTGCTGTTATTTAATGAAAAATTTCTAACAATTATACCTCTAACATTAATATTAGATTCTGAATCTTCAAAATTAATACCGGTATTTCCAATCTCTGGATAAGTGAATGTTAATAACTGTCCATAATAACTTGGATCAGTAATAACTTCTTGATATCCTGTCATTCCCGTATTAAAAACTATTTCGCCAATGGCTGTACCTGAAGCACCAAAAAAGAATCCTGGGAATACAATTCCATTACTTAAAACTAATTTAGCGTTTTTCTTATAGGGATTAATCATCAATAAGATAATGAATTAAGTTGCGGATAAATAATTTTTTAAAAGTAAAAACTTTTTCCAAGGATTTCCTTGATTAATAGAAAATAAAGCTTTATTAAATCCTTCATTTAAATCATTCTCAATGCCTGCTGCCCAAAGTACTAAAGCAGAATTCAAGGCAACCACATCAATATGAGATTTTCGTCCAGAACCATTTAAAACAGATTTTAATATTTCCTCGTTAGACTCAAGATCAGAAACTACAAGCTTTTCATTAGATATATTTTCACAGTTAAAGTCTGAAATATTTATTTTTGAAAACCGCAATTCACCATTTTCAACAAATACTAATTTATTCTCTCCTTGAAGCGAAGCCTCATCAAGGCCACCAGACCCATGAATGACTATTGCTCTATTCATACCCATTTTTAAAAGCGCGCTTCCCATAGGTTCCAAAAGTTCCTCAGAAGCAACACCCAAAACTTGTGCATTGGGTCTTAAAGGATTTACCAATGGTCCAAGTTGATTAAATACTGTCCTTATTCCAAGGGTCTTTCTTAATGGAGCAAGTTTTATTAAAGATTTATGCCAAGCAGGTGCGAACAAAAAAGTTATACCAATTTCACTTACGGCTTTTATTACTTTTTCTAATGAACAATTTAAATTTAAACCAAGATTCAACAAAACATCAGCAGAACCAACTTTTCCACTAGCACTTTTGTTTCCGTGTTTTGCAATTTTCACCCCACAAGATGCAGATACAAAAGCTACTGCAGTTGAAATATTGAATGTATTGGCTCCATCTCCACCAGTTCCACAAGTATCTACCAAATACAAATTTGGTCTTTCTACTGGCAATTCGCAAACATTTAAGAGTTCCTCAGCCATAGAACATAGTTCGACTCCAGTAGAGCTTTTAGCTCTCAAAGCACTCAAAAAAGCTCCTGTTTCAACCTCTGAAATTTGATCATTAAGCCATCTTTGCATTAAAGATCTAGAAGTTAAATCATCAAGGTCTCTTCCCTCTAACAAATTATTTAAGATTTCAGCGTTTGATAAATTAGAAAACATTTATTTATTTAAGAAAAATTATGAAGTTTAAATTCAATTTGAGGTATCAAAACCTGAGCCAACTAAATCTTTATTTGTATTAGAAGGCCTGAAGCTTTTTGACCAAATATTTTTGGTTTTTGAAAAAAGTTCATTTTTGGTGATCTTCCAAAAATTTAGAATTTTTTCAATATCGTTTTTTATATCAATTTCTCCCGGGAAATTGGTATAACGATTTATTAATCTAGCTAAATTTATATAGTCAAGATCTTCTGGTGTTTTTTTAGTGATAAGGGAATCTATAATGCTCTTGTCTGTTTCATGTAATGGATGAGTTTGCTCGTTACCCATAAATAAATACTGAATCATTTATAAAATTAGCTCACATATTCAAAAATGAAACATTATCTTAATCATATCGGCAAAATAAAATGAAAAATTTAAAGATAAAAGTTATATCTAAATACCTAAGACCATACAAAAAAGAATTCTTATATGGAGCTTTTGCTCTCTTAATAGTAAATATACTAAGTGTTGTAATACCCTTAGAAGTAAAAAATATAATTGATCAATTGCAAAATGGGTTTTCTTCTGATTTTGTTATTTCTAAATCTTTATGGTTAATATTTTTAGCAACTTGTATGGGGTTAATAAGATTGTTTTCGAGACAGATTGTCTTCGGTATAGGGAGAAAAGTAGAAGTAAATCTTCGTCAAAAACTCTTTGACCATTTACTTATTCAAGATCCAGAATGGATTCAAAAAAAAGGTAGTGGAGACATAATTAGTAGAGCTACAAGCGATGTTGAAAATATAAGAAGACTTTTAGGTTTTACAGTTTTAAGCTTGTGCAACATTGTCTTAGCTTATTCATTCACTATCCCTTCAATGTTTTCGATTAATAAAATATTAACGATATCAGCTTTAATGATATTTCCATTAATCCTTGGAATTGTAAGTCTATTTGGCGGCAGAATGGTTAATCAAAGAAAAGCTCAACAAGAATCATTATCAAAACTCAGTGATCTAATTCAAGAAGATCTATCTGGCATAAGCGCCATTAAAATATATGCCCAAGAGAATGCCGAGAAAAAAGAATTTAAAATATATAATGACGCCTATCGAAATTCAGCGATAAAACTTGCAAGAACAGCGAGTACCCTATTCCCTTTGTTACAAGGGATTTCATCAATTTCATTATTGATTTTATTATCATTAGGAACTTTTCAATTAGAGAGTGGATTTATTTCGATAGGTGGTTTAGTAGCTTTAATTCTTTACGTAGAAAGACTTGTCTTCCCAACAGCTCTATTAGGTTTTACCTTGAATACTTTTCAACTTGGTCAAGTAAGTTTAGATCGTGTGGAAGAAATCTTCCAGAACAACCCAAATATTGTAGATAGAGCAGAAACTAAATTTTTAAAAAGAAAGGTTAAAGGATTCTTAGAAGCAAAAAATTTAACAATAAAGTATCCAGGTTCAAAATTTAATTCATTAAATAGTCTCAATTTTAAAATTTATCCTGGAGAACTTATTGCAATAGTTGGCCCAGTAGGTTGTGGCAAGACAACACTCGCAAAGTCTCTAGGACGGACCATTGAAATTCCAGACAATCAATTATTTTTAGATGAAATTGATGTAAAAACTTTAAAATTAAGCGATCTTAGAAAAAATATTTCAATCGTTCCTCAAGAAGCATTCTTATTTACTTCTACAATTTCAGAAAACCTAAGTTTTGGAGAACCCAAAGCTTCTAAATATTTAATTAAAGAAAGCGCTTCAAAAGCTGGATTAATTGATGATATCAATAGTTTTCCACAAAGGTTTAAAACTATTGTTGGTGAAAGAGGTATTACATTAAGTGGTGGACAAAGGCAAAGAACCGCACTAGGAAGAGCACTACTTGTTAATTCTCCTATTGTTGTTCTTGATGATGCTTTAGCAAGCGTAGATAATAAAACAGCAGCAAAAATAATAGATGAAATGAGTGATAGAGGTAATAAAACAATCATAATGATTAGTCACCAACTCTCTGTTGCAGCTACCTGTGATAGGGTTTTAGTAATGGACAAAGGTGAAATAGTTCAAGAAGGCGCTCATAAAGAATTAGTAAAAGTGAAAGGGCTATATAAACAACTTTGGGAGAGAGAACTAGCCAACAGAATTGTTAAGAGCTAAAAGTGATTTTTTTACTTATAATAAGTAGATTTAAATTATGTTTAAATTCCTTAAAAACATTATGAATAATGAGAAGGTAAATTTAACTAATGATGCTTATTCATTACATAGAATATTAAAAACAGATATCAAAAAAGATCCTATTGTAGAAGAAGATGAAATAATTTTTGGATGTGGTTGTTTCTGGGGAGCTGAAAAATGTTTTTGGAAACTTCCTGGAGTTGTTACAACTTCTGTAGGTTATGCTGGAGGTAAAAAAAACAATCCAACTTATTATGAAGTATGTTCCGGTTTAACTGGTCATTCAGAAGTTGTAAGAGTTATATGGGATAAAAGGGAAATAGATGTAAGTGATTTATTAAAAATGTTTTGGGAATGTCATGACCCTACTCAAAAAAACAGGCAAGGTAATGATATGGGAACCCAATATAGATCAGCAATATATTACAAAAATGAAAATAATATTAAAACAATATTAGCCAGCAAGGAAGAATATCAAACGGAACTAAGCAAAAAAAATCTAGGTTTAATTGAAACGGAAATAAAAATGATTGATTCATATTTTTATGCGGAACAATACCATCAACAATATCTTGCATCAGCTGGAAGCAGGCAGTATTGTTCCGCTTCACCTACAAAAGTTAAGTTAGGAATTTTTACTGGAAGCAACTATAAATTAGATGATCATATATGGGAAAACTTTAATTGGGAAGTAGACAAGTGTGTATTGAGATCTGATAACAATCCTTTAAAGAATAACATTTAAATCAATCTAATCTTTATAGTAAATACACGGGGCGTAGCGCAGTTTGGTAGCGCACCACTTTGGGGTAGTGGGGGTCGTGGGTTCAAATCCCGCCGTTCCGATTACTTATCGTCTTCATTAATAAGAGATTTATATAGTTTATATGAACTTATGCCTACTGCTATGAATGTAAAAGAAGAAAAAAAAGCTAAAATCAATATAGTAAGATTTGAGACTTCCACTTCACCTAATTGGAAAGATATAAAAATGTTCATTAGAAAGAATTTTTTTTTAAAACCTTAACACAATTGCAAAATTTTTTTTTCATATCAAACTATAACTTCAAAAGAATTACAACACCAAAAATTACTCGATAAATGATGAATAGTTTCAACCCATTTGAAGAAAAGTACTTTAACAAGAAATCTATTGCTAATAAAGAGGACAAAAATGTTGTAATAAGACCAACAAAAAGAGGGGGGAAACCTAATGAAAAAAAATCATTAAATGAAGAAATAAACTCAACAATCGCTGCAAGAGAAATAGCTGGCATCCCTAAAAGAAAAGAAAATTTCGCAGCTTCAGCTCTTTCCCATCCTGTCATTAGAGCGCCAGAAATAGTAACCCCCGATCTTGAAACACCCGGGAAAATTGCAAATGCCTGAAAGAAACCTATCAAAAGACTATCTGAATAATTATGGTTTTTAATTTTAATAGAGCCTCTTTTAGAACTATCTGCCAAGTACATAAAAAAAGCCATTAGAAAAGAAACCAAAGCTATTGATAAATTTGAACGAAGAACGTTTTCATAAAAAGAAGGGATAAATATTTTTATACTCCCACCAAGGAAAACAATTGGAATAGTACCAAGCAAAATAGATCTCAATAATCTTTCATGTAAAAGATATTCAAGAAATTTTTTGGAAGATTGACTTTTGAAATTAAAAATATCATTCCTAAAATACCAAGCTATAGCTAGAACACTTCCAAGTTGAATAGTAGCTGACAAAGATGCTCCAGGATCATCAATACCTAAAAAAAGAGATATGACTTTTAAATGAGCTGTACTACTTACAGGAATAAATTCCGTCAACCCTTGAATTAATCCATATAAAACAAATTTTAAATATTCCAAAAAATTATTAAATTACCTAATTAATTAATAGCAATTTACATTTATAAATTAAAAGCTAGTATAGAAAAATGAAAAAAAAATCTATTTTAATATTATTTTTTCTTTTTTCCTTAATCTATTCTGGTTCTGCAAAAGCTAACTATTGGTTAATAATTGGAACTTATAGACAAGGGCCTGGAGGTAGGCCAGAGGTGAGTGGGATAACAAGTCCTTCATTACATTCTATTCCAATGAAAGATTTAGATACTTGTAATAAGGCAGGCGAAAAAATAACTAATGAAATATACAAACCTGTATGGCAATTTGATAGTAGATGGACCTGTGTATTTAGAGGTGATTAGAAATAAAGTTACCTTTTAACATCATGAGCACAACCATCTCCTTTATAGTTTTCACTCTCGTAAAAATCATTTTTTGTCCCAAAATAAACTGTTAATAAAACGAAAGGTAAGCTTGATATAAATAAAATAGTTGTTAAATCCATAATGTTAACTTTTTAAGAAGGTTATGAAAAATTAAAATTGAAATTTATTCATTAACTCATATTTAATAATCTGTAGGTCCTTTAATACCAAGATAAAAGAAGGCGCCTAACCCAACCAAAAGTAAAACTCCAGCGATAGCTGCAGAAGGAACGAAACCTCCTATTGCAAAGGAAGAAAAATAATACATTTATAAAACTAAAACTAGTTTGATAATATCAATAAAAACTAGGTATTTGTAAAAAATTTTGACTCGAAGACAATATGGATAATATCTGTTCTATGCCACTAAAGTCGAATCTTCGTTATCAGCAGAAATTCTTATTCTCTCTTCCAACTTAGGGCCATATAATTCATTTCCCCAGATTTCGACTCTTGAATCATTTGGGGCCATAAAAGTAAGAATGTCTGTTGGAAATAAAACTCTCTCTAAGAAAAAATTTGATGGACCAATACATCTCAAGACAACCATCCTACAGCCTTCATTTTTGTAAGAAAACTCAACCATCCCTAAACAACAATTATGTTTAATTAAACTCTATTTAGAACTAAAAAAAATGTATAAAAAATTACTGAAAAAAAAAAAATTAGAAAATACTACAAATTTAATCCAGCCTCAACTAAATTTCTTTGTTGATCAATTAATAAAAGCGCGTAGGATTTTATAACATCAAAACTTTTATGAGGAATTGAGACATTAAGCATTCTCAAGAAATTAGATAATTTTTCATCTTTAAGAGCGTTACCTTTCTGTAAAAACATTTCTTTTTCCTGATTTGTTTTCCAAATATTCATATATTCAATCTTCAATGGCTTTAAATGCCAAATATTGTCTATTAAAGTCCAAATATCTAAATATTCGTCTAGGTTTTTTTGAATTTTAAAAATATAAGATGATTCATGAAGACTCAAATTTGTAGTATTTATGGGTAGATCAGTTATATCAATAGAATAGGGTTTTATTCCCAAGAACCATCCCTCAAGAATTAATAAATCAGGATTATCAAATCTCCAATGAGATCTATCTCCTAAACCATTTCTTAAAGATTTATCGAAAACTGGTACATTTAGTTCTCCATTTATCTTCCAATTTAATAATTTTTCATGCATTAATTCTACTGAATGACTACCAGGAAACCCTCTTGAAACATTCCAAGGGTTATTCTTAATTGCTAATTTCATTTCGTTTGATGGGAGATAAAAGTCGTCAATTGAAATAACCGCAATTTTGAAGTTTAATTTTAACGATATAGCTTCTAGCCATTTACCTAGTGTTGTTTTACCTGTACCAGGTAAAGCTGAGATTCCAATTATTTTTCTATCAGAACAATTATTATGAAATTTATAAGCCTGAGATAAAAGAGGTAAAGCTAAACCCCAAATCCAATCATCATTTACTTTATTGTTCCAATATTGATCAATTGAAAGAATGCTTCTATGATTATTCCAAAAATTAAACCAATCATCCAAGGATTGCCAACCAATATCAATAATTAATTTTTCAAATTTATCAAGAGGGAAATTAATATCTAAGTCTTTCATCTTTCTAAGTTAGTTCTCGTATATTTATCAATTTATTAATTTCATCTTTCCAACCATATCCATTTGGTTCAGAAGCTAAAGTAAATTCCAAATCTTTTAATTGATCTAGTAAATTTATGTTAGGTCCTTCTATTCCAGGGATAACGATTTTAATATCTGAGTTTAAAAGTAGAGGTAAATCATTTGGAGAATCACCTAAACCTATAATTTCAACATTTTGAACATTTGAATATTCTTTAAGAGCATTTATTGCTTTACCTTTATTCGATTTTGTTGATAATAAGTGACTCATTCTATTTCCCTTGAAAATATTAACATTTAACTTTTTACAATATATATTAATTTTCTCTTCTAAATAATTTGGTGGATTTAAAAAAGGCATGCTCCAATGCCTATCACGCATTAAGTTCAATGAGTTGCCCTCTAAACCTGTGAGCTTAGTGGCCTCTTGATCAGTGAGATTATTAAGAGGGGTAAGTTTATAATCGATTTCATTAGAAATAAAATTTAAGATTTCTTCAAGAGATTCGTATTTTATTCCAAGAATAATTTCTCCATTTACTCTTTTAAGAGATTCACCATATATTGCCGCGCCATTCTCAACAATATAAGGATCCGTCAAGTTAAGTTCCTTTCTAATAACTTTTACTTCCGAAGCGGTTTTGCTAGTACAAAGAATTACTGGTATAGATAATTTTTGTAGTTTTTTTATAGTTTCTTTAGCTGGTGATAAATCATATGAGTGATCCATTAAAGTACCATCTACATCAGTTACTACCCAAATAGAAGAATTTTCTATCATCTTTATAAAGAACTAAGCCAAATCACTTGAAAAGGATCAAGACTAATATTTTTGCAATTGTATTTAGTGGATGTTAAAAAATCATGGGTATTGAATTCATTATCAATTATTTTTGGTAGATCATTATCATTCAATTGATAATTAATTTTATTTTCAGTCATATTATGAATTGCAAAAACAGACTCAGGACCTATACCTCTTTTGATTACAACGATATCACTTCTACCTTTAGACAAACATTTCATTTCTGAACGAGGGTGAAATTGCTTTAATTTTGATCTAACATCCATAGCATTGCGGAGATATTTTAAGTTTTTATTAGCATTAGATTCAGGATTATTTAAAACGGCTAATAGATTTTCTGATTTAAACTTTTCTCTATTAAGGTCTCTTCTTTGACCTGTCATAGAAAAACTTTTAATATCATTTTCTGAAGCTAGTAATGCTGGCAAATAAAATGCAGGGACCCCCTTCAGAGCCATTACTAATAATTGACTCAAAATAAATCTCTCATATTGAAATCTTTTATTATCTCTACTGGAGTCTTCCATTGCACTCCACCAACTAATATTCAATTCATAAGGTTTATCATCACCATTTGATAAACGTCTATGACTTACTAATCCGCCCCTTTTCTCACAATTAATTAATAAATCTTTAATTCTCTGCTCATTCATTAAACCCTCAAGAGCTCTTAGCCCAACACCATCATGCGATGCAGTGAAATTAAATAAAGTAGTATCTTCAGGTAATATGGGCCAATCAAAAATCCATGCGTTTAAAATATCAGCTCTTGAAGTAATAATTGCCTCTAATAGAAGAGGAGGTAATGGGAAATTATATGCCATGTGGGCTTCATCATCAGGAATCAGATAAGATAGATTTTCCTTCTGAGGAACATTAGTTTCAGTTATTAAAACTCCCTCATCAAGAAGATTATTTAAAAGAACTCTTAAAAGTTTCACAATTGAATGTGCTTTAGGTAAATGCAAGCAAGTTGTTCCTGATTCCTTCCAAATAAAACCTACAGCATCAAGCCTGAACCATTTAATTCCATTAGATAAATAAGTAATAACTAAATTTAAGAACTCAAGAGTCATTTTTGGATTATGCCAATTCAAATCAATTTGATCTGGACCAAAAGTTGTCCAAACTTGTTTAGGCCCATCTTCAGTATTTATTTGAGAAAACAAAGAGGAACTTCTAGGCCTAACTACATTTGACCAGTCAAGAGTTTGTTTCGGTGAAAAAACATTTGATATGCCCGGTTCTTGGGATTTAATAAATTGTTGAACCCATGGGTGAGATGATGAGACATGGTTTAGTACTAAATCAGCCATCAAATCATGATTTTTAGAAATACTTTTGAGATCATCCCAGCCACCAAATTTTTCTTCTAAAGAATCATAACTTGAGACTGCAAAACCTCCATCACTTGTAGATTTCAAAAAAGGAAGAATATGTACAACTTTAGAAAGACTGCCAAAATGTTCACGCAACAATTCACCAAGAGTTATTAATGTTGCCTCGCCATTTTTATAAATACTATCTGCATAAGTTATCAAAACCGAATGAGATTCATTCCACCTTTCCTTATCTCTTATTTCTTCATAAGCAGATTTCTCTGAGAAATCACCTAAAATCTGTAATAATTGGTTAGAAATAAAATTAATTTCTTCTGTAGTATTATTTGAATAAATTGTTTTTAACAATTTATCAATTTTTAATCTATCTAATTTTTTCTCTGAATCAATTTGCTTCACTTTGAAAAAATCAACGAAGTATTAATACTATTCTGCACATCAATTAGAAAATGGACTTTCAACAAGGTTTAATCACAACAATACATGAATATGGAGTTACAAAAAATTTAATTAAAGAATTAAATAAAAGTCTTAAAAAAAGATCAACTAGTATTCTAATACCTTGCTTGTATGAAGAATTTGAACGTCCAGCTTTAAAAGACATAAAAGAAGTTTTAAAAGATCTTACAGGCTTAAATGAATTAGTTATTGCTCTCTCTGCAAAAACTGTTGAGCAAGTTAAAGCGGCAAAATCTTTTTTTGACTCAATGCCATTTCCAGTTCACGTTCAATGGACTAATTCTCCCTCTGTAATAGAACTATTAAAAAGCCAAGAAAAAAATGGGTTGGAACTTTTAGGAACTCCAGGTAAAGGATGGGCTGTATGGCAAGGCATAGGAGTTGCGACGAGAAAATCAGAAGTTGTTGCACTTTTTGATGCTGATATAAGAACTTTTAGTCCTTTGTATCCTTCAAGAATGATACTTCCACTTCTGGATGAATCATATGGAATATCATATGTAAAGGCTTTTTACAGCAGGTTATCCTTAGAGACCAATCAATTGCAAGGTAGAGCAACAAGGTTATTTGTAGGCCCCTTATTGGCAAGTCTAGAACAGTTAGTAGGTAAGGGTCCTTTTTTACAATATCTTCAATCATACAGATATCCATTAGCAGGTGAATTTGCTTTCACTAAAGACCTTGCTATGAATTTACGAATTCCTTGTGACTGGGGTTTAGAGATAGGTTTATTATCAGAGGTTTATAGAAACGTAAGAACCTCCAAAATAGCCCAAGTTGACCTAGGTTTGTTTGATCATAAACATAAGAATATTGGAGATTCTTCTAGAGAAGGATTGCAAAAAATGTGTACAGAAATACTTTCAAGTGTTTTAAGAGGCCTCATGGAGCATCAAGCCGAGACCTTAACTAGTACTCAATTAGCAACTTTAGAAGTGCTCTACAAAAGAGTTGGAGAAGATCGAGTAAAACAATTTGGATTAGATTCAGCAGTCAATCAACTTCCATACGATCGGCATGAAGAAGAGCTATCAGTACAAAAGTTTGCAAAGTTATTGAGACCTGCTACAGAAAATTACTTAGCTTGCCCTACGACACAGCAGTTACCAAGCTGGTCAAGAGTTCTATCTTGTGAGAACAAACTGCAAGAAGATTTAGCTATCGCTGGTTCAAAAGATATAAAAACAAGTGAAAAAGAATTAATTAAAAACTTCTAAAGCAAAAAATACCTCTGAGCCATTGGGACTTCATCAAGTGGTTCACAAGTAAGAAGTTCCCCATCAGAAAAAACTTCATAAGTTTGCGGATCAACTGAAATATTTGGTAATTTACTATTAAGTTTTAAGTTTGATTTGTTGATATTTCTGGTATTTTCTACAGCAATACATTTCTTTTGTAAACCTAATTTATTTGGAATATTTTGATCAATTGAATTTTGACTTAAAAAGGTAAAAGAACTTTTAATTAGAGATTGGCCGAAACTTGCAAACATTGGTCGACCATGTACAGGACCTGGAGTAGGAATTGAAGCATTTGCATCACCCATTTGGGACCAAACTATAGATCCTCCTTTAACAACTAATTCAGGTTTTACAGCAAAAAAGGAAGGTTTCCACAATACTAAATCCGCAATTTTACCCTTTTCTATAGACCCAACATGTTTATCAATACCATGAGCTATTGCAGGATTAATTGTGACTTTAGAAATATATCTCTTTACTCTGTAATTATCGTTTCTATCAGAATCCTGCGATAGAGGCCCCCTTTGGACTTTCATTTTGTGAGCGGTTTGAAAAGTTCTTATAATTACTTCACCAACTCTTCCCATAGCTTGAGAATCACTAGCAATAATTGAAAAGGCACCTATATCATGCAAGATATCCTCAGCTGCAATAGTCTCTCTTCTGATCCTTGATTCAGCAAATGCAATATCTTCTGGGATTTTAGAATCTAAATGATGACAGACCATTAACATGTCAAGATGTTCTTCTAATGTGTTCCTCGTATAGGGTCTTGTTGGATTAGTGCTACTTGGAAGAACATTTTTTTCTCCACAAATTTTTATGATATCTGGCGCATGACCTCCACCTGCTCCCTCGGTATGAAAAGTATGAATAGTTCTTCCTCCAATAGCCTTGATGGTATCTTCAACAAAGCCTGCCTCATTCAAAGTATCAGTATGAATACATACTTGTACGTCAAAATTATCTGCAACATTAAGACAAGAATTTATTGTAGAGGGAGTCGTTCCCCAATCCTCATGGAGCTTCAATCCACATGCGCCAGCTTCAACCTGATCAATAAGATTGCTCTCGTTTGTTGAGTTTCCTTTTCCAAAAAAACCTAAATTCATGGGAAATGCTTCTGCAGATTGAAGCATTCTTGAAATATGAAAAGAACCTGGAGTACAAGTAGTTGCATTTGTGCCAGTAGCAGGTCCAGTTCCTCCTCCCAACATGGTTGTAATTCCTGAGGCTAATGCTGTCTCAATTTGTTGGGGACATATAAAATGAATGTGGGTATCTATTGAACCTGCAGTAAGAATATGCCCCTCTCCTGCTATTACTTCTGTTGATGCACCAATAACAATATCAACATTATCCTGGATATCAGGATTACCAGCCTTACCAATTTCACAAATCATTCCATCTTTTATCCCCACATCAGCTTTAATTATTCCCCACCAATCTACTATTAAAGCATTAGTTATTACGGTATCTACAGCTCCATCAGCTCTTCTTACTTGAGACTGTCCCATCCCATCTCGAATAACTTTACCTCCACCGAATTTAACTTCATCTCCGTATGTAGTTAAATCATTTTCAACTTCTATAAAAAGTTCGGTATCGGCAAGCCTTACTTTATCTCCGGTAGTGGGCCCGTAAGTTTGCGCATAAGTATTTCTGTCAATTTTATAGGACATAATTTTAAGTATCTAAAGAACCGTTAACTAGTGAATTAAAACCATTTGCAATTCTTAAACCTGAATATGGAACTAATTTGACATCAGTTGTATCTCCAGGTTCAAATCTAATTGCTGTTCCTGCAGGAATGTCAAGACGCATACCAAGTGTTATTTCTCGATCAAAAATTAAAGCCTTATTAGCTTCAAAAAAATGATAATGAGATCCAATTTGTACAGGTCTATCTCCAGAATTGGAAACTTTTACTGTTTTAACTTCCTTACCAAGATTTAATTCTATTTCACCTTGTTCAGGAATTATTTCGCCAGGAATTAAATTACTCATAACTAGTTAATCGGATTGTGAATAGTAACTAACTTTGTCCCGTCAGGGAAAACTGCTTCTATTTGGACTTCATCAACCATTTCAGGAATGCCCTCCATAACTTGTGATTTTGAAAGCCAGGTAGTTCCCTCTGACATTAATTGACTTACACTTTTTCCATCTCGAGCTCCTTCAAGAACTTGAAAACTCAAAAAAGCAATTGTCTCAGGATAATTAAGCTTAAGACCTCGACTAAGCCTTCTTTCAGCTAAGAGCGCAGCAGAAAAAATCAATAATTTATCCTTTTCTTGAGGTAAAAGATGCATAATAAAAAATTAATCTATAAATTCTTAAAAAAGGTTCTTTCTGAACATAATTAATAATTCATAGAATCTTGTAAAGGCCATACACCTTGATATTTTGGCTCACAAAATCCACAAACAGATCTTATTTGTTTCCAAATACAAAAAAAACATTTCCTAGCTTCTTGAGAAGAACTCCCTAGAAATCTTACAGAGATTCCATTTTCAAGAATTCCAATAGATAAATTATTATCAGTTTCCTTGAAAATCTTTTTTATATTTCCCACAAGATTATTTATTTTTGACTTGGAAAAATCTTTTTCGCAAATCCAAATTAAGGATCCGAAAACAGGCATGTTATCCATACCTGACTTGGCCACATAACTTGCCTTAGATAATTCAATTTGATCAACATATTCCCAATCATCATATAAATCATTATTTCTCATAATTTCTAATTTAGACCTAAAAATTCCACTTTCAATAGATTCTCCGTGAGAAGATCTTCCAAGTCTTATTAAATCAGTAAATAAAAAACTTGAAGTTTCTGAAATAGATACTTTAAACTTTTGCTCATATAAACCATTTGCAAAAATGATTGTTTCTTGGGGGAGATATTCCAAATGAGAATTATCAAGAATCTTTATCAGACTTTTTTGCTTTGAAAAAGTTCCTTTTGGATTAATTTTAGATATTCCAACTGTTCCATATACTTTCTGAGCTGAAGAAGTAGTCAACAATACCTTAGAGTTTTTTTCAAGATTAACCTCAAACTCAAGTAAATCGCCTCCAACCAATCCCCCTGCGGTATGAAGAACAGGTAATATGCATCTGCCCTCCTGATCATGAGTAGACTTTAATAACTTGTAGGGAGAAGTTGATTTGGATTTAAAGATTGTTTTCTCAACATTTCCTAAACTTGCCTTATTATTGAAAAAATTTAAGAAACAATTACCTTCCCAAGAAGTTTTAATCATAAATTGTTTTCTTTAATTACTAAATTAAAGTAACCAAAAATTTTGATTATGAGAATGAAAAAACAAATAGTTGTAACTGATTGGATTAAGAGAAAACCTCGATTAGGTTCATTTTTAAAACTTACCCTAAGTTCAGATGAAAGAAGAATTTTACGAGGTAAAAGATTAACTGATTGTTATCAAGAAATAATTTTACAATTACCTAGAGAGGGCAAGTTAAGTGATGGAGATATTCTTTCAACTAATCAGCCCAATTTTTATGTAGAGATAATTGCCAAAACAGAAAATTTAATTGAAATAAGTTCAAATTCTAAAATTGAACTTATTAAAACTGCTTATCATCTAGGAAATAGGCATGTAGAAGTAGAAATTGAAGAAGACATTCTCCTAACACAAGGTGATTACGTAATTGAAAATATGCTTAAAAACTTTAATGTTGATATCATAAATATCCAGAAAAAATTTTTTCCGGAAAGAGGTGCCCATAGTCATGAGTAAAAGTCACTTATTAAAATATTTATTAATAAGCCCTAACTTACCAGTTGGCGGATTTTGTTATTCTGAGGGATTAGAGAGTTATCTGAATAATAATGATTTAAAAGACTTTAATTCGGTAAAAGATTTAATAATAAGTGAACTAATAATTGGCCAGATTAGACTAGATGGAAGACTATTATTAGAATTTCTTGACATTTTCAATGAGTTAAACGACGGCAAAAATTTAAAAAATAATTTGCAAAAGTTATTGAGTTTGGATAAATGGATCCTCTCATCAAAAGACTCTGTCGAAATGAGAGAACAACAAACCCAAATGGCAAAATCTCTCTTTGATTTAAACAAAGAATTTGGATTTGAATATCTATATAAAAAAAATAAAAAAAACTCCTGGCCTTTAGCGTGGAGTTGGGCTTGTTATTGTTTTGAAATTGCGAAGTTAGAAATGGTTGAGAATTTTTTCTACGCGTGGAGTGCAAACCAACTAAGCGCAGCATTAAGGATTATTCCTATTGGTTCAACAAAAGCACAATTAATTCAGAGAGATTTATTAGCAATAATTTCAAAAGTTTCTAAAGAAATTATGGACAAAGAAATTGATGACATCTATTTTGGCAATGTAGGTTTAGCTATGGCACAACAAAATCATAATGACCTTTATACAAAACTTTTTAGAAATTAATTTATGAGCAGTAAATTGAGAGTAGGAGTTGCTGGGCCTGTAGGTTCAGGAAAAACTGCATTAGTAGAGACCCTATGCTTAAGCCTGAAAAAAAATTATGAGATAGCAGTTGTAACCAATGATATTTATACCAAAGAAGATGCCGACTTTCTCATAAATAAAAAAGTTTTGGAGGAAGGAAGGATTGTTGGTGTAGAAACAGGAGGATGTCCTCATACAGCGATCAGAGAAGATTGTTCCTTAAATAAAAATGCAGTTTTAGATTTAGAATATAAATATAATCCTTTAGATTTTGTTTTTGTAGAAAGTGGAGGTGATAACCTAGCATCTAGTTTTAGTCCAGAACTTGTAGATTTATCAATATATGTGATAGATGTATCTGCAGGAGACAAAATTCCTAGAAAAGGGGGGCCAGGGATAACAAGGTCGGATTTATTATTAATAAACAAAATTGACTTAGCAGATATGGTTGGTGCAGATTTAAATATTATGAAAAGTGATACTGAATTTATGAGAAAAGGGAAACCTTGGTTTTTTACCAACCTAAGTAGCGGCATAGGAGTTGAAGAAATAACTCAATTTTTAGAATCTCATATACCCAACCATCAAAAGTAGAGAAATGTTCACTAAGAATATATTGGATTCAACAAAAAGTTACGACTGATACAAAACGAATCCTCACTCGTTAATAACTTTTATTTTATCCCCCTAATGAGGGTCAATTACCTAATTTATCCTAATTCATGAGAATTTCAAGGCGTATTTTGGCAGGTTTAGCTACTGCCTCACTTGCTGTCACAGCAACTTCCTGTGGTGGAGGCGGAACCTCCGGAAGTTTCGATGACACAGTAACCGTTGGTATTTTGCATTCGTTATCCGGAACAATGGCTATCTCTGAATCAACTCTTGTTGATACAGAAAAAATGGCTATTGAAGAAATAAATGCTGCTGGTGGTGTTACAGTTGACGGCAAAAGCTACAAAATAGAATACATAGTTGAAGATGGTGCATCTGACTGGCCAACTTTTGCTGAAAAATCAAAGAAACTTATAGACCAAGACGGAGTTCCTGTCGTATTTGGTGGATGGACATCTGCAAGTAGAAAGGCAATGTTACCTGTCTACGAATCAAAAGATGCGTTCCTCTACTACCCAATTCAGTATGAAGCTCAAGAATGTTCTAACAACATTTTCTATACAGGAGCCACACCAAACCAACAATCGGAACCTGCTACGGATTTCATGTATAAGCGTTCTCCTGCAGCTGGTGGAGATTTCTTCCTTGTAGGCTCTGATTATGTTTTCCCAAGAACTTCAAACACAATCACAAAAGCTCAGGTAAAACAGTTAGGAGGTAAAGTTGTTGGAGAAGATTACCTTCCATTAGGTAATACTGAAGTTGCTCCAATTATCTCAAAAATCAAAAAAGCATTGCCTGAAGGTGGAATAATCATTAATACTCTTAATGGTGACCAAAACGTTGCATTCTTCAAACAGATTCAAGACGCAGGTATCACACCTTCAAGTGGGTACTACGTAATGAACTATTCAATTGCTGAAGAAGAGATTAGTACAATTGGTCCTGAGTTCCTTGAAGGTCACTACGGCGCTTGGAACTATATGATGTCAATTGATACTCCTGCCTCTAAGAAATTTGCTGCAAGTTTCAAAAAAAGATGGGGAGCAGATAGAGTTGTAGCTGATCCTCAAGAATCTGCTTATAACATGGTCTACTTATGGAAACAGGCAGTAGAAGATGCTGGAACATTCGACGACAACGCAGTAAGGGAAGCCCTTGTTGGACAAAAATTTGATGCTCCACAAGGTCCTGTTGAAGTTATGCCTAATCACCACTTATCTCAAACAGTAAGAATTGGGGAAATTAATGCAGAGGGCGGATTTACAATCCTCGAAGAGACAGGAGTTGTTCTTCCTCAAGCATGGAACCAAAAGCATCCAAGTTCAAAAGGATTTGCATGCGACTGGACAGATCCTTCAAAAGGAGAAAAGTATAAGCTTTAATCTAATTAAAACCTATACTTCAAAATAAAAGGAGGTTAACGCCTCCTTTTATTTTATATAATCAAATATTTTCTTTTTCTAAATTGGAGTTACTTCTCGATAGTCTTTTTAATGGCGTTGCAATCGGATCTGTACTACTTGTTGCTGCATTAGGTCTAGCAATTGTTTTTGGTCTTATGGGTGTAATAAATCTTGCTCATGGAGAGCTTATGATGCTTGGGGCTTACACGACATATGTAACACAATTAATTTTCAAATTACCTATATTAAAACCTTTCTACAATTCGTACATAATAGTTTCTATTTTCCTTGCTTTTATTGTTAGTGGAGTAGTTGGCATTCTCCTTGAAAAAACAATAATAAGAAAACTTTATGGCAGTCCACTAGAAACACTTCTTGCAACCTGGGGTGTAAGCTTAATTCTTCAACAATTTGTCAGAAGTGTACCCTTAGCTTACGGGACAGGTTTGGTTATAAGTCTGTTAATTGGTTTATTCTTACCAACAACATTCCCTTCAAAAATAAAAGAATCAATAAATTTCAAATATTTTAAATTTAGTTCTTGGATATTTGCTGCTTTAACTGGGGTCCTGACAGGTAGCGTAATCTCGTCCTCTGTCAGCAAACTTAGTAGAGCAAGCGCCCGAAATGTTGATGTAACAGCGCCCTCATGGATGAGAGGTCAAGTTGAAATTATTGGCACTGCATTTCCTAAAACAAGATTAATGATAATTGTCATTACTCTAATATCTGTAATAGCAATAACATTATTTCTTAATCAAAGTGCTTGGGGAATGCGTATAAGAGCAGTTACTCAGAACCGACAAATGAGTGATTGTCTTGGTATATCTACTGAAAAAGTGGATATAATTACTTTTGGAATTGGATCTGGCTTAGCAGGAGTTGCTGGGGTAGCAGTATCTCTTTTAGGTTCAGTAGGGCCTAATGTTGGCGGAAACTATATAGTTGGTTGTTTTATGGTTGTAGTGCTGGGAGGAGTAGGAAATTTACTAGGAACAGTACTTGCTTCATTTGGAATAGGAATAATGACAGATTTAATTGGAGCTGGCAGGCTCTTATCAATATGGCCAGATATGCCTTTACCTTTATCAAACACAATTAACTTTTTTGCGACCACAAGTATGGCAAGAGTAATGATATTTGCACTAATTGTTATATTCTTACAATTTAAACCTACAGGTTTATTTCCTCAAAAAGGAAGGATGGTTGAAAACTAATGTCCTTAAGTAAAATTAAATTTGATAAAAAAATAGTATTATCATTTTGGATAATATTAATAGCCTTAATTATTGCAGCACCAACTCTACTCCCTGTATTTAGACTAAATCTCCTAGGAAGATACTTGTCCTTATCCATAGTTGCACTTGGTGTTGATCTTATCTGGGGATATACAGGTTTATTAAGTCTTGGACAAGGTATATTTTTTGCACTAGGTGGATATTGTGCAGCAATGTATTTACAAATAACCAGCTCCTCTGAATTTCCAAATAATATTCCTGAATTTTTTGCTTTATATGGTGTTGAAAAATTACCTTTTTTCTGGGAACCATTTAGATCGCCTTTTTTTACCTTCTTAGCTATCTGGATAATTCCAGCATTAGTTGCTGGTTTAATTGGATTCCTTGTTTTCAGGAATAGAATCAAAGGGGTTTATTTTTCTATACTTACTCAAGCTTCTCTTCTTGTATTCTTTAACTTCTTTAATGGACAACAAAAACTTATAAATGGAACAAATGGATTAAAAACAGATGTAACACAACTATTTGGTCAGATGGTAGGGTCTGAGTCCATGCAAAGAATATTCTTTTGGATAACCGCCATACTAGTAATAGCAGCATGGTTTTTTGCAAAGTGGGTAGTTAAAGGAAGATTTGGAAATATCCTTATAGGAATACGAGATGATGAACCAAGAGTTAGGTTTACAGGATACAATCCAGTTATATTTAAGACGATAATATTTTCTATTGCTGGAGGACTTGCTGGAATTTCGGGAGCTTTATATACCGTTCAGTCTGGGATAGTATCACCTCAATTTATGACGGTTCCGTTTTCTATAGAAATGGTTATATGGGTTGCTGTTGGAGGAAGAGGAACTTTATTGGGAGCAATACTAGGAGCAGTTTTCATCAACTATGCAAAAAGTCTAGTAAGTGAAGCTTTACCTGCTAGTTGGATGTTTATTCAAGGAGGGTTATTTATCTTAGTTGTAACAGCTCTGCCAGAAGGAGTTTTAGGATGGATTCAAGGAGATGGTCCTAGGAATCTTCTTCAAAGATTTGGTTTGAAAAGGAAGATTGAAACCTACCCAAGCTTAGAAGTTAACAATAAAGAGGGGAATAATGAATAATAAAGAGCTTCTAAATTTAATAGATATTACTGTTAGTTTTGAGGGTTTTTTAGCTCTCAACAAACTAAATTTAAATTTGAAGAAAGGAGAATTAAGAGCTGTAATAGGACCCAATGGCGCAGGTAAAACAACATTTCTTGATGTAATAACTGGAAAGGTTAAGCCAACAAAAGGTGAAGTAATTTTTAAAGGAAAATCTTTAGTAGGTAGAAAGGAGCATAAAATAGCCAGACTTGGAGTTGGAAGAAAGTTTCAAAGTCCAAGAATCTTTGAAAATCTAACAGTTAAAGAAAATCTTGAAATATCGGTGACAACTCCTAAAAGTCCCTTAAACCTTATAAATAAAAGTATTAAGGATGAGCAGCTTAATGAGATTGATCGTCTTATGAAGATTGTTAATTTAGCTCAAAAAGTTGATTCTAAAGCTGGATCTTTATCTCATGGCCAAAAACAATGGCTCGAGATAGCCATGTTAGTAGGACAGAAGCCAGATTTAATGTTAGTAGATGAACCTGTTGCCGGTTTAACTGATGAAGAAACAGATCTTACAGCTGATTTATTAAAATCTTTATCAGGCGAAAATACAGTAGTGGTAATAGATCACGATATGGAATTTATAAGAAGACTTGATAGTAATGTTTCAGTATTAAATCAGGGCACAGTATTATGTGAGGGAACAATGGAAACCATACAAAAAGACAAAAAAGTTATTGATGTTTATTTAGGAAGACCTGAGGACTAGTTATGGAAAATTTACTGGAAATTAAATCATTAAATACATATTATGGCGAGAGTCATATTCTTAGAGATGTAGATTTAAACGTTAAATCAGGAGAAATGGTTTGTTTGATTGGAAGAAATGGAGTTGGCAAAACAACCTTATTGAAATCACTTATTGGTTTATTAAAACAAAAAAAAGGAGATATTTATTTGATTGGTGAAAATATCAACAGAAAAGCACCTCATCAGAGGGCTAGGAAAGGAATGGCATACGTTCCTCAAGGGAGAGAAATTATTCCATATCTATCAGTTGAAGAGAATCTTATGTTGGGGATGGAGTCTCTACCGGGTGGATTATCTAAGAACAAGAAAATAGATCCATTTATCTATGATCTCTTCCCAATCCTTAAAGATTTTCTTCAAAGGAAAGGTGGAGATCTTAGTGGAGGACAACAACAGCAATTAGCTATTGCAAGAGCATTACTTGGCAAACCTCAACTTCTATTGCTTGACGAACCAACGGAAGGTATTCAGCCAAATATAGTTTTAGACATTGAAAATGCAATTAACCAGATAATTAGAGATACAGGAATTGGAGTTTTATTAGTTGAACAACATTTGCATTTTGTAAGACAAGCCAATAGATATTATGCGATGCAACGCGGAGGTATTGTTGCTAGCGGAAATACTAGTGAGTTAAGTCAAGCTGTTATTGATAAATTCTTGAGTGTTTAATAGATTATTATTTTAAATTAATAAAAATAAATATTCATTTTTCGCATCTTATAAGGTCTATACTGTTTGGATGCTCATTTATATACTTATTAAATTCCATTGCTAGTGTTCTAGCCTCGTAAGCGTCAAAAGCATAAAAACAGTTTTCTAATCTTATATTTTGAAAATCACGGTAATGCACTGTATATGGCTTCAACATATTATTTTTGTTCATTTTAATTTGCCAAAAAGCAATTATGTATATTTCAACCATGCATATATTTGTAAATTCAAAGCACAACTTTTGTTGTTATCAAAATATATTGACTTAAAATAAGTAATTAAAAATACTTTATAAAGACAAAAAGTAATTAGTCTATTTTTTTATTTTTTTAGAATCTTGCTTTTTACCTTCTATTAAAAAAACAAATTTTGATAAAACATACCCAAAAACTGGGACCCAAAACTTTTCATAAAAAAATTTCATAAAAAATTAAGCAGCTAATGATTCGTTATCTTCAATTTCAGTTTTATTAATGCACTTCAAATCTGTTGAATTAAATAAATGCTGCATAAGCAGAAAATCAAGTTCCCCTTTCAACAAATTAACATCGGATGAAAGTAGATCATCAACAAAATCATCAAAAGTATCTGAAAAAAGATTCACAATTAAAAATTTATTTTTGCCATTATCATCGCATTAACAATAAAAGTCAACCAAATTCTAAAATTAACTTTTGAATTGTTTGAAAATTAATTAATAAAACTAAAAAATTAAATAATAAAAATAAACAAGCAAAATAACAGGTTTAATATCAAGCTTAGCGTTTTTGAATTAAATTTCATTTATCTTGCTTTTCTTCATTTTATATCTCTCCTGATTTGCATTATCAAAAAGACAATACACATATTTGCTAAAAAAATTTAAGGAATTCATCATCAAACCTTTTAATATATTTATAGCAAGACTATTGATGTGCCAATTAGGAAAGAATCACTTAAAAAATTTTTAAACATAATGAATTTTTATAGCGATCAATTTTATATTAATAGCTAATTTTAAATATTATTTTTTAATTAGCTCGAAGTAACCATTTTTATTTAATAAGTACTTATCAAACCAAAGGCTTAATAGATTGTCTAAGCCTATTCCATTCATTTTATTTATTTGCGAAGTCTTATAGTCTGAGAGTGCAAGCAATAAATACGGAAAAATCATATCAGAAACTCCTTTTGGCAGTTTTTCTAAAGGGACTCCATGCGCTCTATCCCATAAAATTTGCATATCCTGAGAGAACAAAGAACTCCAATAACTAAAATTACAATATAACTTGTCTGGAGGGAGCAAATTCACAGATAGAACAGGGAGAGATGAATTCATAGGAATAAATATTTTATAGATTAGTTGAATTTAGGTTTTTGAAATGATGAAAAATAACTTTAATATGCAAATCTCCTAATAAATACAAATTAAATTTAACGCACAGTGTATCACCTAGCAACACTTTCTTAAGTGTTAAATTTATCCATCATTTCCTGAAATTTTAGGAATGATAAAAACTTTTTATAAGTTTGCAAATCAAAAGCCTCCTGATTCTCCTCATTGAAATGGGTTGATTTACTAGGAATAAAATGATTTCCTAAGTTATTATCAATTGAAAGTTTTGCTTTATCTAAAAAATCACCAGAATTATCAAATAAGTTTTGCGAATTATCTTCATTTTGTTGATATAATTGAGTTACTTTACCATTTTTTTTATTAAATATACCTCTTATAGAAAGTGCTTCTTCTACCAAAATACTTATAATTTTTGAATTACTTAAATTGTTCTCTATGCTCAACTTTTCAATTATTCTCATAACATCTTCTCTAGGAATAAAACCAATTCTTTTTTTCTTGGTAGGCATTTAAAAATTAATTAAAGTTCAGCACTTGACTGTAATAAGTGTTGCACTATATTCATTATAAGTCAATTAAATGCTAATGATTTTACCAACAACCTTACTTTTTGGAGCCCTTGGATATCTTTTCTACACCTCAAAAAAAGAACTCTCACTAGATCACCATGACCATCTAGAAAAGCAAAAAGAGAATGATGAATTGTATAAAGATTTGGAAGATCTATTTATTTAAGATTACTGTATATGCATTAAAGAACTTTGTTTCTTGACTAAAGATATACAAAACCTTAAACAATATTAGAATAATGATAATAAAGCTATAAATTCAATGACTGTCCATCAAGATTACGAAATAAAAATCAATCTAAATGAATTGATCGAGAAGAGAATACCATGTTGTGATTTACTTCATCCAGATCATTGTCTAACAGAAAAACAAGTCTCTGAAATTGCACATGATATTCGTATGGATTTAAATTTGCATGATCTTTACAAGCAAGTGGATCAACATATTATGAATTATGTAAATGCAGCCGGAATTGATAACAAAGATCATTGGGTTGAACCTCATCTTCCAGATTTGGATAGAAATTTAAAAGAAGAAGTTGGAATAGAATTTGATTAATCTTTTTTCTTACAAAAGAAATCAATATATGTATTTTTTTTCCAAATCATCTATTAATTTATAGATACTTTTAGCTGATCTCTTTCTTTTTTTTAATATTCTCAATACTATAAATCCAATCAATAATGCAAAAATAGGAGTAAAAATAATAATTTCATGATTCATAACCATCAAACAGAAGCCTATTATTTAAATTATTAAAATTTCTGCATCAATAAAATAGGTACTTTATACAAATATCCTTCGCTATAAATAATTAAGATTTTTTATAAAAAAGTGAAATAACTAAAAATTTTTTCATAAATTATATAGAAATAAATTTTAATTCACTAAATATAATGATTAATTATTTTGCTTTAACAGTTACTGAGATGGGCATCGGTAAAATAGAGTTAGCAGTTATTGGCGCAGTAATTTTAATATTTCCAATTTTATTTGTTTATGCTTCTAAAAACCTTGATGCAAAAGGAGTTTTTGAATGGATGATGGAGAAGCCAAATGATTGGATAGGTAAAAAATAAGACTCATACAATATACATTTTCTAGTTAAACTTCAAATTTTCTAAATTACTAATATCGAAATCATAAACCTGGCAATTATTTTCTAAATCATTAACTATTGAATTTTTTAATAGAGAATAATCTATCAACTTATTGAGTTTATTATTTTTAAATTCCTTATTAGTTTCTCCAATAGCAAATGCCAAAGCTCCTTCATAAGAAATACCGAAGTTGGAAGTGTTGCAGTAAGTTCTAGTGAACTTGCTAGAAATCTTTTTAGTATACTTTTCAAGAGTTTTTGAAGAATTATCTAATGAGTAAACTGGACTATTAAATAGAAAAAGCAAAGTTAAAGTGAATATCGCAAAAACCCTTTTGATCATAATATTTCAAAAATTGCAAATTTAATATAGTTTAAAATTTAACTCTGCCGACTATGTTTTATTAAAAATTTATTAACCACAACAGTTATTTCATATTTTGGATGATAAAAACTCTCTAAATGAGTACTTTGTAGTTTGAATTTTTTTTGGTAATTTTTTTAAAAAACGCCTAAATGCTTTTGGCACAATACTAAATCTATCTCAATAATTAATAGATTACAAATAATAAATGGGTATTCAATAAATAATTATCCAAAAATAAATAAATTAATTATTAAATATTATGGATTGAGCTATGGAAATGTATTTAAACATGAATTATTGTTTAATTAAGTATTAAATACAAAATTAATATGGCACTACCAGAACTTATTTATGCGCCTATAGATGGCGGAACAATTCATAGATATGAAATTAGTGGTGGCAAGAGAAAATTTTTAAGATTTATAGGTTGTTATTTGGGTCAATGTAATTTCCACAAAAATATTGATGATGCTATTGATTACATAAAAAATTTGAAAGAATCACAAAAGATACAAAAAACATGAAATAAAGATACATAGATAAGATAGATACTCGATATTTTTCGATAACTACATAATTATTGCTACAAATAATAGAGAATTTTCTTTTTATAAGAAATTGATTATTTACTTGAGTTATAGTTCCGAAAGATAAACAGTCATTTAAAAAAAGAAATTAATTTATGGAAAACAGACAAATTAATTTTTTTAAATCAAAAGACTTTAATACCGTTCTTAAGCCATTTAAAAAAGGAACGGTAGTAAAAATTGACTCGTTTGATATTAGAGAAAATCAAAAAGATTTAAATATAGGTTTATTTGGTTGGTATGCAATTTGTCCCTCTAAAGAACTAAAAAAAAATAAGCTATATTATTTTTCACTCTATGATGAGCCTCTTGTTCTTTATAGAGATGAAAATAAAAACGTTAGGTGCATTAAAAATATTTGTCCACATAGAGGGGCCTCCTTTTTTGGAGGGAATTTATCAGATGGTGTAATAACATGTCCATATCATGGAGCTAAGTTTTCATCTGGAGGAAGTTGCCAAAATCTCGATAGAATAACATGTCGCCATATAGTTGATAATAACTACGATAACTACGCCAAAAGAATTCATTTATCTCAATACAAAATTTCAGAAAAAAATGGATATATTTTTGTACATTTTTCTAAAAAATCTGAGACTGATTTAAATAATATAAGTGAAGATACACCTATAAGTAACTACGAATTATCTGAAAATGGTTTTTCACATAAGGATTATGTCTTTGAGGAGGTATTAGTCGACTTCAAATGTGATTGGTCAAGGATTATTGAAAATCACCTAGATATCCTTCATATCTTTTGGGTTCATGGCGATACAATACCAGATAAAGATGTGAATAAAAACGTATTAGTTAGTTTTAACCAGAAAATCAATGTTAATCCCTCATACATTGAAAGTATTTATTATTACAAGAATGCCCCTACAAAAGAATTTATTCGGATAAAGTACATTCCCCCAGGAAGGATATTAATTTACAAAGGCGAACCTTCCTCATCGAGATATTTACAAGTTTTAGATCATATCCCTCTAGGCAACAACAAAGCAAGAGTGATAGTAAGACACTACAGGAAATTTCTACAAAATAAACTACTTAATAACCTCTTATTATTTAAAGAGACTCAAAGAAAGATTTTTTATAAGATATTCGATGAGGATTATATGATTTTAAAAACACAAACATATAATCACGATATGGGATTTATAAGTAAGGATGAAATAAAATTATTGGGAGAAGATAGGATAATAAATTATTTTTGGAAGTGGTACAAGAAGTCTGAAGATAAAGATGAACCATGGAAAAATATTAACAAAACCCAAAATCTTGATGTATATGACAAAGTTATATTGAAATATCCTCCTGAAATAAAGAAGTTAGAAATTGCAAATAATATAGATATTATTAGAAAAACATTTGTAAGATTTGCTGCTCCGCTTATATTTTTTATGTTAATAATATAATCCATGAAGAAAGTAGATAGACCTTCATGGTTGAATTGGCTTTATCTCTTTATATTTATTTTAAGCTCGATTCAATTGATTATATTTTGGAGTAGTAAGTTTTAGTGTTTAATAAATTTTGGTTTGACGCAAAAAATATAAATTGTTTTAAAAATGGTTTTAGAGTAATTAAAGATTTAAATTTAAAGATATCTTATTCAGAAAATGTAATTTTAATTGGACCAAATGGTTCAGGTAAATCATCTCTAATTGAAATAATTAATAGAAACTTGTACCCAGTAGTAGCTAATGAATCGAAACTGAAGATATTTGACAAAGAACTTATAAATTTATGGGAACTTAGAAAAAAAATAAGTACCGTAAATAATGATATAAAAAATAGAATAAATCCAAATTTACAAGTATTTGATTTAATTTTAAGTGGACTGTATGGAAGATATTGTTACGTACAAAATAAATCTGAAAGAGATTCTTATAAGGTGGAAGAAATCATGAAGAAAATGAATATATCTTATTTATCTAAAAAGAATTTTTCCTATTTATCTGATGGAGAAAAACAAATTTCTCTTATTGCTAGGGCATTAATAAAAAAACCAGAAATATTAATCCTAGATGAACCAATTGCAAATTTAGATTATAAATCAAAGTTTTTTGTAGTTGATAAGGTTAATGAATTATCAAAATTAAATACAAAAATTTTGTGCGTCACTCATGATATTTCGATAATTACAAAAACTTATGATCGGGTAATAATGCTAAAAGATGGCAAGATAATCGCTGATGGAGATCAAAATGAGGTTATAAATAGTGAAAATCTTAACAAGTTATATAATATTCAAGTAGAGGTAACTAATAATAATGGAATCTGGAATATAAACAGATTATCTAAATAACAATTATAAAAATAGCTATCGCGATAGCAAGAAATACTAATTTTTTACTTTTTAAAAATGAAGAGGATTTATTTTTAAATGAAGAAGATCCACATTTAGAGCATACAATCTTACCTCCTAAAGATCGATCTGAGACCAATGCAGAACTTCCACAATTAAAACAAACTCTATTTGCGCTCATCTAGAATACAAAGTTTAACAATTCTATCTAAATTATATTCCTAAATACTATGTAAAGAAAAACATCAGAATTGTTATGATAATGAGAATCTATTGCAATAAGTAATTTTTTAGTCCATAATTGATAATAATTCTCATTATCAAATTTAAATTAATGAATTTCCATAGCTATGGAGAATCTCCGTCAAAATCGGTAAGGATAATAACTGGACAATCCGTATTAATAGATCCTTCATCAAGACCAAAAGGAACATGCTTAGAAGTTGAGAGTGGAATTGCAAGAGTTTATTGTCCTTGTGAAGAAACTGAAGGGATGACACTCGCATTTTTACAATCAGGAGACCAATTAAGAACGGACCTTTTATGTAGTGAAGGGGTCTGCGTTGAAGCATTAACAGATTTGTCGTTTCACAGCAATGTAAATATTGATGAGAATATCGGTTTCGATGCAGTAAATGAATGGACGTTGCAACTTCTTAGAATTAGACACTTAGGAAATGCAGAACAGCGATTACAAGCGTTGTTTTCAATACTAGTAAATCGTCTAGGTAGAAGATGTGGCCAATGGTGTGAGTTGCCTTTTAGATTGACTCATGAAAGGATTGGTGAATTAATCGGTTCTACACGAGTAACATCAACAAGATTAATTTCTAAATTAAGATCATCTGAGTTATTAATAGCTCCTATTGGAACCCAAACAGTAAGTGTTGCTCCTTCTTTTATTGAAACATCTCCCCTATAACAATATGAAGGAATCACAATTACTTACTAACAACTTGTTAATGGAAGTTGATGTTTTATCGAATAGACTCAGAAATATCAAGCAATCCTACAAAACCACAGAAAATAAATCATTGAAGGGAAGGTTACTTACTGAAAACAAAAATATTTTTAAAAGGGTTAATGAGATTCATAAAATAGCAAAAATCTTAAATAAAAAAAACGAGAAAATCAACTTTTCGAATTTACTTTTTGAAATAACTAAAAGGACATTGAATGAAAATAAATTTGAAAGTAATTTATTTTTTCTTTAAATCACTATCTATTAATAAGATTGCCGAAGGTTGATTAGAAGCAAACTTTACTTTGCCCAGTATGTTGGCAAATTCATCTTCTGATTGCGTTTGAGCCTCTATAATTGGATCTAAAAATACGTTAGTTCTTGTATCTGAAATTCTTTCTGATATGGAATAAAGTTGTTGAAGAGATGAAGTTAAATCAGCCTCCATGTTGAAAGAATAAGAAATCAGCTCCTCTATTGAATCCCATGTTTGAACGGGTGCAGGAATTTCATCTAATTTTACGCTTTGTCCTCGTGCGATTAAGTAATCTGCAAATTTCTGAGCATGTACCATTTCACCTTGTGATTCACTAAGAAAATGAGAGGCAAATCCATTTAAATCACGTTCTTGAAACCAAAGATAAATAGAAAAATATTGAACATTGGCATATCTTTCCATTGTTAGATGTTCAAAAATATTATCCAATAAACTATTGTCTATAGGTTGAGCGACAGCTCTTCCAGATGGACCAAAATTAATTAATTTCTTTGTTTTTAAATTATTTTCATTCATTTTCAAATAAGTATCTAAATAAATAATACAACATTTTGTATAAATTAGTAATTAATAAATCCTATAAATTAAATTAAATAATATGATAATGAAAATCACTCGCAATACTATAAATGAATTCAGAGTACAATTTTTCTGAACTGCTATTAACTAAAAAAATATATAAAAGTAAAAAAAAGAAATGTAAAAAGAAAAAATGCTCTAATTGGAAGGGAGGCAAGTGTAATTGCCTATAAATAAATTTTATATATATACCTTATGTGCTCCAGGATATAAAAAATAGTAACTATTTTTATTTATATAAAGAGAACATTTATCACCATTATTTAGAAGATTATTAATATCAGTTCTAACCCGCAATATGTTTCCATTAATAGATACTTTATATATAAGAAATTCTCCAAGAAATTCTTTAGATATAACAATCGCATCACCAGATTCTGATCTTTTAATTGAAATAAATTTAGGCGAAATTGACATACTTTTGATACTTGTATTTTTCAAATACTCTGAACAATTTATTTCACCTAAACAAGAAATATATGAATTACCATTTTTTTTGAGATTAATAATATTATTACCCAAAATAAAACTACTAACAAATATGGTCTTGGGATTATTTAGAAGGTTAATTGGCGTATCAATTTGATGTATTTTCCCATCATTCATAACAGCGACCTTATCGCAAATTGACATTGCTTCTTCCGGATCATGAGTAACCATCAATCCGCTTGCATTACAACCTTTTAGGATATTAGGGAGTTCACTTCTCAATTTTAGTTTGACATGCATATCAAGACTACAAAAAGGTTCATCTAATAAAATAAAATTTGTACCTGGAGCAAGAGCTCTCGCAATTGCGAGTCTTTGTTTTTGGCCTCCAGACAGTTCATGTGGGTACCTTTCAACAAAGGTATCAAGACCAACAACATTCAATAAATAATCAACTCTAGATCTGTCTTTTTTGTTTTTCAACCCAAAAATTACATTTTCCAAAACATTTAAGTGAGGGAAAAGTGCATAGTCTTGAAAAACCATACCAATATTTCTTTTCTCAGGACTAAGAAATTTTTCCCTACTTGAAATTTCCTTATCATTTAGAGAAATCCTCCCTTTAGAGGGAGATTCGAACCCCGCGATTAATCTTAAAAGAGTAGTTTTTCCGCAACCAGAAGGACCAAGCAACCCTAACAATTCTCCATTTTCAATTTTCAGGTTAATTTCGTTTAATATCCAATTTGAACATTCTCGCTTATCATATTTATGATGCAAATCATCAATTATTAACGCATCATTTTTCACTAAATTCTTCTTATTCAAATATATTAAACTAGCAGAAAATATTCACCTAAAATGTCCCATGTATAATTTTATACACCATTTAATTTTCAAATTTAATGAGAAAGTCTGAAAGAGCAGAAATAATACTCAAGGAACTCAAAAAGCTATATCCATCACCTCCAATACCCCTTGATCATACAAATGCATATACTCTTCTAGTCGCCGTAGTTTTAAGTGCTCAATCAACAGATAAGAAAGTTAATGAATTAACAAAAAGCTTATTTAAAGTTGCAGATAATCCAGAAAAGATGATGCAGCTAGGTATTAATGGCATTTACCAATACATAAAATTTTTAGGTCTATCTAATCAAAAATCAAAGAACATCTATAACTTATCTAAATTATTGATTGAGAAGCATAATAGTAAGGTCCCAGATTCTTTTGAGAAGCTTGAATCTCTTCCAGGGGTAGGTCATAAAACAGCATCGGTTGTAATGTCTCAAGTGTTTAAAATACCCTCATTCCCAGTCGATACTCACATACACAGGTTGGCACAAAGATGGGGTCTATCAAATGGCGATAGCGTAGTACAAACAGAAAAAGACCTAAAAAAAATATTTCCTGTTAGTGATTGGAATACCTTACATTTGCAAATAATCTTTTATGGCAGAGAATACTGCACAGCAAGAGGCTGTGATGGAACGAAATGTTATTTATGTTGCACTCTTTATCCCAAAAGAAAAAAAAAATTTATATGTAAAAAGCCCTAAGAAATTTATATAATATTTAAATTAGTTTTTTAATCATGAAAATAGCAATTACTGGTGCATCGGGGAAAACAGGTTATAGAATTTCAGAAGAAGCAGTTAAGAAAGGATATAAAGTAAGGCAAATCATCAGAAAGAATTCAAAAGTCTCAGCAGGACTAGAGCGTTTAGAAACAATTAGGGTTTCATTAGACAAAAAAGAAGAACTTGATGAAGCTTTAAAAGATATTGATGCTTTGATAATTGCGACTGGAGCGAGAGCATCATTAGATTTAACTGGTCCTGCAAAGGTTGATGCATTAGGTGTATACAGGCAATTAGAGAGTTGCAAAAGAGTTGGTATTAAAAGAGTTATTTTAGTAAGTTCCCTTTGTACTGGTAAATTATTTCACCCATTAAACTTATTTGGTTTTATTCTTATTTGGAAGAAATTAGGTGAAAACATTCTACGCAATTCAAATTTTGAATGGACTATTATCAGACCTGGAGGATTAAAGGAAAATGAAGATATTAAATCAGAAAATATAAATTATTCAAAAGAGGATACTCAAATTAATGGATCAATCCCAAGAAGATTAGTTGCGCAATGTTGTATAAATTCTTTAAAAAACAAAGAATCCATAAATAAATTAATAGAAGTTACAAGTTCGAATGATAATAAAAAGATATCTTTTAAAAAAGCTATGCAAATGATTTAAAAGATGTAAATATATAAATTAAAACTATGAAAATAAATCCCAAAATTGACGCTTTACAATTAATGCTTACTGATTTAAGAACAAGAAATGAGCCAATAAGGCATAAAGCTGCATTTAAAGGCTGTCAGCCAGAATTTCAAAGTCTTGTATCAAGATTAATAAAGCAGTTAGAGGAGGAATTAGTTGCTGAAAAGCTTACTAATCGTGATAGTTAAAAAATTTAGATTACTTAAATGAAATTAAGTTATCCAATTTTGCTTGTTCTGAAAGTTCATCATATCCTCCAAAAAATTTATTATCCAAAAAGATTTGAGGGAAAGTATTATGGCTACTTTGAGCCATAATTTTTTGAAAGCTCTCATCATTGTCTATTAGAGTAACTTCATGAGGGATAGATAAAGAATTAAGCAACCTAATTGCTCTTTTAGACCAAGGACAATCCTTTAAAATATATGCTTTTACACGTGATTCATTAGTGATTAAATCGTGATTTGAGATATTAATAATTTTCTGTTCATAAGAAAGTAATAATATATCAGTACCTTTTTTTACAATACATCCCTCCTCAAGATGCCCGCCAAACACATTACATCCCTCATCTGCAAAACTCAAATGTAAATGAACATCTCCTTTATTAAAATGTCCGTTTAAAGAAACTATCTCAAGATTTCCTTCAAATTTATTTATCTCTTGATTACCTGGGCATTGAATACAAACTGTTCTAAGATTACCAACCACTCCAGAAACATACCCGTATAAATTATTCGATAAAGAATATTCTTTAATTGAATTTATCAAATCAGATTCTGGAGATAGCTTTAGGCTATGAGGCTGCATTAGATATAAGAAATAATTTTGTAATATAAAACATCATCATTCATAAAGAGAAGTTGAGTTTATAATCTTTAGGATTCAGAATTAAATTAAATTTTAGAATCTAGCATCAAAAACTATTTAAAATTTTTACTAAAAATTTAAGCTTGTTGAGAGTGTAATATATTTTTTATATACAAAAACTAATTTGTTATTAAGAAAAAATCCTAAAAATTTGGCATTGAATATTCCCAATTTATTATCGATATCTCGCCTTTTCCTTGTATTTCCATTAATACTTTTTTTAGAAATTAACAGACCTTTTTATGTCTTTATATTGATTATTATTGGAGGTTTAACTGATTATTTTGACGGGTTAATTGCAAGGAAATTTAATCTTAAAACCAGATTAGGAGCTATCCTTGATCCCTTAAGCGATAAAGTATTTTATTTAATTCCTTTGACCTTCCTTTGTAAAAATAATTTTATACCCTTCTGGTCTTTGTCATTAATTTTATTTAGAGAATTAATTATCTCTAGCCTAAGGAACTCTACAAAAGACGGTTTACCAGCATCAATGTTAGGAAAATATAAAACATTTTTCTTTTTTATTTCAGTAATTACTTTCTTTACACCATTAAAAATTAGCTTATTGAATAATTTGGCTTTAATTTTTTATTGGACAGGATTTATCCTGACTTTTGTGACTTTATTAGGCTATTTAAGAATTAAAAAGAATATTATCTGAATTTTCATCAAACTCCTCACTCTTTTTATTATTAAAATCATTCACAAAACTATCTTTTAGTCCATTAAGTAAATCAAAAGTTGGAGCCCACTCTAAATCACGTTTTATCTTAGAGATATCAGTCTGATAATGATTTAATCTAATTGGAAATCCCTTTCGAGACTTAGGATCTAATTTTTGATAATCAAATGTTCTTAAAGAAATCTCATTTTGGTTTAATCCAAGAACATTCGCACAGAAATAAATTAAACCTTTGATTGTTACTCCTTTTTCACCTGAACAATTGTAAATATTATTTTTGGAATTTTCAAAATTTATGCACCTAATCATTACATCAGTTAGATCCGAAACATGGCCTAGCTGAGTAATTAAAGAACCGTCACCAGGGATTGGTATGGATTTTTTAGTAAATAACCTTTCAAAAAACCAATTTTCAATTTTATTATAATTTCCTGGTCCATAAATATAAGTAGGTCTAAAACTTGTAAAAGGGATTTTTTGGGTTTTTAACCAATTTTCTGTCTCAAACTTTCCTTTATGCCTACTTTCTGGATCAATTTGATCAACTTCGGATAAAGGTAGTTCACAATTATCTTTATAAACACCTGCAGAGCTTACATATATATATCTCTGGAAAGAGTTATCTAAATTTTCTATAAGAAGTTTGGTTTGTTCTAACTCTCGTCCAGAAATATCAAAAACAACATCATACTTTTCATTTCTTAGCTTGACGATATCTCCTGAATTATTTCTATCACCCTTAATTAAATTTGTTTTTTCAGGATTACTTTTATTACCTCTTGTGAAAATATCAATATCATAATTTTTACTTAATAACTTTTCAACCAAAGACTTTCCAACAAATCTAGTGCCACCCATTACAAGAATTTTCATATTCAAAAAATATTTAACTGAAGTAGTAATCTTAAATAGAATTACATATTGAATAGTACTACTAATAAGTAATTAATGAAAAGGATGATTCTATGGACCTAATACCAGCAATTGATTTAATGAATGGTAAATGTGTAAGGCTTTTTAAAGGCGACTTTAATAAAAGAAAAGACTTCACAAAAGAGCCTCATGAGCAAGCTAAATTTTGGGAAAGCGAAGGAGCAAAATATATACATATAGTTGATTTAGATGCTGCAAAAACTGGATCCCCAACAAACGATAAATCAATAAAAAAGATTGCAAAAACAGTTAACATACCTATTCAAATAGGCGGGGGAATAAGGTCTCAAGAAAGGATAGAACAATTATTTTCTTATGGTATTGAGAGAGTTATCATGGGAACCTCTGCAATAGAAAATAAAGAACTAGTTAAAGACTTATCAAATAAATTTCCTGGAAGGATAATTGTTGGGATAGATGCAAAAGATGGAAAAGTTAGTACAAGGGGGTGGCTTGAGCAATCTAATATTTTTGCCACAGATCTAGTAAAGGAGTTTTCTTCATTTAAAATTGGCAGTTTTATTGTTACAGATATAAATACAGATGGGACTTTAGAAGGGACAAATGAAGAATTCATAAAAAGCATACTTGAAATTACAGATATTCCAGTAATAGCCTCAGGAGGTGTTGGTTCAATTTCTGATTTATTATCGTTAGTAAAATTTGAAAACTCTGGACTCTTTGGAGTTATAGTAGGTAAAGCTCTATATGAAAATAAATTCACGATAAACGAAGCGAATAATGTATTGTCAGCAGAGAGATTAAATGACTTTGATTTAAAAACAAATTACTACGCTTAAAAGAGTATAAAAATTGATTTAAGGCTGGTGTTTGCAGTAATTGTTAGTTAATTTTGTATAAGAGATAAGAAATCTAGTCTTGGAATTAATTTCAAAAAAATCGATATTGATTATTGCTCCAAGCTTAATAGCAGAATCTTTATCGCTTAAGTTAACATCACTAGACCAAAATTTAGAAATTAATTTTAATAATGGAACAGGTGATAAAACTCCAGATTTAGTTATATGGAATGTTCTTAATTTCCAATCAGAAGATCTTATAAGGTTAGAATTATTAAAATTAAGAGAAAGATATGATGAGTCAAAGTTTCTTCTAATTCTCTCTGGCGAACTTGTTTATGAGGCAAATACCCCTCCATCGTTAAATGCTGAAGGTTTTCTTTTAAATCCCAGTGCAGAAAAAGTTCGTGAATCTATTGATACCATTTTAAATGGAGGAAGGGTATTTGATATTGAAAATAATTCCCGAGTTCAATTAAACAAAAATAGGCCTCTCTCTTTTAGTCAAAAAATTCTAACTTCAGGTCTTAAACAAATTGATTCTGAAATTAATCATATATTTAAATATGTCAACTCTGATTCAACACCAGAATTTTATAAATTCATTTTAAAAGGAAGATTAAGAGAACTTATTACTGCAAAATCTTTTCTAATTTTTTTATGGGGTAATTCACTAGAACTTTATACAGAGGCAGTTTACACTGAAAATAAAATTAATCTAGAAAATAAGAACACTGTTTTCATTAAAGATAAAAACACCGCAGAAATATGGAATTTGATTTTAGATAGACTAAAAGAAAGGTATAGCTCAACTAACTTACAGGTTGAATTTAATAATTCATCAATAATTCTCTCTGGAATAAAGAAAGAATTCATTTCACGACTAATTTGCAAAATGTTAGATGAGTTAAATAGTTTAGTAAAAAATATTAAGGAAAACTATAAGGAGAAAGATTTTAAAGATGATTTAAATTCTCTTATAAAAGAACTTAAAGTTAATACAATTTCAAATATAACAGAAAGTTATTTTCGATTAAAAAAAGGAGGCGAATCTATTTCGATAAATGATTTTATATATAGTGAGGTAAGTTGCGAAGAGATAGATAGAGAATCACACGAATCAATAATGTTTATTGAACCAATTATTAAAAATGAAGCTCTTGACTATGATGGGAAATTACTTCCTCTATATGAAACAGAATCGTTTTTGATCCTTGAAAATATAATTTCAAATTGGACAATAAGGAACTGTAATTTATTAGCTTCTGAAATCTTTAATATTTGTTCTTCTTGGCCTGAATTAAGAACTATACTTATAAATCCCGAATTACAATCGACAAGAAATTTTGAAAGATTTAGAAATAATATTAATAACTACAATCGCTGGCATGACTATATTTATATGCCTATCTACTTGTATGAAAGTAAACGAGAATATATTGATATTATCGATAAAAAATTTACCAGATACTTTAAAAATGAAAATAGAGAGAATGAATTAGAGAATCTAGAATGGCTACAAAAACAAGTTACATTGTTAGTTGAGATAAGAGATGCCGTAGCACCGCAGTTAGAAGTTGCTGTAAAATATATCGGTAATCTTTTCGTAACTTTCCTTACAAAGGTCGTTGGCAAAGCTATCGGTTTAGTTGGGAAAGGAATCCTTCAAGGATTAGGAAGATCAAGTTCAAAGTAAGTTTTTAAACTTTAATGAAAATAATTCAATGGATCCTAATAGCATTAATTTTCTTAAGTCCATATAAAGCAAATGCCTCTAGAGATTCTGATAGTTACGATGGCAACATCTTTCCTATATACGCAGGTAATGGGGCTATAGTTCCTCCCCAGACAACTCTTCAGGAATCATTAAAAAATAAAAGAGTCGCAATTTTATTTTTTTATCTTGACGATAGCTCAGATAGTAAAGCTATGGCTCCGATAATATCTGGTTTGGATTTGATATGGAGAAATAATATAGATATCATTGCTCTAACTACTGATGAATTACAGGATAAAGAAAAGTCTGATCTTAGAAATGAACCTAATTATTATTGGAACGGATTAATTCCACAAACTATAATTTTAAATAGTGATGGTGAAGTTAAATATGATAAAAATGGAATGCTTAATATCGATGAATTAAACAAAGTTATTGGAGAGTTAAAAGGGATTGATATAGAAGATACGACATTTTCTGTAGAAAGTTTTAATGAATACAACAGTATCATTTCTGAAAAAAAAGATAAAAACATAAATTAATTTAAAAAATGATATTAATAAATATCCTCTTAGTTCTTTTAATTTTTTTAATTCTTTCAGATTTATATATTAAAAACTCACCCAAATCAAAGTTAAATCTGGTACCCATAAATTACAAAATCAAAAAAAAGGATGGTTTAAAGGAATTAATTATTGATTTAAAAATAACTAATAAAAGTAAAACCAAAGAGACTATGGTATCTAATATAAATTTTGAATTAGATTTTTTTAAAAGTAAAAGTAACGAATATTGCCAAAATTTAAATTATCAAGAAGATATTTATATTTATGAAAATAATAAATTCAAGAATTTATATAATTACTGGCAAACAACAATTATCAAGTCAAATTCAGAATTATTTGTAAGAATCATATATAAATTTAGCAATAATAATTTTAGAAAAAAAATAAAATATCTATGGTTAAAAATATATTGGGAGAACTATGGACATTTTGGTATTTCAAATAATAAGGATTGTTTCTTAATTAATTTAGATGGTCAAAAACAAAGGCCGCAAGAAGTCTTTGAAATTCCAATAAATAATAAATATAAAGCTTTTGCTATTAAAACTGATTTACTTGGTTGCTTTGATACGCCAGTAAATACTGTGATTGAATACTGCAAAGGAATTGTAGAAAAAAATGATATTTTAACTATCGGTGAGAGTCCCCTAGCAATTATGCAAAATAGATATATTTCCCCTCAAAATTTAGAATATAGTTTATTTTCTAAAGCTTTATGTTATTTTTTTCACCCTACAAGCAGTCTCGCAACAGCTTGCGGCATGCAATTATTAATAAATAGAATAGGAGTCACAAGAATAACCTTTGCACTATTTGTTGGATGTCTCTTCAAATTAGTTGGGATTAAAGGTATGTTTTATAGGTTAACTGGTTCAGAATCATCCCTCATTGATGATATAAGCGGCACAGTTACACCTTACGACAAGAGTATAGTTATGGGTCCTCTCAATGCAGATTTATTTTGTAAGGAGGTCTCGAACTATCTAAATATAGATGTTGCTGTTGTCGATGTTAATGATCTTGGAGGTGTGAAAATCTTAGCAAGTTCAAATAAAAAAGTAAATAAAATACTCAAAACAAACTTATTATCTAATCCAGCTGGCAATGGAGATGAAAAAACCCCTATAGTATTAATAAGAGAAAAAAAGTAAATGAAAAAAGATACCTCTTATTCTTTTCAATCTAAAAAAGGAATGGAAGTAACTTTTGAAGAACTCCATATACGGCACATTAATCTTTTAATAGATATTAAAAATAAGGAATTGAATAATTGGTTTTTAAAGATGGCAATTATAAATACCTTTGATGACTTAAAAATCTTCTTGAATAATCTTAAGAAAAACAAAAATAAATGCATAATTGCTATATATGGAAACGAAATTATTGGTTATTTGAATATTTTTCCCTTAAACAAAAAAGAGACTTGCTTAAAAATATCTAAGCCCAAGTTGATTAATAGCAAGTGTTCTTTCACAGATAAACAATTAATTTTAGGATTGATAAAAAAATCTATCTCAATAAAAGAAATCAAAACTTCAAGTTGGATAATTAATTCAGATATAAATAATGTTGACCTCATTTCAAACGCAAGAGAATTAGGCTTTCAACCGTTAGGAGAGATAATCCTTTGGGATGGTTCTGATCTAAATAAACCTACAAATCAAAATACAAATGCCTATACATTAATTAATGAATTCCAAAACATTAATAAACAAAATATATTAAAAATAGTTAATTTCATAAGATCAAATCAATCTCCCTTAATAAGAAATATTTTAGATTTTGATCAAGACGACATTCTTAAAAGAAATAACTCTAAAAGTGGTGCCTTAATATATGAAAATTCAGTTTTATGTACAATTTTAAAAGATATTAATTATAACAATGAGGAAATTTATACTTTAACTATAAGTAGATATTGGGATAAAAGATTTAATTCTATTTTAAAAGAATTTATAAAAAGATTTTTTGAAAAATCACCTGTTTCATATTTAAAAACCTATAAAGAAAATTCTCAACCAAATGTTTTTCTCGAAGAGTGTAATATCAAAGAAAAAAATCAAGAAATAATTCTTATTAGGAACACAATAATTAAGAATGAAGCCAAACAAGTAAATATAATAAATCAATCTTTGGAATCAATCTTTGAAAAATTAAGTCCACAAGGTAATCCATATCCATCTCCTTTTCCATTAAAAACAAAGTGAAATTTTGCAAACCCAAACCCAAGTCAATTTTGAGTTTGGATATAGGTACCAAAAGAATAGGATTAGCTTATTGTGATCCCCTCTGCATAACATCAAATATACTTCCAGCAGTAAAACGATTTGAAAATAATCAAGAGATTAAAATCATTAGAAATCATATAAATGAATTTAATTTGACTGGTTTTATTGTAGGTATTCCACTAGATGAGGAAGGTCAAATGACCACACAAGCTATTGACTGTAAAAATTACGGTCAATTACTTTCAAATGAATTAAAGCTTCCGTTTTCTTATGTCAACGAACATAGTTCAACTTGGGAATCTTCAGAAAGATTTGGAATAAAAAAAGATAAATCCGGATTGATTGATAGCTTTTCAGCAAAAATAATACTTGAACAATGGATCGAAGAAGGTCCTGAATTAGAAGAAATAGCTGGTAAACGTCAGATAAAATATTAGTATTAAAAAGGATAGATAATTTTTAAATGAAAGAAGCAAATTCAAATGATAATTATGATGCACAGACTCTTTTATTAAATGACTCAAATGGAAACGAGCTATTTTGTTATCTTGAACAATTAGTAAGTGTTGAAGGCCAAGAATATGCTTTATTAACGCCAGTTGATACACCAGTAAGTCTTTTTAAGATAAATGAAAAAGAGGAACCTGAATTAATTGAGAAAATAGATAAAAATGAACAAATACTAAAAAATGCTGAAGCAGTTCTTCAAGAACATGATTTAAAACTTATCAGATCAGCCGTTACATTAACAGTATCAGGCGAACTTGAAGAACCAATTTACGATGAATTAGAAGAAGATTATGTCGATGATGATAGTGAGAGTTATGAATTGCTCGTTAACTTTAATCTTTTTGACCAAGAATATGGCTTATATATACCACTAGATCCTTTTTTTATTGTGGGTAAATTAAAAGACAAAGGTGTCTTATTAGTTGAAGATGATGAGTTCGATAAAATTCAACCTTTGATTGAAACTGAGCTTGAAAAAAGTAGTTCTTAAAATAAATGAGATCTATCCTAAAAGTCAATTGGGATTCAAACTTACCAATATATGATATTTCTCAATCTGAGTTGCAAAAAAAAGGAATTAATTCTTTATTGCTAGACGTGGATGGGACTTTAGTAAATAGAAAATCAAATATGATCCCAAAAGCTGTTAAAAATTGGATAATAGAATCTAAAAAACTTTTCTCCCTATATCTAATAAGTAATAATCCATCAAAAAAAAGAATCGCAAAAATAGCGAAAGAATTAGATTTAAGGTATAAATACAATGCATCAAAACCTAGAAAAAAAGTAACTTTGTCTGCTGTCAAAGAAATTGGCAGAGAGCCAAAAAATGTAGCCATTATTGGCGACAGAATTTTTACAGATATTATTGTTGGGAATAGATGTGATATAAAAACAATATTAGTTAAGAGATTAAATAGAGATGGCTTGCCTATAAAATTTAATTTAACTTTGACAATAGAAAAATTAATTTCTCATTTTATAAAATGAAAACTTGGGTTATAAAAATTGGTACTAGTATTTTAAGAGGAACAGAGGAAACATCTACAGAAGAAGTTATTGAAACCCTTTCTAGATCCTTTACAAGTTTTCTTTCAAAAGGGAACAAGTTAATTTTAGTAACGAGTGGAGCCGTTGGATTAGGTTGCCAAAAATTAAATATTAAAAAGAGACCAAATGATTTAAGTACCCTTCAAGCTACTGCTGCAGTAGGTCAAGTTAATTTAATGTCCTTATACGATAAAGTATTTAATAAATTAGGTCATAATATTGCTCAAATTTTGATAACTAAAGCTGATTTCAATTCAAGAGAATCCTTTAATAACGCTTCTAGAACTTTAAAAAAATTAATCGATTTGAATGTAATTCCAATAGTAAATGAAAATGATACCGTAGCAAATGAAGAGCTTAAATATGGAGATAATGATACCCTCTCTGCTCTAGTTGCCTTAGCTATAAATGCTAACAAGCTTATTTTATTAACAGATATTGAAAATCTATACTCAAAAGATCCACGTAATAATAAAGATGCGCAACCTATTAAAGAAGTTCATAATAGTGAATTAAAAGAAATTAAAGATAAAAATATTCAAAACTCAAATAATGAATGGGGAACAGGAGGAATTTCTACAAAATTAATTTCTGCAGAAATCGCCACAAAAGGAGGAGTTGAAGTCCAACTAGTAGATGGAACTAATAAAAAAAACTTAATTGAAATTTTTAATAATAATAAAATTGGGACTTTATTTTATCCAGTAGAAAAACCTATAGGAAACAAAAAAAGTTGGCTTTCACATGCAATTCAAACAGTAGGGAAAATCACTTTAGATGATGGCGCTTCTTTTGCAATTAAAAAAAAAGGTGCCTCACTTTTAGCGGTTGGTGTTAAGAATGTAGAAGGGAATTTTACGATTAATCAGGCAGTTAAAATCGTAAATACAAATGATAAAGAAGTTGCAAAAGGTTTAGTATCAATAAGTAGCGACAAATTAAGAAGTATCTTAAATAATAAAGAAAATAACAACTCCTCGATAATTGTCGTACACAGAGATGTTCTTGCTCTCTCTTAGAAAAAAATTAAAACTGAAAAATGCTTTTAAGTGATTTAGTTGATCTAATAAAAAAAGGAAATTCAAATTTTATTAGTGCCAATATTTTCGAAGATTTAAATATAGATGATGCTGCCTCATTAGATTCTGCAGTTAAGCATCAAATATCTTTTTTAGAAGAAAATAATATCCTTAAAGAAAAATTAGATCAAACTAAAGCATCAGCAATAATAACTACTAACAACGATGAAATCGTTAGTGCCCTAAAGAAACGCAATATATCAAACGTAATTGTTAAAAATCCAAGAATTGCATTTGCAGAAGTATTGGATTGTTTATATAAAACTATCAATTTCAAACCAGGAATTCACGCTTCAGCGGTTATAGATAAAACAGCAATTATTGGAGCAGACTGCCATATTGGACCTAATGTTTATATTGGAGAAAATACTGTAATTGGAGAAAATAATCATATTCTTCCTGGATCATCAATTTTAGGCAATGTTCGAATAGGAAATAATAATATAATTCATCCAAATTGTGTAATTTACGAAAATACAACTCTAAAAAATAATTGTGTAATTAATTCAAATTCTGTAATTGGATCAGAGGGATTTGGTTTTATTCCTAAAAATGGCAAATGGGTAAAGATGCCTCAAAAAGGTGGTGTAAAAATAATGAGTTTCGTAGAAATTGGAACGAATTGTTGTATCGATAGACCCGCAGTTGGATTTACTTTCATTGATGAGGGAACAAAGTTGGATAATTTAATACAAATAGGTCATGGAGTAAAAATTGGAAAGAATTGTGCATTTGCAGCTCAAGTTGGTATCGCTGGAGGAGCAAATATTGGAGATGGTGTTATTTTGGCTGGGCAAGTAGGAGTCAATAATAGAGTAAAAGTTGGTAATAATGTCATAGCGAGTTCAAAATGCGGAATTCATTGTGACATAGATGATGGCAAGGTAATTAGTGGTTTCCCCGCGATGGAAAATAGATCATGGCTAAGGAGTTCAAGTATTTTTAAAAAATTACCAGAATTAGCAAAAAAACTTAGACAATTAGACAAGCAATAATTTATTGTTCTATTAAACAAAAATTTAAATGAAGAAATATAAGATTGTTTTATTGTCAGGAGACGGAATTGGACCAGAGATTTCAGAAGTTTCAAAAAAAGTTTTAAAAAAACTTTCAAAAAATCATAATTTCGATATTGAGATTATTGAGAAATTATTTGGAGGGATAGCTTATGAAAAATATGGGACTCCTGCTCCAGATGTAACACTAGATCAATGCAAAAAAAGTGATGCTGTACTTTTAGCATGTGTTGGAGATATTAAATATGACTCTCTTGAAAGAGAATTAAGGCCAGAAAGTGGGTTACTAAAGTTAAGATCTGCCCTAAACCTTTTCGCAAATATCAGGCCTGTCAAAATAAGAAAATCTCTATTAGATTCAAGTACATTAAAAAAAGAAATCGTTGAGCATGTAGATCTTATTGTTGTAAGAGAACTAATAGGGGGAATTTATTTTGGAAAACCAAGAGGACATATAACAAATACAAAAATCCCAAAAGCTTTCAATACGATGGTTTATGATTCGGCCGAAATAGAGAGAATAACTGAAATAGCAATAAAAATTGCTAACCAAAGAAATAAAAAAATATGTTCTGTTGATAAATCAAATGTTCTTGAGGTTAGTCAATTGTGGAGAGATACAGTTTTAAATATCACGTCAAAAGATAAAAATATATCTCTAAGCAATATGTACGTTGATAATGCAGCGATGCAATTAGTTAGAGATCCTGGTCAATTTGATGTAATTTTAACAAGTAATTTATTTGGAGATATTTTAAGCGACTTAGCCGCAATGTTAACTGGTTCTATTGGTATGCTTCCATCTGCTTCTCTAAACAATAATGGTCCAGGAGTTTTTGAACCTGTTCATGGTTCGGCTCCTGATATAGCAGGCAAAAACATAGCAAATCCTATAGCAATGCTTTTATCTGCTTCCATGATGTTAAAAATTGGATTAAATGAAGAAAAAGCCGCAGAAAATTTAGAAACTGCAATTGATAAAGTTTTATCAAAAGGATTTAGAACAGCAGATTTAGCTGATGGGTCTTCTGAAGTTTTATCTTGTAGTGAAATCGGAGATAAAATAATGGATGAAATTTAAAAAAAAATTAATAAATAAAAAAATATTTTTAAGTAAAACATAAAGTTGGCATATGACCTGTCAGAATCATGAGATATTGTTTTTAAAAAATGTCAAAACGTCATCCAGTAGTTGCTGTAACAGGATCTTCAGGAGCAGGAACAAGTACAGTAAAAAGAGCCTTTGAGCATATTTTTGCCAGAGAAGATATTGTTCCTGCGGTTGTAGAAGGTGATAGTTACCACAGATTTGAAAGAATGCCTATGAAAAAAGCTATGGCAGACGCTCTTTCAAAAGGTGAAAATTTCTCTCATTTTGGTCCAGAGGCTAATCTTTTTGACGAGCTAGAAGAGCTTTTTAAAATCTATGGTGAAACTGGAGGAGGAAAGAAAAGATATTATCTACATAGTCTTGAAGAAGCAGAAGAACATAATACAAGACTTGGGACATCCTTAGAACCTGGACAATTTACTCCATGGGAAGATATTCCTGAGGGAACAGATGTACTTTTTTATGAAGGTTTGCATGGAGGGGTAGAAGGTGATGGATACAATGTTGCCTCTTATGCTGATTTACTTGTTGGTGTTGTTCCGATAACAAATTTAGAGTGGATTCAAAAAATCCATAGAGATAACGCAGAAAGAGGTTACTCAGCGGAAACCATTGTGGATACTATATTGAGAAGAATGCCTGATTATATAAATCACATATGCCCACAATTCAGCAAAACCGATATTAATTTCCAAAGAATTCCCACAATTGACACCTCTAATCCTTTCATATGCAGGAATATCCCAACTCCTGATGAGAGCTTTGTGATCATACATTTCAGAAAAGGTGCAAGGGAGAAATGGGGGATTGATTTTCAATACTTGCTTGGAATGATTAACGATTCATTTATGTCAAGTCCGACAAGTATCGTTGTAAATGGAGGAAAAATGGGATTCGCAATGGAGCTAATTCTCACTCCAATAATTCATAAAATGATTGAGGAGAAAAATAAATAATATTTAATTTTGGATTATCAACTCAAATCATTATATTTTTTACTTTAATGAGTTTTTGATCAAGAGGATTTCAAATTTTTATATATCTTTCTTGATAAAAGTACCTAATTTAGATTTAAATAGAAAAAACAGAAAACATTGTGTCATTAATCGACTGGTTTGCCGCAAGGCGTAAAGATCAATTTGTTGGGAAAGTTTCGCAAGATACTGATGAGGGAGATGGTTTGTGGGTTAAATGTTCAGAATGTTCGCAAGTAGCCTATAGAAAAGACCTCATTTCAAATTTCAATGTTTGTAGTAATTGTGGACATCACAATAGGATTAATAGCGATGAAAGGATAAATATAATTGCTGACAAAAATTCATTTGAGGAATTTGATAGTTCACTAAGTCCTACAGATCCTTTAGGTTTTAAAGATAGAAGAGCGTATGCTGATCGAATCAAAGAAAGTCAAGCAGGTACAGGTTTAAGAGATGGAGTCGTAACAGGTATCTGTTCTGTAAATTCAATGCCTTTAGCATTAGCTGTTATGGATTTTCGATTTATGGGAGGATCCATGGGTTCAGTAGTTGGTGAAAAAATTACAAGGATAATTGAGAAAGCAACTTTAGAAAATTTTCCAATTCTTATTGTTTGCGCATCAGGAGGGGCAAGGATGCAAGAAGGGATGTTAAGTCTCATGCAAATGGCAAAAATATCTGGAGCACTAAAAAAACATAAAGAAAAAAATCTTCTTTATATGCCCTTGTTAACTCATCCAACCACTGGAGGGGTAACAGCAAGCTTTGCCATGTTAGGTGATTTAATTTTGGCGGAACCCAAAGCTCTTATTGGTTTTGCTGGAAGAAGGGTTATAGAACAAACATTAAGAGAAAAATTGCCCGATAATTTTCAAACAGCTGAATATCTGCTTGATCATGGTTTTGTTGATGTAATAGTTAAAAGGAAAGATCTTAAGGATACTTTGACTAAAATTTTAAAAATTCATGGTGTAAAAGAACTTGTAAAAGCAAATATGTAAAATGAGAATTATTTCAAATTTCTTTTATTTTTCTTTAAGTCTTTTATTTTTTATTTTAAATTTTGCTCCATATTCTTATGGAATAGGAAATGTTGACTGGGTCCTATTAAAAGAGAATAATGAAGGGAAAGAATGGCTTGATAAAGGCAGTATTAAGTCGCTTTCAAATGGTGAAATAAGTGTCTTAACAAAGTTCTTCAAAAATCCAACTAATTCTGATGATGATGGTGAGTTATCACTTTATGTAATGAGAATTAATTGCAATGAAAAAAAGTTTAAAGATACATCCATAAATGGAATACCTCAATTCAATTCAAAATGGCAAACTTCCAATAATGATGAACTAATAGATGTAGTTATTGAAAATAGCTGTTCAGAGTTTATAAATAGATAATAATGAATTCTAAAAATAAAAAATTAAAAATAGCAATCGCTGGACTAGGGTTTGGTAAAAAAGTACATTTAGAAGCGTTAAAAGAGTCGAATTATTTAACGCCTGTTGCTATTTATCATTATGACAAAAAGCAAAAATCAATTCTAGAAAAAGAGACTGGATTAGAGTTTTTTCATGATTGGGAAGACTTAGTTAAATTTCAAGAAATTGATGGGATTATTATTGCTACTCCTCCCGAATCAAGATTTAAATTAGCAAAACAAGCTCTTGAGAATAATAAAAATTTGCTATTGGAAAAACCTGTTTCAATATCGTCCTCTGAAATAGAAGAGCTTCAGAGGATATCTTTAATTAATAACTTAAGCGTATGTGTTGATTTCGAATATAGAGCAGTACCCCTTTTTCTTCAGACAAAAAAACTTATTGATGAAAATATTTTAGGAGAAATATATTTAGTTAAATTAGATTGGTTAATGGGTAGCAGATCCGACCCTAAAAGAGCTTGGAATTGGTATTCTTTGGAAGAAAAAGGTGGAGGAGTTATTGGCGCCTTAGGTACTCATGCATTCGACATGTTAAATTGGTTTTTTGGAGAATCAACAAATGTATCTGGCAAGTTAGCAACTTCAATCAAAAAAAGACCTTTAGCTAATTCATCTGATTTTAATGATGTTACGAGTGAAGATGTATGTTTAGCCAATATAGAAATATCAAACTACAGCTCGAATCTTATTCCATGTCAGGTATCTTTATCATCGATTTCTAAAAACGGTAGAGGATTTAGTTTAGAAATATATGGAAGCGAAGGTTCACTTATTCTTAAAAGCGAGAACCAAAAAGATTATGTCCATGGTTTTAATTTGAAATATTCAAACAACGAAAATAAAATACAAAATCTAACTGCAGATTCAAGGTTTAATTTTGAAAAAACATGGACTGATGGAAGAATAGCTCCAGTTTTAAGAATTCAAAATTTATGGGCTGAGAGTATTTTTAATCAAACACCTATCATTCCAGGATTATGTGAGGGACTGGCGAGTCATAAAGTTTGCGAAGCTATAAGAGAATCTTCTAAAAGCGGATTAAGAATAAAAATTTAAAGCTATACATCTATAAGTAGCAATTATCACCCGATAAAGTATTGGATTGATTTTATTTTTTTTTAATATTCTGGAAAAATCAATTGAACTGAATTATTAAAGAATGGCTTTAAACTATTACAAAAATGAGCTCAAAGAGAATGCTCAATTACTAGCTTCTAAAGGGAAAGGGATATTAGCGGTTGATGAATCCACTAAAACAGTAGGGAAAAGACTCGCTGGAATTGGCGTTGAGAATACTGAAGACAATAGGAAGGCATATAGAGGAATGCTTTTTACCACAGAAGGTCTTGGGAAGTATATAAGTGGTGCAATCCTCTTCGAAGAAACTCTTTATCAGAATCACCATGATGGTGAGTCAATGGTTAAGAAACTAAATGATTTAGGTATTATTCCAGGTATAAAGGTCGATAAAGGTCTAAATCCACTTCCTGGAGGGGGAGATGTAGAAACTTTTTGCTCTGGCCTAGATGGGTTAGTTGAAAGAGCCGCAAAATATTATGAACAAGGTGCAAGATTTGCAAAGTGGAGAGCAGTTCTGCAAATTACAAATGATGGTTGTCCTTCAAAACTATCAATTCAAGAGAATGCCTGGGGATTAGCAAGGTATGCAAGATCCGTTCAAGAATCTGGTTTGGTACCAATTATTGAACCTGAAATCTTAATGGACGGAGACCATACTATTGAAAAAACTGCTGAAGTCCAAGAAGAGGTAATAAAACAGGTTTATATTGCCTGTCAGGCAAATGGAGTTTTTCTAGAGGGAACTCTATTAAAACCTTCTATGACTGTTAATGGAGCAGATTGTCCAACAAAGGCTGATCCTATGAAAGTTGCTGAAATGACAATAAGAACTATGGAAAGGTGCGTTCCTGCATCTGTTCCTGGAATAGTTTTCTTATCAGGAGGGTTAAGCGAAGAAGCTGCTTCTGTCTACTTAAATAATATGAACACTCTTTACAGGAAAGCTTTATGGAATGTTTCATTCTCCTATGGAAGAGCATTACAGCACTCATGCTTAAAGGCCTGGAAAGGAAGCGACGTTGAAGAAGGGCAAAAAGCATTAATTGCAAGAGCCCAGGCAAACTCTGAAGCTTCAAAAGGTGCATATGTAGCAGGATCTCAACCTTCATCTGATGAACAATTGTTTGTGGCAGGCTACACTTATTAACTAAAAAATCCTAAAAATATACTCTGGGTCATAAGATTAGTTTCTTTAATTTAGTATTTTGTATATCTAATGACGTGACATTTGATACCTCTTTATACTAAACTCTCGGAAACATGTGCTTTTATAGCATTTAACTAATTTTAATTATGGCCCTCGTTCCACTAAGACTACTTTTAGATCATGCTGCTGAGAATGATTACGGTATTCCAGCTTTCAATGTTAATAACCTTGAGCAAGTTCAAGCAATAATGGAAGCAGCATATGAAACTGATAGTCCTGTAATCCTCCAAGCTTCAAGAGGGGCAAGAAATTATGCAGGAGAAATTTTCCTACGTCATCTAATCCTTGCTGCTACAGAAACATATCCTAATATTCCAGTGGTAATGCACCAAGACCACGGTAATGAACCATCAACATGTTATTCAGCAGCAATAAATGGTTTCACATCAGTAATGATGGATGGTTCTCTAGAGGCAGATGCAAAAACACCCGCTAGTTACGAATATAATGTTGCTGTCACTAAAAAAGTAGTAGATTTTGCTCATTCAGTTGGAGTTAGTGTTGAAGGAGAACTAGGTTGCTTAGGTTCACTAGAAACAGGGAAAGGAGAAGCAGAAGATGGTCATGGATTTGAAGGTGAACTTTCTACAGATATGCTTTTGACTGATCCTGAAGAAGCTGCAGATTTTGTTGCTAAAACAAAAGTCGATGCATTAGCTATTGCTATAGGTACAAGTCATGGTGCTTATAAATTCACAAGGAAACCAACGGGAGAAGTTCTTGCAATAAGCAGAATTGCTGAAATTCACAAAGCACTTCCAAATACCCATCTTGTAATGCATGGATCTAGTTCAGTTCCTCAGGAATGGTTAGATATTATTAACAAATATGGTGGTGAAATTCCTCAAACATACGGCGTTCCTGTTGAAGAAATTCAAGAGGGGATAAGAAATGGAGTCAGGAAAGTTAACATTGATACTGATAACAGACTTGCTTTCACTGCCGCGGTTAGAGAAGCAGCATTTGCTGATAAGGCAAACTTCGACCCAAGACATTTCAACAAGCCTGCTAGAAAATACATGAAGCAAGTTTGTCTTGACAGATACAAGCAGTTCTGGTGCGAAGGTCAAGCAAGTAAGATCAAACAAAACAGCACTAATTATTTTGCTGATCTTTACGCAAAAGGCGATTTAGATCCAAAAGTAAAAGCTAATGTTTAATTTCTTCCCAAATAAAATAAAAAAAGACCTCCAAAATTGGGGGTCTTTTTTTATTTCAATATTAATGATTTTAATGTAAAGAGACCATCTGTCCCACCAATTGTCTCGTCACATGCTCGCTCTGGATGAGGCATTAAACCTAGAACATTTCCCTTTTCATTAGTTATGCCTGCGATATCGAATGAGGATCCATTGGGATTATTCTTATATCTCAAAGCGATCAATTCATTATCTACAAGTTTTTTTAAAGTATCAGAATCACAATAATATCTTCCTTCCCCATGCGCAATTGGCAACATAATAGTTTGTTTTTCATCTCCATTATTAAACCAACCTCCTTTTGAAGAAACGATATCCAGTTCAACATCATCACAGATAAAATTGAGATTTTTATTTGCAACAAGAGCACCAGGCAAGAACCCTGATTCTGTCAAAATTTGAAACCCATTACAAATTCCTAAAACTCTTTTCCCGCTTTTAACAAAATCATCCAAGGCATTTATTAATGGAGAGAATCTTGCAATTGCTCCGCATCTTAGATAATCACCGTAGCTAAATCCTCCAGGTAAAACTATTGCATCTACATCACTCAAATCTGAAGACTCATGCCACAAGTATTTTGTTCTTATGTCTAAACAACCCTCCAATGCCCATGAAACATCACGATCACAATTAGAACCAGGGAAGACAACAACTCCTACAGTAAAATTATCCATCCTATAATTTTTCTAGTGAATACTCATAATCTTCAATAACAGTATTTGCGAATAACCTATCACATAATAAATCAATTTTTTCTCTTACTTCGTTTTCACCATTACCTTCTATTTTAACCTCAATCATTTTTCCTATACGTAATGATTTTATTCCCTCCGCTCCAAGTTTTATAGAAGCAAATTTGGTAGCTTCCCCTGCTGGATCTAAAACTGAGGGCCTTAGTCTTACAAAAACTTTTACAGCAAATTTGTCCAATTAAAAATTAATTTCTACTAGAAGATTAGTTTAAATTTTAATAAAAAGTACTATTGATTTATAAATAAATATTTTTAACCTAAGGTTTGCTGATTAGTTATTAAATATTTATGTAGCCTCTACCAAAACAAACTAAGCAAGTTCTTCTTGAATTTTCAGGTGTTTTAAAATTTCCTGCACCTCCACATTTTGAACATTTTATTTTATCAATTGATGTTACGTCATTAGAAATTATTTGTTTTAAAGCAATTTTTGGATTTTCCATCTTGAACTGACAACTGTAGTAAGTATCTCGACAGCTAACTATAAAGTCAAATTGCTATTTTTTGGTCGCTTAAAATCTTAAATTTCTCTTTAATTTTTCTATTGAAAGTTTTTATAGATTTTTCATCAAAGGAAATTATTACTAATTCAAGGCCAGCATTATGATTTGGTCTCCAACAGTTGTCTGGAGCTTCTTCAAACCAAGTATTAATTTTCTTTCCAACAATTTGAATTTGTAAAGGCAATGATTTGTTTGGTATCCAAATACGTCCTTTAATTCGAAGAATGTTTAATTCATCCAAGATTTTTGACATCACCTTTTCAAAGTCATTTTTTTCAAGGAAATAATTTAATTTAAATGAATCTGATACAAGCTCAACATGATTATGGTCATGTTCTTCAGTTAAAAATTCCTTATAAGTCTCTTTTTTAAAATTAAAATCAAATAGATAATTTAAATCAATTTTGCCATTCTTGGATTTAAGGACTGGTGTAGATTTGTTTAGACTTCCTCTTATTTTATTTTTTACAACGTCAAACTGATCATCATTTAAGATATCTGATCTAGAGACTAAAACGATATCAGAAACTTCTAGTTGCTCCTCAAAAAGTTCATTTATATCGGCGTTGTGATCAATTTTATCTGTTTCATTATATTGTTTTGTTATTTTATTTAAATCATTAATTGGTGAACCATTAAGCATTGATTCTCCATTAACGATACAAACAACAACATCAAGGTATATGGAAGACCTAATCTCAGGCCAGTTAAGTGCTTGAATTAAGGGAATTGGTAGTGCCAAGCCACTTGTTTCGATAATTATTGATTCGACATGAGGATTAAATTCTAGGAGAGATTTTATTGATGGAACAAAATCATCTTGAACAGTACAACACAAACATCCATTGTTTAATTCGATTACGCAGTCGTCTTCAGATTCATTACATTTATCACAACTTTTAATCAAATCACCGTCAATTCCAACATCACCAAATTCATTAATTATTAAACCAAATTTTTTATTACTCTCTTTTAATAGATATCTTAGAAAAGTTGTTTTACCTGAACCAAGAAATCCCGAAACAACTATAACTGGTATTTTTTTTTTCATCTTTTATGATTAACAACCTAAGCTATATTCTGTACTCTCTCCTGTAGAACTATTTGTGCCATTAGCAATCGCACATAATTGTTTTTGTTGTGTACGACTAAGAACAGCATCAGTAAAATCTGCACCATCTATTTTTGCTCCTTCAAAATTACTCTCCATTAATAAAGCATTTGTAAAATTAACATCCGAAAGATCTGCATCCGTAAAATCTGTTGCATAAGCTAGTGCGTCTCTTAAATTGGCTCCATTAAACTTTGAATTTTGCAATTTACTATTATTGAACACCGCGCCCTCTAAATTACTTTCACTGAAATTAAACCCATTCAAATCAAACTTAACGTATTCGTTACCGCTTAAATCTTGACCATGCATATCTGGCTCTAAATTAAGGTCTTGCTGGTTTCTAATCTCAGGAGGTCTTTTAGCCCATGCAGAATTTACAGAATTAAAAAATAAAATCCCAACGAACAACAAAGTAATTAATGCATTCTTTAGTGAGGGGAAAACAATTGATTTAATCATAATAAGACTGTATTTTAGAACTTAAGTATTTAAAGTTTGTAAGAGTATCTTAAAGGAAAATATATGGCAATGTCACTAAAGGTTATTGTTCCTCCTCATCCATTAATAAAACATTGGCTTTCAATATTGCGAGAAAAAAATACTCCAAATATTTTGTACTCAACAGGATATGAGCAATTAGGGAAATGGCTTACATATGAAGCATTACGTAATTGGCTACCATATAAAAAAGAAATAGTAAATACTGATAATGGGGACGCAGATGGATTCTTTATTAATAATGATTATCCAATAAAAGTGATCGCAATGTTGCCGGAAGGGTTATCTCTTTGGTTTGGATCTAAGGAAGTAATTCCTAATTCAACCCTCTCATTAGGAGAACTTCCTAAAACTATCGAATCAAATGAAGGAGTTATATTTTATTCAGAACAAATAACGACAAAATCAGCAACATTAGAAACTTTAATTAAATTAAGGGAATTAGGTGTTGATTCAAATAGGATTCTTTTAATAACTGCTATTTGCTCAAATAAAGGGTTAAATGAAATTGCAAAATTATTCCCTAATCAGGTAATTTACACTTCTTGCATAGATGAGGAAGACGAAAAAACACCATTATTAGTACCCGGTATTGGGAATCCTTTATCGCGTTTAAGTACTATATTTCAAGATAAGAACTAATATAGAATATAGAAGTAAATATTTTACCAATGTCTGAATACAGAGATTCGTCTTCAAATAATCTTTTATCATTAATAAGCGGTGCTTTTATTGGAGCAGCAGGTCTAGCTTGGTGGTTAATTTCCGAAGCAGACAAAAGAAAGGAGGAAAAAAAACAAAAAGCAATGATGTATTCCTCTAGAATTCAAGACGGTTCTGAAGCGATTGATTCAAATGAAAATATAAATGAAGTTGAAGGAGAGAATTTGGAGAAGAAAGTTGAGCAACTAAATTCTGCAATTGCTGATGTGAGGAAGCAACTTGAAGAGTTGGGACAATAGAATAAAAAGGGTTCTCAAATAATATGAATAAACTCAGATCATCTGCAATAACCCAAGGTGTGCAAAGATCCCCTAACAGATCGATGTTAAGAGCTGTTGGATTTAATGATGAAGATTTTAATAAACCAATTATTGGAGTTGCGAATGGATACAGCACCATAACGCCATGCAATATAGGTTTAAATAAGCTAGCTCTCAAAGCTGAAGATTCAATAAAAAGATCAGGTGGGATGCCTCAGATGTTTGGAACTATAACAGTAAGTGATGGCATTTCTATGGGGACAGAGGGCATGAAATATTCCCTTGTTTCAAGAGAAGTTATTGCTGATTCAATTGAAACAGCATGCAATGCTCAGAGTATGGATGGAGTGCTTGCTATAGGTGGATGTGACAAAAATATGCCTGGTGCAATGATAGCGATTGCAAGAATGAATATTCCCTCAATTTTTATTTATGGAGGGACAATAAAACCTGGAAAGTTACATGGAGAAGATCTTACTGTTGTTAGTGCATTTGAAGCTGTTGGACAATTAACATCAGGCAAAATTAATGAAGAAAGGCTAATGCAAGTTGAGAAAAATTGTATTCCTGGTGCTGGTAGTTGTGGAGGGATGTTTACAGCTAATACAATGTCTGCAGTTATTGAAGTATTAGGGTTAAGTCTTCCTCACAGTTCCACTATGGCTGCTGAAGATCTTGAAAAAGAAATAAGTGCGGATAAAAGTGCTGAGATATTAGTCTCTGCAATAGAAAAAGATATAAGACCTCTAGACCTAATGACGAAGAAAGCATTTGAAAATGCCATATCAGTAATCATGGCAATTGGAGGATCAACAAATGCGGTATTGCACATCTTAGCCATTGCAAATACTGCGGGAATAGATATCAACATTAATGATTTTGAGAGAATCAGACAAAAGGTACCCGTTATTTGTGACCTTAAACCGAGTGGTAAATATGTGACGGTGGATCTTCATAATGCAGGTGGGATTCCACAAGTAATGAAAATACTTTTGAATGCAGGATTAATACATGGCGATTGCAAAAATATTGAAGGGAAAACCATCTCAGAATACTTACAGAATATTCCAGATAACCCTCCAACAAATCAAAATGTCATAAGAGACATAGATAACCCTCTTTATCAAAAGGGACACCTAGCGATATTAAAAGGTAACTTAGCGAGCGAAGGTTCCGTAGCTAAAATTAGCGGAGTAAAAAACCCTGTATTAACAGGTCCAGCAAAGATTTTTGAAAGTGAAGAGGATTGTTTAAGATCGATATTGAATAATGATATCAAAGCTGGTGATGTTGTTGTTATTAGAAACGAAGGGCCTGTAGGAGGACCAGGTATGAGAGAGATGTTAGCTCCAACATCTGCAATTGTTGGTCAAGGACTAGGAGAGAAGGTAGCTTTAATTACCGATGGCAGATTTAGCGGGGGCACTTATGGTCTGGTTGTGGGTCATATAGCCCCAGAGGCTGCTGTTGGCGGAAATATTGCTCTAATAAAACAAGGTGATTTAATTACAGTAGATGCTGTAAAGCAACTTATTAAAGTTGATTTATCTTATGAAGAATTAGAAAAAAGGAAAAAAGATTGGGTAAAGCCTAAACCAAAATACAAAAGAGGGATACTTTCAAAATATTCGAAAATCGTAAGTACATCAAGTTTAGGTGCTGTTACTGATTTATAGATCAGCTCAAAGTTTATTATCTTAATCAATAAAGCTTTTTATCCTATTTGCTAGGTTTTCCAATCTAGCGCTGTATTTTGGTGAGTTGCATTTTTTTCCATTATTGCTATTCATCCACAATGTTTTAACTCCACTCCATAATATTGGTTCATCAGGAAAATTAAGCTTAGAGATAACTAAAACTAACTCTTTATTTGATTTAAAAAGTTCTAATTCAAGATCGTAAATTTCTAATCTTTTGCCTTCTTTATCTCGACATAAGATATTAACCGTCAAATCAATATCTTCTTCTTCAATTTCGTATTCACCATTTATTTTTACGACAGAATGCACAAAAGGTTTATTTGTTAAATCTGCTGACTTAGCGATTAAGCTCTCTATATTTTTAGATCGATTTTCAAATAACACTTATTGATTTAATTAAAACTTTTATAGAACCCTGTTTAAACTCATTATTAAGTAATCCATCATCACCAAACTTAGAGTGTAGTAGTTGCAATCTTCTGATTTTAGAAGGCTTAAATTTAAATGGGAACCGTACCTTATTAGCTCTTACTGAAGGTTTTAGCTCACTAAACAGAATTTGAACATTTGTTGTTCCGAATTTTTTTGTGGGGAATGATTTAATCCATCTAAGACCACCAGGAATAAATTCGGTTAGTCCAAGAAGATCATCTTCACAAGCAACAGCAAATTTAAAAGTTCTTCCTTGTCCATCAATATTTAATTCGAAGGATGAATATTCAGATACGTTTAAAGAAGGTTTATAAATAGGCGATCTACAACTAACAAATCCTCCAGCTTTCTCGACAATATTACCCTTTAATAACAAACCAGAATTTGAAATTTCACAAAAAGCCGAACTTGATCCGCCCATAACAGTATCATTTAATGTTTTCCAACCATCAAATTCCTTTTTCTGGAATAAAAAATTTTTCTTACTCATTAAATAATTTAAATTATGAATAGACTTTAACTAAATTTCTAATTCTTTTGCTGAATCCTGATCGCAAAAAACTGAAATTTGATTAATAGATTTTATTAATTTTGATGGTGTTCTATCTGTGGGCTCTTTTTCATCTAACAACCTCTCAAGAGCAATTCTTTTATTAGCTCCACTAACCAAAAATACTATCTTTGATGAGGCTGAAAGGACCTTTGGCGTTAATGAAATTCTTTTTAATCCTTTGCCTTCATTAAAAATCACAAAATCATCTACATTGTTATTTTTTTGATAAGGAAATAGTGAAGCTGTATGACCATCGTCTCCAAGACCTAATAAAGTCAAATCAAATAAGGGAGGGTTTGATCCGCATTTTTCAAATAATTTAGAAATAAATTGATTTTTGGTAGTTTCATCATCAGCGTTTAAATCATCGAAAATTTCATAAAAATAAGCTTTAGATCCAAAATTAGTTAACAAAGAATTTCTCAACATTAACGAGTTACTTAATTCTGAATTTGGATCAACACATCTTTCATCTCCTAAAAAGACATCAACCATATCCCATCGAAGATCATTATTAGATAAGAGATGATACACAGATTTAGGAGTTGAACCTCCACTTACACAAAATTTAAACCTGTCTTTCTTTTTTAAAGTATGAATAATGTGGCTTTGAATAAACTTAAAAACCGCTGTAGATAGTTCTAACTTGTCTTTGTATATATTTAAGGTATATCCATTTTTGACCTTTTCAATCATTTCATCCATTCAGTATGAAAACTACCTTCCCTATCAATTCTTTCATATGTATGAGAGCCAAAACAATCTCTCATTGCCTGAACAAGATTCTGAGGAAGTCTATTGGTTCTATAACTATTCAAATAATCTAAAGTACTGGATAAACATGGGACTGGTATACCTGCCTTTGTGGATAGAGAAACTACTTTAGCTAAGTTGTCTAATCTTGTCGCAATTTCATTATTAAACCAATCATCAAAAATTAAATTTTTTAGATCAGGGTCTTTGTTATAAGCATCTTGTATTTTACTTAATAATTTTGATCTAATTATGCAACCACCTTTCCATATTTGAGCAATTGACGGCATATTCAAACCATAGTTATATACTGCAGATGCTTCTCTTAAAATATCCATACCTTGGGAATAGCTAGCAATTGTGGCAAGGACTACAGCATCAAATAAAGGTTTCATTCCATCTGATATATTACCTAAATCAAAATCCTCCATCTCTTTAGACGGAATAGTTTTTTCAATCTCACTACGTTGCTCTTTTAAAGAACTCATTACTCTTGCATTTAAAGATGCATAAATAGTTGGGACTGATACCCCCAGTTCTAGAGCACTTACAACAGTCCATAAACCTGTACCTTTCTGGCCAGCTTTATCCAATATTTTTTCCACGACATCATCTCCAGTAATCTCATCTTTTGTATTTAGACAAATCTCTGTTATCTCAACAAGATAAGAAGCTAATTCATCAGTATTATTCCAGATACCAAATACCTCTGACATCTGCTGTCCATTCATACCTTTGACTCTCTTCATAAGGTCATAAGCTTCTGCAAGTATTTGTTCAATTCCATATTCAATTCCGTTATGAACAGTTTTTACAAAATGACCTGAGCCTCCTGGTCCAACATATGCAACACATGGTCCATCTTCAACTTTGGCAGCCATTTTTGTTAGTAAGCTTTCTATCGCATCATATGAAGCCTTAGTACCCCCGGGCATCATACTTGGACCCTCTAGAGCTCCTTTGGCTCCTCCAGAGACTCCCATTCCAATGTATCCAAAACTTTTACTTTCAAGAGTATTCACCCTTCTTTCTGTATCTTTAAATTGAGAGTTGCCGCCATCTATTAATAAATCTCCTTCCTCGAGATATCCAGAAATATTATCAATGACAGCATCTGTTGCGGGCCCAGCTTTTACCATCATTAGAATTCTTCTGGGTCTCTCTAGCTTATTAACAAATTCTTGAAGAGTTTCAGCTCCTTCTATATTCTTCCCAAGGCCACGACCTTGTAAAAATTCTTCGGTTTTTGAGTAAGTCCTATTAAAAACTACACTAGAAAATCCATTTCTCTCTGCGTTAAGAACTAAATTTTCGCCCATAACACCAAGACCTATTAAACCAAAATGTGCCTTGGACATAAAAAATTAAAAAACTCAATAAATATAGTTTGCCTGTAACTCAACAAAATTGCTCAAAAAAAACACTTTTGTCAGCGAAAAATGATGGAATAGATTTAAATAACAGTTCCGTTCGCAATAGTTGCATTTTTAACTACTACAACAATTCCATTTCTGATATAGAAGCCTAATTCTGGCTTATCTGCTTCTTCTACTCGATCTTTATTAATGATCACGACATTATCACCAATTCTTGTATTCTTATCAAGAATTGCTCTTTTTACAGTAGTCCCTTCACCAACTCCAAGAGGCGTTCCGCCCCCTTTTCTTAATTCAATCCTCTCATCTGGGGATTCAAAAAAATCTGCACCCATAACAAGAGTGTCCTCAAGAACCGAATCACTTTCAATTCTGCTTCTTACACCTAAAACACAATGTAAAATACTACATGACTTCAAGATTGTGCCTTCACAAACTATTGAATCAGTAATTTGAGCATCTACAAGTTTAGAAGGGGGGAGGAATCTAGGTCTTGTATAAATTGGAAATTTTTCATCATAAAAACTAAATGGAGGCTTTGGTTGCTCAGTTAATGCAAGGTTTGATTCAAAGAATGCCCCAATGGTGCCGATATCTTCCCAATAATCATCGAACACATAGCTTTTAAGAGTATCACCCCTACTTAGGGCTTCAGGAATTATGTCCTTACCAAAATCCGTATAATTAGGAAATTTATTTAGGAGATCAAAAAGAGTATTTCTGCTAAAGACATAAATACCCATAGAGGCTAGATAAGGTTTTTCAGCAGCTGACTCCTTACTTAATCCAAATTTTGAAGTATCTACTGCCATTGCCTTCAACTTCTCTCCAGTAGGCTTTTCACTGAATTCTTTTATATTTCCAACATCATCGATTCTCATAAGGCCAAAACCTTCTGCTTGAACTTGATCAACAGGCAAAGCTGCAACAGTTAAATCTGCACCATTATCCCTATGATGTTGAACAAATAAACTGTAGTCCATTCTGTACAGCTGATCGCCTGACAATATTAAATATTCATCAACATCCCATTCTTGAAATAACCATTGGTATTTTCTTACAGCATCAGCAGTACCTTCGAACCACTTCGGACTATCAGGAGTCTGTTGCGCGGCTAATACCTCCACAAATCCTTGGCCGAAAGGACCATTTAAATTATAGGTTCTTCCTATATGTCTATTTAAAGATGCACTATTGAACTGGGTCAATACGTACATTTTTTCAATGCCTGAATTTATACAATTACTAATTGGAATGTCTATTAAACGATACTTACCTGCCAATGGCACAGCAGGCTTAGCCCTCATTTTTGTTAAAGGGTAAAGTCTAGAACCTTTTCCTCCTCCGAGGATAATGGCCAACACACGCTTCATTCAATCTAATTGAGTTAGATATACAATTATTTAAAGTAACTGATTTTGGGCAAATTTAGAAATACAAATGGTCAGTTTACACAGGTATTTCGATAAATCACTGGAAAAACTTAATATAAATCGAGAAAAATTAGTTATTTTTATCCTCTTCTACCAAAGAAAACAATTTTTCAACGATTTTCAAAGAAACTTGCCTTTCTTCTCTTGATTGAGGACTTCTCAACTTGGTGACAGGTGTATGAAGTATTTTATTAATAATTCCTTTAGTCAGAGCTTCCACAACTTTTCTTTCTCGAGCCGAAAAATCTGGTCCCATCCTGCTTAGTGCTTTCTGCAATTCCTCTTTTCTAATTAACTCCAAATCTGATCTAAGTTTATTAATTACTGGAACCGCCTCTAGACTTGCCCACCATTCTAGAAAAATGATCCTTTCTTCTTCTACTAAAGATTCCGCTTCCTTTGCTATTTTCTGTCTAAATTCTTGATTTCTTGAAACGACCTCTTGTAAGTCATCCACATCAAATGATTTTACAAATTCATGTTTTTTGACATCATTAGATATATTTCTCGGTACACCAATATCAATAAATTTAAGTTTATTACTCAAATTTAATTTTTCAATTTTAGCGAGATCAATTATTGGCTCTTCAGACGCTGTACTGGTGAAAACAAGTGAAGATATTGAAATATTTTCATCTAATTCGTTTAACCCTTTACAAACAATCTTTAAGTCAGGAAAGTCTAGCGCAAGATTTAATGCTCTATCGATATTTCTATTAATGAGAATAAGTTTGTGACATCCTTTTGATTTTAAATGAGTTATTAAAAGCCTACTCATTCGTCCGGCACCCACTACAAGAACATTCTCTGATTCCAAACTAACAAGAGTATCAAAACCCTTTTCCTGACCAATTTTTAATTGGGCAAGTTCTACCGCTGCTGAACTTATTGATACAGCTCCAGTTCCTAAATTTGTTTCGGATCTAACTTTTTTACCTGTACTAACTGATTGAGTTAATAATCTATTAAGAATTGGACCAGTAGATTGATTCTCTTGACCTAATCTCATCATTTTTTTTACCTGAGAAAGGATTTGTCCTTCCCCTAAAACAAGGCTATCGAGTCCTGCCGAAACTTTCATCAAATGCAAAACTGCTTCTTCCTGTCTAAAGCTAAAAAGATGTGGATTTAAATCTTCAAAAGTGATTCCAGAATATTCTGATATAAATTCTTTAATAGATGATATTCCATTGTTTTTATCCTTTACTAGGGCGTATATTTCCAGCCTATTACAAGTACTTAAAATTGAAACCTCTAATACTTCAGAGAAAGCTTTTAATGCTTTCAATGATTCTGTTATAGATTGGTCAGGAATACTTAACTTCTCACGCACTTCGACAGGTGCCGTGCGATGACTCAGTCCGACGACAACAATATGCATAAAATCAAAAGGAATTTTTTAAAGGCTGATACTCTTAGCACCATCTTTTATATGGACAGTGTTTGTGAACCTTGCAGTGCTATCTAATGTACTAATAACTAGACTGCTTGTTCTAACACAATCCCTTTCAAATTTAACTCCGTCAAATAGTAATCCATCAGTTATTCCACTACCAGCGAAAACAACATTTTCTCCAGAGGCCAATTCGTTTGCTTCATAGATTTTATCTATATCAGTTATGCCCATTTCATTAAGACGTTTTATATTTCCTTCTTTTGTGTAATCGGCCCACTCAGAAGTTTGAGCGATTGCTGGATCATAAACTAGTTGTCCTTGAAAGTGCCCGCCCAGAGCTCTCATTGCAGCAGCTGAAATAACACCCTCTGGAGCTGCACCTATACCCATCAAACAATGTGTTCCAGTTCCTGCAAAACCACATGCAATCGCTGCTTGCACATCACCATCAGAAATCGGTTGTACTTTTGCACCACATCCGCGAATCTCTTTAATTAAATCTTTATGCCTAGTTCTATCCATTACAACAACAGTAAGCTCATCAATAGAAAGACCCAAGCAATTACTTAGTATCTTTAAGTTTTCAGTAGCCGAATTTCTTATATCTACTTTACCTTTGGCCGCAGGAGGCGCTGCTAATTTATTCATGTAAAAATCAGGCGCATTGAAAAGACCACCCGTATCAGAGGCCGCTAAAACTGCCATAGAACCTCTTTGATTATTCGCACAAAGATTAGTTCCTTCACAAGGATCTACTGCAAAGTCAACCCCTGGACCACTTCCACTACCAACCTCTTCACCTATATAGAGCATAGGTGCTTCATCTCTTTCACCTTCTCCAATAACAATTTTCCCTTTCATTTCAATTTTGCCCATTCGCAATCTCATTGCTTCGACAGCTGCAGCATCAGCTTCATCTTTTTGACCAAGTCCTGTTAATTTTGCTGAGGCAATAGCTGCTTGCTCGACAACTTCGAGAATTTCTTGAATTAAAGTTTGATTCACAATTAAATTTTGAGGATTTTCTAAAAGGTTTTGAGTATGATCTCATAAAAAATGTCATTTTATATGAGAATTATTATGCTAGTAAGCTTTTTTTAACTCTTTACAGCTGTTACTTTATCAGGCCGTGACTTGAAATTAGGAATAAACAACTAAATATAGTATCTTTATTAAATATTTTAAAAATTAAATGACTGAGTCAAATCAAACAAATTTAGCTGGTGTTAGTAGACCAATTCAAATAATTCCTTCAGTTTTACCAGCAGATTGGGCAAATATGGGGTCATGTGTGAAAGAACTCGAAGAGGCTGGGGTAGATAGAATTCAATTTGATGTAATGGATGGAAATTTCGTTCCAAATCTTACATTCGGTCCTGAAATGATTTCAGCATGCAGGAAATATTGCAATGTTCCTTTTGAAACTCAATTAATGGTGAGCCAATACAATTGTGAAACGATGCTTGAATCTTATGTAAACGCTACAAAAGGTGCAAATGGAGAACCAGGAGTAGTAATAGCTCATGCCGAAGCAAATATTCATTTGCATAGAGTTCTCGGAAGAATAAGAGACCTAGGAGGATCTCCTTCTGTTGCATTAAACCCTCATACTCCTTTTGAAATGATTAAGAACATTATGGATATGGTAGATCATGTTTTGGTTATGACAGTTAATCCAGGCTTTGGTGGACAAGCTTACATACCAACAATGCTTAATAAAATAAGAGAAATAAGAAACTTTGTTATCAACAATAACTTAAACGTAGATATTGAAGTTGATGGGGGCATAAAAGCAAATTGGACTATTTCTCAATGTGCCGATGCTGGTGCTAATTGTTTTATTGCAGGTAGTGGAATGTTTGCTTACCCAACATTAAAAGAGGGGTGTGATGACTTGAGAAAAGTTGCGCAAGAAGCACAAAAAGGGAATGTTCTTTCAGAGCCTTAATCAATAAGACAGGTGATATCTTAGTCACCCAAATATCCATCCATAACTGTGTAACCCTATTCCTAAAAAATTAACTCCTAAATAACAAACTAAAACAATTAAAAAGCCTGTAGATGCTAATAATGCTGGTTTGCGTCCTTGCCAACCCTTGCTTATTCTCATATGCAGATAAGCCGCATAAAACAACCATGAGATAAATGCCCATGTTTCTTTTGGATCCCAACTCCACCAAGTACCCCAGGCCTCATTAGCCCAAACCGCACCTGAAATTAAACCGAGAGTCAAAAGAACAAAGCCTACTAATATAGAACGATAACTTAATGTATCTAATTCTTCTGAATGAGAAAATTCAATAGGTTCATCCAAATCACTTAAAGGATAGTTATTTGAAAGTTTAAATCCTCCTATACCTGTAGAACTACTTCTGATTTGAAGCGGCTGATTTTTATTAACAAACAAAACGGACATTGAAAGTAAAGAACCTATTATTAATGCTGCATAGCTAAGCATTACGACACTAACATGCATTACTAACCAACTAGACCTCAAAGCTGGAACTAAGTTGGATGACAATTTTAAATCCTCAGGTAAAACAAAACAAGCAAAAGCCACGGTCAGTAACTCAATAGGTATAGCAATTAAAGGAATTATTGGAGCTTGGTATTCTCTTTCAACCAACAGTTGACCTAATGTGATACCCCAAGTAAGGAAATAAAGAGATTCATACAAATTGCTTATAGGAAAGTGCCCAGAAATTGACCACCTAAAAAGTAATTGTAATGTTATTAATAAATTCACTAAAATCGTAATAAGTCTTACGGCAGAAGAAGACTTTTTTTTAAAAACTGCACCCAAAGATATTGGTAAGTTAATTAATAAAAAATAAAAAACTAAAAGACCTAAAACTGAAACAGGTTCATATATTAAATTTTTAAAAAAATTATCTAGTATCATTTCTAGAAATTTCTCAAGTTTTAATATTCAATGACAACTAAATAATAATTAAAATCATTCTTATATGAGTAAATCTTTAATAATAAAGTTTTAATTTATTTTTTTAAAAATCATTTCAAAGTTTGAAATTATCTCCTAGATAATACTTCTTGACTATTGGATTATCAGCCAATGCACTTGATGAATCGTTAGCTAAAATTTTTCCTTCACTTAATACATATGATTTGTTTGTAATTAGAAGGGTTTCCCTCACATTATGGTCTGTAATAAGAATCCCTATCCCGTCACTACTTAATTTTAGAATTAGTTTCTTTAGATCATTAACAGCTAAAGGATCTATCCCAGCAAAAGGTTCGTCTAATAACAGATATTTAGGTCCTTTTCTGCCTACGGTGAGAGCCCTAGCTATCTCACACCTTCTCCTCTCTCCTCCTGAAAGTTGATAACCATAACTATCTACAAAGTTATTCAAATTAAATTCATTAATTAATTGTTCTCTTCTATTTCTTATCGCTGCTCTACTATAAGATGAATTTTGCAAAGCCAAATCTATATTATCCTTAACAGTGAGGTCTCTAAATATACTCGCTTCCTGAGTTAAGTAGCCTAACCCAAGTCTTGATCTAATTGGTAAAGGAAGATTGGTTATATTTTTCCCATTCATTAAAATTTCACCTTTATCTGGTTTTATATTCCCAACTGCAAGATTAAAAGTTGTAGTTTTCCCAGCACCATTAGGTCCCATCAACCCTACAACTTCCCCTGGATTAACAGTTATGGAAACATCATTTACGATTAATCTTCCTTTAATTGAAAAGGATACATTATGAATATTTAGGTTCATTTTCCTTGAGATCGATTAATTTTCTTGTTTTCTTGAAAAAAAAATGAAATAGATAATAATAATAATTTAATTGAAGATATAGAGATATTCATCAAAGAGGTTTCAAAAAAGGCTTATCGTTCTCATTTAATAGCTCTTTACATTGTAATTTCCTTAATAAATCCTCCAAACATCGACAGAAGGATTCAAGATCAACCCCTAAATTAATCTCGGTTCTAGTTTTTATCCTACCTAAACCCTCTCCAAGCAAAATAGTAGCTCCATTTAAATTACCCTTACTTAAGTGAAACTGAGAAACAGATACTTGTAAAATTCCCTGGATAACTTGTCTTTCATCACCATCAACGGAATTCCATATTTCTTCAAAAGCATCATGAGCCTCATACCATTCATGATTGTTAAAAAGATTTAAAGCTTTAAAAAGGGAATCTTGAAAACTTTTTGTACTTTCTTCGTTCATAAAACCAATTACTATTTTTTTTGCTTTTTATTTATTTTTCTCATTCTTATTGAATCCGGTGTTACCTCTAGCATTTCATCTGGACCAATATATTCGAGTGCTCTTTCAAGGGTAATATCGACAGGTGACTGCAAAGTATCAAGTTCTTCTGCCCCTGCAGACCTCATATTAGTCAACTGCTTAGTTTTACATATATTCAACTCAAGATCTTGAGGTCGATTATTCTCTCCAATTATCATTCCTTTATAGACTTTAACTCCAGGTTTAATGAAATAGACACCCCTATCTTCAGCATTCTTTAAAGCATAAAATGTGGCTACACCTTCCTCAAAAGCTATAAGAACGCCATTCCTTCTGGTTTCAAAGTCTCCTGTTTTAGGTTTATATTCATAAAACGAATGACTCATGATACCTTCACCTCTGGTTATCCTTACAAATTCCCCACGAAATCCAATTAATCCTCTTGAGGGAACAAGAAATTCTAATTGAGTTCTACCATCTGAACTTGTCTGCATATTTTTCATCTCTGCCTTTCTAGATCCAAGTTTTTCGATGCAAGAACCAACAGATACTTCAGGCACATCTAAAACCAAAGTCTCTATAGGCTCACATTCAACATTATCAATTTCTCTGAAAATTACTTGAGGTTGCGAGATTTGAAACTCAAAACCCTCTCTTCTCATAGTTTCAATCAATATCCCTAGATGTAATTCTCCTCTTCCTGAAACTGAGAACCTGTCTGGAGAATCAGTTTCTTCTACTCTTAGTGCAACATTTGTTAAAAGTTCCCTCTCTAATCTATTTTTTAATTGTCTACTAGTAACAAATTTCCCTTCCTTACCCGCGAATGGTGAATCATTGACAACAAAAGTCATATTTAAGGTAGGTTCATCAACTTTGATTAATGGAAGAGGATGAGGAGAATCGGGACATGCTATGGTCTCGCCAATATTGACGTCATCGAAACCAGAAACAGCAACAATATCTCCTGCAAATGCTTCATTTATATCAATTCTTTGTAAACCTTCAAATCCTAAAAGCTTACTAACCTTACCTCTAATAGTTTTTCCGTTTTCTTTAATCAAACTAGCTTGTTGGCCATTTTTTATAGTTCCATTGTGGATCTTTCCAATTACTATTCTGCCTAGGAAATCAGAATAGTCCAAAGTGGTTATTTGAAGCTGAAGAGGCTTATTAGAGTCACCTACAGGAGGAGGAACGTGTCTGATAATAGCTTCAAAAAGAGGCATCATATTGTCACTATTAGATTCCATCTCTTCTTTTGCGAAACCAGATAAGCCACTCCCAAAAAGATAAGGGAAATCGCATTGATCATCATCAGCTCCTAATTCCAAAAACAAATCAAGGACCTTATCAATTGCTATTTCTGGAACTACTCGTGGTCTATCAATTTTATTTACAAAGACTATAGGCCTAAGTCCTTTTTCTAATGCTTTTTTTAAAACAAATCTTGTTTGAGGCATAGGTCCCTCATTTGCATCAACAATAAGCAGACAACCATCAACCATTCCCAAAACCCTCTCAACTTCTCCTCCAAAATCGGCATGTCCAGGTGTATCTATAATATTAATTCTGGTATCTTTATAGTTAACTGCAGTATTTTTTGAGAGAATTGTTATCCCCCTTTCTCTTTCAAGATCATTTGAATCCATTACACATGTAGGGATAACTTCATTGTCTCTAAATATTCCTGATTGAGATAACAATGCATCTACAAGAGTTGTCTTACCATGATCTACGTGAGCAATAATTGCAACATTTCTAATTTCTTTTATCGAAGATGACATTTATAGAATTTATATAAATAGTAGATTGACTTTATTAAGGCTAACTCAAAGTATGCTTATTATGAGAATTTTCTCTTTAAGACTTTGAAAAATATAATCTAATTGAATAATTAAATTAATTAATTAGATTTATAATTTTCTATTTGAGCTTTCAAAAACTTTTAATGCTTCAATTGACCCCTCATATCTCCAATGCCAGGGTTCGTAATCTATATATTTATTATCTTTGTTGAATGATAACTTGAAGTGAAACTTAGCTGCATTTTTTATTAGCCATCTAAAGGCGTCAGTATTTTCGAAGTCGGTTTCGAAGTCTGTCTCTCTTTGAGTAGAATCACCAATATCGATTGCGAAACCTGTACTATGTTCAGAATATCCTGGAGGGGCTGAAACTCTAGCTCTTTCTGCCGCTTCTTGATTTCTGATAGATTTTAAAGAATAAAAGATATCGTTTTGCAAATTTATTGATCTAAAACCACTCAAGAAGACCAAATATATCCCATCCTTTTTGGCTTCTTCTCTCATCTTTAGTAGAGAATCGCGCATATCCATATGAACTTCAATATTAGGCTCAATTAATACTAGTTTCTCTTTAGGAGTTTCGTTATAGGGAAGATGGCCTAAAATTCTGGCATCATGATTTCTTTCAACCTGAAATTTGAGATTATTAAGAGGTATTAATTCTACATTTCTAATAAATCGCAATGTAGCGAGAGAAAATATAAGAAGAAGAAATGGAGAAAATATTAATAATTTTTTTAATAATGTTGAATTAGGATTATTTAGGTAAGTTCTTTTGGCAAGTGGTATGTCAAATTGATCGATATCTTTGTTTAGTTCCAATATTTAGAAGTGAATTTGGAAAAGATATTTCGATATTAACTATTATTTTAAGAAATGCACTTTTATAAGCAAAAAAGATGTAGTTTTTATATACAGTATTATTTTTTTCATATGTTGAGGGTAGCTGTCATTGGTGGAGGTCCAAGTGGGTCGTGTGCGGCAGAAATACTTGCTAAAGCTGGAATAAAAACTTGGCTCTTCGAGAGAAAATTAGATAATGCGAAACCATGTGGAGGAGCAATTCCACTTTGCATGGTCGAAGAATTTGATTTGCCTGAGTCAATTATTGATAGGAAAGTAAGGCATATGAGAATGATATCCCCATCAAATAGAGAGGTAGATATAAGTTTAGATAGAGTTTACGGGAAAAGTGATAATGAGTTTATTGGGATGTGTAGAAGAGAAGTTATGGATGCCTTTATGCGCAACAGAGCATCGGATCTTGGTGCCACATTAATAAATGGATTAGTTACTTCTATTGATACTGGCGATAATAATCAAGGGCCATATAAGCTTTCCTACTCAGATTTTACGAATGGAGATAAAAAAGGGGAGCTCAAAGAGCTTACTGTCGACCTTTTGATCGGAGCTGATGGAGCCAATAGCAGAGTCGCAAAAGCAATGGATGCAGGAGATTACAAAGTTGCTATAGCATTTCAGGAAAGAATTAAATTGCCTAAAGAAGAAATGAGTTACTACGAAGATCTTGCTGAAATGTATGTCGGAACTGATGTTTCTCCTGATTTTTATGGATGGGTATTTCCTAAATATGATCATGTTGCTGTGGGCACTGGAACCATGCAAAAGAATCAGTCATTAATTAAAGGACTTCAAGAGGGTGTAAGAAATAGGGCAAAGAAAAGACTTGTTAATGGTGAAGTAATAAAGGTAGAAGCTCACCCTATTCCAGAGCATCCAAGACCAAGAAGAGTAGTTGGGAGAATGGCATTGGTAGGTGATGCAGCTGGTTATGTTACAAAAAGTTCTGGAGAGGGTATTTATTTTGCTGCAAAAAGCGGAAGAATGTGTGCTGAAGAAATTGTTGAAACATCAAAAAACGGTGAAGTAATTCCATCAGAAAAAGATTTAAAAAACTATCTTAAAAAATGGGATAAAAAATATGGCACAACTTATAAGGTGCTAGAAATTCTTCAAAATATTTTCTACAGAAATGATTCTGCTAGAGAAGCCTTTGTTGAGATGTGTGATGACATGGATGTACAAAGACTTACTTTTGATAGTTACTTATACAAAAAAGTTGTCTCCATGAAACCATTACAGCAACTTAAAATTACAATGCTTACACTTGGTTCGATTTTAAGAGGGAAAGCCCTAGCACCTCTAAAATATAAACCCGTTGATAGTGCTGTTAGGGAAAATAAAGAAGTAGAAAAAATGCTAGAAAATTATTCAATAAAGGGAGGAATTAAAGTTAAGAGTTCAAAAGTGTAAAGTCGGCTATTTTAAGAGAATAATTTCTAATTAAGCTCAACAAATTGAGTCTATTATTTCTTATTTTTAAATCCTCTGACATTATTAGCACTCCCTTTTCATTATCAAATAAATCCTCGATAGTGTTTACATTAATTTCAAACAAATTTAGAAGTTCCGAATAATTGCAATAACCTTCCGAAAAAAGTTTTTCTAATTCTCCAATAAATTCAAAAACTTTCAATTCACAATCTTTTTCAAAAAGTTTTGTGTTTACACAATCTCTTGTTGAGAGAACCTCTCTTGAAAGATCACTATTATTTGCTAATTTGCTTACCCTAGTGATTACCTTCTGAATTTCAACAAAATTATCCTTTTCGTTAAAATTCTTAATAGATTTAATCCTATTTTTAAGATCAATAATATTCAATACTCTTTTTTGAGATAATTCATCAGAAGAGCAAACGGCCTTTATTAAATCTTTACTTAGTAATATTTCTTCAAGGTGACTAACAATTCTTTGAACTAAAAATTCATTTAAATCATTAAATACTGTTTCTCTTGAGAAGTTTAAATTCGGAAATACGATTTTCCAAAAATCAATAAGTTCGTTGAATAATTTATCTAAAGGTAAATCAAGTTCATAATCCCAAATTATTTTAATCACTCCATTCAAATTTCTTCTTAAAGCATAAGGATCAGATGAACCACTGGGACGTTTACCAGAAATAAATATACTTATTAAGGTTTCGACCTTATCTGCTATGGAAACTATTGCACCATATTTTGTGGAGGGCAAAGCATCCTTATAAAAAGAAGGTAAATAATGTTCAGCGACAGCCAAGCAAACATCCTCACTAAATCCCTCATATTTAAGATATTTACCACCCATTATTCCTTGCAGCTCAGGGAATTCGAAAACAATTTCGCTACATAAATCGTTTTTACAGTATTTAGCAGCTTCTATTATTTTTTTTTCTTCTAAAAACTTGTCATTTAAAAATTTAAGAATTTTTTTAGTAACTTCCTCTATCCTTTCTACCCTCTGAAATATATTTCCAAGTCCTTTCAAATATGAAACAGATTTAAGCTTTTCATTTCTTTCGATTGAAGCAACTTTTTTGTCACTTTCTACGAAAAACTTTGCATCTGAAAACCTAGCCCTTAATACTTTCTCATTACCTTTGGCAATATTATTATTTGATTCTTCAAGACCATTTGAAATAACGCAGAAAGTTGTACTAATATTTTTTTCAGAGCTTAAATCTAGTTTAGAAAAACTTTTATTTTTCAATAAAAGAGGAACGTATCTCTGATGATTTTTCATAACTGTTGAGAGAACTTCAACCGGAAGATCAAGAAATTCATCACTAAATTTGCCAATAATTAAGTCTGGCCATTCAACTAAATCAGTTAGTTCATCTAATAATCCTTCTGAAAGGTCAGGTATCAGATTTAAAGATTTAGATGCCTGATTTATTAAACTTTCAATTTTTTCTTTTCTTTCTTTTCGAATAGCTATTACTCTGTTTCGTTTCAATAATTCAAGAAATTCATCAGGATTCTGAACTTCTAAAACTTCATTGATTAGCCTATGACTTTTTGTTTTATTACTTATTTTGATCTTTGGATCACATTCATCAAATTCAAAATCAAGAATTTCATCATTATAAATAGAGGCAATCCACCTAATAGGTCTTGAAAATTTTATGTTACCAGCCCCCCATTTCATAAATCGAGGGCCTTGAAGACTCTTTACTAATTTTGGGATAATCGAAGACAGAGAAATTTTTGTTGATAGTCCTTTCTCAATTTTCTTTCCAAATACAAAATTACCCTTTTCTGTGTTTTTTATTTCTAACTCACCTACATCTATATCTAAGCTATTAGCAAATCCTAAAGCAGCATTAGTAGGACATCCATTTAAATAAGCTGAATTTGCTTTAGGCCCTTTTCTTTCAATTATCTTATCTTCTGAATAATCAACTAAACCTTCGATAAGTAGAACTATTCTCCTTGGTGTGGAGGTAACAACTATATGTTTGAATTTGATTAACTTTTTATCCAATTCAAATTCTATTAGAGATTTAAATTGCTCTAGAACAGAATGAGAAAATTTTGCGGGCAACTCTTCTGTTCCTATCTCAAGTAAATATTTAGACAAGAAAAAAATATGACTTCACTTACTATAATTTACTACCAGTTAAATAAGCTTTTCGCTAATGTATAAAAAGAGATATTTTTTGGTCCTTTGATCAAGGTTGAGAAAGTAAAAAAGAAAAAAGATCCTACCAAGGAAGAAACTGTTTGTCTGGCAAATGGACTAGAAGTTTCTAAATTTGAAAATTTTAAAAAAAGCAGTCAATTTCTTAGAGAACCACTTGCTACGGAATTAGTCAATGAGAGCGATCATTTTACCAATGATGCAGTTCAGTTATTAAAATTTCATGGTAGTTATCAACAAGATAACAGGGAAAATAGAAGGCCGGGCAAAAGTAAAGATTGGCAAATGATGCTTAGGTTAAGAAATCCGGGCGGTGAAGTCCCTGGGAAATTATTTTTAGCATTAGATGAATTATCTGACAAACTAGGTAATGGAACACTTAGGGCTACTACAAGACAAGCCTTTCAAATGCATGGAATTAGAAAGGAGAACCTTAAGGAAGTAATTCAAACAATAGTAAATTCAATGGGCTCCACATTAGCTGCATGTGGAGACATAAATAGAAACGTTATGGCCCCTGCGGCTCCATTTGCTTCGCCAGACTATAAAATTGCAAGAGCATTGGCAACAAAAGTTGCAGATCTTCTCACCCCAATGGCTGGCCAAGGCACTTTTTTAGAGCTTTGGGCTGATGGGGATTTAGAGTACACTATAAAGCCTGACAAAGATATTGAAGCAATTAGGAAGCTCCAATTCAAAGATAATGTTTTTAGTGGGATAAAAGATGAGCCTCTTTATGGTTCAACTTATTTACCGAGAAAATTCAAATGTGCTGTGACAGTTCCTGGGGACAATTCTGTTGATCTTCTTACCAACGATATAGGAATAGTGGCCTTTACTTCTAAAGATGGAAACTTAGAGGGGTGCAACTTCTATGTTGGAGGTGGTATGGGTCGCACACATAATAATGAAGAGACCTTTGCCAGAATTGCAGATCCACTTGGATATGTTGAAGAACCTGATGTTTATGAATTAATACAAAGTATTGTGGCTATTCAAAGAGATTATGGTGATAGAAAATCAAGAAAAAATTCGAGAATGAAATATCTTCTTCATAGAAAAGGTATTAAATGGTTCAAAAAGATACTTTTTGATAAGTATTTCAAAAAAGAAATCAAAAAAATTAGAAAAGAACCGGATAAGGTTCTTATTGATTATCTAGGTTGGCATAAACAAAATAAAACCTCCTATTTCGTAGGTTTACCATTATTATCAGGGAGATTATCTGGAGAGAAGAAGAATACCATAACAAGTATCGTTAGAAAATATAATTTAGATTTAAGACTTACACCTAATCAAGATATTTTACTTTGTAATATCGCCAATAAAAATAAAGGTGAAATTCAAAAATCTCTATCAAATATTGGATACGAAAATTTAGATGACATTAATGAAATACAAAGACATGCTTTAGCTTGTCCTGCCTTACCACTTTGTGGTCTTGCGATGACTGAAGCTGAAAGAATATTACCTGATGTACTAAAAAGGATTGAAAATTTACTTTTAGATCTAAAAATACAAAAAACAATATTATTCAGAATGACAGGATGTCCGAATGGATGTACTAGGCCTTATATGGCCGAATTAGCACTTGTTGGGAGTGGGCAAAACAAATACCAATTATGGTTGGGGGGAAGTAAAAATCTACAAAGGCTGGCTAAACCATTCTTACAAAGAATGGAACTTAACGATTTAGAAAAAACTCTTCAACCATTATTTGATAATTGGAAAGGTAATTTGGATTTGGATTTCGGAGATTTTATAAATACTCAAGATGAAAATTATATATTGAATTTACTAAATAAAAATCAATAGAATTTAAATTTTTCCATAAAGAGCATTTGCTTTTTTATTTTTCCAAGCCCATAATTGATCACCATAACTAAAATGCCACCATTCATTAGGATGTTGAGCAAATCCAAATTTAGTCATAATTTCCCCCAATAAATTTCTTCTACTATTCCAAATAATTGCTTCTTCATTCTTCATGTTTGCATAAAAATTAGGATTTGAGGTCTCATCCATTTGATCAACCATGCTTCCCATTTCAACAAGATTTCCTTCATTATCTGATAAACAAACATCCAATGCACCGCCTGTTGAATGAGGGGGAGGACACATAGTGTCATAAGAAGGATATGCCCAAAATTTTTCAACTTTTTTTAAAATGGATGGATAAGATTTTATATTTTCAAATGAAAGATCAATATCGGACTTTTCACACTCCAATAAAAATGCTCTTTTAAACATAAATTCCTGGACTTCTAAAGGTCTCCAACTATCATAAATTAAAAGATTAAAACTACTTCTTGATATCAAATAATCATTTACTTTTACTAATCTATTTACGACCTCCTCTCTTAATTTCCAAATAGAAGTTTTATCTTTGTAAGGTGCTCCTAAATTATAATAAGGGTGCGGATCTAAAAACTTTAAGTAGCTAGGTATAGCTATTAATTTATCTCCATTATCTTTAATTGGTATTTTATTCCAAATTTTCAATTCAAATTTGCAATTGTTTTATAGTGGCATATATATCAAAAATTACAATAATAATTTCAATTTAAGAAATCATGAATGAATTTATTATCAGAATTATCAATAAGTATATTCCTTAAAACAATATTTTCTTTTAAATCAGGATCATCACTAACAATTTTAATAGCTTCTTCACGAGCCTTATCAATAAGAAATTTATTATTAGGTAAATTGTCCAGTACAAAATCAGGCAATCCGGATTGTCTATATCCTAAAATCTGGCCTGGTCCTCTAAGCTCCAAGTCTTTTTCAGCAATATAAAAACCATCATTAGATTTTTGCAATACACAAAGTCGTTTATTTTCTAATCCATTTTTATCTGGGGTTACCAGATAACAAAAAGATTTTGTTGATCCTCTACCAACTCTCCCCCTTAATTGATGTAGCTGGGACAATCCAAATCTGTCCGAATTATAAATAATCATAATTGTGGCGTTAGGGACATCAATGCCAACCTCAATTACTGTGGTTGAAACCAATATATTAATTTCATTCTTTAAAAAAGAATTAATTACTTCATTCTTTTCTTGTGAACTTAATTTACCGTGTAATAATCCAACTTTATTGTTAAAAAAGACCTCTTCTGATAAATATTTGAATGTTTTCTTTGCGGAGCTTAAATTCATTTTTTCTGAATCTTCTATAAGTGGCAAAATCACATAAGCTTGCTTTCCCTTATTGATCTCATCTTCAACAATCTTGAATAAGTTAGTTAAATCATCTTCTGAAATTATTTTTGTAGTTATAGGAACTCTCCCAGGAGGGAGTTCTGTAATTTGACTCACATCTAAATCACCATAAATAGAAAGCGCAAGAGTTCTTGGAATTGGTGTTGCTGTCATTGATAACAAGTTAGTATTTTCTCCTTTATTTAGTAATCTATTTCTTTGAGTAACTCCAAATCTATGTTGTTCATCAATTACGACCATCCCTAATGCATTAAAGATGACTTTATCCTCAAATAAAGCATGAGTACCTACGAGGATATCAACTAATCCATTGTTCAAATTAGAGAAAATTTCTTTTCTCTTTTTTTTAGGCGTATTCCCAGTAAGTAGTTCAACAGAAACTAAAAGGGGGTCCAAATATTTTAATAAATTTTTATAATGCTGTTCTGCCAATACCTCAGTTGGGACCATAAATGCACCTTGCAGGTTTTTTTCAATGACAAGTAAAAGAGACGCTATTGCAATTATGGTTTTACCGCTCCCCACATCTCCCTGAAGCAATCTAGACATTGGCACGGGATTAGATAAATCTTTCTTAATTTCGTTTAAAACATTTTCTTGTGATTTTGTTAATTCAAAAGGGAAAGTATTTAAAAATTTTTTTAATAAAGATTTCTTTTGAGGTAATTGTTTGGAAGTTACATTTTTATTCGTCTTTCTTTTTCTAAGTAGGAACTTTATTTGAAGAAGGAACAACTCATCAAAAACCAAACGTTTTTTTGACTCAATAAGTGCCTGTTGAGTTGGTGGAAAATGAATATTAATCAACGACTCTCCTTTAGATAACAAAGATAATGAATCAAGTTGCTTTTTATTTAAAATTTCTGGATATTGCTTTGCATAAATTAGTACCTGTCTCATAAGTTTTATAAAACTCATATTAGATAATGCTTCACCCAATGGATATAAGGGTAATATTTTGCCTGAGAAATTAAAATTATCATTGTTATTCTTAAGAATTTCAATCTGCGGATCTACAAAAGTCTTGCCATACTCTGTCAATTTAACCTTACCGGAAATTGCTAACTTGGTTCCAGGAGTATACATAGATTTTTGATATGAGAAGAAGGAGTAAGATCTAAATCTTCTTCCTAAAAAAAATTTTGTAACCTTTGTGGAAGATGTTTCATCAGAAACTACAATATTCATTATTGATAAATTACTATTTTTTTTACTCTTATGAATATAAAATCTTTTAACGTTTGCGATGCACGTGTATAAATTATCTGGTTTTAAATTTATTATCTTGACTCTATTCGTATAGTCTAGATATGTTCGTGGGAAATAATTAATTAGATCTTTTATATGAAATATCCCTAATTCATTAAGCTTATTTTTATAAACTTTTCCTACATTTTTTATTAATGAAATATCTGAATCAAAAGACAAACTTGAATCAGCTTTATTCAGATAAACATTATTAGAACTTTCTATTTCTAATGTTTTACCTAGTTTATAAAGATTTTTTCTTGTATCTATAATTAACCTTCTTCTTTGAATTTCATCTAATTTATTATATTCATTATATTTTTTAGAAAATTCATAAAATATTCTTAAATATTCGTCTGAGAGATTTAGATTTTCTAGGTTTTTTAATGATTCATGCAAATAATCATTAAAGTATTTTTCTCTTCCTAAAGTATTAATAAATTTGTTTTCAGTTTCAATAGTAAGAGACTTTTGAAGAGGTCTTATCCAATCTTTAATTAATTTATTATTATTCCCCCTAATAGTCACATTTGAAAAAAGAGTTATTTTTTCAACGTATCTTATTCAAAGTTATTTCTTTTTGCCTCCAATATGTCTCTTTTTTGATCAAACGCTGAAATTGATTTTTTAGCTCATTTATTTTGTTCCTTTGAATAGAAAGATTTAAATTTTTAAACTCTAACTCAACAGTAGATATATTGAAGAAAATGATCCTTGGAATATTATTGCCAGTTAATGATGACCGATTTAAGTTTAATTCGAAATTAATAACAAAAGGATATGGATGTTTTATCATAAAATTTTTACCTACTAAGTAATCAAAGGAATCTTTAGATATAATCTTTTTTATTAAATTTGCCTTGAATAATTCTTGGTTAATAATATATGAAAGATTCAATAGTAAATTTTCCAATGACTTTTCTATTAAATCAAAATTACTAAGAATCTGATTTTTTGGTAAATAATCAGTATGATTGATATTTTCTTTTTCTGGATGTTTTGATTTTTCCACCTTTTCTTCTCCTATTAATTCAAGTAAGGAGGAAATAAATTGTTTTTCAACTCCTAAATTTTCAAAAATATTGTTTTTAGATAAATAATTATTATGGTCGTTATTATCTAAATCAAGTGATACGAATTCCTCATAATTAGGAGCTTGATAATATTCAGAAGTATTTGAAAAGTCTTTATTAATTTCGAACTCAGTGGGTTCTTTTAATTGAAAAACATCTTCATATCGAAATTTTTCTTTTTGATCATCCTTTGTTTTTGTTGAACTATCAAAAATAGTAAAATTAATTTCTTTATTTATATTTTTTTCAATTTCATTTATCTTTAATTGTTCTACAGTTAAAAAGGGCAAAATCGTAAATATTAATTTACTTATTTTTTTTTCAAAGAGACTACAGAATTCATTTTCATTTAAGAAATTATCATTAATTGTTGGATAACTATATATATGATTAAGACCTTTTTCTACAGAGATGAAAAGTAGATCTCTTACTAGATTAAGATAAAGTTCATATTCCCTATAGATATTTCTAGTTAATATTTTTTTTTGTATGTCTGCTCTCTCTAATTGAGAATTAATTTTATCTATATCTATGTAATTATTGAAATTATTCAAATCATTCAAGTGACTAATTTGTTTGCATTGATGCGACCTCTTCAGCAAAGTCCATCTGATTTTTTTCGATACCTTCACCCAATGTATATCTTGTAAAGCGTCTTACTTTGATATTTTCCCCAATTTTTGCAGCAGCTTGTTTAACAAGATCCTCAACTGTTAGGGAACTATCTTTAATGTAGGGTTGTGAAAGCAAAACAAGCTCATTAAGTCTTTTTGCTATTCTCCCTTCAACTATTTTTTCTTTAATTTGTTCTGGTTTTCCAGATAAATCATCCCTACCCATTTCAATCTGCTTTTCTTTTTTCACAACATCTTCTGGTATTTCATCAATTGATACATACTCAACATTTGGGCACGCTGCTACTTGCATTGAGACATCTTTCAACAGAGATTGGAATATATCACCTCTAGCAACGAAATCAGTTTCACAATTTAACTCTAATAAAACTCCAACTCTTGATCCAGTATGAATATAACTTCCAATTGATCCTTCGGCCGCTACTCTTCCCGATTTCTTTTCAGCACTAGCTATGCCTTTCTTTCTTAACCATTCCAAAGCTTTATCTAGATTTCCATCAGTTTCGTTAAGTGCTTTTTTGCAGTCCATCATTCCTGCGCCAGTTTTGTCTCTAAGATCTTTTACAAGTTTTGCTGTAATGTTTCCCATTTGAAGTAATAAAAAATAGTGAATAGTTAAGTTTTAAATTGGAATTTAATTTTTTCTTTCGGCATTAGAGCCCTTTCTACCCTCATTTATGGCATCTGCAAGTCTTCCTAAAATAAGTTGCACAGATCTAACGGCATCATCGTTACAAGGAATTGGAACTTCACACAAATCGGGATCGCAATTTGTATCCAACATTGATACTAATGAGATATCTAATTTTCTAGCTTCTAATACTGCATTAGATTCTCTTCTCTGATCAACCAATACAACTACATCTGGTAATCTTCTCATACCCTTAAGTCCACCTAAGTATTTTTGTAATCTTTCAAGTTCTCTCCTTAATACTGCAGCTTCTTTTTTAGGCCTCATTGCTATTGAACCACTACTTTCCATTCTTTCTAAATCCTTTAATCTTTCAATCCTAGCTTTCATTGTTGTCCAATTAGTCAACATCCCTCCAAGCCATCTTTGATTTACATATGCAGCTCCACAGCGTGTAGCTTCCTGAGCTACTACATCTGATGCTTGTTTTTTTGTACCAACAAATAGGAAACGTTTACCGCTTTTCGCAGCATTTCTCGTCCATTTATATGCATTGTTCATACACAATGCTGTTTTTACAAGATCAATAATATGAACTCCATTTCTTGCGCAATATATATACTTAGACATCTTGGGATTCCAACGTCTAGTTTGATGCCCAAAATGAGCACCAGCTTCCATCATTTCTGATAGTGATACAACAGCCATAATTGAAAAAGGGTTTCGGGTTAGCCTCCATCTGACGGGGAAATAATATTAATAATTCACCCGAAACTGTCAGATGTGTGAAATTTATTTCAAACATTCTAGCAAGTGATGTGTATTTCTAAAAGTTTTTACCTTGATTTGGTTAACTGTTTAATGTAAATCATATTTAGAGGGATCCTAAGTATCTCAAGTGCAAGTCTATTTCTTCTTTTATTTACTAGGAATCTTAATAAGGGAAGGATTCTATCAACATTGATTAGTCCTCCCAAGCAAAGAATTTGCCAAAGTAAATTATGGAGAGGAGTTAATTGAATCATAAATCTAACCCTTAAATTTGGATGTTTCTTATAAAACACTAAAGCCATTTTTGCCCTCTCTTTTTCTTGAGATATTAATGAATCTATTTGTTCGCAATTAAATGGAGGATGCCAATGAAAACCTACTGCATTTGGGCATTTAATTAATTTTGTCCCAATTTTTTTTAATCTTTCTCCAAGTTCCAAATCCTCCCAACCGTAAAGGCTAAAAGAAGTATCAAATAATCCCACACTTAAAATCAATTCTTTTGATATAGCTACATTCCCAGTAGCAAAGTATGCAAAAGAAGTGTCCATTATTTTATATTTTTCACTCTGAGGATTTAGAAAATTAGAAGTATTGACTACCGAGCCATAGGTAAAACATTTTTTATCATTTTTCCTCCAAGAGGCAAGTAATTTTTCTACGTGGCAATTTATAAAATTGTCTAAAACAATAAGATCACTATCAATGAATATAATAATTTCATATTTTGATTTAATTACTCCCAGATTTCTTCCAAGTGCAGGCCCTCCATGTTCTTGCTGAAATAGAATAACGTGAGGGAGATTAGCTTTGTTTTTATTTATCCATGAGGTTGTACCATCAGTTGATCCATCATCAACTACTAATACTTCATAATTACTGATATTTGTATTTAATTTTTGATTCTCAAGCGCAAATAGACATTTCTCTAATATAGGTAATCTATTGTAAGTCGGTATAACAATACTTACATTCATGATTATGTCTTAAATATGCATAATATATTAAACTCCTAAAGATAAAAATAAAAGATATTCCCTAATCAGCAGCACCGCCATTATTTGCTGTACCTGTAACGTTTCCACCATCAGGTCTTCCATCAGTTCTTAATTTCCTTTTTTTGAATTTTCTAGCATAGGCTCTATTACGTTCCTGCTTTTCTTTTTTTAGGTTCCTTCTCTTAGACATACAATTTTTAACTTTTAATTATATTAGCTCACTATGAGCACTATATATTTTACCATCTTCCATATTTAATATCCTATCAGCCATATCGGAAATTCTTGGATCATGTGTCACCATAAGTACAGAACAATTCTGCTCTTTTGCTAGTTTCCTTAAAAGGGTTACTATTTCTCTTCCTGTGACGCTATCTAAAGCAGAAGTGGGCTCATCAGCTAATAAAAGTTTTGGGTTAGCAGATAAAGCTCGAGCAATTGCTACTCTCTGTTTCTGCCCACCAGATAAGTCATTTGGCAACTTTTTATGATGTTCTTCTAATCCTACTGCTGACAACCAATTCCGTGCTATTTCACGTCTTTGCAAATATGTTAAACCTTTTATTAAATCGGCGCCCATCTGGACATTTTGTTCTGCTGTTAAACATCTCAGAAGATTGTGACCTTGAAAAATCATTCCAATACTTCTTCTAAGAATCTGACGAGTTTTCCTTGATGCTCCATTTAACTGATTATTTAGTACAGTTAAATCTCCACTTTGACAAGTTCTCAAGGCACCAATTAATGATAAAAGAGTGGTTTTACCGCAACCAGAAGGTCCTTTCAAAAGAACCAACTCTCCTTTATCAATATTTAAATTAACGTCATTAAGAACTTGTTTTTTATTCTCATTTTTTCCATAAAAGTGACTTAAATTATTTATTGAGACTGTTTTAAGGTTTTTAACATTATTTTTTGATTTATTAGCTTTAACCATTTATATTCAATTGTTAAAAAATTTCGGCAGGATCAGCATCAACTAATTTACGCATCGCAACAGCGGCGGACCCCATACACATAACTAAAACTAATACGAAAATTAAAATAGTTTTGTCTGCGTCCATTATTATTGGGAGTTTAGTAGAACTTCTTATAACTGAGTAAAGTATTTGACCAGAGAAATAAGCAGGTAAATAACCAAACAATGCCAACAAAAACCCCTCTCTAGCTACAACAAAGAAAAGGGACTTAAGTCTATACCCCATTGCCAATAAGGTGGCGTACTCTGGGAGGTGATCTGTAACGTCACTATAAAGAATTTGATAAACAACCACACACCCAACAACAAAACCCATCAATGCTCCCAAACTAAATATAAAACCTATTGCAGTACTATTTTTCCAATAATTCTTCTCAAATTCTATAAATTGATTTTTTGTAAGAACCCTAACATCATTTGGGAGTGAGTTATTTAATATCCTTGAAATCAATTCAGGATCAGATCCTTTTTTTAGTTTTACCAAACCAATTTCTATACTGCCAGGAGGATTAGCAGGAAAAAGTCTTAAAAAGGTTTCTCGACTAGTTATCAAATTACCATCTGCACCAAAAGATGGTCCCAACTCCACAAGGCCTTCAACAATTACTCTTTTCCCCGCGACCTCAGTCTCAACTTTTTTTTCAGATAAGAACCATTCTTCAATCGGTCCAAATTCAGGTCTAGATAGTTTGTCAAAAAGAACTCTTGATGGATTTCTTAATTTATAAGCTTTCTTTGAGAATCCCTCATCTAAAAGAAGTGAATCGGAGGGATTAAAACCTAATGCAAGTATTGATCTGGTTTTAAGATTTTCGGGATTTCTCCAAAGTAAATAATTTAGATTAACAGGAGTCGTTTTTTCAACATCTTCTACAGCGAGAGTCTGAATCAGCCTTCTTTTTGGGAATCCACTCATGCTTATAGAACTTTTTGATCTAGGACTTATCAAAACAAGATCCGCATCTAAAAGTTTATGAATAGTTACGCTTGTGTCAAATAAACCATCTCTGAAACCTAGTTGCATAAACATCAAAATCCCCGCAAAACTTATTCCAGCTATTGCAACTGCGAGCCTTAATGGTTGCCTAGTTAACAACAACCAAGCTAATGGTATTTTTCTGAATTTTAAAAAAGAAAAACTCATTGGGGAATAAATTTTGCAATCACTTTCATTCCTGCATAATTTTGCACGATATCAATAGAATCTTTATCTAGTTTTACTAGTACCTCAATAATTCGCGAATCGGCATCCCCTGTTGGATCAGTCGATAGAACTTTTCTTTGTTTTACCTGAGGACTAATCCTAATTACCTTTCCTTTAAGATTTTTTTGGAAACCACCATTCTCACTGCTCAATTGAACATTCTGAGAGATAAAGACTCTATCGATATCAGATTCATAAACCTCTATCAAAGCTTCCATTTTTTGACTAGAACCAATATCCAAGATCCCTTCATTATTTGGCCTCTCCCCAACTCTCGTATTTATTTCAAGGATAAAACCATCAATTGGGCTTCTTAGTTTTGAATTAAATAGATCTATCTTGATATTTTTTTGATCTCCTATAAGGTTTATTTTCTGTTTTTGCAATTTTAATAATTCATCTTTTCTCTGCGAAAACTGTACAAAGGAATAAGCATCTTTGTTCAAAGCTAACTCATACCTTTGTATTTGATCTTTCTTAAGGGCAATTTCATCATTAATAGTATTAATTAGATTTTCGTTTCTTTCAAGATCAGCAATTAATTTTTCACCATTTTCAAAAATTGCGAGGATATCGCCTTTTTTTACAAAATCTCCTTCTTTGACTAAAATTTCGACAATTCGGGGGGAAGAGCCAAACTGACTTATTGGAGCCGCCAATTGTCTAATCTCTCCCGAAGGAGAAAGTTGACCAAGTGCAGCAACAGCTGTAATAGGAGGTATGAAATCTGAAGTTATTTCTTCTTTAAATTTTGAACTAGATTTATTATTTCCATAACAGGAAATAACACCAAGAGAAATTGGTGTAAATAATAAAAAATAAATAAATAATTTTTTTAATATTTTTAATTTCATTAAAAATCGAAGAGAACTGTTTTTATATATTTATTGACCCATTTTTCATCAAAATATTTTAAAAGAACCATGCTAGTTTTCTCATTTTTCATTTGTTGCACACAATAGTTTTTTTGAAAATCTATTCTCTCTTTGATAATTTCCTCATTAAATTCCGGTTTGGCTTTCTTACTTAATTTGATCAAAATGGAGAGGTATTGATCAACAACTCTACAAAAATCAATTTTTTCAGATTTTCTTTTTAACGAAGCAAAAAATACATTATTAGAAAAAATCCCCCCCCATTTAGGAATCTCTCTCAAAGAGGTAAAAGAACTTTTATCAACTTCAGAAAGTAATTTTTCGTATTTCAAACCTTGGTTTCGAGATGCCGGGGATAAATCAACAATGGCAGCAGAAACATTATCATTTACTTTTACCAAATCCATCCCAAAAATTGGGATGTCAAACTTTGGATCAGGAAAAAAAACGCAGTGTAATATTTTAAGATTCTTTGAAAATTCTGCTACTTCAATATGTAACTTTCTAAATCCTTTTGCTTTATGAAATTCATTTTCAATATATAGTTCTCTGCCTATTTCTTTAGATATTATGTTAGTTAATTTTGGATCAACTTTTATACTCTTAAGGTCCTCAAGCATGGATCTATGCTCTCTAATATTTTGTAATAACTCCAAAATAAGAGGGTCTGTTAATTTTGTTTTAGTTAAAGATTCAGACAACAAAGCTAAAAAGTACCAAAATAGAATTTAAAGAGAGAAACTAAATGAACGTAGGAGACGTTAACTACTTTACCCATTCAAGCAAAACTAGATGTGTGTTTGTGGATAATAAAGAATTACCGCTCATAAGCATTGATATTTGGTGCAAAGCAGGTTCTTCATTTGAGGATGTTGATAAAAACGGCACTGCTCATTTTCTAGAACATATGATTTTTAAAGGATCTAACAAAATAATGCCAGGTGAATTTGACCATAAAATTGAATCACTAGGCGGATTAAGTAACGCTTCAACAGGTTATGATGATGTACATTACCATGTCTTAGTTCCACCTAATAACTTTAAAGAATCACTTGCTCTTTTGACAAATATTGTCGTTGCTCCAGATTTCAATCCTGATGAGTTTATAAAAGAAAAAGGGGTGGTTATTGATGAAATAAAACAACAAAATGATCAGCCTGAAGAAAGATTATTTAATTATTTTTTAAAAAGGGTTTGGTTAAGTCCAAATTATGCCAATTCGATTCTGGGAACTGAACATAGTATTAAAAACTTAGAAATAAATGACCTTGTGAAATTTCATAGCAAACATTACACTACCGAAAAAATTTGTATTGCAATTGCTGGGAATCTTTCTGAAGAAATTTATAAAATTTTTGAAAAAAGTGATCTATCTGGCATAAAAAAAAGTCCAAATTTAATAAATCTAAAAAATAAACCTTCTTTAAAAATTAGGAATGGTAGAGAGTCAGTTAGGTTTGATAATTTAGAGTTTTCAAGAATATTTATGGCTTGGTTTATCCCAAACCTAAATGATCAAAAAAATATTATTGGACTAGAGATATTAGCTTCTATCCTCTCTGTGGGAAGAAACAGCAGATTAGTTAAATTTTTAAAAGAAGATAATAATCTTGTTGAATCGGTATATGTAGATGTAAATGCTGGCGAATTAGGTGGATTATTTATAATGGAAGCAAGTTGTGAGTCCAAAGATATTGATTTAGTAGAAAAGCAAATTAATAAAAAAATTGATGAGATCTCAAATTGTAAAGCCTTGACTTTGGATGAAATAAAAAAAGCAATAAATATTGTGAAAAGTAATTATATCTTTAATTTAGAGACATCTACACAACTCTCTTCATTCTTTGGGAATGAACTTCTTTGGGGGAGAAAATCTTCAATCAATAATTTAGAGAGTCATTTAAAATATTGGAATGACTTGGATAACTTCAAAGAGATCATGGAATATATTCGTGGAGAAAAATTCACTTTAGTTGCATCCCCTGGTAAATGTTAAAAAGATATTTTTTAAATAATAAAAAAAGAGATTTTTCAACGGCTTCAATTTGGATTAAAGGAGGCAGTGATTTGGATAGTGTTGGCAAAAAAGGTATAAACAAGATCCTCAGTTCATTACTTACCAGAGGATGTGAGGGTTTTAATAATTTCACTCTTTCGGAGTATATCGAGTACTATGGAGCAGAATTAAATCAAGAAGTATTTGAAGATGGTATTTCAATAAGCATTAAATCCCTAAATGAACATTTCAGCAAATTATTCCCTTTATTAGATTTAATAATTAATAAACCAACTCTCTCAGAAATTGAATTTCAAAAAGTAAAAAAATCCTCAATTAATTTTATAAAAAAAGATAAAGAGAATCCATTCAATATCTGTTTTGAAAAATGGAGAAAAATTGTTTACTCAAATCATCCTTATGCTTTTAACACAATTGGCAATGCAGTAGATGTCTCAAAGATTTCCTATGAAGAAGTTCTGCTTGAGTTTAAAAACTTTAAAAATAGAGAAAAGTATTTAATTTCAAATAATCCCGAAATAAATGGAGAAAATTTTGGAAAATTAGAAAAAAAAATCTTAAAAGAAAAATCATTAGGACGTGTAAATCATAATTTAAGTGCAATGAGTAGATTTGATTACATTAATAATGATTCAAATCAAACAATAATAATGGTCGGGGACCAAACTTGCTCGCGAAGAAGTAGTGAATATTTGCCACTTAAAGTTTTGGAGTCATATTTATCTTATGGAATGAGCGCTGCTTTATTTAAACTTTTTAGAGAAAAACATGGTATAACTTACGATTTAGGTGTTTATTATCCTATCAGGAGTGGGAATGCTCCATTTTTAATTTACTTATCAGTATCCAATAAAAAAGCCCTTTTTGCCTATGAACTTTTATCAACGTTATTAAAAAATTTACTTTTTAATCCGTTGCCAGATTCTAAAATATTTTTAGCAAAAGAAAAACTAAAAGGTTCTTTTTTATTAGGAAATCAGTCACTAGATGAAATTTTACAGCGAAAGATACAATTAATTAGCTATGGAATTTTTCCAATTTCTGAGATAGATTTAAATTCAAAAATAGAGGAAATATCCTCGTTAGATATTCTTAAATTAACTAATAAGTATTTTTCAAAACCTTTTTTGACTATTTCTGGCAAGGAAAAAATATGTTTAGAAATTTCTAAAAGGTGGAAGAAAAACTTTTAAGTTAGTTTTTCTCAATCTTATCAATATCGATTAAAAACGAACCTCTTCTAAACTTTACTTCAACAGTATTAAGAGATTTGATTGATAGGATTTCTCCAATTTCATCAATTCCTACTAGATCAGGTGGTCTTAACATAGGCATATTATCTGAAGTCTTCAAGTAAGAGACTGGCGCAATCAATTTAACCTTGTCGTTTATCTCAAATTTCATTTATAAATCGGATACACTCAAGGGTAGTATAAACATAAAGTTAGAGAAAATATCAACGAAATGCATTGATTCATTCTAGAATCCTATAATTAACTTTCTACAAATTAATGAATCAGAAATTTAAAACATTAATTTTATGGGCATTACCTATACTTTTAGTAATAGCACTTTCCTACCAATTTTTATCTTCAAGCAATGTTGATTCACTAAAATCTAATGGGACTACTGTTGCGCCAAGAAATTCTGCGGTAGCAAGAGTAAGTTATGGAAGATTTTTAGATTACATCAATTCAGGAAGGGTTACATCTGTTGATATCTTTGAAGGAGGTAGAAATGCAGTCATCGAGACAATAGATTCTGATTTAGATAATAAAGTTCAAAGGTTGCGTGTAGATCTTCCAGGCTTAACACCAGAACTTATAAACATTTTAAAAAATGAGGGAATTAGTTTTGATGTGCATCCAGTTAAAACAGCCCCTCCCGCATTAGGAATTTTGGGTAATTTACTATTCCCAGCTATTTTAATTGGGGGTTTAATTTTATTAGCTAGGAGGTCAAATGGTATGCCTGGAGGACCTGGCCAAGCGATGCAATTTGGGAAAACAAAGGCAAGATTTGCTATGGAAGCTGAAACAGGAGTTGTTTTTGATGATGTTGCAGGTGTAAATGAAGCCAAACAGGATTTAGAAGAAGTTGTCACTTTTCTGAAAAAACCAGAAAAATTTACTTCTGTAGGGGCAAGGATTCCAAAAGGTGTTCTATTGGTAGGACCTCCTGGTACTGGTAAAACACTATTAGCAAAAGCAATAGCAGGTGAAGCAGGTGTACCTTTTTTCTCTTTATCAGGTTCTGAATTTGTTGAAATGTTTGTTGGTGTAGGTGCTAGTAGAGTTAGAGACCTTTTCAAAAGAGCCAAAGAAAATAGTCCTTGTTTAATCTTTATTGATGAAATCGATGCTGTCGGGAGACAAAGAGGTGCTGGTATTGGTGGGGGTAATGACGAGAGAGAACAAACTCTCAACCAATTGCTTACTGAAATGGATGGTTTCGAAGGGAATAGTGGCATAATTATTATCGCCGCCACAAACAGACCCGATGTTCTAGATTCAGCTCTAATGAGACCTGGCAGATTTGATAGACAAGTAACAGTAGATGCTCCTGATATCAAGGGCAGATTATCAATATTGGAAGTTCATGCTAGGAATAAGAAATTACAAGAGGATTTAACACTTGAAAGCATTGCGAGAAGAACACCAGGGTTTACTGGAGCAGATTTAGCAAATTTATTAAATGAGGCTGCCATATTAACTGCAAGGAGGAGAAAGGACTCTATCAGTATTTCAGAAATAGATGACTCTGTAGATAGAATTGTTGCAGGAATGGAAGGTTCTCCATTAACAGATGGTAGAAGCAAGAGATTAATTGCTTATCATGAAGTTGGCCATGCTCTTATAGGTTCACTTGTAAAAGCTCATGATCCTGTTCAAAAAGTGACAGTCATTCCAAGAGGCCAGGCTAAAGGATTAACTTGGTTTACCCCAGACGATGAACAAACCCTTGTTAGCAGAGCTCAACTAAAGGCGAGAATAATGGGCGCTTTAGGTGGAAGAGCTGCTGAGGATGTAGTTTTTGGAAAAGGTGAGATTACAACAGGTGCGGGAGGTGATTTCCAACAGGTTGCTTCCATGGCTCGTCAAATGGTTACAAGATTTGGAATGAGTAATTTAGGTCCGATAGCTTTAGAAAGTGGTAATCAAGAAGTATTCGTTGGTAGAGATTTAATGACTAGAAGTGAAGTTTCTGATTCTATCTCTAAACAAATAGATGAAAGCGTAAGAGTAATGGTAAAGGAATGTTATAAAGAAACTTACGATATAGTCAGCAATAATAGAGAAGCTATGGATAAAATAGTAGATTTACTAATTGAAAAAGAAACACTAGACGGTGAAGAGTTTGTAAGTATTCTTTCAAAATTCACAAAAATTCCTGAGAAAGAGAGAACACCTCAATTATTAAGTTAGCCTTTAGGTTTTTTATCCAATACCAAATCGATTAATCCGTATTCAACAGCTTCGTTTGGAGACATGTAAAAATCTCTATCAGTATCTTCTTTGATAGTGTCATAATCTTTTCCAGTTCTTTCTGATAATTCAGTATTAAGTCGCTCTTTTAAGAACAAAATTTCATCTGCTTGAATCCTTATGTCACTTGCTTGACCTCTAGCTCCTCCAAGTGGCTGATGAATCATTATTCTTGAATGTCTAAGGCTGCTTCTTTTACCTTTAGTACCTGCTGCCAGCAAAAATGCACCCATACTAGCTGCCAAACCTACACAAACTGTATGTATATCAGGTTTAACATGCTGCATTGTGTCGAAGATACCCAACCCATCATAGACAGATCCTCCTGGAGAATTTATGTACATATAGATATCCTTGTCTGGGTCCTCTGCTTCAAGGAATAATAATTGAGCAACGATTCTATTAGCAGTTTCACTAGTAACTTGTTCTCCCAAAAAGATTATTCTTTCTCTTAATAATCTCGAATAAATATCAAAGACTCTTTCACTGCCGCCAGATTCTTCTAAGACTAAAGGGATCATAATAATATTTATCTGTGTTATTAGATTTTAACGATATTGAGTCAACATACGCTAACCTTATTAAGGTTTACATATAAAAAATTGAAAGAAAAATTGACTGTTTCAGATAGCAAAAAGTTATTTCATGAACAATTCCCTTACGTTATTCCAGGCTTATATAAAAGAATAGTTGATGAAATGCTTGTCGAACTAAATCTTCTAAATCATCAAAATGAATTTACTCAAGATTATCTCTTTTGTATTGGTCTCACTGAAACATTCAAAGAATTAATGAAAGGATACAAACCCGAGAAACATTTGGATCTTCTTTTTGAATCTTTATGCAGTTCTACAAATTTTGAAGCGAAGGACATTAACAAAATATCTCAAACTTCACAAAAGGAATTCCAGGGGAAAACATCTAAAGAAATTTTGAAATTACTTAAAGAAAAAAGCAATTCTAAACATTATCCTTCAAGGATCTTGAACTTAGGGATATATATATTAATTTCAAACTCCCAAGATCTCAAAGAGAAAAATGAAACAGATATAAATAAGATGACCTCTGATATTTTTGAGAAGTTAAGCTTGTCTACTAATAAAGCAGAAAAAGATATTGGGATTTATAAAAGCAGCATATCAAAAATGGAACAGGCAAAAGAATTAATTGAAGAGCTCAGAATTAAGGATAAGAAAATAGACCAAAAGTAATAATTTCTATTTGTTTAATCTTTTTTTATCTTTCCAAGAGACATAGGATATATAAATTACAGCGAAAGTTATGAATATGAGTAAAACGAATGATGTTAATATAAGAAACTTATTTAAATAGACTTCAAAAGTTAAAAATGAAATCATATATCAATGGATCCGTCACCATTTCTTCCCCAAACAACCATGGCAATTGAAAAAGTAAAAATTGCAGCCAATGCTGCCCAACCTATTTGAAAGATCATCAGATTTAAATCGCTTTTATAAATATAACAGAACTTCAAAATTTTTTAAAATTTCGAAGCTAAAGTTTATTTCTCCGAAAAAAAATAATCTCAATAGAATAGATAAAAATTAAAATTGGGAAGATTAGTCTTAAATCATAGTACAAATATAGAAGGTCTAATTCCAGTACTCAAAAAGTTAGCAGTAAACATAAATATCAAGACAATAACTCCAGCTGCTATATCAAGAGTTAGGGGAAGATCTTCTAAATTGATAATTAGATTATCAGTTAAAACTATAAATGGATATAAAGCAATAGCAAGAAAGGGTAAAACAGCTCAAGAAGTTTTTATTTCAACAGACTTAAGCAAAGATGAATTAAAACAAATTATAGATATTTATAATAAAAGGTAATTAAATAAAAGAGACTTAGAAAACAGTTAGGAGAGAAACAATGAAATTGGGATTTAATTTTTCTTTGTTTTTATTGGTTTTTTTTTCATTAAGTACTGAATCAGTTTCACTTACTGACTACCAAATAAAAAAATATTGCAAAAAAGAGAAAAGAGTATCCTTGTGTATAAGAGATTTAAAAGAAAAAAGATCTAATCTCCAAAAAGGAAAGCTTATTGAAATACCTGTAGAACCTTACAAACAGTAATTAGAAATCGAATTTAAATTTCAAATTCTGATTCGAAAAGATTAAAAGCATTTTCATAGCTTGTGAGAAGTTCTTCTGAATTATCAGAAAATCCTTGTCGTTCATAATCTTCTTTTAATTCATCATATAAGTAAACCACTCTATTAAAAGCACTCATATATTCTTTTTGTATGTCTTCATCATCGATATCATAGATTTTTGCCAATACTAATTCGACATTTTTTTTTGATGAATATATTTTTCTCTCAAAATCTTTATTTAACTTCCTTCTTTTTTTTGCCATTTAAAATTTTTAAATACAAATTAACAATACTAAAATTCATAGATAAATTAAATTAAAACTTATAAAATAAAAATATAGTTTCCAAATCAAAATAAAACCTCAACATTCCAAATGAATCATTCGATGATATGAGTAAAAAAGAAACAACAAATCCTAAAGAGATTAGAAATCAAAACTTTGAAGCTAAGAAAATGAATTCTCACGAAAAATCAAATAAAAATAAAGAAAGGGATCTTCCATGGTGGGTAGAGTTATTATTTGTTCAAATAGGATTGCCAGATAAGTTACTAATAAAATTTTTAAAAGCAAAAAAAACATCTAGAGAATTCATTAAAAATGATAAAAAATCATTAATAACATTTTTTTTTGTAATTGCTACATTGGCATATTTTTATCCGGTTATTAAAAATGCAAAAAACAAATTAGATTGTGAAGTAATTGCTAAAAATTATATTATTAAAAATAAAAATACAATCGGAATTAATAATAGGGAAATAAAAATGATATCTACAAATTTTTGTAATGGTGGCGAAGAAATCTATGAAATAGAAAATTTAAAAAATTAAATTTTTAATTATTTTCTATAAATAACTAGCTTAATATTATGATAGTAATTTTAACTTAAAAAAAGTTTAAATTTTATTCCTATGACTGATATAAAAGAAAAGAAAGAAAATGTAAAAATGCATTTAAAAGATTTGAGACAAAATTTAAAGAAAATGCATTTAGAAGTTACGGAAGAATTAATATTACCGAAGCCAGACGATGTAAAAAGATTGATGAATAAAATGGATAAACTATTAAAATTAATAGAATCAAAGTAAATTTTAATTTAAGTAATTTGGAATCATCAAAAGTTAAAAAATGAAAATAATAAAACAATTTCCGCAATTAATTCTAATTGCAATTTTAGTAAGTTCCTGTAGGACATCAATCAATAAAGAGTATCCCATAAAAAATTTGGAAAAAAATACAAATGAAAATCCTTCTTCAGAAAAGAAAAGAATGGAAATAAATTTTTCTTGTGGAGAGAATGGTATTAAGGAGTACTTAGATGATGGATGGAATATTTTAAAAGAAGATTCCCAAGAAAAAATTTGCACCTGGAAATCTGTTCCTGCCACAAAAGATTGTAATATGGAAAAAGATAAAGGATGTAAAATAACAATGCCAGATAAAATAGGTGAAGAGAAAATCTATTTATTGGAAAAATAAATTTAATACATGACTCCAAAATCAGAACACTTAGTTGATTTAATTTTTAATAAATTGAAAAGTTACAAAAATAAAAAAATATTTTTAGAAAAAGAAAGTTTGAATAAATTTATTCTTTCTCTTTTCAAAGAGAACTGAATGAAAGAAGTATTTAATTTAACTGCTATAGTTAAAATAATATTTTAAATAGATATATATATGGGTAATTTTTCTTCATTAACTGTTATCCTGGCAGTTATTTTTATTGCAAGTCTTTATTTTTTATTTAGGGTTACTTCGAATACAAAGAATTAGAAATATTTTTTTAACTTTAGATTATAGGATCATCTCTTAGCAGTAAAACTGTATGCTTACTTAAACCATCATTAATCCATTCCTTATATTCTTCTAAGACGCACTTTTTATCAGAATTATCTAGTAGATTAATTCTTTTTTTTGCATTATCTAAAGCTAACTTAATACAGAATTTATAGTCATTGGATTTTTCTTTCATAAGTTTTTTATTAAATATTAGTAAAAATAATTTCATATTCTGTATTGAAAATTACAATAATAAGCGTTGATTTGATAAGAGTATCAAGCAATACGGAAGATTTTTTAATATATTTGAGATAATTATTTTTTTTAATAAATCCATGTCATACGAAGCAGGCAGTAAAGAATGTAGACATTTAATTGAAGCTAAGGAAAGCCTTTTATCAGCATTAGATGCGTTAAGCAATATAAATTCAACCGATCTTATAGAAATCCAAATTAAAGAAATTTACAATAAATTAGAACAGATGCATGATAATAGAAAAAAAATAGAATCTGCTACAAATTATCTTTAAATATATTCAAGTTATAAAAGTTTTAAAATTGACTTTTTATCTTCTTTACTCTTTTTTCTGATAATAAATCCATTAAAGCATCAAGCTGTGCATGTACTTCCTTTGCTTCATTAAGATCCGGCAATAAATCTTCTTTAATGAGCATTTGATGCATTTCTCTGAGCTCTAACCTTATATATCTAAGGTGAGAACATACCTCTTCCCTCTTGGTTGCACTCATGTTTACTTTACAGTCTTTACATTATACAACACGGTCTTTTTTTACTAACATATTAATTCTGTTAAATTTAAAAATTATTTCAAACTCGATAACATATTAAGATCTTTTAAAGTTGCGTTGTAGTAATATGTCTTTCATGAAAAAGAAAAAATCAAAAAAAAATCAAACTAATTCAAATTTAAAAGATCAAAAATTAGGTCAAACAAAAAATTCTGCAAAATTAGTACTTTTTGTTTTTGGGATAGGTCCAATTATTGGCATAATAATATTTTTATACAGTAAGGGATTTTTTAATTCACCAACTATTTAAATCTTAAGCAATTAATTTAAATTAAAATAATAAATTTCAATAAAATTTAAAAATAATTATTTAAGTTTTTTCAATGAAAATATCCTAAATTCTGCCATTTTCCTTGCATTTTCTGGATTAGATATAAAAAAAGGGTGGTCTGATAAAATTTCGAACACCTTATCTATCTTTAATCGTAAATCATCGCAAACAATATTTTCCCATTCCTCATCAAATGACATTGCAAAGCTATCAGCATTATCATAAAATTTATTTTTCATAATATTGGAAATTTAAATTAAGAAAATTTCAGAAATCCGACCAAATCTGAAAAAGAACTTAGAAGCATATAAAACTATCCTCATGCCTATTTGAGAAATAACTTTGTACGAGTGTTCTTTAAAATTATACTTTAATCTCATTATTAAATTAAAACATAAGTACTATCAATCAAAATCTGACTTGATTTGACAGAAGTGTTACAATAACGACATATGTAAAGACTTATGGAAATTAAAGTTAAAAGAATAGGATACCTCCCTAGAAAAAGAGTACTTGAAATTATTGATGAAATATCCAAGAGCGAATCTATAAGTAGATCTAAGGTAGTTGGAATATTAGTTGAGGAAGCATTAGATGCAAGAGGAATTGCGAATTTTGGATATAGTAATATCAGTAAGTCAAATATATACAAATCGGATAATTATAAAGATCTCCAAAATGATAATGCCGGCTTAAAAAATGCTGAAGATGAATTTGTTGATGATAGTGGTTACACAGTTTCTTCCCACAAAACATTGGATCGCTCAATATCTTCTGCAGATATTGAATTAGCAAATAAAATTAATATTCTTAAGGAATCTGGATTAATATAACTTTCTTTGAGTAATTATTTTATTTTTTAATGCATAACATTAGATCATTGTTTATTCTTAGTCAAGAATAATATTCTACTTACATAATTAGAATATTAAATCACTTCTAATATTAATGTTGTAATTAAAAAATGAAAGATATTAAATGCCCTTCATGCGGGAAAACGTTCAGAATTGATCCCAGTAGCTTTGAAGAAATACTTCTGCAGATAAAAGACGAAGAATTTAACAAACAAATAAAAGAAAGATTAATTTTGGCTGAAGAAGATAATAAAAAAGCTATGGAAATTTTAAAAAGTGAGTTAAAAATACAGTTTATAGAGCAAAATCGCCTTAAAGAGTCTGAGATCCAAACTCTTGAATCTAAATTAAAAATAACTGAAGAAAAGAAAACAAATGCTCTTAATGATTTAAAAAATCAAGCAACAAATAAAATTAACTCACTCAATAATGAATTAATCAAGTTAAAGGATGAAATTAAAAACCAGTCTTTAATTTCAGAATTGTCTTTAAAAAACAAAGTCAATGAAGCTGTTAGTAATTTAGAAAAAGAAAACTCATCATTAACAAATTCAATTGAAAAGATGAGACTTGAACATTCAATTAATGAAAAATTAATTGAAGAAAAGTTTAAAAGCAAAATTAGTGAAAGGGACTTAACTATTCAGGAGCTGAGAGAAATGAAATCTAGATTATCTACAAAGATGGTCGGGGAAACATTAGAAATACATTGTGAAAACCAATTTAATCTTAATCGCGCCTCTGCGTTTAAAAACTCATATTTCGAAAAAGATAATGATGCCACCTCTGGAAGTAAAGGTGACTACATTTTTAGAGAATTTGATGAAAATAAAACCGAAATCGTATCTATAATGTTTGAGATGAAGAACGAAAGTTTAAATGGAATTAACAAAAGAAAAAACGAAGATTTTTTAAAAGAATTAGATAAAGATAGAAGACAAAAATCTTGTGAGTACGCAGTACTCGTTTCTCTGTTAGAACCAAGTAGTGAACTATACAATGCTGGCATAGTAGATGTTTCACATAGATTTCCAAAGATGTATGTCATAAGACCACAATTTTTCTTGCCGATTATTTCGCTATTAAGAAATGCATCTATGGAAACCTTAAAATACAAATCACAGATTGATTTAATGAAACGAGAAAATTTTGATATAACTAATTTTGAAAGTACTCTTGAGCAATTCAAAAATGCCGTTGGTAAAAATGTTTCATTGGCCCAAGATAGATTTAATGATGCAATTTCAGAAATTGATAAATCAATAACCCATTTACAAAAAACTAAAGAAGCTTTAATTCTCTCGAAAAAACATCTTTTGTCCGCAGACAGTAAATCTCAAGATTTAACAGTAAAGAAATTAACTAGAAATAACCCAACCATGAAAAAAAAGTTTAATGATTTAAACAATTTCGAGGATGAAGTGGCTTAATTAAAAAAAAATTTTAGAAATTAATAATAATTAAAAAAATATTTAATTTATTATTTATAAATATATTATAAATATAAAATTCCATAGTAAAGAAAATAATGTCAATCAACACTCCTATTTTCACTATTGCCAAAGATCTTAATGTCGAAAGTAATAGAGTATTATTAGCCTGCAAGAAACTTGGAATCAACGCAAAAGGGGCGACAAAAAGATTAAATAAAGAAGAATTAGAAAAAATTAAAAGTTATTTCGAAACGGGCAAAAATGTTTCAGATGAAGTGATCAATTTTAAAAAGGTTAAAAACAAAACCAGTTCAAGTAAAATTGTAGAAAAAGTAAAGATAAAATATTTTGCAAACAGACTCATTCGCAAATCTTAAATAAAAATAATTTTTTTTAATTACTTAAAGGAATAAGCCACAGAAGAAAAAAATAATAAATTATCATAAGTAAAAATACTTAAAATGAGCATAAGCAAAATTTTAAATTCACTCGAAAAGTCGTGGGAAAGAGACGATATTCTTTTAAATTTAAAGAAGGGACTAGGAACAGATGAGATAGTTAATGAATTTCTTATGAAAAACGAAAGGCAAATTAAAGAATTAAATTCTTTATTAAGACCAGAAGATATTGATTTATTAAATCAAGTAGAACAACTCTCAACTTGCGAATCTAAATTAATAAATGCGATTAAAAATTTAAATTACTTAAAAAATAATGAAGATAATCAAATTCTGAATAAGAAAAATATTGTGCCATCTAATAGAGTTTCTTTTAACAAAATTACTTCATTCATGATTAATTGGAGTAACAAATTTGTAGTTATTGCTTTACTCACAATTTCAGCCATAGCTTTATCAAAACAAGCTTGGGCATAATTAGCTAAATTAACTTCATTGTAAGATATGTAGTTTTGAGAACTAAACAAGAATATTTAATTAGATATAAAGATGGAAATCTTTATTGTGAACTTGCTGATATTTGGATTGATCCAAGCAAGCCAGTAAAAAAGGCATTAATAACTCATGCTCATTTTGATCACTTCACTTTTGGCTGTGAAGAATACATTTCTACTAAGGAAACTGCGATACTTCTTAAAGAAAGAGTTGGAGATAATATCAAAATTAAGACTTTTGAATATGGAGAAGAATTTAAGATAAATGGAATTAATATTTCTTTTCATCCATCCGGTCACATCCTTGGATCTAGTCAAATAAGGTTTGTTTTTGCTGAAGAAAAATGGCTTGTTTCAGGTGACTTTAAGCTTCAAAAAGATGAGACTTGCAAGCAATATGAACTAGTAAAAACTGATTATTTAATAAGCGAATGTACTTTTGGTTTGCCAATATATAAGTGGGATGAACCAAATAAAATAGCAAATGATATTTCAAAATGGATAACTAATTCACCAGAAAAAACTTCTTTACTTTTCTGCTATTCACTTGGAAAAGCTCAGAGATTGTTAAACGAAATTAGTCAAACAAATTTTAAAGGCAATATTTATTCCCATGGCAGTATTCATAAAATGAACAATAGTTATAGGGAACTTGGAATTGATATTAAAGATACTATAAAAATTGAAAATAAAAAAAAGATAGATGAACTTAAAGGAAGTCTAATATTATTACCGCCATCTTTAAGTAAGGGCTCTTATCTAAAAAATTTCAAAAATATTCAAACAGCTTTCGCGAGTGGATGGATGTCAATAAGAGCTCTAAGAAAAAGATCAGGATATGATAAAGGATTCGCAATCTCTGATCATGCGGATTGGGATGGAATTCTGGAAGTAATAAAAAAGTCTGAAGCAAAAAATGTATTTTTTCATCATGGAGATAGTGAAGCCTTAAGTAAATATTTAGATGAGAAGGAATCAATAAATGTCCTTTTATTCGGTAAATAAATATGAGTTTAAAAAAGTTTTCAGAATTATTTGAAGATCTAGATTCAATTAATAGTACAAATAATAAAATTGAAGTTTTAAAAAGATATTTTTTATCAAATGAACCAATAGATAATTCATGGGCAATATATTTACTAACTGGAAAAAGTAATAAAAGATTTATTAGTGGAAGATATTTAAAAAATCTTTTTTCTCAAATATATGAATATCCTCAATGGTTAATTGATACCTGTTATCTAAAAGTTGGAGATTCTGCTGAGGTAATAACATTATTACTTAAAAATAAAACTACTTTAAGAAATAAAAAATTATCAAATATAAGTCTCAATGAATTACTAAGCAAAACAATACCTGAGTTATCAAAACTTAGTGAGGAGGAGAAAAATTTACAAATTAAAAATATTTGGGAAAGATTACCTGAAGATTACCATTTAATTTTTAATAAAATTCTTACAGGTACTTTTAGAGTAGGAGTCTCTATCGGATTAATTACAAAATCAATAGCAAAACTAATTAATATTGATGAAGAAGTTATTTCTCATAGGTTGATGGGTAATTTCAAGCCTTCAATTAATTCATATGAATTTTTAATTAATAAGAATATCAATCTTCAAGAGTTAAATTCCAAACCATTTCCATTTCTTCTAGCGAATACAATTGAAGATAAAATCTTCAAACATTCAATAAATGATTTTCAATTTGAATGGAAATACGACGGTATAAGGATGCAATTAATTAAAAGATCAGGCAATGTTTCGTTATGGACAAGAGGGCAAGAATTAGTCAATGAATCTTTCCCAGAATTAGTAGAGAAAATGTCGTATATAAAAGATAATTTTGTTCTTGATGGGGAATTATTAGTTTGGGATTTTAAAGAACAAGTTGCTTTTGATTTTTCTTTACTTCAAAAAAGAATAAATAGAAAGTCTCCCACTAGATCAATCCAAATAAAATATCCAATTATTTTTATTGCTTATGATCTTTTAGAAATTAATGGAAGAGATATAAGAGAAATTAAATTAGAAAATAGAAGAATTGAGCTAGAAAAATATTTTTCAAAATGGCAAAATAAAACTGAGAATAATATCTCTGATATTTTCAAGATATGTGATTTAATCTTTCCTAAAGATTGGACTGATGCTTTAACTTATAAAGAAAAATCTAGAGAAAATAATACTGAAGGATTAATAATTAAGAAAAAGAATTCTATATACTCCTCTGGTAGAAAAAAAGGTATTTGGTGGAAATATAAAGTTGATCCTATGCAACTGGATGCTGTTCTAATTTACGCTAGGGGCGGTAGCGGTAGAAGAGCCGGTCTTTATACAGATTATAGTTTTGCACTATGGAAAGACCAAGAATTAATTAAATTTGCAAGTGCATATTCTGGTTTAACGAATATTGAGATTAAAGAGCTAGATAAATGGATAAGGAAAAATACAATAGAAAAATTTGGTCCTGTTCGATCGTTAAAACCAGAAATGGTATTCGAAATATCTTTTGAGAAAATACAAATTTCAAAACGTCACAAGTCAGGCATAGCAGTTAGATTTCCAAGAATAACAAAATGGAGAAAAGATAAAAAAATCAATGATGCAGATAGCCTAGAGAATGCTTATGAACTGATGAAAAAAATATCATGAAAAATATTACGCGAAATAGTACACCAAATTATTTCATTTCTAAAATTGAGCAGTTTTTCTTCTCAAATGGATGGGAGCCACTACCGTATCAGATCGAATCTTGGGAAGCATTTTTAAACGGGGAAAACGGAGTAATACAAGTTCCTACTGGATGCGGCAAAACTTACGCTGCATTAATGGGACCTTTATCACAGATAGAAGATCCCAAAAATAATAAAAGTGTGCAAATATTATTAATAACGCCTTTAAAAGCGCTAAGTAGAGATCTAAAAAATTCTATACAATTAGCAGCTTTACATTTTAATAAAGAAATCACTGTTGAAATTAGGAACGGGGATACAACCCCATATGAAAAGAAAAAGCAACTAGCTAAACCACCTAATATTCTTATTACCACTCCAGAGTCTTTATCTCTTTTACTTTCTAATAAAGAATCTAATAATCTCTTCAAGGGGTTGTCATCAATAATTATTGACGAATGGCATGAATTGATGGGTAGTAAAAGAGGAAATCAGTGCGAGTTATCTATAAGTTGGCTAAGAGGTAATATAAAAAATTTACAAATTTGGGCAATGTCTGCAACTATAGGAAATATTGAAGAAGCAGCAAGAGCAATAGTTGGGATGAGGGCTATTAAACCCAAAATTATAAGTACAAATATTCAAAAAGAGATAGAAATTATAAGCGTTTTGCCAGAGGAGGAAACGACATTTCCATGGAGTGGCCATCTAGGAATCAGAAGTAATTCTTCACTTTTAAAAATCCTAGATAAAAATAAAAGCACCTTATTATTCACCAATACAAGAAACCAATCTGAAAGATGGTATCAATGTCTTAAATTTTTTCTGCCAGAAATGGAAGACAAAATCGCACTTCATCACGGCTCCCTAGATAAAGAAGATAGAAAAAGAGTTGAAGAAGGGGTTAAAGAAGGATTAATAAAATGGGTAGTCTGCACCAGCTCGTTAGATTTGGGAGTTGACTTCCAACCTGTAGATCAAATAGTTCAAATTGGAAGCGCAAAGAATTTAGCTCGACTTATCCAAAGAGCGGGAAGAAGTGCTCATAGACCAGGTGGAAAATCAAAAATAATTTTTATGCCTACAAATTCTTTGGAGTTGTTAGAGATTAGTGCAATGAGAAGAATAATAAAAAGTGGTATATATGAGGAAATTAGACTTCCTGAATTATCTTATGATGTGCTTCTACAACATCTAATAAGTTTGGCATGTGGAAATGGCTTTGATCCGAAAATTGAGAAAGAAAGAATTAAAAATTGCTGGAGTTATAGAAACTTAAAAGATCAAGATTGGAATTGGTGTCTTGACTTTTTAGAATATGGAGGAAAATGTCTTAAAGCATACCCAAAATATAAAAAGATAGTTAAAGAAGAATCACAAAATAATAATGAAAACTTTAAATATTTTGTAAAAGACAAATCTTTAATAAGAATGCATAAGTTCAATATCGGGACAATAACAAGTGACAAATTTGTGAATGTCAAATATATGAAAGGTAAATCCTTAGGCAATTTAGAGGAGAATTTTGCTTCAAAATTAAATCCTGGAGATACATTTTACTTTGCTGGCAAGATGCTTCAATTTGTAAGAATAAGAGATATGATCTTATACGTTAAAAAATCAACAAAAAAAAGTTCTCTAATTCCTGCATGGGTTGGAGGTCAAATGGCAATTTCTGATCTACTTTGTGAGAGTTTGAGAAATGAAATAGATATATGCAACGAACTAGAAAATTATGATTACTTAAATCCTGAACTCAATTCATTACGACCAATATTGAAGAAACAAAAAGTTCTTTCAAATATTCCAAAGAAAGATGAATTCCTCATAGAAATATATAAAACCAAAGATTTATCAAATCTTTTTGTTTTTACACTTGATGGCAAATTTGTAAATGAAGGAATTGCATTTTTATGGGCTTTGAGATTGGCAAAATTAAAACAATCTACATTTAGTATTACTGCTAATGATTTTGGATTCAGCTTAACTACCGCAGAAGATTATGATTTTTCCATAATAAAAAAAGAAGCTGATTACTTTTTGAATAACAAAAAATTAGAAGAAGATCTAGAAAATGCAATTAATTTTTCAGAGTTAACAAAACGTAGATTTAAAAATATTGCCCAAATAAGTGGACTTGTAAATCAAAATAATCCAACCAAAACAAAAACCTCCTCTCAACTTCAAATAAGTTCAAGTCTTTTCTACGATGTCTTTACTAAATATGAAGAAGGCCATCTTTTGATAAAACAATCGCATCAAGAAGTGAAAGAATATCAATTAGAAAATAAAAGAATATCTAGATCATTAGAAAGATTAAAAAATTTAAAAATTATATTAAACGAGATAAAAACTCCAACGCCTTTTGCTTTCCCTTTATTAGTTGAAAGACTTAAAAATACTTTAAGCAATGAACCAATAGAAAAAAGAGTAGAAAAACTTATAAAAAAATATAGTGATTAAATGAAAAAAAGTTCTTTTAAATTTTGTTGGGAAGATACATTGTTAGAGATGCTTTCTTCAAGAGCGTTATTTCTACCAGAAACAAAAGAGTTGTTAATATGCGATATTCATCTTGGGAAAGCTGAGTATTTTCAGCAAAATGGTATACCTCTTACTAATAATTCAGATGAAAACAATTTCGCAAGAATAAAAAAAATAGTAAAAAAATATAGTCCTGAAAAGTTAATAATATTGGGAGATTTATTCCACAGCAAATATTCAATAGATAAAACTCTTCAAAAAAAAGTTGAGGATCTTCCTGAGCTACTAAAAACTAATGTTGAACTAATCCTCGGTAATCACGATGTAGGTTGTGATATTAAAAATATAAAAATTTTTGATATTAGGAAAACTAAAAATATTACTTTTAGTCATGAGCCAGTTAAATCAGAAAACAAAAATACCTTGAATATTTGTGGACATTATCATCCAAAAATCTACATAACAAACAATGGAGATAAATTATCATTTAGGTGCTTTGCCATGGATAAGAATAAAAAAGTTTTATATCTGCCTGCATTTGGAGACTTAACAGGAGGATATCCCTGCAAAAAGTCATTTAAAAAATGGGCAATTGTTTCTGAAGAAGAAATTATCGAAATAAAATCTTAAAAAAATCCTATTGAAGTGACTTAAATTTTTCATTTAGATATGCCAATTTATACTTAAAAGTCTCGATTATTTTTTTTATCAATTATTTTATTGCTATAAATCATTCTCTACTAGTAGAAATAGAAAAAAAATTATTTACAGCTAATGACCCTTTCCTTAGCAGACAATCCACGTTATAAAAAAAATAAACACATTTTATAGAAATGAAAAAATTAATAGCCTTGATTTTATTTCCATTTCTTGTAATTTCATTTGGAGCAAAAGCAAATGATAATTTTTCCGTTGAGATAGAGGCACTTACATTAGTAATGGAACAATATAAGGAAGATACTGAATCAAGTGTTGAATTAGATATTGAAGACATAAAGCCAAGTTATATGGCTCTTAGACAAGACGAATGTAATGCAACTGTTGAAGTTACAGAAAAAACAGGATTAGAGGTGGTAAATACTGAATCTTTTGATGTAAATGTCTGCTTGAAAGAAATCTATAAAGTAATCAACTAAATAAGCAGGTTATAAAAATATAATAAAAACAAACAAATTAAAAAGGTCTTTTACTTAAAGAAGGTAAGACCTCGAGACCTAACAGAAAACTTTGGAACGGGTTCTGCATACCCAATTAATAACTACAATAAAATTGTATAGGTGTAATTAAAAGTACAAAACCTAAAATTATTTTTTAAATAATTATTTCTTCTTTGATAATGTTTGTGATTCTTCTCTAGACATTAAAGCTTCAATTTGAGCAAGAACTTTTTGAAGTTCATCCGTTTTTGTAAGAGATGCTTCTGCTACTTCTCTTAATTTTTCTAACTGTTCTTTAGTTTTATCCATGATAAATAAATTAGAAATTAACCACTTTTAAAAATGGTTTTAATACAGATTTTTCACTCCCACACAGATTCATATTCTCTCTTTTTTTTACAAAGTCAAATAAATTTCCCTTTATTAAGGTTTTATGAGGACTTCCAATTAATTCTTTATTTATTATTGAAACCATAAGATTACCTGAAATATCAATACTCTTAAATTATGAAGTAAATACGGGCAATCCTATTGTTGCAGTTGTTATGAGAGCCCCTGCAAAAATCAAGAAAGGTAGAAAAGGGTAGTTTTTCAAAGATAAACTTACTAATACGAAATAACTATATAGGTATTTATACTGTTTGTCTACCCTTGCCTTTCTTAAAGGTAAAAATTTTTCTTTTTAAAGGTAAAAATTAAACATCAACCAAATTTACCTGATATGTATTCCTGAGTAGTTTTTTCTTTGGGAGAATTAAAAATTTTCTTAGTGGAATTAAATTCTGCAAGATAACCAACTTTTCCTCCATCACCATCTTCATATTCAATAGCATTAAAAAATGCAGTCATATCACTAACTCTTAAAGCCTGCTGCATATTATGGGTAACGATTATTATTGTGTAATTCTTCTTAAGTTCATGCATCGTCTCTTCTATTTTCAAGGTAGAGATTGGATCTAATGCTGAGCATGGCTCATCCATTAGAATTATTTCAGGCTCAATTGCGATGGTTCGAGCAATACATAATCTTTGTTGTTGTCCACCAGATAAAGAGTAACCACTATCATTTAATTTATCCTTACATTCATCCCATAAAGCAGCCTTTTTTAGTGAACTTTCTACTAATTCATCCATATCTCCCGTAAAGCCATTAATTCTTGCTCCAAATGCGATATTTTCGTAAATAGATTTAGGAAAAGGATTAGGCTGTTGAAAAACCATTCCAATTCTTCTTCTTACTTCTACTGGATCTACTCTTTTATCGTAAATATTAGTTCCATCAAAAAGGACATTACCCTTCAGTGAGCAATTAGGAATTAAATCGTTCATCCTATTTAATGATCTAAGAACAGTTGATTTGCCACAACCGGAGGGGCCAATAAGGGAAGTTATATTTCCTTTTTTAAAATTACAAAAAACATTTCTTACTGCTTCGAAAGTTCCATAGCTAATAGAAACATTCTCAAGAGACAAAATGATATTCTTTGGTATTTTTTTATTAGTTTTAATCATTTATACTCTCTTAGTTTTCTCTGTAAAAGCGGCCAATATCCTTGAAAATATATTTACTGATAGTATCGACAAAACAAGAATAAAGGAAGCTGCCCAGGCTAATTTATTTTGAGCATCATAAGGTTCAAGGGCAAAGTTATATATCAATACAGCCAAAGAACCCATCTCATAAAACAAGTCCCCAATGCCTGTTATGTAGTAGTAAGAAAATAAAGCCGTAAATATTAAAGGTGCAGTTTCACCTGCAGCTCTTGCGATACCAAGTACAACTCCAGTAGCAATAGACCTAAAGGCAGATGGCAAAGTAACTTTCAATATGGTTGTATACATACTTGCTCCAACACCAAGAGACGCATATCTTAATTCGTTAGGAACTAACTTTAAACCTTCGTCAGTGGTCTTAATCACAGTAGGCAACATCAATATTGAAAGCGCCATCCCTCCTGCCAAACCGCTGTACATACTCCCAAACAAGATCTTTGTAGAAACAATTAAGGCATAAATAAAGACACCGGCAATAATTGAGGGGACTCCCGCCAGAACATTAACTCCGAATCTAATAAATCTTGAAAAAGCTCCACCTTTAGAGTATTCAGCTAAATATATTCCACCACCAACCCCAACTGGAATGGCGATAATTGAAGCAATGGTAGTTATTATTAATGTTCCGATCAATGCAGGATTAATACCACCTGCATCTAAATCATCTCCAGGGGGATTTGGTTCTAAAGTAAATAGTTCGGGTGTAATTTGGGATCCACCTTTGATAAGAATATAAGTCACCAGAAAAATCAAGGGAAGTATTGCGATCAATGCACAAATTACTGATAAAGAAGTAAAGAATTTATCTCCTATATTTCTTGATAATCTTTTCTGGTAATAAAGTGAATTCATAATTATCTAATATTTGAGACTAAATTTCTTAACTAGCCACTGCGCAAAGATATTTACTACCAAAGAAAGGATCATAAGTACAAAAGCCGCATAAAACAGTGATGAAACCTGACTTCCATCAGCCTCACCAAACTGATTTGCGAGCATGGAGGAAATGGTATATCCAGGAGATAATAGAGACCAACTAAATGCATTTGAATTACCAATAATCATTGTCACGGCCATTGTTTCTCCCATTGCCCTACCTAAAGCCAATAGAACACCTGCCATAATTCCTGATAATGCTGCAGGCAAAATTACTGAAAATATTGTTTTCCATCTACTTGCTCCAATGCCATAAGCCGCATTTCTTAGCTTTTTAGGAACCTGATTAAGTGAATCCCTTGCAATAGAAGTCACTATTGGCAAAAGCATTACTACTAAAATCAATATTGCTAACAAAGAATTCCTGCCTGTAGGTTCTGTACTGAATAAAGGTATCCAACCAAAGAAATTATGCAAAAAGACAAAAAAGGGTCTAAAAAAAGGTTCTATAACAAATATTGCCCAAAGTCCCAATACAACTGATGGAATTGCTGCTAATAATTCAACAAAAGAACCTATTATTTCTCTAAAAACTTTCGGTACAAAGTCCTCGGTAATAAATATTGCAGTTCCAACGCCCAAAGGGATAGTTATTAATAACGAAAGAAATGAGGTTACTAATGTGCCATATATTGCGGTAAAAGCTCCGTATTCATCTTTTACAGGATTCCATTCAGAGGTTACTAAAAACTTCAAGCCATACCTTGAAAAGGATTCAAATGACTGAAAAAAGACTACTAAAATAATTCCTAAAAGTATTATTGCTACGAAACTAGACAAGACTAGAGCAGTATTCTTGAAGATAATATCAATATTTTTTTCGATACCGAATCTTTTACGATTCTTGAAAAGAGTTAATTTCTCTTCCATTAAAAAAAGAATATCTCTATAAATCTACTACTAAATGCTGTAAAAGACTTTAAGAGGACTTAAAGGTATATGAAAGTCATGATAATTTGACATCTATTAAAAAATTTAACTACCTATTTTTTCAACGGCAGCTCTTGATTTCAAAAGGATATTCCCTTTTAAGGGGATAAATCCAAGGGATGAAGCCTTATCTTGATACTCATCACTTAACAATGTATTAAAGGCTTGTTTGATTGCTTTAGTGTTTCTGCCATTACCTTTTTCGTAAGCAAGTATCCATGTCAATGAAGCGATAGGGTACGCTCCTTTTGCTGTTGGATTAGGATTTTTACCCGCAAGATTTTCATCTAAAGTAATACCATTAAGAGCTTTAGCTCCTGCTTCTGCAGATGGTTTTAGAAACTCCCCTGAAAGATTTTGAAGTGCAGCAGCCTTAACATTACCCTTAATATATGACTGATTTACATAACCAATTGCGCCTGGAGTGTTTTGAATTACACCTGCAACACCAGAATTACCTTTTGCTCCAACGCCTGCTAACCACTTAACTGATTTACCAGTTCCTAAAGTCCATGTTGGTGAAAATGATTCCATAGAGTTTGTGAAAGCCTTAGTAGTTCCTGAACCATCAGAACGATGAGTCCAAGTCAATTTCCCTGATTTACAACCTAATTCTTTCCAATTTTTAATCATTCCCATAGCAACTTGTACTGCTTGCTCTTGAGTAAGTTTCAAATCACAATCATAGTTATATCCGAAAGCAATAGTTCCCCCAACCATAGGTATTTGAACAAGTCCTCTTTTAACTTTCTCTATATCAGAATCTTTCATAGGATCATCTGATGCACCAAAATTTACAGTTTCGTCTATGAAAGCTTTTCTTCCAGATCCAGAACCTACTGCTTGATAATTAACTCTAGGGCCTCCAGATTTAGCTAAGTCAAAAAACCACCTGGTATAAATTTTCGAAGGAAATGTTGCACCAGCTCCACTCAATCTTTTTGAAGCAATAGCTTCATGAGAGAGAACTAATGAGATAGCAGAAGAAAAAATAAGTATTTTTTTTAAAATGCCCACTTTGTAATGAGAAATGAGTCTGTTAAATATAAATTACAGCCAAAAGGTAATTTAAAATTTTTAAGATATATAAATCAAATTATTTTGATATAAAAAATTATTATGTATATGTCAGCATTAAGAGCTCAGCTAGAAATTAAAATTTTCAATTAAATATCAAGCCTTTATTTAGAATTTAATTTTTGTTGTTACTCTGTTTTTATTTTGAGATTTGAATTCAAAAAGTCCTGTTTCAGTAAATATTGTCAATTCATCTCCAGATGTTTCTTCAATTGCAATTCCCTCAGACTCTAAATTTTTAACATAAACATTACCAATAAGTTTTAGAGATTTATCATCCTTGTCAAAAGAAAGCTTGTCTGAATAAGCCTCAAAATTACCACTATTACTCTTAATGACTACATTTCCCTTAGCTTCAAAATCACCTTCTAAAGTATTTATTTGAGAATCAGATGTAATTGTGTAATTAGTTAATTCCTCAGCAAAAGAAAATTCAGCTAATAGAAATAAAAAAGATGCAAGAAGTACGCTTTTCATTTACTCCCAACCCTTTTCTGCATTTTGAATAATCCATTGCGCAAGAACCTTATCCTCTCCATCCTTCAATTTATTTTTATAACCCTTCATAAAACCAATCCCTTCATTGGCAATAATTGTTATTGAATTTACATCTGCTATTCCTCTTTTTTCAAGGTCGGAAAGTTTTAATGATTTGGATCCTTTAAGAACTACTGATCCACCTCTTACATGGCAGCCTGCACAAACATTTCTAAAAATTGTTTCTCCATTTCTAATATCAGAAGCCATTAGATATCTGTTTTGCAAAGAGGTCTGAAAAATAATTATTAAAGTTATTACAGGAATAACGAATAGAAATTTAAATATTTTCATTTAATTTATTCCACCCAAAATCAATTTAGCAATTAATTCTGAATCTCGATCTATTTATTTTAATAGTTCTACTGCTACTACAAGATTGCCCAACAAACCGTTCAAAATATTTAGCTGTTCTTTACTACCAAATGCTATTAATACCTGACCTGGTTGAAGTATGAAATTACCGCCAGGATTAGTGAACAACTTTTCATTTTCTTTAATAGCTAAAATTTTTGCACCGCTTTTTTTACCTATTCCGAGTTCAGAAAGTGATCTTTTCTCTGCTGTTTCAAAAAGACTAATATCATTACTTAATTCAAATTCTTCAATCTCACATTCACTTCCTGCAAGCAAATCAAGAAAATCAATAGCAATAGGTCTTAAAGCCATTGATGCCATTGCTCTTCCTGCTGCAATATAAGGGCTTACAACTATACTTGCCCCAGCTAATCTCAACTTACTAGCCGCCTCTTCAGTTCCAGCTCTTGCAATTACTCTGATAGAACTTCTTATACCTTTAGCACTTAAAACAACATATAAATTTGCAGCGTCATTAGGTAAGGTAACAACCAAGCTTTTACATTTTTCTAATCCTGCTAGTTTTAAAGTCTCGTCAAGAGTTGCATCAGCACAAAGTACTTCTAAGCCATTTTCTTCAGCAATCTTTTTTCTATCTTCATCGCTCTCAACAACGATAATTGGAATATTTTGCGTTTTTATCTGATTAGATATTTCCTGACCTACCCTCCCATATCCGCACAAAATTACATGATTTTCCATTTTTCTAAGAAGTCTTTTAAAACGTAATTCGTTTACTCTTTGAAAATAGCCGGATTCGAATAATCTAACAGCTTTTTGAAAGGTAAATTGAATAAAGATCAATCCGCCAACGATTACTAAAACAGTTACTATCCTGCCTTCAGGACTTAAAGGTTGAACTTCTCCAAAACCAATTGTGGTTATCGTGATCAGAACCATCCATAAGCAATCGCTCCATTCCCATCCCTCCGTTATTCGATAGCCAATTGCACCTAAAAAAAACAGAAAGAATAAAGAATAAATAAGACCAAACCAAGGCCTTAAATAGTCTTTAATAAAATAGAACTCAAATAATCTAAGCTTCATATCCCTTATTATCGTTAACTATTCAAAAATTTCAAAAAAATTTTCTATTATGTTCCTAAAACTATTTATTTGTTTAAGTGAAATACATATTAAGCAGGATAATAATATTTATTTTCGTAGCTGTATGCATTAAACAAATGATTACTGTCTCAGGTCTTTTTTAATGTTTCATTAAAAATTAATTCAAGGTTTTACTTGTACTGATTCAATAAGAAAATCAGAAGCTGCTTTTAACCAATCAGCGACTGTAAGACGAAGGTCAGGTTGAGAATATACAAGCGCGACAATTATTCCAACTAAGATTATCTTTACCATGGCAATTCAAATATTCTTATGAATTAAAGCACAACTATTTAGTAAAAAGAACCTTAAATTTATAAAAAATAGATTAATTAAAATTTTTCTAATTGATTAAACAAGTATTCCACTCTTCTTAGATTAACGCCTAAATCTGATTGCCCTAATCTTGCTGCAGATCTTATCTGAATAATTCCTTTTGATCTATCTACATAACTTCTTACATCAAGTTTTAAAATTTCAAGATCGTCAGGAAATCTAAAAATCAAGCTTCTACAAACACCTCTCCAATAATTCCTTCCACTTTCAATAACTTCTGTCCGAGGTAACCCTTCTGCCAGAGAAACAAGTTGAATAAACTTTTGATCAACATTTATTAGTTTCTTTTCTATTAAGACACTGTTTAATGGATTGGTTATTGGAGCAAGACCTTGAATGGAGGAAACCATATTTTTTAAGAACGATGCTGATGTTCTAACCGATTTCACATACAAAGTGAGAGAAAAAATAAAGAATTTTCCAAAAATTTGATCTCTTTATAAAGATTCCTTATTTTGTGATCAAAATTCTAAAATTTGAGATTTTTTATTGTTTTTTTTGATAAAGATGGTTGCCTACTTTGTTTACTATTTAGTTTCCTAACCCATAAAAAAACTCCTAAAAACAAAAAAATTTCAACAATAATTCCAACCTTAATTAAACTCATTTTTTATCCTCTTTTTTCTTGTTGGTGCCCTCTATGTATGGCACAAGGATATTTAATAACCATTTTTTAAATGAACTTAAAGGTTTCATAATCTATTTACTTGCCTTTTCTCCACATACTCCTCCCTTTAATGAGATCCTCTATATTTGGCCAAGCTGCTATTAATTCTTTAAGTGCCTTTCTATTAGGAGTATAGAAAACACATGACAATGCACTTATTACATAAAGTATGAACCATAACTTACTTTCTGAATAAGCTAAAAACAAAGAGAAAAGAAAACTTCCAATAAAGAAAAAGAAAAATGACCTATTTAATATTTCTAATGGAGTTCTTTTAAGTCTGTAGAATTTAATCTTTTTAATATCTTCTTCAGTATCTTTCTGAAATTTACTTTCGTACGAATTAATTATTTCTTCTTCTAGAACTTTTTCATACTCTAAATTATCAATTGGATCGCTTTGATCCTTTTTATTCATCATTGGTATCTATACAGTACAAATATGGTAACTAATTTAAGGTATTTTAAAAAGTATCAAATTTTATCTCTTAACTGGAGCTATATGAACAGATCGTGGTTTTGAAAATACTTCAAGATTGTCTTATTTATAAAAGATAAATTAGTCAAAATATTCTTTTTAATTTTCCCAAATTTTTCGGTCATTTTAAAAAATCACTTCTATAAACTTCATAGCATTAATTAAATTTGGAGGCAATATCTAAATCTAGAGTTAAAATAGTTTAGAGATTTTAATAATAATCTATATGCAAAGGTATTTGATTTCCTACGAATTTAATGATGGCGAGGATCAAGAAGAAGGGGCAGAAATGCTAATTAATTGGTATGAATCAGGTGGTCCCCAAAACAGACCTGAAAACTATGAGGTTCATTCTTGGATTTTTATGGTTCAAAATGGGATTGGTCATTCTGTAGTGAGTGCAGATTCTCTTGAGACAATTTGGAAGCAATGGCACCCCTGGAGAAGGTTAATGGATATAAGTATTCAGCCTTGTATGGATCTTGATGAGACAGTCGGTTTATTCAAAAAACAAAAAATGAATACACGGATAGTCTAAAAGTATTTCTAACTTCTAAATATAAATTTTTTTTTGGTAGCAGCTAATACTACATACATATTTTACTGCGTTAAAAAGGATAAGTTTAATTTTCCATGATGAATGATTCTTATCACATTTACTTCAAAGGAGAAATTCTTTTCAAGAATTTAAGTAAAGATGAATTTGAATTTGTTTGGGGAAAACTTTATACATCTTATATAAATGCCCTAAATAAAGAGCTAACCTACGAATTAATTAGCGAAAACAATATTATAGAGACGGCCTTTAACCTTGAGCCATCTTACTAAATCAAGAACTAAATCCTAGATTATGAATAAAACAAGAAAAGCTGTCTCTCTTTTATTTTGAGGTACTCTTTCTCTTCTTTAGTTATATCTAAAGCAATTTTATTTGCCTCAATTTCGACATTTGAAATATAAGTTTCAAAGTTTTCCTCTCTTTTAAAAAGGGCAACAATGCCAATATCTGTTATGAACCAAATAAAATGATCAGTTTCTCCAATTGGCTCTTCTTTTAAAGAATCAATAATCAAATCACAAGTTGAATCCATTTAATTAATCTGAGAAAGATTTTAATTGCCCCCATTGCAATACCTTACGGCCTCAGAATTAGTGCCACCATCTTCAATTATTTCTGCAACACATTCATTAAAAAGTTTAGATTCCTTTTTTACTGAACACAATCCAAAAGCGATTGCAGCTAAAGCAAGTGCAGATACGAAACTAGAACCAAGTTGCATAAAACCATAGGCAAACATAATGTTTTTCTTTCCAGAACATTTTTTTGAATCCTTTTTGTCTTCTGTCATTTTAAATATTTAACTCATACAAACCTATTTGATTAATCTTGCGTTTGGGAAGTGTTGCCATAGAGAAAACCGAATTAAACAATTTTTAATCAGCTATGACAAAAATTAAAAATTTCAAGTTTAGATTGATTTTTCTTCACTTTAATTTTCAATTTGATACATGATGAAGAAAAAACTTTTTTAATTTTTTATCAACATGAGCTTTTAGTACAGATATTTTGCCTTTTTTTAAAAGTAATGATCCCACAGTTATAACAACAGATTATGATACTTTTTAAAGTATATTTTATTTTTTTTGATGAAGTATTAATACTTAAAAAATTTTCTAGAGAAGCTTGTTTTGATAATGCTCCCGAAGAGTTATCCACTTTTTAAGCATTTTTCAACAGGTTTTTCCACAATATGTTGATTAAATTTGAATTCTTATGTGCAAAATAAAATATTATTTTCTTTTAGGAAAAACTATCCACAAATTTTTTTTGGGATCACTATGATTTCTTATGACTCTTAAATAAATTTTAAGTACAAATCTTATGAATCTAAATGAGACAAAAAAAGATTTAAATCCAGAAATCAAAAAAGAGTTGGAGAAATCTAAGCTCGAAGTTCTTACTAATGAAAATGATTTTCTAGTTAAAAACCTAAAAAAGGCCGGATGACCTACTAGAGCTTAAAAATATTTTTTAAACAATAAATCTTCTAAACTTCCTTTCTTAGACAAATAATATTTTCTTGAATGATCACCCAAAAAGTTTATCAATTATAAAATTTCTATTAAATATATAAATTAATACTCTTAAAACTAAACATTTAAAACAAATACTAGTTATATTAATCAGATCTCAGTTAGAGATCAGATTAGAAATATAAACAGGACATACAAAGCTTTTTAAATTACTTAAACACTCAGTTTTCCTGTATCAGTATCATAGTCCCTATTAAAGATGAATACCCAAGAACTTAAAGTCAACTACAAAAAGCTTTTAAACAAAGCCGCCAAAGCATACGGTCGAAAAGAAACTGTTTCTTACTTAAATCGTGCTGCTAAAATTAAATCAAAAATCTATTCAAATTCTAAAGTAAATTGTTTTAGATGTAATGGAGCAGGTTTTCTAAGAATTTCATTAGATGAGACTAAAACATGTCTATCTTGCTACGGGAAGGGGTTTTTAATTAAAGAAATTCAGCAGGTTTAAAAATTTGATTATTCATGAAAGATCTCATTCAAGCTCACAAAAAATTAATTAAGACCGTAAAAGAACAAATGGGGTTTTCTGATTACGGGATGTACTGGTTGGCTTTCCTGGAAGGGGGTTTAACTATATGGTTGCTGGATAGAGTATTTTTCCACTGGTTAAAGTTTTAATTTTGATTATTCTCTGAAAATTATTAAGGTATTAAATTAATTAATTTATCGAAATCATTTGAAAAGTTGTAACATAGTAGAAAAACTAATATGCAACTACTTGGATTAATTCTTTTACTAGCTAGTAGCTGGTATTTATGGAAATTAACATCAAACTTTCTTGATGAACCAACAAAAAAAGAGCTGACTAATAGTTTAAATAAGCTGAAAGATAAATTCTCTGAGGGAAAACAAAATTTCTCTAAAGCAAAAATAAGCGAAGCTTGGGAAAAATATAGAGAAGAAGGTGGTGCCTTATCTAATAAAGAAAAAAGCTAGTGGACTTTTTTATTATTACAAGTCTCACAAAAGATATTTCTAGAATTGATCTAATTGGTATTTTGTTTGGCCATTTAATTTTTGGTGTTGCATTAACAAAGCTTTTAGATTGGACTTGGCTAAAGAACCTTATGAGTGAAGAAGATAAATCAAGGATGCTTAAAAGTTATACATGGAAAGACTTATTAGTAGATGGAGCAATTATTTCGGTAGTTCTAGGAATAATCTTTTTGATAATTAGCATTTTTCTATAAATGAACGTAACTTATATCCTTTTAATTTTTTTAATGATATCAATTGTATTTTTCACTCAAATAATCAATTCCTCCGATAAATCAAAATAAATGACGGAAGTAACTAGCAACTCCTCAACTGGGTGGTACTTAATCGCTTCAGTAAGCACTTTATCTTTTTTAGCCTTAATTTACTTCGGTCAAAAAAGATAGAGTAAATTTTTAAAGAGTATTTAAATTCATAAAAAAACTCTGCAACTACTTGAGATGCAGAGCTTTTGATTATTAAGTGATTAATTTATATAAATCTATTAATAATAAAACCTTTTTTCTTAATTAAAGAAAAAGAGACCGATGAATGTGATGAAGATACTAAATTCACGGTCCCTTTGATAACCGCATTTTTCGGTAGATACGACAATGAATCACCTCCTTTACTAATGTTTTTTTAAAGATAACTAAAAGTATTGAACAAGGAAAGAAATTCGTAAAAAATTTAAAAGTTTTTTAATAAATTAATGATATAAATCTCTATTAATTCAAAATAAAGATATTACCAGGGCAAAACTTCTCCGTTGGCATGCCAAAACGTACCCGAGTTATTTTTATTTAAAGAATCAATACGTTTTAAAATTCCACTTGCTGATTCTTCAGGACTAATTCCATTTCTTGTAAAGCCAGTCATTCTTGTACTCACTAACCCAGGATGCAAAATAGCTACATAAATATCTTCTCTTGATAAATCTATAGAAAGTGATTTTGCTGCCATGGACAAGGCTACCTTAGACATCCTGTAACCATAAGAACTTCCTGATGTATTATCTTCAATAGATCCCATTCTACTTGTGATAAAAGCAACTTTAGAAGATCTTTTTAAAAGATGTTTAAGTAATTGAGTCATACATATTGGACTCAATGCATTGACTTCAAATTGCCGCAAAATACTTTTTTTATCTAAGTTTTCGAAAGAATTAAATTCATAAATTCCTGCATTATGAATTAAGCAATCTAAATTAACTCCAGACAGTTTGTTACACAAATTTGTTATCGACTCTTCAGAAGAAATTTCTATATTCTCTTCAATTCTCACTCCTAAATCTCTAAGTTCTTTTGAAGCTTTCCTACACGTTGCAATTACGTTATCTCCCCTCTTATGAATTTGCCTACATAGTTCTAATCCAATACCCCTATTTGATCCAGTAATTAGATAAGTCGACATCTCTAAACTAAAAAATTAGAAATTAATCTAAATCCAAATATAAAAAAAAGAGACTGGAAAAAGAAAAAATTTATAAAAATCCTTATATGATTTTTTAAGGTTATAATAAACTTGATAATTAAAAGATTTTATAAAAGAAAGCAAAGATATTTTTATCATAAAAATTAATGTATGGAAATTTTGAATCAAGAACTTTTGCAAGAGATAATTAGGTTAACGTGGAGAAATCCTGCTTTCATGGCTATTGCTATTGCATTAGTTTGGTTTATCCCACAATTATTTATCAGAAAAATAATGGCAAAAAAATATGAACGAAGAAAAATAGAAATTCAAAAAAATAAAATTCAGAAGCTTTACCCAACTAATAATCCTAAATGAGATTTTATTTATAAGTTGATCTAATGAATCAAAAAAATACTTTTTGCATCTAAGTAAAATATGACTTACAAAATAATTAGAATTGACGGGAAAGAGGATGAATTAACCACTCAAAGTTTTGTTAAGTATTCAGATGCATACGATTTGTTAGAGGAACTATATGGAGATTTATGTTGTTCAGATGCTGATTATGGAGACATAACCTATTACGATATTGTGGAAAATAATTTAAAAAATAATGGAGAATAAAAAATGGGCTCCCTCCCAAGAAGAAAATCTTGGGGTAATAACGAGTGTTTATGAATTCATTAAAGAAGAACTTTCAGAACTTCAAAAAAACACTGGATGTCCCGATTCATTTATTTATGATTTTATTGGCAAGATTCAGAATGAATGGCACCCTGAATCTTGCCACTCCATAGTTAGAAATAACAAAAAGAAAAATTAGAAAATATTAAATCTTCAACTCAAATTTATAAAACTTCTTTAATATAATTTGAATTTAAAATATTAAAGCATGATTATTAGAATACTAGGTATAGTACTTATCCTTGGTACGATTGCATATTATGGTTTAGTTTTGACTGGCCAAAGCAACCTTTAGTTTTTTTAAACTTTTAAAAATCTCTTATGAAATGGCCTCCTACTCTTTGTTGGACAGCACCCAAAACTATTAATGGTAACAGGCATTTTCAAGTTAAAGCTTATGGTGGTAAAAATGAAGATAGATGGGTAGATATTTTTCCTACCAAAAACAAAAAAGATATTAAAAGGATTTCATGGGCAAAACTTAAATCAGAATGGAAGACAGGATGGTTAAGGCTCCCAAAAGAGAAATATTAATTTGTTTATGTAAACAATTATTATTAACCAGAAAAATGTAAAAAATAATACCTAGTACGACAAAAATAACTTCTAGTATTTCTAAAATGCTTTTTAAAATGAAGCCAGAGCCGAAGAAAAAACTTCCCAATAAAAAAGTTATAAGTTCAGCAAAATTTGAGGCTAAAGAGCAATTCACAAAATCTGCATTAGAAAATCTAAAAACAGAAAATGAAAGACTTGTTAATTCACTAAAAAAATCTGGGGAAATTAAAGAATCAAAAAAAAATAAATTTACATAATTAAAATTTTTTTATTATTATATTGTTTTATAGTTTGAGTAATGATTGAAAAAATCTCTCTAGCAAATTCTCATTTGCCTCAACTTATCGGGTTCGTACTTATGTCAATTGGTTATACATTAGGCAATAAATTTTACCTTCCTGAAATCAAACAAAAGTAATAATTTCTAATTATTGAATATATTTTAAATAAATTATATTAAATGTATTTTCCTAGTAAAATTTAAAACATTATCTGATTTGACAAAACAAATTTTAAAGCTTTCTGCATTTCAATCAAGAAAAGCCATAGGATATAATTAACACATTAATGTGACATTTTAGTCTTTAAAAGTTTTAAATCCAAAGAAAAAGTAAGAATTCATACTAATTTTTTTTAAATATGTTACATTCATTAATAATTCAAGTTAAGGTTTCCTCTGTCAATAAAGCAGAAATAAGGAAATGTTTGATAAATACAAATGTCATTTACTCTTTGTCTTACTAATTGATCACACATGAAATTTAAAAATGGATGCTCTTACTAGTTTTATAGTTGTTATCATCGCAATTACTATTCAATTCTCTTTATACGCCATCAAAAGGTTGCAGGAACCTTTTGAACCAAATTATTTAATAGATAAAAATTCGAAAAAAATAAAAAACTACATGGGTAAATTTTGGAAAAATGCCGAAATAACAAATGGGAGATTAGCTATGATTGGTTTTTTAGCCTTGATAATAAACTACGGTTTTTTTGGGTGGATAATACCTGGTTTTATTTAAAACTATCAATAAATTAAGGTCTTAAAGAAAAAAAATCTCTCGTTCAAAACAAACTCTCCTTTTTAAAAAAAAATTTTTATTATAAGTAAAAAAAACCATTGAGTAATTCTGATTTTGATAAAAATGGCTTGGACAGTTATGGAATACACTGGCTTCAATATGTTGCTTTTGCTGTCTCTGGTTTTGCTATATTTACAACCTGGGCATTTTTTTTTGATGAAAGATTCCACAACTTTGTAATGAATATTTTCAGGGTTATTAACTGCAGTGGGTTCAACTGTAATGGAGCATTTTAAAATTCTATGGCCAATCCAGATCAAAAAACAATATTAATTGATAATGCTTTTGAGGAAATAAAAAACATTTGTATAAATCTTCAAAAAGATACTGATGCTTCGAACTCAGAACTTAAAAGTTTACTAAAACTAATTATTAATGAATGGGAAGAAAAAGAAGAACAAAAAACTGGTTTTGGATTTAGGTAAAGTTAATCACTTTCTACAAGTGTCTTTTTCATCGAATCATTTTAATATGAACAGATTTTTTACTTTTAAAATTTAATATTTATAAGTTACATTTTTTAGAAAGAAATTAAAAAGGAATGAATCTCAAATAGAAGATTCATTCCAGATTTAGCATTAGTTTTATCTAGATTTAAATTTTATAATTTAACTCCTCTGGTGGACTGTCAATCATTAGATCCCTCCTATTCAACAAGTTAAACCTACGCCTTACTTATTAAGAAAGTAAATCAGTAAAAATGCTGATTTATTATTTTCTAAAATGTTTGGATTAAGGATGCCAATTCTGGTGCATCTAATAAAAGTGCAAAAAATGTAAGCACAACTAATAAAAATATGGAAAAGTAGAATTGAATCATGCTTCAAAATTACTTAAAAAGAGTTTTTTAAGTTGTATAAAATAATGCTTTGTTTACATAATTAAATGTCTCAACCTAGAGAAGGTTAATTAAAGAATAATTAAGATGCTTCAGGAGAAAATATCGCCCTATTTTTTTGCCAATACTCACAGCCTTTAAGTAAATGATCACCATGTGGTATGCATTTTTCGTATTTTGGACAGATCAAGATAGTAGCAAAAGTTTCTGTAGTGCTGTAGCGAAAATGATTGCAAGTAATACAAATCTTTGTTCGTTTTCTTTTTAGGGCAGATTCTTTTAGATATTCCCATTTTGACGGATTTACCTTGATCATGATTACTGGAATTTATTAGTAACAATTTGCCAACCTCCTGAAATTAATTCATTCCATGTTTCACAAGCACACTCAATAGAATGAAGTCTTGAATTTTTAATTTGGGCTGGTTCACCTAATTCATTTGCATAGAAAAGATGAGTATATACTTTTAAGTTATTAGATACAGATTTCTTATAACTCTCAAAAAAAATTAATAAACCACTTTTTTTGTTAAACAACCAGCCAGTTGGGGGGTCAATAAGGCTGCCACGATAAAAATAAGTCCGAACATTAGCGACTCCTGAAGTCATGAAGATAATACAGTTGTACTACAAATATAAATGTACTACTTCCGAGCGTCAAGTGTTCCTAAAAGTAATTATTTAAATACTAAAATTACTTTCTAAAAATAATCAGCCGTAAACTTCTTATTTGGTAATAGTGAATACAAGTAACTCCTTGAAAAGGAAAATATCATTTAAAGACTATCTCCAAAAGAATGCAATGTATCGAAATCCCTTCTATTTAGGATGGAACAAAGGTTGGTCTTTTTTATTTTTTTTAGAGGGTGGCATTGCAAAAATTGAAGCAAAAGGTTTTGGTATTTCTATTACAACAAAAGTTGAGAAAGGAGAATCACCCCTAGAATCTGCAGATAGATTAGTCTCGAAAGAGCAAAGGATTAGAAAATCAAGATATTATTCTTGGGTTAGATCAATTAATGAAAAAACAATAAATTAATCAATCCTTCAATTACTAAAGTAATTTGTTGACAGTCAATTTAAAATAGAGAATAGTCATTTATTTTTCGTGTCCAATAAATTTTATGAATGGTGGAAAAACCATAGAAAAGTTGTAACCTATGGGGTTTTTATCATCTTGTTTGGTTTTTATTTATCTCCTGTTGTCAAAGAATCAAAATATAAAAACCAATGTATTAAGTACTCCACTAAAGGAGCTTTAACTAAATTTAATAAAGACGATATAGGAAAAACTTTACTCGAGGAAACAGGTTTGAACATTGATGAACTAGCAAAGATTGAAGGTTATAAGAATTGCATTAATTAAAAGTTTTGCAAAAATTACGCTGAGTGTTAAATGATCAAAGGCATGTTTAAACTTATATTATTAATATTATTATTTGGATTTATATCAATAAGTCCAAAGACAAAATATTTGGTTGGCATAACTCTAAAAGAAATTTCTTCATTTCTTTTATGGACTGTTAAATATGAAGATAGAGAAAAATGGATCATAGATAAACCAAGTTGGATGCCTAGCCAAAAACTTAAGCCATCGTATTAAATGAAGACTTATCTAGAAGAAAGAATTGAATGGTATGACGATAATTATAGAAATGGTAATGCTTTAATCTCTGATAAGCAGTTTGACCAACTTGAAAAGAATTTATTAAGAACAAACACTAATTGTGATTACTTTAAAAAGAAAAATAAACTAGTTTTACCTTCACTAGAAAAGGATTCATTAGATGAATTTTTGAAAGGATTATTAGGAGATACCAGATTATTAATTGAACCGAAAATTGATGGTTGTGCTGTTGCTTTGCAATATAGGGATGGCACCTTGGAAAAAGCAATTTCAAGAAAAGGGACAGACGTTACTAGTAAACTTTTTAAAGTCCCAGACATTCCCAATAATCTCCCTTTACGAGGAGTTCTTCAAGTTAGAGGTGAATTATATGCACCCAAACAAAGTCCAAATATATCCCAGAGAATCGCTTCTAGATTTCTAAGAGCTAAAGAAGGATTTTCTGAAAATCTTAGCTTCTGCGCATTTCAAATACTTAATTCAACACTTAACCAATATGAGTCCAAAAAGAGTCTTTCAAAGCTTGGCTTCAAGATCCCTCAGGATATTTCATGCAACTTTACGAGCCAAGTTGAAGTATTTAGAAAACAATGGCTAGAAGGGAAGCTTTTTAGTAAATATCCAACAGATGGAATAGTAGTAAAAATAAATTCTAGAAAATTACAATTGATTAGAGAAAAATCAAATTTAGATTATCCTTATTGGCAAGTTGCAATAAAACGTTAATGGAATTAATACACCAGATTTTTCCTACTTGGCATATTTACTTGGATATGTTTTTGGTTGGCTTTGCAATTTACGGTTATCTAAGAATTAAGAAAAAAATAAAAACTAAATAAAGTTTTTAAATCATCCGTGGTTCTTAAGCATGGATTTAAGTTGTTCGGCATCTAATTGCTCAAGATAATTTCTCATTGCCAACCAAGATCTTCTGCTTTCTAACTTTCCACTTTGTTTAAATAAATTTGCGGAAACTTGATCTATCAATTCTTTATGAGTCATATTTATATTCTTCATCAAGTTCAATGACAACACCATTAAAAAATTCTGCTAATAATTTTGATGGGTCTTGCATAGATATCTTTCTATCTACTTTTGATAATTTCTTTTTAATTGGATTTAAGTTAGTCATACAGATTCAGGTAATTCAAGTTCTTCAAAAGTCCAACCTTCTAATTGAAGGTCATGCCATTTATCCCAAGCATTATCCAAATACATTTGAGTTGATGATTTAATTGCCAATGGCTCACCAAGATCATTTGCATAATATGTATGAGCAAAAATTCTCATACTATTTCTTGGAGATTTTTTATTCCTTATAAATAAAATTAATCTGCTGCGGTCTGGGCTAAGCAACCAACCACTTGGGGACTCATTACGATAACCGTAAGAAAAATTAGTCCAAACATTAGCTCCTCCTAAAGTCATTAGCTAGTAATACATGTGTACTATTAATATAGATACATTAGAAATGGATCGTCAAGTATTTTGGTAAACAAATTATTTACACTCATCTCTATTAGCTAATCTAGGCAGTTGTAATACTTTGATCCTACAGACTAAATGCGTAAAAATAAAATACCTACCAAAAGCTTGTTATAGCAAGCATTCTGATAGGTAACACCGGATCCCCGTCAGTTCTCTGCTGCATCGACCTGGAAATGCCAGAAGAGGATTCAAAGTGGGCTTTCGTTTCCGATTACAAGATCGGTTTACTACCGCATCACGACAGTCTCCTCATGTCGAAAGAGAGTCAGATCAGAGCACATAAAGAAGAACTTAACCAAAGATCCAGTAATCTAACTCTAACTTATTTTTTTATCCATTTGGAGATGGCCAAATGTCTCTTACCATAGTTAATAAAATTTGAGCTTCATCATACCTTTCTGAATGCGTTTTACCATTTAATAAAAATGTGATGTGAGCCATTTTTCTTCCCAGAATTTCGCGAGATTTGCCATAACAATGAATATGAGAACCCTCAATTTCAGATAACATTTTAATTCTAGTTTCCATTGAGATTGGGAAATTCTTTTTTAATCCCAATAGATTTATCATAATTGCCCCTTCACAGTTCATTTTAATTTCAGGTGGCATTATCCCAGAAGAAATGCAAACATATTGATCAAACTGACTTGAAGTGCAAGCTTCAATAGAGAAATGAGCTGAGTTATGTGTTCTAGGAGCTATTTCATTAATTAAAAGACCATTATCTCCATAGAAGAATTCAATAGCTAAAACTCCAACGTAATTAAGTTCATTGACTATTGAAGAGAATATATTTATTGCAAATAAGTTCAAATCATATTCATTTGTTCCAGGTGCAAGAACCCAATCACAAACATGGTTTGATTGGAATGTCTCAACTATTGGAAAGAATTTTATCTTACCGGTCCTATCTCTGGAACCAACAAGAGCCAGTTCTTTTTCATACTCTATCCATTCTTCTATCATCCATTCATCAGAATTATTTTCTGTTAAAAAAGAATCTAAATCTTCTTTTGTCTTTATTTTTTTGTTCCCTTTACCGTCATATCCACCTTTATTTGATTTTGCCATTAGAGGAAAAGTCCAATTTTTGATTTCCTCATCCGAGAGATTTTTAAAATCTTCAATACTTATCCATTTTGGACAGGGAATATTCATTCTATCTATTAATTTTTTTTGAGAAAACCTATCTACTAATGGCTTAATTGCATTAAGGCTTGGAACAAAAATATCGTTATTGCCAATTAAATTTAATTTATCAATTTTTATCCATTCATTTTCAAAAATTATTTTTTCACACTCGTTAATTAATGATTTATTACCTCTTATCTTTAAAGGATCAGCTTCTATGACATGATCTGCTTTTGAACCAGCAGGATCATCACAAGATTTTGTTTGCACACATACTTCTAAATCTCTTTTTTTTGCTGCCTCGGTTAACATCAATGCCAGTTGACCACCTCCAATTATTCCTAGGGAATAATTTTTCTTAATATCGTTTATATTTTTTTTAAAACTCATAGCATGATTTTATTACCATTTCTAATTCTTAACAACTGAATTTTTAGGTATCTAAAGCTTAGATTTTGCTAATATATAAAGTATTTAATACCAAATATTTATAAATTTTAACTAGGTAATCAATTGTGAATAAGAGAAAAATATTAGTCCCATTAGGTGATAAGTCATACGAAGTAACTCTAAAAGCAGGAATACTGAATAATATCAGCGAAGAACTTTTAAAAATTGGAATAACAAAGAATAGAAAAATACTTGTGATATCAAATGAAGAAATATCAAATTTGTATGGAGAAAAATTCTTAAATAATTTAAAAGATAATCAATACCAGGCCAAAATGTTCCTTATCAAGGCTGGAGAATCATATAAAAACTTAAAAACCTTAAGTGAAATATATGATGTAGCATTTGAATTTGGCTTAGATAGAAATTCAATAATTATTGCACTTGGAGGAGGAATTGTTGGAGATGTAAGTGGCTTCGCAGCTGCTACTTGGCTAAGAGGCATCGAATATATACAGATTCCAACAACATTATTATCGATGGTTGATTCATCTGTGGGAGGAAAAACAGGAGTAAATCATCCAAAAGGTAAGAATTTAATTGGAGCCTTCAATCAACCTAAAGCAGTTTTTATTGATCCAGAAACTTTAAAAAGTTTGCCCAAAAGAGAATTTAATGCAGGCATGGCAGAAGTAATAAAATACGGAGTAATAAGAGATAAAGAACTTTTCGAATACTTAGAAATTGAAAAAAACAAAAATGAACTTATAAATCTCAAAAATGAATATCTAATTAAAATAATTAATAGTTCAATTAAAACAAAGTCTTATATTGTTTCACAAGACGAACATGAGAATGGTGTTAGAGCAATATTGAATTATGGTCATTCTTTTGGTCACGTTATTGAAAATTTATGTGGATACGGCAAATTTCTACATGGAGAAGCAATATCAATTGGTATGAATATTGCGGGGAAAATAGCAATTGAGAAAGGGTTATGGTCTCAAGAAGAATTAGAGAGACAGAAGAATCTTTTGAAGAGTTACGATCTTCCGACCGAGATCCCCAAAATAAATAAAGAAGACGTTCTAACAATACTTATGGGCGATAAAAAAGTTCGTGATGGCAAAATGAGATTTATATTACCGAAAGAAATTGGTGCTGTTGATATATTTGATGACGTAGAGGATTCATTATTTTTAAAGTTTTTTTCTTAACGCAAACAGGTTGAATTTATATTCATTTTCTTCTCATTAAACTTTTTAAAAACAAACCACTTAAAATCACCTAAACAAACAGGATCAACAAGTCTAAGTAATGCCTCTCTTCTTAGAAGGGCATTTGATAAATCCTCTTTAATTTCTTTCTGAATCCCATAAAGTCTCTCTGCCAATCCAAGTGCCAACAAAGCCTCTCCTTGTTTAGTTATTCCAACAGTATCAAATCCAAGAGTCTCAGCATCATTAATTAAAGTTTCTATGCAAACATGAGATGTTAAATCGCAATTTCCAGAAAAATCTAGGACATTATTCGTCATTTTTTGATTTTCATAAGAAACTATCATCCCATCAGAATTTTTAGAGGTATAGTATTTTTTGGCTTCTTTTGCGTAATCAATTATCAATAAAATACCATTATTAATTTTTTGATTAATAGCTTTTAACCATTTTGAGTTATCTATATGCCATTCTGTCGTCCATCCTTCAAGAGCATCTTCAGGCGGAATAGTAATTCCCAACTTACTTTTAGCAAGTTCAATACTTTTTCTCAATTCACTTATAATTGGCATTTCATCAAAATATAATTTTTGAGATTTTTTGTCTATGGAAACTGCTTGTCGAAGTAATTTTCCTTTTGAGAAGGTTATTCTCTCTACTGGCAAAGCATCCAAAACCTCATTTGCAATAACTATTCCATTTATATTATTGTCCTCTACTTCTTCCAAACCTTTCCATAAGATATCAATGCCTAATTTTAAAAATTCTTCCAATTTATTCTTTTGTTTTTCTACCATCCCTTCATTAGGTTCAATAATTACAAAAGAAACTCCTTCCAAAAAATTCTTGTTATTTTCTAAAAAATATTTAATTAATCCACTCATAAAGCTTCCATCTCCTGCTCCAAATTCAATTACAGCTAATTTCTGATTAGATAAAAAACTATTTTTGAACTGAATCAACCAATCTTCTATTTGTTTACCCACCAAAAAAGCAAAGTCATCAGATAAAGAGGGTGATGTGACAAAATCCCCTCGAACGCCTAATTGAGCTTTACCGCTGCCGTAATAACCATTAATAGGATCATTTAATGCGAAATTCATAAAGTCATAAAAACTTATAGTCCCACCCATTTTTATTATTTTTTTTACTAACCAATCTGGATTATTCGCGGGTAAGCTATTCATCGGCGAAAATATAAAAAGACAGAACTTATTTATGCCTTCAAAGATTAACTATTTATTAGGAATATTTCTATCTATATTAGTTTTAATTTCACATAAACCCGTTTTCGCTATAAATAATCCAAATCTCTTACCAGAAGAAAAAACACCAGTAATTGATTTAGCTAAAACATTAAGCCCTAATCAGAAAAAATCTTTAGAGGAAAAGCTCAATAAACTAGAAATTGAAAGTGGGTGGAAAATTAAATATTTATCTCAGTTTGAAAGTTCTCCTGGTAGTGCAATAAAGGACTATTGGGATTTAGATGAGACAAGTTTGTTGATAGTTGCGGATCCTAGAGGGGGAAATTTGCTGAACTTTAACGTCGGAGAGGCTTATTTTAATTTTATGCCAAGGTTATTTTGGGTTGAACTTCAAACGAGATTTGGTAACCAATACTATGTTAAAGATCACGGTGAGGATGGTGCAGTATTAGATGCAATTGATTCAGTAAAAATTTGCCTCGAAAGAGGAGGATGCCAAGTTGTCCCTGGCCTACCCAAAGAGCAATATATTTGGACTTTATGTACATCTATTCTTGGAGGTTTAGTAGCAGGTTTTGCATCTGCCCCAAGAAAAGAAGGTCAAGTCATATCAATTGGATTTTTAGCTCTTCTTTCTCCCTTATGGGGAATGTTATTTGGAATTTTTGGTTTGGCACCGATAATATCCAGGACAAATGATTTATTACCTTTATTTAAAAATGGTTTAGCTTTTACAGCCGCAGGAATTGCGGGTTATATCTTGTCTCAAACATTATTTTCAAGATATGAAAAGCCCAAAAATACTTAAAATATAAACAAAAATATCAAATCCTAAAAAAATTTTTCTTCTTCACGAATTTCACCAGACTCTGAATACCATCGATGAGAAACATGCCTTAATTCCTTATTTTCAAACTCAATCCATGAAAAGTTAATTAGCAATTTCCCATCTTCATCAGTCTTATATCTTGGTACTACAGCAGTGTTGAAATAAATTGTTCCTTTGCTATCAATTTTAAACATCTCTCTTAAACCAAGATTTCTTTTAAGCCGGTTGTGCATATGACCAAAAATTACAAGATCAACTTTTCTTCTCTTTTGTATTTGAGAAATAGCAGCAGACAAATCTCTATCTCCCCAATCTAAAGAGGGTAATTTCCAGTCTTTCCCACAAATGCTTTTAGGTTCTGAACCTAAACCCGAAGGACCAGCATGAGACATAATTATTAGAGGTATTTCTTCAATAGTCTCTTGTGAACATTTGATAATTCTATTTATTGAATCTTGTTCGGTTATAGGTCCATAAACGCCTTTAACTTCTTTTGAAAGATAATAGCCGCCGCCAGAACTACATGGTCTAGCAGACAATAAATTTATTTGATTATTAAAAACTTTCAAATTCCATGCACAATATTTTTCACCAAGAACACGTATCTGCTTTGAGAGAGTTTCGCCTGTAGAATCTTTCCCTCTATCATGATTTCCTAAAATCACAAAAGTAGGAATTTTGATCTCATTGATTTTTTTAATTATTTTGACACTTCCATCAGAAATATCACCAACAAATAAAACAATATTTGGTTTGATAATCGATAAAACTTTCAAGTCTAATTCAGACCATTGACCATGACAGTCACCAACAATAGCAATTTTTAAATTTGTCAGAGTTTTTTCTGTTTAAAGGCATATAATCTATTTAGTGATATTCTAAATCCTGACCAGTATAACTACTACTGCAAAACTGAAATCAGTTCAAAACGAAGAGAATTTGATTTCTGAAATAAAGGAGCGTTGCGGAAAAGCTAATGCAATTATTCTTGCGCACTATTATCAAGCTCCAGAGATTCAGGAAATTGCAGATTTTATTGGCGATTCATTAGATCTATCTAGGAAAGCTGCGAATAATGACGCAGATATAATAATTTTTTGCGGTGTGCACTTTATGGCCGAAACCGCAAAAATACTTAGCCCTAATAAAACAGTCCTATTACCAGATATTGATGCAGGATGCTCATTAGCAGACGATTGTCCTTCAGATAAATTTCAAAAATTCAGGGAAGAAAATCCAGATCACTATGTCGTAAGTTATATAAATTGCACTGCAGAAGTAAAAGCTCAAAGTGATCTGATATGTACAAGCAGTAATGCAGTCTCATTAATTAAAAAGATACCTGAAGATAAAAAGATAATATTTGCGCCAGATCAGAACCTTGGGAGATGGGTACAGAAAAATTCAGGAAGAGATCTTAAATTATGGCCTGGCAGCTGCATTGTTCATGAATCATTTAGTGAAGAAGCACTTCTAAAATTAAAATATCAAAATCCAGGATCAAAAGTAATTGCTCACCCTGAATGTAGTCAAAATTTACTAATTCTCTCAGACTTTATTGGATCAACAAGTAAGCTGCTTGATTTCGTAAGTAAAGATCCATCTAAAACTTACATGGTACTAACTGAACCTGGAATAATTCATCAAATGAAAAAGAAAGAACCTAATAAAATTTTTATTGAAGTTCCCGATGTAGAAGGTTGTAAATGTAACGAGTGTCCATATATGAAATTAAATACTTTAGAAAAAATTCTTGATTGTTTGAAAAATAATTCCCCATCTATTGAACTAGACCCAGAAATAATAAGAAGAGCCTATCTGCCAATAAAGAGAATGCTGGATATGAGTAATTAATTTAATGAAAATACTTTATCTTCCTTATTAATTTTTAGGAATGCATTAAGGTTTGTGGTGTTGGGATTAAATTCGCTTATCTGATTCTTTCTATTAATTATATTTATTAGCTCTTTTTCACCAGCTCTATATTGTTTATCTTTTCTAGTTCCTATCTCTCTTTGAAGTATAGGGTTTATATTCATTCTTACTTCTATGTCTGGAATAATTCCAGATTTGTTTATATCAGTGCCGTTCGGAGTTAAATACTTAGCGACTGTAACAGTTAGACCTGAACCATCAACTAAAGTTCTCATGGATTGAACTAGACCTTTACCAAATGTTTTCTTCCCAACTAATTTTCCTCTTTTGTTATCTTTTATTGCACCAGAAACTATTTCACTAGCACTAGCAGAACCCTCATTAACTAAGACAACTAAGGGCTTTTTTGTTAGAGCTTGACCGTTTCCTTTTTTTGTTTCTTTTAAACCATCTTTACTTACTGTACTTACTATTACTCCTTTGTTAATGAAGTGCCTTGAGATATCAATGCTTGATTCTAATAAACCCCCAGGATTACTTCTCAAGTCAAGAACATATCCTGCGACTTTTTTTGTTTCTAAATCCTTAATAGCATCTCTAGTTTCTTTGGATGCATTTGCATTAAATTGTTTAATTCTTACATAGCCAATTGATAAGCCATTTTTGGTTTGATTGACTTTACTTGATACAGATTTTATTTCAATTTTTTCTCTTGATAAAGTCTTAAAAAAGGATTGAGAACCTCTAAGAATTTCAAGCTTTACTTTAGTACCTCTTTGTCCTCTTATTAATTTCACGGCATCCTCAATATTCATACCTTCAGTAGAAATATCATCTATGGATAATATTTTATCTCTAGCTTTAATTCCAGCATCAAATGCAGGGGTGCCCTCTATGGGAGAAATAATTATTAAATCATCAGATTCTTTATCTTTAACTATTTGGATACCAACTCCAGTTAATTCGCCAGAGGTATCAATTCTCATTTGATTAAATTCCTTAGGTTCTAAAAATCTTGTATAAGAATCATCTAAATTAGAAAGCATATCTCTAATCGCATCATATGCTTCATTGCTGTCTGAATATGTTTTTGATAAAACTTCTTTTCTTAGATTAATCCAATTGGACTTTTGAAATTTGCCGTTTGAATCAAGAAAATCTCTATATACAATTTGCCAAACATGATCAATTACTTCTTTATAACTATTATTTAAAACTGTTGCCTCTGCAAAATTATTTAAAAATAACGCAGAAAAGGATGTCGCAAACAGAAATATATATTTTTTTTTAATCAATTTTCTTATCTTCAAATAATTCGATATTTTTTATTATAAAAAGAATTTATTTATAATTCAAAAATTTGACAAATCCTTAAGGATCAATCCACTTCCCATCATCCTTAATAAGTTGGATTAAAGCATTAACACCCTCATCTTCAGGTACTCTTTTTATCTCTTCTTTTCTTCTATATAAGGCAATAGTTCCTTTACCTTTTCCAACATAACCATAATCAGCATCTGCCATTTCTCCTGGCCCATTAACAATACATCCCATTATTGCTATATCTAGACCCGTCAAATGTGAGGTAGCGTTCCTAACTTTATCTACAACTTCTTCTAGGTTGAAAAGTGTTCTACCACAACTGGGGCAACTGATGTATTCAACCATTGTTTTTCTTAATCCTAAAGATTGCAAAATTGAATAGCACACTGGTATTTCCTTTTCTGGAGCTTCTGTTAAGGAAACCCTGATGGTATCTCCTAATCCCTCTGCTAAAAGCGTTCCAATTCCAGCAGTACTTTTAATCCTTCCATAATCACCATCACCAGCTTCGGTCACTCCTAAATGTAAGGGATAGTTATATCCTTCTGAGTCAAGCCTATCTGCAATCATTCTGTAAGCTGCCATCATGACCGGAGCCCTAGAAGCTTTCATAGAAATAATTATGTTATGAAAATCAAGCTCATCACAAATTTTGACGAACTCCATCGCAGATTCTGTCATTCCTAATGGAGTATCTCCATAAGTAAAAAGCATCCTCTCAGATAGAGACCCATGATTAACTCCAATCCTTAGAGCTTTGTTTTCAGCCTTTAAAACTTCAACTAAAGGGGTAAATCTTTTAAGTATTGTTTGCTTAATAGTTTCAAATTCCTCATCTGTATATTCAGTTCTTGTAGGGTCTGATTTTTCAAAAACAAACAATCCAGGATTAATTCTTACTTTATCAACATGTTTTGCAACTTCCATTGCAATTTTCATACCATTATGGTGAACATCAGCCACCAAGGGGGTATTGATATTATTATCTAGTAATTTTGCCTTTATATCTCCTACTGCTTTGGCATGTGCTAAGGAAGGGACAGTTAACCTTACTATTTCACAACCCACATCATGAAGTCTTTTGATAGCTAAGTAAGCATTTTCGACATCCATAGTATCTTCATTTATCATCGATTGAACTCTTACTGGATAATCACTTCCAATAGCTATATCACCCACCATTACTGTTCTAGTTATCCTTCTCTCAATATGAGTTGAATATCTTTTGGAGAGACTATTAACCTCTTTAGATTGAGTTAATGACATTAAAATTCTTGATATTCAAAAAGGATTTCACTAAATTATACGGCATATAGTTTACCACTTACATTCTCTAGGTCTTTCAAAGTTAGATGGTAAGGTTTATTGATTTCTTTTGAAGGAAATCTCAACAAATAAGATGGATGAAAAATTACCATAATTTCTCTCCCATCTTTTTTAATCCATTGACCTCTTAAATTACTAATAGGATCTTTAACTTCTAAAATAGCTCTCATAGCAGTAGAACCAGTAAGTAATATAAATTTTGGATCGACTAACTTTATTTGCTGTAATAACCAAGGTTTATGAATATTAATTTCTCTAGCAGTGGGTTTTCTATTATTTGGTGGACGACATTTAATTACATTACAAAAATAAACATCCTTCTTATAATCAATTCCAGCTTGTATTAATAATTCGTTTAATAACTTACCAGATTTACCTACATAAGGTTTTCCTTCTAAATCTTCCTGGGCTCCAGGTGCCTCACCAATTACTAACAAATCTGCAAATACACTTCCTCTTCCAATTACTAACCTTTTCACCGAAAATAAAACTTTAAATATTTTTATCTTAAGAACTCAAAACATGAAAATAAAATAGATTAAGAAAATGAACTAAATTAAACCATAGTGTGATACTTTTATTTATTCTTAATTTATGCATTTGTCATTATTAAAAGTCATATTTGAAAAGTCATAAGTCAATGAGTCAAGTTAATTTATCTGATCGGGCACTTTCAATTGAGCCTTCTCTTACATTGCAGATAAGTGCTAAAGCAAATCAATTATCTGCAGAAGGAGTAGATATTTGCAATTTAAGTGCAGGTGAACCTGATTTTGATGCCCCAAAAGAAGTTATAGAGGCTACAAGTAAAGCTATATTTGATGGATTTACAAAGTACGGGCCCGCAGCGGGGAATTTAGATCTCCGAAAAGCAATTGCAAATAAACTTCAAATTCAAAACGATTTAAATTATGAATTTGAAAATGTAATGGTCACAAATGGTGCTAAGCAAGCAATATATAATCTTTTCCAAGTATTGTTAAATACTGGAGACGAAGTTATTATTCCTTCTCCATATTGGTTAAGTTATCCCCAGATGGTTAGATTGGCCGGTGGGAAGCCAATTTTTACAAATTCTTCTGCAGAAGATGGATTCAAAATAAATATAGAAGATTTGAAGTCTAAAATCTCTTCAAAAACTAAATTTATAATTATCAATTCTCCTAATAACCCTACTGGAAGAGTTATGTCAAAGGAAGAATTATTACAAATTGCCGATTTAGCTAGAGAAAATCCAAATATCAATATTCTTTCTGATGAGATTTACGAACTAATCCTTAAAAAAGAATTTAAACACTACAGTTTATCTTCATTAGCAAATGACTTAAAAAATAGAATTTTTATAATAAATGGGTTTGCGAAAGGATGGGCTATGACTGGCTGGAGGATAGGTTATTTAGTAGGTCCCAAAGATGTAATCAAAGCATCCTCAGCATTACAAAGTCAAAGTACAAGTAATGTTTGCTCTTTTGTTCAAAAAGGTGCTTTAGAGGCTTTAAAAATTAATAATGAGTTTTTCTCAATGATAAATAGCCATTATGATCAAAGAAGAAGACTTCTCTATGAGGGCCTGAATAATATAAATGGGATTTATATTGAAGAACCTAACGGAGCATTTTACGCATTTCCAAAATTACCCAACTCCTCAATTGCTTCTGTTGATTTCTGCAATAAAGCTCTTCAAGATTACGGATTAGTTGTTGTACCTGGAAAAGCTTTTGGAGCTGATCAATATATTAGAATATCTTGTGCAGCTTCAGAAATTAAAATAAAAGATGGAATACAGAGGATTGAAAAAGCAATCTCTGAATACTATTAATTTAACTAAGTTATGTTTAATTTAAAGAATTTCCTACTAAGTACTTCTCTATTATTTTCTGTTTTTTCATCACCTGTATTTTCAAATCCCAAAGTTTTAAAAGTTGGAGCAATACCTGATCAAAACCAAGATGTTTTGGACAAAAGATTTAATTTATTTTCAAAAGAATTATCCAAACAACTTGATGTAGAAGTTAAATACATTCCTGTTATTAATTATGTTGCAGCAGTAACTGGATTTAGAACTAAAGATTTAGATTTAGTTTGGTTTGGCGGTTTATCAGGAGTTCAAGCAAGATTACAAACACCTAATTCAATTGTCATGGCTCAAAGAGATATCGATAAGGAATTTAAAAGTGTTTTTATAGTAAACAAAAATTTAGAACTTAGCTCAATTTCAAACATTAAAGGGCTTAAAAAACTAAAGAATTTAAGATTTACTTTTGGCTCTGAAAACTCAACTTCTGGAAGATTAATGCCAGAATATTTTTTAAATCAAGCAGGGGTAGAAATTAAACATTTTAAAGGAAAAAAAGCAGGTTTTAGTGGGAGTCATGATGCCACTATAGCTTTAGTTAATAGTGGGGCATTTGATGCCGGAGCTTTAAATAAACAGGTTTGGGAAAACAATCTTAAAAATAATCCCAAAAGAACAAGTAATTTAGAATTATTCTGGATCACACCAGAATATGTTGACTATCATTGGGTAGCTCAAGGTGATCTTGAAAATAGATTCGGTGAAGGGTTTACAAAAGAACTTAAATCAGTAATTCTAAATTTAGATATAAAGCAAAAATCACATAAACAGATATTAGATATGTTCAATTCAAAAAGATTTATAAAGGCAGAATCAAAACAATATAAAAATATAGAGGAAATCGGGAGGAAATTAAATAAAATTAGATGAATAATACTGTCTTAGAATTAGAAAATATATCTTATAAATACAAAAATGATCTGATCCTAAATAAAATAAATTTAAAAATAAATTCTGGGGAAAAAATTGCACTTTTAGGTAAAAGCGGTTCAGGAAAAACTACACTTATATCAGTACTTAATGGCACTATCAAGCCAACTCAAGGTGAGGTTAAATTATTCAATAAAAGTTTCGAGGAATTAAATAGAAATCAGAAAAATAAAATAACAACTATATGGCAGGATTTAAGATTAATAGAAGATCTCTCTGCAGAACAAAATGTAAATTGTGGACTATTAGCGGAAAACAATTTTTATTTCGCTTTTAAAAATTTACTAAATATAAGTTCTTTTAAGAAGGCGCATAAATATATGGAATTATGTAGACTTCATTACTCTATTTACGACAAAGAAATCAGAAAACTATCTGGGGGGCAAAAACAAAGGGTGGCTATAGCTAGATCATTAATTCAAGGATCAAATATATTACTTGCAGATGAGCCTTTTAATAATCTAGATCCCAAATTAATAAAAACAATTAAAAACCTGCTTCTAGAAAATGTAGATAAAAATAATACAAAAAAATCCCCAAAGACGACATTAGTTGCATTACATCGATTAGATTTGCTGAACGATTTCGATAAAGTTATTGGAATCAGGGATGGTAAAATTTTTTTCAATATTAAAAGAAATAACTTAAAGAAGATTCATTTAGACAAAATATATTAATTAGTTGAACAAATTAAAATTAAACTATACCTCATTATCTTTTCTTCCTATTTTGGTATGCATACCTCTAGGATATCAATTAATAAACAATATTCATTTTGGAGGATTTAAATTATTCCAAGAATTCTTAATTTCTGCATTTAATCCCAAGATCGATAATGAAATTATTATTACCGTAATTAAGCGATTAAATGAAACTATCTTAATTGGTTTTTTTAGTTGGTTAATAAGTATTATTTTTGGAGCAATTTTTGGAATAATTTCCTCAAATATTTTTTATAAAATCTTTAATATTCCAAATTTTTTCTATCGCATAATAAAGTTTTTTCTAACAATAATTAGATCTATCCACGAAGTGGTTTGGGGAATACTATTAATGCAAATATATGGAATAAATTTTTCGATAGGAATAATAGCTATATGTATACCTTATATTGCTGTAAATTCAAAAGTTTTTGCTGAACAATTAGAAAATATTGACTTCAAAAGTTTTGAATCTATAAATCAAATAAATGCACCTAAATTTTCTTCTTTACTAACTTTAATATGGAATCCAATAATAAATACATTTAAAAACTTTGGTTTATATCGATTAGAGTGTTCAATAAGAAGTACTGTGATTTTGGGGCTTTTTGGGATTGGAGGAATAGGTACTAGTATCTTTTTATCTTTCCAGACTTTGAATTTTAGAGAGTTATGGACTTATTTATGGTCCTTAGCAATTTTGATAATTATTTCTGGATTAATATTCAAAAAAATAAAATTTAATACTACAAATAAAATCTTATCTATTTTTTTTATTGCATTTTTTTTCATAACAATTTTATTTTCTTTTTCTTATTTTCTTTATTTTATTTTTAATAATAATTTTGAAAATTTTAATTCCGTTAGTTCTCTATTTAAATCAAGCTCAGATTTAGGATTATTTGATTTCTTAAAACTTATATTAGAAACAATAATTTTAAGTCTTTTATCAACAGGAGTCGCAATTAGTTTACCTCCATTAGTAATAGGAATTTTTAACAACAATACTTCTAAAATTTTTATAAAAATTTTTGCATTTTTATTACGTTTAATACCTACACCTGTAATACTTCTAACTCTATTAACTTTTAATAATCCTTCTTTATCTTTAGCAGCTTTAACATTAGGTCTCCACAACGCTGGTATTACTAGCAAATTACTTTTTACAAATCTAGATAGCCAAGACAAGAGAAATTATATTGCGATGAAATCTCTAGGAATCTCAAAAAAGACTAGTTGGCTTTTAGGTATATTTTCTCAACAAGCAAAAAGTTACTTAGTATATTGCGCTTATAGATCTGACATCATTATTAGAGAAACTGCAATTGTTGGGGTTATTGGAAGTGTTGGTCTAGGTTGGCAATTGCAAGAATCACTAAGTTCCTTCGCATGGCAAGAAGTTACCATAGTTTTGATAGCTTATAGCTCCATCGCAGTAGTTGGCGAATTAATCAATGGTAAAATCAAAAATAGTTTAACTTGATTTGTAAGAATAATTTGTTAAATCAAGTAATTATTTTTTTCCGGTAATAGTGATTAGTTTACCAAAACAGCTAGTTGTAATTGGAGATAGCTCAGTTTATGGATGGGGAGATAATGAGGGTGGTGGATGGTGTGAGAGGCTTAGAAAAGATTGGTGCAATAACCACAATGGGCCAGTTATTTATCAACTTGGCGTTAGGGGAGATGGGATAGAAAAAGTTTCATCTAGATGGGAAAAAGAATGGTCATCTAGAGGGGAAACGAGAAGAAATAAACCTAAAGCAATCCTACTAAATGTAGGTCTTAACGACACCGCAACAATTGGTCAGATAAATGGAAGACATCAATTAGATATAGATGGATTTGAATATGGATTAGAGAGGCTAATTAATGAAATGAACTCTCAAACAAATGTATTTGTTATTGGTCTAACACCAGTTGACGAAAGTAAAATGCCGTTCGCAGGATGTCTATGGTACTCAAATGATTTTTGTAATTCTTATGAAAGGAGAATGGAGGAAGTATGCCTCAATCAGAATGTCCCATTTCTTCCTACTTTTAGAGAAATGTACTTTGATAAAAGGAGTAAAAATTGGATTACGCATGATGGAATTCATCTAAATTCCGAAGGTCATTTCTGGCTTTTCCAAAGACTTAAAAGCTGGGAGATTCTTACAAAATGGAAGGAATCCTAGATCTTTCCAAATATTATTAATTTAAAAAATATGAATATAAAATAAGCGCAAAGATAGCAAAAACAGAAGCAATACTTGTCTGAATAGCATTTACCAATTCATTACTTAATTTATATTTGTTTTGAAATTTAGCACCAATAATACTTTCAGAAAGTGTTGCCAAGAATCCAGAAACTACAACAACTATAAAATGATATTTTGTAGAAATAATTGATAGACGAAGCATTATAAAAGCCATAAATATTGATCCCAAAAAACTAGCTAATGTTCCCTCTATACTTATTCCTCCTTCAGTTCCTCTATCCACCTTTTTAAGTGAAGTAATTAAGTATGTGTCTTTACCAAATCTTTTCCCAATTTCGCTACCAAAAGTATCCGCCAACTTTGCAGCAAAACTTGCAGCAAAACCTACTTTAAACATCACTATGTTGACAGCATTAAATTTGGTCATAATGGCAAGAAATAAGCCTGTAGCTGCAGAGCCCCATACATTCTCAGGACCTCTTCTCCCGCCTCTTTTTTCAGCAATGCCTTGTGCTTTTTTAAATTTAAAACCTATTTTGGTAACGAGAGAACCAAATAATAAATAAATTACGACTGACATCCATCCCTGCCAAGACAAACATCCCCACAAAATTGTGCCTAAGATGCCTGCACTTACCCAACCACTTTTCGTCATCAAAGGAATCTTGCAAAATATATAAATCAAAATAAAATTAATGCAAAAACCTATTAAAAATTGATTTCTAATTAAATCCATATTTACTTAATTCGTTAATTTCAAATCAATTCTCCACTGATTTAGAATTGATGATGCGTTAATACTAGCTGTCGAAGTTCTCAAGATAGTGTCAGAAAGTTTAACAAAGGTAATATTATTTTTATTAAAAAAATCAATTTCTTTAGAGGACCAACCTCCTTCAGGACCAATAACATTCCAAAAAATACCTCCTTTTTTATTTCCAAATTCTTGTTGTTTTCTTAACCATTGATTTAAGTCATATATTGTTTCTTCTCTTGTTATAGAAATTGAAACTCTTTCTTGATTATCTCTGATTTTTAGCCATTCAATAATATCCATTCCATTTAAAATAGATGGTTTCCATAATCTCTCACTTTGCTCAACTGCTTCTTTGATAATTAAATTCCATCTCAAAAGTTTTCTAGAAAAATTTAAATTTTTGTTTACCTGTCTTTCTGAAAATAATGGTTGTATAAAATCAATTCCTATTTCAGTACACATTTTTAAAATATCCTCAAACCCACTTTTTGGTATAACAACAGCTATGCCTAATAAGAAAATTTCTTTTGCTTGAAATAAGTAAGGTTTTTTTAATTGAATTATTTCTAAACAATCATTTTTAACTTTTATAGCTCTCCATAATGAACCCTCTCCGTTACCTATAAATATTTCTTCACCATTTTTTATCCTCATTACTTTATTTAAATAATGAGCCTCTTCTTTAGAAAGTTCTAAGTTATTGTTCTTAATATTTTCAATTCTCTCATGGGAAATAATTAATCTTGTTAAGTCTTCCATCTAAAACACTTAATCTTTAAAAACTAAATCTTCATGTTCTTCAATTTCCCAATCATTATTTTCACCCCCAATAATTAACTCTTCAATTTTTACATAATTATTTGATATCTCATTCAAAGAATTAATTAATATATCTATTGAAATGGAGTCTGAAGTTCCAAAATCAACCCAACATCTTCCCCACAGGTTTTGATATTCCATAACTCCTAAATTATGCATTAAGGCTGGAAGAGATGCATTTTTTTTGTTCATTATCATAGGACATCCAACTTAGATCGGAACCCTCTTCATGAGTTTGCAAATTTTCAGAATTAAATCCACCTAACCTTCCTAAAACGTACCAACTATCAAAAACACCATCTAAATAATTTTTTTCATCTTGAGTTGGTGATTCTGAAAACCTGATCCATATCCAACAATTAAAAGGATCAACTTCCCTAAAAATAATATTCATATTGACTAATATCTTTTTAGATCTACAGCTATTATAAGTAAGTTATTACTAGATTCAAATTCATACCTATAACTTAATTAATAATGCTTGATTTAAAAGAAATATCTTATCAACCCCAAACTGGTGAAAGAAAAATAATAGACAATTTAAATTTAAAAGTTCATGAAAATGAAATCATTTTAATTTGCGGTAATAGTGGTTCTGGGAAAACAACACTACTCGAAATAATAAGCGGATTAATAAATCCACAAAAAGGAAAAATTACTTGGAAGAATAAAATTTTGTCTTCTAGACAAAGAAGATGGTTTTGTGGAGTAGTATTCCAATTTCCTGAAAGATACTTTATAGGTACAACCATTGGGAAAGAATTAAAAATAGGCCATAAATCTTTAAGAGAAAAAAATATAGAAATAGTTTTAAATAAAGTTGGTTTAAAAAAAATTAATCTGACCCAACCACCAGAACAACTAAGTGGCGGACAACAAAGGCGATTAGCTGTAGCAGTTCAACTACTTAGAAACCCCTCAATTCTTTTACTTGATGAACCAACTGCTGGATTAGACTATTCAATGAGAAATGATGTAAAGAATTTAATTCTTGATTTAAAAAATAAAAATACAATTATTATTGTTACTCATGAACCTGCCTTATTTGAGGGAATTCCTTCTAGGATATTATTCTTGGAAAAAGGGAAAATCAAAAATTTTATGAAAGAAAATCATGCAGGATAGGATAGTTCGGGCTACTGCAGCAAATGGAGGAATAAGATTAGTTGCGGTCTTAACAACAGAATCTTCTTTAGAAGCAAAAACAAGACACGGTCTTTCTTATTTAACCACCTGTATCTTAGGAAGAGCATTTAGTGCTTCACTACTTTTGGCAAGCTCGATGAAGATAATGCATGGGAGAGTTACTTTAAGAGTTAGATCTGACGGACCTTTAAAAGGATTACTAGTTGATGCAGGTAGAGACGGAAAAGTTAGGGGTTATGTAGGGAATCCTAATTTAGAATTAGACCTAGTCAAAAAAGGTAATAATAAATATTCTTTTGATTTTACAAAAGCGTTAGGTAGAGGATATTTAAATGTAATTAGAGATAGTGGATTTGGAGAACCCTTTACAAGCACTGTTGAATTAGTAAATGGAAATATTGCTGAAGACTTAGCTTCATATTTATATCATTCAGAGCAAACTCCCTCTGCTGTATTTATTGGAGAAAAAATCCAGAATAAAAGTGTTATTTGTAGTGGTGGCTTATTAGCTCAAGTTCTACCTAAAAAAGATACTGACCCACTACTAATCTCACTACTTGAAGAAAGATGTAAAGAAATTAATTCTTTCAGCGAAGACCTATTTAAGTCAAAAGATAATCTTCTTTCGTTAATTAGAAATATATTTCCCGATATTGACGATAAATCAATCTCTGAAAAAGCTCGTTCTCAAGAAGTGAGTTTTAAATGCAAGTGTTCCAAAAAAAGAAGTTTAAATGCGATGAAAATGCTTGATAAGAGCGAGTTAGAGGACATCCTCAAGAAAGATGGCAAAGCAGAGTTGGTTTGTGAATTTTGTAAAAATAAATATCTTATAAATTATGAAGAAATTAAATCTATGATAGAAAATCAATCATAAAAAACATACGCCTAGCCATAAAATAACCATGGCCGGAATACTTTGAATTTTTTGTATTGATAAAGAGTTGTTTGATACTTCCTGAATGAAAGAATTATTTTCAAGCAATCCACCAAATATTAATCCTATCGAGAGAAAGGTAACACTCCAACCCAGAGAACCTATAAATCTTTTCCCCGATTTAATTTGAGTATAGGTAAGTATTAATGTTGAGATAGAGAGTAACAGTCTATTATTAGAGTCTGGACTGATAAATAACAAAATTAAAAATAATAGCCCAACAGATATTTTTATTGAAAGATTATCAAATGAGGGGGTAGTTATTTTTGGCAGACTATACTGAATTGAATTGTTAGAGTTTTTATTTAAATTTTTTATCTTAGAAAGAAGTGGGAAATTATTATTGGTAAATTGATTAATTTGTTTTTCTTTTTTTGAGGCACTCACAGCTTCATAGCTTACATTTCCTGATTGCCTAGCTTTCAAACTCCCCATAAGTAATTGATCAAAGGAAGATTCTATTTTCGCTTTTAAAATTAAATCTTCACCAGCCTCTTTAACTTTAATATCTCTAGCCTTCTGAATATCCTCAAAAGCAGCACCTTCTTTTACACCTAAAATTTCATAAGGTGATTTTTCGTTATTATTTTTATTACTGTTTGAATCCAAAATTTTTTACCAATAGTAACAGATTAACTAATTTTATAATCCATTAAGACTTTATAAAACAATTGGTTCGACTCCACTAACAACGGGCGCAACTTTGTTTAAATTTAATTGATTATTGTCTTCAACAAATTGATTTAGATTCCACTCATTTTTGAAAAGAATAACTGGCCTATTCCAACAATCTTTAACTATTTTACAGTTGAATATTCTGCCTAGTTTTTCAATGGCTGGCCATCCATCAGAAATCCATCTAGCCAATTGATATGGCATTGCTTCAAGATTTGCATCTACACCATATTCACTTTTTAATCTGTGAGTTACTACCTCCAACTGCAATTGACCAACGGCTGCGAGTATAGGGTCTCTTTTACTCTCATCAAAGTCATAAAGAATCTGAACAGCACCTTCTTCTCGAAGTTCATTAACTCCCTTTCTAAAGTTTTTAAATGCTGAGGGATTTGGATTTCTTAGCCAGCTGAATATTTCAGGACTAAAGGATGGTATGCCCTCATATTCCAGATGAGCTCCAGTATAAAGAGTATCTCCAATAGAAAACATCCCTGGATTATTTAAACCAATAACATCTCCAGGATAGGCATCATCAACTACTTCTCTATCCTGCCCAAATATTTTTTGGGGTCTTGATAATCTAATTGTTTTACCAGTTCTGGAATGTTTAACTGACATATCCTTTTCAAATTTACCACTACAAACTCTTATAAAAGCAACCCTATCTCTGTGCTTTGGATCCATATTTGCCTGAAGCTTAAAAACAAACCCACTAAATTCATCGCTTGCAGGTTCAATATCCCCTTTATTACTATTTCTTGAAGTTGGTTTTTGTGCCATTTTTAAAAAACTATCTAAAAATGGCCTTACGCCAAAATTAGTCATGGCAGATCCAAAAAAAACTGGGGTTAAAGAGCCATTAAAAACTTTTTCTTTTTCAAATTTAGATCCTACCTCATCAAGAACCTCCAATTCTTCAAGTGAGTTTTCAAGTAAATCTCTCTCTACATATTTTGATAGCTCTTTATCTTCAAGACTTAATCTTTTCTCATTCGATTGTTTCCCTCTCACTGCTTTATCAAATAAAATCACCTCTCTTGAAAATCTATCAATAACCCCTCTAAATTCCTCGCCACTCCCAATTGGCCAGTTTATAGGTAGGGTATTTAATCCAAGTTCTGATTCAATTTCATCAAGTAAAGAAAATGGCTCTCTTCCTGGTCTATCCATTTTATTTATGAAAGTAAATATTGGTATTTTTCGCATCTTGCAAACTTCAAACAATTTTCTAGTTTGAGGTTCTAGTCCTTTAGCAGCATCTTCCAACATAACTGCATTATCAGCAGCAGCTAATGTTCTATAAGTATCTTCGGAGAAATCTTGGTGTCCTGGTGTATCTAATAGATTAATTACTGATCTTTCATATTCAAATTGCAATACAGTTGATGTAATAGAAATACCTCTTTGTTTCTCAAGTTCCATCCAGTCTGAGGTGGCTTTTCTCTGATTACCCCTAGCTTTTACTGCTCCTGCCTGTTGAATGGCACCTCCATACAAAAGAAGCTTCTCGGTAAGAGTCGTTTTCCCAGCATCTGGATGTGAAATAATAGCAAAATTTCTTCTTTTATTTACCGCGTCCAGTATTTCTTTATTATTTAGAATTTTAGTACCTAAGCTCATTTATATAATATAAGGGCCTTTCACTTAGTTCTTAAACATTACCATAGACTATTAAATAATTTTCACCTTCTTCAAACACATCTAAAGAGGATAGATCATTCTCTAAGGTGAAATTTTTTAACTCTTTAAAAGTATAAGAAGCTCTTAAAGATGCGTAATAATCATTAGTTAAAATCTCATTATATTTAGTTGAACATTGTGCTTTGAGTTCTAAAGCAGACTTTTCATCTAATGGCCTTTTTAAGTCCTTGTGAAAATTTACAGTGATATTACTAGATAAACTTCTTATTGTGTTGAAGAAATCCTCAAGATTGGTAATGTGATGAATCAAACTATTGCTTACAAGTAAACTAATTCTTTTTTTAAATAAAAAATTATTTGATTTAATGTCTTTGATGTCAGAACAAATGTAACGTAAATTTTTTAATTTTTTTTGATTATTAGAAATACTTTTATTATATTCTGCTCTCAAAATCATCTCTTTAGAACCATCTATTCCTACTACTGCAGTATTAGGCCATTTTTTTGCTAACTTCTCAGAAATATTTCCTGGGCCACATCCTAAATCAACTATTAAATCTTTTTCACCTAAAGAAATATTTTTTTTCAAAAGATATTGATTTATTTGATTAATTAGATTAACTTCCCCTTCTGAAAAATCAGCTTCGTCATAAGAAATGACCTGCTCTTTTTCTTCCATTAATTCAGGTTCGGGGACTCTTTCCATATCCTTTCTTGAAACAAAGATTTCATATTAAACATAATTCTACACAAACCGTTAAATAGTGGTAAGAATAGTTGCAGACGCCACAGGTAGAGTTATTCTTCCAGTACGGGTTATTCACATACGTTTTTTTTATCGTGACTGTTGCACCAAATAAAGCTTCTTCAGAGAGCAATTCCAATAATCTTAAAAAAGATGATTTTCCAAAGACTGCGCCAGCTGCTTACCCAGTTTTTTTCAGATCTTATAGTAGAAAAACTTCATCTGGCAAAAGGGAGAACTGGAGCGAAGTAGGCGAAAGGAATTTATCGGGATTAAAAGAATTAGGAAAACTTTCTGAAGAAGAATTAATCCTAATGAGAGAGATGCAAAGTAACCAAAAAGCTCAACCTTCAGGAAGATGGTTATGGATAGGAGGAACCCCTTGGATTAATAAGAACCAAAATTTCTCAGGAGCTTACAACTGTACCTCAACAAACTTAATTGATTGGGAAGCCTTTGCATTAATGATGGACTTAGCAATGATGGGATGTGGAACTGGTGCAATAATTGAGCCTCATTTTATAAATAATCTACCTACGGTAATTAACAAAATAAATATTAAATCAGTCAGTGAAGTTGGAATAACTCCTAAAGATCAAAGAGAAGAAAAGTCATCATTAGAAATTAAAGGAAAAGATCTTCATATCAAAGTTGGAGATAGCAGAAGAGGATGGGTAGATAGCTATAAATATCTTCTTGAGGCATCAAGTAACGAGAGTCTTGAAAGAGAAATTGATGTTTACATTGATTTGGAAGATATTAGGCCTGCTGGAGAATCATTAAAAGGTTTTGGTGGTATGGCAAATCCTATCAAATTGAAAGATCTTTACTCTAGAGTCGCATCACTTCTTGGAAAGGCAATTGGTAGGAAATTAAGTACAGTAGAGTGTTGTTTATTAATTGATGAAGCTGCAGTAACCATAGTTGCTGGGAATATAAGAAGAAGTGCTGGAATGAGACAATTTGCTTCAGATGATAAGGAAGCCGCATCAGCAAAAGAAAATTTATGGAGTCAAGATGAGAATGGTAATTGGAGAATAGATCCTGAAAAAGATGCCCTCAGAATGGCCAATCATACTAGGGTTTACCATACAAAACCCACATACCAAACTGTTTTGGATGCAGTAACAAAACAATTCCATTCAGGTGAGGGAGCCATTCAATTTGCTCCAGAAGCAATCGCAAGGTCAAATGCAGATATTCTCAAAGATGATGAATTGAGAAAGGAATTTATTGAAATATACTCAGAACAAGGCAAGGATGAAGCGAGAAATTGGATAAATAGTAGTTATGGTCCTTTTTCAGAAGAAGAGTTAGACCACAGGATGAGCCGATATGGACTCAACCCTTGTGGGGAGATCTTGGGAAATGATTTCCACTGCAATTTGGCTGAAGTTCATTTAAATCAGATTGATCCAGGTAATTTTGAAGAGCAAAAAAAAGCTTTTAAAGCAGCCGCTCTTTCTGTAGCATGCTTACTTAATCATGAATTTGAAGTTGAGCGTTACAGAAAAAGTAGGGAATATGATCCTATCGTAGGAGTAAGTTTCACTGGATTATTTGATTTTTGTGTCCATGCCTTTGGGACGCCATGGTTGAAATGGTGGGAAGCAGGAAGGCCAAATAGCGAAGAAGGGAAGGCTTTCAAAGAAAAGGAAGCTAAATTCTTAGATTCTTGGAGAAAAATAGTAAAAGAAACTGTATGGGAATATTGTGATAAGCATAATCTAAGGAGACCAAATAGATGCACAACAGTTCAGCCAGCTGGAACTAAAAGTCTTCTTACTGGAGCAGCTCCAGGCTGGCATCCTCCAAAGGCTCAAAGATTCATAAGAAGAATAACTTTCAGGAAAAATGACCCAATCGCTTTAGCTTGCATGGATTATGGTTACTCAGTAGTTCCATCTCAATCTGATAAAGATGAAAATGGTTGCTTGCTCGATAATCCATTTGATCCAAGATGTACAGAATGGTTAGTTGAAATCCCTACAGAAGTTAGTTGGGCAAATATTGACGGCGCAGACCAAATAGACATCAATAATTTCTCAGCATTAGCTCAATTTGATTTTTATATGCAAGTGCAGAAATTTTACACAGAGCATAATACCTCTGCAACCGTAGAATTTAGAGAGAATGAAATCGAGGATTTAGCTAAGGCTATTCATAATTCAATAGAAAATAATGAGGGCTATATTTCAGCAGCATTGCTGGCTAGATTTAGTGCTAACGCTACTTTCCCAAGATTACCCTTTGAACCAATAAGTAAAGAGGAATATTTATCATTGCAGAATAAAGTAATAGAAAGGAAAGTTAATAACGATTTCTTTGACGCTCTTAATAAATATGATGTTGGAGAACTATCTGAAGCTGGCCCAGCTGGATGCGATTCAGATAAATGTCTGCTTCCTCTGGCTAAACCGAAAGATTAAGTTTTAAATAATTTGTAAAAAAAAACATAAATTAGTTTATAAAAATTTAATTTATGGCTACCTATTTATTAGGTACATAAATTATTTATGACATTAAGCTTAAATATTGGGAACTTATTTAATGATTCCTCTAGTCATGCTTTAGTTGATGAGCTAAGAAAAAGGACCTCAGAAGAAGAAATATTAGACTTTGAAGAAAAATTTAACTCCAAAAATGAAAAAAATCTACACATTTATATATGTAGATTTCTTAAAAATAGATCGATATCAAGGGGGCTTGCCTCTAAGTGGTTGTTAACAATAATTAAGAACAAAGAATCAAAAATTAATGCTTTGCAAAAACTAAATAACTAGGTGAGCCCTGAAAGTTTCCATAAAGCAATTCCAAAAATTGAGAATCCCATAATAAAAGTAAAAGCTAAAGCATTTACCAACTGAACCTTATCATTCATTCTGTTTGCGAATGGTAGTAATTGAGCAAATAATGGAGTTTCTTCAACTATTGCAGATTTTTTTACTGTAGGTTTTTTGCTTCTAGAAAACATAAAACAAATTTTATAATCCTAAGAATTTTACATTTAAAAGTTCATTAAATAAAAAATACTTCTCAAAAACGAACAAAATGTAACCTGCAAGAAACTACATAAAGAAAAACATAAATTTCTTTAGTAGGAACACATTTTATTAATTAAAGTATTAAGTTTGTTTATTAAAGGCCTAGACAAATAATTTTCTTGAATGTTATTATAAAATTGTAGCAACCGCTACCAAAACGTTCAACTTGCGTATAGCAAGCCGCAAATCGACTTAAGCCATGGAACGGGGACTTAAGCGAAACCGGAGCTTAAACAATGACTCTAATTTACAGAGGACAAAAGTACGTCCAGAACAAAGAAGCAGTTAAAAAGCAGCACAACGAACTAACTTATAGAGGAAAAACTTATACAAGCTAGTTCATTTATAAAATAAAAAGGAAAAGCCACTATAAGTGGCTTTTTTTATTGTCCAATTTTTGACTAAAAAAATGACTTAATATTTATAACAAGTATTAAACTAATATGATTTAATTGCATTTATATATTTGATAACTATGGCAGACCAAAAACCTTTATTTAAAGCACCATATGACATAAAAGATGTAGGAGCTCTTTTCGCCATAGTTGCATTCGTTTTAATAATCGCTGCCATAATTGGTAATAATTTATTTGGTTTATTTCAAGAAAATGTAAATTTCGGATAGTGGTATTAGTAAGCGTTTAATTTTTATTCAACAAGCTCAATAGCGTTGCTAATCTTTATTGTTTTGAATTAATCATTTAAATCAATTAAAACTACCTCACTTGGCAAAGAAGAAAGTAATGTAGTGGCAAAAAAGATTTGATGAATTCATTTTAAAATATCATTTCAATTTAATTTCAAGAGAAAAAATAAAAATATTAGGATAACTTTTTAATCTTTCTAGAAAATTTTTGTATAACAATTATCCCAGTTTGTCTAATCAACAGTAGGCAGATCCTTTAATTTTTGATTTAACTGAGCTCCAAGTGTTTTTCTACTTATATCTATCAATTTCAAATTGTCCTGTTGCATCTTAAATTGAGTATCAGCAATTTGGAGGCCTTTAATTATCTCTTTAGCATCATCAGGCAATGTATTTATATCATATTTTTTTCCATTAAAGTCTAGTATTGCGGATTTTTTGCTCTCATTATCTGAGGATTCTGTTTCTTTTGAACCAAACATTTTTCATTAAAATAATTCCATTTTAAAAGTTATTTGCATGATTTACTTGTGAGCTACACATTATTTAATAGGTAAGAACTTTGCCTTAAATTTTATTTTTAAAATAAAAAAAATATTTACCCTCAATGGAGGACTCTTCGAATTATTTAGGATTTAATTTTTTCAAAGCTAATTTATGTTTTAGTTACATCTATCAATGGAAATAAACTTGACAGGCAGTTAAAGATTATTTCCAAAAAATTCAACAACCATTTGACATAATCATGAGGTTAAAATTTAACATTTTCTCTTAGAGGGGTGGTCGAGTGGTTTAAGGCTCTAGTCTTGAAAACTAGATTTTCTTTTAGTTATACCAGAGTTTTGGGAGATAACTTGACTTGCAGTTCCGGATCAGTTCCGAAAAATTTAACCATGTTTTGATATAATAAAAAAGCTCAAAATTAAATATTTTTTGCCTGGAGGGGTGGTCGAGTGGTTTAAGGCTCTAGTCTTGAAAACTAGCGTGTCTGCAAGGGCACCGTGGGTTCGAATCCCACCCCCTCCGTACTTCCTAACTGACTTCTATAAAGACAACTCCTTTTGGGATTTTTTTTATTTTCTGAAATTTTAAGCTAGTTCCTTAGAGTTCCTCTCCATTACCGTAAATTAAGGAAAAAGTGGTGAACTTTCGGTGAACTAAATAAGATGGTTTTCTTAAGAGAAATAAAGGATTTTGAATTATTGACAGTCGATCTAAAATAAGGGGCAATTAGGTTCTTTGATGGAAAACATTATACTTTTTATAAAAAAATATCCAATGAGTATTTTATTAGCGATTATTGCTTTTCAGCTTTTTAATATTTCTGGAAATTTAGCACCTACAGGAAGACTAGATGCTGATAGAAGAGCTTGTCTTGAGTGGACTAGTCAAAATCGTAGTTCCAACTTGACTGATGAAGAGGAAGATAGATTAAGAAAACGTGCTGCCAACAAAGTAGGAACCAAAGCTGGATATATTGGTTTTTACTGTAGTCGCTTACTTAAATAATGAACATCTACTTCTTGATAGAAAAGGTCTTTACCCTTATCATTTCTCTAATTGTTTAAAAGATGAAATTTCTTTTAGGAGTTGCTTTAGCAGCTTCATTTCTTTCACCTATAAAAATAATGTCTGAAGAGCAAAATTATACTTTTGAAGATGCAGTAACAGAAGCTCTTGATTATGTTCGCATACGCAATAATAAACTTGATAATTTTTTAAGGGAAAATAATTCATCAAGATATAAACTTGACTGGAAGAGTGATCCTCCTACAATCTCTTTTTATAATTCAAAATCTGAATTAATAAAAAAATATGTCTTTGTAGTTATTGGAACTTATGCACCTGAGAAAGGAACATGGAAATGGGGTTGGAGTAATCTTTCTTACTCAAAAGAAAATATGAGAAGATCATGGACTCAAAGAGAAATTGGTAATTACTTAACACCATTAAAAGAGATTTATGAGCGAGATGATTCCTTCGCTATTGATCCTGATGATGCATTAAGGTTAGCTGCTTTTAGTGTAAGGCAATTCAATGGAGAGGCGTATTACATTACAAGTGATGGTAAGAATATTGAAGGCAATCCATTAGAAACATATTTATTACTTCTTAATCCATAATAATTATTTAAAAATGAAACGCTTACTACTTGCATAACAAAGAGGAAGTTTGAGAAGTTTAAAAATAGTATCTTCTAATTTCATAAGTGGTGAACTTTCGGTGAACTCTGTTCCTTAAAGACCATCAAATTAATTGCCATGACTAACAAACCACTAGACTTGAAAACTAGCGTGTCTGCAAGGGCACCGTGGGTTCGAATCCCACCCCCTCCGTTCTAATAAAACTCAACTGAAATTCAACCAAATAATATAAACGCCTTTTTTATAAGTTCTTGTTAGGATTAAATTTATTTTATTTATGAGTAAAGGATTCGCCACAGATAATTCAACATCCAAAAAATTGAAAAAAAAAGTCATTTCAAATGAACCTCAAGGAAGATTGATATCTTGGTCTCCTTGGCCACCAGCTAATTTTCAGAAAAGATATCCAGCTTTCCCTTTTGTTCTTACTATATTGATAGTAGTAATCGGGCAATGGTATCTATCTCTTCTAAGATAACTGAACATGGTTTTTGTCTTTAAATTTCAGATAAATTGAGTTTGAGAATTTATTTTGTTTTTTTCAATTTTATTATTAGCCCATCTTCAGGCGGCAATAATCCCAATATTTTTAGGAATTAGATCTTTCAAAAAATTCAAACACATTCGCAAGAACGAATTGATACCTTTAGGTTTTATTTTTTTAGGATTGGCATCGATTTCTGAAATGATAGATCATACCCAAACATCTTGGATTTATGTAGATCATTCCTCTTTATTTAATTGGTTATTTTATTCTTTCCTATCTTTAGGTCTAACATGTTTATCAATATCAGTTATAAAAAATAAATTTATTCAAAAAACTAATTTTTGCATTTCTTTGTGTTCAATAATCTCATATTTTTTATTTGATAAAACGATTGCTCTTCTTTTCCAAGTAATAATAAGTATCCTTCTAATTATAAATTGGCAAAGATTTTTTAAAGATTGGCTTTTTATGCTTTACCCAATATTTGGTATTTTTTTTACGACTTTCTTTGGAACAAGGCTTTCAATTAGTGGCGATCAATTTTGGCATGTTTTAATAGGCCCATCCGGAACAATTAGCGTTCTTACCTTTTATTTAGTATTAAAGAGATCGGGCAAAAAATTTACTTAAGAGCTTATGAAAATATTTGCATTTGTTAGTTTTATAGTGTGCTTAGTCACAATAATCTCTCCAGTTGAAATCTTTGCTGATACGGCACTTGATGTTTACATGAATGATTTTTATTCTAAATCGAATGAAGCTAGCCAGATTCTTAAAGAAATCGAAAATAGCCTAAAAGAGGGATCAAGAAAAAAAGTATGCTCTAGGCAAAGAGAGGCAGCAAGATTAGGACTATTAGCTAATAAATCATTAATTAAAGCCTTTGAAATAGAAGGAGCGAATCCACCAATGCAAGCGATAAAGGCAAGTCAACAAAGATGGGAATCTATTCTGAATGAGTGCTGAAGAAAGTAAGTAAATCTATAAATCTTTTTAAATTTGCATTCTTACAGATTTACTAATTAAGGGAATTTCAGGTTCAACTCCAAAAATACATTGAGAAATCGAATAAATAAGAATACATAGTGTAAACACAAAAATAATTGAGCCTAATTCAAGTATGGGAAATATTCTCAAGAGATACGAAATTATTATCAAAGCAATATCAATAAGTAATGCTTGGCATGCGTTATATCTAACGAAATAGGGGACTTTTGGATTTCTTGCTAATCCAGCAAACAAGATTATAAATAATAAAAAACTACCAAAAGGCAAAGATTTTTCAATTATTACTATTGGAAAAGTTAGAAATAATAGTATTTTTAAAAAAGAATATTTATAAAATAAATAATATCCAAAAGGTATTGATGCCTTTAATGGCAAGGTATACAAAAATACTGATGAGAGTCTCTGAAATATCTGATTCAATATGTTGTTGAAATTTAGTAATAATATTTTAACCTAATTTTTCTTAATTTAATTAAAGACCTAGCCTTGAAAATCTCTACTTTTGCAGATGGTTATTAAATATTAGATAATTGATTAAGGTTCATAATTCAAAATGCGTATCCTACATACAATGTTGAGAGTTGGAGATTTAGATAAATCCATTGACTTCTATGTCAATAGATTAGGCATGAATTTATTAAGAAAAAAGGATTACCCTCATGGAAAGTTTACTTTGGCATTTGTTGGTTATGGCTCAGAAAAAGAAAACGCAGTAATTGAATTAACTTACAACTGGGACAAAAAGTCTGAAGATTATGAGCTTGGAGATAAATATGGCCATATTGCTATTGGAGTAAAAGATATTAATCATATTTGCCAAGGATTAGAAAATAATGGTTGTAAAATAACAACCAAACCTAAAACAATGAAAAACAGTACTACTGTCTTAGCCTTTGTTGAGGATCCAGATGGATATAAAATTGAACTTATTGAAAGAGATTAAAAGCTTTGAAGTTTTTAATTAAATAAACAAATAACTAAATCTTTAAAAAGATTGAATTATCTAATATATCGTTTTCAATTAACGAAAAAAAATATCTCTATCATCACATTGAATAGATTCTGTAGTTTCAATTATTGTAAAGATTATTTCTAAAATGAGGAATTATTAAAGATAAAATTGGAAAATTATTTAATCTATATTAAATCTATTTAGAATACATAGACAATCTATTTAGATTTATATACTATAGAATTATCGCATAAAGCTTATGCCCAGTAATTGGTCAAAAATAAGAGATGAATGGCTTGATAGAACCGCTGTTGCGAAAGATGATGCTAAATGGGCATTAGAAGCTTTAATTAATTCTGAAGAAGAGTTATTTGAAATAGAGCAGAAAATAAAGAATAAAGAGGACGCTGTAAGCCAAGTAAAATTTTTGAAGAAAAAGGTTAAAGAAACTATTTCCTCTAAAGAAATTAGTCTCGATGATATTGCATTAAATACTTCAAATTCAAACAAAGTACAGATCTCAGTGCCATCAAACCTTACTTATCTTTTGAAAGTTTGGGCCGCAGCAGAAGGAAGAGATCTATCAAGTGTTGCTTTTCAATGTTTAGAAACTGGTATAAGGGAAATGAAAAGCAAAGGTTCGATACCTTCAGTAGCAGTAAATAGATATGACTCAGCCTGTCAAAAGAGGATTGCACTAGCAGAAGTAAACAATCTATTGGAGAAATACGAATTAGCTCAGGATGAAATCAAATAAGTATGAATAACAGAAAAATCATTAAAGGATACAAAACATTAATATCATCAAGATTTAATGTAGATACTTCTGAAAATAAATTCAAAGATGGAATAATTTATACTCTTTATTCTGATGAATTTAATTCACTTAAAGTTGGTTTTGCTGAAAATGATAAGGTTCTAGAAAAAAAATTATCAAGTGAAGCATTGATATTATTAGATATGAAAAAAGGCAAAAAGAAAGATCTATGTTTATTAGTAACCACTCTAAAAGAACTTGGCATCAAATATTCAGACAATTTTTATTTCAAATACTCAGGTTCTTTAATGAAACATTTATCTACTTTAGGTTGGCCTGTTGGAAGATCACTGTATAAACAAAGAAAGATTAAAAAAGAACTTGTATGTGCATAAATTTAAATATAATCGCACTCTAAAGTTTCTCTAGTTTCTCTATTTGTAATTGGATTAGTTCCAGTGGCACTCTCACAAAATTTCCTAATAATATCTTTTGGCAAAAAAACATTTGTGAAGTCTGCGCCTTGTATTTTTACATTTTCAAACTGGGTACTATAAGCAAAAGAATCCTCCAAGTTAGTATTTGATAAATCTGTTCCATCTAAAACGGCTGAGTCTAAAGTTACTTCTCTTAAGTTGGAGTTACTTAAATTAGTATCTTTCAATTTTGCTCCATAAAGAGTCGCATTTTGGAGCTCACAACCTGACAAATTTGCGTCTTGTAAATCAGTCAAATAGAAAGTTGCTCCTTTTAAATCAGATCCAGAAAAATCAGCCCCAACCAAAGATTGTTTACCATAATCCAACGCAGCTAAGCTTCTAGAAGGGAGGATTAAAACAACTATTAAAAAAGTTAAAATTATAAATCTCATTTTTTTGAGTAGTATTTCAATAAATTCTAACTTCTTAAGCTGAAATCTAAAAATTAATTATTTACTGAATGCTATATTTATTGAAATAGCAAATCACGAACTAGGTTTTGGATATAAGTCCTTATGATGCGATTGTTGTTGGTTCTGGAGCTACAGGAGGAATAGCAGCACTTACATTGGCAGAACAAGGGATCAAAGTTTTAGTAATAGAAGCAGGGCCTCAAGTTAAAAGGCATGAAGCTAGTAATCATGAGCCAAAAAGTACATTAAAAAGATTATCAGGAGTTTTAACAAAAAAACATGCCAATCAATGCCAACATCCTGGTTATTGGAAAAATAATCCTGACTTATATTCAAATGAATTGAAGCATCCTTATGACTTCCCAAAAAAAAAGCCATTTCTTTGGACCCAAGGGAAACAATATGGGGGGAGATCATTAACTTGGGGAGGTATAACATTAAGACTTTCCTCAGGTGACTTTCATCCTGCTAAAAAAGACGGATTCGGACCAAACTGGCCTATTTCATACGATGAACTATCCCAACACTATGATTTCATTGAAAATTTCTGCGGCATCTATGGACGAAAAGATGACATTAAAGAAGTCCCAAACGGTAAATACATTGGTGAAATACCTCTTACAGAAAACGAAAATGTTTTTGGCTGCAAAGTAAAATCAAAATTAAATTATCCATTTATCCAATCAAGAGGATTTGACCGTAATTCATCAGTAAAAGAAAAAAAATGGCCCAAGTCCTCTAGCTTAGGAAGCTCTTTAAAAAAAGCTTTAGATTCTGGAAATGTACAAATAATCTCTAATTACCTAGTGGAGTCTTTTGAGATTAACAAGGCAACAGAGCTTGCCTCAAAACTAACGATCGTAAACCTAGAAAATGGACAAAAAGAAGTATTGAATTGTGATTTAATCCTTCTCTGCGCATCAACAATTTCAACGCTGAGAATACTCCTTAACTCAGAATACAAATCAAATTCCTCAGGGTTTAAAGATAATTCCGGGAAATTAGGCAAATACCTCATGGATCATGTATCTATCTGTAGATTTTTTTCAGTCCCAAAAACAAAAAACTCAGATAAACCATTAGATAATCCTCCCGATCTTTCTGGAGCAGGCAGCTTCTTTATTCCTTTTGGTTCAAATTTACCAAAAATTGACGACATAAATTTCCATAGAGGTTATGGAATCTGGGGGGCAATTGATAGATTAGGGATACCTAAATTTTTACAAAAAGACGCAAACAAATCCATTGGCTTTCTTATCGCCCATGGTGAAGTCCTGCCTAGAGAGAAAAACTCAGTTTCTCTCTCAAGAAAAACAGATGAATGGGGAATACCAATTCCCTACATTGAATTCGAATGGAGCGAGAATGAGTTAAATATGGCAAAACATATGGAAAAAACGATACAAAAATCAGTCAAAGCTGCAAATGGGAAAATAAAAAATATTGATGAACTAATGAATATTCCATTAGGGAGTTTATTTACAAAAAATTTGATAGCACTTTCAGATAGTCCTCCTCCTCCTGGATATTATATTCATGAGGTAGGGGGAGCACCAATGGGGTTAAATGAAGAAAATAGCGTAGTTGATAAATTTAATAGATTATGGAGATGCAAGAATGTACTGGTACTAGATGGAGCATGCTGGCCCACATCATCTTGGCAAAGCCCCACACTTACAATGATGGCTTTGAGTAGAAGAGCCTGTTTAAATATTAAAAAGACTTAGAGGGTGTAAATAATTGATTTAAATAAATTTCTGAAACAGAATTATCTGTACAACCGTTTTGAACGAGAAAAGTAGCTAATGCTGAATTTATAAGCTTATATTGATCCCAAGTCGGGTTACTTAATACGAAATCTTTCATAGTGTTATAAAGAGTTTCTGAAAGCTCTGTTTCTAATGAGACTTTATTTGAAGAGCACTCTACGAGTTTCTTATCATTTAAATTTGTTTGGCTGATTTGATCCATAAATTTACTTTTCCTGCATCACAATAATGATATTTTTCTCAAAAAATATCAAGAAAAATCTTCTAGTAAACTTTTCAAATTATCAAATAAGACTCATGTTATAAGTAGGTTTTTAAAAAACTTCTTTTTCAAATAAGGAAATTGAATAGATGTTAAAAAAAAGTCAACAATAATGTTGAAGTCCTGTTTTTTTTGAAAAATACTGCCATTTCTCATCCAGTGTGGATTTGGACGTGGAAAACAACCTACAAATTGTGGAAAATCTAGCTCAAAATACTTTCACGATTTTATATTAAGAATACTTATATATACTGAGTCTATTAAGACTAAGTCGAGAAAGAGACAGGTGATTCATTGATTTCAACGGATTTTCTTAAGATTCAGTCTTTATTAGGCAAGCGAAGCGTGACAGGCCCTAAAGGGTGTTTTGAATTTGGATAAATACTGTGGTGATGGTGATGGTGATTATGTTCATGTTGATGAGCCTCTACATGTTCATGTTCTAAGTAATCACTTCCTCCTCCTGTGTCTGGTTTTTCTTGATTATGAGTTGGGATTTGATTTTGTATTTCACAAGCACCATTACATTCAGGATCACATAAATCACAGCTGATACCCAAGCCCTCTACATGGTCATGATGACTTTCTTGGACCATTCCAACTTCTTTTTCAAAGCCAAATAAATTTGATCTATATTTACAAGTTGAGCAATTCATAAAATTATTACCTTCGTTATTAAGAATCTCTTCAATTCTTTCTACAAAAGTGTCGACCACATAAGACTGCGACGAAAGATATTTTGCATGTATAAATGAAATATTTGGATTATTAATCGCAACTAAATCACTTTGCCTTTTTATTCTTGTAACAAGGACACCTGAGAAAAGGAAATAAGGAAAAACAATTATATTTTTGTAACCAAGTCTCACAACATTTTTCAAGCCAGGTTCAACAAGGGGGAAAGTTACTCCAGAAAAAACTGTTTCCCCCCACCCTAAACCAATACCCTCTACGATCATTCTCGTAATTTTTGAAACATTGGAATTCGCATCTGGGTCAGAAGAGCCTCTACCCACAACAACTAATAATGATTCTTCAGTTTTGAGATTATTATTTTGTTTAAATACATCTTTTACTCTTTCACAAGCTGCACTAATCATTAAATTATTAATACCTAATTCTCTTCCATAAATTATTTCAATTCCTGTTTTACTTGAATAATTCATAAGCAGGCTAGGTATATCATTTTTTACATGGCCAGCAGCGAAAAGCATTGCAGGTATTGCAATTACTTTTTTTATAGAAAGATCTTTTAACTTGTCTAAAGCATCAACAATCGAAGGCTTAGCAAATTCCAAGAAACCATATTCAACTAAAAAGTTTGGATATCTTTTTTGGATGAAATTAGTTAATTCTTGAAATTCAGTAATGGCTAGTTTATTTCTACTCCCATGTCCACAGATAAGTATCGCAACTTGATTATTTAACTTCAAATCTAAATTATCCAAATTCAAATTATTACTTATACCATAATAGTAAAGAACAATATCATGTAGTGAAAAATAATAATAACTTGCTTGAAGTTCCAAATATCAACTCAAAGGATGCAAAATTAAAGAGATTAATTTATGACGTGGATGAATCCTTATTTAATGAGGATAACTATTCTTACGAAAAATTCGAGCACCTTTGCGTGTGTAGTGGAGGTACAACTTCTAGCTGTGCAAAAAATGGTTTTACAACTCTTGATCTAAGAAAAAATCACAGCAAAATTCATCTAGATAGAAAAACCAATTTAGTAACAATTGGAGGTGGTGTAATAATGGGGGATCTATTAAATCATTTACAAAAATATAATCGAAGTTTTCCAATCGGACTTTCTAAACTTCCTGGAGCAGGCTATATACTTACTGGAGGAGTAAGCCCGCTCAGTAGAACCTACGGATTAGCCATTGATAATATTGAATCAATAAAAGGTTTCTTGGGTAATGGCACATTTATTTCTTTAAAAAAAAATCAAATAAAAAAAGAAGAACAATTAATTTGGGAAGGAATTAAAGGCGCAGCACCCTTCTTTTCAATTATTACCGAAATAGAACTTAAGACTATCCAATCTAATTCAATTAAGGTTATTGAAGGATTTGTAAATCTAAATGAACTTACAGAAATAATAAAACTATCAGAGGAATTTCCAGAAAATATTAGTCTTCAATGGATTTATGCCCAAAAAATTTATATATATATTTTTGCTGAACTCAAAAATAATTTAGAGGATAAAAGAACAGAAGAATGCCTAATGCTTCTAGACAAATTCACTACTCTAGAAAAACAATTTTATGAGAACTTTAACAAAATAAATTTCTTCCCAAAGGAATTAAATTTATATGAGCTTAATTCAAATAACCATTCTGAAGTAATTAGTCTTCTTGGAGAAGATCTAAAAAATAATATCCCAAGTTTCATAAAATGTTTGAATGAAATAATGGACAATAAACCTAATAATTCCTGTTATGTTGCTTCTCAACAACTAGGTTGCAAAACAAAAAAGTTAAATCATGGCTCAAGCTTTTTTGTTCATAGAAAAAGCACTTGGAAACCATGGATATATGCATCATGGAAAAAAAATGATCTTCAAGAAAAAGAAGTCGCTTTGGACTGGATTTATAAATCGTGGAACAACCTAAAAAGTTTTTATCCAAATATTCATTTAGCCCAATTGCATAATCATTTAAATTCTCATGAAGAAGAACTTACATTAGCTTTTGGAAATAGAATGAATGAATTAAAAACTTTAAAGAATATTTTTGACCCACAAAGTATTTTGCCACCTTTATGAGGTAACTTTTTAATTATAAAGATACTTAAAATGTCAAATTTTTCAAGATATTTATCTAAAAATTGGTTAGATGATCCAAAATCAAATATTCTCTCTGGCTTAGTTGTTGCTTTTGCAATGATCCCAGAAGCAATTGCTTTTTCAGGTATAGCGGGTGTAGATCCAAAAGTTGGCCTTTTTGGTGCATTTTGCTTATCTATAACAATTGCGATTGTTGGAGGAAGAAGGGGTATGATCACTTCAGCTACAGGTTCAACAGCTCTTTTGATGACTGGACTTGTTGCTTATGGAGAATCACAAGCTCCCGGATTAGGAGTCCCATATCTTATTGCAGCTGGAATATTAACTGGCATTTTCCAAATTCTTTGGGGATATTTAAGACTGGCCTACCAAATGCGATTCGTACCAACAGGGGTATTAAGTGGATTTGTAAATGCATTGGCACTTTTAATATTTCAAGCACAACTACCTCAGTTAGGAATAGGTATTAAAGAATCAAAAGTATTAGTTGAACAAACTTTAAGTCAATATCCAGTCAACTCTCAGATTCCAGTAGTTTGGATTCTTGTAATCCTAGGATTAATAATTATCTATGGGCTTCCAAAAATCACTAAAGTAGTCCCATCTCAACTTATCGCAATAGTAGTAATTACTCTCATAAGCATATTCTTTAATCTAGATGTTCCAACAGTTAGCGATTTAGGTAAATTACCTGATGGATTACCAAGTATTTCTCTTCCTTTTGGATCAATAGAAAATGGGAAAGTACCTTTTAGTTTTGAAACATTAGGGATAATTTTACCGACCGCACTTGCAATATCTCTCGTGGGTTTAATGGAAACCTTTTTAACTCAAGATATTTTAGACGATGTAACTGATACAAGTTCTAATAAAAATAAAGAAGCAAGAGGACAGGGAATCGCAAATATTGTGGCATCATTATTTGGTGGAATGGCAGGGTGTGCCCTAGTTGGGCAATCTGTAATGAATACTGAAAATGGTGGCAAATCTAGATTGTCAACCCTTTCCTCAGGTATATCTCTCCTAATTATGATCATCCTCTTGAAATCTTGGATTGGAGCAATACCAATGGCTGCTTTAGTAGCAATCATGATAACGATCGCAATAAGCACAGCAGATATAAATGGATTAAAAAATATTAGAAAGATACCTAAAAGCGATACTGCAGTAATGCTTATGACTTTTGCAGTTACTATGCTTACAAAACCTCATAATCTTGCACTTGGAGTTATTGCAGGAGTTGCATTAGCTGCAATTCTTTTCAGTAGAAAAGTGGCAAAAGTTATAACTATCTCAAGAGCGAAAGAAAATAATTTGACTACCTACAAAGTAAAAGGACAATTATTTTTTGTAAGTAAAATTTATTTTTTACAAGGATTTGATATTCATGAACATCCAGAAAATATTGTAATTGATATGTCTTTAGCTCATATTTGGGATCAAAGTGGCGTTGTTGCTCTTGAGCAAATTATAAGAAAATTCCAGAATGGTGGTTCTAAAGTTGAAGTTATAGGATTAAATAAAGAAAGTCTTAATTTATTTGAGAGACTAGGCGGAATTGAAAGTGCTCATTAAAAATTTAATTAAGACTAACTTGTTGATAACAAAACCAAAGCCATTGCTGAAAAAGCAAATTCCTATGAGATCTCCAAGCGGTTTTTGAACTATTTAGATCAAAATTTTCAGGAGGAGGAACATCTCCCTTTTCTTTGTCTCTTTCAATTTCGCTAATAATCCTATGCACAGTATATTCAGGATGACCTAAATGCATAAGTTGTTTTTGATCATTAGATTCAAATATTGTGTATCCAACGTTTTCTCCATAAGCCAACAAATTCAATTTCCCTTCTTTTTGGGCCTTCTCCATTTCCAAATCTGGTAATCCCGCAAATCTACTTTGAGGACATATAAATTCATCATCTTGGGTACCCATCAAAGGGTGTCCTGGAACAAGACTTTTTAAAGGGAATACCCCAAATAATTTCCTATCAAAAACTTGCTTATCAACCCCTGCCAAATAAGCCAGTGCAAAGCCCGCCCAACATAATCCAAGAGTACTCGCACAAGCATTTCTTGCTTCATTTACAATTTTCACAAATTCATCCCAATACTTAACCTCCTCAAAGGCTAGGTGCTCAATAGGTGCTCCAGTAATAATGATTCCATCTAACGGTTCTGGATTATTTGCTTCTTCCCAAGTTATATATAGATTATTAAGATGATTAAGATCCCATGTTTTATAGGAGTGAGTTTTGAGTTTTATCCAAACTGGTTCAATTTGAAGAGGAGATAAACCAAGTGGATGTAGTAAGTTAAATTCATACTGCTTGCCAAGAGGCATTATATTCAAAATACCAATCCTAAGAGGACGTATATCCTGTCTTTTTGCCAATTCTGGTTCGATCCAAGATATATGATTTTTCTCAACATCACTAATCTTGTGATAGTTACTAGGAATTATTAAAGCCAATAAATCTCCTTTTCTAAGTGATTTGTGAAAGTGCTTGTTCGAAATCTGCTTTTATATCATCAATATGCTCAATTCCTACAGAAACTCTCACCATAGTAGGAGTAACACCTGCAGATAATTGCTCTTCTTCAGATAATTGCTGATGAGTTGTTGAAGCAGGATGAATTACTAATGTTTTTGAATCACCCACGTTAGCAAGGTGGCTAGCTAATTTTAAGGAATCAATAAATTTTACTGCATTTTCATAACCCCCATTGAGAGAGAACATAAGCATGCAACCCATTCCCCTTCCAGTAGTATATTTTTTGGCACTAGAGTAATATGGATCAGATTCTAGGCCAGGATAATTAACACTACTTACATTAGAGTTAGAATCTAACCATTTTGCTAATTCAAGAGCATTTGAAGTTTGTCTTTCTATTCTTAAACTTAGAGTTTCCAAACCCTGCAATAGCAAGAAAGAATTAAAAGGACTTTGAGCTGATCCCCAGTCTCTGAGGCATTCAAGTCTTGCTCTTAAAGCAAAAGCTATATTTCTGTTATCAGGTACTCCCAGAGATTTGCAGATATCACTACCGAAACCAAAAGCGTCCCAATGAACGAGTCCATGATAAGCAGCGCTTGGCTCACTCATTAGTGGGAATTTACCATTTCCCCAATCAAAGGTTCCAGCATCAACAATAACCCCACCGATGCTTGTTCCATGTCCACCGATCCATTTCGTTGCACTTTCTACAACAACATCGGCTCCAAAATCAATTGGTCTTATTAAAGCACCACCAGCACCAAGTGTATTATCCACTATTAGTGGAATTCCATTTTCCTTCGCCAAAGCAGAGAGCCCCTCAAAATCTGGAATGTTGAACCTAGGATTTCCCATTGATTCTACATATATTGCTTTTGTTTTATCATCAATTTTATTTCTAAAACTATCGATACTATCTCCATCTGCAAATTTAACTTCAATTCCTAATCTTGGAAATTGTACTTTAAATTGATTGTAGGTCCCTCCATATAGAAAGGATGTAGAGACAAAATTATCCCCTGCTGTCATGCAGTTGACGATTGCCAAGAATTGAGCAGCTTGACCTGAGGATGTTGCAAGTGCTGCCATACCTCCCTCCAAAGCTGCCATTCTTTTTTCAAAGACATCTGTGGTGGGGTTCATAAGGCGAGTATAAATATTTCCAAATTCTTTTAATCCAAAAAGATTAGCTCCATGCTCGGCATTATCAAAAACATAGGAACTAGTTTGATAAATGGGTACTGCTCTAGAATTTGTAGTTGGATCAGGCACTTGGCCGGCATGTAACTGAAGCGTCTCGAACTTTTGGTTGCTCAAAATTTTAAAATAATCCTATTATCTATTTAACTTAAAAAAGTCCAAAAAAAAAACAAAAAAAAGATAAATATTTATAAATCCTTTTTTAATGAGGGGTAATTATCTTTCATATATAAACTCAAATCTTCTTTTATCGCTGATCTGAGTTTCTCAATATTTGCGGAATCAATTATTGGAAAAGTTTTATTAGCTTCAGGATCTTTTTCAGTAATTGATTTCCAATTCTTACCAACGTCTTTTTCAGAGTTGTTTAAAACCTCATCAAAATTGAAAACCTTATCGTTGTTTTTAGCTTCAAATTCACTAAAAGCTTTATTGATAAGATCCTTTCTATTTTCAAATAGATTTTTGGCTTTTATAGTATCTGGAAGACCCATAACTGGTTGTAATTCCTTAAGAAGTTTTATTTCCTCTTCAATTAAGAGTGTCCAAACACCATGTTTATTTTTTGGGAGATTAGAATTACTAAAAATATTAATTTCATCGAGGTAAAAATTTAACCATAAATAATATGATTTTTCTTCAATATTTTTTTTAACTGAGATCTTTTTATTTTGGATCTTTGGGAGTAACTTTTCTGCTTTTTTTAAAAACTGTCTATCTTCTCTTTCTAAATTTATTAATCCCCATCTTTGACTGTAGTCCCATAAATCTTCGTATCTTGTTAAGTCTTCTTGATTCCAACCAAGAGCTTTCAGTTCATGAGAACGATGTGATAATTCCTTTTTCAAAAAAACCTTTTAAAACCATAATAATTCTAACCCCGCAACCAAGATTAGTAAATAAACGAAGAACTTAGCGTTTTATTAAATCAAATAAGTAATCAATTATTAAAATAATTATTAATAATTTTCAATACATTGATATAACTTGGATTTTTATTTGAAATTTGATTACTATATTCATTTTTCTTAAGATCGTTTTCCTCTTTGTCAATAAACAATTTCTTGTAAAGGTTTTCAATATCATTAAAAAGATAATCTCCTTTTAATTTTTCATTTAGTTCTAAAGATGATTCTGATTTCACAGATTCTTGGCAAAAATTAGTAATTTCTTCTGAACTAATTAAAACCTTATAAATTTCTTTTTTTTCTTCTGAATTTGCATTAAAGCATAAATAAATTAGATTAATCATAGAACAATTATTATTTTTGATTTTGAATTCTTTATAAATTTCTGGCCAAAATTTTAAAGATTTTAGACCTTCTAAACCTCCTTGACTTAGAGAGTATTTATCACACCAATTTACGAATTCTGATATCTCTTTTGGACATCTTTTGAGTTGCAAAAGCATATCTGATAAAACTTGTCCTGCTTGAAAATTCCGTGTTGGTTTTCCTTCAGTTGGCAGAGTCATGCTCCCTAAGACATCAGCCTTAACAGCATTTAATTGAGAAAAAGTATAATCTCCTTTTTCACAAAATTCATCATTAATTATTTCCTTTGCACTAATTATTTCTTCACCATAACCAAGTTCTTTTAATGAAAGATATTTATTCTCTAATTTATTTTCTTTTCTAACTTGTAATGATACTGATGCGGCCTGATCTAAACATTGAGTTAACAAAATCGTATTAATGGTAGGTAGCATTCCTGGCTTATCGGAATGAAAGTTATTTACAAAACCTGCAAATATGGATGATATATTTTTTATTGATTTTATATATTGACATTCAATATTATGAACTCCAGGAGAAACTTGAATATTCGGTGACAATTGATTTAAAATCCGAGCTCCTATTAAAGCAGTTAAGGCATCAGGATGACAGAAATTTGCTGTAAAACTATCATTAGGATTTCGTAAAGCTCCATGACGGTGAAATCCTGTAAAAAAAGCTAAATTTGGATATTTATTACAGAGAATAAAAGGGTTTTTATTTTTTTTATCAATGCAAAAGGAACCAACAAGACAGCCAAGAACCACATTTTCTCTTTTTAAAGTTTTTTTGAGTTCTAAAGCATGTTTAACATCATCTTGTATGTGATTACTGTTTGAAGCAAGAATAACTATCTCACATTTTAAGAGAAGATCTTCTAGATCAAAAGACTTTATTTTTCCCTCTAAAGAATAATGTCCCATTCTCTTAATTTTTTCAATAATCTCATTATCCATATCAGAAAGAACATCTTTTGAGAAAGCACCTAACAAATCTCTATCTTCCCTAGGAGCTAAGAGAATATTATTTGATTTTCCATGCATGGCACAGTTGTATGCTAATGATGCAGGATATAAACCGACACTATAGAATCCAACTTTCATCTTCTCTATATCTTTAATCAATGAATAAAAATATTTTTCATCATTTATGTTTTCTATAAAATTATTCTGCATTTTGGAAATTCTTTATAATTTTTTTAATTTCTTACCAAGACCAACATTTTTCTACATTAAAGCAATTTTTGACCATAGCAAATTATTTATTATAAATATTGAATTTTTTAATTTATAATTTCACTGAGATATAGAAATTAAATTAAAAAAGAAATAATTATGCATATGGAATATATGGCAAGTAATTTAAAGGCACAAAAACAATTAATTTCTTCTAAAAATATCTTAATTATTCAAGACATTGACGGAGTTTGTATACCTTTAGTTAAAGATCCAATGACTAGAAAATTAGAATCAAAATATATCTATGCAGTAAAAGAATTTGCAGAGGAATTCTTTGTATTAACTTGCGGGGAACATGAAGGTCCAAGAGGAGTTAACAGAATAATAGAAAGGAGTTTAAGAAGCACTACTGAGCCAAAAAACAAAGAACTATATTTAAGAGGTTTAGCAGCCTGTGGCGTAGAGTATCAAGACAACAATGGTGAAATAAGTTTTGAAGGAGTCTCAGAAAAAGAACTAAATTTTTTATCCAAAGTTCCTAGTCTAATAAGACCAAAGTTTAATTTTATAGTTAAGAATATTTTTCCTGAACTTAACCAAGAAGATATAAATTTTCACGCAGTAAAATCAATATGTGAAACACGCTTCTCGCCAACGATTAATTTCAATAGTCTATTTGATTTAGTTAACAATGATTCTGATAAAAGAAAGCTTATTCAAATTAGTTTTGAAAAAATGATGAATGAAATCATCTTTAAAGCTGAATCCGAAGGCCTCAAAAACTCATTTTTCCTGCATATTTCACCAAATTTAGGAAATAAAAATGGTAAAGAAAGAATTAAACTTTCTTCTAAAGATGATATTGGATCAACAGACATACAATTACTTATTAAAGGAGCTGTTAAAGATTCTGGAGTCTTATTTCTTTTAAATAAATTTATTGAGGATAAAACAGGTAAAGCTCCTTTTGGAAGAAATTTTAATTTTAGAAACTCTCCAAATTCTATTACTGGAAAAATTGATTTATGCAAAAGTACGATTCAAACTGAAGACATGCCTTTGATTGTAGGAGTTGGTGACACAATAACATCAAAAAAAAATAATGGTAAAAATAGTTATTTGAGAGGAGGCAGTGACAGATCTTTTTTAGAATTTATACAAATATTAGGGAATGAATTTGGTATTAATAATAAAATAATTTTTGTAGATAGTAGTTCTGGTGAAGTTGAAAGACCCTCTACAAAAAAAACTGGTTTAAAAGGGATCAGTGATCTTTATGACCACTTAAAGTTTGACTTGGTTTTTCAAAATGGTCCCAAAGAATATATAAGTTGGTTTATTGAACTTGCTAATAAGAGATCAAACTTTAAAAAAGTGGTTGACTTTTGAATTTTCAAATGACAATTTATAAATAATAGATTTATGAAAGAAAAATTCCCCTCAATATATAAAGAACCTATAGAAACATTGCAAATCAATATAGGTTATAAATGCAATCAGGCTTGTAAGCATTGTCATGTTAATTCAAGTCCTCTAAGGACTGAAAAGATGTCCAATGAAATAATATCTCTCATTCCAAAAATAATTGATAAGTACAAAATCAAGACTTTAGATATAACAGGTGGCGCGCCAGAACTGCACCCAGAATTTAAAAACCTAATAGCTAGTTTGAGCACAAAACAAGTTGATATTATTGATAGATGCAATTTAACAATTTTCTTTGAAGAAGGTTATGAAGATCTTCCTCAATTTCTTGCAAAGAATAAAGTAATAGTTACTGCTTCGCTACCATGTTATGAAAAAGATAATGTTGAGATTCAAAGGGGTCTTGGGGTTTTTGAAAAAAGTATTAATGCTATAAAAATTCTTAATGATTTAGGCTATGGAAAGAAAGAAACTGGATTGCAATTAAATCTTGTTTACAATCCTGTAAGCCCTATTCTTCCTCCTTCTCAGGAAATATTGGAAAAAGATTATAAAAAAATACTATTCGAAAAATACAATATTGTTTTTAATAACTTATACACAATAACTAATATGCCAATAAATAGATATGAAGAATCTCTAAGAAGAGAAGGGAAACTAAATACTTATTACAAATTACTAAAAGAAAATTTTAATGAAAATAATTTAGAAAATCTTATGTGCAAAAAAACTATTAGCGTAAATTGGTTAGGAGAAATTTATGATTGTGACTTTAACCAACAGATCAATTTCCGAGAGAATAAAGGGCCAAAGACACTTTTTGATCTATTGGATGAATCATATACTTTTGACTACGGGGTAGCTGTAAAAGAACATTGTTTTGCTTGCACTGCAGGTGCAGGGTCAAGTTGTGGAGGGACTTTAAGTTAAAAGCTGCTAAATGCAATTAGGACAAATAGCTCTTACATTTAAAGAGGATTCAATTAGTTTAAAACCATTAACTTTAGCTGCGACTTTGCCTGCCTCTAAAACTTCGTCATTTTCAAATTCTTCTGTTCTTCCACACCTAATACAAATCAAATGATGATGGTCAGGTGTGTCGTTACTAAGCAATTCATATCTGTGTCCACCCTCACTGAGTTCTAATTCATGAAGCAAACCCATTTGAACTAAAAGCCTTAAAGTTCTATAAATTGTTGCTAGGGAAACTTTGGAGCTTGTTTTAACTAACTTTTCATGAACCTCTTCAGCACTAAGATGCTTTCCAGAGCCAATATTTTCAAATAAATTAAGAACCTTTAGCCTCTGAGGAGTTAACCTCTTTCCATCTTTATGTAAACCATCACCAAGAGGGGATGTAATAACATTGTATTGCGAGGATAATGACAAAATTAGTCCATGGCTATTCTCAATAATAACTCTTGATGAGAGTAAAACAACTTATTAATTTAAAATGTTTACTAAAGTTCTTGAAAATATTATGTTAAATGTATCTTTATATATAAATGATGAATGATCAAGAAATCTCTTCTGATAAATTTTCATTGAAAGTAAACGCCCTGTTAATTATTGATATTCAGGAAAAAATAATAAGACCAATTTTTGATAAGGATTCAATAATCAAAAATATCAAAAAGCTAATAAATGCTTACCAAATTTTAGAAGAAAACATATTTTTATCTGAACAGAACCCACTTAAATTAGGGGTAACGATACCTGAATTAACACCCATAGCAGGATTTAGAAAATTTGAAAAAATGGAATTCAGCCTAGCTAAATTAGAAGAATTTTTAAAAGAACTTAAAGATAAGAAAATTACTAATTTGATAGTTTGTGGGATCGAAACGCATATTTGTATTCAACAAACAGTCTTAGATAGTTTACAAAAAGGATTTGAAGTTATTCTCATATCGGATGCCATGGGAAGTAGAAATAGAGCAGATCATGAAATAGCATTACAAAGAATGACTCAGAGTGGGGCGTTCATAACAACAACTGAATCAATAATTTTTGAATTATGCAAAACTGCGGATAGAAAAGAATTTAAAGAAATTAGAAATATAATACTTAGTTAAAGAAAAATAAATACTGGATTGTTGTTTAGAGATAATTTAAAATTTTATTAGAGATAAATTTTTAGGGTTTATTTGAATATGAAATTTGTTACTGAAAACTTCCTTCTGGCAATATCTATTTTTTTTATTGGAACATTATTGTCCATAATAATTTCTAAACTTTCAAAAACATTTTTTAAAAAGATTTCCAAAAGAACAAAAACAAATTTTGATGATTTTATTTTTGAGGTAATCTCTGGAATTATAAAACCTATAGGGTTCCTCCTCTCATTTTATTTTTCAATTGACTACTTTTTTGCAGATGAAATAACTTTCATCTCTGTCTTATTGAATATTTTGAAATTATTTATATTAATTATCATTATAAAAGCTCTCAATAAAGTTTTAATAAGATCTTTAACAGAATCGACCTCGAAAATTAATGATTCCTCAATTAGTTCAATGGTATCTTCACTAACTCCATTGATAAAAGCATTAACTTGGACCATTGGCTCAATATTTTTCTTACAAAATATAGGTGTTCAAATGACTGCTATTTGGGCTTTACTAAGTGCAGGAGGAATTGGAGCAGGATTAGCTCTGAAAGATCCAGTTCAGGAGTTTTTTGAATATATAACAATTTTGCTTGATAAACCTTTTCAAAAAGGTGAGTTTATAAAATCTGATGGAGTCCTCGGAATGGTTGAGAGAGTAGGAGTACGATCATCAAGGATAAGAAGTATTAATGGAGAAGTAATAGTAATGAGCAATAGCGCCCTAACAAATGGAATAATTTCAAATTACGCACAAATGGAAAAAAGAAGGTTAGTGCATAAATTGGGAGTTGTTTATGAAACCTCTCCAAAACTTATGAAATTGATTCCAATAATAATTAAAAAAATAGTTGAAGAGACAAAAGATGCGTCTTTTGATAGATGTCATTTCACAGATTTCGGCGACTTCAGTCTTAATTTCGAACTTGTTTATTACATCCCAACAAATAATTATCTCGCCGCAATGGAAGCTCAACAATCTATAAATTTAAGAATTATTGAGGAATTTGCCGTTAATAATATAGAGTTTGCATTCCCAACACAAACCTTAAATATTGAAAGTAACAAATCCAAATGATCTACAAATCTCTTCACTTAAAATCCAGAGTTTTGAAGCCAACTCAGAATTATTTGCCTCATCACTAACATTACTTTCAACTAATTTATGTTTTTTAAAAGATATAAGTTTATTACTTAAATGAACGTAACCAATATTATTTAAATTTGAATCAAAAACAATTTCAGAAAGTATCCTACCAGCATTTTCTATACTTTCAGAAATTCCTAAAATATTTTTTGCAGCTTTAGAAAAAATTAAATATCCAAAGAGATTAAAACGTTTACTGTATCTAAAAAAACCCGAATCATCATTTGGTATTACGAGACCAGGAGCCCAAGTTATTACAGAAATTTTACTGGAGGACATTTTTAATTTTTTTTCAAGTTCTTTAGCAAACAAGATATTACATAACTTACTATTTTTATAAGCTTCATCAGCATTAAAATTTAAAAATTGCCCAGTTACTTTTTTTCTAAAATCAACTAGGTTATTAAGTCCCGCTTTCTTTCCTATGTTGCCACCTGAACTTTTGGGATCGTGAACATCTGATGATGTAATAATGAATCTAGATCCTTCTTTATCTCTAATAAAATCTTTTAGGACATTTACCAAGTAAAAATGTGCAAGATGATTTACCGCAAAAGTTAGTTCTATGCCTTGTTTTGATACTTTAGGGTAAAAAGAGCCTGTATATTGCAATCCTGCATTTAAAACAACAACATCTAAAAAAATTTTTTTACGGATAAAGTAATCTTTAATTTTTTTAATGTTCTCTAAATCTGAAAGATCACAATTTTCAATAATATTTAAAAATTTACTAAGGTAATTTTTATCAAAATATTTCTCAATCTTTTTTAGAAATTCATTCTTTCTAAATTCGTTTTTTATTACAACATATAAAATACTTCTCGTCTTCAGTAAATTAATAATGGCAAAAAATCCTATTCCTGAATTACCTCCAGTAATTAAAATATTTTTATTTTTAATCATTTAAATTCCTATATTTTTTTTATGATAAAAAGATAAATAAAGTTTTTTTTATTTTGTAATCTTATAAATTATTGTTAAAACACTGAAAACTTAGTCACTAGTATTTGAGTAATTTGATTATTATAAATCTACTCTCATTACAAGTATTGGATGAAATATATAATCCTAGGCGCAGAAGTAATAATTTGTTCCATAAATTTCTTTAAGCATAAGATTTATATTTAATGTCAAAAGAAAATATGCCAGATGTTCTTGTTTTGGGTGCAGGTCCTGCAGGTATGGCAATTGCCTCAGCTTTAGGGAAGGAAAAATTAAATGTTGAAGTTCTTTCTCCAAATGGACCAGATGAACCTTGGCCAAACACATATGGCATTTGGGGGGAAGAAGTTGATCAACTCGGGCTTCAGGATCTACTTGAATATAGATGGAAGAATACTGTAAGTTTTTTTGGGCATGGTGCGTTAGAAGAACAGGACGACGAGAATAAAGCCACGGAACATTCACTAGATTATGGACTATTTGATAAGAAGAAACTCCATAATTATTGGTTTAATGAATGCAATAAGTCTTCCATTAAATGGCATCAAGGCTTTGCGAACAAAATACATTTTGAAAAATACAAAAGTACAGTAACTACAAAAGATGGCAAGACTTACTCTGCAAGATTAGTAGTAGATGCAACAGGATATGATCCTGTTTTTCTTAAATTAAAATCGTGTGGTCCCTTAGCAGTCCAAACTTGTTATGGAATAGTAGGCAACTTTAGTAAACCTCCACTTAAGAAAGGGCAGTTTGTATTAATGGACTATAGAAATGATCATCTAAACGATGAGCAAAAAAAAGAACCTCCAACTTTTCTTTATGCCATGGATATGGGGGATGGGAAATATTTTCTTGAAGAGACATCTCTTGGTTTGGTAAATCCTCTAACAATGGAAAATTTAAAAGAGAGACTAGAGAAGAGGCTTTCTTATCGAAATATATCAATCACAAGCATGCAGCACGAAGAGCTTGGCTTATTTCTTCCTATGAATATGCCAATCCCAGATTTCAAACAACAAATACTTGGATATGGTGGTGCTGCTTCAATGGTACATCCTGCATCTGGATATTTAATTGGTAATGTTTTAAGAAGAGCTCCACTTGTCGCGAAGGCAGTCTCAGAAGCAATTAAAAACAAAAATCTAAGTACCTATCATATTGCTAGAAAAGGTTGGGAAACTTTATGGTCAAAAGAATTAATTAGGAAGAAATCACTTTACCAATTTGGATTAGAAAAACTCATGAGGTTTGATGAGAAACTATTGAGAGAATTTTTTGGCAGTTTTTTCCAACTACCTAAAAATCAATGGTATGGGTTTCTAACTGATACTCTTTCTTTAAAAGAGATTGTATATGCTATGTGCGTAATGTTTATAAAGGCTCCATGGAGTGTGAAGAAAGGTCTTATGATTATGCATGGAAGAGAATTTAAAATGTTACTTAGGATATTATTTCCAAACATATAGTTAAAAAATGAGAACCATATTAATAAGTGGAGCCAGTAGAGGTATTGGACTAAATATTGCACATAAAGAATTAAAAGAAGGCAATAGAATTAGTGTTGGCATAAGAGATTTAGAATCATTAAAAGGAAGCGCTATTGATCCAAAAAAATGGCCAGAAGGGAAAATTATAATCAACCACTATGATGCTTTAAAAAAAATTTCAGCCGAAAATTGGATAAAGAATACCGTAGATAAATTTGGAGGATTTGATTCAGTAATAAATTGTTCTGGAGTATTATCGAAAGTTCCTTTCTTATACAAAGATGGTGATGAAGAAGATATTTTAAATACATTAAATATAAATTTTTTGGCAATTTGGCATTTATGTAGGCTTTCTTGGGATCATTTATGTACCTCTGGAAGAGGAAGAATTATTGTTTTAGTTTCAATGAGTGGGAAAAGATCCAAAGGTGATTTAGCCGCTTATTCTTCTTCAAAGTTTGCTTTGATGGGATTATGCCAAACTATGAAAAATAAAGGTTGGGATAAAAATATAAGAATTACTGCAATTTGCCCAAGCTGGGTTAACACCAAAATGGCCCAAAATATCTCTTCTTTAAACAAATCAAGCATGACACAACCTGAAGATATTGCTGAAATATGCTCAACTATTCTTAAGTTACCTACCCAATCAGTTCCATTTGAAATTGCCTTAAATTGTAACTATGAAATTTAACCTAAATTAAAAATTAAGTAAGCTATTGAAAGCATTGCAATTGCAATAAATAAACCTTTTATTCGATTAGTTAACAATGAAAAAAGAGATAAATCTTCAGAAAAGTATCCTCCAAAACTACCTGTAATAAATAATATAACCATTGGTAGAGATGCCATTCCGAAAGAATAAGATATAGATCTTACAAATCCAAAATTTAAATAATTAAAAATAAAAGAACCTAATGAAAACAATAAAAAAGATGCAAATAGAGTTATAGAAACTTCAGCATCTAAAGTGTGAGGTAAGCTACCCTTTAATTCAAATTGCTTTTTACATTCTCTAATTTGTCTTTTAGAAAGCTTTAAATATCCAGTTTCAGGAATTCTTTGCGACTTATATTTTCTTAGTAATCTTGCTTCAAGAGTTTCTGGCTCCTTAGTCATAATTGATGTTAATAATTCATCTGGCTTTAATTTTTTAATTTTCTTTTCAAGATTATCCGTTTTCCCAATCCTATAAAGGTCTCCTACTCTAATAAGGTAAACATATCCCGACATTTGCGTTGTAAAATTAATACTGTTCCTACTTAGATAATACTAAAAGAATTAGGGAAATTAAAAGTTTTTACAATATGAAAAACGATATTTTATATTCATTTCGAAGATGTCCATATGCAATTCGTGCGAGATGGGCCCTATTAATTTGCGAAATAAAAGTAGAGATAAGAGAAATTGATTTAAAAAATAAACCTCTAGATTTTTTAAATTATTCAAAGACGAAAACGGTGCCAATTCTTATAAAAAAAAATAGTGAAGTTATTGAAGAAAGTCTTGAAATCATCCTATGGGCTCTCTCAGAGTCGAAAAAGGAAAACATCAAATTAATTTATTTACCTGAGAACAAAAAGGAAGATATTTTTGAAATAATTAACGAAAACGATAACATATTCAAATATCATTTAGATCGATTTAAATATTCCACAAGATATAAAGATAGTGATCAAGAATTTCATTTCACAAATGCGATTAAATTTATAAAGAGATGGAACGAACTTCTTGCCGAAAAAAAATACTTTTTTGGAGATAGCCCAACAATCGCTGATTGGTCTATTTGGCCTTTTGTAAGACAATTTAGAATCGCTTGTGAAAGTCAAAAAAGAACAAATTATTTTGAATCATCAATAAAAAACTGGTTAGATTCGTTTGAGAAAAATAGAGAATTTAAGTCGTTAATGTATAAATACGAATTATGGGAACCAAATTCTAGAAAGAATTATTTTCCATCTAATTAACTTTCTAACAACTTCCTTTTCTCAATTATTCTTGCTAACTCCAAAAAATATCCTGCGGTCCTAAATTTGCCTATATTTTTTTCCTTAAAATCAAGATCGCTTCTGATTTCTGCGGTCTCCGCCATAAGCAAATCTAAATCATTTGATCCAAGACTATACAATTCACCAAGTTCTATTTCCCTTCCAAGTAAATGACTCCTAAACCACTTACCTTTATTTTCTTGAGGTGGAATATCGTAGGGTGTAAATGACATTAAAATAAAAAATTTATGCTTTTTACCATTCTAGAGTTCTTATTGAAACTTTTTCATCTCTACTTTGTTAGAAATCAATGCGATAGAAAGAATTGCGAATGTAATTAAGGCACAAATTTCTGTCCAATAATCTAACCCAATTTTAGAAATCATTAATGGTGCAAGAACTGTGAATAGTCCCCCAGAAAGAATTAATTGAGCAAATAGCTGTTTTGACGTAAAAATTGGTAAAGTCTTAGAAATATTTTTAGGATCTGCAAGCCTTAAAAGAAGTAACCCAGAAGCTACTACACCAGTAGAATTCCCAAACTCTATCAAACTTTTTTCAAACCAATAATCATCAAAAATAAAGTATGCGAAATAAGCAATGCAGATTAAATTCCAAAATAAACCGAAAATAGTAAATACTAAAATAAGTATCCAATTATCAAAAACAACTGCAATATCTAAACTCGCCATAGCTGTAAAAATCAATAAGTCTGTTGATAAAATACCAATCTCCCTTTGCAGAATATTTGAAATAAATTCTGTATTTTTGGTTTTTTCTAAAATATATCTAATAAGGAGCGAACCTATAAGGATAAAAGGAAATACTGGTAGTGAAAAAATAATTTCCTTCGAAAAATCACCAAAAGAACTTGAAATATACCTTAAAAATTTAAGAAGCAAAACACCAAAAGAAATTGCCAAACCAGAGAATCCAAGATTTATTATAAAAATTCTAAAATCTGCAAAAATTCTAATCTTATTTTTTCCATTTAAAGTATCTTTCTGTTCAAGAATTTCCTCAGTATCTGAAAGGCCTAAAGTTCTACCAATAAAGATAAATACGCTACCCAATATTGAAGAGGATAAAAGACCCATTGTTGCCATAGCCAAACCAAGATCTAAACCATTTGGGAAACCTAGTTTATTAAAACTTTCACCGATTATTGATGCGGCTCCATGACCGCCCTCAAAACCTACCTCTATTAAACAACCCATTAGAGGATTTGCGTCCATAGATGGAGGCAGAAAATATTTAACAACAAGGCCGCCGACAAAAAATTGTCCGAAACCTAGTGAAAGAGCTAATAGAAATTGATTAAAAATCGGTTTAACTAAACCATTTATATTAGGTATAGGTCTTCCCATCATTAAAGTTGCGAAGACTAATGATAAAAGAGGAGTAGGAAAATTACTCCAAACATTTATTGTTTCTTTTGGTAAAAAGTGTATCGCACCAAATGGGCCTATAGATATACCTAAAATTCCTGATATGACGGCTATCGGCAATCCAAATCTCTCGAGTTGAACAGCTAGTTTAAATTTCCTTCCAAAAATCAACAAAAAAAATATAATTAACAATCCAAAAAAACTTATCAATAGAGAATTTGAAAAAATATCTTTATTCTGTATCGAAAAAATATTCAATGATTTCAAAAACATATAATTCTAAATCTAAATTAATAAACAAAATTTTTCAAATAAAAAAGGCTCCGATAAGAGGAGCCTTTTGATATTGGTAATAAAATTTGAAAATTAATCTTTAAGAGTAACTGTTGCACTATCAATATTACTGATAGCATTTGTAACTCTCTTGAAATCAAAGCCTAGTGCTCTTAAAGCGTGCCATAGATGACCTTGAATAAAGAAGAATCCAAAATAGTAATGAACATTAGCTAACCATGCCCTTGAAGTGTACTCACCATCAGGGAGATCAACTGTATCTACCCAATAAGGGGAAATACTAAACTTTAATTCAAGTGGTTCACCAAAGAATTCAGTTGGATAGACTGTTGTGTTAGCTGCACTCCAGAAAGCTGCAATAATAGCCATCCAGCCTATTCCAGCTAGTGACCATGAGAGAACAGCTTCTGCAGAGAGAAGTCCTTTACCTTTGAATTTGGTATATTCACCAACTTGCTTAGTAGCAATATGCCAAGCACCACCAGTAATCTCAACGAAAGCAAGGAAAGCATGACCTCCCATTACTTCTTCAAGGCTATCAATAGTCAAAAAGTCTGTTTGGTGATTCCAAATTTTGGCCAAATTTAATTCATACTCAACCTGTCTTACAGAACCAATAGCTGGATCATAAATTCCATGCACTCTTGCCCATTCGACAAAAGCAATAACTGCGAAACCAAGAATAATTAGATGGTGACCAAGAATAAATGTCAATTTGTCTGGATTATCCCATTCAATATTGAATTTTCTAGCTCTTGCTACATCAGAATCTTCTAGATTTCCAGGAAGAAGTAAAGAGTGTAAAAGTCCTCCGGCTGCTAAAACCATAGAAGAAACTAAGTGAACTATTGCTATCGCTAGAACAGGTTTAGTATCTCCCATCGCAACACCATTAGCATCAAACCCTATTCCAAGAGTTGCTAAGTGAGGAAGAACGATTAGAGGTTGATGACCCATTGGGACGCTTGGGTCAAATCGTGAAAGTTCAAAAAGGGTGAATGCACCCGCCCAGAAAACAATTAATCCTGCATGAGCTACATGAGCAGCAATGAATTTTCCTGAGCGATTTGCTACACCTGAATTACCAGCCCACCATCCATAGGTAGTATCTGGATTTCCATAGGTTTGCATTTAGGAATTGATTAGCTTAAACGTTTTGAGAATACTTTATATTTCACCAAACAGTTGAATTCATAACAAAATTGTAAAGGTTAGTAATCCTAGTAATTACTAAACAAAAAATCTTCATAAGGCAAGACAAGAGTAAAAAAGGTAGATTTAATGAAGAAAAATTATTCTCAGAGATATAAGTTCTATCAAATAAACCAGTATTTTTAAATTCAAATAAGTCAAAAAAATTTCATTTTGCTGACATTAAACGATGTTTTGTTTCATTACACCATGGAGGTTATTGCCTCATTTTCAAACAATTATTAAATATGGGATAAGACATCTAATATTATGACTACTTCTCAAGAGTCTTCTAGAAAATTTTCACTAGAAATGAAATCTGAAGTTCATTACAAAAAGGCTGCAAAATCTTACAGAAAATCGAAACAATATATAAATATGATTAACTTGTATCCAACTTTGCAAAACACTCTTATTGAGTGTGAGGATGAGAACCTAATAGAATAAAAATTTGAAATTATTTTCCAAGTTAGTCAAAAAATATATTAATTTTTAGGCTGCGATATTATAGTTTTCTTCAGAATAAAATTTATTAATTATTTCTCTGCACATTTTTACATTGTAAAGCGCTTTGGGTTTCCAAGGTTTTTTCTGACCGAGTGGAGAGCTTTTCCAATGAATCCCAGGCTTGAGTATTCCATTTTCACGTAAAAAAGAAAGTTTAATTTCAGTTATTCCCAGTTTTTCAGAGGTAAACTCAGATGAGCTCCACATATCCCCTAACATTGAATTAAGTAAATATAATTAATCCTTGATAACGTTAATTTTATTTTTTTGAAAGGGGTAAAACTTTTAAATAATTATTAAGTCACAAAAAACCTAGTATTTACAGAGAAAAGAGATTTGAAAGATTTATATCAAATTAAGAAATATTAAATAAAGAATCTTCATTAATGAATATCTCATCGATACCCTCCCCTTTAATTATGGATTTATAGCTAAGGTATTCTTCTGTAATCGATTGATGCTTTGAAAGATTGATCCAACCCTTTTGCCAATTTCTACTATTTATTAATTCTTCGTATGTAGCTGTTAAGTTAATCTCAGAATCAAGGACAGAAACCATTAAAAAACTAATATTTCCTTTTTCTTTAATCTTATTTACTAAAACAAAATGTCTCAATCCATTTATGGTTTTATTAGAAGTCCAGTAATTTTCCATAATTATTTTTTCTTAATATTCCTCTAAGAATTTTTTCTAGATATTTTCTTATATTCAGTTCTAATTTCGTCTAATAAAAGTTTTCTTCTATCCATATAATTAACAGAATCTTGTTTAGATAAGTTATATCTTTCTTTTTTAGTTAAATTCATCCAGTTATTAAGATTCTTTTTATTGAAAGTTGTTAATTTTTTAGCCTTCAAAACTTTTTGTTTTCTATTTAATTTAAGAAAATTCCTTAAATAAAAGAAAATAAATATTAAAAGAAAAATTATCACAAACTTTAAAAGCATCACTTTGCAAGTAAATTGTTATTTATCCATTTTCCCAATTCAATATCATTTTCAAAAGATATAACCTCTTCTTCATTCCCATTACCTGATTGATCAAAGAGCCTTATAATAAATTCACCTTTAACTGCCTCATCATCCCCAATTACAATAATACTTTTAGATTTTTGTTTATTTGCTTTTTTAAATTGTTTAGAAAATGAGGCTCCACTTAAATCCAACTCAACTATCAAATCATAATTTCTTAATTTTCTAGATAAATCCAAAGCTAATGATTCAGCAATTAAGCCTTGATTAATAATGTAAATATCAGTATTTCTTGGAACTTCAAGATCTTTTCCTGCTAGTAGAATTAATCTTTCTAGACCAATAGCAAATCCAATTGCCGGGGTATTTGGCCCTCCCATTTGTTTTATTAAATCATCGTATCTTCCTCCCCCGCAAACTGTAGCTTGGGAACCTAAAGCACCACTAGTGATTTCAAAAGCAGTATGGGTGTAATAATCTAAACCTCTTACTAAATTAAAATTTTCCACGTAAGGTATTTTTAAAGCCTCCAATTGTTTTTTTAAGTTTGAATATCTGTTATGACTTTTTTCAGACAAAAAATCAAATAGTCTTGGTGCATTTTCAAGAGATTTTTTTGTTTGAATATTCTTTGAGTCCAAAATCCTCAAAGGGTTTTTAGTAATCCTATTCTGAGAATCTAAATCTAAAGAATCTTTATTTATTTCTAGCCATTTTAAAAAAGATTTTTGAAAATTTGATCTGTCATTTGTATCACCTAAAGTATTTATTTCAAGATTGAGTTCTTTTATTCCTAATTTTCCTAAGATATCCCAAGCTAAAGCAATAATTTCAACATCACTTCTTACTGAATCATGCCCTATAAACTCAACGCCTAACTGATGAAACTGTCTTTGCCTACCTGCTTGGGGTCTTTCATATCGAAACATAGGCCCCATGTACCAAAGTTTTTGAAGAGGATTTGACGATATTCCATTTTGTATTAACGCTCGTGCGACTGAGGCTGTTCCTTCGGGTCTGAGAGTACAGGATCTCTCCCCCCTATCAAGAAATGTATACATTTCCTTACTGACAACATCTGTTCCTTCACCAATTCCTCTTATAAATAACTCGGTCATTTCCAGTATTGGTGTTCTTATTTCTTTAATGGATGCTCTTGAAAGCTGTTCCAATACAATTTTCTCAACGTTTTGCCACTTTATTAATTGATCCGGCAGCAAATCTACCGTTCCTCTAAGATTTTTTAAGTTATTCAAAGTTCTAAAAAATAATTCAAAATTTTTAATTCCTCTAGAAATTAATCTTTGGTTAGTTATTCTGTGAGACAATTTTAATCTAACATTTAGAAAAACTATTGGGAATTAATAAAAGTCAAGACAATCAGCATTGCGGTACGAAGCCAAAAAAAATTGCTTTTGGAATAGCACCTCTTGGTATAGTTTCAATAGGAATAGTGCCAATGGGAGTAATAAGTATTGGGGTAGTACCAATGGGCGTATTTTCTTTTGGTGCTGTAGCAATGGGAATAGTCAATTTATCAGTAGTTGGGATGGGAATTATCTCTGCCGGTGTTACTACTATGGGAATATGGGAGTATTCACCTAATTCTGATAACAATCATCATAATCATTCCAAACAAATTTCAAATTCAAATAAGGAAAATATGATGTCAGATCTATTTAACACTAAACAAGATGCTGAAGAAGCTGCCTCAAAATACGGATGTGTTGGAGCACATAAAATGGGTAATAAATGGATGCCTTGTAATATGCACTAAATATTTTCATAGTCAAAAATTTATTAAATATTAATTCAAAATCTCTACTCTAAAATCAAGGTTTTTTGCCTCATCAGTAGTTAATTTTCTTGACCAAGCTCCTTGTACAGGACTATTCCATCTGAACCCAGCATTTTTAGCTAAAGACCTATCTTCGTAACTAATCAGTGCCTTGTATAAAAACCTCGGTTCGGTAGCTTTAAGTAAAAGTTCCTCTAAATTATCACATTTTTTGAAGACCTCAGATATGTAAAAGCAATCAGATAAAGCTCTATGTAAATTCCAAACTGGTATTGAAAAAGATAAAGCTAGATCAGTTACTGAGGGTCTGTTTTTTAGTGATTTTTGAAAAGACCAATTAATATCTTCTAAACTGCATATCCATTTTTTATTAAGTTTAGGTAATCTTCCTTTCCCAAACCATTTTTTATCAAACTCTACGTTATGCGCGACAATGAAATCCGAACAATCAACAAGTTTTAAGAAAAAATTCAATCCATCTTCCCATGGTTGAGAGATATTAGTTACTTCTGCAGATATGCCATTAACATATTCTGCTTCATTATTATTAACCGGGAATAAGAATGAGACCTGTGAAAGTACACATTTAAACGATACATCAAACAAAATACAACCTATCTCTATCACTTCATCTTTATTTACATCTAAACCTGTTGTTTCAGTATCAAGAATTAAAATTTTTTCAATTTTTTTATTCTGATTTGCAACACTATCTTCAGATGGATAACTTATAACTTGATCCTGAAGAATATCCAATTGATTTAATTCTTTTTTGTTAGATAGTTCCAATTAGCTGAAAACACTTTCATTTATTTTGACGCATTTAATAAAAATTTCTTTTAAATTAATATAAATTAAGAAACAAGATTAGACAATAATTTTTGAAACATTCTTAGTTTATGAAAGATGACTTTTACAAAATATCAATTTAATAATTTTTGTTATTGGCCTTCAAATCCTAAAAAAATTGCGGAATTTATTGGTGGAAGTTATCTAGCTTCTAAACCAGATTTAACTTATAGAAGATTCATCGAGAGTTTAATTAATAAAAACTATGCAGTACATGCATATAAATACACTCCACAATTTGATCACCAACAACTTGCTATTAAAGCATGGAGGGATTTCAAGAATTGCCGCATATCTTTATCAAAGAGAATAGGAACATCAATTCCATCCATAAGAATTGGTCATAGTCTAGGCTGCAAACTTCATCTAATTTCCCCTGATGGTGGAAGAAATTGCGAAAAATTCATATCAATAAGTTTTAATAACTTCAGTGCTAACAAATCTATTCCATTATTGAAACAAATTTCTCAAAAATTAGAATTCAACAGTGAATTCAGCCCAAGCCCTGAAAGAACTTTGCGATTAATAGAAAAAACATATAATCAAAAAAATAACTTCCTAATAAAATTCAACTCAGACGAATTAGATCAAACAGACAAATTATTTTCTTGTCTGAAAGCAAGAAAAGAAGATAATTCTAAGGGGGTAATGTTAAAAGGTACACACACTATAATTGCAAGCGCAGGACTAAGAGAAAATTTTTTGGGAGACTGGGCCGATGATGAATTCAAAAGAAATACTATAAAAAAAATTTCCAATTTAATTGATGAATCTGACTAGGATAATTCTTTCAGTTTTTCCAAAACAGAACTATCTTCAAGAGTGCTTATATCACCGCTAATTTTTTCTCCAGCAGCCAAAGATCTTAAAATTCGCCTCATAATTTTTCCACTACGTGTTTTCGGAAGAGAGTCAGAAATTATAATCTTTTCAGGTTTTGCGATAATTCCAATTTCATTAACAACATGTTTCTTTAGATCCTCTACTAATTCTGAAGAACCGTTCACGTCTTTCTCTAGAGATACGAAAGCAACTATAACTTCACCTTTTAAATCATCTTTTTTGCCAACGACTGCAGACTCTGCAACTGATTTATGACTTACCAAAGCAGATTCTATTTCCATTGTTCCTAACCGATGTCCTGAAACACTTATGACATCATCAACTCTTCCCATAATCCATATATATCCATCTTCATCAATGCGTGCTCCATCTCCAGCAAAATAAACATTTTTTTCTCCTTTAAAGGAAATATATTCCCAATAACTCTCCAAATATCTCTCTGAGTTTCCGTGAATTGTTCTCATCATTCCTGGCCAAGGTTTCTTAATAATTAAATATCCACCCTCGTTCTCCTTAACCTTATCTCCATTCTTATCGACAATTTCAACTTCGATTCCTGGCAGAGGGAAAGTAGCTGAACCTGGCTTTGTAGCAACGACTCCAGGTAAGGGACTTATCATCACCCCACCAGTCTCTGTTTGCCACCAAGTATCAACAATAGGGCATTTATCTTTACCAATAACATCCTTGTACCACATCCATGCTTCAGGATTAATTGGTTCACCAACTGTGCCCAAAAGTCTAAGACTCTCCAAATTATACTTATCAGGTATTTCACGCCCAGACTTCATAAATGCTCTTATTGCAGTTGGTGCAGTATAAAAAATAGAAACCTTATATTTTTGAACAATTTCCCAAAAAGCCCCTAGATTTGAGGGTCTTGGCACTCCCTCATACATTAAGGTTGTAGCACCATTAGATAAAGGCCCATAAACTATGTAACTATGACCTGTAATCCAACCAACATCAGCAGTACACCAGTAAATATCCTCATCTTTTAAGTCAAAAATCCATTTAAATGTCAAATGGGACCAAAGATTGTAACCACCTGTAGTGTGAACTACACCTTTGGGCTTTCCAGTAGAGCCTGAAGTATAAAGAATAAAAAGTCTATCTTCGCTATTCATTATTTCTGGTTCACAATGATCTTTTTGATCTTTTAATAATTCGTGCCACCAAATATCCCTATCATCAACCATCGATATATTTTTTTGGGATCGTTGAACAACAACAACTTTTTCAACAACTTTATCTGCCCCACTTTCAATGGCCGCATCAACTGCTTTCTTAAGTTCAATCACCTTATCTTTTCTAAAGCCACCATCAGCAGTAACAATAAATCTTGCGTTTCCATCAATTAACCTATCTTTTAAAGCTTCTGAAGAAAATCCCCCAAAGACAACTGAATGAGGTGCGCCAATTCTTGCACAAGCTAACATCGCAAACATCGCTTCAGGAATCATCGGCATATAAATACATACCAAATCTCCTTTTTTTACACCAATTTCTTTTAATGCATTAGCTGCTTTACATACCTCTTTTAGAAGTTCTTCGTAAGTATATTTTTTGCTATCTCCGGGTTCGCCTTCCCATATAAGTGCAGTCTTTCCTCCAAGCCCTCTCTTAATATGTCTATCTAAGCAGTTATATGTAATATTGAGTTTCCCTTCTTTAAACCATTTTAAAAAGGGCGCATTTTCGTCATCTAATACAGTTTGAAATGGCTCAAACCAATCTAATTCAGATTTTGCAAAAGATTTCCAAAATTGGATAGGATTATCTGATGCTTGTTTTTTTAGACTTATTAATTCTTCTTGAGTACTAATATTTGAGTTTTCTGCAAAATTGTTTGATGGAGGGAAAATTCTCTTTTCTTGAAGTATGTTATTGATTGAATTTTTTTTATCTAATGACATTAAATAAATCTATGCTTAATAAATTTAGTCGAAAAAATTAGGGTTTTCAAAAATTTTAATATTAATTAAGCTCAAAGATTTATTTCTAGTAGATTTAATAAATACGGCTTAGAACAAATTCTGGAAGAGCCATTAAAGCTCTTTTATATTCTGAATCAGGAAGCCAAACTATAGCTTCTTTAGAAAGCATTGCAAAATCCTCAGCCAGTTTCCTCGAACTTTCAATAGCTTTAGAATTCATGATGATATCAAGAGCAACATCTAAATCATCTTTTTCAGCAAGTTCTCTATTAATAAGAACTGACAATTGTTTATTTTCTTCTAAGGCATATAAAACAGGGGCAGTAAGATAACCACTAGCAAGATCACTTACAGCAGGTTTTCCAAGTTGTTTATCATTTCCAGTAAAGTCAAGAATATCATCTACAACTTGGAATGCCAAACCAATATTTTTGCCAAAATCATACAACGAAGTTAAGTTTTCCTTATTAATCCCACTCAAAACTCCAGCTGCTTTGCAACTATTGGCTATTAATGATGCAGTTTTACAATAACTTTTATTAATGTATTTGGAAAAAGATTGAGCCGAATCAAATCTATTTAAATTTTGTTTAATTTCACCCTCTGCTAAATCCATTATTACTCTACTAAGTAATTTAACTACATTTACATTATCAAGATTTGCTAGGTGCCAACTTGCTTGAGCGAATAAAAAGTCACCCGCCAAAACAGCTACTCTGGTATTAAATCTACTATGAACTGTATCTACTCCTCTTCTTGTAGACGCCTCATCAACAACATCATCATGAACTAATGAGGCTGTATGAATCATCTCAGTTATTTCAGCAAGCCTTTTATGTTTGGTTGTCAAGCAAAATTTGGGAGATATAGCTTTCGAAATCAATAAAACTATTCCAGGTCTCAACCTTTTTCCCCCAGCACTAAAAAGGTGTTCTGCTGCGGCTTGAAGAATTGGGTGACCAGCTCCTATTAGATTTTTCAGTTCTAAAATAAGATCATCAAGATCATTTTCAACTGGTTGGAGTAGCTCTGTTACTGTATTCATGATTGACCTCTTACATATCTTAAGGAATCAAACATTACTTCGGAGGTTAACCAACCTAATTTCTTTATTAATTCCAAGCCAAAATTTTACTTTATTGGAAAACTCATCTCTTTCTGAAGTAACAAAAAATTTTACATTTTCGAAAGAAATACTCTCATAGCGGTCAGTTTCTGGAATATTAAAAGATTCATTAAATATTTTTATTAATGCTACCGATGGATCAATAATTTTTATATTTGAATCTAATTTTTTTCTTAAAAAGTTAAAAATTAAAGGATAGTGACTACATCCAAGTATTAATTCTTCAATATTTTTGTTTATTAGTGGTCTTAAGTATAAGTCTGATAGGCTATTTAACTTATCAAGATTTAATTTTTCTTTTTCAATTTCTGATACAAATTCTGGACATTCTTGCTGAAATATTATGGTATTCTCTTTTTTAGCATTTATAGCTTTCTTGTAATACGATGATCGAACAGTGGTTTGTGTTGCTAGGACACCAATTATTTGTTTATCAACTATTTCAGATACTGAGTTTATAAGGTCAAAACAAGGGACCTTTAGATTGTCTTTTAGAATATCAAGCGCACAAGCATTTGTAGTGTTACAAGCAACTAAAAGTGCATCCAAATTCTTATCAACAAAAAAAGTACAAATCTCCTTTGCAATTAATCTAATTTCTTTAGAATTTTTGTTCCCAAAAGGTATTCTTTTTGTATCAGCCAAATAAAAAACTTCTACATCTTTACGAGTTTTTAGTAAAGAATTAAGGATAGTAAAACCACCTATTCCGCTATCAAATATACCTATTTTAAGTTTCACACTACTTTATCTAGATATTCGAGGATACCTTTTGCAATTGCATAGGCTAATCGTTTTCGATGGGTTATTTTCTCTAATCTTCTTGCATCTAATCTTCCCGTTAAAAATCCAATTTCTACAAGGACTGCGGGCATCCTAGTATTTTTAATTACATAAAATCGACCTTGTTTAACTCCTCGATCAGGACTCCCAGGGGAAACTCTTAAAATTTGTTTTTGAATTCTTTTCGCGAGTAATCTTCCTCTCCACCCTCTGTAATAAAAGGTTTCCAATCCATTTATATCTCTTCTTTTACCTCTTGAGGCATTTGCATGAATACTTACAAAAATATCTGCATTCGTATTATTAGCAATAGAAACTCTTGGAGGCAAATCCAAATCAACTTCCTTTGTTCTAGTCAACCTTACTTTGACACCTTTCTCAGAAAGTAATTTTTTAACTATTTTTGAAACCTCTAGGACAACATCAGTTTCTCTAATACCACCTATACCTATTGCGCCTGGGTCAGGTCCTCCATGTCCTGGATCGATTACAACCTCAAACTTGTTTCGTTTTACCTCTGGTAGTTTCAAGTAACCATAATTGTTTTTCTTCTTATGAATTAAATTTTTATTTGCTTTGATATTTCCTATTTTCTTTTCAACTAAACCTTCACCAATCTTTTTAAATGAATATTTTGAGTTAAATAGTTTAATTCTCCATCTATTTTGATCTAAGCCAACCATTTGCCAAGTCAAAGGTTTCAAATAAGTCTCTTCCTTAAATTCAATTACTAGCCTTGTTTTACCCTTATCTGGTTTGCCTAATCTAATTTCTTTAATTGGGCCATTACCGTTTATTGTTCTGGGATTTTTTAATTCTCCTGGGAAATCTATCCAGAATCTATCTCCCGATATTTGGTTAGCCTTCTGAAAGTATGCTTTTAAATTTGTATTTGATTTAGTTCTTAATTCTAAAACCCCATTAGTATTTATAGCCCATGCCGCAAGAGCACTTGAAGATTTAACTGGAAGGATTGAAGAATTTAAAAATAAAAAAACGGATAAATAACGAAAAAGTCTATTATCTAATAACTTTTTCATTAGTTTGAAAACAATTTGTTTTTTCTATGTTTAAGGCTTGGCATCTGCTCCCTAATTTTCTTTACTCTTTCTTTATCAGCAGGTGCTATTGCAGCTCCCTGAGTTTTTCCGGCATCAGATAAAACTGTACCCCAAGGGTCTATTACCATTGCATGGCCATGACTTTGCCTTCTTCCATAATGAATACCAGTTTGAGCTGGAGCGACTACATATGCTGTATTCTCAATTGCTCGTGCTTGTAATAGGATTTGCCAATGATCTTTTCCAGTAAATGCTGTAAAAGCTGCGGGAATCATAATTAGCTCTGCACCATTAGAAGATAAATATCTATAGAGTTCAGGAAATCTAACGTCGTAACAAATCGATAATCCGATTTTGCATAAACCTGGGACATCTACAACAGGTGGGTACTCTGCTCCAGATAAAATAGTGGATGATTCCTTGTATAGATTTCCATCTGGCAAATCAACATCAAACAAATGAATCTTGTCGTATTTTGCCAAAATCTGTCCATCTTTCCCAAATAAGGCTGACCTATTAAAAGTATGACTATCATCACCAGCAGGGACAGGATACCCTCCTCCTAAAAGAAATACTTGATATCTTTGTGACATAGTTTTTAGAAAATTTGTACACTTCTCTGACAATTCAGAAGCTAATCTAAGTTTTTCATCATCTCCTCCTAAAAAAGCAAAATTCTCAGGCAATCCGATTAACTCAGCACCTCTTCTAGCAGCTAATTCGATCTGTTCTTCTGCTTCAGTAAAATTTGCTTCAAGATTTGAAGTACTCGTAATTTGCAATGCAGCTACCAAAAAATCAGTCAAGAATTTACTCCTAATTAATCAATTCGTAAATCATGAGGCACGAATCACACCTCTTTCAACTTGAGCTGGAATAATATCTAAGCAATCAAGTTCAGAGCAACATTTAAAATCATCCTCATAATCTCCAAGACTTGTCAATCTTTTGCCATGGGTTGCTGTTTTTAAACATTTCAAAATATCATTTTTCCAGACATCCCAAAGTGCCAAAGCAGATTGTAATTCGTCATTCAGAATATTAATTTCGAAATCACAGTTCTGTTTTAGGTATGAAGCCAAAGCACCAGCAGCTAAAGAATCCTCAAGTGAATAAGAACCTTCCCAACCACTACCAAGTATTAAAACATTTTCACTTTTTAATGAAATGATTTTTTCGGCAACTGCTTTCCTATTTGGGAGACCCATAGCAAATAAATGCTTAGCATTTTGAACTTTTTGCAATGATTTAGTCCCATTAGTCGTACTCATAAATAGTCTTTTACCATTAACAACTTTTTTTGTAACTGATAAAGGGGAATTCCCTAGATCAAAGCCCTCGATCTTCTTTCCTCCTCTCTCTCCAAGCATTAGTCTTTTTTCAGCTTGCCACTTAATTGCAGATTCTTTTAATAAATCTAAATCTGCAAAGACTTGTATTGAATCAGCTCCATTTTTTAAAGCCCAAGAAATTGTTGTTGTAGCTCTTAAAACATCAATGACCACTGCAATGTCTGGACTATTTTCAGGAACATCCTTCGCAACGTGATAATAAGTAAGATTAATAATCAAGCCCTTTTCTGAATTTATTATAGAAAACAGTTACTTAATTTGATTATTTTTTTTTTAAAAACAAACTTATTGATAATATAAAACTAATTTGTTTTTACAGAAATTTTATCAATTAATTAATTTGAAAATGAATAATATCCGCACAATAAAAGGTGGAGTTAATTTAAAAGGAAAAGTAAAAGTACCTGGAGATAAATCTATTTCTCATAGAGCTCTAATAATAGGAAGTATTGCTAAGGGTGAGACGACTATTGAGGGGTTCTTACATTCTGAAGATCCACTTTCAACTGCTGATTGTCTAAGAAAGTTAGGTGTAAAAATACCAGAAATAAAAAAAAATGAGCCTTTTACGATTTCAGGATTGGGTCTTGATGGATTTAAAGAGCCCAAAGAAATTCTAAATTGTGGAAATTCGGGAACCACCATGAGATTATTAATGGGTTTACTTGCCGGCCAAGAAGGCAAGAATTTCATCTTAAATGGTGACATTTCTCTTAATGAAAGGCCAATGGGACGAGTGGGCAAACCATTATCTTTGATGGGTGGCAAAATTTTTGGTAGAGAAAAAGGAAACAAAGCTCCAATCTCAATTGATGGGAATAAATTAAAAGGGTGTGTTATAGGAACCCCTGTAGCGAGTGCTCAAGTAAAATCTGCAATCTTATTGGCAGGCCTCAAAGCTTCTGGAACCACTTCTGTTATTGAACCAGCATCTTCAAGAGATCATACTGAAAGAATGTTAAAAGCATTTGGAGCAGACATCAGTATCAGAGGAGAATTAGGAAGGAATGTCGTTATCAAGTCAGGGGGTAACTTAATTGGCCAGAGAATATTGATTCCTGGAGACATAAGCTCTGCTTCTTTTTGGATGATTGCTGCATCTATTGTTCCAAATTCAGAGGTTTTAATTCAGAATGTAGGACTAAATCCCACTAGGACCGGAATTTTAAATGTAATGGATTCAATGGGGTGTGATTATGAGATATTAGATAAATCGACTATTGCAGGTGAACCTATTGGATCTATTAAAGTAAAGACTTCAAATAATTTAAGATCATTCACTATTGAAGGAGATATTCTCCCAAAACTTATAGATGAAATTCCTATCCTTACTGTGGCTGCCTGTTTTTGTAATGGAGTTTCTGAAATTAAAGATGCACAAGAATTAAGAGTTAAGGAGACAGATCGATTAAAAGTCATGGCACGACAGTTACAAAAATTCGGTGCTGAAATAACAGAAAAAGAAGATGGGTTAATTATTAATGGTCAATCAAAATTTCATTCTGCGGAGGTGGATAGTGAGACAGATCATCGAGTAGCAATGAGTCTTGCTGTTGCTTCACTTCTTGCTAAAGGCACCTCAAAAATCATGAGATCTGATGCTGCTAGCGTCTCGTATCCAACTTTTTGGGAAGAGCTGGCCAAACTAACTAACTAGCCTAAAAAGTTTTTGTCTGAATTAATAGAAGTTTTAACTAAAGATGGTAGTTACTCTCTAAGAAGTGTTTTTTTTCAAGAGAACTTCCATAGTTTATTGGGCGCATTGGAGGAAACAAAGTCAAAGTTTACAGCTACTTCTAATTTGCAAAGATTTAAGGGCCAATCTCTCAATGTTTTGGATATATGTTTTGGTTTAGGATACAATTCAGCTTCTTTATTAGATGAATTAATTAAACAAAAATCAAATTTAAATTTGTATGCATTGGAGATTGATAAAAAGCCTCTTGAATATTCGCTTAGAAATGAATCTTTCCTTAAATTATGGGATCCAAAAGTCAAAAAAATATTTGAATCACTTTATGGAAAAGATTACTTTGAAGATCGATTTTTTAAATGCAGTGTTTTGTGGGGTGATGCTAGAGAAAAAATCAACATCATTCCTTCATCTATTAAATTCGATCTAATTTATTTAGATGGTTTTTCTCCTCAAAAATGCCCACAAGTTTGGACAATTGAATTTTTATCTAAAGTCACAGAAATGCTCAATTCACAGGGTTATTTAATAACTTATTCTTCATCAGCTGCAGTAAGAAAAACATTAAGAAATCTTGGATTAGAGATTTTTACGATTAAACCAAGTTTTAATAAAAGAAATTTTTGGAGTCAGGGAACTGTCGCAATATCAAAATTTGATGAGAATAAATTGAAACCCAATTTCAATTTTGAAAAGTTATCTTTAATGGAAGAGGAACATCTCTTAACTAAAGCTAGTATTCCATATAGAGATCAAGATTTAAATTCAAGTAAAGACGATATAATCAAGAAAAGACTAGACGAGCAATTATTCTCAGAACTATTATCTACAAATAAATGGAGAGCGAAGTGGGGAATGACGAAGTTATACGTTAAGAGTTAAATTTAAATAAGGATATCAAACAAACATGTTAAATGTTGCAATATTAGCGGCAGGCAAGGGCACTAGGATGGAAAGCTCATTGCCAAAAGTTTTACATAAAATTTCTGGCAAAAGTCTTATACAAAGAGTAATTGATTCATGTGTCGAATTAAAGCCCGATAAAATTTTCGTAATTACTGGACACAAATCAAAAGAAGTACAAAAGTCAATCCCAAACGATAAAAAAATCCATGTTGTTGTTCAAGAACCTCAATCAGGAACCGGTCATGCTATCCAGGTACTCTGTAAAGAAGTAAAAAAGAATGAAGGTAAACTTTTGGTACTTAACGGCGATGTGCCACTAATTAGGCCCAGTACTCTAAAAAGACTTTTATATTTACATGATTCAAAAAATGCTGATGTTTCTTTAATTACTACAAAGAAAACAAATCCTCATGGATATGGCAGAGTTTTTTTGAAGGGGGATTTTATAGAGAGAATTGTTGAAGAAAAAGATTGCAATGATCTAGAAAGAAAAAATCCATTGATAAATGCTGGTATTTACTGTTTTAACTGGGGTAAGTTGTCAGAGATAATTAATTCTTTGCAAAGCAATAATAATCAAAAAGAAATTTACTTAACAGATTCAGTATCTTTGCTAAAGAACTCATTAAGCCTCGAGGTAGAGGATAATGGAGAGCTTCAAGGAATTAATAACAGAATACAACTATCAGAGTGCGAGGAAAATATTCAGAATTCAATAAAAGAGAAGCATATGCTTAATGGTGTAACTTTTATAAATAAAGCAAGTTGTTCAATTAGTGAAGAAGCTGAAATTGGTAAGGATGTAATTATAGAGCCTAATACACATATAAGAGGAAATACCAAAATAAATAGTCATTGCATAATCGGACCAAATACTTTTATTGAGAATTCTAATGTGGGTTTATATTGTGAAATTTCAAACTCTACTGTTTATGATTCTCAGATAATGGATCATATAAAAATTGGACCTTATAGTCATATAAGACCTAATTCCAAAATATCTTCCTTTAGCAAAATAGGTAATTTTGTTGAAATCAAAAATAGTCAATTAGATGAAGAATCTAAAGTAAACCATTTAAGTTATATTGGCGATTCTATTATTGGAAGATCTACAAATATTGGAGCGGGTACTATTACTGCAAATTTTGATGGTCAGAAAAAACATCAAACAAAAATTGGTAAAAATTCCAGTATTGGAGCAAATACAGTTTTTATAGCACCAATAAATCTCGGGGAATCAGTTACAACAGGAGCTGGTTCAGTTATCACCAAAGACTCCAAAAAAAATTCATTAGCAATCTCAAGGACTAAGCAAGTAAATATAGAAAATTGGAGGAAAAAGAAATCTTGATCTAATTTATTAATTCAATAATTTTTTCAAGCTGCCAACATCTGCTTCCTTTTATAAGAATAGAATCACCTTTTTTTGTAAATTTGTTTATCTCTTTAGGTACATCTTTAATATTATTTAGTACTAAAAATTTTTTCTTATCTTTTAGATAATTGGTGTAAATTTTTTCATTTTTTTTATCGCAAATAAATAAACATTTTTCTATTTCTGAATCATTCACTAATTTGAATACTTCTTTATGATATTTATCAGATTTTTCTCCCAATTCTTGCATACTTCCAAATATGAAATATTTATTTCTCGGTTTTTCAAGCAGGGTTTTAATACATGCTTTTACTGACTCTGGCGAAGCATTATATGATTCATCATATATGGTTGTTTTTACTGATTTAAGAATTTTATTCCTTCCACCAAAACTTGCAAAATCAAATTTATTAAAACTTTCAAAATCAATACCTAGCTCTTTGGCAACTGCATAAGCAAATAAGAAATTCGAAGCATTGTGAAATCCTTCAAATGAAATTTCAAAGGTATTTTCTTCAATTAAAATTGTTTTGTTCGAAGGATTATAAAATCCTCGCAAATTATCGTCTTTCTTCAAACTCTCCTTTTGATTTTCTATATTTAATAGTTTTACTTTTATCACTCTACCTTTCCAAAATTCTTTTAAAGTTTTCTCTAGGAACGGATCATTTGCTGGAATTATTACAACTCCTTCAGGATTTAAAAACTTACTAATTTCACACTTTGCATGAGTAATATTTTTTTTCGAGCCTAACAATCCAATATGAGCTGTTCCAATGTTAGTAATAACTGCAATATCGGGTTCACTATATTTAGATAAATTCTCGATCTGTCCAAGACCTCTCATCCCCATCTCAATAACTAAAACTTTATCTTCTATATCTGTCGCAAGAATAGTAAGACCAACTCCAATCTCATTATTAAAATTTGCATGAGATAAGTTAATTCTTCCAAGTTTATTTAAAACTCCACCAATCATTTCTTTTGTTGTGGTTTTACCCACTGAGCCAGTTATTGCAACAATAGGGATATTTAATTTTTTTCTTTTTAGCAATGCTAATTTTTGAAATGCCTCTAATGTGTCATTCACGACCCAATATGGAAAATTACTAGGAAGTAATGTCTGCATACCTTTTTTAATTACTACTGATTTAACGCCTTTATTTAAAACCTCTGGAAGAAAACTATGTCCGTCAAAATTTTTACCCTTAATAGCTATAAAAAGATCACTCTTTAATAAAGTTCTACTATCAATACTTATATTACTAAAATTTAAAAAATCTCTTTTACCCTTGCTCAGATTTTTAATATCCCCCAAAACGTTATTTAATTCTGATAAAGAGAATTCCATTTAACAATTAAGTCATGTTTTTTTTAAAGATGGATCAGCGGATTGTCCGTAAGAGAACTTTTCAACTTCAGCAAAATCTGGAGATGGTTCTTTTATTCCACAAACATCCCTATACATAATTTCGTATGCAAGTGCGGATCTTTGCCAACTAAACTCTTGGCTCATTGCTCTTTTTTGCAATAATTCCCAACTATCTTTATGCCTAAAGGCCTCCCAAGACCTTACTAAAGATGTATAGAAATCTATAGGTTCAAAGCGATCGAAGCAAAAACCCGTGCCACTATTATTTTCTGGATCATGAGGTAAAACCGTATCAACTAAACCTCCTACTCGCCTTACTATTGGAATAGATCCGTACCTCATAGCAAGGAGTTGACTAATACCACAAGGTTCGAATCTACTTGGCATTAAGAATGCATCAGAGCCACCATATATAAGTCTTGATAAAGAGTCATCATAAGTTAGAAATACTGAAAATCTTCCTGGGTAATCTAATGCAAGTTGCCATAATCCTGACTCTAAATATTTATCTCCAGTCCCTAAAACAACTATTTGCGAATCTGTATATGCTAAAAGCCTTCTTGAAACCTGTAGAAGTAAATCAACACCTTTCTGATCAACTAACCTACTAACCATACCTAAAAGATATTTTTTAGGATTGATTTCGAGACCCATTTCTCTCTGCAGAATTTTCTTATTTTCTTTCCTATTTTCTAAATTCTTAATATTAAATTTTGCAGGTAAAACTGGATCTTTTGCTGGATTCCATTCATCAAGATCTATACCATTGAGAATTCCCCTTAATTTACCTGAAATGTAATTAAGTAATCCTTCAAGGCTTTCCCCGTATTCATGGGTTTTAATTTCATCTGCATAAGTCGGAGAAACAGCATTTACTCTATCTGCGTACAACATTGCCGCAGCCATTGTGTGGTCTCCATGCATATACCAAGGACACCAAGTCATTTTTTCTAGTTTCCATCTCCAAGGGCCTTGGTATTTTAAATTATGAATTGTGAAAACTGTGCTAATTTCGGGGTCTTGATGCATCCAAACAGGAATCATTCCAGTGTGCCAATCATGGCAATGGAGAACTTGAGGTTTCCAACAATTCCAGGCAAATTCTGCAGTAGCACTAGCAAAAAATGTAAAGCGCCAGTCCTCATTTTCGCCTCCATATATTTGGTCAGAGTCAAATGTTGGATGACCCACTAAGTAAATCACATAATTATGAATAGGATGTTTTGCTTCATATACGGCAAAATCATTTCCCATTGTATTTGCTCTAAAGATTGGTTCATTCGATACCTCTAAAAGACTCCACAATTTCCCATATCCTGGAATTATTACCCTTACATCGTGACTAAGTTTTATCAAAGATGGAGGTAATGAACCAACCACATCTCCCATACCTCCAACTTTAATCATTGGAGCACATTCAGCAGCTGCAAGAAGAATTCTCATTGATAATTATTTAAAAAGTTCTTTTGAAAAATAAACTAGGGTGTCCACTTATAGTCAGAGAAGTCTGGTGGACGCTTTTCAAGAAAGGCATCTCTACCTTCTTGAGCTTCTTCAGTCGAATAAAATAATTGAGTTGTGTATCCAGATAATTCTTGAATACCGGCAATTCCATCATTCTCTGCATTGAATGAAGCTTTAAGAATACGAATAGCAGTTGGACTATTTCGTAAAATCTCTCTTGCCCAGATTACACCCTCAGCTTCTAATTCTTCAATCTTTGTAATTGCATTTATCAAGCCCATGGTCAGAGCTTCCTTGGAATTATATTTTCTACATAAAAACCAAATTTCTTTTGCTTTTCTTTGACCAACAAGTCTTGCCAAATAACTAGATCCAAATCCCGCATCAAAACTACCAACTCTTGGACCTGTTTGACCAAATATTGCATTTTCAGAGGCGATACTGAGATCACAAATCAAATGAAGTACCTGGCCTCCTCCAATTGCAAAACCAGGAACTAAGGCAATAACCACTTTAGGTAAACTTCTTATTAATCTTTGAAGTTCAAGTACATTTAATCTATGCTTCCCTTCATCATCTTTATATCCATTCTCACCCCTTACACTCTGATCACCCCCAGAGCAAAAAGAATAAATACCTTTCTTGTCAGGTCCCGCACCTGTAAAGAGAACTACTCCAATAGTTTCATCATTTCTTACGATATTAAATGCATTAATGAGTTCATCCACAGTTTGTGGCCTAAATGCATTTCTTTTTTCAGGCCGATTAATTGCAATTCTCGCAATTCCCTCATCTGATTTGTGAAACAATATATCTTCATAAGATTTGCATTCTGACCAATTTAAAGTTTTTTTACCGGGTAATACTTGCATGAAACCTAATTATTAAAAATAGAAAGTGATAAATTTAACTGCCAATTATTTTGTCTAGCAGAGCATTTTTTTCACAAATTTCACTTTCTGAATCAATATCAACTTTAATTATTACAGATTTCTTGATAGAAATGCTCCAATCGAATGCCTCTCGTAATTTTTTAAAATTTGCCACACTCTTAAAGTTTACTTGATAGCCCTCTGCGAGTTTTGACCAGTTTATTTCTTTTGGCATAAGAAAAAGTTTTTTTAATTCATCTTCTTTTAAATTTTCTTTATAAATTCGATTAAATATATTTCCGCCATTATTATTTATCAAAAGAATTGTTAAATTCATGTCGATTGAATTTTCAATCAGCCAACCGTTTATATCATGAATAAAAGCCAAATCTCCAGTCACAAGAAGTAGCGGATGTTTAATTCTAGAAATACCTAATGCAAGAGATAAAGTACCATCTATGCCGGAAGCTCCTCTAAAGCTGAAACAATTTCTTGTTAAAGTACCATTCTCAGAAAATGTAAGCCAATCTCTAATCGGGCTACTCGCGGAAAGCATTATAGGATTTTCAGCTGGCCAAAGTTTTGGAACAAGATTTGCAAGCATATACTCAGTAATTTGATTATCTTGAGTAATTTTCTCTTTTAAAATTTCTTTAATCTGCTCACCTTCCTCTATAAGATCTTGGGCTAACGGCGTTAGAGACTTTTTGTTTTTTTCGTTAATTGATAATTCTTCTATCAATAGAGCAGTAAAATTTGAAAGCCCAAAATCATATTCAAATGATTTTTTTATTGGATCCAATTTTCTATAGTTTTTTTCTTTTATAAGAATTTGTATACCTTCGAAAGTTGTTAAAAATTTCTCCAAATCAATTGAAGATGACATGGGGCCAAGCCTCAAAAGTTGATGACAATTTATTGAATTTTTATTTTTTCTTAAGACTAATTCCCAATTCACAACTAATCCTCTCAAATCAGAATTAACTCCTGAAACAGGATCAGCAAATACTGGCCAACCAGTAATTTCCTGCAATATTTCTAAAGATTTATTGAAAGAAATTAAATCATTTATGGAACCTTGATAGGGACCTACCAAAATAATGCCGGATTCATCTAAATTTAAACTTTTTGAAATTTCTAAGAATTTGTTTTTATCAGATCTGATTTCAACTTCCTGAAATATATATTTTTTCTTTAAATAAATTCTTTCAAAAACCTCTAAAACATTTTTTTTATTTAAAAGTGAAATACCTAAAGGCTTATCAATAGGAATATTTAAATGAATAGGCCCAGGGAAAATTGATATTTGTTTTTCAGTAATTCGAACTAAATTCAGGATTTCGTTTTCTTGTGTTTCATGAAGTCCATTTAGATTTGTATTTAAAACCCTTCTGCAGACTGAAGTCAAAAAATCTTCTTGATTTACTGTTTGATTAGCGCCACAATTTTTTAATCTTAAGGGTCTATCAGCAGTAAGAAATATAATACCTTTACAAGATCGGTCTGCCTCAACTGCTGCTGGCAATAAGTTACTTACGGCAGTCCCAGACGTGGTAATAACTAAAGAAAGATTACCTGATGCAGCAGAAATCCCAAGAGAGTGGAATCCCGCAGATCTCTCATCTATTGAATTAAAAATATTTACCAGCCCTAATTTATTTAATTCTCCAGCAGCTATCGCTAGGGGTGCTGATCTACTACCTGGACATAGTATTAAATTTTGAACTCCTATTTTTATTAAGAGATTCAAAAGTTGTAAACTTCTAAGAAAATTTTTGCATTCAATAGATGATGTCATAATTTATATAAATGCTTTTGGATTTTCCCTATAACTGAATTAAATAAAACATGTCTACAACTCAAGAAAAAAGAAATTCAATACTAAAGGATTTAAAAAATCTTTTAATCTGGATATCTATAGCTTTAATTATACGATGGCAGGTTATAGAGCCAAGATGGATACCATCCGGCTCAATGCTTCCAACTCTTCAAATACAAGATAAAATTCTTGTTGAGAAGGTAACTCCCAAAATCACTTCCAAATCAAATCTTTCAAAATTAAAAAATAAAATAGTTGTTTTTAACGTTCCTGAACAATTAATTAATGCTGGTTACGAAGCAGATACTGCACTAATAAAAAGAGTAATTGGAATACCTGGAGACAAAGTAGAGGTAAGGGAGGGTAACCTTTATTTAAATGATATCGCTCAAAAAAATTACGTTTTTGACAAAAATATTAATTATTCTATTGGGCCTTTTATTGTCCCAGAAGAGTCATTATGGGTGATGGGAGATAATAGAAATAACAGTATGGACTCACATATTTGGGGATTTTTACCCTACGACAAGGTTATTGGTAAAGCTATTTTTAGATATTGGCCGTTTAATAAAATTGGACCTATTCGGTTCCCTGCCCTTAATAATTTAAATTAATGGGTACGTGATGTTGTAGGGTTTTTATATCTTGAAGTTGTAGAAATGTTTAATCCAGAATTTCTTGCTACTGAAAATAATGATCCAAACGATGAAAATGATTTAATCCAATATTTACAAAAACAATCTCCAGAAGTTTTGCAAAGAGTAGCAAAATCAGCTAGTGAAGATATTCAAGAAATTATTAGACAAAATGTTCAAGGTCTTCTTGGAATGCTTCCTTCAGATCAATTTGATGTAAAAATAACATCTTCAAAAGACAACATTGCTAATTTATTATCTTCTGCAATGATGACAGGATATTTCTTAAGACAAATGGAGCAAAGAAAAGAGCTGGAACAAACTCTTAAAAATGATGAGAACATGTCTATTGAAGAATAATTGTTTTTAAAGATTTACTTCTTCAGGGATTATTCCTAGTTCAAACAACTTTTTATATAAACCCATCAAAAATTTATTATCCTCAGGAAGTTTGTCCCACTTTTGGGAATTAATTTCATTAATTAATTTTTGACAATCTTCTATTGTAAATTTTATAGGGGCCGTAAAATGAGCTGGAATTAAATATTCCATATCTTCAAAACACTTGATATTTTCTAACCATTTGAGTAAAACTTCTTTTGAACGCGGAAAAATTAATTTTTGTAAAACGGGTGCAATTTGAATCTTAGGAGTATCTTCACCCATTATTTCAACAAGAGAAGATTCCCAATCTTCGTCCCATAAAAAGGGATAAATACCGAAATGAGATCTCCAATTCCTCAGATCTTTTTTGAATGAATACTGAAATATTTTTTTTAAAGGTGGAATATTTAATTTACCTGGTTTTAAAAAAGATGAAAACAAGACTAACCTTTTCCATCCTTTTTTTCTTTGTTCGATGGAGTCAATCAAAGGTTCATCTCCTCTCTCTCTAGAATGAAAAAGAAGTGGAGTTGGATCAAAATCAAATATCTCAGGGGGAGTGGAGTCTATTCCAACTATTGCGTCTGTTACATGAAGTGTTTTCGTAGGATAATGGAAACAGCTTATCTCCTGATATCTTCCAAGTCCTAAATTTAGAGGGCCTAATGAAGACCATTTAAAGTAGTTTGTATGTGGAGTACCTTCCTCAAACAGTATTCTTGATCTTTTTGATGGAATTCCTAAGAAATCTAGTGGTAGATTTATGGGGAAACTCCATTGTCCAGGACAAAGCCAAATTTCTGCATCTTTAAAAGTTCTTGAAAGAGCTGGCAGTCCGATTTTATGTTCTAGTCCAGAGGCACTCGGTAGAATTATTGTTTTTACTTTGCCATGAATCGCAATTAATTTTTCTAACTCATTTATTAATTCTATTGTCGGAGGCAGTGGATTTATTAGCATCAATCCATTATCAATCTTTATTACCGTCATTCTTATTGGAACCGCAACATAATAAAGTCCCTGTATTTGTTCCAAGGACCATATTTGATCAGGAATTAATTCTTTTAAAATTGTTTTCTTTTTTCCATAAGGAAATAAGGGGAATAATGGCCACCAATTCCACTTTTTATTTAAAGTTTCATCCACCATAATCATTTATACCCGGCAAATAATTTCTTTAACTTAAATATTCCATATCTTGGAGCGAATAAAAAAGCAAATAAAAATATAAAAGTTTGTGCCAAGACAATTGATCCACCTGTTTCAAGATCAAACCAAAAACTAACATAGATTCCTATAAGGCTTGATATGATTGCACTTAATACTGAAATTACTGTCATGTTATCAAACTTATCCGTAAGTAAATATGCTGTAGCCCCTGGTGTAATCAACATTGCAACTACCAAAATAATTCCAACAGACTGCAACCCCACAACAGCTGCCAAAGATAAGCACGTGAGGAGTAAATAATGAAGAAAAAATACATTAATCCCAACTGTTTTTGCATGCCTAGGATCAAAACAATAAAGCATTAAATCTTTTCTGAAAATTGATAAAAGGATTACTACCAATAAAGAAATGAATATAGTTTGTTTTACATCTGAAAGTGATATTCCTAATGGACTACCAAAAAGAATAGAGTGCAGATCAATATTACTTCTAATCTTAGAAACCAATACTATTCCAAGAGCGAAAAATCCAGTAAATACCAACCCAATAACAGTATCTTCCTTAACTCTAGATTTCTGCTTAATAAACCCTATCAAGGCTACAGAACCAACTCCGAAAATAAATGCCCCTAAGGAGAAAGGAAGACCTAATGCATAAGCAACCACAACACCAGGCATTACCGAATGTGAGACTGCATCTCCCATTAAAGCCCATCCTTTAAGAGTCAAATAACATGATAGAAAACCACAAACAGCTGCAACTAATGAACTCATAAGAAGTGCTTTTCTCATAAAGTCATGAGTTAAAGGATCTGTGATGAATGAATCTAAAGTTAAAAAAGAACAGAGCTCCATATAAATTAAAATTTAGGATTCAGGTCCAAACAAGAAATCAGGGGAGATCCCTCCAAAAGTGGTTGTAATATTTTCAGGGGTAAACACTTCAGAGGTTTCACCATAAGCTACAACAGTTTTATTTATTAAAAGAACTAAATCACAAAATTCACGGACATGAATCATATCGTGCGTTGATAATAATATGGTTTTCCCCTCATTTTTAAATTGAATAAATAATTCCGAGATAAGTTTTTCAGTTCTTATATCAACACCTGAAAAAGGCTCATCAAGAAGAAGTATTGATGCTCTTTGCGCAATTGCTCTGGCTAAAAAAGTTCGTTTTCTTTGACCTCCAGATAAGTTTCCAATAGGTGTAGATAAATGATCAGTAAGATCAACTCTCTCAATAGCATCTTTAACCGCCTGAACATCAGACTCTCTAGGACACCTAAAAATATTCATCGAACCATATCTTCCCATCATCACTACATCCCAAACACTTATTGGAAATTGACTATCAATTCCCTCATTTTGAGGAACATAAGCAATTGTCTGATCTTTTTGAGCAGATCTTACAGACTCTCCATTTATTCTAATTTTTCCCTTTGAAATATTTACAAAGCCAGTTAAAGCATTAAAGAAAGTTGTTTTACCAGCCCCGTTCATCCCTACTAACCCACAAATCTGGCCAGCTTGCAATCTTAAATTGGCATCATACAAAGCCACCTTACCGTTGTAATCTACGCAAATATTCTCTGCCTCAATCCTAAAGTTTTGATAATTGATTGTTTCCATAATTCAAAAAAGTCCTTTTTTAATCAAATCCAAATTATGCTCAAGCATTGTTATGTATGAACTAGCAGGCCCACTATCATCAGATAATGAATCAACAAAAAGATTTCCTCCAAAATTAGCCCCAGTTTCGTTTGCAACAACCATTTGAGATTCGTTACTTACAGTACTTTCGCAAAATACAGATGGAACATTTTTTTCTTTAACTAGTGAGATTGTTCTTGCCATTCTTTTAGGAGTAATTTGACTCTCAGCATTAACTGGCCACAAATAAACTTCCTCTAATCCATAATCATTTGTTAGATACGAAAAAGCACCTTCACAACTTACTAGATACCTCTTGTCTTTATTTAAGTTATTAATAAAAAGTGAGAATTCTTTATCTATTTTAGATAGTTTATCTTTATAAATTTTTCCATTTTCTTCAAATAATGTCCTTTTGGATGGCCTCAATTCTGATAAAGAATCCACGAGAATATCTACGTATAGCATCCCTCTTTTTGGAGAAATCCAGGCATGAGGATTGGGTTTCCCTTTGTAAAAATCTTCACTAATAAAAATAGGATCCAAATCTTCCGCGACAGTAATTCTTTTAACTTTTAAATTAGAAACAAATTTTTCAGCCCATAATTCAAATCCAAATCCATTATCAATAAAAACAAAAGCATTAGAGGCATTTACCAAATCGCTTGGAGTTGGTTGGTAGCCATGAACTTCAACTCCAGGTTTCGTTATTGATCTAACAATAAAATCATCTTTAGCGACATTGCTAATTATATCCGCCAAAACAGTGAAACTTGCCAGTATTACTTCTTTAGTTTCATTTTTATTTGATATTCTCTTACATGAGCCTGAAGCAATAGAAAACAGAAGTATCAAACTTAAAAAAAAAATATTTTTTTTCATATTTAATATTCGACCCAAGATTATGAATTAAAAGATAGTTTCATAAGTGGTTTTCTAAGATCAGAAATAAATCCTTTCCAATTTATTTTTTCTTTTTCAAAAGCTTCTTCAACAATTTTCTCAGAATTTTTCTTTATAAAATCCAAATCAGGTTCTTCTACCCCTTTTGTTATTGCCATAAAATCAGCCAAAGAACTTGATACTACTCTTGTTAAATAAGCAGCACTTACAGCCTGAAATGTTCCAGAGACAAGCCAATTTGGGCCATGTAGTTTTGTTATGCCAATTAGAGTCTGTCCACTCCATTCAATAACTCCCTGAGCAATTGCAGTCTTTAAAATCTCTTTGGATACTTTATCTAAAATTTCAGGAGACCAATTACATCCCCATATAGACTTAATTTCTTTAATCATTAAAGAATTTAATACTGTCATTGCCATAACATCAATTGATGGGATAGGAGATAAGAAAACAGTTGTTGCGACAAGAATTTGATTTTTTCTTTGTATACCTTTTAACTGCATTCTTCTTATACCTTCAATTTCAGCTTGCCAGGCAGCATGAAGTTCTTTCAAGAGCCTTTTTTTTGTATTTTCAATATTTTTAGATGAACTTATGAAAAACTTCCTTAAAGAAAAAGGTATATTTGTTATTTCACTCTTATTCACATCAAAAGTAATAATTTTGTTTAAAAAGTCACTTGAAATTTGAGACTTTAGATCTTCTATCTGATTTTTGGCTTCTATTTGGTTGGAAGTTAAAGCCACCAACCAGATTGGCATATTTTTAGGAAACTTTTCCAGCCACAAAAAATCATTTGCCGACAAAGGCAAGTTTATAAAATACAGGATTGCATCACTCTTCAAAGCTTCTTCTGGAATAACTTGAGAAGAATTGTATTTAGGCAGTTTTTCGTATAAATCAAAGTCAAACTTATCTGCTTTGAAATTACTTTTCAAAACAGATTGAAAACTTTGATAATCTTTTTGTCCAATGTAACTTATTTTTTCTTTTTCACATCTATTAAGAATAGATTCAAGTTTTTTTTGTCTTTTTGAATTATGTTTTTCTAATTCATTTGTTGCTTCAAGTTCTTCAAAAAAATTTAAATCTTCATTACATAGATTTATCCAACCATCTAAATTATTTGGCTCATTAAATTTAGGCTTATCATTATTCAAGTAAAAATATCCCCCCAAACACAAAGCAAAAAATCCTATTGAGCCTCCTGCAAAATGAATTAAGTCACTTACAAACCATTCCCCAAAACCTAACAATAATAAAATAATAAGAAGATTTTTTTTTGGAAACTTTATGAAATCCTTTAAAAGGTTTTCTTTACTAATATCAAACACAATACTTTATTTTTCTAATTTTATTTTAATGCAAGTTGTGAATGAGAAAAGCAAAATTTCATAAGTCGTTAATCAAAAGATAAAAATTTAAGCTTTTTAAAAAGACTTATTGCATAACAAGATGGTAAGTTAATAGACTATTTAAATAACTTAAGAAACATTAAGATGTCTAATTCAAATTTCAGCAATAATCCTGGACAAGAAAATTACAGAGGTCATTCTAATAATGAAAGATCTAATTTCAGAGATAGATCGGGCGGCAGAAGAGATGGAGGGGGATTCCGCATAAGATTAAGTGATAACGAAATGAAAGCTGTTAAATCAATACAAGAGACCTTTCAATTAAGATCTACCGTTGCAGTTCTGGGTTTCTCTGTTAGAACACTTAGCGAAATGATCAAAGACGAAAAATTGATTGACTCAATCAAAGAATATGCAAAAAATAATAACAACTCTTCTCCGAGTAGACAATCACAAAATTCTTATGAAGAAAAAACAAAAACAGCACCTGATCCTTTTGCAAGACCTGTAAAAAGTACATCAACTGAGGAGATTCAATCTAGCGAAGTAGAAGAGGATGGCAAATAAAAAAAGAATTCTTTCGGGAGTTCAACCAACTGGTGATTTACATATTGGGAATTGGCTTGGGGCCATAAATAATTGGGTTACGCTTCAAGAGCAATATGAAACATTTCTATGTGTAGTTGATTTGCACGCAATAACAGCCTCATATAATCCCAAAGAATTATCTCAGAACACTATCTCTACAGCGGCTTTGTACGTCGCTTGTGGAATAAATCCAAATATATGTTCAATTTTTGTCCAAAGTCAGATTTCAGCGCATTCAGAACTTTGTTGGATATTAAATTGCATGACCCCAATAAATTGGATGGAAAGAATGATTCAATTTAAAGAAAAATCCATACAACAAGGTAATAATGTATCTATTGGATTATTTGACTATCCAATACTTATGGCTGCAGACATCCTTCTTTATGATGCTGACTTCGTACCAGTAGGTGAGGATCAAAAACAACATCTTGAACTTGCGAGAGATATTGCACAACAGAGAATTAATGCCAGATTTAGTAAGGGTAAAAATATTTTAAAGATCCCTCAACCAATCATCATGAAGAATGGTTCAAAAATAATGAGTTTAATTGATGGTTCAAAAAAGATGAGCAAAAGTGATCCTAATGAAGGCAGTCGCATTAACTTATTAGATCCTCCTGAAATAATCACAAAAAAAATTAAAAGAGCAAAAAGTGACAGTTCTATTGGAATTGAATTTAACAACCCTGAGAGACCAGAATCAAAAAATCTTTTGATGATTTATTCAATATTATCTGGCAAAGAAATTTCTCAATGTGAAAATGAATTCTCAGAGACTGGATGGGGGACATTTAAAAAATTAATTACCGAACAACTTATTGAATCACTTGAACCTATTCAGAAGAAATATAAATTATTAATTAATGATCCCTATCAACTAAATAAAATCCTTAATGAAGGGAAGGAAAAAGCTGAAGATTTAGCGAATCAGACTTTAAAAAGAGTTAAATCAAAATTGGGATTTTTTGAAATGGAGAAATAAATTATGCCAATAATTACCTTGCCTGATGGTTCAAAAAAGGTTTTCGAAAAATCTGTAACTATTCTAGAAATTGCCCAGAGTATAGGTACTGGATTAGCTAAAGCAACAATTGCTGGGAAAGTAAATGATGTTCTTCTTGATGCAACAATTCCTATTAATAAAGATTCCAAAGTTGTAATCATCACATCAAAAGATAGGGAAGGAATTGAAATAATAAGACATTCTTTCGCTCACCTTATTGGTCATGCAGTTAAACAAATTTACTCTAATATTAAAATGGCGATTGGACCTGTAATTGAAGATGGTTTTTATTACGATGTTTTCTCTGAATACAGATTTACTCCTGAAGATTTAATAAAAATCGAAAATAGAATTAATAAATTAATAAAAACAAACTATGACGTTGAAATTTTACAAGTTTCTAAAGAAGAGGCAATTAAAACTTTTAAAGAAAGAGATGAGACTTTTAAATTAAGAATAATTGAAGAAATTCCTGAAGAAGGTCTCATCAATTTATACAAGCACGAAGAATATATCGACATGTGTAGAGGGCCTCACGTACCAAACACAAGACATTTAAGACACTTTAAATTACTTAAATTATCAGGTTCATACTGGAGAGGTAATAGTGAGAATGAATCATTACAGAGAATATATGGAACTGCATGGGCAAAAGAAAAAGAACTCAATGACTACTTAACAAGAATTGAGGAAGCGGAAAAAAGAGATCATAGAAAACTTGGTAAAAAACATTCACTATTTCATATACAAGAAGAATCTCCAGGAATGATTTTTTGGCATCCAAATGGATGGACAATCTACCAAGTACTGGAAAAATACATAAGAGAAATACTCAAAAAAAATGATTATTTAGAAATTAAAACCCCACAAGCTGTTGATAAATCTCTTTGGGAAAAATCCGGTCATTGGGAAAAATTTAGAGACGATATGTTCACTACTGCATCAGAAAATCGGACTTATGCAATTAAACCAATGAATTGTCCTTGTCATATTCAATTATTTAATCAAGGTCTAAAAAGTTATAAGGATTTACCCATTCGTCTTGCTGAATTTGGTTCTTGTCACAGAAATGAGCCCTCTGGTGCACTACACGGCTTAATGAGGGTAAGAAACTTTACTCAAGATGATGCGCACATATTCTGCACAGAAGAGCAAATTCAAGAAGAGGTATCTACTTTTATAGATCTTGTTTTCGAGGTTTATAAAACTTTTGGTTTTGATGAAGTAATTATCAAATTATCAACTCGTCCTGAAAAAAGGGTAGGTAGTGAGGAGATTTGGGATAAATCAGAAGAGGCTCTTACTAAAGCTCTCGATAATAAGAATCTAAAATGGGAACTCCAACCAGGTGAAGGTGCTTTTTATGGTCCAAAAATAGAATTTTCATTAAAAGATTGTCTTAATAGAGTCTGGCAATGCGGAACTATTCAGGTTGATTTCTCAATGCCTATCAGGTTGGATGCAACTTATGTAGATATTGATAATGAAAAAAGAAATCCAGTTATGCTTCATAGAGCAATTTTAGGATCCTTTGAAAGATTTATCGGCATCTTGATTGAACAATATGAGGCAAAATTCCCAATTTGGCTTGCGCCTTATCAAATAATTTTATTGAGCATTACTGATAGAAATATTGAAAAGTGTTTAAAGTTTAATGAATTAATAAACAATAATGGCTACCGATCAAAAGTTGATATTAGGAATGAAAAAATAGGATATAAAATTAGAGAAGCAACTCTCGGGAGAGTTCCTTTAATTGCAGTTATTGGAGATAAAGAAGAGGAGATTGATTCAGTAGCTTTAAGAGCTTTGAATGGAAGAAATTTAGGAATTTTCAATTTACCAAATCTTTACAAATTAATTGATGATTTAATAGATAAAAAAGGGAGAACAGAATAATTTCAAGTATATGAATTTTCTCGCTTGTGATTTAGGAGGTACAAAGGTTCTATTGGGAATATTTGAAAAAGTAATAAATGATGATTCGCCTAAGTTATTATTCAAAAAGAAATATAAATCTTCTAATTGGGATTCTTTTGATCTAATCCTAGAAGATTTTCTCAAAAATGAATGCAAAAATATTGCTCATCCTTCTACTGCATGTTTCGCCGTAGCTGGTCCTTTATATAACAACCAAGCAAAAATAATTAACTTGTCATGGAATATTTCTGGAAATGCTTTGCAGAACAAATTTAATTTTAAAAGCTGCGAGCTAATAAATGATTTCGCAGTCCAAGTTTATGGAATACCTTATTTAACAAATAATCAATATTCTACTATCTTAAATGGATCTCATCATAAAGCTGCTAATAATGATTTGCATGCCATTGTGGGAGCTGGGACTGGTTTGGGCATTGCAAGAGGCATAATATCAGGGAAAAAAGTAAAAGTTTTAGCTAGTGAAGGTGGTCATGTTGAGTATTCACCAAAGTCAAAATTAGAATGGGAATTAAAAATTTGGCTTAAGAATTACCTAAAAGTTGAGAGGATATCTTGTGAGAGAATTATTAGCGGCACTGGCTTGTCAAGAATTGCCGAATGGAGACTAAGCAAACCTGATGCCCAAAACCATCCTCTACAAAAATATATAAAAGGAATTAATATTTTTGATGCTGCGAGAAAAGAACTTCCCGAAAAAATTTGCAATCTCTCTAAAGAAGGGGATCAGCTAATGATTGAAGTTGAGGGGATTTGGTTAGGCGCATATGCCTCTCTATTAGGAGATGTTGCTCTTCAAGAATTGTGCTTAGGTGGGTTATGGATTTCTGGAGGAACCGCATCAAAACATTTCAAAAACTTTAAATCAGATTTATTTATGAAACAATTTTTCGACAAAGGAAGATTAAAAGATATTCTTAAAACAATACCTATGAAAGTAATTTTAGATGAAGAGTTTGGACTTTTTAGTGCAGCCTGCAGAGCAAAAATGCTTCTAGAAACTTAGTAACAAAAAATGTCTATTCCTGAAGTAGGTAAAAAAATAAAGGTAACAGTGCCTTCCACAACTGCCAATTTAGGGCCTGGATTCGATTGTCTTGGAGCAGCATTAGATTTATATAATGAGTTTGTATTTACGCGGATTGATGGTGGTGGAGATAGATTTGACTTAATAATGGAAAGTACCGATGGTAATCACTTAAGAGGAGGACCTGAAAACTTAGTTTTTAGAGCAGCTCAGAAAGTATGGCAGAGCGCAAATATTGATCCTTTTGCACTTGAAGCAAGAGTTAAGTTGGCAGTACCGCCTGCACGCGGGCTGGGGAGCAGTGCTACGGCAATAGTTGCTGGGCTAATCGGAGCAAATGCAATAATGAACTCTCCATTAGCAAAAGAAAAACTCCTTGAACTTGCCATTGATATAGAAGGTCATCCTGATAATGTAGTTCCCTCTCTCCTAGGAGGGCTTTGTTTAACAGCCAGGTCGTCTTCTCAAAGATGGAGAATCATAAGATGTGATTGGCATGATTCAATTAAAGTTGTTGTAGCAATACCTGCAATTCGTCTAAGCACAAGTGAAGCAAGAAAGGTTATGCCTAAGAATGTGCCTATTTCTGATGCAGTGACAAATATGGGGGCACTTACTTTATTACTAAACGGCTTAAAAGCAGGAAATGCAGAACTTATAAAAGAGGGAATGTTTGATAAGCTCCATGAACCCTATAGATGGAAACTTATTAAAGGTGGACTAGAAGTCAAAGATGCCGCACTAAATGCAGGTGCTCTAGGATGCGCAATTAGTGGGGCTGGGCCAAGTATCTTAGCTTTGTGTAAAAAAGAAAATGGTAAAAATGTTAGTCAAGCGATGGTAAAAGCATGGGAGAAGTCAGGTGTAGCTAGCAGAGCACCATTCTTAAACATTCAAACAACAGGCAGCCAATTTAGTGCTATCTCTGCTAAGTAGTTTTACTTAGGCATTTTTAATGTTATAGTCTCAAGCTAGTACAACTTCAACTAGAATAAAAAAATTATTCATTACATAAATGAATTTAGAATCTTTTCCTTGGCTATCATCTATTGTTTTACTGCCTTTAATCGGGGCATTAATAATGCCTTTCTTGAGTTCAAAAGAAGGAGAAGATAATACACTCCCTAGAAATATCTCATTAAGTTTTTTATTTATAGATTTTTTACTAATAATTGGAGTCCTTTTTCAAAAATTCAATACTTCAGATAGTACGTTACAGCTGGTAGAAAGGGCTACCTGGTTACCATCAATAGGCCTAGAGTGGTCTCTTGGCGTAGATGGGTTATCTGCTCCTCTAGTAGCTTTAAGTGGATTAATTACATTTTTATCAGCCGCGGCTAGTTGGAAAATTAAGAAAAAATCTAATTTATATTTCGCTCTTTTATTAGTTCAAGCATCAGCACAGGCACTAGTTTTCCTTTCTCAAGATTTCCTATTATTTTTCTTGGCATGGGAACTTGAATTAGTTCCGGTTTATCTTCTTATTGCTATTTGGGGAGGGAAAAAGAAATTATATGCTGCCACTAAATTTATCCTCTATACAGCTTTAGCCTCTTTATTAATACTCATTAGTGGGTTAGCACTTGCCTTAAGTGGTGACACCTTTACTTTGAATATTACTGATTTAACCAATAAACATGTAACAGGCAGCCTAGCCTTATTATCTTATTTAGGATTTTTAATTGGTTTTGGAGTAAAACTTCCTATCTTTCCTTTACATACTTGGTTACCAGATGCACATGGAGAAGCTAATGCCCCAGTTTCAATGTTACTGGCTGGGATACTCTTAAAAATGGGAGGCTACGCTCTCTTGAGATTCAATGTTCAAATACTACCTGAAGTACACCTTCAGATTGCACCTGCGTTAATTATTCTTGGAATCATCAACATAATTTACGGAGCTCTTAATGCCTTTGCACAAGATAATGTTAAAAGGAGAATTGCATGTAGCTCTGTAAGTCATATGGGTTTTGTTTTATTAGGGATTGGAGCAGTAGACGCTTTAGGTATAAGCGGAGCAATGCTCCAAATGATCAGTCACGGACTCATCGCTGCAGCTATGTTTTTTGTTACGGGCTCTTTCTATGAAAGAACAAATACTCTTTCAATACCAAATATGGGCGGTTTAGCAAAGGTCTTGCCAATAACTTTTGCTTTTTTCTTGGCAAGCTCTTTGGCCTCTCTAGCCCTACCTGGGATGAGCGGTTTTATAAGTGAAATAACCGTATTTTTAGGTATCACTAGTCAAGAAGGCTTTAGCTCTATCTTTAGATCAATCACGATTCTTATTGCAGCTATAGGATTAGTTCTAACACCAATATACCTACTATCAATGTGTAGAAGAGTATTCTTTGGACCTAGAATTCCTGCACTAGCTACAGTTAAAGAGATGAATGGTAGAGAATTGACGATTGGTTTCAGTTTATTGTTACCTACTTTGGTAATAGGTTTTTGGCCGAAAATCGCCATAAATTTATACGAATCCTCAACCAATGCTCTCAGTCAGCAGCTTACTTTAGCTAAGTTGGTTGGAATAATCCCAATTTTAGTTAATTAAAATTTCTCATAAATGGATACCTCAATATTTAAAGATGGAGAATTACCTGAATTTAAAAAATTTACTCCCGAAAAAATAAGTGCACAATTTCCCACAGTCCTAGAAAAGATCGCTGAAGAATTTCAAACCATAGAGAAAAATTTATCTATTTATTTGATCCAAAATGATTTAAATTGGGATAAAGTGATTAATCCTTTAAATGAAATCAATGAAATTCTAAGGTGGAGTTGGGGAGTAATAAGTCACCTAAATGCTGTAAATAATTCTGAAAGTCTTAGAGATATTTATTCAAAATTTCTTCCAGAGATTATTAGCTTGAGTAATAAATTCGGACAAAGTAAAATAATTTACAATTCTTTAGTCAAGCTTAAAGAAACAAATAATTTTGATCAAATCAAAAACAGAATCTTAGATAAAGAAATTCTTGAGATGCAACATAGAGGTATTTCACTACAAAAAAATGATCAAGAAAATTTCAACAATATTTCAGAAAAGCTTGGAAAGCTATCAACAGACTTCAGCAACAATGTTCTTGATGCCACTAATAAATGGTTTTTGATATTAAATAAAAAATCTGAAGTTGATGGTCTTCCTGAACGCGTACTTGAATTGATGGCAATTTCTGCACACAATCACTTGAAAAAAGATAAAGAAATTGATATTAAAAACGGTCCCTGGAAATTAAGTCTTGATATACCGACTTACACTTCATTTATGACATATGCCACCGACCGTAACCTTAGAGAGAAACTATATAAGGCATTCGTTGGTCGAGCTTCTCACGGAGAGAAAAATAATTCTCAAATCATTGAAGAGATATTATCTCTTAGAACTAAACAGGCTAATCTTCTCGGTTATAAAAGTTGGGCTGAACTCAGTTTGTCAACGAAAATGGCGAAAGAAATTAAAAATGTTGAAAACCTTTTAGAAGAATTGAGAGAACCAGCATTCAAAACAGCAAAAATTGAATTAGAAACTCTCGATAAGTTTTCTAAAGCCAATGGATTTCCAAAATCACAGAATATTGAGCCATGGGATATAAGTTATTGGTCTGAACTTCTTAGAAAAGAAAAGTTTAATTTGGATCAAGAGTCTTTGAGACCTTGGTTCCCACTAAATGATGTTTTGAAAGGTTTATTCCAATTAAGCGAAAAGCTTTTTGAAATTAAAGTGGTCGAGGCAACTGATGAGGCTCCTCTGTGGAATGATGACGTTTTGTTTTTTAATATCCTTGATAAGGAAGAAATCAGAATAGCATCTTTTTACCTCGATCCATATTCTCGGCCTGAATCAAAGAGAGGGGGGGCTTGGATGGATGAATGTTTGAATAAAAATAATGTCGGCAAAAAAACCCTCCCTGTAGCCTATCTTGTTTGTAATCAGACCCCACCATCAAAAGATAAACCAAGTTTGATGAGTTTTGAAGAGGTTCAGACACTTTTCCATGAATTTGGTCATGGTCTTCAACACATGCTTACTACTGTAAATCTACCTCAAGCAGCTGGCATAAATAATGTTGAATGGGATGCAGTCGAACTTCCAAGTCAATTCATGGAAAACTGGTGTTTCCACAAAAACACACTTTTGAATATTGCTAAGCACTATAAAACAGGAGAAAAATTATCAAACGAAAATTTTGAAAAGCTCCTAAAGAATAGAACTTTTAATTGTGGCATGGCTACTCTTAGACAACTACATTTTGCGATAACAGACCTCAGATTACACAGTTGTATTGATAAAAACGAAGGCAAAACAGCAGATGAAATAAGAAGAGAAATTGCAAAACAAACTACTGTTATTGAACCAATTCAAGAGGATCAATTTCTTTGTTGTTTTAGTCATATATTTGCAGGCGGATATTCTGCAGGCTACTACTCATATAAATGGGCTGAGGTTCTAAGTGCTGATGCATTTTCAATGTTTGAAGAAGCTGATCTAGAAAACTCTGAAGATTTAAAGTTAATAGGAAAGAAATTTAAAGATACCATACTTAGTCTGGGTGGAAGCTTACCTCCATTAGACATATTTAAACTATTCAGGGGAAGAGAGCCACAAACAGATTCATTAATAAGACACTTGGGCCTATCTGGAACTACATAATAATTTCATAGATTATTTTGTCAATCACAGATTTATTTCTTACGAGATTTCTATGTTTGTATACTTTTACTGATATTGTTTTCCCAAAATTTAAATTTGTCCACCAGCCAGGGAAAACCATTAGATCCCAATAAGTAAAAAAATTTATGCACTCGATATCATCAAGAAAAAAATCGTTATCTGCAAGTTCTCTCAAAAATTTACTATTTATTTTCATTTCTGATATTCCTCTAAAAGGGTATTTAGGTATTAATTGAGCCATCAAAGTTCCTTTGTGAGGGGAGCCTATTGATATCAATCTTCTTGTTCTTTTATATCCATTAAATTTCTGAAGCCAGTACCTACCAATTATTCCTCCCATAGAAAATCCCAAAATATCTATTTCTTTTTCTAAACCATATTTCTCTAAAATTAATTCGTTTAATTTATTAGTCAAATCCAGAATTGAAGTCATTCCATATGAATGCTTAAGAGTTGGGGCAAAATATTCAATGCCAATATCATCAAGTTTTGAAATAATAGATGAAAAAATACTTGAAGTATTCCAAAGACCATGAATCAATATAATGGGATTTCTTTTTTTCAGTACTTTAATTTTTTTCAAGAATTCTTACTATTGATACCTTCCCATCGAAACCTGTAATTGGAGGATTAGATTTTGTCAAAATAATTTTAATTTTAGAAAGCTTAAATTCCTTATCAAGGATTTCTAAAATTGCGTTTGAATATTTTTCGATTGTGAAACAATATATTTTCTTTGATTGATCTTTTATGATTTGAACTAATTTTGAATAGTCAACTGTTTTTTTTATATCATCATTTACTGTACATTTTTCAAAATCAGTCCACAAAAATATATCTAAAATAAATAGTTGTCCTAATTCCCTTTCTTCATCAAGAACGCCAACCCTAGCCCAAAGTTTAATATTCTCAATTTTTAAGAATGTTTCCATCTTTAAAAGTTTTAAAGATCTTTATGTGTATAGATAGACTTTCCTGATGAAAAATCATCAACTACATTTCCATCACCTTTTAGGAAATATTTATAAGTTACCAAACCTTCTAGACCCACAGGTCCCCTTGGTGGAAGAGTTTGAGTAGATATACCAACTTCAGCTCCGAATCCATATCTAAACCCATCTGCAAACCTAGTAGAGCAATTATGAAAAACACCTGCGCTATCTACTACATTCATAAATTTATTGGCAGTATTTGAATTTTCAGTAATTATTCCATCTGTATGTTTTGAACTATATTTTTGAATATGTGTAATTGCCTCCTCAAGATCATCAACAATTTTTATCGATAAAATTAAATCCAAATATTCAGTTTTCCAATCTTCCAGACTAGCCTCATACTTTAACCCTAATTTAACTGATCTCTCGTCTCCAATTAATTTAACATTATTAGAATTAAACAAAGGGATGGCCTTTTCTAAAAAAGCTGGTGCGATATCTTTATGGACTAATAAAGTTTCTATAGCATTACATGCCGCAGGATACTGAATTTTGCTGTCCAAAGCGACTGATAAAGCCATCTCTAGATTTGCCTCAATATCTACAAACAAATGACAAATGCCATCAGCATGGCCTAGCACAGGAATTCTCGTATTCTCCTGAATAAATTTAACTAATTCATTACTTCCTCTTGGAATTATTAAATTAATATATTTTTCAAGATTTAACATCGCCATGCTATCTTTTCTGCTTGTTAGTAAACATATTGCATTTTTATCAAGAACTGATTGCTTTAAACCTTCTTGCAATGCTTTCACTATTGAAGTATTTGTTAAATTTGCTTCACTACCACCTTTTAGCATTACTCCATTACCTGATCTTATTGCTAATGAACTAATCTGCATAACGGCATCTGGTCTTGATTCAAAAATAACCCCTAAGACTCCAATTGGCACTGTTTTTCTTTCTAAGATCAATCCCCCTGAAAGCTCTCTTTTTATTTGAACTTGATTTACGGGATCAGACAATTCTCCAACTTTTCTTACTCCTTCAATTCCTGAATTTAATTTTTCTTTTGATAACTTCAATCTAGAGAGTAAAGCGTTTGAAATTCCTTTTTTTTCTGCTCTTTCATAGTCCTCACTATTAGCCTCTAATATTTCTTTAGTATTTTTTTCTAGATAATCAGCCATAAAATTTAAGGCTTTAATTCGATTTTGATTTTCAGTCTGACTTATTTTTATTGATGCCAAACGAACTTTATCAGCTTTTTCTAGAAGATCATTACCTGGTTGAGGAACTTCAAAAATATTAGCCATAGTATTTTTATTTAATATAATGATAATTCAAATTAACGATTCTTAAAAGTAAATTTTTTTCTGAATTAATATCTAAAAAATAATTGAATTTGACTTTTCCAATCTCCATCATAATCATAAGATCCTAATAATTCTAAGTTTGGATTTGCCTGGAAAGTCAAAATTCCTGTAGGTGAAATGTCATCTCTACCCGGAATAGTTTGAAAGGCAAAATTAATTGCATCAGTTATATCAAGCCCTAATTCAGCCACCCAAGCTTGAGAAGAAAATTGGTCATTAGAAGATGTTTGCCCATCATTTTCTATGCCTAAATTATCATTAGAAAAAATATTATTTAAAGAATCATTGTTTTCTATTAAGGCTGGATATAAAGATAACTGAAATCTTTCACTAAAAGCATCGGCATTATTAAGTTGCGAAATAAATGCTCTATTTATTAAATTTGCAGAGTTACCTCCAATCAAACCAATTATTTGCGACCTGTTATAACTTGGAGTACTCCTTAATTGGATTCTTTTATTTTCATCTTCAAATGATAATTGATCTAAAGGTCCTGAATAAGATGCCTCAATCTTTATTAATCTTGAATTTCCAATTCCAAATGTTCCTAAACTAACTGAACTTACATTAGCATTCGAATTACTAGAAATATTTGTATCTAGATTATTTTCACTTATAGGAATTATTGAATCAGGAACTCTACTAACTAAAGAAAAGTTCACATCTGGGACGATACCTTTTCTTTCTGCAAATAAAATAAGGTTATCTTTATTTTTGTCCAATTTAAAAGGAGTTGTATATAAATTTGCTTTGCCCTTACTTAATTTTATTAAACCCCTAGCCTTTAAATCTTTTCCTATCGCTCCGCTTATATTTAAATCAACTAACGAATCTAATTCAGCTTTAACAATTTCAGAATATTGTAGTCTAAAATCTGGACCAAGTTTTAATTTAAGATTATTAAAACTCAAATTATCCAAATAATTAGGTAAAGTTTCACCTAAAAGAACAGAATTCAAAATTGTTTCATTTGAAATTATTTCAATACTCTGGTTATTCTCCCAATATAGTTCTGGCCAATCCTTTTTATCTGTTCGTTTAATATTTTTATCTAATTTATTATTTTGATTATTGCTATTAAAATTAATGAATCCATTATTAAAAGATACAGAACCACCCAAAACAGGACTTTCAAACGATCCACTTAAATCTAAATCTGAATCGATTAGAAAATTAGAATTTTGTGTTTTTAAATTAAATTTATTTGTTATCATATTAATCTTTGATTTAACAGAATCATTCTTGCTATAAAAAGGCAGAGAACCTTTTATAAAAAGGTCTCCAGAATCTTCCGCTTTTGCTTTTAGATTCTTGATATCTAAATAATCAAAGTCAAAAATTATCAAGCTATTAATATCTTTTATTATGTTTTTATATAAATCAATTTCGGAATCTTTAATTGCTATAAAACCATTCAAGATTGGTTTATTTAAACTCCCTTTAATTATCATCCGAAGATTCACATCACCTTCTTTAAAGGTAAAGTATTGATCAGCAAAAATATCTATTAATTCAATAAATTTTCCATTCCCAATCAATCTTAAATTTAAGTTGTCAGATTTATTTATAGGTATTGAGCCTTCAATATTAATTGGGATTTCAGAATTATTTATTAGAAGTGAAAAATCAATATCAAAAATAGAATTATTAAATTCAGCTAATCCTTTATCAAATATTATTATATTATTTTTAATTGATAAATTATTGGAAATAATTTCGCTAGAGAAAGATTTTGTATCAAGATCATAAAATAAATTCATATCCAACCCTCCAAGAAAATCCCTTGGTTTATTTAAAAAAATATTTGCTGCACTCAATGGTAATTTTTTAATTCTTAAAGAACCTTTCCCTGCTAATAGACCCCCTTCCAAATCAATAGAAAATTCCTCTTTATTATTCTTAAAGTCATCTCTAGATACATCAAGATAGCCATTTAATTTTGCATTCAATTTGTAATTGACAGGTCTATCGCCCTTAATAGTAAATTTCCCATTGTATCTACTTTTAAATTTATTTAGATATTTTTGCAAATTAAGTTTGTCCTCTAGCAAATTATTATTTTCATTAAAGTTATTTATAAAATCGATCCTCTCTTTAAATGATTTATTATTTTTATTTATCTCCAAATCATCCAAGATATTCGATTTACTTAAAGGAATTACTTTTTTATTATCAAAGTTAAAAATATCAACAGCGGTAAGAATAGTCCAACTAGTACTTATATCCTTGAATTCTGAATTAATTAAATTATTTTTACTTGAATCATATTCTACTTCAATTATCCCTCCATCAACTGGATATAATGAGGAGTTTATATAAAAAGAATTATTTTTAACGCTGAAATCAAATAATGAATTTGCTAGATTGATATTCCCATATTTTCCTAAACTCCAAGCAATACGACCATCAAGGGATGACTGGTCTGACGAAATTGATCCCTCACCATTAATAAATCCTTCAATTCTATCGAATTGATTTTTATTTATAGATAAATCAAGTTCATCAAGAGGAAAATTATCAGCTCGCCAATTATAACTATCATCTTCTTTAACTATACCTATAGTACCTTTATTTGAGTTAAAAACTCTTATAAAATTTGCATTATCTAGTTTAAGATCAGAGTCAAACTTAATTGAAAGAAATGAAGGGATTGGAGAAGAATATCTATTTTTCATATTTAGCAGAAATGCATTATTTTCATTTTTAATATCTCCCTCCCATATTTCCTTAATACGGATACCTTTAAAGTGCGGATAATCAAGATTAAAGTTTATCGAAATATCAGGATCACTAATTTTTCCTTTTAATTCTCCTTTAGCAGTAATGAAACCCCTTATGTCATTTTTTCGGAAAATATTTAAATTAGATAATTGGGTTCTATTTATTTTAAAACTAGTATCTATAGCACCAAAATTAATACCTCTTCTATCAAACCAGTAGGGAATTTCACCAGATAATTGGATATCTGGATTAAGGCTATTAATGTATTCAATACTTCCTTTTAGCTCAATATTATTGGAAATTCTCTGAAATGGCACATTTAAATTAAAATTCGAAGTCAAAGTTCCATAATTTAATTCTTCTAAATTACCAATTAAATTATTATCTTTACAAAAAAAACTAGTTGAATCTGAATTTATATTTTCAGAGAAAACTTCTGATTTTATTTTTAAATTAGTGAAAGAGAATCTTCCTTTGCAAAATGTTTGATTTGGTAATTTATTAAATTTAAAGTTAGATTTAAAATTTCCTTTTTTAAAACTAATTTTTCTATTCCCAATAATATATTCAGAATTCTTAAGATCTAACCCCCTAGAAAATAAATCCAGCTTTAAAAAGTCTTGATTTAATTTTGTATTAAATTTAAATTTTAAAAACCCTTTTTCATCAAAATTTGATTTTACATTGGCAATGATTTGTCTATTACTTGACTTGTAGATAAAATTACCTTTTACTTTTGTTTTTAATCCTATTTTTTTAAACTTAAGGTTTGAATATTTATTTAAGTTAAAGTTCAACTCATATTTTAATTTTGATTTTTTTATACTTCTATCTTTTTCATAAGGTTTGTCCCTTTTAAAAAAATCTCTGTCAATATTAATTGCAGTTTGCTCAGGACTTATTTTTACTATCCATTTTTGTTTTAAAAAAGATCTAAAAGGCATGATGCCCACATATACATTTTTAGCTTTAATTTCAGAATCTATATCTTTTTTATCATTAATTTTTGAATTACCTAAAGAAAAGCCTAGAAATCTAATCCCAACATAATCACCCAAATCAACATTTTTATCTAAAAGATTTTCAATACTTTCTTCTAATTCTAATTTCCTAGAACTATAAGTTTCTTTTAAAAAACTATTTAATAAAAAAGTTCCCAAAAAACCTAAAGGGAAAAGCATCCCTAATAAAAGAATCTTAATATTTAAATTCAGAGATCTAATTTTTTTCAAGCTAGAGCCCAAAAATAGAGTAGGCTTACAAAATATAAGAAATTAATCAGGTCAAAGCCACTAAATGTCTTTTTTTGAACTATTAGAGAACACACCCAAAATTTTTGGATTATTTGGAATATTTCTTTTCATTTGCACCATAGCAGCTTTTATATTTAATTTTGGTTTTAAATTTCGAATAATTGGAGCAACTATCTTTTCATTATTGCTTTCTTTAAGCAGTTGGGCATTTATACAAAGTTACACCGAAAACGTTGTAATAGAAGGTGCAAAATATGTTCCGATTGTTTATGATAATGGATTTGATTTAATTATTGCTAAAGCAGATGATAACTTTTCAGTAGAGTCTATTGAACCAACTTTAGAACAATTATCGAAGAACCTAATGAAAGGTAGCCGTTCGGGTGCGAAAGTAAAAATAAAGGTAAGGAAACTTGAAAAAATTTCAGATGGTATAAGTAAACCAGTGGTTATAGGAGAAGTTCAGAAAAATGTCAAAATGAATTAGTCTTTTAGGCAATGGAAGTTAAAACCTTTTTAGATTTTTTGCCAACTAATTTTAGACATGAGAAATCTTTTTTTATACAGAATAACCTAACAGACTTCGAAAAATTAAGTAATCTTTCGGACCCAGATATAAATGAGATTCAAAGAAAATCTTCACTATGTACATTGAATAATCTAAAAAAAATTAGAGCTATAGCTATTTTTAAAAAAGAAATTGGAATTTCTCCGCCGCAAGCATATCTACTTTTACATTGCGGAATATCTTCAATTAAATCATTATCACTATCTACTCCTCACGAATTGGAGCGCAAAATTGGAAGATTAGAAAGAAAACTTAGAATAAAAAATGAGACTGGTACAACTTTTACTCTCTTAAAAGAATGGATTAAAAAAGCTAGTCAAATAGACAAATCTATTCGAAATCTTGGTTAAAAAATTTTTTTAATGTAGAATTTAGAAAAAGTTAGTGATAATGAAACCTTTATTATTTTTATTATTTTTGTTTTCCAACACTTTATACCCTGTTTTTAGTCAATCTAACTTATTGGAAAGTGTAAAAAAAAATCCAAACGAAGCAAGGAATTTATGTAATAAGTTTAGAGAGTTTAATTCAAAAGGTATTTCAGCTAGTTCAGATAAAGCTATAGATTATGTATCAAACAAAAAAAAGTTAACCCCCGTTAACGCAGAGATCTTTTCTATTTACGTCATTGGACTGCACTGTCCAGACATTATCTAAAGCCTAGATGTCAGATTCAAGATGGTTTGACAAGTCTCTAGTACTTAGAGATGGAGTAAGACTTATATCAAGGATTTGGTTACCTAATGGTAATGGGCCATGGCCTGCATTATTAATGAGACAACCTTACGGCAGGGAAATAGCTTCAACTATTACATATTCTCATCCTGAATGGTGGGCCTCCAAAGGGTATATGGTAATAATTCAAGATGTAAGAGGTATGGGTTCTTCTGAAGGAGTTTTTAATGGTTTTTCTCAAGAAGCTAGCGATACTTCAGAAACGCATGAATGGGTAAGGTCTCTTAAAGAATGTGATGGAAAACTTGGCTTATATGGTTTTTCATATCAAGGATTTACTCAACTAACTGGTGAATTAAATTCAAAGCCCCCCGATTGTTTATCTCCAGCAATGACTGGTATGAATATTATGGAGCATTGGTGCTCAGATGGAGGAGCATATTGGTGGCATAACAATATTGCCTGGGGACTTCAAATCGCAGCACTAAAAATGAAAAAAGAAAATAATTTGCTTGTGTGGGGAAAGATAAGATTAGCCTTAGAAAATAAAAGTTATTTAAGGGAAGGAATTGATATTTTAAAAAAATATGATCCTAATAGCTTTGTTTTGAAATGGCTTAAAAATTTAAATAATGCTAGCCCATTTGAAGAATTTAAACCAATTTCAACATGGATGAAACAACCTATGTTAATTATTGGAGGACTTTGGGATCCACATTTAAAAGGTGCCTTTGATCTCTATAAAAAATCTAAAGAAGCTGGTGGAAGCCCAGAGATTATTATTGGAAATGCGACACATCTAAATTGGTGGGATGGATCACAAGAATCTTTATTAAAATTTTTTGATAAACATTTAAAATCAGATGAAAAATTTAATTCTAAGAATTCAAAAGACGAGAAAAAAATATGGAATGTTTCATTAAATAAATGGGAAGAATTAGATAATAAATTTCACCCTGAATTTATTTTTGGGCTCAAAAGCAATGGCGCAGCCAATATAGAGGTTGAAGATGGAAGTTTAACCATAAATTCAAAAGGATCAGGATGGTTCACAATTGTTAATGACCCATGGAGACCTACTCCATCTGACGGTGGTCATTTAGGTCCAAATCCAGGAAAATTTAATAGAAGTATTATTGATAAACGCTTGGATGTAGGTGTTTTTCAAACTAATTATTTTAAAGAAGATCAATATTTAACAGGAGTTCCCACATTAGAAATCCCAGTAAAAAGTGATCAGCCTAATTTCGATATCTGCCTTGCTTTATCTCTAGTTGAAAAAGATAATGAGAATGTGAATCAATTTTCAACTGGATTCTTAAGAGTTAAAAACTCCAAAATAAGTGAAGAATGCACATACCAAATAACAATGCAGCCAACAAATATTTGTTTGATTAAAAATAGTAAGCTTCGCTTATCTATATCTGCATCAGCTTATCCCGCTATTGGAGTTAACCCTGGATTTGGGGAGGGAAATATTGGGGCGCCTTCAGCAAATCATAGAATAATTACTCTAAGTTTTAGCCTTAATAAAACATTTATGAAAATGACCCCTTTTTTTTAATAAACAATTATTTTTTTGGTTAATCATTTGATATTATTAATCCTTAATATCTACCAGTCATGATCGAGACAATTCAAGCAGACTGGATTAAATCAGAAGCTATCAACCTAGAAAATTGTTGCAATGATAATCCATTAAAAATATTAGGTCCTCATTTTTATGAAGAGCAATGGGTATTAAGGGTATGGATGCCTGAAGCCGAAGAGGTTAAAATAAAGTTTAAAAATAATATCTACAAGGCAGAGAGCATAAACCATAAATGGCTTTTTGAAGCAATCTTGCCTGAAAATCCAAATTCTAATTACGAAATAAATACTTCACGAGGAGGTATCACACATACACAGCATGACCCTTGGTCATATAGAGAAGAGTGGATGGGAGAAGTTGATAGGCATCTTTTTGCAGAAGGTAATCATCATCATATTTGGGAAAAAATGGGAGCACATCTCATTGAAGAAAAAAATCAAAAAGGAGTCATGTTTTGCATATGGGCTCCAAATGCAAAATCAATCTCGATAATTGGAGATATAAATTCTTGGGATGGAAGACATCATCCAATGCAAAAGAGATTAGGGGGGATTTGGGAACTATTCATGCCAACAATGCAAGAGGGAGACACATATAAATATGAAATAAGAACACAACAAGGTCATATTTATGAGAAAGCTGATCCATATGGTTTCCTTCATGAAATCAGACCTCAAAATGGTTCAATAGTTTCAAAATTGAAAAACTTTAATTGGAATGATAGTTCTTGGATTTCAAATAGAGATTCTTCTAGTCAAATTGACACGCCAATTTCAGTTTATGAAATGCATTTAGGAAGTTGGCTCCATGAATCAACAGATAATAAATATCTTGAAAACAATGGTGAACCAAGAGACCCAGTGCCTGCAGCAGATTTAAAACCTGGGACAAGATTATTAACTTATCCAGAATTAACCGAAAAACTCATCCCTTACGTAAAAGAGAGAGGATTTACTCATATTGAACTAATGCCAATATCTGAACATCCTTTCGATGGTTCATGGGGATACCAGGTAACAGGCTGGTATGCACCAACAAGTAGATTTGGTAGCCCAAATGAATTTAGAGAGTTTGTCAATAAATGTCATGAAGAGGGCATAGGCATAATACTTGATTGGGTACCTGGACATTTCCCAAAAGATAAGCATGGTTTAGCATTTTTTGATGGTTGTCATCTTTATGAACATGGAGATTCACGAATTGGTGAACACAAAGAATGGGGAACCCTAATATTTAATTACGGCAGAAACGAAGTAAGAAATTTCTTAGTAGCCAACCTCGTTTATTGGTTTGAAGAGTTTCATATTGATGGCATAAGAGTAGATGCTGTAGCTTCAATGCTTTACAGAGATTATCTACGTCCAGATGGCGAATGGATACCCAATGAAAATGGTGGAAATGAAAATACAGAAGCCGTTATATTTCTTCAACAGGCTAATCATGTACTCTTCCAACATTTCCCAGGTGCACTTTCTATCGCTGAAGAATCAACAACTTGGCCAATGGTAACCAAACCAACTGACATGGGAGGGTTAGGGTTTAATTTGAAATGGAATATGGGATGGATGCACGATATGCTCGATTATTTTGAGATAGATCCTTGGTTTAGGCAATTTCATCAAAATAGTGTAACTTTCTCAATAACATATAACTATACAGAGAACTTTATGCTTGCTCTTAGTCATGATGAGGTTGTGCATGGAAAAAGTCATCTTTTGCATAAAATGCCTGGAGATGACTGGAAGAAATTTGCAAACACTAGAGCTTTACTAACTTATATGTGGACTCACCCTGGTAAAAAAACGATATTTATGGGAATGGAATTTGGACAAAGACAAGAATGGAATGTTTGGGATGATCTGCAATGGGAGTTACTAGAATTTGAGCCTCATAAAGGTATCAGAAACTTGATTGATGACCTAAATGAACTTTATAAAAATGAACCTGCGTTGTGGAAGAATGACTTTGATCCTTATGGATTCCAATGGATTGATTGTAATGACAAATCTAATTCGGTTATAAGTTTCATGAGAAGAGAAAACGATACCAATGAGTGGCTTGTCGTTGTTGCTAACTTTACACCTAATACTCATGGGTCATACAAAGTAGGTGTCCCTTTAGAAGGATTTTATAAAGAAATATTTAATTCAGATGGCTCTAGATACGGGGGTAGTAACAAAGGGAATATGGGGGGTAAAGAAACTATAAATTACAATATTCATAATTATCAAAATGCTCTAGAACTTGCTTTGCCCCCGTTAAGCGTGAGTATCTTCAAACATCAATCAAAAAAATAAGAAGGCTCATTTAACTTAGTACTTCATATAAATGTTCATATACCGCTTTTGCTCTGCTTTGCATTGTAAGATTTTTAAGTTGGAATTTTATTTTTTTAAACATATCGAATCTAAAAATGGGTCAAGATTTACCACTACTACTTTCTGCCGCATTAGGTAAAAAAGTAAATAGGCCTCCAGTATGGATGATGAGGCAAGCAGGAAGATATATGAAAATCTATAGAGATTTAAGGGAGCGTTACCCAAGTTTTAGAGAGAGGTCTGAAAATCCAGAACTATCATATGAAATTTCAATGCAGCCTTTTCATGCTTTCAAACCAGATGGTGTGATCCTTTTTTCAGATATTCTCACACCTCTTCCAGGGATGGGCATAAATTTCGAAATAATAGAAAGTAAAGGTCCAATTATTGAGGACCCTATAAGAACTCTTAATCAGGTTGAAAATTTAAAAGAATTAAATCCAAGTGAGAGTTTAAGTTTTGTTGGGCAAGTTCTTTCTTCACTAAAAAAAGATGTGAATAATGAGGCAACAGTTTTAGGTTTTGTTGGCGCACCTTGGACTCTTGCTGCATATGTAGTTGAAGGTAAAAGCAGTAAAAATTATTCTTTAATAAAATCATTGGCTTTTAATGAACCAGATTTACTGCATAAACTTCTTGATCATTTTGCAAAATCTATTGGTGAATATCTTAAATATCAAATTAAATCTGGAGCGCAAGTAGTACAAATTTTTGATTCATGGGCAGGCCAACTTAGCCCACAAGATTACGATATCTTTGCTGGGCCGTATCAAAGAAAAGTTGTTGAAATTGTAAAAGCGGAATACCCTAAAACACCAATTATACTTTACATTTCAGGGAGTGCTGGTGTCATAGAAAGAATGGCAAAAACTGGAGTAGATATAATCTCATTAGACTGGACAGTAGATATTGAAGAGGCTTGTGAAAGAATCCCTAGTGGGATAGGAATTCAAGGTAATGTTGACCCTGGCATTTTATTCGGAAACAAAGAATCAATAAAAGAAAGAATAGATAATACTTTCAATAAAATTAAAGACAGGAAATATATTCTTAATTTGGGTCATGGGATTTTACCTGGGACTCCAGAAGAAAATGCTCAAACATTTTTTGAACATGGGAAAAAACTCACTTACTAGTCAAAGTCTTGGCATATAAAAACTTATTAATCACAGGTGCGAATGGATGTGTTGGCCAATATTTAGTTGATTGGTTTTTAAAAAACACAAAATTCAGGCTTTATCTCATGGTAAGAGACAAAAGTAAGTTGCCAATTTCTATTCAAGAAAATGAAAAAGTCAAGTTAATGGTTTGTGATATCAGGGAATCAAACAGGTATAAAAAGGAAATTAGTCAAATTAATTACCTAATACATACTGCTACAGCTTGGGGAGATCCAAGAAGAGCCTATGAAGTAAATATTAAAGCTTTTGAAGAATTACTTGAAATGCTTGATATTGAAAAGTTAGAAAAGATTATTTATTTTTCAACAGCTAGTATTCTTGATACCGAAACAGAATTAATGAGGGAATCATTGATTTATGGAACAGAGTACATTCAAACAAAATATGAATGTTTTCAGAGACTTAGAGAAAGCTCATATGCAGAAAAAACATTCGCTGTTTTCCCTACCTTGGTTTTTGGAGGAAATCTTGGAAAAAAAAGTAAATATCCTGTGAGTTATTTAACTAGTGGATTGAAAGAAATAGGAAAATGGCTTTGGTTAGCAAGATTTTTAAAACTCGATTCTAAATTTCACTTCATACACGCAAATGATATCGCCCAGATTTGCGGGTTTCTAATTAAAAATCATAAAGAAGAGCAATACAAAGGCTTTAGAAAATTTGTGCTTGGTCAGAAATTCATTTCAATTGATGATGCCATAATTACACTTTTAAAAAAACATAATATGAAGAGATTTTTTGCTATACCGCTTACAAAGAATATTCTAAAATTATTATTAAGAATTCTCCCCATCCAAACTACCACTTGGGATAGCTTCAGTATCAAAAAATATGACTTTAATCATGTCCACATCACTAATCCTGAGACTTTCAGACTTAAAAGTTATGCCAAATCACTAAATGATATTTTAAGGTTATCAAAGTTACCAAGCTGTAATAACAATTAAAATTCTCGCAGTTAGGTTACCAAAGCCTTGTAATATATATAAACAAGCAAATTTTAATTATGTTACGTTCAATTTTTGCAGGGTTATTTGCAATAGTTTTAACTCTAGGTCTAGGTATTTCATCAGTTTCAGCTAAGACGGTTGAAGTTAAACTCGGAACGGATGCTGGAATGCTCGCATTTGAACCAAGTACAGTAACCATTAGCGCTGGTGATACAGTTAAATTCGTCAATAATAAACTTGCCCCTCACAATGCTGTTTTTGATGGGCATGAGGAATTAAGTCATGCAGACCTTGCTTTTGCTCCAGGAGAGTCTTGGGAAGAAACATTTGATACTGCTGGAACTTATGATTACTATTGCGAGCCTCACAGAGGCGCTGGAATGGTAGGTAAAGTTATTGTTGAATAAATCTTTTAATTAGTTAAATACTCTTTTTTACTTAACTTTAATTACAGTCATATCTAATTTTTGATTAATGAAAATAGTTCCAAGCGAATTTTCAAATTCTGCTTGGAACTGTTTTATTTTGGCCAAAGAAATTGCTTATAAAAATCACCAACAAGACGTAGATTCAGATAATTTATTATTAGCTCTTATAAAAGAAGACAACTTTACAAAAAAGACCTTAAAAAAAAATGATGTAAATATCAAAGAGTTTGAGAAGGAAATAATATCTTCATTAAATTCAAAGGCAAAAATGAAAAACAAACAAGATAATTTATATATTGGTGATGCTCTTTACAAAATATTTTTAAAAGCAAATGATATTAAAAACACTCTAGATGATGTAGTGATATCAACAGAACACTTAGTTTACGGTTTGACTTATGATAATAAGTACGGATTTCAAATTTTAAATCAAAAAAGTATTCCAGAATTTCTTGAAACTATAAAGAAAATGAAGTCAGATCCAGCAGTAAAAAATGACTTTGATACCTCTAATGATTCTTTAGATAAATATGGTATTGATCTAACCCAATCAGCAAGGGATGGAGTCTTAGATCCAGTTATTGGTAGAGATGAAGAAATTAGAAGAACAATTCAAATATTGAGTAGAAGAACAAAAAATAATCCCGTTCTTATCGGAGAACCTGGGGTTGGTAAAACAGCCATAGTGGAAGGGTTGTCTCAAAGAATTATTAATGGCGATGTACCCTCTGCACTACAAAATAGGCAACTAATTTCATTAGATATGGGTTCACTTTTAGCTGGAGCAAAATATCGTGGTGAATTTGAAGAAAGAATAAAAAATGTCCTAAAGAAAGTGAAAGAATCAGACGGTAAGATCATTCTTTTTATTGATGAAATTCATACAGTAGTTGGTGCAGGCGCTAGTGGAGGTTCTTTAGATGCAAGCAACTTATTAAAACCAATGCTTGCACGAGGAGAACTTAGATGTATTGGTGCAACAACTATTAATGAACACAAACAAAATATAGAAAAAGATCCTGCTTTAGAACGAAGATTTCAGAAAATAAAAATTGATGCTCCTTCAATAGATGATACTGTATCAATATTAAGAGGATTAAGAGAAAGATATGAAGTTCATCATAGTGTGAGAATTTCTGATAATGCTTTGGTTGCAGCTGCCACCCTTAGCGAAAGGTATATTAACGATAGATTTCTTCCTGACAAAGCAATAGATTTAATCGATGAAGCAGCTTCAAGATTGAATATGGTCATAACTTCCAAACCTGAAGAAATTGATGAAATCGATAGAAAAGTTCTTCAGTTTGAGATGGAAAAATTATCTTTAAAAAGAGAAACAGATAATTTTTCAATAGAAAGATTAAAAAAAATCAATAATGAACTTAATTTACTTAAGGATAGACAGGAAGAATTAGGCGCTCAATGGAAAAAAGAAAAAGATGAAATTAATGAGATTAGCACTATAAAAGAAGAAATTGAATCTATTCAATTGCAAATAGATCAAGCCAAAAGGAGTTTTGACCTTAATAAAGCAGCAGAATTGGAATTTGGGACTTTAAATTCTTTACAAAAAAAATTAAAAGAAAAAAGTGAGTCCTTGGTAAATTCTCAAAAAAATGAAGAGACGAGTCTTTTAAGGCAAGAGGTGACTTTTGATGATATTGCAGAAGTTGTCTCAAAGTGGACCTCAATTCCAGTTCAAAACTTAAACCAGTCAGAAAAAGACAAGCTTTTAAGCCTAGAGTCGATTCTTAAAGAAAAAATCATTGGCCAAGATAGTGCAATTAGATCTGTTGCAGATTCCATTAAAAGATCAAGGACAGGTCTAAATGATCCAAACAAGCCATTAGCTAGTTTCCTCTTTTTAGGTCCAACTGGTGTTGGGAAAACAGAGTTGAGTAAAGTGACAGCAAAAATTATATTCGACTCAAATTCTTCAATTACAAGACTGGATATGTCTGAATATATGGAAAAGCATTCAGTTAGCAAAATCATAGGTGCTCCTCCGGGATATTTAGGTTTCGAATCAGGCGGTCAACTAACTGAAGCCGTACGCAAAAATCCTTATTCATTAATACTTCTAGATGAAATAGAGAAAGCTCACAAAGATATTTTAGATATTCTCTTACAGGTTCTTGATGATGGAATCATTACAGATGGCCAAGGTCGTACAATAAATTTCAAAAATTCAATCATTGTTCTCACAAGTAATTTGGGAAGTCAATCAATAAATGATTTAACAGTTAGAAAAGAAGATAGAAGTGAAATTAAAAAAGTTGTCGAATATGAACTAAAAAAATTTTTCAAGCCTGAGTTTTTAAATCGACTTGATGAAATAGTTATTTTTAATAATCTAGAATTAAATGATATTAAAGAAATTGCAAAAATCCAGCTTCAAAATTTAGAAAAAAGACTTAACAAAAAAAACTTAAAATTCAAAATTACGGATGATGCAATTAACCAACTGGTCGAAAATAGTTTCGATCATGCTTATGGTGCAAGGCCATTAAAAAGAATTATTCAAAAACAAATTGAGACAAAAATTTCAAACAATCTATTGAATAATCATTACCTTCATAAAGACGAGATTAATATTTATCTGGTTAATGGAGAGATAATTGTTGATTAAAGATCTAAATTGAAGAATTCTATATGACTTGAAATTAAACGACTTGGATCTAAGATTTGAACCAATCAGGAATTTTTTCATAACTTGCTTTATTAGATTTATTTTCCTTTGATTCTGTTTTCCAACAACATGTTCTGCCCTTATCCTTATCCTGCAAGTATTCATTAGCCCATCTCCAAATTAATTCAGAAGTGAACTCCATGCCCACATTATCCATAATTCTCAGATCTAAAGCATCTAAATCATGTAATTTTTCCCAATAATTCAACAAAGGGTCATCTTTATTTACTAAAAATGTATGGTCAAATTGCTCCTTTAATCTATTTTCTAGAGGCTTTAGACTTGAAAAATCGACAACAAAACCATTTAGGTCTAATTTTTTTGCAGTAAACCAAAATGTGAATGATCTTGAATATCCATGCACAAATCTGCAGTGGCCTTCATGGCGCCATTGCCGATGAGAACAGGGAAAATCCTCGTAACTTTTGCTGCATGAAAATTTCAGAGAATGAATATACATCAATTAACTGGTAGGATTATTTTTAATAAAACACATTGAATAGGATTTAACATAACGAACATAATGACTTATTCAACTAATTTCTCGATAGAGGATCTACGCTTTGATAATTATGGATTAATCCCTGCGATAGCACAAGATTGGCTTGACGGATCAATTCTTATGCTTGCTTGGATGAATAAAGAATCTTTGTCAATGACACTTGAAAGTAAAAACATTCATTATTGGAGTAGATCAAGAGCCGAGATTTGGAGAAAAGGAGCTACAAGTGGAAGTACCCAAATACTTAAGGAGATAAGATTCGACTGCGATAATGATGCACTAATCCTTTTGATTGAACAAAATGGTTCAGGAGCATGTCACACCGGCGAAAAAAGTTGTTTTTTCAACGAAATACAAATTAATCAAAGTGATAAAAAAGAGAAAAAAACAACTCCCTTCTCAAATATTTGCTCTGAATTATTCAATACAATTAACGAAAGATCAATAAATCCATCAGAAGAAAGTTACACAAATGATTTATTAAAAAAAGGCAGTAATACTATTTTGAAAAAGATAGGAGAGGAATCTGCAGAATTTATAATGGCTTGCAAAGATAATGATAAAACTTCAATCTCAAATGAAGCTGCTGATTTAATTTATCATCTACAAGTAGCCCTTATGCATAAAGGCGTTGAGTGGAGAGATGTACTTACTGTTCTAGAATCAAGAAGAAAAAATTAAATAATTTAAATTTAAAATTTATATTTTTTTTAAACTAAAAATTTCAAAAAAAGATGTAGTTAAATAATTAATTATTAATTAATAATTATTAATTAATTATTAATTAATTATTACATGTATGGCTTATTACTGAATTAACTATAAGTTGAATATATCAACTATGAGGTAAATCGTGAGTTCATTAAGCGATTTTCTTGGTGAAATAGGTCGTCATCAACTTTTGACTCCCGAGAGAGAACTCACAATGGGCAGAAAAGTCCAAGAGATGGTTGTACTTGTTAATAGATGTCAAGAAGCAGGTGGCAAGGGGCCTGCTTGTGAATATTCCGAAGTTGAAAGGAAAAAGATCAAAATTGGTGAAAAAGCTAAAAACGAGATGATAACAGCCAACCTAAGACTAGTTGTCAACCTTGCTAAAAGATACCAAGGGAAAGGATTAGAATTATTGGACTTAATTCAGGAGGGTACATTAGGTCTTACAAGGGCCGTAGAAAAATATGATCCATCTAGAGGACATAGATTTTCTACCTATGCTTATTGGTGGATTAGGCAAGGTTTAAATAGAGCATTATCAACTCAAAGTAGAACTATTAGGATCCCTGTAAACATCAATGAAAAACTTACAAAACTAAGATCAGCAAAATCAAAACTTATGCAACTTAAGGGTATTCCACCCAGTAGTGATGAGCTTGCTGAAGAGATGAAAATAACCAAAGAGGAAATTGACGAACTCCTCTCTTGTGAATTGAGAAGCATCACTGTTAGCCTCCAAGGTACTGTTAAATCAAAATCAGATCCTTCCGAGTTGGTTGACATCCTTCCGAGTGATCAGGTTGCACCAATGGAGTTAGCGGAATTAGCGGAAAGGACAGCCTCAGCGTGGAAGTTATTAGATAAAGCAAATTTAACTGAAAAAGAAAGAAAGATAGTAAGCCTAAGATTTGGTTTAGACGGCTCAAATGAATGGAGAACTTTAGCTGAAGTAGCAAGACATATGAGTTGTAGCAGAGAATATTGCCGACAAGTTGTTCAACGTGCTTTAAGAAAACTTAGAAAAGCAGGAATACAGAATGGATTAGTTGATAGTATTAGCTAAAAATTCCATTAAAAATATTTTATTTCATTTATAGGGATGAAAGAGAATTACAAAACCCAAGAAAAAATCTATGATACTGAAGTTTTAGAGAGTTCAACATTTGATGAAAATATCATTATAAAGATTCTTATTAAAGCAGGAAGAACAATTGCCAAGCCTGCCTTAGAAGTTTTGGAGATGGCTTTAGATCCTTATACTCCAGCACAAGTAAGAGTTTCGTTAATGGCTGCGCTAGCCTATTTAATCATGCCATTTGATCTTTTCCCTGACTTCATGCCTTTAGTTGGCTTCAGTGATGATTTTGTAGCCCTCACGGCAGTACTCAGTATATGGAGCAAATATATGACTCCTTCTATAAGAGCAAGAGCACAGAATAAGCTTAATAAGTTATTTCCTTATTATTGAATGAGTAAATTATCTATACAGGAAGAAAAAGAACTCGTTTCCTTCATTAAAGATTGGCTAAAATCTCATGGATTTACCCAAAAAGACTTAGCAAATGAATTAAATATTAAATCGAGCAGAACCTCCGAGATTATTCTCAAAATGAAAGAGTTATATAAAAAAGGCGGCATGTTCAATATTGTAAAAAATCTAATAAAGATTGAACAAAAATGGTTAAACAATTTCAAGAATGATTATCGAGAAGCAAAACAAACACCACCATATAATCAATTAGATATCGACTCATTAGTAAACCAGATATCTCAAGATACTTGTGAATAAATATTATTTAAAATATTATATTTTAGTTAAAAATAATACAACTGCCTAAAAACTAACCTTTAAATAAATATAGTTTTAATTTTTAAATATGATAAATAATTAAATTATTAAAGAAAAATATTATGTATTTTATTTAAATTAATTTTTTTCAATTAATAAATAATAATTACTAAAAATTTTTTCGTAAATTGTATTTAGAATGCCTGGATCCAAGGATAAATATCATAATTAATCCATATACCTTTTTCCCAATATATATCCTCCTCAATAAGATTTTGCAACTCATTTTCATCATTAGCATTAAAAATGCCAAACAAATATTTGGTACATTTTGTTGGCCCTAATGTAATTAGAATATCTCGATCTTTTAAGTTTTTAAGTCTATTAAGATGTTGTTCACGAAACGGTCCCCTTTTAATAATTGCATCTTCGCAGTACTTTCCAAAAACTACAAACTTTTCCATTTTTCAAGATAAACAATAGAATAAAATATACTAGATAATTGCATATATTACACACAAATTGGTATGTTATTAAATACAACTTTCTTTTAATTAATTATGCTAACTGGAAGCGATCTCCTTGCAAAAGTTAAAGAACTTGGTGATGTTAGCAAATCAGACCTAGTTCGCTCATGTGGATATGTTTCTACTAAGAAAAACGGAAGTGAACGCTTAAACTTTACCGCATTCTATGAAGCACTTTTAGAAGCAAAAGGGGTCAATCTTGGTGATTCTGGAGTTGCAGGTATTGGAAAAGGTGGAAGAAAACTTAGTTACATAGCTACAGTACAAGGCAATGGAAATCTTCTGATTGGAAAAGCATATACAGCACTTCTTGATTTAAAAGCAGGTGATGAATTCGAAATTAAGCTCGGAAGGAAACAAATCAGATTATTACCTACAGAAGAATCTTAAAGACAAAAAAACAAATTGGTTATATTATTTTTTTTTAAATTATTTTTCAATAATTAATTCTTTATATTAATAAATTATCTTTGTATTTATTTTTTTTGATCAGCAGCTAAACGCATTTCTTTACAAAATTCACCAACATGATCGACAACATCTTTTTCACTTGAACTAGAAATTCGTTTTACAAATGCACTCCCAATAATTACCCCATCTGCTCCCCACTCACGAACTTTATTAACATGTTCTGGAGTGGATATTCCAAAACCAACAGCAATTGGATTGCTATTTACATTTTTTAATTTAGAGATAAGACTTTCTACTCTATTTTCCATTTTGTTTCTTTCACCAGTGACACCTGTAACACTTACTAAATAAGTAAAGCCTTTTGTATGATCTGATATTTGTTTCATTCTTTCAAAAGGAGTAGTTGGAGCCACCAATAAAATTAAGTCCATAAAACGGCTACTTACTATTTTAGAAAATTTATAAGCTTCTTCTAAAGGGAGATCAGGAACTATTAGGCCAGAAACTCCAGCATTAGATGCCATCTCACAAAACTCTTCAAAGCCAAAACATAGTAATGGATTTAAGTAAGAAAAAAGAATGATGGGAATATTTAATTTACCTTTTAAAGTCTCTAAAAGATTTATTACTTTTCTTAGGCTAGTGCCTGACTTTAAGGCACGAGAGGCAGCCACTTGAATGACTGGTCCATCTGCAAGTGGGTCACTGTAAGGGATGCCTAATTCAATAAGGTCAGCTCCATTTTCTTGTAACTTTAATAAGATCTCAAAAGTTATTTCAATATTGGGATCCCCAGCCATTATAAAAGGCATCAAAGCTAATTTTTTTTTATTTTTTAACTCACAAAACATCTCATCTACCTTAGATAAAGATTCATTTTTAGTAATTTGCATTTTGTTATCTTTCATGATTTTTAGATATTTTTCTATGAAAAATTTATGTATTTTTTTCTAAATCTTCCATTAGTTTTTGCTGCTCTTCCTTTGACAATGAGTTGAATTTAGTTTCTAGTTTATCATTAACAACTTTTTCATACTCTTTTCTATAACGCTTCCTTTGTTCCATAAAAGTCATTTTTCCATTTATAACTCTATAAACATAAGATGTGACCCATGTAATAACAATCAAAATCAAGATACAACTTGAGAGAGTAGAGGCTGTAAAATTGTCGATCCCAATTTGCGGTGCAAATTTATAACTAATTAATCCTATTAATGAAATAAATAAACCTATTTGTATAACTTTTCCTTTAGTCAATTATTTACCCTTTACCACTTCCTTTTAGTCTGAGATTTAAAAATGGAGAAAATAAAATTAAACCTGGAAAGAAAAGAAATACAAGGCCATAAATTCCTAATCTTTCAAATTTGCCCATAATATTCCATCTATTATTCATCCAGTAAAATAGTAACAATGGGATAACCAATAAATAGGTAGAAATAATTCCGATATAAGCAATTAAAGTAGCGAATGAATTATTGAAAAAACTTTCCATTTTAATTTATGGTTGCTTAGTTAAAACATAACAACTATTGGAAGTTATCGTCAGAACTAAAAATAAATAATTAAATAATGGGAGTGGGGGGACTTGAACCCCCACGAGCTAAATCGCTCGACGGATTTTAAGTCCGGCGCGTCTACCAATTCCGCCACACTCCCAAAGGAATTTGCGCTTTCTAATCGTAGCTGAAAGCAACCCATTTAACCAAGAAAAATTGGAATATTTACACTTTTATTCTCAGATTAAATCTAATTTTTTAATTTACTATTCCTTCTACTTGCCATTGTAAAGTTTCACCTGCGTGAAATGGTTTTATTTGTCCGACAATATTTTTTTCTTCAACAACATCAATATATTCTTTAATTTTGTTAGGTCTAGAAACTAATTTTAATTTTTCTTTATTTGGTGGGACATTATAAAAATTAGGGCCATTCAAACTTGCAAACTTTTCAAAATTATCTAGAGCATCCTCCTCTTCGAAAACTGTTAAGTAGCTTTCTATTGCTACTGGCGAATTAAAAATGCCTGCACATCCACAAAAAGCCTTCCACTTCCTAAGGTGTGGAGCAGAGTCAGTCCCCAAGAAAAAACATTTTTTCCCACTTGTTGCCGCTCTCCTTAAAGCGAGTCTATTATTTTCCCTCTTAGCAACTGGTAAGCAGTAAAAATCACTATTTAAGCCTCCAAAAAACATTGCATTTCTATTTATATGCAAATGATGCGGAGTGATAGTAGCCCCAATATTATTTTCTTGCACAAAATCCACTGCATAAGATGTGGTTATATGTTCTAGAACGATTTTTAATTTTGGAAATCTTTTGGTTATTTGAGAAAGTTCTTTATCTATAAAAACTTCTTCTCTATCGAATACATCTACTTCAGAATCAGTCACTTCCCCATGAATTAAAAGAGGCATTCCAGAATCTTGCATTAATTCAAAGATCTTATATAGATTTTCTATTTTCCTTACTCCATGACTGGAATTTGTTGTGGCATTAGCAGGATATAATTTTGCTGCAAAAAAAACATTATTTTTAAAACCATTAATTAGTTCCCCTTTATCAGTGTCATCTGTAAGATAAATTGTCATTAATGGTTCAAACTTAGAACTTTCTGGTAGCGCTTCAACAATAGATTTCCTATAAGAAATAGCGCTATTGATTGATGTTATGGGACTTTTAGTATTTGGCATGACAATGGCTCTTCCAAAATATTCCGAAGTAAACTGAATGATATTTTTTAATACAAGACCTTCTCTTAAATGTAAATGCCAATCATCAGGTTTTATTATGTTTAAAGACTTCAAAATTTTTTCTATTTAATCAATTTTAACAGCAAATTAAAATTGACAATAAATTATAGATATTCGAGGATAGTTACTAACCAATTATGAAAATTTTTATTATCTAAATTAAATCCTAAACATGAGTGATTTTTTATTTCCAATAATAGAAATAGTTTTAGGCATAGTTCTACTTTTTGCTGGAGGAGAGTTCTTTATTCAAGGAGCCATATTTTTATCTTTAATTTTAGGAATACCTCAAATAGTAATTGGTTTGACAGTTGTTTCTCTTGGAACAAGCTCTCCTGAGTTGTTGGTAAGTTTGAGTTCAATTTTAAAAGGCAGTGATTCGCTTGCGGCAAGCAATGTAATTGGAAGCAATATTTTTAATGTTCTCGTTGTTTTGGGCATAAGCTCATTGATAACACCTCTTAAAGTAAAAAGCAGAATAGTCAGAAGAGATGTGCCTCTTTTAATGGCAATTTCTTGTGCAGTTTGGGCTATGTCATCAACAGGCCTATTAACATTACAAGCAGGGGTATTTCTAATATTTTGTTTAATCTTAAATACAATATGGGAAATCAATACCATCAATGAGAAAGGGGAGGAGACAAAAGATGCTGAACCAGAGATAGAAGAATTAAAAGATAACTATAAAGGGAAAATGAATATTTTACTAAAGTTAATATTGGGAATATTTCTTTTAAGCTTTGGTTCAAATATTTTAGTAAATGGTTCTCAAACGCTCGCTACTCTTTTGGGTGTAAATGAAATTGTTATTGGTTTAACTATCGTCGCAACTGGAACATCTTTACCAGAATTAGTAACTTCAATAATTGCTGCATTTAAAGGCAAAACAGATCTTGCGATTGGTAATGTAATAGGAAGTAATTTACTCAATCAACTTTTAATCCTTGGAAGTTGCAGTATTTTTTCAGGATTTAAAGGGTTAGTCATTGATCAGAGTCTAATAAAAGTTGACTTACCTTTTATGGTTTTAACTACCTTTGCATGCTTACCAATTTTCTGGAGCAAAGGGAAAATCACAAGAATTGAAGGATTTATTTTGCTTAATCTTTATATTTTCTACATTCTCGATAAGATACTTTTCCTGAATGGATTTAACTTCCTTTCTGAATTAAGGATAGGTTTATTTATTTACTTTGCATTACTTATAATGTTTCTGATTGTTCAAGAAAAATTAAAATTTTCTAATTCATAATTTTATCCATACATAGTCACAAATTCTTCTGAGATAGTTGGGTGCAAAGCCATAGTAATATCAAAGTCTTTTTTCGTTATCCCTGCATTTAATGAAATTGATACCATTTGAATAATCTCAGACGATGTTTCTCCAAACATATGACATCCTAGGACTTTGTCAGTTAGCTTATGAACTACAATCTTCAACATACATTTTGATTTATTCTTTTTAAAGGTATTAGACATAGGGGTAAATTTGCATTTGAAAATTTTTATATTTTTTTCAGAGTAAATCTCTTTAGCTCGTTTCTCACTTAAGCCAACTGTTGAAATTTCTGGAATAGTAAAAACGGCCTTAGGGATATATTCATAATTTACTTTTCTTTTTTGGTCATTAAAAAAATTATCCGAAAAAACTCTCCCTTGTTCTATTGCTACTGGAGTTAAGTTTGGCTTATTTATGATATCGCCAACTGCAAAAATATTTGCGATGCTTGTTTGATTAAGTTCATCGACATCTAAATATTGGCCATCCATCTTTAGATTTAAAAAATCTAAATTTAAAGGCAAAAGATTTGGTTCTCTTCCTGTAGCAATAAGGATATTATTAGTTAGGAGTTTATCTCCCGAGTCTAGGGTTGATTCCAGATTTCCATTTACTTTCTTGATAGACTTTAATTGAGTATTAGAGATTATATTGATTTCAGTAAAAGTAGGTGATTCCTCTAGGCATGAAGAAAGATCCTCATCAAAACCATTAAGTAAATTTTGACCTCTAATTAATTGAGTTACTTCAGTACCTAAATTTCTGAAAATAGAAGCAAATTCACAAGCAATATATCCACCTCCTACTATTAATATTGTTTTGGGAAACTTTTCTAATTCAAAAATATCATCACTAGTCCATGCCAAATCTACCCCAGGAATATTTAATTTCTTTGGTTTACCGCCAACTGAAATAAGAATTTTTTTTGAACTTATTTTATTTTTAATTTTTTTTGTGTTTGAACAAATAATTTCTAATTCATTTTGACTAATAAATCTTCCTAAACCTTCAAAAATAGTTATATTCAACTTTTTTAAAGAATTTCTATGTAAATTACTTAATCTAGAAACTTCCTCTCTAACATTCTTCAACAAAATATTTGATTCAAAATTAATACTTCCATTTTTTAATCCATATCCTTCAGAAGAATCCATATTTTTTTTACTTTTAGCTGCATAAACCATTAATTTCTTAGGCACACATCCCCTTATCACACAAGTTCCTCCTATTTGATTTACTTCTATGATTGCGACTTTTGCTCCATAACTAGCCGCACGTTTAGCCGCCGCGAGTCCTCCAGATCCAGCGCCAACAACAATTAAATCAAATTCAAATTCCAAGACTTTTTTTAATCAATTATTATAACGTTAGTTTATAGCTTTAATTCAAATAATGAATGGGATTTTGACATGGGATGATTTAAATAAATTTGAAGTTGAAGATCTTGATAGAGTCCATGGTATAAATAATTCCTACGCCAATTTAAGATTATTTGGACATAGTGAAAATGATGTATTAGTTACCCTCTATAGGGATAGGCATTCTTGGTGTCCTTACTGTCAGAAGATATGGTTATGGCTTGAATTTAAAAAAATCCCATACAGAGTCAAGAAAATAAATATGTTTTGCTACGGCCAAAAAGAAAGTTGGTTCCTTGAAAAAGTCAGATCGGGGAAATTACCTGCAATTGAATTTAAAGGGAAAGTCATAACCGAAAGCGACGATATCATAGCTTTTTTAGAAAATGAATTTGGAGCACTTGGATCTTTCATAACATCAAGTCACCTTATCAAAATTCGAGAGTTAGAAAGAGAAATTTTCAGATCCTGGTGTAATTGGCTCTGCCGAGAAAGCTTTAATTTTATAGATAACTCTTTTAGAAAAAAAAGATTTAAAGAATCCATTTCTAAACTCGATGAAATCTTAAGTAGCTCAAAATCAGGGTTTGTTGATCCATCAGTTTCTAACACAGGTGATATAGAGCCTGGTGTTGGAGATATTATTTTTATTCCCTATATGGAGAGAATGAATGCATCACTTATTTATTATAAAGGGTTTAATTTAAGATCTAATTACCGTCATTTAGATAACTGGCTTACCCTTTTTGAAGGGACAAGTGCTTATAGAGGTACTCAAGGAGATTTTCATACTCATTCTCATGATTTACCCCCACAAATGGGAGGATGCTATAAAGAAAGCAATGAACAACAGATTACTTTCTCTAAGCTAATAGATACTGGGGAGGGTTTAGGTAATTATGAATTAAACCAAAATTATGAGTCAAAATATTATGCAACAATTGCTCTTAAAAGAGTGATAAAGCATAAAGACAATTTGCTAAAGGTTAACCCATACAATAAAGAATCCTTTGACGAATCATTGAGATCAGCTTTGAGCTATATGATCACAGGTGAAGTATTAATCCCAAAAAAACTTTCAGGAATCTCTCTAAGATACTTAAAAAATAGAATCTCAGTTCCAAGAGATATGCCAATTATTTCAGCAAGGTTATTAAGGCAATCATTAAATAAAATTGAATCGCTAAGTGATATCAATGAAATAGATAATATACCTTTCAGGCACAGATATGATCAAGATCCTATAAATTTCATTTCTAGTTATTAGTAAAACTATAAATTTTTTCTTGAATCTATTTGAAGTAAATCTCTTATTTTTTGAACTTGACTTGCAATATTTGGATCAATAGATAATTTTTTTTCAACTTGTTCAATAGCATACATAACTGTTGTATGGTCCTTGCCCCCAAACTCATCTCCAATTCTTGGTAGGCTTAGATCCGTACCATGTCTCATAAGATACATACCTATTTGTCTAGCTTGACTTACTGGTTTTCTCCTACTTGAACTGATTAATTCATCAGTAGAAACTTTAAAGAAATCTGACACTTTATTAATAACTTGTTTTGGAGTAACAACTACTCCAACACTATTAGGATCAAGCATTGGAGCAATTGATTGAACTGTCATTGGCAAGCCTGTTATTGATGCAAATGCAACAGCCCTAGTAAATGCTCCTTCCAATTCTCGAATATTCGAAGTGAATCTTCCTGCTATAAATTGAATTAAATCTCTTGGAAGACTCATCCTCTCTTGTTCTGCCTTTTTTTGAAGGATGGCTGTCCTCGTCTCAAGATCAGGTGGTTGAATATCTGCGGTCATACCCATTGAGAACCTAGAAATTAATCTCTCTTGAATTCCCGACAATTGACTTGGTGGTCTGTCACTTGCAATAACTATTTGACTTCCTGATTCGTGAAGTGCGTTAAAAGTATGAAAGAATTCTTCCTGTGTATACTCTTTGCCTTCTAAGAACTGTATATCGTCTATTAAAATCAAATCTACATTTCTATATTTATCTCGAATAGCTGTCATTCCATCTCTTCGAATACCACTAATAACATCATTTGTAAAAGTCTCTGTAGATACATATTTAACTTTTGCTTCTGGATCTATTTCTACTCGATAATGACCTATTGCTTGCATTAAATGAGTCTTACCAAGACCCACTCCTCCACAAATAAATAATGGATTGAATTCTCTCCCAGGAGATTCGGCAACGGCTAAAGCTGCGGCATGAGCCAACCTACTATTTGGACCTACAACAAATCTTTTAAATACGTAGCGTAAATTTAAACCATTGGGATTCTTGAATTGATTTTTTGAAGAATTATTTTGGTTATTACTAGAAAAAGATCTTGTTTTATGATGAACGTTCTGTTCGTTAGGTTTATCTTCATTTGTTAAATCGCTGCTGGTATTCGTTTCAGATTTAAAAACAACTTTTACATCATGACCGCAGATTTCCGTTGCAGCTTTTTCAATAGTTTCACAATAATTCTTTCTCAACCAATCACTAGAAAATGAATTTGGGGCGATTAAAGTTAATAAGCCATTTTCAAAACAATTAAATTTAGCAGGCCTTATCCATGTCTCAAATGAAGGCTTACTTAAAGTTTTTTGGAGTGATTGTTGAACTTCCGCCCAAATAGGATTAGTTGCTTGCAAAGTTTTATTCTCTAGATTATTAATCTAGTTGGAATTTAATAATTGGCCATTATCAAATCACAAGATCACGACAAATTTAAAATTATTTAACAAAGTATCGACTAAATTTATAAAAATAAATTTTATATTTTTTAAATAGGCATATAATTATTTTAAATTTCACTAAATTATTGGATAAAGCATTACTTATTATCATGGCGAAATGGCATGGTTTTGGAAGATGCAAAACAAGATTATCAGAAGATATAGGTAAAAATAATTCGGCGAAAGTACAAAGTGTAATGACCAGACACACAATTTCAGTAGCAAAATTTCTTCAAGAAAATAAACTGCTTGATATTTCTATTGCCATAACTGGTTTGGGAGTAGGAAATTGTAGAAAATGGTCTAGAGAATTAGGCATCAAAAAATTTAATTTGCAGGGGAAAGGCTGCTTGGGAGAAAAAATGAAACGGCAAATAATTATCAACAAAAAATTTTGTGAAAGACATAAGATTAAAAATATTATTTTTATTGGTACTGACCTTCCAGATTTATGCCATCAAGATTTATTGAATACTCTAAAAGAGCTTCAAAATAATGATCTCATCTTAGGACCATCTAACGATGGAGGATATTGGCTTATTGGTTTATCAGAGAAAATAATGTTATCCCATACATATTTACCTTTTATCAACATAAAGTGGGGGACAGAAAATGTTCTTCAAAATACAATTGATAATTTTGCTTCTAAAAAATTTAAATATAAGTTTTTAGATAAAAAAATAGATATAGATACAATTGTTGATATTGAAAATAGAAAGTAATCGACTTGTTAAAAATTTCAATTATTATTCCAACTATTAATGAAGCTAGTAATTTGCCATTATTGCTTTCAGACTTATCAAGTATTCTGAAAGAGGGAGAAATCATAATTGTTGATTCTGGAAGTGAAGATAAAACTATTGATGTAGCAAATATTTATGGAGCAAAAGTATTTATATCCAAAGAAAGAAATCGAGGTTTACAATTAGATATTGGAGCTAAAAACTCAAAAGGAGAGTGGCTCATATTTTTACATGCAGACACAAGATTAACTCATGATTGGTTTAAAAAAATAAATTCATTTTTAAAGGGAAACAAGAATAGCATTTACTATTTTAAATTCAAAATTAATCACAAAAAGATAATTTATAGAGTTCTCGAAATTCTCGTTAATTTTAGAAGTAAATTTTTGAAACAACCGTATGGTGATCAAGGTTTGATAATTCAAAGAACTACCTACTTTAAGAATAATGGGTTTAGAAAAATACCTTTGATGGAAGATGTAGATTTTTTAAGGAGATTAAACAAAAAAAAAGATTTAAAACAATTAAATTTACCCATTTTTATAAGTTCAAGAAAATGGGAAAGAACTAATATTTTTCTCCAAGCAATTAAGAACTGGCAATTTAGAAGAAGATGGTTAAAAGGCGAATCTTTAAAATCTATATATTCTGACTACTACAAAAAATGATTAATTTGCATACCAAAAAGCACATTTAGAGCCTCTAGGTTCTAATGTCCAACCTTGTCTTTTATAAAATGAAACCACTTCGGCATCAGCAAAAAGGGTTACTTTAGAAATTCCAGTATTTTTCAATTCTTTTAGGACATATTTCATTAACTCTTTCCCCAATCCAATTCCTTGATAGACAGGGTTAATAGCCACATCCCAAACTGTTGCTTCTAGAATTCCATCGCCAGTGCATCTTGCAAATCCTACTAGTCTGGGGAATTTATCATCATGACGCCATAACCCAACCACCAAAATACTGAAATCTAACGCTCTTTTTACCCTCCTTATAGGTCTTCTGCTCCAACCAACAGTTTGCAAAAGTTGATCTAGTTCTATTAGATCTAAATCTTTATTTTTACTACAAACAAATATTTCTTCTTTATTTGTTTGAGTGAACTCATAAGAATTTAAACCATAGAGATCTATCAGCTCTTCCCTTGATAAAGTGTTTGATTTTTTTATTAAGGATCCTTGGTTTCTAAAAATCATTAAAAATTCACGAATCCTTTTTGTTGAAGCTCAGAGAGCTGAAAATATAAACCCTTTTTCTGTCTCAATTCACTATGTGTTCCCTCTTCAACTAATGAGCCCCCTTTTAAGACTAAAATCTTATCAGAACTTTCAATAGTGGCTAATCTGTGAGCTATTACTAATGCTGTTCTTTTTGACAGAATTCTCTCAAGATCTTTCTGCAAAGTAGCCTCTGTAGATGGATCCATAAACGCTGTTGCTTCGTCCATTATTAAAACGACAGGATTTCTAATCGCTACTCGAGCTACTGAAAGAAGTTGTCTCTCTCCAGAAGAGAGATTTCCCCCTCTTTCTCTTAGTAAGGTGTTCAAGCCTTCTGGTAATTTTTGTAATAAATTATCTAACCCTAATTCGTTACAAAGATTTTCTAATTCAAGATTGTCCACATTGGAATTTAGTTTTAAATTATCTGCGACATTTCCACTAAAGATAAAGGTATCTTGCAAAACTACTCCTAACATATTTCTCAGAGTAGCAATAGGAATATCTTTGATATCTATTTCGTCGATTAAAATTTGGCCTGACTGAGGCTCGTACAATCTACATAATAATCTTATTATGGTTGTTTTACCTGAACCAGTTGGCCCTACAAAAGCCACATGCTCTCCTGGATTGATCTTGAAAGATAAATTCTTTATAATATGTTCTCCTTCGTTGTAGAAAAAATTAACATTCTTGAACTCAATTTTGCCCTTAAATTTTTTATTTATATTTTCAGCATTTTCTAAAAAATGTTTTGCGGGAGTAGTGTCCTTAATCTGTATTTCTTCATCCAATAATTCGTTTATTCTTTCTACAGCTGTTAAACCTCCTTGTATTTGAGTAAATCTTTCTGCAAGCTGCCTAAGAGGTTCAAAAAGTCTTTGGGAATATAAAATAAAGGTTGTTAATGTTCCTAAACCAATATTTCCAGAAGTAACAAGAAAACCTCCAACTGCTAAAACTAAGGAAACTGCTGCAAGAGAAATCCATTCTATAAATGCCGAAATACTACTGTCATAAAATATTGTTCCATTAACTGCTTTCTTATAAGCAACTCCAGTTTTGGAAAATTTCTTGCTATTAAAAGCCTCTCTTCTAAACATCTGAACGACTTCTAAACCTTGAAGATTCTCTTGAAAATCAGAGTTGAGTTGAGATAATTCTTCCCTTACTTGATAATTGGCTCTTCTATAACGTTTTTGAAGCCAAATAATAAAATATGAAACTGGGATTTGAGTCAAAAGTAATAAAATAGCAAGCCCTCTATCAATTGACAGCATTGTCAAAGAAATTACTATCAGACTGACGAAGTCAGCAATGACTCCAACTGCCCCACTTCCAAAAACCTCGGCTAAAGCATCAACATCATTTGTTAATCTCGTTAATAATTTCCCTACAGGCATTTTATCGTGATACTTAAGAGATAAAGATATTGAATGATCAAAAAGTTCTCTTCTTATTCTTGCTGTCAAACGTTGTCCCACTGCTTGGATATTGTAAGTTTGGTATCCCTGCAGAACTAATCTGAATAATACAGTTATAAATAAAGTTAGGATTATGGCATTTATTGACTGCCCAAAGAAAGTTTTACTTAGCCAAACATCTGTAGTTTCGTTCTTTAGAATAGTAATGGCTTGACCAACTAATAATGGTTGAATTGCTCCAGAGAAAGAAACAGGTAACAAAACTATCAAGATTAGATAGATTGTTTTTTTATCTTTAGTTAAATATTTACCTAACTTTTTAATCCTTCTAAAATCTTTAAAAAACATTTAGCTAATCTTCTATAAATCATTAGATGATTCTATTGATAAAATAGTATCTCTGAGATGATTATCATCTAACCTCATAGATAAAGGATTTCCAATTAGTCTTGCAGTCGAGTAATAAAGATCATCTATCTTAATTAAACCATTCTCTTTAAGAGTCTTTCCGGTTGCAACTAAATCAACTATTGCCTCTGCCATACCTGTAATAGGACCAAGCTCGACTGATCCAGTCAAATGAACTATTTCTACAGGAATATTTAATTCTTCAAAATAAGCTCTTGCTGTTTTAATAAATTTACTTGCTACTTTACAATTCGCTGGAAGATCAGTTGGTTTTGAATAATTGCTATTTTTCTTAACCGCCAACGACATATGACAACCACCAAATTCTAAATCTAATAACTTTGCGACTTTTAATTCAGATTCTCGTAAAACGTCATACCCAACAATACCCAAATCAGCCTGACCATAACTTACATAAACAGGAACATCTCCATTTCTTACTAATAAAGCTTTTGCCCGTTTGCAATTTGATTCAAAGGTTAATGATCTATTATTTTCGTCCAACGCATCTGAGAAATCTAACCCAGCTCTTTTAAAAGTTGAAATTGAATCTTTTAACAGAGCCCCTTTTGGTAAAGCTATAGTAAACATAGATCAATTTCTTCCAAGGATTCTTCATTCTAAGTTAACAATGGAATTTAATAAAGCTCGAAATATAATCGGACTTAGAGTTTTAAGTGATAACGTCATTTGGTTGTTGGTAAAAGATAAATCCGTTGTGGTTGTAGATCCATCTGTTCACGAACCAGTTATTAAATATATAAATGAAAACAATTTTCACTTAGAAGCTATTTTGCAAACTCATCATCATTCAGACCATATTGGAGGGACGAAATCTCTTATTGAAAGATGGCCAAATGTAAAAGTGATTGCTTCCTCCAAAGAAAAAAAGCGAATACCTTTTCAAAATATATCTGTCGCAGATGGAGAAACTTTGAATATTTTAGGTGAAGAAGTAAAAATAATTGAAGTATTAGGGCATACAAGCTCACATATTGCCTTCTTTTTGAATGGGAAAAATCCTGTTCTTTTTATTGGTGATACATTATTTTCTGGAGGCTGTGGAAGAATTTTTGAAGGGACTTATCAACAAATGTATTCTTCACTAGAAAGAATCAAATCTTTACCAAAAAATACTCTCATATATTGTGCACATGAATATACTAAAGCAAATATATTGTGGGCATTGAATCTCAAGCCTAAAGATCAAGATATAAAAAATAAACTTTCGGAAGTTGAAAAAAAACTTTCTCTTAATGAATTGACAATTCCATTTTTACTTGATGAAGAGATGAAAATAAACCTTTTCTTAAGAGCAAAAAATTTAGAAGAATTTACTTTTTTAAGAGCAAATAAAGATTTATGGGTTTAAATAGATAGGTATCTTCTTAAACAAATGTCCCCCAAACAAGTAATCAAAACATCAAATGCTCCAGATCCAGTCGGACCTTATAATCAAGCAATAAAAGCTGGGGATTTTATCTATTGTTCTGGACAAATTGCTATAGACCCAGTTTTAAATGAAATAACATGTTTAGGTGATATAGAGAAGGAAACTATTCAAGTTTTAAAAAATCTCGCAGCAGTTCTTAAAGCTGGTGGAGCAACAATAGAGGATGTAATTAAAACAACTATTTACTTAACCGACTTAAGTAATTTTCAAATTGTCAACAAAATATATAGTGATTTTTTTAATACAGAGAATCCTCCAGCCAGGGCCTGTGTAGAAGTTTCATCTCTACCAAAAGGAGTTTTAGTTGAGATAGATTGCGTCGCATTTCTAGATTAATTTCTAATTATTGAGAAATTTGAAATATGCACCTATTGTGCACCATAGTTGTATAGATTATTAGTTGATAATTCATCTTTGATCTATGTCAGCAGCAAAGCTTAATATAGATGAACTAGAAGCAGGTTATCCTTTATTTTGCAAAGCTCTAAGACTCTTAATTTTAAAAGGTAATTCAGTTAAAGATATAGAAAAGACAGTTTGTTGGAGTCATCTTGAAACTTTAAATAGATGTCTACCTGGAAGATATAAAGCCCCCACATATTTAATGGCTTTAATCAAAAGAGATATTGCAAAGCCAAATAATTATTAAAAAGAACTAATCTTCTAAATAAAATTTATCAATATCCTTTGAAAAGTTTTTTTCCTTTTCTGATATTTCTTTATTATCTAAAAAAATTGAAAGACTTACAAAATTTTTACCGAAGCTGATATTTGGATAGACATCCCTTTCTTTACATAATTTCTCAATTTTCATCATGAATTTACTAATTTTTGAGTATTGCTCAAATTCAAATCTTTTTTCAATCCTTAAAGGTGATTCTCTTTCATTCCACATTAAATTTTTTAATCAAAACTTATTACACTATACCTTCAACAAAGTTACTCAATAAATTTTTGAAGTTAAAATTTTTAGTCACTCTCCCAATAATCAATAATACCTCCAATAGTTAAATCGGTTTGAATTTCTGGATTAGGACAAGCAAATCTAGCGGCAGAGCCACTAGAAGTAAAAACCCAGTTACCTTCTCTGGCACCAACAGGATCAACAGCAACTAATTTCTTTCCTTTATTATTTTCTAAAATTCGTAAATTCATATAACCTAAGCCAGCGACTCTTTGAGTACAAACCATCCTTCCAAGAACCTTCATTATTTCCACAATTTCTATCCTCCTTTTTTATGACTTATCAGGATCCCAATGATCAATTATTCCAACAATCGTCAAATCACTTGGATAAGATTTGCTTCCCGCAGCTTCCCTAGCAGCAGAACTTCCAACACAAATAACCCAATCTCCTGGCTTACAACCAACAGCATCTACCGCAACCTTACTTGAAGAACCATCCAAAACAACCTGTAGATGTTTATGTTCAAAACCAGGAATCCTATTGGTAGAAACAAGTGGTTTTACAACCTTGCAAATTAACATAATTAGTGAGCCTCCTCTGTTTTTTTATCTAAAGACATTCCAATAATTTGGGCGGAATGAATGTTGTCTCTATCTCTAATAGTAGAGCAAGTATGCAACAAACCTTGATCAACTAAATTTTTATACCTAATTGATATCGCATTATTAACCCTTTCACAATCTTTTATTGCCCTCTCTTTTGCGCCGGGTACTTTGCCAGAGTAATCAAATCTTATTACTACTGGAATAGGTAGATCTTGAGACACATTTAGTCCAGTAAAAATCTTCACTCCTACATCTAAATCTGGAGCCCCTTCTTCGACTGTATCTAAATGAGCAAAATAAGTTAAATTTCTTAGATGTACTTCTTTAAAACCTATACCTACTCCAATAAACCTCTCTGCATGTCCAATATCTTTATAAGAACCATTATGAAAACTCTTTACATAATCAATTTGAGAAATATTATTGACAATTAATTTATACATAAATTTTTCCAGTCCACTGAGTTTATCTTTTGAAAATTGCTTAGAAATTGTCTGACAAATTTCTTTTTCCGCATCCTCTTTTGAAAAGTTTATTGTTGAATTATAAATTTCTAAAGTAGAAATAGTTTTTTCTAAATCAATCCCTCCATCACTAGTTGGCATATGTATTTTTAATGAATCAGTATCTGTATCAAGTCCAATTAACATTAAATCCACAGAAGCACCACAGCAAAAGCTATTCTCTACAGCCTCTTTAAAAGCATATAGTTTACTTCTCCCTTCTTCCGCAGCTAACTCGTCATTACTCCCATGAGCTGCGCATCCCTGATGCAAAGGATCTACAGAACTAAAATGATAAGTTACAACCTTTAAGTACCTAGTATCTTTATGGGCTTCATTAGGGATATTCTCTCTATATCTTTTATGTTCAGTTTTTACCCATCTATTTACTGTATTTTCAATATCAAAAAGTGCACCAGCATGAGATCTTCTTCTCACTGAACTAAAAGGTATTCTCATTACATACGCTACTGAATGAGCTAATCGACCATCCGAACAAGGAGTTATATCAAGTAAATGTATTCCACAATCTAAAAGAAATTTTTCAAAATCTTCCGCACTTCTACTTCCTGAAGCCCCTTCAAGAGGATCATTTTTAAAAAAATTGTCACTAAGTTTCTCATGTTGTTTAAAAGCACACCATGCATATAGAGCTCTCATATCGAGAGGTTTAACCCAAGATTTATCTAATACATGAAGAGGTAGATCTATTCCCAAATTTTTTCTTGATATTACCTGAGCTTTACTTATAAAATCTTCATGATGTTGTATTCTAGCAATTTCCTTTAAAGTAGGAACAATTTCATCAAAATCACTTTTTATTTTGCTTTCATACCTATATAAATTTTCATTCTGGATACTGTTAGTTAATTTATGAGATTTTCCAGAATTACCTAAATCGTTTGATTTTTTAGTTTGTGTATGAATATTTTCCGTAAAAGTTTTCATTGGAGCTGTAGGCCCCAATGTGAAGTTCTTGGCTTTTGCCAGTCCTCTTAAAGGCATTATTTAATTACCCTCGTGCACCACCTGAAAAGGTAACAAGTTGTCCTTCACGAGTATTGCCACTTGATCCAGTTATCAAGAAATCTGGCTCTTTCATTTCATCATTCCTTTTTATATCCATCACTGGCATTGCACTCGTCATGCCTGGTCTTGTAGGATTTCTTTTTCTTGCTGAAGCTCCTTCAGTACCTGTTACCCTGTTTCCTCTTGCCCAATCATCCCCTGTTATCTTCAACCCAGCAGATTGACCCTCGCCAGTAATTCTGGATTGTGCTCTCTCTTTTGAAGAATCAAATTCCTTTAAATCTTTTTTTGGGGTAAGTAGGGAATTTTTGTTTTTATCAAACCTAAATTGTTCTGTCCCTGTTACTGTGTCCTCAGCCATATCGAATGGGCCTGTAATCTTTGAGCCATTTTCATACTCATTGCCTGTTACACCATCTCTTTTTTTATCAGAGTATTTATCTCTTGAGGGAGAATTTACAGAAAATTCTTCCCATGAGCTTGAATTTTTTCTTTCACTATTGGCATAATTTTTTTCGGATGAATGATTGGAACAATTATTACCTAACTGATCTCCTCCAACATATGGGGTTCCTGTTGGATTTAGACAAGCACCTTTGCCTGCTCCAGTCATACTTCCTCCGATACCCGGTTGTATACCCGTAAGGCGTGCATTTGAGCTACCTCCTAAATAAATTTTTCCTTTATCTTTTAATTCAGTTATTAAGTCAGAATTACAATTTTCCTCAACTTGATCTAATCCAGCATATGGTGTCCCAGTTACATTTTTGCAAGTTCCAGGTTCATCGCCAGTAACTTTCTCAGATCTTCCAGTTAAGGTGCCACTAATCTCATTAGCGTTATTTGAAAGACTAACTCCAACCTTCATTGCTTCAGGTTTTGGTTTGGATTTACAGAATGACTCGTATTGTTGGGAACCAATATATTCATCGCCAGTTACATTTTTACAGCTTCCTGGTTCATTACCAGTAACGAATTCAGACCTACCTACTCCTGTACCAGTTAATGCATTGCCATTTAATGTATTATATTTCCCGACTTTTTCATGAGATCTCCCTTTAGGATTAGTTTCTGAACCAAGATATTGATCGCCTGTTAATTGATGACCAGATCCTGACTCATCTCCAGTTACAAGTGCAGATCTCCCAGGTAAAGAACCAGATACTTTTAATCCGTCAGCTGTATTACTATGTTTAACCTTTGAGGGATTTTTGGGAACTTCTCCACAATATTCCTTTGACTGATTTGCAGAACTATATTCAGTACCAGTTACATTTTTGCAAGTTCCAGGTTCATCGCCAGTAACTTTCTCAGATCTTCCGACCTCATTACCTGTGACTTTATTACCAGCTGATGTTGAAGTTACTGAGGATCTAGTTGGCTGTTTATATTCAGGTTGATTTTGGCAAAATTGATTAAGTACTTCGGATCCCAAATATTGTGTACCTGTGACGCTTCTACATGTACTAGCTTCATTACCAGTAGTTTTTAACGATCTATTAGCCTGTGTTCCAGTTACTGTTTGTCCAGAATTAGTTTCACTTTTACCAACTTTCCAACTTGCATCAGCAATATTCATTTTTGATCCATTTTTATTTGGTCCACATGGTCTACATTTACCATTTCCTTTTTTTGAGGTTGCTCCAGTTTTACTTCTTAATTCCCTAACTCTTTGAGATATTTCTCTGCTTGATAAATCTGGATCTCCTCTTCTAGCTAAAGATGCTGCACTACTATTTTGTTTAGAAGCTGATTTGCCATGTTTAGATTGAGCTTCTCTTCTTGCCAAAACAATATCTCTACTTGTATTGGTGATAGGTTTTCTTTTTTGAGTTACCCTTCTTTTAATTTTAGTATTTAGAACTTTATTCTCTGAATTACCAGAATTTGATAAGTCAGGGCTTTTATCTGAAGTTATTTTTATTTCATTTACTTGGATCTTTTTATTAGCTTCTGTACGAGTTCTATCAGATGAATTTATGGCTGATTTGCCATGAGTTGACATTGCTTTCCTTCTTTCAATTACAAGTTCTTTGCTGGATAAATTTTTAGAAAAGGATTTTTTATTCATTTTTGCTGTTGGAATATGTTTTTTCGCAGTATTTGTATCAATGGAAGATTTTATCCCAGAAATTTGCATATCATCAGATGTACGAACCCTGTCTTTAGTAGTGGAAGAATTGGCAACAGCTTTTTTTCCGCTATCACTCATAGCTTTTCTTCTCTCTAATGCAATTTCTCTACTAGTTTTCATTGACATAACCTTCAATTGTGAAACTTTTTAAAAAGACTTTCTCCAAAAAATTAAGTTCTTATGGAGAAAGTTATTTACTACGAAAAGTAGCTTTAACGTCCTTGGAAAACTACAAAAGCTGTTCCTTGACTTTGAGTGTAAGCATCGTATCCGATGATTCTTACATGATGATCAGGGTATGCTCTATGGCATGCCTCTAATTCGCTCACTATCAAGTTAAGATCTTTTTCCCCAAAGAATGGGAGTTTCCAATAAGACCAATAAGTTTGCATACATCCACTTGGATGAACATGCTCAATAACTGGACTCCAACCTTGAGCAATTATGTAGGCAATTTGGTCATATATTTCTTCCTGGGTCATCGGTGGTAAGAAACCGAATGTTTCCAGGGTTGCAACTGTTTGATAGTCGCTTACTGTGCTCTGGAAAGGCATAATTAATCAAAATGTGAATGTAATTACTCGTAAAAACGAGATTTTAATAAGTTTGAGGAGAATAAATCTACTCAATTTCGAAACTTGAGTTAACCCTGAACATCAAGCTTGTCGACAGTGTCAAACTCGAACTTAATTTCCTTCCAAGTTTCTAGAGCAATAGCTAATTCAGGACTATGCTTAGCAGCTTCCATAAGAATGTCTCTACTCTCTTTTTCGATTTCGCGACCAGCATTTCGTGCTTTTACACAAGCTTCTAAAGCAACTCTGTTAGCTGCAGCTCCAGCAGCAGAACCCCATGGATGACCATGTGTTCCTCCACCGAACTGAAGGCAGGAGTCATCACCAAAGATCGCTAGAAGTGCAGGCATATGCCAAACATGGATACCACCTGATGCGACTGCAAATACTCCAGGCATTGAACCCCAATCTTGATCAAAGAAGTTACCTCTTGATCTATCTTCAGGAACAAATGACTCTCTTAAGTTGTCAATATAACCAAGAGTTGTTTGACGATCACCTTCTAGTTTTCCAACAACGGTTCCAGTATGTAATTGGTCTCCTCCAGATAGTCTCAAACATTTTGCAAGAACTCTGAAGTGAATACCATGCTTTGGATGTCTATCAATAACAGCATGCATAGCTCTATGAATATGCAAAAGCATGCCATTTTTACGACACCAATTAGCTAATCCAGTATTTGCAGTAAAACCACCAGTTATATAATCATGCATGATGATTGGCATATCTAGCTCTTTTGCAAATTCAGCTCTTTCATAGAGTTCTTCAGGAGTGTTAGCAGTACAATTTAGATAGTGACCTTTAACTTCTCCAGTTTCTCGCTGAGCAAGCTTAACTGCTTCTGCAACAAACTCAAATCTTTCTCTCCAACGTTGGAATGGTTGAGAATTAATATTCTCATCATCCTTCGTTAAATCAAGACCTCCTCTAAGACATTCATATACAACTCGACCATAGTTTTTACCAGATAATCCTAATTTAGGTTTGATGGTACAACCAAGTAGAGGTCTTCCGTATTTGTTAAGTCGATCTCTTTCAACTACGATTCCATTTGGTGGACCACCGCAAGTTTTAATGAAAGCAATTGGGAATCTAATATCTTCTAGACGTAGATGTCTAAGAGCTTTAAATCCAAAAACGTTTCCTACAAGAGATGTTAATACGTTTGTAATTGAGCCTTCTTCAAAAAGATCTAAAGGATATGCAATAAAAGCATAGAAAGCTTCAGGATCTCCAGGAACGTCTTCGATTCGATAACAACGTCCTTTATAAAATTCTAAGTCTGTAAGTAACTCGGACCAAACTGTTGACCAAGTACCTGTTGAAGATTCAGCGGCAACAGCTGCTGCAACTTCTTCTCTTGGAACACCTTCCTGACCTGTACATTTGAAACAGGCTAGTAAATCGGTGTCTAGGGGGACATATTCTGGAGTCCAGTAGGTATCTCTGTACTCCTTTACCCCTGCGTCATACTTCTTACTCATAAGGATAAATTTAGGTCTGTGTAGGGAAAATAATTATTTTGCAAAATTTATAAATCTTGCTTTACTTAATTAGTCCTTTTGACCAAGAAATTCACCGTTACCTAGAGCAGGTTCAACTTCTCTATGAGGACGAGCAATAATGTGAGCTGCAACTAAACCGTCACCAACTCTTTCACAAGCATCAGCACCAGCTCTTACAGCTGCGTTAACTGCGCCTGTTTCGCCTCTAACTAATACTGTGACATAACCGCCACCAACGAATTCACGACCAATAAGGCGAACTTCTGCTGCCTTTGTCATTGCGTCTGCTGCTTCGATTGCAGGTACAAGTCCGCGTGTCTCGATCATGCCGAGAGCGATACCCATTGTTTCTGTAGCCATTGTCTACTAAATACTAAATGTGGAATGTTCAATTCGAAGAATGCTTCATTAAGTACTTATAAGTCAAGCGTTTTCGACAAAATCTCCATTAATGTTTTTTCTATGATTCATAAGTTAAACTTATCACCCTTGGTACTATTGATATGTCAATACTTATAGAAATTAGTTAGTGCATCAAAACATACTGTTGTGTTAAGAAAAAATTTACATTATGTTATTTCCGTACGAGACAGGCCCTGTCTATACAGGTGTGGAATGTTCAACCTTTCCTGTCTCCGTATCAAGCTTTGAAGTAAGATAATATTCACAGTAAATTTATTTGTTATTTTGAACCTTCCAGTTCTAACGATTGCTAGTGGCAATCAAAGAAAAGTATCTGAAATTTCAGAGATGCTGGATGTTTTGTCTTTAAAGGTTCAGAAGCAACCAGAATATTTAAATGTCGAAGAGACTGGAAACACATATTTTGAGAATGCACTTCTAAAAGCAAAAGCAGCTGCTTTAGAGACTAAAACTTGGGCATTAGCTGATGACTCGGGTCTTGAAGTAGATGTTTTAGATGGTCGGCCAGGAATTTATTCTGCTCGATATGCCAAAACTAATGATGAGAAAATTAAAAAATTAATTAATGAACTTTCTGATAGTCCTTATAGGAGTGCAAGATTTATAAGTTGTATGGTTTTGTGCGATCCCTCAGGAAACTTAGTTAAAGATACAACAGGAATATGCTGGGGAGAAATTCTTAAGAACCCCAAATATCCAAACGGGGAATTCGAATCTATTTTTTGGGTAAAAGAGTCTAACTGTGTTTACGGTGAGCTCTCACAATCACAACTAAATAAATTAGGTAGTAGAGGTAAAGCTGCAAAAATTATGTCACCTTTTTTAAAAAAAGAGATAGGTTTAAGTTAAAAAAAAGTTTAAATTAAAAAATTCTCAATAATTTGAAATTTCTTCAATTGCTCTAATAGCAGCAGCTGCTGCTTCTTCTACATCTCCTTCTTTCCCGGCGAGAGTTAATCTACCAAAAGCTCCAACTGCCTTAACATCAACAACCGTTATATTAGATGCCTTTTCAGCTTCATTTGCTGCTTTTAAAACATAACCAGCTGGTTCAGTTTCTAATATAAACATGCTCATTCCAGATTGAATCATCGATCCACTTCTGTTCTGTCTATTTATTAAAACTGCATGATCTGGAGTAATTGCTCGAATAACTTCAGTCCAACTGGTAGCAGGTTTTGTTCTTTTTCTAACTTCGCTCCCAATAGCATCTAGAACAACATCACCAGAATGTAAAACCGTGCTTTGATCTTTATGGTAAAGAGCAAGAGATCCAAATGCTCTTTCAACAATCATCTGACCAAGTCTTACATTACTAGCTTTTAGGGCAATATCAGTGACTCTATGAACAGCCATCCCGGGTGAAACTTCCATCCAAAGACATGAATCACCAGGAATAGGTAAAAAACCTCTACTAACAGTTCCCATATATGCAGCCAATTGAGGCTGAAGAGAATCTAAAAAAACATATGTTCTTAATTCAATTTGCTCAACTTGACTTGCTTGTCTGGATACCAGAGACTTTTCTGAATCGGTAGTAATAAAACAGCTAGCACCACTGGCCTGAGATTGCACCTCAGATCCTGTGACTAGAGAACTCCCTTTTTTTCGTTTCCCTCTGTTTAAGCTAGAAGTTGGTTCCATTGAGGCGACTATAACGGATAATGGTTCATTTTTTCTATTAAATTTACTTGCATGCTTACCACAAAACGATAACTTCAAGTAAAAGATATGCATTTTTATGGGAACTTCTCAAAAAAAAGAACCAAATGTTTCTGGTACTGAAAAAGAATTAACTCCTGATCAAACTCTTGGATTAGTTAGCCTAAGTTTGATGCAAAAACTATCTCAGAAAGACCCATCTTTTAGCTGGTTAGAAGAAGATAAAATTGAGAAAGTAAATCTTAAGAACCTTAGAGATAGATTGGAGTTAACCCAATTAGCTATAAATACTGGAGCACCTTTAACCACTTCAGAAGTGACAGCTCTAATTGGAGCTAAGCCAGGAAAATCTAAGTTAGAAAGAGCAGGATTATTAGCTACGAAAATAGCTAGAAATGTATGGAAGCTTTCAAAAACAAGTCAAGGAAATTCCTTCTATAGAAATTAGAATATATCCTAAAAATAATTTTCATAATTCTCATTTAAGTATTTAAACATTCATATAAGTTTTTTAAATGTGTTCATTTTGTAAGAGAACTTATTAATTACTTTCTTAAATTAAAAAGTTTATGCAAGCTTGAAATATAAGCTCTTGAAAATTTTAATGAGTAAAGTTGAATTTAATAAGGAAACTGGACCAAGGGAAGTTTTTTGTGGTTTAACTTCAATAGTTTGGCTCCACAGAAGAATGCCTGATGCGTTTTTTCTGGTAGTAGGCTCAAGGACATGTGCTCATTTAATTCAAAGCGCTGCTGGAGTTATGATTTTTGCTGAGCCAAGATTTGGGACAGCTATTCTTGAAGAAAAAGATCTTGCTGGTCTTGCTGACGCTCATGAAGAATTAGATCGTGTGGTTAATGATCTTATTGCAAGAAGACCAGAAATAAAAACTCTTTTTCTAGTTGGATCTTGTCCAAGTGAAGTGATCAAACTAGATCTTGCAACTGTCGCAGAGAAATTAAATAAAAGATTTTTTGGTCAAGTAAGATTCGTTAATTACTCTGGAAGTGGGATAGAAACAACTTTTACCCAAGGAGAAGATGGCGCCTTAAAAGCTTTAATTCCATTAATGGAGTCATCAAATGAGGATAAATTATTATTAGTTGGAACTCTTGCAAATAATGTAGAGGATAGGTTTAAAAAGATTTTTAGAAATTTAGGAATTTCAAATATTGAGAGCTTTCCACCACGGCAATCAACAGAATTACCAAAGATTGGCAAAAATACAAAAGTATTATTAACTCAGCCTTATCTAAGTGATACGGTTCGAGACCTAAAACATCGTGGTTGTGAAATAATTTCGGCTCCATTTCCTCTTGGTATCGAAGGAAGTACTGAATGGTTTTTAGCTGCAGCGAAAGCTTTCAAAATTAATGAACTTAAAGTTCATAAAATTATTTCGCCTTTAATTGATAGAGCAAAACTTGCTCTTGAATCTCACAAAGAAATACTTAAGGGGAAAAGATTATTTCTTCTTCCTGAATCACAATTGGAGATATCTTTGGCAAGATTTTTGCATAATGAATGCGAAATGGATCTTATAGAGGTAGGCACTCCTTATTTAAATAAAGATTTAATGAAAGAGGAGATTAATTTATTACCTGATAATACAAAAATTGTTGAAGGGCAACATGTAGAAAAACAATTAGATCGAGTGAGAGAATCTAATCCAGACTTAGTAGTTTGTGGCATGGGTTTAGCCAACCCACTGGAAGCGGAAGGAATTAGTACTAAGTGGTCAATAGAAATGGTATTCAGTCCAATTCATGGAATTGATCAAGCCGCTGATTTGGCTGGTCTCTTCTCCAAACCCTTAAAAAGAAATCAAATACTAACTTCAAAAACTTTAGTAACGCATTAAAAACTATGGAATTAACTCTTTGGACATATGAAGGGCCACCACATGTTGGTGCTATGAGAATTGCCTCGTCAATGAAAGACATTCATTATGTGCTTCATGCCCCCCAAGGAGATACATATGCAGATCTTCTCTTTACCATGATCGAAAGGAGGGGGCAAAGGCCTCCAGTAACCTATACAACTTTTCAGGCTAGAGACCTTGGAGGCGATACAGCAGAATTAGTGAAGAAAAATATTAAGGAAGCGGTTGAACGATTCAAACCCAAAACTCTTTTAGTCGGAGAAAGTTGTACAGCAGAACTTATTCAAGACCAACCTGGAGCACTTGCAAAAGGTATGGGTTTTGATATGCCGATTGTTAATCTTGAATTACCTGCTTATAGCAAGAAAGAAAATTGGGGGGCTTCAGAAACCTTTTATCAACTAACAAGAACCCTTTTAAAAGAAAAAGTAAGTTCTTCAGAAAAAATAAGTCCTCTAAGATGGAAGGAATTAGGTCGCAGACCAAAAGTTAATATACTTGGCCCTTCATTACTAGGATTTAGATGCAGAGATGATGTAATCGAAATCCAACGCATACTTTCGGAACAAGGTATAGATACAAATGTTGTTGCTCCATTAGGTGCTAGTCCTGATGATATTGAAAGACTGATTGATGCTGAAATAAATATCTGTCTTTATCAAGAAATTGCAGAAACTTCATGTGAGTGGCTTAAACGGAACTTTGGAATGGAATATACGAATACTATTCCTATTGGAATAAAAAATACGATTGAATTTATAAATGAAGTTCATGCGAAATTAGATCTTCCTTTGACAAATAAAGAAGAATTAGAAAATAAATCAAAACTTCCTTGGTACTCAAAATCAGTTGACTCAAATTATCTAACTGGTAAAAGAGTTTTTATTTTTGGTGATGGAACACATGCAATTGCAGCAGCCAAAATTGCTAAGGAAGAATTGGGTTTTGAAGTAGTGGGTCTTGGAACATATAGCAGGGAAATGGCCAGGCAAGTAAGAGCTACTGCAAAAGATCTTAATGTAGAAGCTCTGATAACTAACAATTATCTAGAAGTGGAAGATGCCATGAAAAAGGTCGCCCCTGAACTAGTTTTAGGGACCCAAATGGAAAGGCATAGTGCAAAAAGACTCGGCATTCCATGCTCAGTAATTAGTACTCCAATGCATGTTCAAGATGTTCCTGCAAGATATAGCCCTCAAATGGGATGGGAAGGAGCAAATGTGATTTTTGATGACTGGGTACATCCCCTAATGATGGGCTTAGAAGAGCATCTTATTGATATGTTCAAACATGACTTTGAGTTTGTTGATGGTCATCAAAGCCATTTAGGACATACAGCGACAAACACAAATGACATTTTAAATTCTGACGAGAAAAAAGAAAAAAATATTAAAGAAGGAATTATCTGGACTGAATCTGGTAGAGCTGAATTAACAAAAGTTCCATTTTTTGTAAGAGGTAAAGTTAAAACAAATACTGAAAAATACGCAATCTTGAGAGGAATTCCAGAGATAAGCGATGAAACTCTTTATGATGCTAAAGCATATTTCAGTTAATTTTTACTAATAAAATATAATTAAGTCATGAGTATTTTCACTCATAATCTAATAGATTTAATCCCAAAAATTCAGTTATAAGAACATATTTCACACTTTTAATACAATTAAATACATATTTGTTTAGAAACATATTTCATGTGTATTTACGCTGCAAGAATATAAATAATGATGAGTTTTAAGCTTTAAATGACAAGTACTATAAATAGACCTCTTGATGGAGAAGGAAGTGTTCAAGTAAAGCAAGATCCAAAAATAAATATTGAGGAAGGGGCTTTAGTTATTGCCGTGTATGGGAAGGGTGGCATCGGAAAATCAACTACATCATCAAACCTTTCTGCAGCATTCTCAAAATTAGGTAAAAAGGTTCTACAAATTGGATGTGATCCGAAACACGATAGCACTTTCACTTTGACGCACAAAATGGTCCCTACAGTTATTGATATTCTCGAAGAGGTAGATTTTCATAGCGAAGAATTAAGGCCAACCGATTTCATGTTTGAGGGTTTTAATGGCGTAATGTGCGTCGAGAGTGGAGGTCCTCCTGCTGGGACAGGGTGCGGGGGGTATGTAACCGGTCAGACAGTTAAACTATTAAAAGAACATCACTTATTAGAAGATACTGATGTTGTTATTTTTGATGTCTTAGGAGACGTCGTTTGCGGAGGATTTGCAGCTCCATTGCAACATGCCAATTACTGTTTAATTGTTACTGCTAATGACTTCGATTCAATATTCGCTATGAATAGAATTGTCTCTGCAATCAAAGCAAAAGCAAAAAATTATAAAGTCAGATTAGGTGGGGTAGTCGCAAATAGATCAAAAGATACAGACCAAATTGATAAATTTAATGAAAGAACAGGTTTAAAAACTATGGCCCACTTCAAAGATGTCGACGCCATCAGAAGATCAAGACTAAAAAAATGCACCATTTTTGAAATGGAACCAACTGAAGATGTTATTGAAGTTCAAAATGAATATTTATCTCTTGCCAAAAATATGCTTGAAAACGTAGAACCGTTAGAAGGCAATCCACTTAAAGATAGAGAAATTTTTGATTTATTAGGGTTTGATTAGTCTTAGTTAATCTAATCCAACCAATTGGCTTGTTAGATCATAAGTTTGTTGAGAAGTCTTCGTATCAATAATTCTTTTTGACAACTTTTGAGAAAATGCTTTTCTTCCAGTTTTTTGACGATTCCCCCAGCTCCAATGGACTGATGGTTTAGCAAATTCTTTGTAAGTTGCTACTTGAGCGACTCTCTCTCCTGCCAATCTTTGTGAAACATATCCTTTTGTTATGAATTTCTGAAATATAGGGAAGAGGAATCTAAATAACCAAGGAGTATCTCTAAAAAGTTTTGTATCAGCAACACATCCAGGATATAGAGAATTTACAATAATTTTCTCTTCAGGATATCTTTTTGATAATTCCTGAACGGTCACCATATTGCAAAGTTTACTATCCTTATAAGCCTTACCAGGTTTGAATTTCTTTCCATTCGCCATACTTATTGGAGATAAAAAACCATTTTTGAATCCAGACAAATCTCCCAAATCAGCTGGGGCAGGGATGGGGATCCTTCCTCCAAGTTCTGAATAATTAGCCGTAACAGTTCCTAATACTGTAATTCTTGGCTTGAATAAAGTAGATTTTCCATTTAAAACAATTTCTCTTTCTGAAGATAAAATATTTTCAAAAAGAAGGTTTATCATAAGAAAGTGGCCAAAGTGATTTACTGCCATAGAGTTTTCAAACCCCTGAGGAGACCTTTCAGGTCTCTTTAGTCTCGGTTTATAAACTGCTGCATTACAAATAAGAGAATTTATTGGCTTTTTAAATCTTTCTAATATTTCATCGCAACCTTTTCTCACATCATCCAAGTTAGAAAGATCTATTTCTATAAAGTGAACATTTTCAACTTCCTCTTTTGTCAAGGATTCCTCAGCAATTTTTATAGCTCTTTTATTTGATCGATTAACAGCTATAACCTCCCATCCAAATCTTAAAAGAGGTTTTAGAGTATTTAATCCAACTCCTGAGGTTGTTCCTGTTATTAGGACTAAACCCTTAATGTTCTTACTCACTAGATAAATTTTAGATAGAAAAATGAAAAGAAGAATGATTCAAGGTCATTCTTTTCAACGCCATATTACTCTGATAATGTCCCTAGAAATTATTTGATCCTGATCCTTCATAAATCTTTGCTCACCATCAGAAGAGAATAAATCATCAAACTTACTTGTTAAAACATTAAATCTATATTTTTCGTATAAAAATGAGTCTTCAATTTCCCTTAATCTGGTCAACCTAACTTTGGAACTATAGCCAAGTTTAATAAGGCTTATTATTGCTAAAAGGGAAAAGCTAATTTTTATAATTAAAAAAATTAATGATACAAAATCATCCTGTTTCTGTTGTCTTTTAATAAATAAAAACCCTAAATATTTTTTTTGAAAAATACTATTTTTATAAAAAGATTTTGACAAATTAAGTACGAGAAATTTTTACTGAATAAATCAATTCAGTCTTATTATATTATTACCTTATAAAGGTTAAATTTTCTAATAAACTCTAGTTCCTACCTAAACTAATTCCTAGTCTGAGTGCTAAAACTCCTGCATGCATAACTACTATGAGGCTTAATGCAATAAGATTTATTGTTTGAGTTGGCTCCATGGTAAAAAATTATTTTCTATATTCTCCACCGAAAAGAGGAGATTTGAAACACTATTACAAAATGATGTTACGTAATTAACAAATTGAAAGAAAAAATTAACTGAAAATTATCATAAATAAAATTACAAAATTAACTTTGGGAATAGGAAATCAAGCTTTAATTTTTTCGACAAATAATTTACCTGGATTTGATCAAATGGCTTTAGATTTAAATTCTTTAAATCAGACTATTTCGAATCCTGAAATAATTCTCACATTGAGGTTCTACTATTGGACTGGGGATTGGCTTTCAATTGGTTATCACCAAAAGGAGATTCCTCTTCACTGGAAAAATTTATTATCAAATAGAGAAATTAATATTGTTAGACGTCCCTCTGGAGGGGGTGCTGTTCTGCATTCAGGAGGCATAACATATGCATTAACATTTAAAAAATCCTACTATAAAGTCTTAAGTTATGAAATGGTCAATAATTGGTTAATTAAAAGTTTTAGAGAATTAGGTCTAAACTTACAATATGGTGATTCACAAAAATCTAGCATTAATACAAATTGTTTTGGGACTTCATTAATTTCTGATTTAGTTGATCAGGATGGGTTTAAGAGAATAGGTAGTGCCCAATTTCGTAAAAAAGGTGCATTCCTTCAACATGGAGAGATTCAAACAAATCCTCCAAGAGATTTATGGTTCAAATTATTCAAAGAAGAAGCTCCACCAAAAGTAAATTTAAAACTAACAAATGATGAAATAGTTCAATATTTGAGAACTTCATTCCTTAAAAATAAATCAAATATAGATTTCAAAAATATTGCCATAGATAATAAAAAATACAAAAATTTTAATGACGAGAATTATTAAAGATCTCCTTTCTGCTTCATTAAATTAATTATTCTTGGCAATTCAATTCCTAAGGGATAATGATTTTTAAAGTTTAATTTGTTAACAATCTCTGAAGGCAAATTAAAACCTAATTTATTCAGTACAAAGTTTCCAATTTTTGACCTATCAATTATCCCCAAAGGGATATCTGCAGGATTGAGAACCAATAAAAAACCTTCATTTGTTTCTTCAAGTCTTACTATAGTTCTCCATAATTTTTCGTTATGAGATATGCTTTCAAAACTATCGATTGGTTTCTTAAAATCGCCAACAAAGTTCCGTTCCCATTTTTTTAAAGAAACAGTTTTTAAAATATTCTCATCAACAAAACCAGTCCACCTACCATTATTCGTGACAAAAAAATATTTATCCGATAAATCCTTTTTATTTTTTATTAATGTATTAAATTCTGAGAGATTTGAATCGTATTCAATTTTCCTCAAAGGCTTTAATTTGATCTCAGAAACTTTACTAAATTTAAGTATGTTTTCAATTTTAAAAAATTGACTTTCAGATTTTGAAGAATTAACACCAAACAAGCCCAAAAAAGAAAGAATAAAACCAAAGTAAAAGTTAAATCTAAACAAACAAACTATCCCAAAAAATAAAACAAAAAAAGATAATAATAAATTTACTTTATTTAGGAAATTTCTTCCTTTGTTTTTACTTCCTGTAAAATGCCAAATAATACTTTTTAATAAATTTCCTCCATCTAAAGTACCAACTGGAATCAAATTTAAGAATCCTAAGAACAAATTAAATATACCTACTCTAAAAATTACATTAATAGCTATTTGTTCTTGAGATGCAGTGTAGTTACTAATTATAAGTAGGATAAGTGCTGTAGCAAAACATAAAAGAGGTCTAACAACTGCAATTTTTATATTGCCTAAAGCAGTTTGACAATACTTATCTATTTGTAAAATTGCCCCTAGAAAATAAAAAGTTATTTTTTTTATTTTTACACCCTGATTAATGGAAACAAAAGTATGAAAAACCTCATGAAAAATAATTGAAGATAAAAAGAAAAAAGAAGTTAAAAATCCTATAATCCAAGCTTCTTTGGTATTGTAAATATTACCTGGGGTTAAATTAACCTGATTACTTATACTCCATGAGAATAAAAAGAGAATAGCGAACCAATAAGGGTGAATTTTAAAGGGAATTCCCCATATTTTAAAAACTTGCCAACTTCTCAAAAATAATCTCCGCTATATTGAGCAATAATATTAATTTTACATACAGGATAATTATATGCCCAAGACTAATACTTTAATTAAAATTTGTGGCCTGACCTCAGAAGAACAAGCCCTTCAAGTCTCAAAATTAGGGGCGCATGCTATCGGCATTATTTCAGTGGAAGAGTCACCAAGATACGTATCTGCTGAAATTAAGAAAAAAATTTTTAGAACCTTAGAAAGGTTGTATCCAAACATTGAAAGGGTATCAGTTGTACAAAATTGTCCAATAGACTTAATTATTAAAAATTTCTTAGGAAACCCAAGTGAAACTATCATTCAATTACATGGAGATGAAGATCTTGATTACTGCAAAAAAATAAGGGAAAAAATTCCCAACATTGGCCTATGGAAAGCTTTCAGGATAAAAACGGAAAAGGACATAGATAAAATTAAACCTTTTGAAGATTTTGTAGATGCGATACTACTTGATTCTTGGAATAAAGAAACTTATGGAGGTTCAGGAAAAAAAATAAAATCAACTTATTTAAAAAATCTGCAATTTAGCAAGCCTTGGTTGTTAGCAGGTGGAATATCAATTGAATGGATTGATGAAATCCTTACAGATATCAAACCTGATGGGGTAGATATTTCTAGTAGTGTTGAGATTTCTCCTGGTATAAAAGATATAAAAAAAACAGAAGAACTTTTTAAGTTTTTAACAAGGGATTAGTAATTATTAGTTGCTGCCTGCTGTTTTACAAGCTCAAAAAATTCTTGTTTTAAACTTAAATCGTGTCTGAAATCGCCTCTCACCACAGAATTAATCATGCTTGTATTAGGTTCTTTGACTCCCCTCCACTTCATACAATAATGTTGGGCCTTCACAATAATACCTAAACCTTTAGGTTCGCATAGTTTTTCGATTTCATCTGCAAGAATCATCACAGCTTCTTCCTGAATATGAGGTCTTGAAAAAACCCAATCAGCAACTCTCGCAAATTTTGAAAGTCCTATGACTTTATTCCCAGGTTTAATGCCTATCCAACACTCTCCTAGAATTGGAACAAAGTGATGCGAACATGCAGATCTAACAGAAATTGGGCCGACTGTATATATCTCATCAAGATTCTTGTCATTTGGGAAACTTGTAACTTTAGGCTGTTGATGATATCTGCCTTTAAAAACTTCATTTAAATACATTTTTGAAACTCTTTCAGCAGTTTCTTGAGTATTATGATCATTTTCAACATCTATTATGAGGGACTTTAATAAGTCCTTAACTCTTGAGGCAACTTCTTTTTCTAAAATCTCTAATTCTCCAGGATTTATAAAATCTGCAATATTATCATTGGCGCTGAATTTTGTTCCAGAATTCTTGATTCTGTCTCTTATAATTTCTGACATTAATTTATTAGTAATCTGGTCGTCAAAGTTTCTAATATTATCGTTGGGTAATGTAGAGGTCATAAAATTCTTGACAGAAAATTGAACGCAACTTAATTAACTGTATCTTCTTAAAGCTTAATTGCTTATACACTATATCACATTCTCTTGTTTAATCGGGTTCACGCAGCCCTAAAAAAAATCACTTTTAAAGGACTAAGATATGAAAAAGAATATTTAAAAAGCTCCTCCAGAGGGCATTAAAGTTAAGTCTTCAATCAATTGTGATTCAGGTTGTTGTGCCATATAGAGAATAGTATCTGATACTTCGCTTGAGGAGAGCATAGAAGTTCTATCAAAATCAGCATTGATAGATTCTGAGTCCCAAAGAGGAGTATTTACTGAACCCAAAGTTATTGTGCAAGCTTTAATTGAATTAGATCTCTCCTCTTCCCTCAAGCATTTAGTAAACATAGCTAGTGCAGACTTTGAAATACAGTATGCTCCCCATTGGGGAAATGCATTATAAGAAGCATGGCTACTAACGTTAATGACTAATCCACCATTTTTTCTCATTTTAGGAATTATTGAACTGCAAATTTGGAAAACACTTGTGAGGTTTATTTGCATAGTTTGTTCCCATTGACCTAAATCCATTTCAACTAAGGAGCCGTTAAATGCACAACCAGCATTATTTATCAATACTGAAGGGCACCCATACTTCTCAATTGCTTCTTTAACACAATGCTCTATTTCTAGAGGATTAGATAAATCACATTTAACTAAGTTAATTTTTGATTTAGTAATCAACAGTTTGCTCTTTAGTTTCTCCATTAAATCCATATTCCTGGAAAGTAAAATTAAATCCCAGCCAGCATTAGCAAAAGTAATTGCGGTAGATCTGCCAATACCTTTAGTAGCACCCGTTATAAAAGCTAGTTTCAATTTATTCAGTTGTTAGAGGAATTTCACTATAAATCTCTTCAATATTATTTGCTTCGATAAATTTACCTAAAACCCTAAATTTTTTGTATCTTTCCTCAATTAATTCTTCCTCAGGCATTTGCAGTAAAACATTAAGGTGTTTCTCTATAGCATCTTTTAGTGTATTGCCAGCATCTAAAGGAGCCCAATTATTGCCACCAGAAGGTTCAGGTAATACCTCATCAATTATCCCCAATTTAAGTAAATCTTTACCTGTAATTTTGAGTGCTGATGCAGCTTCTGGTGCCTTGGCAGCATCTCTCCACAAAATTGATGCACATGCTTCCGGGCTAGCAACTGTATAAACACTATGTTCAAACATTAGTAACCTATCGGCAACACCTATTCCAAGGGCACCTCCTGAACCTCCTTCTCCAATGACAGTAGCCACAATTGGGACTTTCAATCCAAACATCTCTCTAAGGTTTCTTGCAATCGCTTCCCCTTGACCCTGTTCTTCAGCTTTTAAACCAGCATAAGCTCCTGGAGTATCAATAAATGTAAGAATTGGCAAAGAGAATCTATTTGCATGCTGCATTAATCTAAGAGCTTTTCTGTAACCTCCTGGTTTTGCCATCCCAAAGTTTCTTACTACATTTTCTTTTGTGTCCCTTCCTTTCTGATGCCCTAACATCAATACTGGCCTATTATTTATCGAACCTATCCCCCCAATTAATGCCATATCATCACCACCATTTCTATCTCCATGTAATTCGATCCAGTCATCACAAAACATTTGAACAAAGTCCAAAGTACTTGGTCTTTGAGGATGTCTAGCTACCTGAATCTTTTGAGCAGGGGTGAGAGATTTAAATATTTCTTCTCTTCTCCTAGCAGCTAAGGTTTCAAGCTGTAGAAGCTGTTGACTAACATCTACCTCTGAATCTCTAGCTAATTCTTTAATTTGCTCTATCTGCTTCTCAAGTTCAACAAGAGGCTTTTCAAAATCAAGGAGGTAACGTTTTGCCATAATTTAGACAGTTAATACTTTAGGCTGCTTATCAAGTCCAATCGCAGAAAAACCATGCTTTAAAGAAGCTGCCCCAATAAATTCCATCTTTTCAAGTGAAATATTATTTCTTCCCCAACTAAAATTTGTATGACATTTTTCAAATTCTAAAATCATTGCTTCTGCAAAGCAAGCAAACATCTCTCGCTGAGGGTTTTGCATTTCCGCAAGTTCCATCATATTCCAACCAATATCATTGAAAAACTCTACTATACCCCCTTTTAAAACATGAATATTTTCACCCTGAAATTTCTCATCAAGATTTTTGGGGTATCCACCATCAATCATTAAACATGGTTTTTTTAAGTTATCAGTATCAATTTCAATAGTTTTAGGCATACTTGCAACCCATACAACAATATCCGCCTGAGGCAATGCCTCATCTAAACTTTTTATGGTCCCGCCATCTAATTCTTTTCGTAACAGCGCTAGTGGTTCTTGTTGTCTTGCTACCATAAGAAGTTCTGAAATCCCAGTTTTATTAATAAGCCACCTACAAACAGCGCTACCAATATCACCTGTAGCGCCAATTACAGCAACAGTTGCTTTTTTAAGATCTATCCCTATGCGAGGGGCATTTATTTCTAGTTGTTTGCAAATAACCCAAGCGGTATGAGTATTGCCAGTAGTGAACCTTTCCCACTCTAATGAAGTATTTCTAATTTGTTTATGCTGTAGAAGATTAAAATTCTCGAAAATAATAGAAGTAAATCCTCCTAATGCGGTAATTTTAATCCCTTTTTTCTGAGCTAGTTCCATAGCATTTAGTACTTTTCTTCTGGCGGTTTTAAACCTAGAAAGCATTTCAGGAACAAAGCAAGAATCTATGTAGGAACCCTCAATAGATATTCCAGTAGCACTCTTAACTTCTACATTCTCAACCAATTGAGGAGGGGCTGTACACCAAACATCCAAGTTGCCATCTGCAATATGATCAAAACCTAGTAAAGAAGCTTTTCTTTTTGCATCTTCAAAACTAGTTGAGTGGCCTATTAACCCAAACATTTAAAATTTATTAATGTTTTCTATACAATGTTATGAAGAATAGCACAGAGGTAACTACTTAAAGATAAAGATTAATTATTAAAATCTTAGTTGAGTATAAATGTAATTAGACGATAGCTGCCATAGCCATTCTTGCAATTTCTCTATTGTCTAGACCTATTTCCATCAAAGTATCTTGATAAGCAATCATAAATTCTTCCATTAATTCCTCTCTGTCCATAGCTAAAACTGATGCGTCATCTGCTACTTCATCCAACATCTTTTTAATTAAGGGAAGGTTAACCTTATTAGCTTCCATCAATTCCTCTTTACAGGTAGATAAATTCTCTTTAAGCCACTCTTGACCATAATTTAAATGAAGATACTCATCTTTAACCACTCCTTCTGTTATTTTTTTTGCAAAAGGATCGGCAACCCTTATGTAGACGTTATAAGCAGAGATTGCGAATGCTTCGATTAAGATAGCTTGAATTAAAAGACATGTTGTTAAATTTCCTTTTTCAAGAGCAATTTGAAAATTACCATGTAATTTAGAAAAGAATTTCTTAGCAAAATCCATATCAGCTTTTACACCTAAATTTCTCCCACATGCAGTAAAGCCTTTTTTATGCTTCATTTCCATTCTCGCCAACTTAGTTAACTCCTCTAACTCATTAGGAATTAAAGTTGCTATAGAAATGTAATTATCATGAGCCTCTTGCTCTCCCTCTATAACAATTGCATTAATTCTGCTGTATGCATCCTTATAAGAATCTGTAGTGAAGTCCGGCAAATCCAATGAAATCGAGTTAGTCGATTCTTCAATAGTTTTTTTATTTGATTCTAGAGTTTGCATGACAGTAATCTTTAGCTCATTATGCATGAATATTACACGATTATAGAGAGTTTATTTAAATATCATGAAAATAGTTTCAATTGTTAAGTCACATTTTTTACTTAAACTTTTTTTTAAGAATTGCTTGGCCAATCTGATTGCATCAGATTCATAATCAATTTAAACCAATGATTAATCAATAATTCCTTTAAATTTTTTCCTAAAGACTCATTTGCTCCTCTACTATCCCCAATAACACCTGATTTACTGAAGTCGTCAGTAAGCCAAGCAATTGGCGCATTGCCCTCTAGGCTCCAACCCTCAGGGATATGTCCTTTAATGCCCTCATTTGGGCGTTCATCACCTACTAATTCTGGTTTTAAAGCCAGCATCAAACTTGTTTCAGCTAAAGAAGCATGAAGCCCATTCTCTATCTCAGCTTTTGTTAACAATTCACTCAATCCATTAACACCACTCCACAAGAAACAAGGGAAAACTGCCATCCCTGGTGCGAAACTTCTTAGCTCTCTTGCAGCAGTATTTAAAAGTGAGATTTGACCTCCATGTCCATTAATCAATATCAATCTTTTAAAACCCATTTCAGATAACTGACCTCCGACTTCCTTAATCATTGAGGTTATTAAATTTGAGGAAAGTGAAATTGTCCCGGCAAAACCCTTGTGTTCTGGAGAAAAACCAATATATTGTGTTGGAAGTTTTTTTAATGGGATATCGGCAGAGAATAATTTAAAAACTTCGCTAATAATTTCATCAACAAAAATACTGTCTGTAGCAAGAGGCAAATGCGGCCCATGTTGTTCAACAGCACCGAATGGCCAAATAACTGTTGATCTTTTGTTTTTTGCAACACACTCAATTTCTTGCCAATTTAAATATTCAAATTTATTAGGTATTGGTTTAAAGTTCATTAATTTTAATTTTGAGTACTAACATTTAGAGTATGTTAATAATTAGTTATTCTTATTTTACCTACAATGGGAGTCAGTAATAAAAATGCCCAAGATAATATCCAACCAAAGGGCAATAAAAAACCTCTTCAGGTACTTCACATAAGCAAAAAAAATACTCAAAAAAAATCCCAAGAAATAGATAATAAGCAAAGCAATTTTCAAGAAGAAGTTAAGATAGCAAATATCGCAATCAAACCTCAAATCATTAAAGATGATTCAGTAAAAGAAATTGAGGACAGTAATGAAAACACTAAGAATTTCGATATTTCTCAACAAGATTTAACTCTAGAACACTTAAATAGACCCCTTAATTTTTCTGAACAAAACACAGATTTTCAAATAGAAAGAACAGTTGATGAATTCGATTTTGATGAAAGTGCTTTTTTGGAAGCCTTAAATGCAAATGAGCCAATTGGGGCTACAGGAGAAACAATTTCAGGTAAGGTTATAGCAATCGAGAGTGATGGACTATATGTTGACATTGGTGGAAAAGCACCTGGTTATATGCCCAAAAAAGAATGTGGATTGGGTGTCATAACTAACTTTAAAGAAAAGTTTTCTATAGGCCTTGAAATGGAAGTTTTGGTTATCAAAGAACAAAATGCTGATGGGATGGTAACAGTAAGCGCTAGGGCGTTAATTCTCAGGCAAAGTTGGGAGAAAGTATCAAGTTCCGCAAAAAATGGAGAATTAATTAACGTTTTAATTAATGGATTTAACAGAGGTGGGCTTACTTGTGATGTAGATGGATTAAGAGGATTTATCCCAAGATCCCAACTTGAAGATGGTCAAGAGTATCAATCTTTTGTTGGCAAAAATCTAAAAGTCGCGTTTCTTGAGGTTAATCCAGAATCCAGAAAATTAGTTCTCTCTGAAAAGAAAGCATCATTAGTCTCTAAACTTACAAGTCTAGAATTAGGTCAATTAATTGAAGGAGAAGTTTTAGCTGTAAAACCATATGGCTTTTTTATTGATTTAGGTGGAGCTAGTGGACTTCTTCATCAATCCTCCCTAACAAATGGATCGATTCGTTCTTTACGAGAAGTTTTTAGAGAAGGGGAAATTATAAAAGCATTAATATCTGAAATTGACCTCGAAAAAGGGCGCATTGGTCTCAATACAGCACTCCTAGAAAACTCTGCGGGAGAATTAATAATTGATAAGCAAAAAGTTATGCAAGAAGCCACAGAGAGAGCATTAAAAACTAAAGCACTCTTCGATAAAAAGAACAAGATAAATGAACATTAATAAAAAAATGGAGTCAAGTCTTAAATTAAAAATTTCAGATTGGGAATTAGACTTTTACTCAAGACCAATTATTGAATCCAACGGAAAAAAAAGGTGGGAGTTAATTATTTGCTCTACAAGAAGTTATAAAACAGAAGATATTTTTCTTTGGAATAAAAAATGCCCTGCCAATGAAGTTAACTCAGTATGGCTTACAAAAGCACTAAATGAAGCAATAAGTGAAGCAAAGAAACAAGGGTGGGAGAAACCTTCAATAGTTCGATTCTGGAGGTCGTCAATGAAATCGATCATTAAGAAATCTCTAGAGACCCTAAGTATTGAGGCTATTGTAAGTAGGAGAACTTACGATTTATTAGATAGAATTGAATTTCTTGAGAAAGAGATTTATCCAAAGGAAAAAGGTTATGTGAGAGGTGTATTAGCCCCTACTTTTTCTTCTACAATTGAAAACCCTCCTCAACCTCTACCAGAAGCAGTAAGGGGCGATGCTTTAACTATCTCTGAAATATCAATTGGCGAATTAAAATCAGCAGAAATTTGGCCTATAGAATTTGGAGATATTTTCCCAATACAGCAAGATTTAGATGATACTAACTTAGTTCCAGGATTAAGACTTTTTAGCAAAGATAGATCTTTAGC